>NZ_HE999447.1:0-5557 GCF_000312305.1 Prevotella conceptionensis 9403948 | reverse complement strand
GCCCGAAAAAGGCATACCCAACATAGAGCATTTAGCTCCCAATCGGACATTGTATATTAAACACTAATTTATGGAAACATAAATAGAGAGAGCTCTATTGACTTAGTGTAGTTAAGCCAAGACAAGCACTCCTCTCATATACGGAGTGCAAGGCAAATCAAATCATTGGCATATCAAACTCACGGAAACCCACCAACACCCAAATGAGTCAACTCATCAACTCTCCAACCTACCAACTCGAAAACTTAAATTATTGTTTTTTATTTTACAATACCGCTCTAATTCTCACTTCGTTCTAGCGAAAATATAAGCTAAAAAGTAGGAAAAAAACCACTATTCATAACCTTTAACACCCAATGTTTTGTCTATTTTCAAGAACAACACCTACATTTTGTACCATTTTGCCTTTCTAGTTTGTTTGCCTGCTCGTATTTTTTTCATGCCCAATTACGCACTTTTAGCCCCTAAAAGTACATATAAAATATGAAAAACGGAGAAATGAAGCGATAAAGTTATCAATCAAGGACTTAAAAGGACTTTGGAAAGCAGCGTAAAGCCAAACATGTACGGTCTTTATGCCAAACTGTGACAGCGTTCCGTCTCCTATTCGTAACCCCTGCAAGGGTAAGAATGGACAGGTGGAAAATCAAGGAAATTCGCTCTGAAATAGGCTGTTAGGCCGAAAATTCCTACCCAGCGGTTTCTTATTCCGCGTTCCCCTCGATTTGCTTAGTGGACAACTGCTCCACAGTAAATAATTTTGCAAACGAAAGGAACAAAAGCAATGAGAAGTACATTTTCAGTCATCTTCTATTTGAAGAAAGACAAAGTAAAGAAAGACGGTACGTCACCTATCATGGGGCGTATCACCGTGGACGGAACACAGGCACAGTTCAGCTGCAAGCTCTCCATTGATTCAAACCTCTGGGGTATCAAGGGTGGTCGTGCGGTTGGCAAGAGTGTAACGGCACGGGAAACCAACCGGATACTCGATAAACTCCGTGCAGCCATCACGAGGCATTATCAGGAAATTATGGAGCGCGACAGCTTTGTCACGGCCGAGAAAGTCAGGAATGTTTTCCTTGGTTTGGAATACCGCTGCCAGACGCTCATAAAGATTTATGACCACTTCATGGAAGATTATGCCAAGAAAGTCGACTGTGGCATGAAAGCAAAGAGCACATTGACGAAATACCATGCCGTATACAGTCACCTAAAGGACTTCCTGCAATCACGCTATCATGTGAGTGACATTGCATTGAAAGAAATTCAACCAACATTCATCACCGATTTTGAGACTTATCTGCTTGCAGAAAAACACCTGCATTGCAACTCTGTCTGGGTATATTCCTGTCCCGTCCGTATGCTGCTGCACAGGGCGGTAGAAAACGGCTGGCTGATGCATTATCCATTCCCAGACTGCAGTGTGCCGAAAGAGGAAACGGAAAAAGGATTCCTTACCAAGGAGGAACTCGGACAGCTTATCAACGCTCCGAAGATGAACTTCAAGCGGACATTCATCCGCGATCTGTTCCTCTTCTGCGCTTTCACGGGATTGGCTTACATAGACCTGAAGAACCTTCGGGAGGAAAATATCGTATCCAACCCGCTCGACGGCAGCGTATGGATACACACCCATCGGCAAAAGACCGGTGTGGAAACGAATGTTCGCCTGCTTGACATTCCCCTTCAAATCATGAAGAAATACAAAGGCCTGTGCGAAGACGGGCGTGTCTTTCCCGTTCCGTCCTATAATTCCTGCAAAATGATACTACGTACCGTCATGAAGAAATGCTGCATCCGCAAACACATTACTTGGCACATGGCACGCCACACGATGGCAACGGTGGTATGCCTTTCCAACGGCATGCCTATCGAGTCTGTCAGCAGCGTCTTGGGACATAAATGTATCTCCAGCACACAGATATACGCAAAGATTACCAACGAGAAACTGAACAAGGAAATGAATATACTCTCGGAGAAACTTGCCGACATCGGTGAATTCGTCACCTCGGAGACTTTTGCGTAATGGTACGAAAAATAAAAATGCCTTTATTATGACAACATCCAAACAATATATATAAAAAGGAGGAACGAACGATGAAACAACGAGACATCATTTATTTGAAAGAGAATGAATTTTTCATCACGGGTGCCGCCATCTGGATGAACGAATGGGAACTGGCGGAACTCTTCTACGCCACGCAGGGTGAGATACGGGCAGCCATCAATCGCGTACTGAAAGAAGGTGCGATACCGGCCTGCCACAGCACGAGATATATGCCTCTTGAAAACAGTCATGCTGCCGAGGTCTATTCCTTGGAGGCCATCATCGCCATATCCTTTTATCTTCATACGGGATTTGCGGCAAAGTTTCGCAGGTGGATAACGCAAAGGATAACAAGAGAGAACAAACAGGCTGCCTCTCTTATGCTTTGCATCAGTAGCGAATTGGAATGCTGAACAGACAAGTATAGCAACATATCATTTGAATACGTTATTCAAGAAATAAAATCCGAGAAACAAAAAAGGAACGACAACGGGCGGACGGTTTTCACCAGAAAAACTGTCCGCCCGAGTTGTTTTCTGTCATTTTGTTGTCTCTTTTGTCTCCGTAACGACGCCACAAGCTGCCACATGCTACCAAAACAGACCGAGAATGCAGATAATGCTATAATTTTGTAATGTATTCATTAAACAAAACAGAAATGGAAGTAATTATCATTGAGAAAAAGACATTCGAGAAGATCGTATCGGATGCTCTTGCTTTGGAAAAACAAGTCAACGCGCTCTGTGCGATGAACGAAGGAAAATCAACGAATGCTTGGCTGGACGGTGAAGGCGTCTGCCGTCGGTTGCACATCAGTCCCCGCCGCCTGCAGACACTCAGAAACAGTAGGCGTCTGAACTATGCCCAAATAGGACGTAAGTTCTATTACAAGGCAAAGGATGTCGAGGACTTTCTGCTAAGCTGCAAAGAAGAGACCCATAAACAAGAAAAAATATGACACCGCTATATCCACAGACAAATGAAAGAAAATGTATTGACCGAACAAGACGAACCGATATTCTCCCTGCTCCACTCTTTTGAGAATATTCATAAGGGACTATCATCTCTTTTGGGGAATTGCCGCCCACCACTCAACGGCGAGCGGTATCTCACCGACAGGGATGTATCGGCACTGCTGCGGGTCAGTCGCAGAACCCTGCAGGAGTACCGGCACAGCGGCAACCTTCCCTTTTTCCGTTTAGGCGGGAAAATCCTTTACAGAGAAAGTGACCTGCAAAAAATGCTTGGGGAACGTTGCCACAGTTTATCCGACAATTCAGGTATACGAGAAGCGTATCGACTTCGTCATCCTGCGCGGCAAGTATCTCTATTCCGCCCGCGAAGTCGGGCGCATCATCGATGAGGGACGTCTCAAGGGCGATCCTGCCACCATCGAGGAACTACGGCATCATTTCAACCTGCGTACAGGTAAAGTCTCACCTAAATGATTGTATATGAGGAATATAGACTATGACACGAGACTTTTGGAAATGATGCGAGACATCTCGGAACACCTCAACAGACAGGACAAAGAATTGGAGTTGATCGTGCATAAGATTGATGAGGAACTGCATGCTTCGCATCAAGAAGAGTGTGAGCATCTGTTGGACAACCAAGACCTGTGCGACCTCCTTCACGTCAGCAAACGGACCTTGCAGCGTTACCGCACTTCGAAAATGATTCCCTATTTTCAGCTGAAGCATAAGATCTATTATAAGCTCCACGATGTGCATGACTTTATCGAAAAGTATATAAAACCGTCAGGAAGGAAACTACCGGACACAATGGAACAATTCAAAGTATAATAAGGACCTATGATGAATGATTGAATAAATAAATAAACAAACAATCAATGAATAAACAACAAAATAAACGTAAGTAAAAATGGCAAAGAAAACAAAAGAACAGGACGTCTTGCTCGTCCGCGACGAGAAGACGGGAGAGATCGGTGTCATCGCCGGCCTCGGCAGTGACGGAACACCCAAGCGCGTGCCTCCGAAGGCGGAACACGCCCAGGACTTCCTGAAGTTCGACCGCGGGGGCGACATCTTGGACAACTTCTTCCTCAACTTCATGCGGCAGTGCAAGGAGCCCTCCCGCTTCGGCTTCTACCGCGTGGCAGTCGAGCAGGCGGACAAGCTCATCGAAGTGATGAAAGATTTGCTCAAGAATCCCGAAGGCAACCGTGAACTGCTCGCCCCGCACAAAATAGACATGACGCCTTATCATAAGGCAGTACAAGAAGAACAACAACAAAGTCAACAGCAAAATCAACAACCCACAAATCCCACAGAAGAAATGAAAGAGAAACAAGAACAGCCGCAGGCAGCACAAGGTGCCGCCGGGCAAGAGAAAACGAATGACGGCAACGGTCAGAAAAAGGAAAGTACCTACAAGCCCATCGACGAGAGTAAAATCAACTGGCAGGAGCTGGAAGAGAAATGGGGCATCAAACGAGACGAGCTGGAGAAGTCGGGCGATTTGAAACGGATGCTCAACTACGGTAAGTCCGACTTGGTGAGTGTTGCTCCGAAGTTCGACGGACAGACCTTCGAGACCGCCGCCCGTCTCGCCTTCAAGGTGCAGGAAGACGGCACGGTACGCCTCGTTCCGCACTTGGTACAGACCGCTCCCAACCTCGACCTCGAATACAAGGGGCACCGTTTCACCGAGGAGGATAAGCGCAACCTGAAAGAGACGGGCAACCTCGGGCGTATCGTAGACCTTGCGAACACCGAAACAGGTGAGCTCAAACCTTCATTCGTGAGTATCGACCGCCAGACCCATGAGCTGATCGATATCGCCGCCAACCGGGTGCGCGTGCGCGACACCATCGGCAAGACGGTGCTCTCCGAGACCGAGAAAGCCCTGCTGCTGACAGGAGCGCCCCTCAAAGGCAAGGAAATAGAGCTGGAGAACGGGCGCAAGTTTACCGTCACCCTGCAAATGAATGCCGAACAACGCGGCATCGAGTTCGTTCCCGGCAGTGGGCGCAGCCCGAGAAAACAGCAACGGCAGGACGGCAACACCACACAGGGACAGAAGGGCGAAAGTCCCAAGCAGCGTGAGAACCGCTGGACGACCGATGACGGCAAGATACGCCCCATCGGCAAGTGGAAGAACATTCAGTTTAGCGACGAACAGAAGAAGGATTACTGCCAAGGCAAAGCCGTCAAGTTGGAGAACGTGCTCGACAAGAAAGGGCAGCCCTGCACGATGTACCTCAAGTTCAACTACGACAAAGGCCGTCCCTTTACCCACAGCCAAAATCCAGACCTTGCCCAGACCGTCGCCCCATCGAACGAAAGCCGCGTGCAGGTCGCCGTCAACAACGAGGGCAAGACCAACGAGGCGACCAAGCACATACAGCAGCCCATCGAGAAAGGGCAGGTTGCCCCGAAAAACGAACAGCAGGCACAGCAGCAGAAGAATGAACCCAAGAAAGCCAAGGGCATCCGCATGTAGCCCCTGTGCCGACCACTAATATCCAATACAGTATCCATCATC
>NZ_HE999446.1:434299-445841 GCF_000312305.1 Prevotella conceptionensis 9403948 | reverse complement strand
GGATGCTTACGCTGGATTGCCGATAGGTATGGCACGCGTTCGGTGTTCGCCTATGCAGTTCTAGGATTTATCGGCACGTCCGTCCTGTGCTCTCTCTGCAACAGTCTAACGCAGTTTGCCTTTGTACGTTTCATACAAGGCATGGCCGGAGCACTAATGGTGCCCGTAGGGCGATTGGCTGTATTAAAAAACTGCGACAAGCGCGATTTGGTAAATGCCATCGCATGGATAACCACTCCAGGGCTTATTGCGCCCGTTGTCGGTCCTCCCATAGGCGGATTTCTTGCCACTTATTTCTCGTGGCACTGGATATTCTTCCTGAATGTTCCGGTAGGGCTACTCGTCTTTGTCCTGGCAATAAGATATATTCCTAAACAGCCGGTAGACAGACAGCGGGGTAAATTAGACATACCTGACTTCTTGTTGAGTGCCTTGTCGCTTTCGGGCATGATGTACAGCCTTGAACTGTTGGGAAACAACGTTTCCAGTTTCGTGCGCCCCCTCATTCTGCTGTTTCTCTGTATACTACTCTTTGCTTTCAGTATACGCCGTTCGCTGCACGCCTCATTGCCGCTGATAGACTATTCCGTAATGCGCGTGCCCACTTATTCGGTAACGATTATCTATGGCACACTGTCGATGATGGTTATCGGTGCAGCCCCATTCCTACTGCCGTTACTGTTTCAAGACGGCCTACATTTCAATGCCTTTCATTCCGGTTTGCTACTACTCTCGCTAATGCTGGGCAATCTCACCACCAAACCTTTCACCGTATGGATGATGCATCATTGGCGCATCAAGTATATCCTGTTCCTTAACGCACTGTTGCTTTCGCTGTCAACAGCTGCCTGCGCACTGTTCAAGGCCTCTTCACCCGTCTTCGCCATCATCGTATGCCTCTTTTTGATGGGCTGTTTCCGCTCGGTACAGTTAAGCACTCTTCACACGGTGGCATACATGGACGTACCCCAACAAATGATGTCTTCAGCCAATACGCTTTACAGCACTACCCTTCAGCTCGCCTCCGGATTGGGTATCGGTATAGGTGCATTGGCATTGAGATTTGTAGCATCTACCTCTGCCAATCCTCATTCGCTTGCACATTATCAGCTATCATTTGTACTGATTGCTATCGTGGGACTTATAGCGTTGATTGGATATGGAAAGATGGAACCTGAGGCAGGTAAAATAATCACCAATTAGCTTTTGTTCAGACCGCTCCAATATGCTTGGCTCTCTGAAAATATCTCAGAAGGCAAGATAATGGTTGCAGAACAAGAAAAGAAGGAGTTTGAAAGCTGGCTTGGAGTATGAAATCCCATTCTCTATTACATTCTAAATTCAACTTACACGGCAAACTTAAACCTTAGTAAACCGAAAAACCAAGTGGCTTAAAACCTTATAAACTCGCACACTTTAAAAATATCCGCTTAACGGTTTTGTATTTTGATAGGTTTATTTTAACTTTGCAAACAAGTTAATCAACTTGCTAAAAATGAATAATAAAAAACTATCGGGATTATTCTATACCGCTGTTATGGGTGTAGCCGTTTTGAGTTTGGGCTCGTGTACCGAGAAAAAGTTCAACATTAACGGAACAATCACCCAGGCAAAAGACTCTGTTCTCTATCTCGAAAACATGAGTCTTAACGGTCCAAAGGCGGTAGATAGCGTTAAGCTAGACGAAAATGGCAACTTTGAGTTTAAGCAGAAGGCGCCCGATGCACCCGAATTTTATCGCTTGCGCATTGCCAGCCAAATGGTGAACCTTGCTGTCGACTCTACGGAAAGCATCACCGTGAAGGCCGCCTACCCCACCATGTCGGCCAATTACGAGGTTAGCGGGTCCGAAGAATGCACCAAGATACGCGACTTGGCCTATATGCAGCTAGCCCTGCAAAGGCAGGTTACGGCCATTGCAAACAGTCCTACGCTGGGCGTAGAGGCAGTAGAAGATAGTGTTACCAAGGTTTTAGAGGTGTATAAGAATAAGGTGAAGCTCAATTATATATTTAAAGAGCCCATGAAAGCCTACGCTTATTACGCCCTTTTCCAAACCATCGTGTTGGGAAACGCCAATATCCTTATCTTCAACCCACGCAGCAGCAAAGACGATGTGAAGGTGTTCGCTGCCGTGGCAACAAGTTGGGACACTTATTTTCCAAAGGCCGAACGCGGACTTAACTTGCACAACATCGCCATCGAGGGGATGAAAAACGTGCGTATTGCCGAAAACAACGTTCGCCAAACCATCAGTGCCGACAAGGTTAAGGTGGCCGGCGTGATAGATATTGCCCTTACCGACAACCACGGACGTGTGAGAAAGCTTACCGACTTGAAAGGAAAGGTTGTTCTGTTAGACTTCCAGGCTTTTGCTGCCGAGGGCAGTTTGAAACGCATAATGATGATGCGCGAGATATATAATAAGTATCACGACCGCGGTTTTGAGATCTATCAGGTGTCGTTCGACCCCGAAGAACACTTTTGGAAGACAAAGACAGCCGCGCTGCCTTGGGTAAGTGTGTGGGACGAAAACGGAACGCGCAGTGCCGTTTTGGCGCAATACAATGTGCAAACGCTGCCTACCTTCTTCCTCATCGACCGAAACAACACCCTACAAAAGCGCGATGCGCAGATTAAAGACTTAGACGCCGAGATACAGGCGCTATTGTAATATACAGTTTTTTTTCATGTAATATTTATTTTGGTTTATTCGGCGATGTGTGCTTGAGACGAGCGCGCGTCGCCTTTTCTTTTAAATTCAACAATGACCACATCGAGTAACACCGCCATTCGCATGGATAACAAATACAATACGGCCACGCTTGCCAATGGTCTTCGCATCATTCACCGCAGTTCTTCGTCGCCTGTGGTGTACTGCGGCTTTCAAATTAACGCTGGCACACGCAACGAAAAAGACGACGAAATGGGCATGGCGCACTTTTGCGAACATGCTTCGTTTAAGGGAACGAGCAAGCGAACGCCGCTTAGTATACTGAATTGTTTGGAGAGCGTTGGCGGAGATATCAACGCTTTCACCAACAAGGAACACACGGTTTATTATGCGGCCATCCCCAAAGGGCATGCTCCACGGGCCGTAAGACTGCTAACGGATATGGTGTTCGACAGCCAATATCCGGCTGCCGAGTTGCGAAAAGAGATTGAAGTGATATGCGACGAGATTGAAAGCTACAACGATTCGCCTGCCGAACTGATATACGACGATTTTGAAAACGCCGTTTTTTCGGGTCATCCGCTGGGTCATAACATCCTTGGAAAGGCCTCTTTGCTGCGTACTTACACATCCGAACACGCCAAAGACTTTACCCGAAGGATGTATAGGCCCAACAATATGGTGTTCTTTGCATACGGCGAGTTGGATTTTCATTGGCTGGTTAGGTCGTTAAAGCATGCCACTCAGCATTTCCCTAACGCCCTTCCGCACATCGATACGCACGAGGGAGAGCCTCTCCCACCCTATCAGCCGAAAGAAATTATACGCCAGATGGACACGCATCAGGCACATATTATGCTTGGAAATCGTGCTTTCAGCACTTACGACAAGCGTCGTTTGCCCCTCTATTTGGCCAATAACTTGCTTGGCGGACCAGGTATGAACGCTCGTTTGAACATTGCTTTGCGCGAACGCAACGGCTTGGTGTACAACGTTGAAAGCAATTTGGTGAGCTATGCAGACACTGGTGTGTGGTGTGTTTACTTTGGTTGCGACCCAAAAGACTTGCGTCGTTGTCTGCGTTTGGTGAAGAAAGAACTGAACAGGCTTATCGAAAAGCCGCTTTCGGCACGACAACTGGCGGCTGCCAAAAGGCAAATTAAGGGTCAGATATGTGTGGCTTGCGACAATAGGGAGAGCTTTGCGCTCGACTTTGGTAAAAGTTTTCTTCATTTTAATAAGGAGAAACACATTGATAACTTGCTGCAACAGATAGACGCTATCACGGCCGAAGAGCTGCAAAGCGTGGCTCGAGAGGTGTTTGCCGAGGATAAACTAACTACGCTGATTTATCAGGGGAGTGGGGGTTAAGCTAAATATTGTCGGACTGGTCGGACTAATCAGACTAGTCGGACCGGTCTGACAAGTCCGACTGGTCAGACTAATTTTAATTATATGAACACAAACATTGTTTTTGCTACCAACAACGCGCATAAGCTGGAAGAGATACGTCAAATAATGCCTTCTAGCCTGCAAGTGCTATCATTAAAAGACATTGGTTGCGATGTAGACATACCCGAAACGGGCTCTACACTGCAAGAAAACGCCCTTATCAAGGCGCAATACGTGCTTGAACACTATGGCATGGCATGCTTTGCCGACGACACAGGACTGGAAGTGTACGCCCTAAACAACGAACCTGGCGTGTATTCGGCACGCTATGCAGGTGGCGATGGGCACGATAGCGAGGCCAATATGCGCAAATTGCTTTGTCGTTTGGCCGATAACAGCCATCGCGATGCTCGTTTTCGCACGGTTATTGCCCTTGTTGCTCCGCCAAATAACACGTTGGGCATAGACCAACCCCTATATTTTGAAGGCATTGTAGAAGGCCATATCGCCACCGAACGCCACGGAACAGCGGGCTTTGGCTACGACCCGCTGTTTGTTCCCAATGGTTACGACAAGACGTTTGCTGAACTTGGTGCCGACATTAAAAACCAAATTTCGCATCGGGCAAGGGCAGTTGGTAAGCTGGTTGAATTTCTGAAAGGGTAGGGGGTGAGGAGTAAGTAGTAAAGTAGTAAGGTAGTAAAGTAGTAAAGTAGTAAGGTGGTAAGTAGTAAGGTGGTAAGTAGTAAGGTGGTAAGTAGTAAGGTGGTAAGTAGTAAAGGTAGTAAAACTAGTAAGTAGTAAAGTAGTAAAGGTTGTGAGGAGTAAAGTAGTAGAGTTTGTAAGGAGTAAGTATTTTTTCACCTTTTCACCTTTTCACCTTTTCACCTTTTCACCTTTTCACCTTTTCACCCTTTCACCTTTTCACCTTTTCACCTTTTCACCCTTTCACCTTTAAACAATATATCAGCCGTTTTTGCGTTATAATCTTATCAACAGATAAACTTATATCGCTTATAAATCATAAACCCCACATGCGCAAACCCACTACAATTGGTTTATTTCTCGCCCTATTATTATGTCTTTGTTTGCCTGTTCGCGCCACCTTATGGCGCAGTTACACGGCATACAGCGACATAACGCAGGTGCAAAAGGCCGGAAACACGCTTTACGTGCTGGCCTCTAAACGGTTGTTTGCCTATAATACGGCCGACCAAAGCATACAAACCTTCGACCGAATAAACGGACTTAGCGACACGCCCATTGCCTTTATTGCATGGAACAACGTGGCTAAACGACTTGTAGTGGTGTACGATAACCAGAATATCGACTTCGTTATGCCCAATGGAGAGGTGCAAAACCTGTCTGATTTATACCATAAAAACATGATGGTGGATAAGACTGTGTTTGGCATTAACACCTATGGCGCAAACATTTACCTTGCAACGGGCTTTGGAATTGTTAAGATTGATGCCCGAAAGATGCAGGTTAACGACACGTATAACCTTGGATTTAAGGTGAATTGGACACGCATTGAGGGTAACCGTATATGGGCTTACTCGGATGTTGTGGGCTGTTATGCAGCCTCGATGACGGCTAATCTGAACGACAGAAACAGCTGGACGAGGGTGGGAGAGTACCAACCCAACCCGCAAGCAAAGCCAGACGCCAAGCTACTAGAAACGGCTAAGAAGGCTAACGTGGGCGGACCGCGATACAACAACTTCTATTTCATGAAGTTTACCGCTGGTAAATTGTACACCGTTGGCGGACAATACGCATCGGGAGGTACGCAAAAGGGTTACCCAGGCTTGGTGCAAGTGCTGGAAAGCAATGGTTCGTGGACTTTCTTTCAAGACGATGTGGCCGCCACTACGGGCATCGCGTTTAACGATATTAACTGTTTAGCCGTAGACCCACTAGACCCTAACCACGTGTTTGTGGGCGGACGACCGGGCTTATACGAGTTTCAAAACGGACGTTTAAAGGCGTATTTCAATCGCGATAACAGCCCTTTGCTGCCTGCTGTGGATAGGGGAGTGGAGTTAGATAATAATTATGTTATCGTAAATGGTGTGGATTTTGATGCACAAGGCAACCTTTGGCTTGTCAACAGTCAAACTAAACGCCAATCGTTGCTTACCATTCCGCGTGGCAAACCGATGGAAAGCAGGCATCAAGAACGACTGATGGCCGATGGACTTAGCTTGCGAAACATGACGAAAATGCTGGTGGATAGTCGCGGTTGGGTGTGGTTTTGCAACGACCATTGGACCGTTCCGAGTATTACTTGCTATAAGCCAGCCACGGGCGAATGCACTGTTTACGACACTTTTACCAACCAAGACGGCGTGGCCATACACGTAAATGCAGTTACTTGTGTTGCCGAAGACCGCGAAGGAAACCTCTGGGTGGGCACCAATGCGGCACCACTTTACTTGCAAATACGCAACAATCAGGCCGAAAAACATTTCGTTCAGTTTAAAATTCCGCGTAACGATGGCACCAATAGTGCCGATTATCTGCTTAACGAAGTGCACATAACGCACATTGCTATCGATGGGGCAAACCGCAAATGGATGGGTACTTTAAACGATGGTGCTTACCTTATATCGGCCGATAACCTGCAACAAGTGCAGCATTTCACCAGTGCCAACAGTGCGTTAAGTTCTAATGTGCTTAATTGCATCGCCATAAATCCCACAACAGGCGAGGTGTTTTTTGCCACCGACAATGGGCTTTGCTCTTATCAAGGCGATGCAACCGAACCGCAAACGGGCGACGATAGGCAGGCATACGCCTATCCCAACCCCGTTGAACCCGGCTATAAGGGGCTTATTAGGATAGTAAACCTGTCGCCAAACGCCTATATTAAAATTGTTTCTCCCAACGGAACGCTGGTAAAGGAAGGGCGTAGCAACGGCGGAATGTTTACTTGGGATGCCACCGACCTTCGCGGACAGCGCGTTGTAAGCGGCGTTTACGTGGTGTTAGAGGCCACCGAAGAGGGTAAAAGCGGCGTGGCTTGTAAGGTGGCAGTGGTTAACTGATAGTTTTTTTCAATGCCTTTATAGGTATTAGCAATGTTATTTTGCACTGATGTTCGTGCGAAATCACTTATCTTTGCATAGTTAAAAGGCCTTGTACGTTACAATATGTAATGTACTGCAAGGTGCGTAAGCGCACTTATGTAGTGGCCTGTGTATGTAAATATTCATTCATTTGCCCATTTATTGGGCATGCGTTTTTAATCGATAAAGTAAGTATGAAAAGTAAAGTAATTGCATTTCTAGAATTGGCGTCTAACTTGCGCCAAACCGGTTTAAACCTCATCCGTGTGGCCATTCTTATTGTGTTTGTGTGGATTGGAGGTTTGAAATTTGCTCATTACGAGGCCGACGGTATCGTTCCTTTCGTTGCAAACAGTCCGTTTATGAGTTTCTTTTATGCAAAAGAGGCACCAGAATACAAGCAATATAAAAACAAAGAGGGCGAATTGGTGTTGAAAAACCGCCAATGGCACGAAGAAAACCGCACCTATGTGTTTTCTTACGGACTTGGTTGCCTTATCATGAGCATCGGTATCTTGGTGTTCTTGGGTATGTTCTCGCCAAAGATCGGCATTTTCGGCGAACTGCTCTGTATCATTATGACCTTAGGAACGCTATCGTTCCTTATAACAACGCCCGAATGTTGGGTTCCCGATTTGGGAAGTGGCGAACATGGTTTCCCCTTGCTTTCGGGTGCAGGCCGATTGGTGATTAAAGACACCGTAATACTGGCAGGTGCAGTAACCTTGCTTTCAGATACGGCCGGCAAATTGCTTAAACAGCTTAAGAAGTAGGCTAAAACATTTGTTGCTATATAGTATAAAGCGTTCGAGTTAAGTTCTCGAACGCTTTTTAATAGAACAGTTGACGAGTTAATAAGATGACAAGTTGCCAAGTTAACAAGCCAACAAGCATTTGGTTCAGAATGCAAATGGGGCTAGTATATCTAGTAGTACTAGTGAAACTAGATATACTAGCCCCAACTGGCTCTGCTCGTTTATTAGCAGGCGCAGCCATCTTTTTAAGGAATTATGGAGTTAAGTAGTTAAGCCAAATGCCTATGTGGCGCAGCCATCTTTTCACCCTTTCACCTTTTCACCCTTTCTATTTTGACAGAAGAACATAAGGAACATAAGGTGAAATTACGCTTTTATTTCACTTTGATAGTGAACAAGCGTGGTAGGCGCAGCCATTTTTTCACCTTTTCACCCTTTCACCTTTCTAATGTGCCTCCAACCAGTTGTTTCCCCAACCGCCGTCGGCCACCAAAGGCACATCTAGCGGGTAGGCAGCTTGCATTTCTTCCATAACAATGCGTTCAACCTGTTCTTTTTCGTTGGGTAGAACGCTGAAATTAAGTTCGTCGTGCACCTGTAAAATCATCTTTGAGCGGATGTTTTCGCGCTGGAAACGTTCGAAAATGCGCACCATAGCCACCTTAATGATGTCGGCTGCCGACCCTTGTATGGGAGCATTGATGGCGTTGCGTTCGGCAATTCCGCGCACCGTTGCATTGCTGCTGTTGATGTCTGGCAAGTAACGGCGGCGGTGGAAGAACGTTTCCACGTAGCCATTGGCCTTTGCCGTCTCCTTGGCTTGCTCCATATAGTCGCGCACTTGCGGAAACATCTTGAAGTATCCGTCGATAAGTTGCTTAGCCTCTGCACGCTCGATGTTGAGCCTATCGGCCAAACCAAACACCGTTATGCCGTAGATGATGCCGAAGTTGGCGCGTTTAGCCTTCGTTCGTTCGTCGCGTGTAACCTCCGAAACGGGCTTATCGTAAATCTTTGCGGCCGTTGCAGCATGGATATCGTAGCCTTCGCGGAAGGCATCGAGCATGTTGGCATCCTGACTAAGGTGGGCCATAACGCGCAATTCAATCTGACTATAATCTGCCGAGAAGAACTCGCAGCCCTCTTCGGGAATGAAACACTTGCGTATTTCTTTGCCATCTTCGCCGCGAACGGGGATGTTTTGCAGGTTAGGGTCGCTCGAAGATAGTCTACCAGTGGCCGTAACAGCTTGGTTAAACGACGTGTGGATGTGGCCCGTGCGTGGGTTTATCAGTTTGGGCAGCGCATCTACGTATGTGCCGAGCAGCTTTTTCAGCGCGCGATAATCTAGAATATGCGCCACGATGGGGTGCTTAGAGCGAAGTGTTTGCAACACCTCTTCGCTGGTAACATACTGTCCTGTCTTGGTTTTCTTGGGCTTATCAATGATTTTCATCTCGCCAAAAAGGATGTCGCCCACTTGTTTTGGCGATGCCACGTTGAACGTTTTGCCAGCCGCTTGGTAAATTTCTTGCTCCAATTGCAGCATGCGTTCGGTGAAAACTTGCGATGTTTCTTTCAGTGCGGCAGTGTCAATGCGCACACCGTTACACTCCATTTCGGCCAAAACCGGTATCAACGGCATCTCCACTTCGTTGAAAAGACGTTCCACACCAGCCTCAACAAGCTTGGGTTGAAGCACGTTTTTAAGTTGTAGCGTTATGTCGGCATCTTCGCAAGCGTAGGCATACACCTCGCTAGGAGCCAGTTCGCGCATGTTTTTCTGCGTTTTTCCCTTCGCTCCGATAAGGGCATCGATGTGCACTGTTTCGTAGTTCAGGTACACTTCGGCCATGAAATCCATGTTATGGCGCAGTTCGGGTTGCAGCAGATAATGGGCAATCATGGTATCGAAGAGTGGTCCTTGCAGCATTATTCCATAGTTGCGAAGAACTTCAAGGTCGTATTTTATATTCTGTCCTACCTTTAAAGTGTTTGGATTTTCGTATATAGCCTTAAACTTATCCACGATGTTTTGCGCCTCGTTAGCCTGTTCGGGCACAGGTACATAGTAGGCTTTCTTCTCTTCTACGGCAAAACTAAGCCCCACCAATTGGGCATCAATGGCGTTGGTAGAGGTTGTTTCGGTGTCCAGACTGATTACATAGGCAGCCGAAAGCAGGGTAACGAGTGCTTGTATGTCGGCCTCGGTCTGTACCAAATGGTACTCGTGGGGTGTGGTTTCAATCGTTTGTCGATTGGCAACGGGTGCCGATAGGGGTTCGAACAGACTGTTGTTGGCCTCTGCCATTGCTGGTTCGTCGAACAGCGAAAGCTGCCTGTTGTCCGCCTTTTTAGGCTTTTCGGCCTTGTTTAGCAAGCGGTTGGCAAAGCTCTTAAACTCTAATTCGGTAAATATCTCTTGCAGTTTGGCCGTGTCGGGCTCTTTCAGTCGTAGCTGTTCGAGGTCTAATTCCAGTGGCACGTCCGTTCGTATAGTGGCCAAAAACTTCGACATCTTGATGTCTTCAACGGCTCCTTCCACCTTTTCGCGCATCTTTCCTTTCAGTTGCGCAGTGTTTTCGAGCAGCTGTTCCACCGTTCCAAACTCGTTGATAAGCTTAGATGCCGTCTTTTCGCCTACGCCTGGGCAGCCTGGAAAGTTGTCGGCCGAGTCGCCCATTAGGGCCAATAGGTCGATAACCTGCAAAGGCGAAGATATGTTGTACTTTTGGTTCACCTCGTCGGGTCCCATCGTTTCGTAACCGCCGCCATGTCGTGGGCGATACATCCACACGTTGGGGCGCACCAGTTGGGCATAGTCTTTATCGGGCGTTAGCATGTAAGTGTCAACGCCTTGTTCGCCAGCTTTCAGTGCAAGCGTACCGATAACGTCGTCGGCCTCAAAGCCATCTACTTGCAACACGGGTATATGGTAGGCCGTAAGAATGTCTTTGATAATGGGTACAGAGCGTTTGATGTCTTCGGGTGTTGCCTCGCGTTGTGCCTTATATTGCGGAAAAGCTTCGTTTCTAAAAGTCAGTCCGTGGTCGAAAGCCACGCCAATGTGCGAGGGTTGCTCCTTGTTTAGCACCTCGTTAAGGGTGTTACAAAAGCCCATTACGGCCGAAGTGTTAAGTCCTTTCGAGTTGATGCGTGGGTTATTGATAAAGGCATAATACGAGCGATATATCAAAGCGTAAGCATCTATGAGGAATAGTTTATCCATAAGTTTTATTGTTATATCGTGTAAAATTACGAAATAAAATGGGGTTAGTAACGATTTATTGTGTAAATTTGTGTCAAATTTGAGAATACATGAATTATTTGTCGACCATACGGACACCTATACATACCGAATTAAAAGACTTTATCGCGCTGTTCGACGAGTCGTTGACCCACAAAGACGGACTGTTGGGTCAGGCATTAGAGCATGTTCGCGCCAAAGGCGGCAAGCGCATGCGCCCCATACTCATCTTGCTGATGGCCAAAAGCTTTGGCAAGGTTACACCTGTGGCGCAATATGCCGCTGTTGGACTTGAATTATTGCACACGGCAAGCCTTGTGCACGACGATGTGGTAGACGAAAGTGGCGAACGGCGGGGGCAAGCATCGGTAAACGCTTCGTATAACAATAAGGTGGCGGTGCT
>NZ_HE999446.1:429258-433702 GCF_000312305.1 Prevotella conceptionensis 9403948 | reverse complement strand
GGCGATTACATTCTCTCAACGGCCTTGCTTAACATTGCGCGCACAAACGATTGCGACATTGTTTGCGACTTGGCCGAACTGGGTCGCACGTTATCGAACGGCGAGATACTGCAACTAACCAACATTGCCAACACCAACTTCTCGGAAGAGGTGTATTTCGAGGTGATAAAACAAAAGACGGCCGCCTTGTTTGAGGCTTGTGCTGTGATTGGAGCAAAGGCCGGAGGAGCCGACAGGCAAGCTGTTGAGGCGGCTCGCGCCTTTGGACGCAACGTGGGCGTTATCTTTCAGATTCGCGACGACATCTTTGATTATTACCAATCGGCCGACTTAGGCAAGCCAACGGGCAACGATATGGCCGAAGGTAAGCTAACTTTGCCCGTGCTTTATGCGCTTAACACCACCGGAGATAGCCAAATGGCAGCCTTGGCGCGCAAAGTAAAGGCGCGAAACGTGTCGGCCGAAGAAATTGCACAGCTGGTGGAGTTTACCAAAAACAACGGCGGAATAGCCTATGCCGAACAAAAAATGGCCGAATGTAAGGCACTTACCGATGGGTTTATCAACCAATACATTGCTCAACCACAGCTGCAAGATGCTTTGAAAGCATACGTAAGCTTTATAATAGATAGAAACAATTGATAAAAGTTTTCCTTGTGTGTGAGCACACTATGACTAAGGAGAACACGCCAAATCAACAGCTTACAAATTACAGACTTCAATAACTTAACATAGCAAAACACGGCCATAAGGCCATTATTTAACAATTAAATTAGATAGCATGAGAGAATTTAGACGCTTTGGGTACCTAATGTTAGGTGCCTCTTTGGTGTTCGGTGTGGCTGCTTGTGGCTCGTCGAACGATGACAATGGCTCTATTCCTGGCGGAACAGACCCAGGAGACAAAACCGAGATTAACACCGAACTGACCCCCGAACAGAAAAAGCTTGAGTTAGACAAAACCGCTAAACGCGCCTTGGCACTGGTTAAATCAACCGACTTTACCAACATTGAGAACATTGCCAACTACGTACACGACAACCTTTCGAGCGAACATGCCACGGCAAAGATTAACAAGTGGTGGAAGGATAAGCTGAAAAGCTTTTGGACCGACCTTGGCAAACGCGAGAAAGACATGAAGGTAATGCAGCGCATGATAGACCTTTCGCAGATAAAAGGGCACTTTAAAGTGGTGAACGGACAATGGGTTAGGGAAGATGCCAACGACTTGCAGTTTGCTTTTAACGACAATAACGGCAAGGAATGTGTGCTTAAACTTGTGCTTGAGGGTAAGCAAACCAATATGTACGTGCCCTTCTTAGACGATGAAGAAAGAGTGTATAAGGGATATGGACATTACGATCGCACCAAGATTGAAACCAAATTAAACGTTCCCGAAAAAGCAACACTTACGCTTACGCAGGGCGGAAACACCTTGATGACGGGCGAATTGAACACCAAGGTATCTACAAACGGCACACTCGACGTGGCAAAAGACAATATCGAGGCCAACTGCAAGCTAACCATCAACAACTATGTAGTGGAGGTTAAGCGCGCTTTGTTCGAGGCAGCTAAGGGTGCAAAGGCCGAGGCCGCCGTCACTATTGGCAACCAAAAGCTGTTCGACATGGTGATTTCTGCTAATGGTAAAGCCACCAACGACCGCATTCAGGGCGTGGGCGAAGTAAGTATGGCGTTCGATATTTTGGGTGAAGTGCAGTTCAAAGGTAAGATAGACGATGGCAGCACGTTTAACAAATGGTACAGAAAGCTTGAAGAAGGTGGTACGTTTAAGAACAACAGCTTTGTTTATTACACCGAGAACGAATCCAAGGGATTTGTAGAACAAGCCAATAATCACCTCAATGCTGGTTTATTCTTAAAGGGTTCTGATAAGCGTAGCGCCAATATCGAGTTAGCAGTATTTGCAGAACAAGTACACGACAACTTAACACTAGAGTATAAAGTGATGTGGAAACCCTCTGCTTTGTTGAAGTTTGACGATAAAACTAGCTATGGCTTTAACGACTACTTCACGAAGAAGAACTTCCCCGACGTGTACAAGCAGGCTAGCAACTTGATTAAATCGTTCGAAAGAATGTTTGATAAGTAACCTCAATGCCATTGCCCTAGACCCACGGTTGGCCCTTGGGCGATGCGTATTTATAGCGTGATAGAAATGGTATCGAAACCACATCGCCTTATTAGTACAGCTGTACGAAGGCGCGTTTCCTTACCATTTCTATTTTGTTTTGAAACCACATTGCCTTGTTGTACAGCTGTACAAAGGCGCGTTTCCTCACCATTTCTATTTTGTTTTACTGCCGCATGCGTGGTTTTTTCTTGCTTATTGCATAGCCAGAACCCACCAAACGCCAAGCCAACAACAACTTTTTACCCTTAACCCTCCATCATTATTCGCCACTTAGCCCACCACATAAAGCCCCGAACATGGCTTGCCTTGCTCTTCACCACAGCCCTTTTGCCGGCCGAAGGGCAAACAGTCGACACGCTGAAAGCCGCAAACTTACGTAACGTGGACATCGTTGCGCCGCGCTTACGGGGCAAGTTGCGTGCCAATGCCTTAGGGCAAATAACGCTGAACCTCGACTTTCTGAACGACATGCCTAAGCTATTTGGCAATGCCGACCCGCTGCGCTATGCCCAATCGCTACCCAATGTGCAGACTAATGGCGAGCTAGACGCCGGCTTACACATCGAGGGGTGCGACAATGCACACAACGAAATGAGCCTTAATGGTGTGCCTGTGCACAACGCTGCCCATCTGTTGGGCATCTTTTCCGTTTTCAACGCCGGCCATTATGCACAGATGCGCTTTTCGCCCACAGCTGTTTCGGCAGGTCATGCCAATAGATTGGGTGGCTTTGTAGACCTTTGTTCGCCCGATACCATTGCCCACAAGCTTACCGGGGAAGGCAGTATCGGGCTTATTTCCTCGCAAGCCACCCTGCGCGTACCCATCAATGGCAAGATGGAACTAACGCTTTCGGGTCGTTCGGCCTACATAAACCTGCTTTATCATCGTTTGCTGAACATGGAGGACATGGCCTTAAAATATGGCTTTTATGATGCAAACCTAACGTGGACTTACCGTCCCGACGATAATAACATGCTGCGAATAGACTATTACAGCGGACAAGACGATGGCGAACTAAACGAAAAAGTATCTGTATATAAAGGCAAAATGAAGTGGGCCAACCATTTGGGTGCACTGCATTGGACAAGGCGCATGGGCCGAACAACGCTGCAACAAACGGCCTACCTCTCTGCCTATGGCAATGATTTCTATACTGGATTTGAAAATACGCACTTGCGTTTGCCCTCTTCTATTACCAATTGGGGCTACAAGGCGCACCTATCTTTTGCGCCATTAAGCCTACATGCCGCAGTGGTTTACCATCGTTTGCAACTTCAATCGCCCGAAGTGAGCGGCGATAGGCAGTACATCAACCCCGCACCACAACGCCAACGCACACTGGAAACATCGTTGGGAGCCGACATGGCCCTACCGTTGGCCGAACAACTAAAACTAACAGGCGGCCTACGAGCCACAATTTATCGCTCGCCCGATGCCACTTTCTACGGCCTAGACCCCCTTTTGCATCTTGTTTGGCAGTCGCCCGTGGGTGCATTCCTCGTTAGTGGGGCCATCAAGCGTCAGTACCTCTTTCGTACGGGGTTCTCTTCGCTCAACCTTCCCAGTGAGTTTTGGCTCTCATCGTCGGCCGTTCATCGTCCACAACGCGCCATCAACCTCTCGGCCAACTATCGCACCGCCTTGTTTAAAGGTGCATTTCTGCTTACGGCAGGCGTTTATCACAAGTGGCTTTACCATCAACAAGAATATGTTAGCACACCGTTCGAGGTTATTTTCAACCCATCCGACAACGTGAGTAAACACCTTGTTGAGGGCCAGGGGCGCAATTATGGCGCACATGTGATGCTCGAAAAGCGTTCGGGCTGCCTAACGGGATGGGTTAGTTACGCGTGGGGTAGGGCGCAACGGCATTATCCCGGCACAGCTTTGCTTGGCGAATATCCCGCCAGTCATGAGCGTGTACACGAACTTAACGCCGTAGCCGCATACCAAGTAAGCCCCCGTTGGCGTTTTGCTGCAACGTTGGTGTGGGCCAGTGGTACGCCATTCACCGCACCAGAGAACTTCTATATACTCGATGGCAACCTTGTTTCGCAGTTCGGACCGCACAATGGGGCTAGGCTTGGCACTTATGTTCGGCTCGACCTCTCGGCCAACTACCTGCTATATAGTCGCAATGGCCACGAACATGGCCTTAACCTCTCGGTATATAACGCCAATATGCGGCGCAACGACTTGTTTTGGCGCATACGTATAGACGGCGACGGCTATTCGTATAGGCCGCTATCGTTCATGCCCCAGCAAATGCCTTTTCTCCCATCCATC
>NZ_HE999446.1:400712-429152 GCF_000312305.1 Prevotella conceptionensis 9403948 | reverse complement strand
CATCCATCAGTTATTTTTTTAAGTTTTAGGCCATGTACAGGTTATTATTCCCATTATTGTTGGTGTTTTTTTGCCTTAGTTGCGAAGAAACGGAGGTGAAACAAGCCCCCGTGCAGCTAGTGGTTGAGGGCTGGATAGATAGTGGCGGCTTTCCCATTGTGAAGTTAACCACCACCGTTCCCATATCAAAGCGGTTGCAATCAACCGATTCGCTCGACCGCTTTTTGTTGCGTTGGGCCAAAGTAACGGTGAGCGACGGCACGCGCGAAGTGGTGCTTACGGGCATGCCCCATAGGGATTACTTTCCGCCTTACATCTATACCACCTCCGACATGCGGGGCGAAGTGGGCAAGACTTATACGTTGCGCGTGGACTTTCAGAACTTTCATGCCCATGCCGTAACCACCATTCCCAAGCCTGTTGGCCTTACAAGCATCAAGGCAGAAGAGCTTCCGTTGTTTCCAGGTTGGTATAAACTGCGCGTAGGGTTTACGGATAATCCTGCCACAACCGACTATTACAAGGTGTTTGTGCGGCAATATGGACATAGTAAAGACTTTCATTCCACTTATCTGGGCACTTATAACGATCGTCTTTTGCCCACGCAGGCCTCTATTTTGGTTAACAATTCGCGGCAAAACGTGGCCAATCCCAACGCCACTTTCTTTAAGCGGTACGAGTTAGTAACGATTAAATTCTGCCATATCGACTCTGTTTCGTACGAGTTTTGGAAGAGTATGGACGACTATCATGGCGAAGGGCGAAACCCACTATTTAACTCGATGCAGAACATTCGCACCAATATTCACGGCGGTTTGGGCTATTGGTGTGGCTATGGGGTGTCTTATCGCGGGTATATTTTTCAGTAATGTCTAATGGATTAATTGTTATCCCGAATTGGCCAAACTTTTGTTCTCGTGCAACTGTTGACACTATCTTTCTCTTATTATTGCTTGTAGTGTTAAAATCTCTTGTTTTTTTGTCTGGTTTTGCTTTTATTTCTATCTTTGTGAGTATATAATTACATTAAGATGTAGATTATAAGTACATCTATTATTACTTTACACATTCTAACACTAAATTAATCTTTATGAAAAAAACTTTATTATTTGCAGTTTTAACTGTATGTTTTTATTCCTGTTCCGACAGTCAATTGGGGCTTTGGTCGTGGTAATGGTTGGTTTTGCGCCAACGATAATTTTTGGTCTTCTTTTGATGCCCCTTATCAAGGTTTTTGGTATCAGATTTCAATGTATGTCAATTTAGCTGATTATGTGTATAAATAGATTTATTACCGGTGTCTTTTCCTTATTTTTTGTTTTGTTGTTTTTGGGTTGTGGGTCTAGTGATGATATTCAGTACGAACCATTTTTCTCCGACAACAAAGCCAATGTGGTTTTGTTGACCTTGCAAGACGAAGAGGGGCGAACAATAGACTGTAATCGACTGTTAAGCCAGAACGCTTTCTCTGTATATGGTTGTCAGAGTCGCAAGTTTATTTCTGTCAACGCTTTTAAGCCCAACAAAGATAAGGCAGAGATATGTTTGCGTTTCAATGCAGAATTGCCAGATAAGAAGAATGTTCGCCTAAGCCAAGATAATCAGTTTTATGTTGGCAACGCAGCAATGAAACTTTGCATTGACGGAAAGTCTGTACAGATTGGTTTTCATTTCAGCTTTCCTAACCGATATGATGATAGAGTTTATCCATTCCTTGCCGATAGCGTTAGTTATAACAACACTACCTTTTTGGTGAAGAGAACTTCTAATTTTGTTTTTCTCACCTTGCGTAAAAACGTAGAAGGAGGTTTCGATGTGGTGAAACAATAGACGTTTCCATCCTCCCCCCTTCCCCCTAACCACTATCAATAATTAACAATCCATTCATTATGAATATCGCTAAACTACGCATCTCGATGGCATTCTTGTTCGGTTGCCTAATCTTTTCATCGTGCACCACCCGCAATGAATATGACTATCAGCCCACGATAGCTGCTCTTCGGCAGAACACGATTTTGCTTTCGCTGCTAGACGCCAAGGGGCAAGCTTACGATTATGAGTTGTTGATGCAGAAAAAAAACTTCTCTGTCTATGGCTTGCAAAGCAAGCAAGGCTTCTCCGTGCGCATCAACGCAGACAATAGCTTGGGAGAGAAACGTTTGGAGTTTATTGCTGAACTGCCCGACGAAAAAGACATGACCTATAACGCCAGCCGCTCGCATGGCGAAGGCTATGCTACAACGCAATTGAACATCGAGGGCAAAACCATCGACCTCCGCATTGATTTTGTTTATTACGCGGCAGAAGATAAAGATATGTTGGCCGACAGTAGCATCGCGATTGAACGAATATATTACAATGGGGTGGAGATTAAACCCAGGAAAACTTCATACCCACAGTTCTTGCTCACCTTGCAGAAAGACGATAAGGGCGATTTCCATATTGTAGAATGAAATTAAAGAAAGAGGTGAAGACGCTTGCGAAAGCCGTTTTCACCTCTTTCTTAATTTATTAATGGGGTTATTTTGCTCTTTATTCTTCGCGTATCGTCCTCAAATGTACCTAACGCATGTAAATTAACTCGCGGTGATGTAGCTTTGTGTGCAGCCTTTAAAGTCTCTTTATGCCATTTCTTAGCTTTTACCTATGTGCGACCTTGTAGATATATGCCAGTTAGAGATGGCAATGGATGCCATTTGTATCATCCAATTGAAATATGCAGTGCAAGTAAAGCGTTAAGGATTGACGTGTTGGTAGTTTGCTATGGGTAAACAATAGAGCAAACGGGCTATTATCCGTCGTTCAGGTTGACATGTTAGTATCTTAATAGTACGTTTACGGCTCTTTTTCTTTGCTTGTATGTTTTTTATCTTGTGGGTATAGCCACAAAATTAATGCGTTTACGGCCCTTAAACGCATTGTCGTGCAATTTCCAGTGGTCTATTCTTATTATTTCTGTACGCTGTTTTTAATTTGCTTTTGGTGGTCTGTTCGAAGGTGTTTGAACCGATAGAAGTGTAAGAATTTAATATTTTCAGCACGTTTTTTGGCATTTTGGCTGCCATTCTTGCCAGCCAATCGCCCACTTTGGTCGCAAATATTCAATTCTCAGGCGAGTTGACATTTGTGCAAAATGCGGTTTAATGTATTGCCCTTTGTGAGTTGTAAGATGGTGAGTAGTGGGTTTTAGGGTTTTGATGCAGATTGTTCAAAGAATCTTTACATAAATTTTATCTTGCTTGCCAATTGCAAAAAATAGTCGTTCGACCAGATGTCGAGTTCCTTTGGATTGCGAACAAAGGGTAAGACATCGGCTTTCACTTGATTGATGTCGGCTGTTGAAAATCGTTGTTTCAGCTTTTCAAGAAACAATTCCTTGCTTATGTCTTCTTGATTAAACTGCAAGGTACGCTCGTGCAGATGATTGAAATCGAGTGGTGTATTGTGGCGTATGTACCATTCAAAGTCGTACCAATCGCGCCCTTTTACCCTATTTTTCCATGTTCGGTAAAGCAAAGCGTGCATCTTTCCTGCAAAAAGGTTGGGCAAGGTATAGCAACGAACCATGAACGACTTTGGCAATAGCAGAAGTTTTTGCTCTGTGTTGAATTTCAAAGGGGGCTGAGTATCAACTTCAATCTTGATTTTTACAGACTCTTCTGCCTGAAAGGTAACATCGTACACATCGGTGTTATCTTTCAAAAAAGCCGATTCTACCTTGCCAAAGGCTTTCTTGTCTTTCTTCGTTATTTCAACTTTTCGGCCAACAATGGCAAACTCGTCGATGATTGGTTGGAAGTATCGGCTGAAATCGAATGCTTTGTTTGGCGCAAGAAGTGAAAAATCCATGTCTTCTGAAAAGCGTTGAAGTTCGTGAAATATGCGAAGACATGTACCGCCATAGAAAGCTGCCTCGTCGAAGAAACCGCCATTGTAAAGACCAGCAAGTATTATCTGCTGATTTACTTCGAAAGTGGCATTGCGCTTTTGCTGTTCGGTTGTCTGTTCGTAAGCCGATAGCATGAGGTTGTATATTTCGTTCATCGGTTTAAGTAATTAATGAGCGTTTGTATAGACTTGCCCTTCTTGCCAACCTTGGCGTATTGCTCAAAGATGGTGAGGTTCATCTTACGCAGTTCGTCAATGTTCATTCGTATGTCTTGTTCTAGATACACCTCAACATCCTTTAAATATCGCAGATTTACCAACGGCGAATTGGCAATGAGGTCGCATAACGCCTTTTCTGGCGTTGCTATGAGGAATGAACAGCTTTGCTTATTGATGTTGGTTACGCCTATATGAAAGGCGTCGCGGTTGATGGATGTGTAGTCGAATCGACCAATGGGCGTGTTGAAACTGCGCGAATGCTTTATCGTCATCGACTGAATGGCATAGACCGTTTCTGGTATCAGTCCATAATATCTTAGGGCCGAAGACATGGATATATACGATGGGGCATAGATGTGATTGGCAATTAGCTCTGTGGATAGTGCTACGCGCGATACGGTTGGGTTGACAACGTAAAGTCCCTTCTTTAATCGGATGAGCTTTCCTGCTAGTTCAAGGTTGCGCACCTTTTGGTTGCCTGCCTTCATTTCGGGGTATAACGAGGAGAGGGCAGACGTGCTTATGGGGATGTTGCCAATGTGTTCTAAACCATTAATCATACTGCAAAGATAGCTAAAATCTGAATACGAAACTAACTTTTCTTTGTTTTGCTGTTCAATTTATGGCTATTTTTAGCTGCATTTAACCATAGTTCGGGGTTTGATTGACCTTTTTTTGCGTGATTGGCGTTTGGCTTGGCACGTAAAAAATGGTGGTGAAACAGACATTACCGTCTCTTTCACCACCATAATAGTGTCTTAATAGCACGTTTTGCCCTTTTGCTTTGCGCGTAAGGGCGTTACGTAATGCTATCCGCCGAATATCATACCTACTGTTGCATAGATGCGTGTGCGGTCTTTAAATGCGTCGTTGTGCGACTTGTAGTGCCGTAAACCAATACCGCAAGTAGGCCTGAAGTGGCCTTTGCCGATGTGCATCATTACTCCTAGGTCGTAATAATGGTAGTTCCAGGCATCGCTTTTGCCAAGCTTTGTGCCTGCACCAATGCGTGCATCGATGCTGCAAAGGTCGTTTTTAACGAAGGTATATCCAGTGTTCAGCCCCAGCGTGTAGTTGGTTGAGTAGTCCTTCTTGCCGTCTACTTTGAATAGTGCCACAGCTGCCTCACCTTGCAGGTTGGCAAAGAAACGACTAGTGATGTTCCAACCAATGGCCGAAGTAAGTTCATAGGGTCTGAATTCCTTTGCAAACCTACTCGTTTGCACCCTTAACCCTGTTCTTATCAGCTTTCATTTTTCGTCTCCTCCTTCTGATTGTTGGGCCATTGTGTGAAAGCATGGGAACGAAAGCAGAAATAATGTTGTGAATAACTTAGTTTTTAGGTTCTGCATGATGTACTATTTCTTGGAAGTTTGTGATTGTTTAATTTAAAGTTGTTTGCCAAAAGCTTTTCTATTGAGCAAAGGTAAAATATTATTCTACCCAACCAAACGGTTTAGTACTTTTTAACTGGAATTGTAGTCAAAATAAGTCCGATTTAGAAGAACTTCTTGAAACGTTTATTAATGGCGAGTACCCATTCATTACGAGCAATCGTTCGGCTTTCGGTAGTAGTGAACGTACGTGTTTCTGTGCCGTTATCCATGCGCGTGTACATGTATCGATTTTTTTGTCTATTTTTCAGTCTAAAATTTAACATTAAAAGTGCCTTTTTTCCCCACCAGTTGCCTACCTTGCCGCAAAAAATCGATTCTCGCGAGGGTTTGTTTCGTTGCAAAAAGGGGGTAGTTCTCGGATGTGGAAGAATGAATATTTATTACAACAAACCGTCATTTGCACCAACTTTCGGGCCATTTTTAGCTAAATATGGTGCAATATGCTGCTAAATGGAGTGCGTTTTGGTGCTAATTGCAGTGCATTTTGGTGCTAAACGCAGTGCGTTTTGATGCTAAATGCAAGGAAAAATGGTGCTAAATGCAGTGCAAAATGGTGCTAAACACGAGGTGAAAAGCATAAAAATACGCTGCAATTGTATAAACAAAACCTTTCAGAGCCATGAAAAATAGGGCTAGAAAGGGCAAAATGGGCATCAAAAAGTGGGGTTTTGAGGGCAAAAAGTGGTTTTTTGGACTTGAAAAATTACGCGCTGGCGACCAAAATAGAAAGGTAAAATGGTGCAAAATGCAGGTTGTAGGCTTAAAAATTGACAAATTCCAAAAGATGAAAGGGTAGAAAAAGTGGTTTTTTACCTACTTTTTGACCTGTATTTTCTCTAGAACGGAGAGAAGATTTGAGTGATATTGTAAAATAAAAGATAACGATTTAAGTTTTTGAGTTAGTAAGTTGATGAGTTGATGTGTTCGGGAGTTGTTGGCTTTTCGTGAATTTATAAGCCAGTAAGTTGATTTGTTTAGTACTTCGTACATGAGCGGAGACCTTTATCTTAGTTTTGCATCACATAGATGTGATTGGCAATTAGCTCTGTGGATAGTGCTACGCGCGATACGGTTGGGGTTGACAACGTAAAGTCCCTTTTTTAATCGGATGAGCTTTCCTGCTAGTTCAAGGTTGCGCACCTTTTGGTTGCCTGCCTTCATTTCGGGGTATAACGAGGAGAGGGCAGACGTGCTTATGGGGATGTTGCCAATGTGTTCTAAACCATTAATCATGCTGCAAAGATAGCTAAAAACTGAATAGAAAACTAATTTTTCTTTGTTTTGCTGTTCAATTTATGGCTCTTTTTTAGTGGCAATTAACCGCTTTAAACGTTCGTTATGGTGTTTTGTCGGGTGATTTTGATGATATTTAAAAGTTAAATAATATAGTTTTTCCTGTTCGTGTTGTTATTTTTTTATATTTGCAATGTACACTTTAACGCTTAATTCATAGTGTATCATTTGGCGCACAAACTAGTAATTATCTTCATTCTAACATTAAATTATCCATTATGAAACACCCATGACAATTTGATTATCGTCAAAGCGAATGTAAATATTTAGTTTTAGTTACCTTTGCAGCAAAGTGTTAACTTCAAAAAATGAACTATGGCATATTTGGAATTCGCTCGGTTTGAATCGCACGCAGTTGCGGTATGGACATCCACAAGAAGGTTGTGGTTGCGACAATAAGGACACTTGTTCACAAAGAACGTTGGATGTTTGAAACTTTCACTAACTCTTTGGTACAGATTACAACAAGTTTTCTTTTGTCTTAGCTCTGATAATAACTAAACAACTGTAAAATCTCTACTTTTAAGGAAGGTTCTAAAAGATGGTCTTCTCTGTATTTGGTGAGCAGATTTCACTTACTTATTGAAGGAGTAGGATTGATTATACTATTTGCAAATAAGTGAAAGATGTTGAACAAAAGCAAGAAGACAGTGAAAGGCTATGCATGAAATAAGTATTGTACCTTATCGAGGGATTTTTAGAACAAGCCTTAAGTTTGTAGACCACAAAATGTTTGCTTATGAAAAAAAGTGTTTTAATGGCATTGGCCATACCATTCCTGCTACTCGCATTTGTGGGTTGCAGCAAGGATGATGCGGAAAAAAGCGACTTAAAGGTTCGTTTCAAAGTATTGAATGCGAAAGGGGAAGAAACGAGCGTGTTCAAACATGGTGAGGACATTCTCTTTGAACTGACGGTAATGAATGAAGGCGAAAAACCTGTGGAGGCATGGAAAATAATAGACTTGCGCGATGTGTTCCATGTATACACCTCAGACGGAAAAGACATGGGAAAGCCCTGGGATGAAATTTACGATCCCTTTTATGTGATGAGGTATATACCTGCACATGGGGATTTTAATTGGCTTTGCAGCTGGTTAGAGAAGAAAAACTTTTTTATACAAAAACGTCCGAGAACCGCCTTACCTGTTGGTGATTATGTGGCACGGTTCAACGTAACGTTAGAGAATAAACACATGGTTGAATGTAAAGTGGATTTTAAAGTGGAATAAATTATGAAGAAGACAATCTTTACCTTTATGACCTGTCTCTTTATGTATGTGCTGTTTATACACTAGTTGAAACAAAGGTTACCTTCTCTGTATTTTTTAGAATCTGCCAGAACAGCTGTTCTGGCAGGTTGTTAAAGGTGACATGCCTGTTAATAACAAACCAATCGGGCAAGTTAATGAGAAGAACATGTGTCAATTTAAAAAATATAGAGAAGGTAATTTTTGGAACCAGCCATGATGATAGTTGTCTATCTGTCTAGAACTGGAAATAGATAAAGGGCTGTATGGCGCTGCTTTTTACCTGTATAACGATATAAATAACGATAACCAGGAATAGTGCGCACACCACCACATTGCAGCGGCGCAGGCCGGCTATGATGCCCTCTTGCCAGCGATTGGGTATGTAATGGGTGACGAAACCAAAGAGCATCAGGGCCAATACGTACTTGTAGCCGTGCAAAACAGGGACAAAGAGGTCGGCGCGGAAGTCGGTAAAGATACGGTTTAGCATCATCTTGCTGGTTTCGAAAGACAAGTTGCGGAAGAATAACCATGTGAAACACACGAAATGGAAGGTGATAAAGATGGCCAAAGGACGGCGAATGCCACGGCTGACATAGCCGCGCGGATGCTTTAACAGCCCTTGCGAAAACAGCTTGTGCACGGCTAAGGCCACGCCATGCATGCCACCCCAGATGATAAAGTTGAGGCTTGCACCATGCCAAAGGCCGCCAAGCAGCATGGTAAGGATGAGATTGAAGTACTGCCTTATTTTTCCTTTGCGGTTTCCACCCAATGAAATGTAGATGTAATCGCGTATCCAAGTAGAGAGCGATATGTGCCAACGCCGCCAAAAGTCGCTGATGTTGGTGGCGGCATAGGGCGCGTTGAAGTTCAAAGGGAAGTGGAAACCCAACAGCAAGGCTATGCCAATGGCCATATCCGAATAGCCCGAGAAGTCGCAATATATCTGCATGGCATAGCCATAGATGCCCAAGAGGTTCTCTAAACCGCTGTAAAGGCCTGGATTGTCGAAGATGCGGTCTACAAAGTTGAGGCTGATATAATCGCTTATCACGGCTTTTTTAAACAGTCCGATGAGGATAAAGAACAGTCCACGGGCGAACATGTCGCGCGTAATGGTTAGCGGTTGGCGTATCTGTGGCGCAAAATCGCTGGCGCGAACGATGGGGCCGGCCACCAATTGTGGGAAGAACGACACGTAAAAAGCATAGTCGAGCAAGGAGGGTAGGGGCTTTAAGTGGCCGCGATACACGTCGATGGTGTAGCTAAGACTTTGAAACGTGAAGAAACTAATGCCCACGGGCAAGAATATATCCCACGGTTGGAAGTTGTGTTCTAGCATGCGCGTCACCATGCCGACGAAGAAATTGGTGTACTTGAAGTAGCCCAGTAGCCCTAGGTCGATAAGCAAACTCAGCGTAACGAAAAGCTTTCCCAGCCCCCGACGTTCGCGATAGCGGTGTATGAGGTTGGCTAAGAAAAAGTCGCTGATGGTAACTAGCGCGAGCAAGAAGAAATATAAACCGCTGCTTTTGTAGTAAAAGTAGTACGAAAAGGCGGTTACGAAGAGCAAACGTGCCGTAAGACGGCGTTGCAAGCACATGTAGACGAAGGCGAACCCCAAGAAAAGCATGAGGAAAAGACCCGTCGAGAAGATGAGCGGCTCGTCGGAATTGTAGGTGAGAAGGTCGGTAACACGGTGTATCTCTGCGGCGTGTTGCTTGGTGAATTCGGCAATTTGGTCGGCATAGTACGACACTTTCTCGACGAATTCGGACAGTTGTTTAATCATTTCTTTTCTATTGCTTTGCGTCTAACATAGTTTTTGTACCCCTCTTTAAACGAAGGGAACATCTTCCTGGCCAGTTCTTTACCGCCCTTGTAGTTGAGGTGGGTGTAGTCTTTGTTGGCATAACTGCGTTCAACCAGCGTTTTTACGCTGCTTTCTCCACCCATAGCCTCGAAGAAATTGAGGAAAGCCACCTTCATGTCGGCCGCCATTTGCTGTTGCAGGGCCACCAGTTGCTTTACTTCTTTCATCGTTTGTATGCCGTTGGGCGAGCGTTGGTCGCGGTCGGGAACGCTTACTACCAATATCGACGCTTGGGGAAAGGTTTGCCGCATCAGCTCAATCACCTTCTTCATCTTCGTTGTATAGCCCTTCATCACGCTCAATGGGTTGCCAGGAACGGCCACGTTCAGGCCGAAATGCAGCACGATAAGGTCGTAAGGGCGCAGTCTGCTGAAATCTTGCAGGCGATGTGTGGGTATCTTGGCCAGCGTTAGTCCGGGCGAACCGCGCATGGAGAAGTTGTCGAGGGTTACGCCTTTGTCGCCGTCTAGCGTTAGTCCGTACAGGAAAGTGCCACTTCCCACGCCCTTAAAGGCAAAGCCAATGCTGTTGAGCGAGTCTTTAACTTCTAGCTTTTGCACAGCAGTAGAGCCGGTAAACTTATGTTCGCTGATGTGTCCTTTGCCGTCGTTGCTCTTGATGGTTACGCTAGTGGGGGTGTGAAAGTAAAGCGTTGATATGGTCCAATTTTGGGTATGGGCGTAGTTTTTGGTGCCGCTCACCTTTATCCACGAGCCTTCGCGTGGTGCGAAATAGCGTTCGTTGATGCCTTGCTTTGAGATGTCGAAGGGCTTTTTGGCTACGGCATACTCGGTAATGCCACTATATTGCTGCCTGATGGATATGCGGTTTTGCTGCATTCGCGACCCCGTGTCTACCCATCCCACGCCACATCCGCCCCATGTGCGTTGGAACAGCTCGCGTAAGTCGGCCGTTAAGATGTCGCCTTCGATGTACGAGTCGCCGAAATAGGCGATGCGTACGGGCCTGTCGAGCTGCTTAACCTTGGTTAACTGACTGTAAAAGTGGTCCATTCCGCCAGCCGCTCCGCTCGAATAGTCGAAGATAGGTTCCACACCCTTTGTCCACACTTCCTTAAAATGCAGGGCGGCACCCTTCTTGGTCTGCACCATGATGGGGTGGGGAGGCGTTGTTGGCAGCACGTCTACTTGCTTGCCATCGTTTTCGGGCACCACTTGACTCAGTATGTTTACTTCGCGCAGCTGCGTACCGCCTATCGAAAGCGTGGGCAGTTGGTGCATAAGCAAGAGCGCGGCCACGGTTATGGCTACGAGGATGAAGGTTCTTGCGGGTGGGTTCATTTGCTGTTACTGTTGTTAGGGAGCGTTCTTTTTTAGAAGAATTTTGTTTCTTCGCCGTTTATTTCGCTTAGCAGTAGGTTGGCCAATCGGCTAGTGCCAAGGCGGAACCACTTGTTGGTTAGCCACTTTTCGCCCAACACTTCTTTCACGATGGTGTAGTAGATGATGGCGTCCATCACGGTGTTGATGCCGCCAGCGGGCTTAAAGCCAATCTGTATGCCTGTTTTTTCGTAATACTCTTTGATGGCCTGACACATCACATAAGCAGCCTCTGGCGTTGCCGAAACCTTCTCTTTGCCCGTAGAAGTCTTGATGTAGTCGGCTCCGGCATACATGGATAGCAGGGATGCTTTCTTGATGTTGGATGCCGTTTTGAGGTCGCCAGTTTCGAGAATAACCTTCATCGGCCTTTCGCCGCAGGCTTGTTTCAGCTCGGCAATGTCGTCGCACAGCTCTTCATAGTTGCCGGAAAGGAACTTACCCACGGGCATAACGATGTCTATCTCGGTTGCGCCGTCGCGTACGGCAAGTGCCGTTTCGGCCACTTTTACCTCGATAACGGCTTGCGAAGAGGGGAAACTACCCGATACGCAGGTTACTTCCACGCCTTCCACTTCAAGCGTTTCGCTGGCCACTTCGGCAAAGCAGGGGTACACACACACGGCCGCCACGTGGGGAAGTTGCGGGTAAGTGTTTTCAAATTGGTTAACGCGGTCTACGAAAGCCATTACGCTGGTGTCTGAATCGGTGGTGCTGAGCGTGGTTAGTTCGATGCTGCCGAAGAGGAATTTCTTTACTTCGGGCGTGTCGTTAGCCAGTGTTTTCTCGGCGATAATGGTTTTAACTGCCTGCTGCACCTGTGCATCGTCTAGCTCGGTGGTGTATTCTTGCAGGGTTTTCTCGTACTTGCTCACCTCTCCTTCGTGGTGATGGTGTTCGTGTTGATGGTTATGTTCGCTCATATTTCCTTATTTTTTTAGTTTTTCGTTGTTGATGTGGCGTGTTTTGTCGCGCCTTGTTTTCTTCTCGATGTTGCGCCTTAGCTCTTCTTCGAGGTTCACTCCTGTTTGGTTGGCCAAGCAAAGCAGCACCCATAACACGTCGGCCATCTCGTCGCCCAGGTTTGGCTCTTCTCCCTGTTTAAAGCTTTGGTCGCCGTAGATACGTGCCATTTGGCGTGCCAGTTCGCCCACTTCTTCGGTAAGAACCGCCATGTTGGTTAGTTCTGAGAAGTAGCGCACGCCGTATTGTTTAACCCATTGGTCCACCAACTGTTGCGCTCCGCCTAGTGTTAGCGGCTCGTTTGTTGGTGTTTTGTCGTTGTCGTTTTGTTGTTGCATGCTGTGGTGAGGTGTTTGCTTGCGGTTTGCAGACTTGTTCTGCCTATTGGCTTTCGCTATTGGTTGGATTAGGCACAAATAGCTTGTTTTTGTTTTAATCTCTGTTTTGAAAGCCACATTTGGCGGCAGTGCACCTTTGTTGTAGGCGCAAACTATTTGTCTTTGCTGTCTATCACGATGGTAACAGGCCCATCGTTTACCAATTCAACCTGCATGTCTGCACCGAAAACGCCTGTGGCAACGGGTTTGCCAAGCGACTCTGAAAGGTGTTTGCAGAACCGTTCGTAAAGGGGAACAGACACATCTGGGCTTGCCGCGTGGATGTAAGAGGGGCGATTGCCCTTCTTGCACGAGGCCATGAGTGTGAATTGACTAACTATGAGAATATCTCCCTCCACGTCTTTAACCGAGAGATTCATAACTCCCTCGCTGTCATCAAAGATGCGCAGGTTTATGGTTTTCTTCACAAGCCAGTCAATATCGTCGTCGGTGTCGGCGTATCCCACGCCCAACAACACCATCATTCCTTTTTCAATGGCGCTTTCTACGCGACCTTCGATGCTTACCGAGGCCCGTGTAACGCGCTGGATTACTATCCGCATTGTTCGTTGTTTTATTGGAGTAGTGCAAAATTAGCCAAAATCGCGCAAACAGCAAAATAATTGGGGTTGCGATTGATATTAGATTGTTTGAGATGGAAGGGCTAAAGAGGGTGGTAAGGGCAACAAATAGACGCGCATAGATAATCATGCCGTGCTTGCACTGCTTGATAGCACCGATGTTACAGACACGATAACTTTGCTTGCTTGCCTGCCCATCACCGCTATCTGTGTTATTGCACTTGTCGGTTACACCTCTTCCCGCTTTGTTTTGTTTTCACGTGAAACGTTTTATCCTTTAACCCAAATAGGGCATCAGTGTCTGTTCTGATTTTGTTTGGTTGTTGAGCATATTTTCTTTCTTATTCTTGAAAGAGTATGGGTTAAGTCAAGAGAATAGGGCAGGCAAGATGCCGGTAACCAAACGAAAGATGAAAAGGAAGTAATGCCAACTACTTAAATATTTGATAAGCGACCTGATGAACCGATTGGGGTTTATTTGTTCAACTTATTTTCTCTAAGCTTCCTTATTTTCTCTTTCGCATTTTCCAAATAACGCCTTACTGTGGCATCTACATAGTTAAGATAGCGGTTAAGTACTTCTTGGCTCTTATCCACGGGTTGCGAACGCGACACGAACAATATGCCATCAACGCGCGCTTTGGGTACAAAATAGAAGAATTGGTAGTTGTCGTTGGTGTTGCCTAACACCCTCATTGTTAGCACATCTGTGTAGTTTAGCCGCTCGGTGGGTAAGTAGGCCATGTTATTACCCATGCTTTGTAAGGCGTATTCTACACTGCCTTCGGTTGCTTTTACTAGTTGCGCAACGCCAATAACCTTGTCGGTCAAGCAGTTAAGTGTCTTTCCTTCGTACGTACAAAGGGCAATGGCCTGATAATCGTCTTTGTATTTGGCCTTGATATGATAGCCCGCCGTGTAGTTGTTAAGGTCTTTCATGTCGCCTGCCACAAGGTAATTCAGGTGCATGAAGTGCCCATATATGGTTGCCAATGCACCCTTACCCGCTAGGATGTCTATCAACGCGAAGGCCGTTTTTGCCATTGTTTTATCCCTATTTGTAAGCCGTTCGTAGGTTTCGCTGCTTTCGTGGTTTAGTTGTAGGCACAACTTCAATATTTCTCGCTCGTCTGCGGTGAGCCATTTACCCACTGCACCGTCTGCTTTCGTCAGTTGTAAGCTGTCCTCTGCGCCCGTTTCCCAGTTCAACAGACGTTTAACTATCGAGTCTGTTTCAGGTGTTTCTCTGTTCGAGCAGAGGGCTTTTACAAACTCGGATAGGTCCACACTACTTGCTATGTCTAAGCTTTCGATGTCTATTCCCCAGAAGGATACGCGGTTGTTGTGCGTGGAATTGTAGGCTCGGAGCCACTTGATGAAGTCGATTGTGTGCTCGGACGACAGACTGCCTTCCATATATCGCTCGATGTCTTTCAGCTTAAATCGGGGGTCGTTCTTGATGTATCGGTTTACATAAAATGAGTATTCCAGGGGATATTCGTGCATAACCAAATTGCAGCCCTGCTTGATGATGCGTTGTTTAATGATGTTGAACGCCATGTGGCCCAACGTTTTGCTGCCATGAACGGTTTCGCCGATGGCCATAATGCGGCTTTGCATGCTGGGTATTTTGCTGAAATCCACTCCATTTAGTGTTATCACATCGCTTTTTTTCAGAATTGTATTGTCGCTTTTGGGTGCTGTTTCGTTTTTTAATTGTGCTCCGTTGGCCTCCAATTTAAAGGCACTAACCCGTATGTTGTTAAATGCAAGTTCGCTGCCAATGGCCTCTATGAAAACGTTAAGCAAGTAGGCATCTTTTATTTTTACCTTTTGGCTAACCTCTTTCCACTCTTCTGTCAATGGTAGTTCTATGGTATCACTCCTCAAAAATTGTTCGCCTGCGCCGATGGTGTTAAGGGTTATGTAAGCCCTTTCGCAGTTAAGGGTTTTATATCTGATGCTCACGGTTACTTCTGCACCTTTTTTATTCAGCTGATATACAGGTAATAGCGTTCCTATTTTACCTTTTTCTTCATCCTTCACAGCGAATACTACGGACGTATCATTTTCAGTTGAGTCTATCACTACATTCACAAAATTGTCTGTTGGGTGCATGTTCCACCTGTACCCGAATGTCTTTTCTCTGGCACTTGCATTTTCAATGCCGATTAATAGACAGGCGGTTGCGATGAGTATGGCGTATAGTTTTGTTTTCATAAGCCTACAACTGTGTTATTGATGTTATGTTTTTGCTTTGTATGTTGACAACTCTCTCTTTGTGGGGCTATATTTCTGCATTCTCTTTCTCGCGACGTATGATAGGCCTTGACGCTTTGCCTTATCGCGCTTGCTGGGATGTTTACATAATACACCTTAAACTACTAACGTAAGTATGTTGTATCTATTGTTTTATTTTGCCTTTTTTATTATGCTTTGTTTGTTTTTGTTCATCTTTTTCCTTTCTTACCCTTTGCCTTTACACCCACATCGTTTCTTGTTTGGTTTTCACTTCATTTCAACCCAAATTGGTCGTCGGTCTTTCAATTTGGCTGATAATCTCAGGATGTGTTTATTTCGTCATTTGTCTATTGTCTTAGCAAGTTGTGGTATGTTTATTTCCACCAGTGTTCTCTGTATCGAACATAGTGCCGTCATTGGTTTAGCAAGTTGTGACATGTGCATTTCCACCATTTGCTTTTGTTCCTTTTATGTAGTTCATTGGCTCTTACTCTTTTCTGTCCGTATATTATTGTTAAATCTGTTGTTTATATTTTACAAAACATGTCTTGCACGCTACTCATTCTAGCAGATTTTAATGCTTAAAAACTGCCAATTTGAGGCTATTTATAGCTCTTAAGCTCTTCATTTAATCTAAATTTTGGCGATGTTGCCTGCGTTTTGCACCATTTTGCCTTTCTATTTTGCCGTTTGTTCGTGCTTTTTTAAGCTCGGTTATCTGCTTTTAGTGGCCCAAATGATGCTTTTCTCAGTATTTTTTCCCCATGTAGAACCTGCATTTCCTATCTTTTAGGCCGTTTATAGCCAGTCAAACTCCTCCTTAGTGTGGTTATGTTTTTGCATTTAGGTGCATAACTATGCGTGTTTCGATGGTACTTTTATTGCTATTAGTACCAAATTACGTTGCGTTTTGGTGCTAATTGCGTTGTATTTTGGTGCAAAACGCAGTGCGTTTTGGTGCTAATTGCAGTGCGTTTTGGTACTAATTGTGATGTAATTTGGTGCTAATTGCTGTGTTTTTAGCGCGGAATAGTACTCCATTTCGTTCGAATAGCATTTTTATGCGGAATTGGGACAACTTATATTCGTTTGTACATGTTGCCCCTTTTGTACAAAAACAAACGTTCGTGAGAATCGATTATTTGCGACCGAGTATGGATTTGTTCGCAAATATGGCACTCATAATGTTAAAACATTGTCTTAAAAGTTGACAACGGCAGTATTAGTTTTCCATCACTTTTGTTGAAAAGCAAGTTTATTGGGTTGCCGCTTGCAATGTGTAGGTACGCTAAACTAGTTTATGTGTCGATTATCCTAATAATGCTTTGTAGGTAATAGAAATATGCACCAATTAAGCTGCTGGATATAGTTCTATAAAGTTGCTAGATATGTTCTATAAAGCTGCTAGATATAGTTCTACAAAACTACCAGATAAGTTCTACAAAACAGCTAGAAGTAGTCTACAAAGTTACTGGTTGTGGCTCTACCAAGCCGCTAGATTTTGTTCTGCAAAGCGACTTGATGTGCTACTACAAAGTTACTAGTTGTGGTTCTATAAATCACCAAAGTTGCTCCATTGCATATGTTATACGCGCTGCATAATCCTGCTGACCATGTTATATTGTTCTGCAAACTTGCTTTGTTTTTGCAACATCAAATGAAGTTTTAAGCAGTCACTTCCAAGAGTTTTATCACTTATTGCTCCCATATTAAAAATTCCTCACCACCATACATTCACCCACAAAGCTGCCATTCGTTTTCTTTCGAGCCTTCATCAACTTCTGTATTTTGCTTTTGTCGATTTTTGAAGGTGGTACTGCTTTTTATTGTTCTCCGATTTTTTTATCAGTGGAGTAGGGGGGTGTGATTTTGAACCCCGATTATCGGATTTTGTTTTTGCCCTTTTTGCCCTTTTCCCTTTTGGGGGATGACTTGCAAATTTCCTCTTCCATTTTTTGTTGTCTTCCCTTTCACGGCAACCTTTCGTTGTTCTAGTTTATTTTGATACTTCATTCATTTTGTTTGCTTATGATTTTTCTCAGTTCGAATTTTTGAAGGCCTAGTCTTTCATCTTTTGTTATACATAAATTCACACATTAGATAATTTGCTTAACGTCCATTAACTCGGAGAATCGATTTTTTACGACCATCTGCCCGTTTGCTCGCAAATTTCGCCGTATTTTGCTAGTTTATAACCTTTTGAAGACCAGGTAAATACGTTTTAGTAGACATTTTGTGATTTTCATTTAATCCTCAATTGGTGTACTTTTGCCAAGCTTTTGCAGCAAAAAATGGTGTTTTCACCTTCCATTTTTTGCTTGGTGTTTCCCTAAAAAATGAGACTTCTTCTTTCGGATTGCATGCGATGGGATAACCCAACCTTTACTTTTGTTTATGTTGTAGTTATATTAACGATAATAAACGTTCGTTTGCTAAGTATTTTTTCTATGCCCTGCAAACTTATTTTGTTGTCTCTCGGTGCGTGTTTCTTGTCTTTTCATAAGTTTATCTTTGTGCTTTTGTCGCTACAACTAGTTGATAATCATCGTATTAAGTTTAATATACCATTCAACTTCCTTTTAAGTAACTGTATGAGAAGCTGCTTGTTAAAGACTTATTTGTATCTGTTGGTTATACTTAACCCTTTGATAATTAGGTTGTTACATGTTTCCCCTATTCTATTTGTGTATTCCTTATACGTGGTACAAGGTTTAAACAGCTCTCGTAGTTGCGTACGTTTGATGCTAACTTGCTTGGGGGTCTTGGCTTGGGCATATGAAGGTACAGATACTTTTTTGTTTCTCCTTCAATCGAACATGGGAAAGCAAATGGACATGGGTTCAGGTTGCTGAAAGGGTTAGTGACGAACTGATCCAGCAGCAAACGCAAATACTCAACAACAGCTTTTTGATTGTAGACTTATGTCTTCTCGTTTGGGGTTTCGTTGTGCCAATAATTGAATACAATTTGTGCCTTGGCATTGCCAATATGCTTGGCAAGAACGTCGAGCGTTGCCTCTTTTATATGCTTAACCGACTTCAATTCTTTCAACAGGGTGGCCTTTGTTTTTGGGCCAATACCTTTTATATCGTCTAGTTCGGAGTGCAAGGCGTGCTTGCTTCGCTTGTCTCTGTGAAAGCTAATGGCGTAACGGTGCACCTCGTCTTGTATGCGTGTGAGCACATGGAAAAGCTCACTTTTCACGTCCAAACCCACTACTTGTGGTGGCCATCCATAGAGCAGTTCGTTGGTTCTGTGCCTATCGTCTTTGGCCAAACCTGCAATGGGGATGTCTAGATGCAGTTCTTCAACCACCACTTCGCGCACAACGCTCATCTGTCCCTTACCTCCGTCTGTGATGATAAGGTCGGGTAGGGGAGTTCCTTCTTCTATCATACGTGCATATCTTCGCCTTACAACCTCTTTCATTGAGGCGTAATCGTCGGGTCCTTCCACGGTTTTGATGTTGTATTTGCGGTAATCCTTCTTGCTAGGTTTCATCGATTTGAACACCACACAGCCTGCAACAGCGTCTGTTCCTGATATATTTGAGTTGTCGAAACACTCTATTTGGTATGGCAAACGTGGCATTTGTAGCTTGGTTTGCAGCTCTTTCATCAGTCTAACAGCCTTTTGTTCGGGGTTCAGTTTCTCGTTTTGTTTCAGTCTGTCGAACTTGTATTGCTTGCCATTCATTTCAGAAAGTTCAAGCAAACGGCGTTTGTCGCCCCTTTGTGGCACAACAAAAACGGCCTCGCGCATGGTCCATTCCATCTCGAAAGGTACGATAATCTCTTTGGCTTTGCTGCCAAAACGCTCGCGAATTTCAGGAATGGCAGATGCTAGGATGTCTTGGTTGCTCTCGTCTAGCTTTCTTTTATACTCGAAAGTAAAGCTTTGGTTCACCGTTCCGTTCTTTACGTGCAGGTAATTGATAAAGGCCGTGCGGTTAAATTCGTCGTCTGTGATGCTGAAAACGTCCACATCGGCGATGCTAAAACTAACAACTTCGCTCTTTGCGCAATAGTTGTCAAGCAGAATATACCGCTTTTTAAGTGCCTCTGCCTCTTCAAATTTCAGCTCTTCTGCCTTTTTTAGCATCTTCTCGTACAGCATTTTTCGTACTTCGCGCGTGTTTCCTTTCAATATTTCTCGTGCTTGGCGGATGTTTTCTTGATACTCTTCCCACGATTGTTTGCCTACGCAAGGTGCGTCGCAGTTGTGTATATGATACTCTAAGCATGCTTTATACTTGCCCATTTCTATGCCTTCGCGCGTAATAGGGAAGTGGCAAGTGCGCGGTTTGTATAACTTTCCAATCAGTTCTAGCAGAGCCACCATTGTGGGAACGTGGCTATAAGGCCCGTAATAGGTACCTAGCCGCTTGTTAATTGTACGTGTTTTGAAGATGCGCGGATACAATTCGTTGGTTATGCAGATACTTGGATAGGTCTTTCCGTCTTTTAGTAGAACGTTGTAACGAGGATTATACTTCTTAATAAGGCTATTTTCTAGCAGCAGAGCATCCTCTTCTGTGCTGACAACAGTATACGAAATATCGAAGATTTTGCTTACCAAAACCTTCGTTTTAAATCTATCTACTTCCTTATGAAAGTAAGAAGACACCCTGCTTTTTAAGTTCTTGGCCTTGCCCACATATATAATAATGTCTTGTTCGTCGTAGAACTGATAGCTGCCTGGTTTTTCTGGCAGACTCAGAACTATGCCTTTCAAATGCGCCAAGCGTCTTTCGTTTTCTTCTTTTGTCATCGTTCGAAATCCCTTTGTACACCAGTGTTTGCGCGTTTTGCTGTTTCACGTGAAACATAAGCGTTAGTGTTCGTTTCTTTTATGTCGTACCGCTGCTTTCCTTTTATGCCGTACCCTTGCTTCCTTTTATGTTATACTCCTGTTTCCCTTTTGCCGTACTGCTTTCCTCTCTTAGGTTGAGCCAGAGTTGTGTGGGTTGTTGCCTCCAATTCTGAACCGCGCGTAATGTATTGCTTGCGTATCACAAAGATAGGGTAGGGAGGTAGAGACGTCGTTGATGGTTATGCGACCTCCTATTTCGAATGTATCAGCTTGCCATAAGCACCCCTTTGTCTGCCCTCCTGCATGTTCTTATCCCCCTTTGTCTTATTTGAAAGGCTTGCTGCTGGTGCAGACATTCTTTCTTTTCACCGCGTGTTATGACCCACTCTTTGTGCTTTAACCTTCTTCTTTCTCTTCCAGTACCCTGCTTTGTTTCGCTCCTGCCCCTTGTTTTGTTTCGATCCAATCCCTTGTTTCCTTTCGCTCCTATGCACTTTCTCTTATTCCCTTGCGGTCTTAGCCTGACCCTTTGTCTGCAATTAGAGGTGCTTATATAAAGTGTTTTTGATGCAGGGTGGCTACCTTTCGTCGTTTTGTTCGCGGTTTAATACCTTGCGTCTCGTCCTTTGCTTACATTCTTTCGCCTACCCTCAACTGCGCACCAGGCTCCAATTAAAAGCCAAAACGAGAATACCTTATTATCTTTCTCCAACGCCTAATGTGGCGTTTGGCAAGTTTAAGGTGTTCTCGTTGCTCGTGTTAAGGTAGCTCTGGCATGGTGAAATGCCGTTTAGAGCAGTTTATTTTGCTTGTGCGGCCTTATACTTGTATGAGTGTTGAAATCTCTATGTCTTTATCAAACGCGGCTCTACCGTTGAGATCTTCGTTTACAAGCTCGATAATGAAGTTGGCGTAAATCTTCTTGGGGTTGAACTTCTTCACCAAATCGCATGCAGCCTTCATCGTTCCACCTGTTGCAAGCAAGTCGTCGTGGAGCAGAACTACATCATCTTCGCTTATCGAGTCTTTGTGTATCTCGATAGTATCGGTGCCATACTCCTTGTTATAACTTTCTTGTACGGTCTCACAAGGCAGTTTTCCAGGCTTTCTGCAAAGCACAATGCCAGCTCCTAGCCTGATGGCTACGGCTGACGACATGACGAAACCGCGCGATTCTATGCCTACAATCTTCGTGATTCCTTTGTCTTTGTAAATCTCGCACATTTCGTCCGTGATTACTTTAATACATTCGGGGTTCTTAAACAGCGTTGTTACATCGCGAAAGTTCACCCCTTTCTTCGGCCAATCTGGTATACAACGCAGATTGTCCATCAACAGTTTGTTATTCATTTACAGTAAGTTATGTTTCTATTCTTATATTAATTGTTTCACGTGGAACACGCATTGGTTCTAGCAATACTTCATGCGGCCACGCTTTTAAAATCTCTTTCAATCCTCTTTTTATACCAAACGTGGGACACTGCTTTATATAAGACCTCGCATTGGCTTTTTGTTTTGTTTCTTGTTTCATCGCCCTTTGCGCGCTGCTATATATAAGGTGTGCGCTTTGGCGATTGCTTTCGTGCTGCTTTTGTTTATCCTTCGAAGGTGCAGACGAACTAGGGTGGGGGATTATAGCAAATCTATGTGCCTCTTTCGTTCTGTTGTTCAAGAACGTTTATGCCTTGTACTCTTCCACCCTTCGTTTCTATATTGGCGATTTAAAAGTACATTACAGCATTTCTTATCGTCGCACTTGGCCGCAGACCTCGAATTTGTTTTTGCCTTACGGCACACGAAACTCATCCAAAAGAAGTGCTTTATCTGTTCATCAGCACGAGCAATACATTAATATCGCTTGGCGAAACACCTGGTATTCGTGAGGCCTGTGCCAACGTTTCAGGGTTGATGCGAGTCAACTTTTGTCGTCCTTCCGTGGAAATCTCGTGTAATTCTTCGTATTTGAAGTGCCCCTTAATGCGGATGTTCTCTAAGCGGCGCATCTTGTCTGCCACGATTTTCTCGCGTTCGATGTAGCCTTTATACTTCATCTTTATTTCTGCGGCCTCTACAATCTCCTCCTGTCTGTTGGGTGCTTGTGCAATGGCTGCCTTTAATTGAGGTACTGCATCGGCAAGCACCAGCAGGTTTAGCTGTGGTCTAGCGATAAGGTCGGCTAGTTTAGCACTTCCGTTTAAGGGTGTTGTTCCCCAGCGTTCCAGTGCCGCATTGATGTCGTTAGCCTTCACCGAGGTTGTTTCGCAAAAGCTAATTATGCGTTCGATGCTTTCTTTTTTCTCCATCCAATGGTCGTAACGCTGCCTTGTAGCCAGTCCAATTTGGTATGCCCGTTCGGTTAATCTCGCGTCGGCGTCGTCTTGACGGAGTAGTATTCGGTATTCTGCGCGCGAGGTAAACATGCGATAAGGCTCATCGACACCCTTCGTTGTAAGGTCGTCTATCAATACGCCAATGTAGCTTTCGTCCCGTTTCATCACGAAAGGCTCACCCCCACTGCAAGCAATTGCGGCGTTAATTCCTGCCACAAGACCTTGCCCCGCAGCCTCCTCGTAACCCGTTGTCCCATTAACTTGCCCCGCAAGGAATAGGCCCTTTACTACTTTCGATTCGAGGGAAGCGTGTAGTAGCGTGGGGTCGAAGTAATCGTATTCTATGGCATACCCCGGCCTGTAAGCCTTGGCATCGCGTAGAGCTGGTATCTTTCGCAGGGCGTTTAGCTGCACATCAAGGGGCATGCTCGACGAAAAGCCGTTGAGATACATCTCTGCTGTGTTCTCACCTTCGGGTTCAAGGAAGAGCGGATGCTGCTCCTTATCGGGGAAGGTAACGAGCTTTGTCTCAATACTCGGACAATAACGCGGCCCTGTGCTTTGTATTTGTCCGTTGAAAAGGGGCGAATCTGCAATGCCTTCTTGCAATGCTTGGTGCGCCTCTTGCGTGGTATAGAAAGTCCAGCAGGGCAACTGCGTTAGTGTTCTGAGCGTGGGCATGTAGCTGAATTGGTGGAAATCAATCTCTCCGTCTTGCCTTTCCATCTCTTCAAAGTGCACCGTGCGCGCATCAATTCTTACAGGCGTGCCCGTCTTCATTCGGTCAACGGTGATGCCATGACGTGCGATGCTTTCGCTGAATCTGTAAACAGCTGGTTCTGCACATCGTCCGCCAGGTATCTGCACTTTGCCAACGTGCATCAGTCCGTTAAGGAATGTCCCAGCCGTTACCACAATGCTCTTGGCTCGAAACTCCGCACCCCAGAGCGTTCGCACGCCAACGGCAGTGCCATTCTCTACAAGCAACTCGTCGGCTTGGTCTTGCCAAATGTCCAACCCTTCGGTAGAATCGAGCGTTTCGCGCCATTTTGTGATGAATTTAGCCCTGTCGCATTGCGCTCACGGACTCCAAACGGCCGGCCCTTTGCCTTTATTGAGCATGCGGAACTGTATAGACGTAGAGTCGGTAATAATTCCCATTTCACCGCCCAGCGCGTCAACTTCGCGCACAATCTGCCCTTTGGCGATGCCACCCACGGCCGGGTTGCAGCTCATTTGCGCTATTTTGTTCATGTCCATTGTGATAAGGCAGGTCTTGGCACCAAGTTTTGCCGCAGCGCGAGCAGCTTCGCAGCCCGCATGACCGCCTCCAATGACGAGGACATCGTATCTGAATATCATATTGTTATTTGCTGTATGTACTTGATTTTATGAATTTACGGAGTGTTGCATGGCGATTGATGGAGGGTGATAGCATGCTAGTTATACCCGTTTCAACGCGTATTATAGCCAGTTGTTGCCTAGTTATCCAGCCGTTTTGTTATCTATCAATTTAGTTCCGCAAGAACCAACGTACTAGTTAGGCCTTACTCGTTGTCTATCTAGCTAGTTACAGCCTTGTCAGCCTGACGGCTATCCCTAGCCTATTTAGCCTTATCTAAATCGCCTTTTGTAGCTTGCACATGTCGATTTGTACGTGCATGCACAAACAAGAGGTCATAGTATGGCCTCTTTCTATCGTTATATATATGGTGCTCGCAATATTCTTTTGCGATGCTTAATGTTCTTAAAATCAAATACTTGTGGCGTTGTTGGCTGTGAATTAACAGCCCGTGAGAGCCACAAAGGACTTACAAAGTTAGGGTATAGAAACCATATATGCAAATTAACAGCGACAAAAAAGGATGGCCGGAGCCATCCTTCTACCTCAGTAGTGCATTTTATGGTATGGCGTACAGCAAAGTTGCGCCAAAGATTATAATATGTTTAGGAATAAGGTGTCAGCGAAAGAAAGGAAAAGGTGGTAACGTTCTCCCCCCCCCTGTCTACTGCGCCAATTCCAGTTCCTCTTCTGCTTGTGCAATTCTCCCAATGGCGAGTTTAAGCTCCGCATACTGCTGTTGCAGCAGTTCTAGGAAGGGCGAGAGCAGCGACAAACACGTGTTAATTTCCTTCATTTGCGCGTCGCTATCGAGCCCTTTACTAGGTGCAGCAGCTTGTACCGACAGCCTGTATAGGCCTGCACAAGTATCGTCTGCATGCAATTCTTCGCTTAACATACGCAGCGTTGAAGGCATCATGTCGTGCAATTCTGCCAGTAGACGTTCGTATTCTTGCAAGAGCATGGCCTCGTCCTTGTCTTCCTTATTACTGCTGTTCCATTCTTCCACCATCTTTTCGGCCGGCTTAATGATAGCCTGCTGATAGGCCTCAATGCGTTTGTTGAGCGCAAAAAGGCGTTCGTATAGCCCTTGAACCTCCGTTCCGTGGCTGCCATTACGCAAGTACGTGTAAATCTCTCGATACACATTTTTTACCTTCGGCAGCATCCGTTCCATATAATGGCTGTGTTCAATGGTTGGCAAATCGTTTGGCGCATAGCTTTTCCCCTTATAGTAAGCGGCGCTAACCTCGCGGTTGCCGTTAATGATTTCAATCATTTGTTCGGCATCTTCGTAGGCTCGGATGTAGGCCGTTACGATGTTCCTGTTACGTTTGGTAAAGGGATAAGTAACCGTTTCGGCCGGCTTTTCCTCCATTGGATTGAACAAATCGATACATCCGCATTCCACAAAGAAACGGCGGAAACGCATGTCAAGCAGCTCGGTTACGAGTTCTTTTTCCAACCATTGGCGCAATTCTTCGCCAGTTAGCATTTGTGGCATGCCCGATTTTGCCGACTTATCGAACCTCAGCAGCTCGCCCACACTTTGTCGGAGGTCGGCGGGAAGAATGCTCCATGCCGAAACCAGCGGTTCATTGCATTGTGTAGGGATGTTGGGTAAGTGCTGAATGCGGTCTTTATCCGACGGGTGCGAGTTCCACAGGTCATCACAAGAAAATCTCGCCGTGGGTTCATCGTTGGTCTTTACCTCCGCTTGCAGCAACGCTGTTGCCTCGATAGTCTTGCCTTCTTCGCGCGATTTAATTTGTGCGAGCAGCTCCAAAACCTCGAATGGATCGGCCTTTTTCGACGTTTCTGCCAGTCGAACCAAGGCAACATGCGTGTTAGAACTGCATTGCATCAGCACCGTAGTTTTGTAGAACGACGATGCCATCACGGCCTTTCCCACCACCTTGCATGCTATGCTGTCGGCATCGTATTCCATCTGTCGCGACAATTCGCGATAAGCGATGTTCACATACCTATATAAGCATTGCAGCAGAAGACGTACCCTAACAGTGAAGAAACGAGTAAGCAGGCCGAAGATAGAGAAGGGGCTCCAGCCGAAATGGCTCCAGCGGTCTACCCATCTGTCCCAAGCATCTTCGCCATACACGAGGTTTCCCATCACGATGTTGGCGGTATAAACCACCGAGCTAATCTTCATGCTATCTTGCGAGAAATGTCCGAACTCGTGAGCAAGAATGCCTTTAATCTCCTCTGTGCTTGTTGTGGCGAACAGTCCTACGCCCAAAACAAGGTTTTTCCGAACGGGAAAGAACATCGACCAGAAAGTGGTGTTGAAGTAAACACAAGCATTAATTTCGGTAGAGAGGAACACTTTGTGGGGCATCGGGCACTTTGTAGCCCTGGCCACATGGCGTATAAGTTCGAACAGTTGTGGGCAATCACTCTCTTTTACCTGTATTCTGCCCTCTTCTTCCACATTAAGTCGGGTAAAGATAAACTTCACCAGGAAGAGTCCGAACATCAAGCAGAGAGCTATAACGCCAAGGTAGGCGCCCAGAAGTATCAGCATGACAAATCCGCTGTTGGTGCCATCGAAGGCACGTTGCAGCATATCTATTCCCCAAAACGTTGCCCATTTGTAGCCAATGTAGAGCAGAGTGAGGCCAAAGGCAACCAGAGAGAGGTAGACAAGCACGAAAAGGGCTATTCGGTAGAGTACCGTTTTTCCCAATGCTCTTATTGCATTGTTTTCTCTCATGCGTTTAATCATTAAATGGTTTAGGCGTGTTTCGTGTAACACGTAGTTTAGATAAATTTCCTTGTGGCGCTTTCAAGGAAACACATTTGCGCCAAAGCGCAGGGGGCGGAGCGGTTTAAAAGGATTAGTTACGTTTAGTTCTGTTCCGCCTTATGTCGCTTTTTCTTGCGCATACATGCGCAATCTGTGGTTACGGGATTGTTTTCCCGCTGGGGTTTCCCCCATTTCATCGGCGTTTTTTTAGGTATCAGAAAGCGCCATTTCTCATTTCCAAGGCTTTGTTTTCGGCCTTTTCCATGATTTCCCTTTCCCCCGGACCCTTGTCGTTGAGTCCGCATAGGTGAAGTATCCCGTGTATGATAACGCGGTAGAGTTCATCTTCGAACGCCTTGTCGAACAGTTCAGCGTTTGTTCTAACGGTGTCGAGAGAGATAACGATGTCGCCGTTAACGACGTCGTCTTCGTCATAGTCGAAGGTGATAACGTCCGTGTAGTAATCGTGTCCCAGGTATTCATTGTTTATTTCCAGGATTTTCTCGTCGTTCACGAACATATATCCCACTTCTCCGACTTTCTTTCCATAGGATTGTGCCACAGCCTTTATCCATGCCGTGGTGTCTTTCCTTTTAATTTTCGGCATTTTCACGCCGTCTGCATTGTATGTAATCATAAGTTGTTTTCTGTTTCGGGGCTCAGCTCACTTCTTGTTCTTGCGCTTAGGCAAGAACATCTCGGCATTCTTGCCGAAGTGTATCAGCTCCCTCACGAGCGACGAACTAACGCTTGCGTGCTGCGGTTCGGCAAACACCAAAAGTGTTTCTATGCCTCCCATCATGCGGTTGATGTCGGCTTGTTCGCGTTCGTACTCGAAGTCTTTCACACTTCTCACGCCCTTAACGAAGAACCATGCGCCCTCTCTGTGGGCGAAATCTACCGCCAAATCGTTGAACGCGCGCACCTCTACCTTGGGGTTGTCTGCATAAAGTTCGGCAATCTCCTTCACCCTAACCTCGGCACTGTACATGTATTTCTTGCGTTCGTTTACGCCAACGCCGATCACAATCTTATCGAACAGCGGCAGCACACGCGCCACTATTGATTGGTGCCCAATGGTAAATGGGTCGAAACTTCCTGTGAATAGACCTGTTTTCATGCGCAATTCAAGTGGCAGTTACATTTTTGTTTGTTGTTTGCCCCACGCTGCTGTTCAAGACAACGATGGGAGCGTACTCGAAAACGCGCTTTTGTTGGTCGACACGTTGACGAGTTTAACGGCTAAACCAAGTTCTGGTAGTAACCTACTAACTGCAAAAATATACTATTTCCCACTGAAAACCAAATTTTTAGGGCGTTTTTATTGTAATCATTTTAGAACATTTATTGTTCTTTATTCCTTTATTTTTATTTCCTTATCATGCTGCTTTTGACCTTCACCAGTTTATTTTTACCATTCCATCGTTTATTTTTCGTCTTGCTTGCGCAAAGTTGTTTTGGCTGGTTTGTTGCTTATTTTCATGTTGAAAAACATGTTCTGAAGGTCTGTTTTTGCTGCATGTCGGGTATAATTTGGCCGTATTTTGTGTAGGTAAGGCTTTAAGTGAGTGGTTTAAGTGGGTGGTTATTGTGTTTAGTAAACCTTTTAGTTTTTACGCCAGTTCGGGATAAGGATTTGCCTAGAATAGTTCCAATTGCCTACTCTTTTCAATACGCACTGGCAGTGCCTCGGGCTTATTCTCGAAGAAGCAGTATGCAGCCAATGCCGCACAGAGATTCATAAGGAAGTTATGTACGGAGCGAT
>NZ_HE999446.1:394991-399712 GCF_000312305.1 Prevotella conceptionensis 9403948 | reverse complement strand
GTAGTTTTTAGTGCCATTAGTACCGCAAGGTGCTTGTATTATCACTGCGAGGTGCATGTATTATCACTGCGAGGTGCTTGTACTATCGCTGCAAGGTGGCTTGTACTACCACAACATGGTGCTTGTACTACCACAACATGGTGCTTGTGGCCCCACTACAAGCCGCATAGTACTGGCACGTTACTAACAAACCAGTTGGTAGAGGTATCGTTTAAGGCCGGTTTTGTAACCTCCGCGCTGTCGTTGCATCGTAACTATTCAGCGATAAGACGTATTAACTATTATTGATTATCAATAAGTTACACATACAGACACCTGCAAATTCTGGTAAAGTAATGTCGTTTCGAGCCATTTTGCCACAATATAACGTTTATAAATTCTTGATAATCTACGTTCGTTATTGCTGAATAGTTACCGTTGCATCATGATTTAAAGGCCACTCCTTGCCGTATTTTTGTTTTATCTGATGATCTTTCACTTGCACTTTTCGGTTATATAGTCCACGATGCACCCTCAGAATGCAAGCCAATTCTCTACTAGATCAAACCTAAAATGCCTACAAAGGCAATGAAGTTGTGCTTACTTTTAATATCTCTACAAATTAAGGGGAAGTGCAAGACAAGTCAACCCACTGGCTTATAAACTCACTAATGCCCAACAACTCCAGAATACGTCAACTCGCCAACTTACTAACTCGCCAATTCACAAATTCACTAACCCCCAGTTCACTAACTCAGTCTCGCCGGTTCACAAACTCACAAACCCACCAGTTCACTAACTCACTCTCGACAATTCACCAACTCACTAACTCGCCAGTTCACTAGTTCACTCTCGCCAATTCACAAACTCACAAACTCACTAACTCACTAACTTACTAACTCGCAAGTTTACAAACTCATCAATTCATCAACTCTTCAAATCACAAGCTCATCAACCCAAAACCTTAAACCCTTATCTTTTATTTTACAATATTGCTCTCATTTTTGCTCCGTTCTAGCAAAAATCTAGGTCAAAAGGTATGTAAATATCTACTATTTTTACCCTTCCATATCCTTTGTTCTGTCTATTTTTAAGAATGTAACGTGCATTTTGCACCATTTTGCCTTTCTAGTTTAGTTGCAAACTCATTATTGTTTACCCCCAATTACACGCTTTTAGGCCCCCAAATGCCACTTTTTAATGGTTGTTTTGCCCCTTTCAATCCTATTATTCATGGCTCTAAAAGGTTTATTTATACCATTGTAGTGCATGTTTATGCTTAATCGTCTCGCATTTAGCGGCATTTTGCACTGCAATTAGCACCATTTTACCTTGCGTTTTGTACCAAAACGCACTCCATTTTGCACCAAAACGTACTCTATTTTGCACCAAAACGCACTCCAATTAGCGGCATATTGCACCACATTTAGCTAAAAATGGCCCAAAACCTAGTGTAAATGGCGGTTTGTTGTAATAAATATTCATTCTTCAGCATCCGCGAACTAACCCCTATTTGCAGTGAAACAAACCCTCGCGAGAATCGATTTTTTGCGGCGAGATGGGCGATTGGTGACGAAAAGGACACTCATAATGTTAAATTCTTTGCTGAAAACCAGACAAAACTGATTGTGCTGTAAACACCCGCAAGGGGGGCAACGGCACGCAAAACCTGTACGCTTGTAACGGCCAGCGCGAGCGGTTACAAGGCATCTCGCTCACAGGCAACGAGAACAGCATCATGCAAACGCAGAAGTAATTGGCCTTTGCCAAGTGGTTTTCTGCTTGTGTGGAGACCGCATTGAATAACTTCCACCCAATCACCTTTTTGAGTCATAGCCACGTTTAGCCACAGGCAAATGATGCAAAATTTCAGATTTCATCGTGCCCTTGTCTAGCACTTCGTACACCAGTGGGGGGTATCTTGGTTTTACAGCACAAGACATAAACCCCCTCTCAGTTTGTGGAAATACTATAGTGAAACAGAATTGCATTTGCAAAATAGTTGTTAGAAGAATGCCAGACATCCGTTGCATGACATCAATAACCCCTTGCGCAGAGGAAAAGGAGGGACTTTTGTTTACTTACGATGCAGCTATGGCTTTCCAATCCAATTCTGTTTGACTATAAAAGTCAATACAACTTCAATTCTTTAGAACCAGCCTTAACCCCATTCTTCCCTGCTATAAGCCCCTTACCCAGCCCCCAATCAGCCTTTCAAACTGGCCTATCTCCCTGCGCGCACTTACTTCTTGTGTTAATTCAATGCGCGCAAAAGGTTAAATATTGTTTACGTCAAAGCTGTGTTTGGCCATCCTTTCGCGATGGCTAGCATTAAAATTGCTCCAATTCATCGGTATGTTTTCATTTCGTTTGCCAACAATCCGTGTGCCCCGAACACCTTCGTTGCTGTGCGCAGTCTTTGTGTAACGCCTTGATAAGCACGGCATCGAGCGCGTATTTGTACAAAAAGCACTATCTTTGTAGAACGAAATCGGACGGGCAACGCAGGTTGTTCGTCCGATTGTAACGTGAACATATACATACAAAACCGACAAAGCAATTATGGGTGTAAAAAACAGGATTGGTTGCCTCTTGGCTGCCGTGGCTTTGGGCTATTCGGCTCAGGCAAAGGTGGCATTTGCCGTAAAAGTGCAGAAAGACACCACGCAAACCGCCAAAACCGACACGGCCAAGGTGCAAACGCCTAATGGGAAGGACGTGAAAGCCGAGCCGAAGAAGAAGGAAACCGACTACGACAAGCTGATGAAAGATAGCGGAACGGTGATGAAAGGCCTTTTCACCGTGCGGCACATCAAAGACAAATGGTACTTTGAGATGCACGACAGTCTTGTTGGTCGTTACTTTATGGCCGTTACGCGCTTTGCTGGCGTACCCCAAGGATTTGGCAAATTCAGCGGTGAAATGGTCAATGAGGATGCCATTTACTTTGAAAAACGCGATGCCAAGACCATGCTTTTGCGCACATTCGTTCGCACACAAGAGGCCAACGAGAAAGACCGCATATACCTTTCGCTGAAACAAAGCACCGCCGACCCCATTGTTGCAGCCTTTCCCATCGTGGCGGGAAACACCCAAAAAGGCATGAACCTCTTCGATGTAACGGGCTTTTTTGCTCGCGACAACAACATTGTGGGCATCAACCGCACCCTTTTCGAGAAGACTAAGATTGGCGGACAGCAGGCCGATCGTACATTTATCGACACCATTAAGACCTATCCCATCAACATAGAAGTGCTTACAACGCGCACTTATGCCGCATCGCCTAGCACCATAAGGGCCTCGGGCACGGGCGCAGTAACCCTTGCGCTCAACACATCTATCGTTGAATTGCCCAAAATACCCATGCGCAAGCGCATATGGGACAACCGCGTTGGTTTCTTTGCCTATCCCTACACTATCTTCTCGGACGAGCAACACAAGAGCCAACGCGAACAATTTATCTCGCGTTTCAGGCTCGTTCCCAAAGACGTAAAACGCTATCAACGCGGTGAATTGGTAGAACCCATAAAGCCAATCGTGTTTTATATCGACCCCGCAACGCCCAAGAAATGGGTGCCTTACCTTATTAAAGGAATCAACGACTGGAATGTTGCCTTCGAGGCGGCAGGCTTTAAGAATGCCATTCAAGGCAAGGAGTGGCCCACCAACGACCCGACGATGAGTCTTGACGATGCACGTTTCAACGTGTTGCGCTATCTTCCCTCGGAGGCCGAGAATGCTTACGGCCCACATGTAAAGGACCCCCGCAGCGGTGAAATCATCGAAAGTCACATCTGTTGGTTCCATAACGTGATGAATTTGCTCACCAAATGGTACATGACACAGTGCGGACCGCTCGACAAACGTGCTCGCACGATGAACTTCGACGACCGGTTGATGGGCGAACTGATACGTTTCGTCTCTTCGCACGAGGTTGGTCACACCCTCGGACTGCGCCATAACATGGGCGCAAGCTATGCAACGCCTGTTGAAAAGCTGCGCAACAAGGCATGGGTAGAGAAACATGGCCACACGGCATCCATCATGGACTATGCGCGATTTAACTATGTGGCCCAGCCCGAAGACAATGTCGGCGAGCGCGGGCTGTTTCCTCGCGTAAACGATTACGACAAATGGGCCATCAAATGGGGCTACCAATATCGGCCAGAATTTAAAGACGAACTGGCGGAGAAAGAGAAACTAATGGACGAAACCACCGCTATCCTAGCCAAAAATCCCCGACTTTGGTTCGGCGGAGAGGGCACCAACGAAGACCCCAGGGCGCAACGCGAGGACCTAGGCGACGATAATGTGAAGGCTAGCGACTATGGCGTGAAGAACCTTCAACGGCTTATCAAGAACCTTCCCCAATGGACGCGCCAAGCCAACGACCAGTATGTAGACCTGCGCGAGATGTATAACAGCGCGCGACAGCAGTTTGTGCGCTACTTCGGACACGTAGCAAAGAACATCGGTGGGCGTTACATCAACAACATGCCGGGCAAAATGCCTTACGAAATAGTGCCAGCCGAAAGGCAAAAAGCCGCTCTCGGCTACTTCGCCCGTCAGGTATTCGATGCCCCCTTGTGGCTCTATCCTGCCGAAATAACAGCCAAGACCGGCGTAAATGCCACGGCCGAGATAGCAAAGATGCAGGCATCGGCGCTTAACGCCACGTTCTCGCTGAACCTTCTCAACGCCATCTACAACAATTCGCAAGAATCGAGCACGGCTTATCGCTT
>NZ_HE999446.1:387778-394920 GCF_000312305.1 Prevotella conceptionensis 9403948 | reverse complement strand
AAGAACAGCAGTCGCCGAGCCCTGCAACGCAACTATGTGGAGCGGCTCAACACCATGCTCAATCCCGACGATAAGGATAAGGTTGGTGCCACTGCGCCCGCTTTCAACACCGATGCACTGCTATTTGTTGCCCAGCATCTTGACAAGCTCGACAACTATCTGAAAGCCGAAATGCAAACGGCCACGGGCATCAATGCTTTGCATTATGCCGACTTGGCACGCCAAGTAAACCAAATAAAGACGGTGCGCGAACGCGGACGAAACGTGCGTTAGTCTGCTTTTCACCAGCGATGGCACGACAGATGGCCGTCGTTGGTGTGGCATCTGTCGGCATAGGCAATCTTGCTTTTTGCCCCATTGCATCGGCTTTTAGGCAGGTTCGTTTGCCATTCATTGGTACGAACGAGGCGGGTAGGGCGTTGGCTATGGTCTATCTTGCCAGCATCTGCGTTGGTTGCAGGCCGTCGGTCAGCTTCTCGTGAGCGGTCATGATGGTGTTGCCGCTCATCTCTTGCAACGCGAACGATACCGAAAACAGCCATTCCAACGGCCGAACACCCTTCAAACGGGTAAGCAAATGGCCATAAAAGGCATGCGAACCCATAATTCAAAAAACCGAAAACATCTAGTAGAAACATGGTTTTAAACTACATTTGGATATCCTTCTTCCTCGTGGCCTTCGTGGTTGCTGCGGCAAAACTCATCTTTATGGGCGATGCCACAGTGTTCCCAGCCATGATGGATAGCACCTTCGACATGTCTAAAAAAGCCTTTGAAATATCGTTAGGGCTAACGGGCATCCTCGCTTTATGGCTTGGTGTGATGAAGATTGGCGAGCGTGGAGGTGTAGTTAACGCCTTGGCTCGTGCGCTAAGCCCTGTGTTCACCCGCCTTTTCCCCGACATTCCCAAGGGTCATCCCGTAACGGGGAGCATCTTTATGAACATTGCTGCCAACATGTTGGGTCTCGATAACGCCGCCACTCCTTTGGGATTGAAGGCGATGGAGCAACTGCAAACGCTCAATCCTAAGAAAGACACGGCCTCGAACCCCATGATTATGTTCCTCGTACTCAACACTTCGGGACTCACGCTGATACCCGTAAGCATCATGGCCTATCGCGCTCAGCTTGGTGCGTCGCAGCCCACCGATGTGTTTATACCCATACTCTTGGCCACATTCTTTTCCACTTTGGCAGGTATCATCATCACCAGCATATATCAAAAGATAAACTTGCTCAGTCCTAAAACCCTCTTAGGTCTTTTCATTGCCTGCGCCATCGTCGCCTCGATTATTTGGGGATTCGGCAGAATGGATAAGGAAACGATGAACACTTTCAGCACCACCACGGCAAACATTCTGCTTATGGGCATCATCGTTGCATTCATTGTGGCTGGTGTATGTAAGCGTGTCAATGTCTACGACACCTTTATCGAGGGGGCGAAAGATGGTTTCCAAACGGCCGTTCGCATCATTCCCTACCTCGTTGCCATACTTGTGGGTGTGGCCGTGTTTCGTGCATCGGGCGCAATGGACCTCCTTGTAGATGGTATTCGTTGGTTGGTGGGCTTGCTAGGCATAAACACCGATTTCATCGAGGCATTGCCCACCGCGCTGATGAAACCCCTTTCGGGGGCTGGTGCGCGCGGAATCATGATTGATACGATGTCTACTTACGGTGCCGACTCGTTCGTTGGGCGGCTCAGTTGCATCTTCCAAGGCAGCACCGACACCACTTTTTACGTGCTCGCCGTTTACTTTGGCAGTGTTGGCATTCGCTATACGCGCCACGCTGTGGCTTGCGGACTGCTAGCAGACCTTGCAGGAGTGGTGGCAGCGATATTCATATGCTACCTGTTCTTCTAATCTAAAGGTGAAAAGGTGAAAGGTTGAAAAGGTGAAAAAATGGCTGCGCCCTTTTAAAGATGAAAGGTTGAAAAGGTGAAAAAATGGCTGCGCCCTTCTAAGGGTGAAAGGGTGAGAGGGTGAAAAAATGGGTTCGCCCTTCTAGGAGTGAAAGGGTGAGAAGGTGAAAAAATGGCTGCGCCCACCATCTTGTTCACTCGTAATCTTGTTCACTTGTCAACTCGTTAACTCGTTAACTTGTAAACTGACTAAGGGTGAAAAGATGGTCGCACCATCAGTGCTTAAACCTATTTCATTCGCGATAAATGATAATGTAACGAAATAACAACGATATAAAACGAATAAAAAGAGATGTATAAAACCAATGTTATATCTTCTCTCAGTAAGAACTTTGCCTTGAGAATAATTCTTCTGTATAGGTACTTGACGGAAGAAAGGCATGAATATATCATGTCGAAACAGCTCTGTCGTAGTGGAACCAGTATTGGGGCTAATATCGCTGAGAGCAAGAATGCACAAAGTACAGCTGATTTTATCAGTAAACTGAGCATCTCCTTAAAGGAGGCGGACGAGACGGAATACTGGTTGGAGCTATTAAAAGATTCGGATACCATTACGCAAGAGGAGTTTGACTCGGTGTCTAACGACCTCAAAACGATAATAGGGACATTAGTTAATATCATCAATAAATTAAAGGAAAAAGAGAAGTTAAAGAAATGATAGGTGATAAAGAATGGGAGATTACAGAGTGAAGTAGGCATTAATCGCCTTTTCGCTTTCCGTGGCGTGAGCCATCTTTTCACCCTTTCATCCATTCATACCTTGAGAGGCGAAGCCATTTTTTCACCTTTTCACCTTTCCACCTTTTCACCTTTTCACCTTTTCACTTTTAGCAATGAGTAATTTAAAATCTTTGGTTAAAGACACGGCCATCTACGGATTAAGTAGTATAGTGGGTCGTTTTCTCAACTATCTACTTGTACCGCTCTATACGATTAAGATTTCAGCGGCAAGTGGTGGTTATGGTGTTATCACCAATTTGTACGCTTATACGGCTCTTTTCTTGGTGCTATTGACATACGGAATGGAGACCACTTTTTTCCGTTTTGCCAATAAGAGCGACGAAAATTCACAGCGGGTATATTCCACCATCCTGCTCTCCGTGGGTTTCACTTCCGCCCTTTTCATCGCCATGGTGGTGCTTTTCTTGCATCCCATCGCGCAAGCAATGGGCTATGCCGACCATCCCTCTTACATTTGGGTGATGGCAGCGACGGTAGCCATCGACGCATTCCAATGCATTCCCTTTGCATACCTTCGCTATCAAAAGCGTCCCATCAAGTTTGCCACCCTCAAATTGCTCTTCGTTGGCAGCAACATTTCGCTCAATTTGATTTACTATCTGCTGTTACCAGCCCTTTACGAAGGCGGGCATCAGTGGGTGAGCCTTATTTATTCGCCAAACGTTGGTGCAGGTTACGCCTTCTACATCAACCTCGTTTGTACGGCTTGCATCACCTTTTGTTTCTATAAAGAGTTGCGCGGTTTCGCCTACGTTTTCGATAAGGCCCTGCTTAAACGTATGCTTTCTTATAGCTGGCCCATATTGGTATTGGGCATTGCGGGCATACTTAACCAAACGGCCGACAAGATATTGTTCCCTTATATATATAAAGGAAGTGATGCGCACACGCAGTTGGGCATCTACGGAGCGGCAAGTAAGATAGCCATGATAATGGCCATGATAACGCAAGCCTTCCGTTATGCCTACGAACCTTTCGTCTTTGGCAAGTCGAAAGACAAGGACAATCGCGACACTTACGCTAAGGCCATGAAGTATTTCATTATCTTCACCCTGCTGGCTTTCCTCGTTGTGATGGGTTACATCGACATTTTCCGCCGTCTCATCGGGCGCGATTACTGGGAGGGACTGCGTGTTGTGCCCATCGTTATGGCAGCCGAAATCATGATGGGCATCTACTTTAACCTCTCGTTTTGGTACAAGCTTATCGACAAAACCATTTGGGGTGCTTACTTTTCGGGCATCGGTTGCGCCGTGCTCATCGCCGTCAACGTGTTGTGTGTTCCGCGTTATGGCTACATGGCCTGTGCTTGGGCAGGCTTTGCAGGTTATGCCACGGCGATGATTCTTAGTTACATCGTGGGCCAACGCAAGTATCCCATCGCCTATCCGCTGACAAGTATCGGTGTGTACGTTGGCATCACAGTTCTTTTTTACTTGTGCATTAATTACGCCAACACGCATTTCTCCGTACCCGTTGCATTGGGTGTGAATACCGTATTTATCCTCCTTTTCATCGGGCATATATGGAAGTGGGATTTGAAGAGAAAATAAAAAAGCCTCACCCCCAACCCCTCTCCAAAGGGAGAGGGGAGTGATTAGTTTTGCAAGGCCTCACCCCCAACCCCTCTCCAAGGGGAGAGGGGAGTGATTAGCTTTGTAAGGCCTCACCCCCAACCCCTCTCCAAAGGGAGAGGGGAGTGATTAGTTTTGTGGGTTGACGAGTTGACAAGGTAAGTAGCCACCAGGCAACGAGGCATACGGCTTAACTCCTTAACTCCCTAACTCCTTAACTCCTGACGATTATGTCAATTCAAACGAGGCATACGGCTTAACTCCTTAACTCCCTAACTCCTTAACTCCTGACCAATACATCAATTCAAATAAATATGAAGAAAATTACATTCATCTTAGCTGCCCTCATGGCATTCGGAACGGCAAAGGCCGACGAAGGCATGTGGACACTGTACAATCTGCCGCAGGCAGTGTACCAACAGATGCAGGCCGAGGGCTTTAAACTGCCATACGCCGACATCTATCAAAGTAAAGATGCCGTTAAAAACGCTGTCGTTAACTTCTCGGGCTATTGTTCGGGCGTGGTGGTTTCGCCCAACGGATTGGTATTTACCAACCATCATTGTGGTTTCGAGGCCATTCGTAGACATTCAACCGTTGAACACGACTACATGCTAAACGGCTTTTATGCCAAGACCTACGAGGAAGAACTGCCCAACAGCGACATGTTCGTGAGCTTTATGAAGTCGCAACAAGACGTTACTTCGCGACTGATGGCCAACGGATATGCCGCGGCCAGCAAGCGACAGAAGGATTTTCTTATCGACTCGTTGCAGACGGTACTCACCGACTCGGTGCGTAAAGTAGATAAAACCCTTCGTGTTTCTATCGACCCATTCTACGAGAGCAACAGTTTCTATGCCACCGTTTACCAAGATTTCACCGATTTGCGACTCGTTTTCACCGTTCCTAAGTCGATGGGTAAGTTCGGCGGTGAAACGGACAACTGGATGTGGCCGCGACAGACATGCGATTTCTCCGTCTTCCGTATCTATGCCGACCCAACAACCAATGGGCCTGCCGCTTATTCTAAGAACAATGTACCTTATCGTCCGCAATATTGGGCACCCATCTCACTCGATGGCTATAAAGAGGGCGATTTCTCCATGACAATGGGCTATCCAGGTAGCACCAGCCGTTACATTTCAAGCTACGGCATCATCGAAAGGCGCGATTGCGAGAACACTCCCCGCGCCCAAGTACGAGGCGTTAAGCAAGAGGTGATGCGCCGGCACATGCGTGCCAACGAGGCTGTGCGTATCAAGTACGACTCTAAGTTCGCCCAAAGTGCCAACTATTGGAAGAACTCTTTGGGAATGAACAAATGTATCGATTCCATCGGCTTAGTGCAACAAAAGCGCGATTACGAGGCACGCTTGCGCCAATGGCAAGACTCAACGGGCTTTCTTAAAGGAAAACTCGACTTTGATAAGCTGGGCGCTTACTACGAAAAGCGTTTCGACCGCGTGCGCACGCGCTATTATTGGATGGAAACTTTCCGCCGCACCAACGAATTGGCTACACGCGCCATGCGCCTTGCAATGGGCGGCATGGAAGTGAAAGGTCCTAAGAAACCTGCATCAAAGCAATACCACGAGTTTACCGACAACAGCGACGAATGGGATGCGGCACTAGACAAGGAAGTGCTGGCCGTGCTGCTTAAAAACTATCGCCAGCAGGTAGGCAATCGCTATTTGCCCAAGTTCTACACCACCATCGACCAACGTTTCGGCGGCGATTATCAGCGTTTTGTTGACGACCTTTATGCACGTTCCATCATCATGAAGAAGGGTGCAAAGCTGTTTTACAACACCAAGGCGTATAAAGAAGACCCAGGTGTGCGTTTCGGACAAGACGTGATGGACATCTATTACGACCTAACCGAAGGAATGGGCGCAATTAACGATTCCATCGAGGCGCAAGAACGCTATCTCTGTGCAGCCAAATTGCGTATGGAAGAGGATATGCCCCATTACTCGGATGCCAATTTTACCATGCGTCTTAGCTACGGTCAGGTAAAAGGTTTCTCGCTTGGCGGCAAGGAATTGGGTTATTATACCACGCCCGAAAGCATCGTTGAGAAGATGGATCGTGCCAAAAGCAACGTTGACTACGAGGCAGAACCCATCATGCGCCAGTTGCTTTCGTCGAAAGATTTCGGCCGTTTCACCGATAAGTCCACGAATAATCTGCACCTTTGTTTCCTCACCAACAACGACATTACGGGCGGAAACAGTGGCTCGCCCATGTTCGATGGCAAGGGCAGACTTATTGGTTTGGCCTTCGATGGCAACTGGGACAGTCTGTCGAGCGACATCCTTTTCGATTCGCTCCTTGCTCGTTGCATTGGTGTAGACATCCGTTACATGCTCTTTATGATGGATAAATGGGGGCATGCCGATAGATTATTAAAGGAAATGGGCTTGTAGGGTTGTGAGGATTTAGGTTCATCTGCTCCTAAGTTAAGGTGGAAACAGATGAACTTAATTCCTTTAATCAGCCCTCACTTGTTAACTAAGCAACGCGAGGCGCATGGGTTTTCCTACTTGCTTACTCGTTAGCTGTTATGAACAAAAAAGGACGTTTTCTCGATGAAAACGTCCTTTTTTTGCATCCTTTCACTTCCCCCTCATAATCCGCATGGCATTAACTACGGCCAAAAGTGCCACACCACTATCGGCGAAAACGGCCTCCCAAAGTGTTGCAATACCCATTAGGCCAAGCACCATAACCAGCACTTTAACCCCAATGGCAAAGGCAATGTTCTGCCAAACGATGGTTCGTGTCTTTCGGGCAAGACCTAGGGCTTGGGCCAATCGCGAGGGTTGGTCAGTCTGTAACACCACGTCGGCCGTCTCAATGGCCATGTCTGCACCAGCTCCACCCATCGCAATGCCTA
>NZ_HE999446.1:366224-386848 GCF_000312305.1 Prevotella conceptionensis 9403948 | reverse complement strand
CTCGGCTATGGAAGACTATCGCATAGACATCATGATAGATAAAGGGCCCTCGGCGCGGTCGATACAAATAGACCTCAACCCCTTTACGCTCATCGGAGCCACCACGCGTAGCGGTTTGCTTACCGCCCCATTGCGTGCACGGTTTGGCATTAACCTGCATTTGGAGTATTACGACCCTCAAACGCTGGCGCGTATCATTAAGCGTTCGGCTCGGATATTGAACGTTCCCATCGACGATGAGGCCGCAATGGAGATTTCAAGGCGTTCGCGTGGAACACCCCGTATCGCCAATGCGCTGCTAAGACGTGTGCGCGACTTCGCCCAAGTGAAGGGCAATGGCAGCATCGATACGGTTATTGCACGCCTGTCGCTCACGGCATTAAATATCGACCAGTATGGTTTAGACGAGATAGACAATAAAATTCTGCTCACAATTATCGATAAGTTTAAGGGTGGACCTGTTGGCGTAAGTACCATTGCAACGGCCATAGGCGAAGATGCAGGCACCTTAGAAGAGGTGTACGAGCCTTACCTTATCATGGAAGGCTTTATTAAGCGTACGCAACGAGGGCGTATGGTAACCGAATTGGCTTACCAACATCTGGGTAGAAACATCTATACAAGCAACGCAAAAGAGCCTGGATTGTTTGATTAAGGAGAGGGTTAAAGGCTCTTAAAGGCGTTTAAAGGTGAAAGGGTGAAAAGGTGAAAAGATGGCTCACGCCCTTTAAAGGTGAAAAGGTGAAAGAGTGAAAAGGTGAAAAGATGGCTACGCCCTTTAAAGGTGAAAGGGTGAAAGGGTGAAAAAATGGCTCACGCCCTTTAAAGGTGAAAGGGTGAAAGAGTGAAAACGTGAAAAGATGGCTCACGCCCTTTAAGGGTGAAAGGGTGAAAAGGTGAAAAAATGGCTCACGCCCATTAGCTTGTTAACTCGAACTCTTGTCCTCTTGTCAACTACAAGGCATATTACTCCCCTCTCCCTTTGGAGAGGGGCTGGGGGTGAGGCTGGTAGTGGGTGAGGCCAGTAGTGGTTTTGTGTGAAACCTTTCAACTACAAATTTAAATTTTATTTTACAATACTGCTCTAATTTCCGTTCCATTCTAGCGAGAAAATAGGTTAAAAAGTGGGTAAATCTCACTTTTTTATAACCTTTTTCGTCCTCCTCATTGTCCATTTTTAAGAGAAGAACCTGCATTTTGCACCATTTAGCCTTTCTAGTTTGGTTGCAAGCTCATGATTTTTCGAGTCCAATTACCCACTTTTAGCCCCTAAAAACCCACTTTTTAGCGGCTGTTTTGTCTTTCCAGGCTGTGGCTCGATGGTCTAAAAGGTTTTATTTATACCATTTTAGTGTGGATGTTTATGCTTTTTACCTTGCATTTAGTACCATTTTGCCCTGCATTTAGCACCATTTTACGTTGCGTTTAGCACCAAAACGCACTGCATTTTGCACCAAAACGCACTGCATTTAGCGGCATATTGCATTGCATTTTGCCGCAAATAGCCCCTAAAACAGTGCTAATGGCTTGTTTTTGAAATAAATATTCATTTTGCCGGCATTTGTAACAAACCCCCTTTTGCATCAAAACAAACCTTCGCGAGAATTGATTTTTTGCGGCAAGGTTGGCAATTGGTTGATGGAAAGGGCACTTTTAATGTTAAATTTCTTGCTGTAAACTGGACAAAATTGTTGAAATGAGCTCGTCCCCAACTGGCCTCGCTCTCAACTGGCCACACTCCCAACTGGCCTCACCCCCAACCCCTCTCCAAGAGGAGAGGGGAGTGATGTGCTTTGTAATACCTCACTCCCTAACCGCTACTGGCCTCACCCCCACCCCTCTCCAAGGGGAGAGGGGAGTGATGTGCTTTGTAAGACCTCACCCCTAACTGCTATCGGCCTCACCCCCAACACCTCTCCAAGAGGAGAGGGGAGTGATGTGCTATGTAAGACCTCACCCCCTAACCGCTACTGGCCTCACCCCCCAGCCCCTCTCCAAGGGGAGAGGGGAGTGATCTGCTTTGTAAGGTTATGCTGACTTGGCAACTTGTTAAGGGAAGAAGATGTAAAGGCGTTTAAAGGCGTTTAAAGGTGAAAAAGTGAAAAGGCGTTTAAAGGTGAAAGGGTGAAAAGGTGAAAAGATGGCTCACGCCCTTTAAAGGTGAAAAAGTGAAAGGGTGAAAGGGTGAAAGGGTGAAAAAATGGCTCACGCCCTTTAAAGGTGAAAAAGTGAAAAGGTGAAAAGGTGAAATAATGGCTACGCCAACCAACTTGTAAACTTGTACTCTTGTCAACCCCTATACTGGTCAACTAGTCAACTCGTTACTTGTTAACTGGTAAACTTGTTAACTGGTCAACCCATCACCTCGTCACCTGATTACCTCGTTAACTGTTCAAACCATCACCTCGTCACATTGTCAACTGGCCACCTCGTTTTAACCTGCCATTACGTCTTAGAGACAGGGTGCAATGCAAGGATTTACGTATGTGAACATTACCTAGAAGTTGTGATTTTCAATGAAAAAGAGGTTTGTTTTTTCTCTTGTTAGATCAATTTGTTGTATTTTTGTGCACAGACAATCGGAGTAATTAACGAACTAGGAGGATGGGATTAAAAGGAGAAGGACGATGTCTCCACGCCTTAATCCTTTTGTCTTTAAGTTGTTTTTCATTCTTACAGCTTTCTAACTTTGTACCTTTTTATTATGCAGCATCGACAAAAGGACCGAAAACTATATTTTAACGAGCTTTCTGCAACTAGCTGGAAGTACTTTTTGCCCTACATAGAACGTTATCTGCCCATCGAACAGGGGATGAACGTGTTGGAGATAGGCTGTGGCGATGGCGGCAACCTGTTGCCTTTCAGCGAGCGTGGGTGCGAGGTTGTGGGGGTAGACCTGGCCGAATGTAGGATAAATGATGCCAAGCGATTTTTCGAAGAGGCGGGTGCTAAGGGGCGGTTTATCGCATCAGACGTGTTCGAAATGAAGGATATTGAACACCATTTCGACCTGATTATCTGCCACGACGTAATCGAACACATTATGGATAAGGCCTCTTTCTTGCCCAAGTTGCGCAAGTTCTTACGACCGGAAGGTGTTGTTTTTATGTCTTTTCCTGCTTGGCAGATGCCCTTCGGCGGTCATCAACAGATTTGCCGAAGTAAGTTCCTCTCGCATTTGCCTTGGTTTCACCTCTTGCCAGAAGATGTATATGCGGCCATATTGAAGGCCTTCCACGAGAAACCAGGCATTACAGACGAACTGCTTGACATCAAACAGACGCGTTGCACGATAGAGCTGTTCGAAGGTTTGGCCGCGCAACACTTTGCCATACGCAACCGCACGCTTTTTTTCATCAACCCCCATTACGAGATAAAGTTTAATCTGCGCCCTCGTTTGCTGTGGCCTCGCTTGGCCAGAATGCGGCATGTGCGCAACTTCTTTACCACTTCTTGCTTTTACATACTTGAGTAGGAGGTTTCGCCAAGTCTCCTTTTCAAAGCTGAAAAGCCACACCCCAAGTCCCTCTCCAAATGGAGAAAGGCTTGGGGTGTACTTTGTTCTTTATAGGCTTTTTGCCGCAACAGCTTGCAACATCATAGCCTTACCACCTTACGTCACCACTTTACCATCAGCGTTGTACCGATAGTGAAGGGCTTACCTTTTTGTGCCATAGGCGTTGAGGCAACGAAGTAATAGGCCAGATAATTGGTTGCAAGCGTGTTGCGCGACCATAGCTCTAAGGTAAAAATGCCGCGCGTTATGGCCGTTTTCAGGTTGAGAAGGGTGTAGAATGGCTGTTTAACCGCATTGTCTTCGCGCCAATAGAGCGAGCCAACGCCCGTGAGGTTGGCATTAAACATCAACTTGTTGGCAATACGGCCGAGGTTGTTTACTACATAGTTGGCATTGAACGAACAAGTGTGGCGTGGAACCAATGGCAACATATTACCAGAGTAGTCGCGCCCCGTCCCCATGCGCCCTTCCAGCATCTTGGCGTAAGTGTATCCGTAACTAGCCTGTAACGAAAGGGCGGGTAGGGGCGTGGCATTAAGCGTAAGTTCTACCCCCTTGCTGCTGCTGTGCCCCACATTGCGCACAACATTGCCCAGTGCAGGCACGGTGATGGAGAGTTGTTGGTGCCGCCAGTCGATGTAAAAGGCACTAGCCTCTAACGCCAACAGGCCTTTAAGGAAACTCCATTTGGCTCCAACCTCGTAGTTCCACGTGTGTTCGGGCTTGTAAGTATAGTCTTCGTCGGTTTGGCGAACGGCGTTAAAGCCGCCCGCTTTATAGCCTTTCGCTACCGTGGCGTATATCATACGGAAGGGCGTAAACTGGTATTTAAGCGTAAACTTGGGTGTTATCTGCCTGTCAATCCTGCTTGCATCAAAGTCTGTTGCTTGCCATCCGCCCTTCGGGTCTACGGGATTGAACATGGGTGGGGCGTCTTGTCCCATCCATTTTACCTTGGCTTTGGTGTTGTTTATTTTGTTTCTCTCCCAATCCAACCGGACACCAGCCGATGCCCACAAGCCCTTTACGATGTTGAACGTGCTGACATGATAGAGTGCGAACCCCGTTGTGGGCAGTTTGTTCTGGCTCACTTCGTACAATTTGGCCGCTATACGCGATGTGTTTACGGTGTAATGTTCGTGTTGATGGAAACCAAATGCACCCACAATCCATTGGTATCGGCTTTCGTTGGTAGAGCGGAAGGTGAATTCTTGGCTCACTTGGTTCTGCCAATGCGGCATTTTAACGGCGAAGATGTCGCGTGGCGAATAGTCTTGGTCTACTTCTACGCTACCATCATTGTGTTGAAATGCGGTCTGACTGTTCATACTCCAGCCCTCGGCATCGTATCGCCAACTCATGCCCAGCGTGCCAACCAGCCTGCGGTAAGTGCTTTCGCGATTGTAGGCAATGGGTTGCAGCACGCCCGTTTGCGGGTTGTAAGGCGCATAGGGGTAGCCGTTTTGTTGGGTAAGGTCTAGTGCGGCCGTAAATCTTGCAGTCCATCGGTCTATTGGTTTCCACGTTGCACCCAGCCTAATGGTGCCATTGCCGATGCGGTCGGCCTTGTTGTTGAGAAAAGTATTGGTCTGAAAACCGTCGTTATGATGATAATTGGCAGCCAACGAAAGGCCAAATCTTTGGTTCAGTTTATGATAGGTGGATGCGGCCACGAGCAAATCGTTGTACGAACCATACGAAACTTTGGCCATTGAGCCTTGGTAATCGAGTGGCGAACGCGTGAAAACGTTTATCAAACCAGCCGATGCGTTACGCCCGAAGAGCGTTCCTTGCGGACCGCGCAGCACTTCAACCTTGCTTACGCCAAAGAGGTCCATGTCTAATACAGTTCTGTCGAAGTAGGGAATGCCGTCTACATACACGCCTACCGAAGGCGAGTTAACCTTCGAACCGATGCCGCGAATGTAGATGGGTGAATATTGTCGCGAGCCATAGTCGGGCATGTAGAAATTGGCTAACATGCCACTAAGGTCGCGAAGACCCACAAGTTGGTTGTTTTCGATGTAGCGTTCGCCTACCCCTTGTTGCGAAACGGGCGATATGGCGGCTCTGTCTTGCTTAAATCCCACCACCGAAACCTCGTTAATCATTCCGCCAATGGTGGCCGAATCTTCTACTGTGGCGTTCGCTGTTGCCGCAAATGCGACGGCTGTTAGTGTTGCGATAATTTTCATTTTCGAATGTTTTTGTATTTCGGCAAAGCCGTTCCGCCGTTCACTTCGCAGCTTGTCGGCACACGCTTTGCTGGTTTGTAAGGTGCAAAAGTATGAAAATGTATGAAAAACCGCAATCCTTATTTGTGTGGAAATAGGTGGGAAAGGCCTTATTCACAGCCCCTCCTCAATAGGAGAGGGGGAAGAATGGCCTTGTGTCTTGACGATTTGACGACACGTTAACAGGCCAACTGGTAACCCTGTTAACGTGTCGTCGAACCGCGATGTAGCTCCTCACTTTGCTAAAAGTTGGCCAAGCGCGGCACTTTGAATGTGATGGAAAGACAGTGTGGAGCGTTAAGGTCCAGCCTAATACACCTCTTCTTCGAGGGTTACTTTTCGCATGCCCTGTTCTGTTTTAAGCAAAAGTGTGACGGTTGAATCGTTTGAAAGAGCTCGTTCTTCCTCCCACGAAAAATGCTCAACCTTTCTGCCATTCACCTCAACGACGATGTCGCCCAGTTTCATTCCTGCCTTATCAGCCGCACTTCCATCGTATATTGAGCGCACAATCCAGCCTTTTCCGATGTCGGTTCGGTTTATCCAACCAAAGCCCCATGTGGTTCCGCCAGTCCGATGTTCCTTAAATTGGCGGCAATATAGCTTGCCATTAGGGATGTCTATCACCAAGTTGTAGCACCCAAGAACACCTGCGCCGATGTTCCCCACATAGATATTCTCTTTGAAAGCACCCTTGCCAATGGGCGACAATGATATTCCTGGCTGCGGAATATGTAGCGAACCCATTCGCATGCTGTCGGCGTATGCGTCTATCCATGTGCTAACTCCACCATCGCCAAGCCCCATGTCAAGGCCATGTCCAACGCGTTTTTTCCCCTTATAGCTTTCCATGTTATACCGTTTCGTTGTCGCTTCGGTGAAGAAAACGTCGTCTCCCGCCCCCGTGTCAATGATATAAAGCCCTTCAATGGCTTGTCCGTTAAACCAGATGGTGGCCTTAATCAGGCAGTCCTTATCCTTAAATGTAAGTGGCAGACATTGGTAGTTGCGCTTTACCGAGTCGGGTATCGTGTTCAGTTTACGAATAAAACGTTGCTGATAATTAATTTCTAGTGGCAATCTTTCAAAGTCGTTGCTCCCAAATAGGCCATCCGCGTGTTTCCCCAACACACTCCTAAGGTTGCCTAAGACCATATAGGGGAAAGTTTCCGACGCCTTCCCATGTTCCACCTTGTGCCTTTTCTGCGACAATCTAACGTGCGAATACCCGTTCGTACCACGCAATCTGCCCCACATCGACGTATTAATGGTCCAGCCTTGTTCTTTTAAGTACACCGTGTCAACCAGCAGTTGTCCGCTTGCCCCCGTGTCGAATATCATGTTGGCATGGTGTGTGTTGTCGATGATTGACGGCAAATAGATGTGTCCGTCCTTGATAAAAGAAATGGGTTCTTCGCACACCTTCACTTGCTGGCTTGCCTTATTTTGCGCACTAGCCATCAGGATAAAGACGGCAAAGAGCATTGTCAATGTTGTTTTTCTTTTCATTGTTGGCGTTTTTTAGAATATGCTTTTAAGTCTTTGAAAGTGGGTTTACTCGTAAAGTGGCTCTGTTTTGAGGGTTACTTTTCGCATGCCCTGTTTTGTTTTAAGCAAAAACGTGACGGTTGAATCGTTTGAAAGCACTCGTTCCTCATCCCACGAATAGTTCTCCACCTTCTTTCCATTCACCTTTAAGATGGTGTCGCCAAGCCTTATTCCTGCTTTTGCTGCTGCGCTGCATTTATATATTGAGCGCACAATCCATCCCTTACCGATGTCGGTTCGGTTTACCCACGAGAAGCCCCACGTCCTTTTTTCGGGTGTGTATGCTTTGTAGGGGCGATAGTAGAGTTTGTTGTGGGCGGGGTCGAATACTAAATTATAGCTGCTAAGAATACCTGCCCCGATATAGCCTGCATTGTACATTCGCGAGTGGGATGAGGCCTCTGGCATAGGTATAGACACGACAACAGGGCCAATGTTTTGCAGTCCAAGGCGGACCGAGTCGGCTAGTGCGAAGGTCGTTGTAGTGGTTGTTGTGTCGCCTATGTTCGTGTACTGAGCCAGTAACTGCCGAGTTTTGCCCTTGTATGCCATTAGGTTGTGCCGCTTTACTATGTAGCTGGTGAAAAGAATGTCGTCGTTGCCTCCAAGCCATAGCTGATAAAGACCCCCAATGCGCTTGTTGTTGAACCACACGTATGCTTCAATCATAAACTTAGAATCTGTAACCGTAAGCGGCAAACAGCGGTAGTTGCGTTTAACGGAGTCGGGTATGGCCGTTAGTGTGCGTAAGAACTTCTGCTGAAAGTTCACCTCAAATGGAGAGTATTCAAAGAAAGTATCCCACATGATGCCGTCGGCATGCTTGCCCAAAACATTTCTTATGTCGCTAATGAGCATATAGGGGAAGTTTGCTGCGATGTTACCAAACTTCACCTCGTGCTTTGTGTTCGATGCTTTTAGGCGCAGTGTATCTGTTTCTCTCAGTATTAAACCTTTTTCTATCTTTGGCGGTTGCCAACACTTTTCTTTAAGATAGGTGGTGTCTACCACCAATTGGCGGTTGGCATTTGTGGTAAACAAGATGCGGGCAGGGTATTTATTGTCGATAGTTGCAGGCAAGTAGATGCCCCCATCCCATACGAAAGGGATGGAGTCGTTGCTCTCCCACATAGAGTCGAATAGCCCTTTCTGCCCATTTGCCGTCAGGATAAAAGCGGTAAAGAGCATTGTCAATATTGTTTTTATTTTCATTGCTGGCATTTTTAGTTTATAATGTTGTAGGGTTATAGCTGGTTTTGGTTATCGTCTGTCGTTGTTCAAGGTGGGTTCTCAGTCAGTAAGCATGGCTGTTTATGCGTAAAGACATCGTTAACGCCGTACTCGTTCGGCATTGGTACATGCCTTGGCTTCAGTGTTTGCAAGGCTTAGCCCTGCCTAGAATAGGAATGTTAGGTTAATCCACAAGTGCAAATGTAGTTAATTATTTTGTAAAGCGCACCGTTTGCTTGTTCCGAAGTTTAATTTTGGTGACTATTAAAGGTGAAAAGGTTAAAGGGTGAAAAGGTGAAAAGGTGAAAAGGTGAAAGGGTGAAAAGGTGAAAGGGTGAAAAAATGGCTAACGCCGTTTAAAGGTGAAAAGGTGAAAGGGTGAAAAGGTGAAAAAATGGCTAACGCCACTTAGGCATTTGGCTTAACTCCATAACTCCATAACTCCTTAAAGATGACCAACGCCACCTAGGCATTTGGCTTAACTCCTTAACTCCATAACTCCATAACTCCTTAACTTCCTAACTCCTTAACTCCTTAAAGAAGGTTGCGCCTACCAACCTGCCAACCCATTAAATCGTTAACTCGTTAACTAAATGTTGTCCGTTTTTCGGTAAGAAATTTAACGTTATGAGTGCCGTTTTTATCCAGCGGCCGCTCACTCAGCCGCAAATAATCGATTCTTGCGAGGGTTTGTTTTGGCGCAAAATGGTACTGGCCGATAAAAGGGGGAATTGCATATATATGTAGAGTTGGCGCACAAATTGTGCGGATAATCTGCAATTAGCAGCAAAATACCCTGCAATATGGTGCAAAATGCAATGCAATTTGCACCTAAACGTAATGCGTTTTGCCGCTAAATGCAATGCAATATGCTGCTAAATGCAGTGCGTTTTGGTGCTAAACGCTGTACGTTTTGCCGCAAAACGCAAGGCTAAAAGCATAAAAATGCGCATGAAATTGGGGATTATGCGTTTTCTTTTCGATAGAAAACAGGTGTTTTGCATGGCGAAAAGTGGCTAATTAATGGGTGTTTTGGTGCTAAAAGTAGGTAATTGGGATGATAAAAAAATGCGCGCCGGCGACAAAATAGAAGGGCAAAGTGGTGCTAAATGCCGTTTGTGTTCTCAAAAATGGACTAAAACAAAAGTGTGTAAGACTGAAAAATGCACCTAAACGCATGCAAAATGGCTTTTGATTCTTCTAGAATGAGATGAAATTTTCTCGGCGTTTGTCAAAAGTATTTACTTGTTTTAACTTTTGGTTGGGCGTATCTGTGCCTGTTTTCATTTCATAATAGAAAGTAGTCAGTTTTGTAACGATACATTTGTTTGGGATAATAGTCAATGTTGTCTTGATTAAGGGTTTAGACTTGTAGCTGAATTTGCGGCAGCAACCCCTTTGCAATTGTCTACGCCTTGTTTCGTTTTAAAGAGGATGTGGCATTAAGCTTGCTCGGCCGTTAAATGCCAAGTAAGGCTACCTTTTTTGACGTTTGAGAAACGAATAAACGCTTTGCAAAGCTCGTTGGTTGATGTGTTTTTAAGGTGGTTACACTTCTGTAATTTACGATTATAGCCCAAACGATAATTGCTCAATGTAATTCAACTAACCGTTATTTTATTTGAAAAACGGCATTAATTCAAAAAAATGATGTAGATTTGCAGTTATAAACTTCATTATATTGAAGATAAATGCCTTAAAAGGCATATAACCTTCACTATAATGATAAATAAAACGTAGCGTTATGGTCGATTTATATGAATATTCTACGCCTGAACTTGTACGCCTTTTGGGTACGCGTTTCAAGGAATATAGGCTGCGTTGCAACCTCACTCAAAAAGAGGTTGCAGAGCGATCGGGTGTTGGGCTCACCACCATTCACAAGTTTGAGAATGGCAGTGCAGGCAACTTGTCGCTATCCACATTCGTACTTTTGCTTAAAGTTGTTGGGCAAATCAATTCGTTAGACAATCTTCTGCCAGAGTTGCCTCCTTCTCCTTATCTTGTGCGTAGAGACGAAAAGAAGGCGCAACGCATTAGGCATACTAAGTAACTAAAGTTTCCCACCCCTTAAAACACTGGATTTTCTCATTCACCTTTGCCTTCGCATGTAACCCCATCTTCCATCCACGGCGAAGCATGTCCATGGCGACTTCCATCTTAGACATCTTACACTCTTGAAAGCGCTTATAATCGGGGTTGTCATCATTCCTCTTGGTATTATATGCCTTTCTGCGTTGCTGCCTTGTCAGCCCGCAGTCGCCTTGTTTCCCCTTTTCTTGATGCAGTGAAAAATCAAAGGGTATGGTTGTCTTGCCGTCAAAGAAGGCACAAAGCAACAGCTTGTAGCCCAATACACATCTGCCTTTCACATGGTCGGAAACACGACTGACACCCTCCATCCTCACGCCACTCTTCTCAAGCACGGTGTCGTCTATGATGAAACAGGTCGTGGTGTCGGGTTGAGGAGCTTCGCCATACTTACGCAATAGGCACATATAACGCAGGGCAAAGTGGTTCATCAGGCGTCTCCAATCCATCTGCGGGCGAATCATCATGCGATAGAAACAGTTCTTGCCATGATTTGAAAGCTCGTATATCTTATGCCTGCATATGCGGTGGATGCTCTCACCCACAATGCGGAAGAGGCAAAGGGAGAGGATCAACTCCGAAGCCGAAACTCCGTCGTGTTTCTCCAATGACAGGCGAGAAAGCAGGTGGCCGATGCCAAACTTGCCAAAAAGATGAAATAAATCATCGCTCATTCGACTTTTAACACTCAAGAGTTTGGATAACTCGCTTATTTTCTCTATTTTTGCTTCCATAACAGTTTTGTTGTTTTGTCTTTGAAATCAGTTGTTTAGCGAATACTAATTTACAAAGAAAATTCGACAAACTGTTATTTTTCTATCTGTTTATTAGGGTGGGAAACTTTAGTTATAATTATTAATAAATAGTATATTTGCACTATGACAACAAAAAAGAATTCTCCTTGTCTGTTATCAGATAATGGACCATGTTATATTACTTCCTCTCTCAAACAGTATCTCTGTAAGGAATATAATATCAGGCATATCCATGGCAAACCCTTGCATCCGCAGACGCAAGGAAAGATAGAACGATATCACAGATCGATGAAAATGCAATTAAGCTAAATCATTATTTCTGTCCCTCTGAATAGGAAAAGGCTGTCGATGGATTGAAATATTATAATGAGAAAATATTTCATGAATCGTTAGATAATCTTACACCTAGAGACATATATTTAGGGCAAGGGGAGAAAATCAAGAAAATACGAGACCTAATAAAGAAAAATTCAGTTAACAAAAGATTTTTTAATAATAAAACTATAATGTTTCAAAATAAATAACTATATTTGCACTTGTGCACTTTTATTTGACAACGTACAGCATGAAACAATATATATATCCTATAATAAGAGGTGAAAAACAAGTTGGTCATGGATTTCTAGCGAATGACTATTTTATCACCGCTGTTCATATTTTAAGAGAAAATGACAATGCTTATGTAATAATAGACGGGGAAAAAGTAGAATTCGATAAAGTAGTCCCAGTATATGTTGGGAGAGGTAGAGATAATGACCCTAACTTTATTGATTTAGCCTTTTTTAAATTCAACAATATTAAAGGTGGTTTTTCTATATTAGATTATACGCCAGAAAAAGAGGATGTTTTAGAAAGCTATTGCTTACATAAAAAAGAAGGGAACAATGATAATGAAGAATATGAAATTGATATAGAATCTGCATATGCTCTTGGTGAAGTGGAAGGCAATTATTTCCATTGTAAATGCTATCGACATGAGGGAAGCAGTGGAAGTCCGCTGATAAAGGATAAGCATGTTATTGGCATTATGCATGGAGGTGAAGTTGTTAAGGAACTTATAAAACAAAAGAGTTTGAGTGAAGAAGAAAAGCAAGTATTTAATCTTAAAGATGAGGATATAATATGCTCATTCTTAAAGATAAATGCTGTTATGACTCTTATTGATAATGCAAAGGCAACATAAAAACTCAAAAGAATTTAAAATAATAAACAAAATGGAATTAATTGATCTTAAACTCCCTTCTGGGACAAAATGGGCGGCTTGTAACATTGGAGCAGAAAAGCCCACTGAATATGGAGATTATTTTGCTTGGGGTGATACCTCTGCAAAAAACAATTATGTCGGAAGAACTTGTGAGACTTACGACTTAGACATTTATTCCTTAAAAATGGAAGACTATATTAATATAAGAAACGTGTTGGCAGATAATTATGATGCTGCTACCTATAATTTGGGTGAAGGATGGAGAGTACCTTCTGGCGAACAGGCCCAAGAGTTAATAGACAACTGTAATTGGGAGTGGGTACCCAATTATGGAAATACTGAAATAAATGGAAGATTGGGAATTAGCAAAATAAATGGAGCTAAGATTTTTCTTCCAGCAGCAGGATATCTTCAAAGTAGTAACAAACTAATGATGGGTGACAGTGGGGGATATTGGACTGCGTCTCCCAATATGGTTGTTTCAAACAGAGCTTGGTCTATCGCATTTGATTCTAATGTAATAAATGTCTTTGACCATGGGCTTAGATATTATGGTTACTCTATTCGCCCAGTTTTCAAGTGATAAGTATGCTATAGGGACAACTTTATGTTGTACGTTGTACACTTTTGTGTCACAGTTATAGAACACCCACACACACCATCTTACACCTAGAGACGTATATTTAGGGCAAGGGGAGTAAATCAAAAAGATAAGAGAAATAATAAAGCAAAATTCAATCAATAAAAGAATTTTTGATAATAAAACAATGAAATATAAGAGTAAATAACTACATTTGCAGTTGTGCACTTTTGTTTGACAACGTACAATCGCAAACGAACAGACAAAGATGGAAAGGAAAGAAATCAAGCAGTCCGCAGGACGTACCGCCCTCGGAGAATTCGCACCGGAATTTGCTCATCTCAACGATGACATTCTTTTCGGTGAAGTGTGGAACCGTCAGGAAGAGATGAGCCTGCATGACCGCTCGCTTACCACAATTCTCTCACTCGTGGCGCAAGGCATCACCGACTCATCGCTCAAATATCACCTGAATACGGCCAAAGCCAATGGCGTGACCCGACAGGAATTTTCGGAGATGATCACTCACGCCGCTTTCTATGTAGGCTGGCCTAAGGCATGGGCGGTGTTCAACATGGCCAAGGAGGTGTGGACTTCAGACATACAGACCAAAGAAGAATTTCAGGCAAGCACACCCTATCCCATTGGCGAGCCTAATACGGGCTATGCCAAATACTTCATAGGGCTGAGTTATCTCGCTCCGATGGAGGCTGACAAGGGGGGCGTGGTAAATGTAACGTTTGAACCCCGTTGCCGCAACAACTGGCACATTCATCACAAGGCCGTTCAGGTGCTCATCTGCGTTGCCGGCCGTGGCTGGTACCAAGAGTGGGGCAAGACACCTGTAGAGCTTCGCCCCGGTGTTGTCATCGCCATCCCCGAGGGCGTGAAACACTGGCACGGAGCTGCCAGAGACAGTTGGATGCAGCACCTGACTTACAATACTCACGTTGAGGATAGCTCATCGAACGAATGGTTGGAACCTGTCACTGATGACATCTACGACAAACTCAAATAAGGCATTGCTTTCCCTATAGGCATGTTCTAAAAATTCCCCGCAAAGGTTCAATTGTTGTTCCTTGTTTTGCTCTTTGCTGTCTTTTTGCTTTTATCTGGCATCTTTCGCTTACTCTTTCAGTCGCATAGTTCACTATGCTCCTTCAAGAAGTAAGCAAAACCTGCTCAGCTAAAAGCTAAAAATACAGTAAAGGTAATTTTTAGGACCTGCCTATAGAAAGTTCATTTCGCGAGTTATTAGCCTACAATCGTGCCCTTTGAACCAACTAATGTAGTATATAGTCAGAATGTAGTGATTTCTATCCGCTGCCTCTGACTACATCCTAATCCTTTCTCCGTATTACCCCTTATTGTAGTAATGTAGTAGGATAATATCGGTGAAAGAAAAAGATTAGGAATAAATCAATGGTGTGTACCTCCAAACAGGAATATCGGTGTTATGGAAGTTGCGGGTTGCTGTACCTTATGGCAGTCCTGTTTCTCCAATGACAGGCGAGATAACAGGTGACCGATGCCAAACTTGCCAAAAAGATGAAACAAATCATCACTCATTCGAGTTTTAACACTCAAAAGTTTGGATAACTCACTTATTTTCTCTATTTTTGCTTCCATAACAGTTTTGTTGTTTTGTCTTTAAAATCAGTTGTTTGCGATTACTAATTTACAAAGAAAATTCGACAAACTGTTATTTTTCTATCTATTTATTTGGTGGGAAACTTTAGTAAGTAATTGGCGCGTATGGTAAAGTTATTAAGCACTATGATAGAAAGGGTTTGCTTAGCCCAGCTTACGGTTGAACAGCCGAAAACAACCGTAGAAAAGTATTTTAAGTAAGCGTTAAAACCTCAATATATTGTTCTTACAAGCAATTTGTTGTTGCTTGTTTTTTGGTTAAGTTGCAGCGTGATGCTTACTGATAGGGGGCGTATGGCAACTGTTGGCCTGTAAAGTGTGGCTAAGCAGGTGCATTGTAGGCCGTTTTTAGCCCTTAGCCACCAGCAGCCAATGCTTGCCTTGGGCATCGGTTGTGGCGAAAAGGAAGTGTTCGCCGCCGTCTTTTAGTTTTAGTTTCTTGCGTAGGGCATCGGGTTTGAGGGGGAAGTTGCGCGTGGCGATGTTGGCCTGGCCGATGCCTTGCAAGGCTGTTTTTAGGTCGCGCTTGTTAAACGAGGTGGCTGCAACGAGCTTAAATCGTCGGCCAGGGAAGGTGGGTATGTCGTTGTTGGCTACAAAGAGATGCGAGTTGGGGGCAATGGCTTGTACCCCTAGTCTGCTGCATAGCAGGCCAAAACAGCCTGCTTTCATGATGGAGGCGTTGGGTTCGAAAAGGTACATGCCTGCTTGCGGTGGCGTTTGCAAGATGGTTTGTGGGGTTGCATCGGCCTCGGCAAGGCTGTATTGAAAGCTGTGGCCATCGTTATGGCATGTAATGTGGGTGCTGTCGGCGGCATCTGTGGCTTGTTGTGGGACAGGGTTTTCTAGTGGGGTGGGGTGCAATAGTCCGCTTTGTGCGGCAGATGGGCTTAGGCTTTGCGCGGCAGACGGGCTTGCAGATTGTTCCTTGTTTTGCCCATCGGTGATGAGGAAGAGCAACTCTTTGCACTCGTTTTTTGCAGACACGATGTGCAGTTGGCTAACCCATGCGCCTTGTTTTTGCAGCTGCGCAATGGCCAGTTGCCAATGCAACATGGGCGAGAGTTTAACCATGAGCAAGCCACATTTGGCTAAGAGCATGGGCAAAAGTTGGAGAATATCGGGCGAACAGTGTTCGATAAGCACCGTTTTGCCCCCATTCTTATCCCTACGTGCAGGGTCTAGGTAGATGCACGACACCCTTTCCATCGTTTCGAGGTGGCTTTCGGCCTCGGCACACACCACCTCGGCGTGCCCTATATCAAGGGCATTGAGGTTGTTTTGCACCAATTGGCAAAGCTTGGATTGGCGTTCTACGTAGGTGGCTTGGGCGAAATGTGCGGCCATAAAACTGAAATCTACGCCGAATCCCCCAGTAAGGTCTACTAACGAAGTGTGTTCGCATTCGGCTACTTGTTTTTTATCGCCATTTCCTTTCTCCCTTTCGCTGTTGTTAGGTGTGGTTTGTTGCATGGCGTTTACGTACTGCCACGCCACGTTGGCCTTGTATTCGGCCGTGGTTTGCGACGAGCATTGCTCCATAGAAAGATGTGGCGGATAAACAATTTTGGGGTTATCGGCCCACGCAGGCAGCTTTCGGCAAGCCGTTTGCCAGCCTGCAATTTGGTCGAGTGCAAAGGGCAGGTCTACGTTTGGGGCGTTATGGGCGGCAAGAGCCAGCTGTGGCACGTTGTCGTTTCTATGTTCTGCGATAAAGCGTAGGGTGTCGTTGTTGCTGTACATGTTGCTGTGGGGCGTTATGGGGTGGGGGATTGGTGGGCTTGTGAAGAGCTGTGGTGTGGGCAAAGGCACTGCCATTTGCCGTGTGGGATGGTTGATGTGAGCCTATGTTTTGCCAGGCCTAAGTTTCATTGAAAACGCAAAAAGGTGCTGTTTATTATGTGGAAGGGATAGATTGCACGCAAGTCAGCTTTCTCGTCATAGGACACAGAAACGCCCCCAAAGGCGTATGAAGGCCGATGGGGGCGTTGGTTATGGTGCTAGTAACGCGGCGTGGGGGCTTTTAAGCATTGCCGACGTATGTGCCACGGAGGGCGTACGGGTGCGAAATGCTGTTGACCTTAACGCCACAGGCTTTACTTGTAGAACTTCATTTCGCCGATAACAAGGTATCTCGATGAGGCTGAACGTACGTTGGAGAGCCTTATGTAGTTACATTTAACGGGTTTGGTAAAGCGAACAACGAAAGGTTCTCCGTTGCTGATGCTGTTGTCTGTTCTCGTAATCTCGCCTTGGTTCGTCCATGTGTTCCAGTCTTCGCTGGTCTCAACAGTCATACTCTTAGCCACCCAGTTGACGTATCTTGCGCTAGGAACGAGAGAGAGAGCAGTAACTTTGGTGTTTTCGGACACTGTGATGACGAAAGTAAATGGCCCTTGGTTGGAAGGCTTAAACCACACGGTTGACAGGTTGCCGTCGTATAGGTTCTCAAGCTTATTGTTCTGGTCGTCGTATACTAAGTAGTCGCCAAGGCTCATAGCCGTAAGTCCATCGGTGTTGCCATTATCAACAATATTGCTTTCCTTATAGTTGACGGTGATGTTCATATTGCCGTAGTTGCTGGCCACATCTACACCTTGTGCGGGGTTCAGCGTAAGCGTAACCGCGCCGTTGTTGCGTGTAGACATCAGCGTGTCGAGCGCGTTGCCCAGCTGAGCAACCACTTTTATGGGTTCTGCCGATACGGTAGTGCCCTTGGCAATGGTAACAGTAGGCGTGAGAATGTTAACTGCGCCCTTCTCCAAAGCCGTAGCACCAGCTTGTTTGGTAGCAGAAGGATTCTCGGCAACGCTCACTTCTAGGTCGTGGTCGAGTGGCGAAGAGAGGCGTACATAAAACTTAACGGTGTCTTTTTTAGCGATAAGTTCGCCATTGGCGTTTACAACTTCCAGCGTACCCTTGTTGCCTTGGTTGCCCAAGTCGTGTATGTACAGCTTAGGCAAGTTGCTTGTTTCGCCCTTATCGTAGAGTTTAGTGCCCACTTCGGGTTCGCTTTGGCAGGCAGTAAACAATGTGGCAAGCCCCACGAGGGCCGGCCATGTTATCTTTAAGATTGATTTCATATTGATAATCTTCGTCTGAATGTGTTTGGTTGGGAAAGTATTTGCTCACCTTGTCCCCAAGGCTTTATCGGCCTTGGGGCAGGTTGGGCTTATACGATTAGTTATTTGCCGTCGATGCGCACGTTAGGAATCCATGCGGGAAGCGTAGCGGCCTTACCGTTGTTTCCGTGGCCTGTGGCATCCTTAAAGGTGTCGCCGCTGCCCTCGTTCATCTTCCAGTAGGCTTCCAGTCCATCGCTTTGGGGGTCGCAAACGTACATGTCGTTGGCCACTTCGTTTTGCGTACGAGCCTTCGTCCAGAAACGCAACTCGCTTACTTGAACGTTGGCTTTGAGGTAATCGGTAGCTCCAAAGAGCATGGTATTGCCTAAGTTGACAACCTTTCCGGGCAAATCCATCGAAGAATCGAGCTTACCGTTAACGTAGAGCGACAGCTTTGTGCCTTCGCAAACAAAGGCCAGGTGATACCACTTGCCAGCCTCGAAGAGCTGGTTGCTGTTAAGTTGCGAGCCTTGGGTTTTATTTGCAGGCGGTTGCCTTCGATGGGCGCATCGCCGAAACGCGTGTATATCTCGCCGTCCTTGCCCGAAGGTGCCCATGCACCGAAGAGCATCTGGTTGTTTAGTTCGCCAATGGCCTTGCCAAGCTTGTCGATGTTGACGTTCATTTCTACCGTCCATGCCGTTAGTGCGTACTCTTGGCGCATGTTAAAGGTGATGCGTGCGGCCGAATTGATGACAGGTACGTCTTGACGAACTACCTGATCGATGATGCAAACCAGCTTGCTGCCCGGTTCGAGCACGTCGTTTACGCCGTTTTTGCTTTTCAACTTTAAGGCCACGGCATACTTCTTACCCGAGTTTTTCACCTCGTTGGATAGCGGTTTCACCGTAAGCTGCACAGGCGTAGGGCTTACGCCGCCAGCGTTAACCGTGGTTTCGGTGTTGGTAAGCTCGTATTCGCTAGCGGGCAAGGCCACGTAGTGGGTGGCATTGCGTGCGTTATACTCGTTCAGGGCAGCCTCGTCTACCGACACTTCGAAAGTGCTGGCTTGCTCGGCAGGCGATGAAAGCCTAACGTAGAAGTTCTGTTGCACGTTGTCTTCGCCCACCGTAATCTTCATAGATGTATTGGCGTTGGTGCGCGTTTGCTCGAAATAGGCCTGATTGGTAAGCTCGCTATATTCGGCATTGTTGCATGCGGCCAACGAAAGGGCTGCAATGGCCATTGCAGCAGCCTTAATGGTTATGCTGTATCTTTTCATTTTTGCGTAATGATTAAGTGTGGTTTTACTTCAAAGAAGGGTTCATAATCTGTATGGCCTTGCGCAACCAGGGGTATGTGGTTTGCGCCGAAGACTGTCCGTATTCGTACTCCATGTGGTACGAACCTACGCCACCTTTTTGGTAGGTTTGTCCGTTATAGGTGGGTTGCCAGTAGGCCATGCCGAGGAGCGAGGGTATAACATTGCCTTGTTTCGTGCGGAAGTCTACGCCACCTTTTGCAGCATAGTTCTCAAAGTTCTCGCAAACGATGATTTTCTTTGCCACTTGTTCGGGGGTGAGTGTATTCTTGAAGTGTTCAATCTGAGTTCTCAAGCGGCCGTTAAGCTGTTCGTCGCTGTAGGTGCTGTAGGCTTGCAGGATGAAGTAGTCGAAGTGGTCGCCCAGCGATTCGGGTAGTGCATCGGGCTCACCGTCAACAACGAACATCTTATTGGTACCCGACTTGGGGCCGATACGCTTGCTTAGGGTTTGAACGAAAGCCGTCATCACGCCCTGTTCGGTCCACATCTCCTTGTCGGTAGCGAAAGGTTGTGCGAAGTTGGGTTCGGCATCGATGTCGAATCCGTCGTAGCCGTACTTGTCAATGCTGTCGCAAATGGCGTTGGCATACTTCTGGGCGGCGGCAATTCTCGACTCATTAGAGTCGCCCCAGCCCCAGAATTCCTTCCTCCATTCTTTCCACGTGGTTCCGGCTTTGGCTTTGTCTGCGGGTAGAGGCGGCGTCATTTGGTCGCCAATGTCCATCACGATAAAGCACATCAGCACCTTCGTTCCTTTTACTTGCTGAACAAATTGCAGGTCTCTCTTTTGTTTGTCGTTTAGGTTTCGCCAGTTTCCCCAAAGCGAAACGAAGTCTACACTGTCGGGAAGACCTTTGAGCGAGTTGTTGAGCATGGCTGCATCGCCAGTCCAGTTGCCAAACCATCCGAATGCTTTGGGATGGTCGCTGTTCTTGTATTCGCGCAGCTTGGCATAATAGGCTTCGCTTTTGTTGGTGGCGGTCAAGTCGGTTGGGTTCTTTATTTCCGTCTCGGTCCAGTCGCTGCATGCCGTGAGCGACATCGTAGCTGCCGCAAGCCACAGCAGGGTTTTATTCTTAATATTCATCGAAATCTAATTTTATAATGTTGGGTTAACGAGTTACTAGTTTACTAGTTGGGGAGTTTACAGGTTTACCTGTTAACGAGGAGAGGTGGAGTTGGTGGGCTTAAAGACCCTTAGCCATAACCGAATAGCGGCTGGGCGCAACTCCATAACTCCTCTTTATCCCTTCACTCCTTTACTCCTTAGCATTTTTCCTTCACTTCTTTTGCCACCACATTTTCGTTGCGTAGTCGTCGGTACCGCCGATAAGTTGCACCGCTTTGCGATAGTTGGTGGGGTTTTTAGTTAGTTCGTCTACGGCGAAAGGAATGCGGTTGGGCACCTTCAAGCTGTATCCCGAAG
>NZ_HE999446.1:358893-365817 GCF_000312305.1 Prevotella conceptionensis 9403948 | reverse complement strand
GATGGTGATGGTGCTAACGGCAGCTTGCGACTGTCCGAAACCTCCTTCGGCATCGGTATAGTCGGCTTGTTTGGCCGTGCTGTTTTCCAGATAGCTTGCAGCACTGCCTGCTCCCCATTGTTCGAACGACAGTTTTACGCCCTCTTCGTACAGGTCTTTGGCCGTTCCGCCCATGCCGCTCCAACCGGCTAGCACGCCTTCTGCGCGGCAGAAAGCCATTTCAGCGGCAGTTAGCCACACGCCACGAGTGTTCTGACCCACGTTGGCAGCCGAATAAATCTCGTTGGCTTTCTTCTTATTCTCAATCTTTGCACCAGCCAGGCAGCCCACGATGGCACGTCCCGATGTCTTTTGTGCAGGTTTGAAGTACGTTCTAAGGCGTGGGTCGGCATAACCCGTGAGGAAACATTCCAAGTCGGCACAAGCGCGGCTGTCGCCCCATTCAATAGAAGTTTTATATTGTCCGTTGGGTACATAGGTAACGGCGCAATTGTCGTCGTTGCTCGTAATGACGCCAGCAGCAACGGCCGCCTCACCCGTTTTCTTTGCGAATGCAGGGTCGGCATAGCGCATACGTATGGCCATTCTCAGTTTCAACGAGTTGGCCAGCTTATACCATTTAGACACTTTGCCCTCATAAACCTTGTCGTTCTCTTCGTTTACGGTTGAAGTGTTGAACGGTTTGAGCAGCAATGCGGCCGTGTCTAGGTTGGCAACGAGCAACTTATATACGTCTTCTTGCGAAGAGTAGGCGGCATCGTCTTGCTCTAAGCCCACGGGCAATGCGCCATACATGTCAACATAGCGTTGGTAAACCTGTGCACGGAGCACCAATGCCTGGGCGTAGAGCACGCCTTCGCGACCCGTTTTGGCAGCGATGGCTTTGAAAGCCGACGTTGCTTTGGGCAGTGAATTGTTGAATGGCCAGCTCACCCAACCATTGGGCGCATTGAAACGGGCGAAGTTCTTGTCGCTGAAACCATTGTTGGCATAAGTCATATAGCGGCCCAGATAGTTGCCGATGAGGTCTTCGGTCATCTGATACGTGTTCTCTTGTTCGGGGAAAGCCTCGTTTACCAATTGGGTAAGGAACGAACTGGTGGAGTAATTGTCGCGGTCCAGCTCATCTGCCGATACCTTATGGCCGGGTCGGTTGGCCTCTTCGAAACCGGCGGTGCAAGCCGTTTGCATGGCTAAGCCGCCTACTAGCAGGGCTCCCAAGGCCATCGACTTCAATATATGTTTGTTGTTCATCGTTGTATTCTTTGTGTTGAATATATAAAATGTATGCTTGTGCGTTAGAATTTCAGTTTTACGTTGAAGCCCAACGAGCGCAAGCTAGGCTGCATAAAGTAGTCGAAACCTTGATAGTAGGTACCTGTCGAGGCAACGGCTTCGGGGTCGAATGGAGCCTTGTTGTAAATGAAGAAGAGGTTGTTCGCAGTTAGTCCCAGCGACAGTTCCATGCCTTTGAGCCACTTCTTGGGCAGCGTGTAGCCCAAATGCGCCTCTTGTACGCGTGCATTGGTTGCACTGTAAATGTATTCGCTCCAAATGGGGTTGTCGCCACCTACGATGCGGTAGTAGTTCTCGGCGCTAATCTTACCGCCATTGAGGTTGATGCCGCCGTTGTTGCGAGCGTCTGCCGATGCTTTCGAAACACCCCAGGCGTCGAGAATGGCTTGCGTTTGCGATAGAACGATGCCGCCAAAGCGAGCTGTGATGAGGAAGCCGAAGTTGAAACCCTTCCAAGCGAACTCGTTAGAGAAACCGATGTTGGCTTTGGGTAATACAGAGCCGCGGTATTCGGGGTTGTCTAGGTTGCGTTGCAGCACACTACCCGTGTTGTCGGTAGCGATGTTGCCCTCGTTATCGCGAAGGAAGTCGGTAGACATGTAGATGTCGCCCATCGTGCCGCCCTTTTTCAAGATGATTTCGGCACCACTCAGTCCGCCCTTCTTCGACACTTCTCTGTCGTCGTCGAACAGCTTAACAATCTTGTTTTGGTTTGAGCTGAACGTGAACGAGGAGTTCCAATCCAAGTCGCCAAAGCGGTGATTGTAGCCAAGCGACAGTTCTATACCCCTGTTGCGCACGTTACCCAGCTGGATGTACTCCTTATCGTATCCTCCTGCCGTTACGTCGCGTAGGAAGGTTTGCTTGCGCGTGTTGCTCTGGTAGAGCGTCAGGTCGAGCGTTAGTGCATTGTTAAGGAAACGCGCGGTAAGACCTGCCTCCCACGAGTCGGTGCGTTCAGGATAGAATGTCTTGGGGAAACGATAGGTAACGGTGCGGTAGGTGCCCGATGCTGGAACGTATTCGTAACGCCAGCGCGAGGTGATGTTGGGCGAAATGGCACTACCTACCGATGCCCACGAGGCGCGAACCTTCATGTAATTGATGAACTTAGGCAGCTTAACCATTTGCGAAATAACGCCCGACATACCCACCGAGGGATAGAAGAACGACTCGTTGCTGGTACCGTCGAGTGCCGAATCCCAGTCGTTACGTCCCGTAAGGGTTAGGTAGACCATGCTCTTCCATCCCAATTCAACGTTGGCAAAGAGCGAGTTCACGGCGTGTTTGTGCAGGTCGTAGATGGGGCGGTTGTCGTTTGTAACCAGCGAATAGTCGATGGCGTTGGGGGTGAAGATGTTCGATGGTGCCTTCAAACCGCCCTGATGACCTTCGTTGTCGTATTTTGTTCGCGAGAACGAACCGCCCACGTTGGCACCGATGGAGAAGTTTTCGAACGACTTGTTCACGTTAGCCATCAAGTCGCCGTATAGCGATTGGTCGTTAATCTTAGCATGTCCGTAGTATCCGTACTTCGAATGTGCGAAGAGGTCGATGGTAGATGCGTAGCGTTTGTCTTCTTGTTTAACGGCAGCATCGTCCCAGCGCAATCTTCCCGTAACGTCTAGCCAGTCGGTAATCTTGTATTTAAGGCTTCCGCTAAGCATGTAACGGCTGCGGTGGTTTTCGCGAACCATGCGGTTTGTAACCCAATAGGGGTTTTGCATTTTCAGCGCGTCGCCATAATTCCAGTTCTGTACATACACATTGCGGTTGGGGTCGAATATCTCGTAGGTGCGAACGGCATCGAAACTTTCGCCGCGGGGGAATAGGTAAACGGCCGTTAGGGGGTTAAACCATTGTCCTTGTGCGGTAAGGTTGCGGTCGTTTTCAAGAATGTAGTTCAGTCCGAAGTCTAGTGTCAGCTTGTCGCCGAGCATGTTCGTTGTGTTTCTGAACGTCAAGTTGTAGCGGTTGTACTTGTTGTTGGGCAAGATGCCGGCTGCATTGGTAGTACCCACCGACAAGTAAGTTTGGTTCTTGTCGTTGCCGGCAGTAAGGGCCACGTTGTTTTGTATGTTCGTACCCGTGTTGAAGAAGTTCTTGGGCTCGTAGTTGCCATACGCCGACGGCTTTTTCTCGCCCCAGCTGGCAACACTTCCGGGTTTGTTAACATACTCGTTTTGGAACTCGGGCATGATGAAGGGGTTTGCAAACTGCGTGCTGTGGCTAACGGTAACGCTAACCTTGCCTTCCTTACCTTTCTTGGTGGTAATCATCACAACACCTTGTGCGGCAGCCGAACCATAAAGGGCAGCGGCGGCAGGACCGCTAAGCACCGAGATGCTTTCGATGTCTTCGGGGTTGATGTCGGCAATGCCTTCCGAACCGGGTTGCGACGAGTACATGCTGCCCGTTTCGCCATGCGAGGTGTTGGTAATTGGCACACCGTCGATTACATATAGTGCTTGGTTGCTTTGCGAGATACTCTTAGGACCACGCATCACCACGCGCGTTGCACCACCCATACCCGCCGAGGAGGCGTTGATGTTGATACCGGCCACCTTACCGTTGAGCGAGTTCATGAAGTTGGTGTTCTTCACTGTGGTCAGTTCGTCTGTTCCCACCTTCTGTACGTTGTAGCTCAGTGCCTTTTCAGAACGGCGAATACCCAAGGCCGTAACCACAACCTCGTCTATTTGTCGCGATTCCGACTTCAACATAACCGTTACATTGCCATTCGCAGGCACGGCCACTTCTTGTGTCTGGTGGCCCAAGTAGCTAATAACGAGTGTTGCGCCAGCATGGGCGTTAAGCGTAAAGTTACCGTCGATGTCGGTAACGGTGGCCGTTTGTTCGCCCTTAACGCGCACGGTGGCGCCGATAACGGGTTCGTTCATGCTGTCGAACACCGTTCCCGTAACCTTCACCTCGTTGTGCTTTTGTTGTAGATTGTTGGGCATAGTCGCCCCAGTCCTTTCTGTCAGCTGTTTGGCAAGTGCCGTCCCGTTGTTGTTAGGATAGGCATTGCTGGCCATTACGCCAGAGCCGATGCCGACAAGAAAGACTGCCGTTGATAGGATTCTTTCCCTGTTCATAGATGTTATTTTGAATGACTTTTGAAAATTGATGTTTCTTTGTTGTGGGGGCAAGCACCTTTGGGTTAGGGTGCGAATAGCAGTAGCCAATTTGTTGCGCAATGCGTATGCGCAGGTGCAAACTGGGTTATGCCTTGCCTTGTGTAAGCGTGTAAGCCATTGCACCCTGCTTTATTGGCGTAGGCGCAAAGTGTTTCTCCCGCCCCATTTGCGGGGGAGGGAACTTACTTGCTTTTAGCAAAGGCTAGGGTGTGCCTAGTTGGCCGAGCAACGTAGTGTGGCTCAGTGCTAGCTGGTCTGTCTTGTTTTGCTGTTTGTTCCTAATGTTAGAAAACACGAGTTCCAAATTGAATTAATTGCGTTGAGGCTTGTAGAAAAGTCCTTCGGCAGAGATGTTAAGCAGATAATTCGACCTAATATCTAGTGGCCTTAACCTTATTTTTAGTTCATTTGTTAAGTAAATTGGGGGGCGGTTAGGCCGTCAGTAAAGTTATTGCCTTCTACGAACACGCTGTTTGAAGTGTTGTTGCAGTGGCATTCTCAGCTATGCTTTTACCTTTTTTCGAGTGCAAAGTTATAGTTATCCTTGATATAAAACAATTTTTAGCGATAAATTAACTTTTATTATGGCGTTTGGTTGGGTGAGATGCGTGTTGGTATCAGTGCCTAATGATGGTTTCTAATGCAGATATGTGCAAACTGGCTCATGGCAAAGAAGTGTTGAGGCCAATGCTTTTGCGTATAATAGGTTTGCGAAGTGAAGTTCGGTTTTTGCTCTGCCAAAAAGCATTGAGGTTCATTTACAAAAGCTTTGCATATAGCGGCTATTGTAAACGAACCTCAATGGGTCTGCGGAAAAAGAATGCGCCTGTTACTTGTATTCAGGCTCAGGCATGGGTATGTACTTAACCTTTCGGGCGTTCCATGCGGCTTGTGGCTCTCCATCTACCATTGCCCGGCGCAGGTCGTCGATGCGACAACCGTGTAAGAAGAGGAACACGTGCCGAAGATGTGCCAACTCTTCAAGGGTTGGCGCGGCGGTTATTGTCTGCCCTGTGGAATAAAGGGCAAGCACCTTATTAACACATTGCGCGGCATCGCCCTGCATCAGGCCCCTCACAATGAGTTCGGCCTGGATAAGTTTCATCTCCTTTTCGTCGATGATAACCAGTGGAGCGTATTTTTCCAGCGACGTTAAGTATCGGTGTCCATCCTTGTTTATGGCCGTGTTGATGGCCTTTTGCTCTGCCGTCCCTTTAAGCGAAGCCACCAACGAGGCATCCACCTGTACATTAATCGCAGGCAGTCCGACGGCCGAATACAAGGGGTTGGCGTTGCCGTTGATGTTGTAAACCACATCCACCTGCATGTTGTTGGCATAGGCATCGTTCCACAGGGCAGCGGCTTCTGCATATCGTTGCCTTTGCATGGCAAGTTTCACCATGAGCATGCGCACCTGCTTAACGGCTGTTGCGGCCACAAACACACCCTTCTTATTGGCCAGGAGCTTGCCCTTGGCCTCGTCTAAGGCCTGCGAATAGTGTTGTTGGGCCTTGTCTTGCAGTTCTTCGTTGCCTACCATTTGGTTGTTTACGCGTACGCCCTCGGCACTCTCTGTGCTTTTCGAGAACATCTTTCCAAGCAGCTGATAGGCCAAACCAGCGTACAGGTGCCCAGTGTAGCGGGCGTATGCGCGTACGGCATCAAAGTTTTCCGTGCCGTCGTTGCTTAGTTTCGCCTCCACTTGTAGCACCTCTTCGGCTCTTGCACGAAAGTTTTGCAGATTGTTCCATGTGTCGGCCACATCGCTGTTGGGTTTAACGTCGTCGCTTTTAAGCTGCTTATAGATAAGGAAATTGGGCTTGGCTGTTGGTTCAACCTCATCTGTCATTGCGCCCGATGTAAGGAAGGCGGCCGAAGCTGCCACGCCGGCCAAGGTCTTTACATTGGCAATCATCGCCCCGTCTTTTATGTTTTCTGTGCGAATGGTGGCCAACATGCTCGGTGTTGTTATCTGTTCGGTGGTGAGCATGTTGTTAGGTGTCTTGGCATTGTCTATCCAACCGTCGCACGATGTTAGGGCAGTGGCCAGGGCCAACATGGCTATTGATATATGTCTTGATTTCATTGTCATTTTGAAATTGGCCCCACCCCCAGCCCCTCTCCAAAGGGCGGGGGAGTGAATGGCCTTGTTAATTAATAGGGTTGCTGTAAGGAAATAAGGAGTTAAGGGGTTAAGGAGTTATGGAGTTATGGAGTTATGGAGTTAAGGAGTTAAGGAGTTAAGCCGTATGCTTTTGTTACCTAGTGGCTACTTACCTTGTTAACTCGTCAACTTGTCAGCTCGTCATCTCGTCAACTCGCGAACTTGTCAACTCACAAAGCTAATCACTCCCCTCTCCCCTTGGAGAGGGGTAGGGGGTGAGGCTTTGTCTACTTATTAAGCTAATCACTCCCCTCTCCCCTTGGAGAGGGGTAGGGGGTGAGGCTTTTTTGTCTACTCATTAAGCACATCACTCCCCTNTCCCCT
>NZ_HE999446.1:313103-358767 GCF_000312305.1 Prevotella conceptionensis 9403948 | reverse complement strand
GCAAGGGCGTATAGATGATGGCATCAGTGGTGAACTGTGCGTAGGCGGTAAGGCCGATTTGGTGGCGCGCCGGAGTCCAGTCAAGTCCTGCCTCTATCTCGCGCATGCGTTCGGGGCGGATGTTGTCGTTGCCTTTTTTCCCAGGAACAAGCAGCGGCCCATAGCCCGACATGCCCTTCACCTCGTAGTAAGTGAAGGCATCGGTGGGGTAAGGCAGCCTGCCCGACTCGCCATAGGCTGCGCGCAGTTTGGCTTTCTCCATGTTGTAAGCCACGCTTAGCGAGGGGTAATAGATGCTGGCCACGTTTCGGCCGATAAGGTTTGAGGCATCGCGGCGCAGGCCAGCGTTAACGAAAAGGCGGTTGTCGTAGTTGAGAAAGGCCTCGCCATAAAGCCCCCACGTGCGTTGTTCAAAACTCGTTTCCAGCACTGAGCGTTGGGCCGCAGCCGCAATGTTGTCGACATCGGCGGGGAATATCGAGGCCGAGGTCTTGTCCATCGTCTCGCGGCGTTGCACAATTTGCGAGAGCAGCGTGCCCGTTAGGTGCAGCTTGTGGCCAAGGTCGAACCGCCTACTGGCTTTCCAGTCCCAGGTGAGGTTTTGGTTGCGGCGGTTCGAGATGCTTTTCTCGCCCTCGTCGTTAGTGCCCAGCAGGTAACCGTAGGGCAGGGTGTAAAGTCCGTCGATGTGGTTGAGGTCCAAGCCCAGTTGTGTTTCCAACTTAATGTCGTAGGGCAGAACGTAGGCCATGCGCAAGGCGGCGGTCAGTCGGTCGTTGTCGTATTTCCACTTCATGGCGCGCCAGGTGCGTTCCGAAACATATCCCCACGGCTTTTGGTCACGCATGAGGTTCCAGATGGCATCATTTCTGCCTTGTGCCGTTTGCGGTATGCTGATGTCGCCGTTGACGTATCCCACGGTGAAATTCAGCGTAAATGGGCCTTGTTTCATGTCGTAGGCGGCGCGCAGCGAGTGGCGCACGTCTTTGTTCCCGGGCACGATACCGCCGTTATGGCTTTCGTTGAACGAGAAAAAGAGTTGGTTGCCGGGGGTGAAATTCTTTGTGAAACTGGCGTATGCGCTGACGTTATGCCCTGTAACGAAGAAATTGTTGATGTCGGTGTTGTTAACAAACTGGGTGTATTCCCTGGCCTTGTTGCTCCATCCCACCGATATTTTTGCTGTTGCTGCAAGCTTTCCGCGTTCAAGCGTGGAGCCGCTTTGGCGCTTGGTGGTGATGACGATAACCCCGTTGGCGGCTTCTGCGCCATACGATGCAGCGGCGGCAGGTCCTTTAATAACGTCTATCGAGGCAATGTCGTCCATCGGTAGGTCGTTCAGTGCGCTCAGTGCGTCTTGCGAGGTGTTGATGTCCGACGTGTGCGAGTTGTTGTAGCGCACGCCGTCGATGTAGATGATGGGGTCGCGGTCCATGCTGAGTGTGGCTCCGCTGCGCATGTTAAAGCGGATGGGCATGCCCACCTTGCCGTTGCTTTGAAACATTTGCATGCCGCTAACACGACCGTCTAGCAGGTCGCTCAGGTTTGCGGCTTGCCCTTTGGCCAGCAGTTTGGCGGCATCCAGGTGGGCAACGTCGGCTCCCACGGCCTTCTTGTTGCGCGCACTGGCAATACTGGCCACCACGTTCACCTCTTGAAGGGTTAGCCCGCGGTTCAGTTTCACCACCGTTCGCTGTTGAGTGTCGGCTATGGGCAGTTGCTTGTTTTCATAGCCAACGTACGAAACGCTGAGCCGTTCGCCTGGATTTACACTGATGTTAAACTCTCCGTTCAGGTCGGAAACCACCTTCTGTCCATTGGATGTGCAAACCACGGCACCAATGAGGGGTTCTTTTGTTTCGGCATCTAGCACCACGCCCGACGCCACCTTTTGCGCAAACGCCCCGCCGCATGCGGCTGAAAGGGTACAGAGCAAAAGAACTCTTTTGAAAGTTATCATGAATACGAATAATATGATTTTTAAAAACGTCTGCAAAGTTAAAACAATTGTTAACTCCCGACAATACCTAGAAATAAGTAAATGCCGTTATCTGTGCGCGCTGGTGTATGGCGGCGGTGCTGCCGATGGGTGCAGGCGCAGCGCAGCAGCATGGTGTGTGGCTTGTTTAAAGTAAATGGCCGCTAAGGTTCGTTCGTTGTTCCTTGTTTCGCCCTTCACCGCCTTTTTTGCTTTCGTCTGGCATCTTTGGTTTCCTTTTCAGCCGTATAGTCCATGATACCCCTTCAAGAAGTAAGCCAAATGTGTCTAGCTCTACGCTAAAAACGAGATAAAGGCGATTTTTTAGCACATGCCATATCAGGTTTCCGCTCCCTCGTTGTTTCTTCCGTTGTCTGTATCTGGGCATGCCGCGAAGGGTGTAAAACTGGTCTTTGGCTGCAAGCATTCGTATCGTTTCTTGCGTGGTTGCATACAGGCGCTATCAACGCGCAAACACATCAACTCACAAACTCACAAACTTACCCATCCACAAACGTATCAACTCACAAACTTAAAACCTCACCAACTCACCAACTCGTCAACTCAAAACCTCGCCAACTTCTCAACTCACACCCGCCAATTTCTCAACTCACATCCGCCAACTTCTCAACTCGCAGTCTCGCCAACTTACCCACTCACCCACTCGTCGACGGACAAACTTGCCGACTTAATTTTTTACAACAGCACGTTGTTTTTCTCTCCGTTCTAGCGATAATGTTGGTCTAAAAGTAGGCAAAACACTACCATTTTTAACCCTTCACGTCTTTCTTCTTGTCTATTTTTGAGAATACAACCTGCATTTTGCACCATTTTGCCTTTCTATTTGGGTTGCCAACCCATCATTTTTCGGGTCCAAATACGCGCTTTTTACCCCCAAAATGCCACTTTTTGATGGCTGTTTTGCCCATTCTAGCCGTGTTTCTTGTGGTTCTAAAAGGTTATGTTTATACCATTGCGGCGTATTTTTATGCTTATTGTTTTCTATTTTGCAGCATTTTGCTTTGCGTTTAGCACCAAAATGCACTGCATTTAGCATCAAAACGCAGTGCGTTTTGCGGCATTTTACCTGGTATTTTGCACCAAAATGCACTGCGTTTTGCCGCATATTGCACTGAATTTTGCTACAAATAGCCCAAAAACTGGTGCAAATGGCGGTGCCATTAAATAAAAATACATTTTGGTGGCATTTACAACTAAGCCCGTTTTGCATCAAAACCAACCTTCGCGAGAATCGATTTTTTGCGGCGAGGCGGGCGGTTGGTGCCGCAAAAAGGGCAGTCAGTGTGTTAAATTTCTTGCTGAAAACTGGACATGGGCGATTGTGGTGCGTACGCGTGTATGGGCAACGGCGCATAAAACACGTACGCTTACGAACACCAGCGCGAACGGTTGTAGGGCATGCTGTTCGCGGCTGACGAAGACAGCATCATGGAAACACAGAAACCATCTGCTGGAAACACAGAAACCATCTGCCATTAGCAGCCAGTTTTCAACTTGTAGGTAAAGCGTTAAATCCCAATCGATGGTTATACCGCTTATCAGTAATTTTAGGTTGTTTCCATCGCTTTCTGCTCATCTTCCGTTTGCTTGTCGGCATCTTGTGTGTCATATTCTTTCGACGTAGTCCGCTGCGCCTTCAAGAATAAGCCAGATAAGATGGTTAGCAACCAAACAAAATCTAAGCGGCTCTAATGAACCGATTGGGGTTAAGACAAGGTAGGCCGAGCATGCCGACCGAACCTTAGCGGGCGATTTTGGGGACATCCCAATATTCAAACAAAAAAGTTGGGGGGATGTACGCGCATCCCCCCTCAATAGTTTACTCCAAATAAGTATATCCGTACAACCCAGAGCGGTAATTTGAGAGGAACTCTTTACCCTCTTCGAGCGAGATTTTGCCTTGCTTAACGCTCTTAGTAACCCAAATTTCGAGTTGTCTGACCAGTTTCTTGGGGTTATATTGCACATAGTCGAGAACCTCTTCAACCGTTTCGCCATCGAAGATTTGGTCTATGTGGTACTTGCCATCCTTAACCGATACGTGTACGGCGTTGGTATCGCCAAACAGGTTGTGCATATCGCCAAGTATTTCTTGATAAGCGCCAACGAGAAACACGCCCAAATAGTAAGGTTCGTTCTTACGTAGCGTGTGCACAGGCAACACATGCGAGATGTGGCGATTGGTAACAAAGTTGGCGATTTTGCCGTCGCTGTCGCAGGTTATGTCTTGCAACGTGGCGTTGCGTGTGGGTCTTTCGTCTAGCCTTTGTATGGGAACGATGGGGAAAAGCTGGTCGATAGCCCAGCTGTCGGGCAGCGATTGGAACAGCGAGAAGTTGCAAAAGTACTTGTCGGCCAGTAATTTGTCCATGTTTCGCAACTCTTCTGGCACGTGTTTCAAGCCTTTGGCAATGGTGTTAATTTCTCGACACACGCTCCAGTACATGCTTTCTATCTCTGCTCGAGTACGTAGGTCGACCAGACCGTGCGCAAATAGGTCGAGAGCCTCTTCGCGAATTTGCTCTGCATCGTGCCAATCTTCTAGCATCGAGCGCGAGTTGATGTTGTCCCAAATGTCGTAGAGGTCTTTTACCAGTTGGTGTTCGTTTTCCGAAGGCTCAAATTCCTCCTTCATTTCGGGCAGCGTGGCCGTTTCCAACACGTCGATAACCAGCACGCTATGGTGAGCCGTTAGCGAGCGTCCGCTTTCAGTAATGATGTTGGGATGCTCGATGCCGTTCTTGTTGGCTGCATCTACAAAGGTGTAGATACAGTCGTTAACGTATTCTTGTATCGAGTAGTTTACCGAACTTTCGCTGCTTGGCGAGCGCGTTCCGTCGTAGTCCACGCCCAGTCCGCCACCGCAATCCACGAAATCTACATCGTAACCCATCTTATGCAGCTGCACATAGAATTGCGATGCCTCGCGTAGGGCGGTTTGTATGCGGCGTATCTTGGTTATTTGCGACCCGATGTGGAAGTGTATCAGTTTCAGGCAGTCGTGCAAACCCTTTTGGTCTAGCAGTTCGAGTGCCTGTAACAGCTCGCTACTTGTTAGGCCAAACTTGCTTGCATCGCCGCCACTTTCTTCCCATTTACCCGAACCCGATGAGGCCAACTTAATGCGAATGCCTAAGTTGGGGCGCACATTTAGTTTCTTCGCAGCACGCGCGATGAGTTCCAGCTCGTTCAGTTTTTCGATAACAAGGAATATGCGCTTGCCCATTTTTTGTGCCAATAGGGCCAGTTCGATGTAGCTTTGGTCTTTGTATCCGTTGCAGATGATGAGCGAATCGCTTTGGCATTGCACGGCGATAACGGCGTGCAGTTCGGGTTTAGAGCCTGCTTCGAGGCCAAGGTTAAACTTGCGGCCGTGCGAGATAATCTCTTCAACCACGGGCTGCATTTGGTTAACCTTGATGGGGTAGATAACAAAGTTCTCGCCTTTGTAGCCATATTCCTCGGCTGCCTGCCTAAAACAGCTTGCTGTTTTCTCGATTCGACTGTCGAGGATGTCGGGAAAGCGCAGCAGTACTGGCGACGTAACGTCGCGCAGAGCCAGCTCGTCCATCACGTCGCGCAAGTCAATCTCGGTGTTGTCCTTACATGGCGACACGTACACGTCGCCCTTATCGTTAACGCCAAAAAACGAAGTGCCCCAACCGTTGATGTTGTATAGTTCCTTCGAATCTTCAATAGTCCATTTCTTCATTTCTGCTATTTTGGTTTCTTATATTAATGTTCGTTGACCGAAAAGATGAGTAAAGGTTAAAAAGTGAAAAGGCTGTTAAAGGTGAAAAGGTGAAAAAGTGAGAAGGTGAAAAGATAGCTGCGCCCATCAACTTGTCCACCGTTTAAAGGTGAAAAGGTGAAAAAGTGAAAGGGTGAAAAGATGGTCTTCCACTCCTCTTGTTCACTCGTTAACCCGTCATCTTGTCCATTAGTCCACTCGTCTACTTGTTAATCCGTCATCTCGTCAAGTCATCATCTTGTCCACTCGTTAACCCATCATCTTGTCTATTTGTCCTCTTGTCACCCCGTCTACTAATCCACCAACTATACGCCCAGCACCTCTTTTGCCTGTGCCACGGACAGCTTTATCTTCTCGAAATTGTCCATCAGACTTACGTCGAGCGTGTGATGGGCCAGTAGGTAGAAAGGTTCGCGCGCGGCAAGTTGCTCGCTGATGAAAGCTTTTACCTCGTCGGGCGTTTTGTTCAGCAACAGGGGGCGCACCGACTTGCCCATCTTTAAGTGCTTGTACAGTACATCGGGCGAGGCTTTAAGGTATAGCGTTTGGCCTTGTTGGTTGATGTACTGCATGTTGTCGAAGAAACATGGCGTGCCGCCACCACAGCTAATAAGCACGTCTTCGAACTCGGCTACCTCGTGTAGCATGTTTCGTTCGATGCGGCGAAAGCCCTCTTCGCCCATTTCGGCAAATAGTTGAGCCACCGTTTTGCGCATGCGCGACTCGATATACCAGTCCAGGTCGTAGAAACGCAGGCCCAACTCGGCGGCCAAAGCCTTGCCTATGGTGGTTTTTCCTGCCCCCATATAGCCAATGAGTATGATGCGATGGCACGCGCCTTTGCCCTTATTGGGCGTTGCGGTGCTTGGCAAGCCGTTTTGCATATTATCCTGAACGCTTTGTTTAGTGGAGCCTTTTGCAGACTTTATGTTTATTTCTTTGCCTTGCTGACCGCAGATGCCTTGGTGGTGCGCTTGGGCTTTGTAGGCGCAGCTTTCACCAATTCCATACATTGCTCGTAGGTAAGTTCGCTAGCCTTTTCGTGCAGCTCTTTGGGCAATTTGTAGTTCTTGCCGTCGTAAGCCAGGTATGGGCCGAACTTACCGTTTATCACTTCTAGTTTCGGGTCTTCGGCAAATGATTTCAAGTGCTTTTGCTTTTCCTGCATGCGCTTTTGCTCGATAAGTGCCACCGAAGTTTCGAGTGTAACCGAGTGTGGGTCTTCGGTTTTGGGCAACGAGGTGTACTTCTTGTCGTGCAGGATGTACGGGCCGAACCTCCCTGAACCAATTACCACGGGCTTACCTTCGAATTCGCCCACCGTACGAGGCAGCTTAAACAGTTCGAGAGCCTCTTCAAGCGTGATGGTTTCGATGCTCAGGCCTGCGGTAAGGTTAGCGAAACGCGGCTTTTCGTCGTCGCTTGCAACGCCAATCTGCGCCACGGGGCCGAATCGGCCAATCTTTACAAGCACCTGTTTGCCCGTTGCGGGGTCTTCGCCTAGGGCGCGTTCGCCGGCCTTATGCTCCGAACGAGCGTTCATCACCGTGTCTACCGTAGGGCCGAAGTCGGCATAAAAGGCTTTCATCATGGCCTTCCACTCTTCTTCTCCTTCGGCAATGCGGTCGAAATCTTCTTCAACATGCGCCGTAAAGTTATAGTCCATGATGGTGGGGAAACTGTCCATCAAGAAGTCGTTCACCACGATGCCTACGTCGGTAGGCAACAGTTTGCCCTTGTCGCCGCCAACGTTCTCCTTCTTATTCTTAGTCGTTATCACGATGCCTTTAAGCGTATCTACCAGGTATTGGCGTTCTTTGCCCTTGCTGTCGCCCCTGGTTACGTACTCGCGATGTTGGATGGTGCTGATGGTTGGGGCGTAGGTAGACGGGCGACCGATGCCCAATTCCTCCATCTTATGCACAAGACTGGCCTCGGTATAACGTGCAGGACCCTGTGTAAAGCGTTCTATCGAGGTTATTTCGCGGCGTTCTAGCTTGTCGCCCTCGTTGATGGGAGGCAGCATTCGCGAAGCATCCGACTGGTTGTCGTCTTCGTCGTCGGTAGATTCGCGGTACACTTTCAAGAATCCGTCGAATGTCAAAACCTCGCCCGTAGCCACGAAATGTTCGCTAGTTCCCGAGATGTTGATGGTAACGCGCGTCTTTTCGAGTTGCGCTTCGGCCATCTGCGAGGCGGCCGTACGTTTCCAAATCAGGTCGTACAGCTTTTTTTCTTGTTGCGTTCCGTCTATTTTAGTGGCATCCATATAGGTAGGGCGAATGGCCTCGTGCGCCTCTTGCGCCCCCTTTGCGTGCGTGTGGAAGTTGCGCGGCAGGCTATATTGTTCGCCCCATAGGCGGGTAACCTCTTCCTTCGTGGCATTGATGCAAAGGCCAGATAGGTTAACGCTGTCGGTACGCATGTAGGTAATGCGTCCGTTCTCGTACAGTCGTTGGGCCACCATCATGGTTTGCGACACGCTGAACCCCAGTTTTCGGGCCGCCTCTTGTTGCAGGGTAGAGGTGGTGAAGGGCGGAGCAGGCGAGCGTTTCAAGGGCTTTTTGCTGACGCTTTCGACGGTAAATTCGGCGTTTTTGCACTTTTCGAGGAAAGCCAGCGCCTCTTCGTGGGTTTTAAATCGCGTGTCTAGTTCGGCATCTACCTCGGTCATGCCGCCCTCGTCGTTGGTAATGGCGAAGATAGCAACGATGCGATAGAAGGTTTCGGGCTTGAAAGCGTTAATCTCGCGCTCGCGGTCTACCACCAATCTCACGGCAACACTCTGCACTCTACCAGCCGAGAGCGACGGTTTTACCTTGCGCCAGAGTATGGGCGAGAGCATAAAACCCACCATTCGGTCGAGTACGCGGCGTGCTTGTTGCGCATCTACGAGGTTCATGTCAACGCGGCGCGGCTCTTCAATGGCGCGAAGAATGGCCGGTTTCGTAATCTCGTGGAACACAATGCGGTTGGTTTTGTCTTCGTCTAGACCCAAAACCTCGCACAAGTGCCATGAAATGGCCTCTCCTTCGCGGTCCTCATCACTTGCCAACCATACGCGTTCGGCGCTTTTTGCAGCCTTTTGCAGGTCGGCCACCACCTTTTTCTTATCGTCCGAAATCTCGTAGAAAGGCTCAAAGGTGTCGAGGTCTACGCTCAATCCAGTCTTTTTCAAGTCGCGGATATGTCCGTAGCTCGACATTACCTTGAAGTCTTCTCCAAGGAACTTCTCTATGGTTTTGGCCTTTGCGGGGCTCTCTACAATCACTAAGTTTTGTTGCATGGTGTTGTTATTTTAAGTTCTGTGCATGCGGCTAAGGGGCGTACACCCCAACGGCGCACATGCCATTTGCCGCGCAAAAGTAAATAAAACTTTTGCATACACCTTATTATATATAAAGGCTTTAACGTTTTTTAGTAAGTAACGACTTGCTTAGCGGCCGTGTAGCTTTTGTGGGAAGGCGTTGGTTGGATGTAAACATCGACCAGCTTTTCTTACTTATTGAAGAATTGGCGGTCAATACAACACGACATGCAGAGGCGCCATGTGTAAAGTAACCTCGCGCGTTTGCTGATGTAAGGGCTAGAAATGCGCAACAACATCGTGTGTTAGAACATGCCTTGAAGGTTTTTCCCAACAAAAAGCTTGCTGTTTGGACGATTGTTATTAATTTTGTGTGTGCTTTACTTTGCCTAGTGGCTATGCGCTCGCGCAAGGTACAAGCAACAAATGCAAAACTGCCAATAAGCAATGAAAGAGAAAATAAGAAACATACTTGAAGGGGCACTACCACTGGTAGATCTCGACTCGCAGTTCTTGATGGCCGAGCTGGATTCGTTGGACGTAACAACGATTATGATGCTCTTGGCCGACAACTTTGGCATTGAAGTGGATGCCACCGATGCCACACCAGCCAACTTTAAGAGCCTAGACACCTTGGCCGAGATGGTTAGACGAAAGCAAAATACCGATGCTTAGCATTGAACAGCACATAGAAAAGCACGCGCAGAACGCCCCCGAAAGGGTGGCGATGGTGCTGAATGGCGAAGAACTTACCTATGCAGAACTTCGCCAACGCACGATGTTGCGCGCCCAACACTACCAAGGCATGCCGCGAAAAGGCGTGGTGCTAAGGGCAAGTTGCGATGCCGACTTCCTTATTAGCTACTTTGCCGTGCATGTTGCGGGGGCAGTGGCCGTGCTTTTGCCTGCCGCCGCCACGCCCGAACAAACTGTGCGGATGGAGAAAGCCTTGCAAGGGTTTTACTTTCCAGAGGGTTCGGCCGATGTACTTTTCACTACTGGCACCACGGGCGCGCCCAAAGGAGTGGTTATTGGCACGCGAGCCATAGTGGCCAGTGCCGTGAACATCGTGCATGGGCAAGCTTATCGCCACGACATTAGGTTTGTTGTTCCAGGTCAGCTCAACCATTTGGGCTGTTTGTCTAAGGTCTGGGCCACCATGTTGGTGGGGGCAACGTGCTGCCTGATGCCCAAGTTCGACTTCAACGAGTTCTTCTCCCTGCTTACGTCTAGCCAGGAAAAGGGCGTGGGAGCCTTCCTTGTGCCGTCGTGCATACGTATGCTTACCAAGTTTGGCGGTAAGCAGATGGAAGAAGCAGCCATCAAGCTGGTCTTTATCGAGACAGGTGGCGATGCCTTAGACGTGCCCACAATGGCAGATTTGCACAAGCAACTGCCCCATACACGCCTATTCAACACCTACGCCTCTACCGAGACGGGCGTGGTGGCAACCTTCGAGTTTACGCACCATCAGCTGGCAGGCTGCGTGGGCCATGCTCTGCCTAACGCGCGTTTCGACATTACGCCCGAAGGCCATATACGTTGTGCAGGCGATACGCTGATGAGCGGATACCTGCGCATGGGCGAACAAACAACTTATGAACCGCTAACAGAGGAAACCTTTACCACTTGCGACTGCGGCGAGATAGACGAGCAAGGCCGTCTGCAATTTAAATGTAGGGACAGCGACATCATCAATACAGGCGGCTTTAAGGTTAGTCCGCAAGAAGTTGAGGCCGCGGCCAACAGCTTTGCCGAAGTAAAGGCTTGTGTTTGCATAGCCGTGCCCCATCCCATCCTAGGGCAAGCGTTGAAGTTGCTCGTTGTTGCTGATGGCGATGTTGAAATGAACGCCAAAGACTTGGCTCGCCGACTGAAAGAACGGCTAGAAACCCACCAAGTGCCGCTTTTCTACGAGCAGGTAGAGGCCTTAGCACTGACTCCTAATGGAAAGATAGACCGAAAACGCTATCTTTTAAGGCAATGAAGGGCGAACTTTAAAAGGAGAAAAGAAATAAAAGTGGCATTTTTAGAACATGCTTTAAGAAAGACATAGTAGGCTTAGGAGGGGGCATGGGTGAAGTCAACCTCACCCATACTTCCTACGTTTTCCCGAAGTAAACACATCTTCTTTACCCCTATCCCTTTGCAGGGGGAAGGCCATCTTGTGGGCGCGTTACGTTTGTTAACGCGCTTTAATGCTCTATTGCCCTCTTAATCACCTGGTAAACATCGGCTCTTCCTAGCTTTCTTGTGCCCAAAAGAGCTCTAGCTGCACCTCTTTCATGCGTTAAACTTTGTGTAAAAGCGAAAGAATTAACAGTTCTTTATTGCATGTTACCAACGAGTAACCTAACTTTGTAGTTACTTATTGGTAACATGTTAAAAGGCAAACGGAATGAAAGATAGGGAACTAACACAACAGAAGATACTCCAAGCGGTTGACGACATCATTGCCAACGATGGTTTCGAACGGCTTGGCGTCAACGCCATAGCCCAAAAAGCAGGCGTTTCAAAGATGCTTATCTACCGCTATTTTGGCGGATTAGACGATTTGATTGCCCACTACTTGCTGAGCAAAGACTATTGGGCCAACACGGATATACACGCTATCGACGGGGCGGATGTTGCTGGAAGCCTTAAACGGATGTTTCGCGAGCAAATAATACAGCTACGAAACGACGTTACGTTGAGGCGATTGTGCCGTTGGGAACTTACCACCGACAATGAGAACATTCGGCAGTTGCGCGACCGTAGGGAACGAAATGGCTGCGAATTGATAAAGGCGGTGAGCGGTTTTACCCATTCTCACCACACCGATGTTGCAGCCTTGGCCACCATCCTCTCTGCCTCTATCAGCTATTTGGTGCTGATAGAGGAGCAAAGCCCAACGTATAACGGCATCAACTTACGGAGCAACGAAGGTTGGGAGCAGGTTGTTAAAGGGCTAGACTTAATGATTGATTTATGGATAAAGCAAGTTAACCTGTTGACGGGTTAACAAGTGGATAAGAGGGCGAGTGCACTCGTAAACTTGCAACGCATCCACTGGTAAACTCGTAAACTGTCCACCTACACCCTCGTTAACTTGCAGACTTGTAAACTTGCAGACTTGTAAGCTCGTCAACTTGTAAGCTCGTCAGCTCGTTAACTTGCAAACTCGTAAACTTGTAACCTCGTAAACTCGTAAACTTGTAACCTCATTAACTTATCCAGCGATGAAAAAAATATTTGTAACACTTATCTTATTTATAGGAATGATGAGTAATGTATTTGCCCAAGAACCCGACTATCTGTTTATGATAGCTCAGGCAGTTAAGGCCCCATCGGGCCATAACACACAACCGTGGTTGTTTAAGATAGCAGACGGAGAGATAGATATTCTGCCCGACTTCACCAAGTCGCTGCCAGTTGTAGACCCAAATCACCGCGAATTGTTCGTGAGTCTTGGCTGTGCTGCCGAAAATCTTTGCATTGCAGCCGCCCATAAGGGCTACGAAACAAGAGTGACTGTTACCCACGAAGGCGTGATAAAAGTGTTTCTCACTAAGCAAAGCCATCACATGGAAAGTCCCTTGTTCGCACAAATCGCCCTGCGGCAGACCAATAGGAGCCGTTATGACGGCCTAATTATTCCCGAAGACAGCATTGTTTTGTTAAAGAATATCGGTGCGGAGCCTTCCGTTGGCGTGCATTTCTTTAAGAATGGTTCGGCAGAATACGCCGCGATTGCCGAAATGGTGTATGCCGGAAACCGACTGCAAATGCACAATAAGGCTTTTAAAGCGGAGTTACAGCAGTGGATGCGGTATAACAAGAAGCATCAGGATGAAACGAAAGACGGACTAAGCTATGCCGTATTCGGTGCGCCAAACGTGCCCAAGTTTATCGCCAAGCCGATAATGGCCAAGGCCATCAATGAGAAAAAGCAGAACAAGAGCGATGGCAAGAACATTGCATCCGCCTCTCACCTCGTGTTGCTGACCAGCCAAGACAACACGATTGAACAATGGGTGAACTTGGGACGAACCCTTGAACGCATCCTTTTAAGGTCTACGCAGATGGGAATTGCGCACGCTTACCTTAACCAGCCCAACGAAGAACCCACGTTGTCTGTGCAGCTAGCACAGAAGTTGGGGCTAACTAACGAACACCCCACCATCCTAATCCGCATTGGCTATGGCAAGAAGATGCCGTATTCGCAGCGAAGAGAGGCAAAGGTGGAAAGGATGTGATGTTAAGAGTTGACGAGTTAACCAGTTGACCTGTTTACGAGTTAACCAGTTGACAAGTTTACGAGTTAACAAGTAGGCGAATCGACGATGTTTTAGTTGGCAAGTTTACGAGTTAATGAGAACTTAGCTGGCAAGTTGATAAGTTGATAATCAGAAATGGATTAAGTAAACGCGGCAATTAGTCCGACCGTTCGCTCATTAACTCATTAACTTGTCAACTCATTAACTTGTCAACTTGCGAACCTGTCAACTTGTGAACCGACAACTCATCTGCTTGTCAACTGGTTAACTTGTCAATCGGTTAACTTGTCAATCGGTTAACTTGCCAACTGGTTAACTTGTCAACTGGTTGACTTGTCAACTGGTTGACTTGCAAATTGGTTAACTTGTCAACTGGTTGACTTGCCAATTGATTAACTTGTCAACTGGTTAACTTGCCAACTGATTAACTTGTCAACTGGTTGACTTGCCAATTGATTAACTTGTCAACTGGTTGACTTGCAAATTGGTTAACTTGTCAATTGGTTAACTTGTCAATTGGTTAACTTGTTAACCTGTCAACTTATCAACTTGTTAACCCCTCAGCTTATCAACTCACCAACTCACCAACTCACCAACTTAAAATGTTATTCTTTATTTTACAATACCGCTCTAATTTTCACTCCGTTCTAGCGAGAATGCAGGTTATAAAGTAGGTAAAAAGCCACTATTTTTTGCCTTTCACGTCTTTTATCTTGTCTGTTTTTAAGAACAAAACCTGCATTTTGCACCATTTTGCCTTTCTAGATGGTCGCCAACTCACAATTTTTTCGCTCCCAAATACCCACTTTTAGCCCCTAAAACCCCACTTTTTAATGGCTATTTCGCCCCTTTTAGCCATGTTTTTAATGGTACTGAAAGGTTTTGTTTATACAATTGCAGCGGATATTTATGCTTTTCGCCTTGCATTTAGCACCATTTTGCACAGCGTTTAGCGGCATTTTACCTTGCATTTAGCACCAAAACGCACTGCATTTAGCACCAAAACACGTTACGTTTAGCATCAAAACGCATTGCATTTAGCGGCATATTGCACCGCATTTTGCTGCAAATAGCCCAAAAGTTGGTGCAAATGACGGTTTCTTTAAATAAATATTCATTTTGCCAGCATTTACAACAGCTCCCTTTTTGCATCAAAACGAACCTTCGCGAGAATCGATTATTTGCGGCAAGGTGAACGATTGGTGGGCGAAAAGGGCACTCATAATGTTAAAATTCTTGCCGAAAACAAGACAAAAATAATTGTGCCGTATACACAGACATGGCCAACGGCATGGAAAACATCCTCGCTTACTGTCGTCAGCGCCAACGGTTGCAGGGCATGCTGCTTACGACAAACGGAGACAGCATCATGGAAACGCAGAAGTAATCTGCCATCGACAGCCTGTTTTCAACTTGCATAGGGCGGCTTAAATGACTTCCGCCAGGTCACTTTTGATACATAACAACGTTTATCCACAGGCAAACGGGGCTGATTCTTTTGATTTTATCGTATCCTTTGTCCAGTACTTCGTACATGAAGAGGAGTGTTTATCTTGGTTTTGCTGCACAAAGGTAATAAACACCTCTTCAATTTATAGAAATCTTATAGGTCAAGACAAATTCTGCTACCAGCAACAAAACGCAAGGTTATTTGCAGCTAAATTCAAGGCTAGAAACATCAAAATATACAGAGAGTTGGGGTGCTAGGTTTTCCGTTCAATTGAAAACATGTGCCTTATGTGGGCAAAATTCGTTTCAAACAGTGATTTTAAAGGGTTGAATCCAGGTGATGAAGGGTGAAAGATTACGGGGACTAGCCAAACTAGAAAGGCTAAATGGTGACAAATGTAGCTGACGCTCCCAAAGATGTGTAGTGGAAGGAGAAATGAAGGTTGGAACTGGTAGCAGATAGCTTGCTTTTAAGCATTTGCTTTCGCTAGAAGGGGTTGCTTTGTGGGTGTATGCATAAGTACTAAATTTAACCAAATAATTTTATTCGGAGAAACGTGAAAGGCACATTTTAGCTGACTTGGCTTAATTGCGTTGCAGTTGAATTGTTTGCCTGAACGTTCTTATGGTGGGCTATCATTTTTTGTTTAGGGTTGAGGGTAGTTGTAAGAATCGGCGTTTTGTTGACTTTCTGGCTACCAAGTACCTTGCAAAAGGCGGAACTTGGTGGTGCGCGAGTAAAAGGCAGAGTCTTTGTTAAGCGGTGACAATAACAAGTTGTTTTACATTTTTGAAGTTTAATTGTTTGTGTTTTTGTTTTAATTTGCTAATTTTGCAGTTCGCAATCTTGCAGTTTGTGCTCTTCCCTAAATCTATTTGTAGTGAGAATGGGTGTGGCACCTGCTAGTGTTATGAACCTTATTAGGATTAATGCAGCTATCATGGGCATGCTTTTGCACCAACATGTTAGAGATTGCAGTTGAAACTTATAGTATTAACCGTTTAATTCTTAAAACAATGGAGAATAATGTTTCACGAGCTGAAACAAATATCTTGAAAGGAGTAGCCATAATCATGATGTTATGGTTGCATCTTTTTTTAAAGGAAAGTGAAGTGGGAAACTATACGGACTTTAACCTGCCAAATGGACAACCTTTAGCCTATTTCCTAACCCGATTGTGTACACCTGTAAGCTTTTTCCTGATACTTAGTGGGTACGGACTTGCCTACCTATATTATAATAATCGATTGTCTCCTCGAACGCAAATTCCACGCTTACTCAAGCTGTACATACATTATTGGTTGATATTACTTGTTTTCGTACCTATTGGAGCATTCATTAAACCCACACAGTATCCTGGTTCAATAACAGATATACTACTCAATCTGCTGTCGTGGAGCCATACCTACAACTACGAAACCTGGTTCTTGCTGCCCTATGCCTTAATCAGCATCTCTTCTTTATATATAATAAAGATTGTCGAGAGAGGGTAGGGTTAAGATGGGCTGTCCCTTGTGTCTTCTTCCTATACTTGGTTTCTTCTTTTCTTTTTAGCCGTTATGGCTCGTTTGTTTACTCCCATTTGGCGGTGGCATTAGTTGTCGAATATATTCAGTTCCTCTTCTCTATCGTCTTAGGTATCTTGCTATTTAAGAGTAAGTATGTTAAGGAGCCACTAGTTAGGGGAACGTTTATTTATGTTGCATTGTTTGTTTTGTTCGCTCTTAGGTGTATTCTGCCCACAGCAGCTTTCGACCCCATTTACTCTTTCTTGGTAATTCTATTGGTACTTAGGCTACCCATGCCGCAGATGGTAAAGCGTATTCTTGGTTATCTTGGAGATTACAGCATGATCGTGTGGCTCTCGCATACTTTCTTCTGTTATTATTTGTTCCACGATGTAATTTATGGGTTCAAGTATCCATTGGTTATTTTCATGGTTCTGATGGTAATAAGCCTTTTAGTAGGTGGTATAATACGTTATTTGGCCAAGAAAACAATTGAATGGCTGGGAATATAAAAGCGAAAGCGAAGGTATACTCCGAGAGTTACATGCGCTTGCCATGTCCTGTCGTCCTGGACGTGTAAAGGTGTATGCCACAGAGTGAAAGTCTGTCAGATCTAAACGATATGGAGGTGATGGAAAAGGTATTCCAAAGCCTCTTGAAAATGTTCATTTCTTTTTTCTCCTAAAACTCATTTCAAGATATATTTGCACCGTTAAAAAAAATATATAGTTTTGCATATTGTAAGCAGCATGCACAATGAAGAACCTGCGAACAGGTGTTGTTCTAGGGCGGGTGTTGTATTGGCAGAAAGTTAGAAAGTATCCTATATCCATACTTCTTGTATGGGGATGGGGAGGAGAGGGTATAGGCATTGCCCTGCGCTCCTTAGTGTTGTCAACATTGTAGATGCTGTTTGCAATTCGTTTCTGATGTAAACACTTAAAAGTCTCTGATGACGACCGTACCCGATGCCTATGAGATAATAGAGAGAACAGCAACATATCGCGTACATACTTTTACAAACAAGCTTAGGCTATCAACTCCCAACGATATACACCACCGCGTTTTAGGGCAGTTGCTCCAATGTGTGTGAAATGAGAGAAGGACGTCCGCACAACGCTCTGGATATACGGGCAATATTGCTCTATGTATGCTCTGAGGCGAGATGGGAAAGAAACAGGGCGATGGCTTGATGCAATGTGCCATCGAGAAAAACAAATTGCTGGAAGATTGTAAGGATAGATGGTAAACCTTAGACGCATTTTATGATGAGTGCTTGTTGGTTTAAGGATGAACTTTTGTAACTTAGCTTTTCTATTCTTCTAGAATAAACAGAGTTAAAAACATAAGGAGGTGCTCCTTAGAAGATATTATGTGTGATTTATATGAACAACATTGGTGAACTACAGTCAAAAACAATCTCTTTTATTCGTTTCCCTTTAATTGTTCTTATCGTTTATATCCATAACCAGGGTATGGGAACTCCATTGGGTGAAGTTTCTATTTCTTGGGCAAACTTTAGCGATATAGACGCATATAACTTGTTAAGGTTGGTAATTACTGAGGTCATAGCAAGGGCTGCAGTACCTTCATTCTTTATACTTTCTGGCTATTTGTTTTTCTTTGGGAAGACTTCTTTTTCAAGAGAAACTTGGTTGACGGCACTGAAAAAGCGGTTTTGGACCTTATTTGTCCCGTTTATCCTTTGGAGTCCATTCCTTTTTGGCGTATTATAAATTAACATTATAATGTCAGACGTATCATCTAACAATAAACGTATAGCAAAGAACACGTTAGCACTATATTTTAGAACGTTTTTCTCATTATTAGTATCTCTTTATACAAGTCGTATTATAATTAATGAATTAGGCATAACAGATTATGGTATATATAATGTGGTTGGCGGTTTCGTTGCTATGTTCATAATATTGTCTTCTTCACTATCGGGAGCTATCAGTCGTTTTTTAACATTTGAATTGGGTAAAGGAAATATTGATAAGCTTAATAAAATATTCTGTACATCTGTAAATATCCAAATAATATTATCAATCTTAATTATTATTGTGTCAGAAACTTTGGGTTTATGGTTTCTGTCTGAAAAGTTGAATATAGATCCAAGTAGAATGTTTGCTGCAAAATGTGTATTCCATACATCTGTTATAGCACTTGTGCTTGATCTTATAACTATTCCTTATAATGCAATCATTGTTGCTCATGAACACATGAAAGCGTTTGCTTATTTGGGAATTACTCATACATTGTTAAAATTAGCAATAGTGCTCTTATTGCCTTTTTCTTTTTTTGACAAGTTGATAACTTATTCCTTTCTTCTTTTAGCGACTTATATTATCATACGAATTTTAAATGGAATATATTGTAAACGGCATTTTGCAGAAACAAAATGGCACTTTTATATAGATAAGTCTTTAATGAAAGAAATGTTTGCTTTTTCTGGCTGGACTTTTATTGGTTCGTCATCAGCAATTCTAAGAGATCAAGGTTCAAATGTCCTGTTGAATTTATATGTAGGGCCAACTGTTAATGCTGCCCGTGGCATAGCTGATCAAGTAAATGGTGCTGTAAATAGCTTTGCTTCTAATTTTATGACAGCTGTAAACCCACAGATTACAAAATCTTATGCAGCTAATGATAAAGCATATATGTTGGACCTTATTTATAAGAGTTCAAAATTTTCGTTATACCTTTTATTGTTTTTATCTTTACCTATTATGGTAGAGACACCATATATTTTAAAAATATGGCTAAAAGTTGTGCCCGAACATACAATTTGGTTTGTGAGGTTAATTCTGCTGTTTGCTTTATGTGATTCTGCATCCCGTCCGTTAATTACAGCTATTCTAGCTACTGGTAATATAAGGAATTACCAGTTGATAATAGGAGTCTTTCAGTTTCTTTGTCTGCCGTTCTCTTATTTTTTCTTAGAAAGAGGGTTTCCCCCAGAAATCACTCTTATAGTTGCTCTTGTTCTAAGCTTATGTTGCCTTGTTGTGCGGTTAATTTTATTACGGAGAATGATAGGATTAAGCGTAAGAATTTATATTAAAAATGTAGTTTGCAGAGTTGCGTTAATAGGTATCGTGGCTGCGGCTTTACCGGTTTATTTGTCTTGTAGTTTATCTAATAGTTTTTCTTCTTTTATAGTGGTAATAGGATTAACATTAGTTATTACGTTGTTGTCTATTTATTTCATAGGTTGTTCTTCCTCTGAGAGGTATACAATAAAAAATGCATCATTAAATTTATACAAAAAGTTATTAGTTCGGTGATATGTTGAGGGTTGATAGTAAGAAACTTCATGAATGTTGTGGGTGTACCGCATGTGTTGTGTCGTGTCCTTTTGGGGCTATTAAAATGATGCCAAATGAAATGGGTTTTAAATATCCATTAATAGATAATGATTTATGTACAAATTGTGGGAAATGTTTCAGAGATTGTCAATTTATACCATCTTATAAAAACTTTAATGATTTCAAAGAACCACTTGTATATGCCGGTCGATTAAAAGACGAACAAAAATTAAGTCAAAGTCAAAGTGGCGGTGCGTTCGCAGCCATTGCTGAAACAATACTTGCTCAAGGTGGCATCGTTTATGGCGCGTCTTATTTAAAAGACTTTAGAGTTAGTCATTGTAAGATAATTAATAGAGATGCACTAAATGTAATAAAAGGATCGAAGTATGTACAAAGCAATTTAGATGGTATATTTTTAGATGTTATAAACGAGTTAAAAAATGACAGGTTGGTTTTATTCTCTGGGCTTCCTTGCCAAATAGTGAATTTAAGGAAACAAACCGAAAGGATTAAAACAGGTAAATTAATCACAGTTGACCTTTTATGTCATGGTGTAGGTGCTCCTAGCATATGGGAAGATTATTTATCCTACCTTGAGTCTAAATATTCCTCTTCTTTACAGAAAGTAAATATGAGAGACAAACTTTTAGGCTGGGAAGGTGCAATAGAAACATATATCTTTAATAATAAGAAAAAAATTATTACAGAGTCTTATCTTTATTTATATTATTCACATTTAATTCACAGGGAGAGCTGCTTCAATTGTCATTATACTAATTTAAAGCGTGTTGGTGATATTTCTTTAGGTGATTTTTGGCATTGGGAGAAGACATCTCATCAAGAATTTAGAGATAATAAAGGGATTTCTTTAATATTTATAAATTCTTCGGTTGGTAAATCAATTTTTGACAAAGCATCAGAACATTTAGAAGTAGTACCAAGTAATACGAAAGAGTGTATGCAGGATGTTTTAAGAAAATGTGTACAGCCAAATGTAAAACGTCAAAACTTTCTAGAAGACTATAAAAAGAAAGGTTTCAAATACGTGGCATATAAGTACGGAGATGTGAGCTATATCTACAAGACAAAAATTTTTATAGCAAAGCTACTTTCAAGAATAAAGAATAAGTTATGAAAATTGGAATTACTACTTTTCATAGTGCACACAACTATGATGGAGCGGTCTTACAAGCTTATGGTCTAAAAGAATTTTTAAAGCTATCAGGTCATTCCGTTAATGTAGTTAATTATAGACCCAGAAATATTGTTAATACTTTTAGGAAATTTAATCTAAGATACTGGTTGTCACGTAATACATATAAATGTATTGTCCGTCAATTTATTGAAGTCATAGTTAAACCAACAAGAATAAAGAGCTGGTATGTTTTTGAGAGATTTATGGAAGAATATTTAGATTTGTCTCCCTACCATAAAGAAGACAGCTTTTCGTATTTAGGCTCCTTGGTGTTAGGTAGTGATCAAATATGGAATCCTAGACTTACTGGTGGCGATTTTGATGGGGTTTATTTTGGTAATAGTGCAGAGTGTAATGTTATATCTTATGCAGCAAGCAGTCGCTTTCAAACATTATCACGAGAACAACAAAACTTTTAAGGAAATGTTGCCACGATTTATAAAAACTGAAGACTTGTCTAAGCCTTTACTCTTAGAAGTGTTTACAGAAGAGGAACAAGAGAATGAGGCATTGTGGATGATAAATAATGTTGTGAAATCCAAAGCTGCTAAGCGGAAAGAAATATTAAGAAAGATGCTTGGAGATAATATCGCGCGCTCTTTTAAGAACTTTGTAGGAGGAGGTGAATCATGAAAATAGGTATACTAACATTTCATCGTGCAATTAATTATGGTGCAGTTTTGCAGTGCTATGCATTGAAAGAAACTCTATCAGCTCTCGGACATGATGTTTATGTGATAGATTATAGACAACCTTATGTAGAAGCAAACGATAGGCATTCTTTTACAGGTAGAGAACGCTTAAAACTTCTTTTGGGTTTTCACCTGCGTTCATTTTTGTATTATAACAAGGAAAAAAATAAGCGTGAAGAGAGAAAGAAACGTTTTGATCATTTTCTGAATGAATACTTTAAGTTAACCAAACCTTGTAACCTCCATAACTTACCTCACGATTTTGACACAATTGTTGTGGGAAGTGATCAAGTTTGGAACAGTAAAATATGTAATGGAATTGATCCTGTATTTTGGGGAATGTTCAAGAGAGAACCCAAAACTAAATTAGTAAGTTATGCAGCAAGTACCACGCTTGCTGATTTAACGAGGCATTGGGACAATGGAGTGTCTGAAAGCATATTGAATTTTGATAAAGTTTCTGTTCGTGAAAAAGACATTTCTGATTATATTAATTCGAAGCAAGTTCTTTCAGTTCCTTCGCTTCAAGTCCTTGATCCTTCTCTTTTAGCCGATTGTTCTATTTGGGATAAGCTGGACGACCCATCAAAGTCTCAAAGTCGAGAAGATTATGTTTTATATTTTAGCGCAAGACCTTGTAAGCATCGTCCTAATGTATTAAAAGAAAAAGCGGAACGTTTTGCAAGGTTATTAGGAGGGATTAAAACTACCACTATCGACTTCGACAAAGATTCACCAGAGGATTTTATTCGGAAATTTAAACATGCCAAAGCAGTATTTACCTCTTCTTTTCATGGTGTAGCGTTCTCTCTTGTTTTTAACAGACGATTATTTGCTGTTATGTATGGAGATGAGCAAGACATGCGGTATGTAAATCTTCTGCGATTAGTTGGAGGGGAACAGTTTTTGGTAGATTGTGATGATGATACTGAAACGTATGAAGATATTGATTACGCTTATATTAATGAAAAACTTTGTGATTTACGTAACAACTCCATTAATTATTTGAAAGAGATATGATGAATATACTTGCTTGCGCCAGCGACAATTATACAATGCAATGTGGGATTTTGTTCTGTTCTGTCTGTGAGAACAATCAAGATGAAAAAATTGATTTCTACGTTTTCACGGATAATAAATTCAGGGAGGAGAGCAAAGACAAGTTAAGGAAGACCATTGGTGGGTATCGCCAAAAAACAATCCATTTTGTTTGCATAAATGATGCGGACATTGATGATGTACTGCAATTTGAGACCCCTCTTTATACGAGGCATGTGTTTTATCGGCTTTTAATGGCCGAATTGCTTCCAGACAGCGTGCATAAAGTATTGTATCTAGATTGCGATATTGTTGTTAGGCATTCTTTGTTGGACTTATGGAACACAGAACTGTCTGATAAGGCTGTTGCTGTTGTTCATGATGGGCAAGAAGGAAAAATGAGCCAATTTAACAGGCTTGGATACAGCTATGATAAGGGATATTTCAATTCTGGCGTCATGCTGGCAAATCTAGAGTATTGGCGAAAGACCAATGCAACTAAAAGACTGTTTAACTATATTGAAAAGAATGCGGATAAAATCTACCTTCCAGACCAAGACCCATTGAATGTGATTTTTCAAAACGAGAAAACATTTATTCACTTTAAGTATAATCTGCAATCAGATTTTCTGCTTAAAACAAATTATCTGTTAGTTGATTATAGCAAGTATAAGACAGATTTGTTAGAATGTGTTGAAAACCCCGTCGTCCTTCATTTTTCAGGAGCAAGACCATGGATAGAAGGTTGTGTACACCCTTACAAAGACGAGTTCTTTTATTACAGATCTAAAACCTTATGGAAGAATGAACCTTTGTGGGAAAACCGAAAACCATTCAAGACGAGATTGCTATCTTCAAATCTGTTGAGAAGACCATTAAGCAAGTTAGGGCTATGTTCTGTTCTTGAAGACATGTTTAATCGCAAATTAAAATTGGTAGGCAATGATATTTAATACCTTTCAGTTTGTGTGGCTATTCCCAATTATATTCTTTCTTGTCGTTATTATTGGAAAAAGAGATAGCCTTGGATTAAAAAACAGAAAGATAGGGAACTATGTGCTCCTTGCAGTGTCTTATTTATTGTACATGCAATGGGAGCCGCTCTATGTTCTTATACTTCTTTGGGTAACATTCATCACATATATCGGGGCTAGATTTCTTGAAAAAACGAAGAGTGGGAAAATGCCGTTTATCCTTTTCTTGATATTGGCTTTGTCTCCGTTGTTTTTCTACAAGTATTATGATTTTGTGATCATGCAGTTAAATAGTCTTTTCGTTTCCTTTAGAGAAAAGACAGAATTGCGCGGATTAAATTGGGCTCTTCCATTAGGAATTAGTTTCTACACCTTACAGTCTGTTGGTTATTTGTTTGACGTATATAAGCAAAGAATCCGTGCGGAGAGGAACTGGTGGGACTACATGCTATTTATTTCTTTCTTTCCTCAGATAGCTTCTGGACCAATAAGTAAAGCGAAAGATTTGCTTCCGCAAATTAAATCAGAGAGACAATTAAATTATGCACAAATTGTCGATGGTTTGAAGTGGCTTTTGTGGGGCATGTTTCTGAAGGTTGTCGTCGCAGACAATCTTGGATTAAGAAATAACTTGGTATTTAACGATTTCCAATCTCACGGCGGTATAGAACTGGTATTGTGTATGATAAGTTATGCGTTCCAGATATATTGTGATTTCGCTGGCTATTCGTTTATGGCAATGGGCGTTGGTAAGATACTTGGATTTGAGCTTATCAATAACTTTAACCGCCCTTATTTTTCTCAGAGTGTTACTGAGTTTTGGCATAGATGGCACATCTCGCTCTCCCTGTGGCTAAAGGATTATGTTTACATTACGTTAGGAGGTAATAGATGTTCTAAGATAAGGAATTATCTTAATATCATGCTTACATTTCTAGTTAGTGGAATTTGGCATGGGGCAAATTGGACATTCATTATATGGGGCGGAATTCATGGAGTGTTTCAAGTATTAGAAAAGGCTTTGGGGTACAACAAGAGAACTTCTGTTGGTATGGTAAAAAGTCTCCGTATACTGATAACTTTTGTTCTAGTGACTTTTGCCTGGGTCTTTTTCCGTATGCCGACATTAAATGATGCAATATTATTTCTGGGTTGTTTAGTTGAGCCAGGGACGGTGAATATAAAGGAATATGTATTTCCCCTTGCTTTAATTTTGATTGTTTTTTGGAAAGACTTTTCAGACGAAAACCAATTAAAGTCGTTACAATTTCTAGATAATAAGTATAAAGTGGTGCGTTGGACAACTTATTACCTCTTATTATTCTCCATTTGTGTTTCTGGCGTGTTTGGGGGATTATTTATTTATTCAGGGTTTTAACTCTTAAATGCGATGAAACGTTTAATACTTAATTTATTCTTTTTCTTCATAGGCTTGTTTATAATTGATGCCATATATGGTGTGGTTATGACGCGACTTTTTGAAAAGGCAAGAGGAGGTGTGACGGGAAAAACAAAATATATCTGTGATAGTACTCATGCGGAACTGATAATCCTTGGCTCATCTCGGGCAAGAATGCATTATGACCCAAAAATCTTAGCAGACTCTCTAGGAATGTCTTGTTACAATTGTGGAGAAAACGGTATGGGGATTATAGCCGACTACGCTAAACTTAAGATACTTAGCCAGCGTTATATGCCAAAGATGGTAATAATCGATGTTTTGCCAATTTTAGATGAAATGACGAGAGACGACAATATCATATTTGTTAACGAGTTAAGGCCTTGGTATGATAAGACGGGGATTGATTCTATATTTTGGAAAATAGATAAAACCGAAAAGATAAAGATGGTAAGTCAAATGTACAAATACCATTCGAAGTTCTTAGAATACTATTATGATGGTAAATCACAATTGCCGAAAGATGGATATGAGCCATCTCCTGCAACAAAGATTATCTCTGGTAAGGACTTATACCAAGAGGAACCGCGGGATAATATAATTGATGAGGTGAAGATGTATTTTGCTAAGAAGTTAATAGAAGAGTTCAAGGATAAAACAAAACTGGTTTTTGTTGCTTCACCTCGATATCGATTTAAAACCTCTCTTACCGTTAACCCATTGCGAGACCTTTGTTTAAAAAATAACGTAACTCTGATTGATTGGTACGCTAACCGTGAATTTGTAGACATTAAAGAACTATATGCCGATGGTAATCATATGAATGTAAGGGGCGCAACCTTATTTAGTAAGGCCTTAGCCCATCATTTAAAAAGAAACTGTTTGGTTAAAATGGATAGAGGATGAAATTTTCAATACTTATACCCGCGTTTAAAGCAAAATTCTTGCACGAATGTATCAGTAGCATTTTGGCACAATCGTGTAAGGACTTTGAGATAGTTGTGTTGAATGATTGTTCTCCTGAAGGTATAGAGGACATCGTTTCTTCTTTTGCCGATGATAGGATTAGATATTACTCTAACGAAAAGAATGTAGGCGCATATGACGTTGTTGACAATTGGAATCGCTTACTTGAATTGTCTCATGGTGAATTTATTTTATGCATGGGTGATGATGATATGTTGGCTCCTAATTGCCTTGAAGAGTATTCTAACATAATTTGTAAGTATCCCAACCTAGATATTTATCATGCTCGCTCCTTTATTATTAACGATAACTCGGAGGTGTTTAGCATTCAAGATGACCGCCCAGAGTATGAAACCGTTTATTCGATGATGTGGCATGACTTGTTTATGCGCAGGGTGAGTTTCATTGGGGATTTTCTTTTCCGCAGAGAAACATTGATAAATAAAGGAGGCTTTTATAAATTGCCTTTGGCTTGGGGCTCTGATAGGCTAAGTACATATATAGCAGCCAAAGAGAAAGGAATCGCACATGTTTCAAAGCCCATTTTCCTTTATAGGCAGAATAGCCTATCGATTACAAAAAGTACGAACGTCAAGACTAAGATGGAGGCAACACTTCTTTATGAGAGTTGGTTAGCTGCCTTTTTAGAAGAGCCCACTGAAAATGAAATGGATGAGAAGTATAGAACCTTCATGATAAATGGAGTACGTTCCAAAGTTGTTCATGATAAGATTTACATGATTGGCGATGATTTGAGGGGAAATCTCTGCAAAAACATTTTCTTTTGGATAAAGAAGAGAAAACATTTTGGACTTCGTTTTAAGGAAATCCTTTTTGCATTTGCACTTTCCATCGCCCTAAAAATACGGAAAACAGTATGAAACTAGTACTTATTACTCAGATAACTCCTGCATCCGAGAACGTGCGGGGAACTTCTGCCTTGCCCTACCACCTGATGGTGCATAGGCCGGCAGACGTGGAGATTATCATATATAGCTTTAACGGCAATCAGCTATCTGACACAAAAATAAAAGAAGTGGAAGAGGAACTGAATGTGACGATTAAGCTGTTGCCACGCCCAAGATGGCAATCGTGGGTGCTTCGTCTGCATCTGCTATTTATACGTGTTTTGCTTAAATACCCTTTGTTTAATTATATGCGGCTCTCGCCAAAGGTTGTAGAAGAGATAAAGGGCTTGCAACCTGATGGTATTTGGATTTACGGACAGGACATTTCGCGAGTGACGAAACAATTTGCGGGGTTTAAGTGCGTACATACTCTTCCCGATTGCGAGTCGCTGTATTATTATCGCATGTTGGGCAGGCGCTTTGTGTTTAAAAACTGGATGATGTTTAGGCGCAATGTAATGATGTATCCCAAGTATTTGCGTATGGAAGGAGCATACGAGAATTCGGCAATGGTGAAATACCACCTGGTGGGCGAGGCTGATGCGGAATCTTTGCGTAACGTTAATCCTGGCATCCAGGCCCATTTCTTACGACATCCCCATTATAATGTGGCCGAACCTCAAAAGCAAATCGCTTTCTCGAAACCTAAGATACGACTTCTTGTTGCTGGTCAGAACAACCTTTACATGCAAGAAGCTGCCGATGAAGCTTTTGATATGATGTTTCACAAGGCGGACAAGCTGAAAAACCATTACGAGATAACGTTTTTAGGGCGTGGTTGGGAAAGTACAGTGGCACGGTTGAAAGATGCAGGTTACGATGTGGCTCAAATAACGTTCGCGCCGGATTACATAGAAGAGGTTCGTAAGCATGATGTGCAATTCACGCCAATAGCCATTGGCACTGGCACTAAGGGTAAGGTGCTTGATGCTCTGGCTAATGGGTTGTTGGTGGTTGGAACGTCGTTTGCCTTGGAAAATATTGCGGTAGAGAATGGTGTCTCTTGTGTGGAATATCATTCTAACGAAGAACTGTTGGCTGCTTTAACGGATATTCCCCATCATGTGGAGAAGTATGAAGTGATGGCAGAAAAAGGACGTGAGGCAATTTTTGTTGAGCATGGCAGAAAGCGCATATCTGCGCAATTGATGGATTTGTTTAAATAGTAACAAGGTGTACGTATATATTTTTATTTTGGTTTTAGCTTTAGCTTGTGCTTTCTTACTGAAGCAAGGAAGTACGAAGTCTACTGCATACCTTGCTTGTTGGTTGGCCGCGCTTGCTTTATTTGTAGGCTTTTCTGACATGTTAGGTGGTTACGACCGGTATATATATGCTGAACTCTTTGATGAGGTTGCAGATGTGCAACGAACTGGTGGAGACGTCAAAACCGCATATATCTTCGAGTTGTATCCTTCGGAGTTTGGCTTTAGTTGGCTTAATGTTGCTATTTCGTATATTACGGCAAATAGATACATTTTTATCTTGCTCTTAACGATTGTCATCTATGCCTTACTGTTTATTTCTTTTAAACGATATGTAGACAATTACCCGTTTGCATTGGTATTGTTTATGGGGCTAATCTTCTTTTTCACATTTACGTATCTGAGACAGCTGATCGGCGTTGGGGTAGGATGGCTTTCCATTGAGTATGTTTATAAGAAGAAGTTCTGGAAGTTTTTAGTCGTCGTCCTTTTAGCAACGCTGATACATAATTCAGCCATCATACTTTTCCCTGTTTATTTCTTCCCTGTAAAACAGTATCCTAAAAGAACCGTAATTTTGCTTATGTTATTCTGCTTTATTATTGGCATCACAGGTATTCCGTCGTCAATATTTGAAATTTATGGATCTGTGTCGGAAATGGAAGGCCGAGGACAAAGTTATGCGGAAAATGAAGTTGGGTTTAAGGTTGAGTATATTCTTGAGGCGTTTTTCTTCTTATATTTCATATTCCGCAATTATGAGAAGATACCCAAAACACCAGCAAGGATTGTTTTGTTAAACATGGCCTTGTTGTTTTGTGCAATTTTGCTTATATTCTCACGCTCACTCAACGGGGGAAGATTGGGGTGGTATTATCTTATTGGGCTTATTTCTACCCTATCCTTCCTTGTTCCAAATGTAAAACGCATTACTGGCCAGTATCTGGTCCTTGCTGCATTCTCCTGTTTCCTCTATTTAAGAATTCTTCTTTTTGCGTGGGGACCGTTAGGAACGCTTTACCCATATAAGTCGTTTTTCACAAATGGTGTAAGGAAAGGGGATTGGGTTCATGAAAAATGGGAATATGATAATGGATATGACACCAATAAGTTCTATAGATAAAGAACAGATAATTGATACAAAAATGCAACTGAAAGAACGAGATTCTAATATGGAACTGTTGCGCTGTATTGCCATGTTCTTGGTTCTACTTGTGCATGCAGGTTTTCTTTCATTAGGTTTACCCACACAGGCAGAATCCTTGCAAGCACCTGTTTCCGTATTTATGAGACTATTAACGCAATCAGTTTCTGTAGTCTGTGTGAATGTGTTTGTGCTTTTATCGGGATGGTATGGTATCCGGTTTAGTATAAGGCGACTTGGAAATTTCCTTTTCCAAGTGTTTTTCTTTTCCTTCCTGATTTATGTGTGTCTTGTAATTATTCATCCTACTGACTATTTAAATGTCCGTTCTCTATCTCGACTCTTTATCCTGAATGGTGAAGAATATTGGTTCGTAAAATCATATTTACTTCTTTTTCTCTTTGCACCGTTTCTCAATACACTAGTTGAACGAGAAGAAAATAAACAAACAGTTAAATCTGTCTTAATTGTTTTTTTCTTGTTTCAAACTATTTATGGCTGGCTTAGCATAAAGGGAGTTACAGAATTGGGGGGGGGGTATTCTGCCTTATCGTTTATGGGCTTGTATTTGTTGGTACGTTATCTAAGGTGCTATGGTTATGATACATCTAAGTATAGTGGAAAAATATATATATCCATTTTTTGGGGCATAACTTTCATTAATGCCTCACTCGCTTTTTTCTTAGCACGAATAAACCTTATGGTATTTGGTAGAATCTTTACTTACACAAATCCATTTGTGATATGCCAGTCTTTATTATTAGTGTTTGCTTTTTCACAGCTCAAGGTTAAGAGTAAGTTTATTAATTGGTTGGCCATATCTTGTTTCGCCGTGTATTTAACACACGCGAACGAATTTATTTTAAGGCCGTATTATGGGCGCTGGATAAAGTTTCTGTTCGATGGACAAAGCACCATAATGTTCATTTTCGCTGTTGTATCTACAATATTAGTAATCTTCTTCCTTTCTATATTGTTTGATAAAGTTAGAATATATATTTGGACGAAGATAGCAGGGAAATAAATTTTCATAGAGAATGCTTATAACTGTTTTCACTCCCACCTATAATCGGGAGCAACTTCTGTCACGACTCTTTACCTCATTGCGAAAACAATCTTTCAAAGACTTCGAATGGCTAATAGTCGACGACGGCTCAACAGATAACACGCACGATGTGGTGGAGAAATTTGTTGAGGAGGGCGTTGTCCCAATCAAGTATGTATTCAAACGCAATGGTGGGAAACATCGGGCCATCAACGAAGGCGTTAAACATGCCAAGGGAGAACTGTTTTTTATTGTCGATAGTGACGACATGTTGCCACCAGATGCCTTAAAGCGAGTAGCCGAGGTATATGAACAGATAAAAGACGACAGAGATTTTGGCGGAGTGGCCGGCGTTGATGCTTATCCCGATGGCCGTATTGTTGGTTCTGGATTGCCTGCACCTGTTATAGACTGTAATTCGATAGACATAAGGAGTAAGTACCATGTGGCGGGCGACCTGTCTGAGGTATTCCGAACAGACGTGATGCGTGAGTTTCCTTTCCCCGAAATAGAGGGTGAGAAGTTTTGTCCAGAAGTTCTAGTCTGGAACAGGATTGCCCGCAAGTATAAGTTGCGGTATTTTAATGAAGCGATTTATGTTGCAGAATATCAACCAGAAGGACTTACCGCGCGAATTGTAGAGATACGGATGAAAAGCCCCATCGCCAGTACAACTTGTTATGCGGAAATGTTATCGCTTAAACTTCCTTTTAAAGAGAAGGTAAAGGCTGCAACAAACTATTGGCGATTTAGGTTCTGTTGTAAAGGGAAGAAAAACGTTGCCAAAATAGGATGGCTATGGAAGTGTGTGTGTCCCTTAGGTTGGCTGATGCACATGAAGGACATTCGCTCAGTAAAAGATAAGTAGAGAGATTTAAATATGCGCATTCTTCAAGTTATTACTTCCCTACAAACGGGTGGTGCAGAAAAGATTGTTGTTGACTTGTCCTTAAAGCTTAAAGCGAGGGGACACGTGGTAGATGTGGTGGCTTTTGTTGGCGGATCTTCTATCTTTAAACAGGCATTGGTTGACGGGGGCTGTGGCGTGATAGAGTTTTCAGATAGTGAAGGGGTGTATAACCTGAAGCATATTAAGAGGCTTAAACGCCTGATGCCACAATACGACATTGTGCACACGCATAACACCTCGCCACAGCTGTTTGCTGCTATGGCAAAAGGGAAGTTTAACACGAAGCTGGTGACAACCGAGCACTCCACCAACAATCGTCGCCGCACGCTAAAAGGCTATGGGTGGATAGATCGTTGGATGTATCGCCGCTATGATAAGATTGTTTGCATATCCGACATAGCAAAAGAAAAGCTGTTAGAGCATATTGGTGACAAGTATGCCTCCGAAGTGCTTACCATTAACAATGGGGTAGACGTGCAGCGGTTCTATGTTGCAGAAGAGGCAGACGGGCTTCGTACTCCCGATGTGTTCGCTACGGTTATGGTGGCTGGGTTTCGCGAGGCAAAAGACCAAGACACGCTCATACGTGCCATTGCGCTGCTTCCCACTCAATACCAATTATGGCTGGTAGGCGATGGAGTTAGACGAGCAGAACTCGAAAGTGTTATCGTATCCGCAAGTGTTGAGGACCGAGTTCGTTTACTAGGAATCCGTTCAGACGTACCACAGGTGTTGAAATCAGCCGATGTTGTGGTAATGTCGTCGCATTGGGAAGGCCTTTCCCTCTCAAATATCGAAGGCATGTCGTCGGGACGTCCGTTTGTTGCGAGTGATGTAGACGGATTGCGTGAGGTGACAAAGGGTTATGGCGTGTTGTTCCCACATGGAGATGCCGAGGCTTTGGCGGCCATCATTCGTCAGTTGCATGACGACAAGGCGTATTATGACCAGATAGCCGACAAGTGCTACCAACGTGCCATGATGTTCGACATTAATAAGATGGTGGATGGCTACGAGTCGGTATATAAGGAATTGGTTCCATAGGCATGTTACACGTCAAGAGAGCTACATGGCAAAAATCTCTGCAAGGCAAGCGCGAACGATAGATAGTGCCAGACGTTCCATAGTCTATAAATTATAATGAAGAAGAAACTAATCAGGGTAACAACCTCAGATATCAGCCTCGACACGCTCATTAAGGGGCAGCTACATTTCATGAACCAACATTATGAAGTGGTAGGCCTGTCTAACAATACGGGTCGCCTAATGAATGTAGCCGAAAGAGAAGGGGTGCGAGTGATTGAAGTGCCCATGCATCGAGAGATTTCACTATGGGCAGATTTGAAAAGTTTGTGGAACTTATGTAAGATATTTAAGCGCGAACGCCCATTCATCGTACATGCCAACACGCCTAAGGGAAGTTTGCTGGCCATGATGGCAGGCAAGCTTACGCGCGTGCCCCATCGCATTTATACTGTTACGGGTTTGCGCTATCAAGGCGCGCAAGGCATGCTCCGTATAATATTGATGACGATGGAGCGCATCACCTGCTTTTGTGCAACAAAGGTAATTCCCGAAGGCAATGGCGTGAAAATGGCATTGGAGCACGACCATATTACGAAGAAACCATTGAAAGTGGTGCTTAACGGCAACATCAACGGCATAGACACTGAATATTTCTCTGCCGAAAGTGTGGCGCGCGTAGATAAAGAACAGCCCACCCAAGCAGAAGTTGCCAACAAGCGAGCAGCTATTCGTGCATCGTTGGGCTTGTCTGCCGATGATTTCGCTTTCGTCTTCGTTGGGCGTATCGTGGGAGACAAGGGAATGAACGAGTTGGCCGCTTGTATGCGCAAGCTTCAAACCGATCAGCCTCAGTGTAAACTCATCTTGGTTGGTACTTTCGAAACCGAACTCGACCCTTTGAACGATGGGAACGAAGAGTTTTTCAAAACAGCGCCAAGCGTTAAGTATGTGGGTTATCAAACCGATGTGCGTCCTTACCTGTTGGCCGCCGATGCGCTTGTGTTCCCCAGTTACCGGGAAGGATTCCCCAATGTGGTGATGCAGGCAGGTGCTATGGGGCTACCTTCTATTGTTACCGACATTAATGGATGTAATGAAATTGTTGTTGATGGTACCAATGGCAAGATAATTTCCCCAAAAGACGAAACGGCATTGCTGGCAGCAATAGAAGTTTTCTTGAAAGAGCGCGATGCGGTTGCCAAGATGGCTGTCATGGCACGGCCGATGATACAACAAAGGTACGAGCAGGAGAAAGTGTGGCAAGCCTTGCTTGCAGAGTATCAAGCATTGGAGCAGACGAAAAAGAACAGATAAGAACCTGTCGCATGGTGCCCTATTGTTTATCGTAAATAAGATTAGTATCTCTAAGTAACATACCTTAACGCGTATATGTAGGCATTGGTACAGGCTACTTGTAGCGGTGCTATAAGGCACGTGTACGCACCCAACAAGCCATTTGTAGTGCAGCTACAAACCGCTAGTAGTCGCACTACAAAGCTATAAAAAGGGCTTACTCCAAGTTTCAAAGCCCTACGTTTAATCCCAAGTTATATATGTACAAGCATTTCTTTAAACGCCTGATAGATTTTAGTGTCGCTTTAATTGTCCTTATATGTATCAGTCCCTTGCTATTAGTCGTAACCCTCTGGTTGCATTTCGCCAATAAGGGTGGGGGAGCTTTCTTCTTGCAGGAACGTCCTGGGAAGAATGGAAAGATATTTAAGGTGATTAAGTATAAGACGATGACCGACGAACGCGATGAGCAGGGACAACTATTACCCGATGACAAACGACTAACTCCCGTTGGTAGCTTTGTTCGCTCTACGTCTATCGATGAGCTACCTCAGCTCTTTAATGTGCTTAAAGGCGACATGTCGCTGATAGGGCCACGTCCGCTACTTCCCCAATACTTGGCTTTGTATTCGCCTTCGCAAGCACGAAGGCACGAAGTGCGGCCAGGCATCTCTGGATGGGCGCAGTGTCACGGGCGCAACGCCATCTCGTGGACACAGAAATTTGAATACGATGTGTGGTATGTAGACCATGTTTCGTTTCTCACCGACATGAAGGTGATATACTATACCATCAAGGCTGTGCTGAAACGTGATGGCATTTCGGCCGAAGGACAAGCCACGATAGAGCCTTTTAACGGAAGTAATTAAAGAATGAAACGCATTGCGATATTTGGTTCTGGCGGGATGGGGCGCGAAATTGCCTGCACCCTGCAAAGGATAAACCACGCTGCCAACAAGGAAGTGTGGCAACTTGTTGGTTTCTACGACGATGGTTTGCCCCAAGGCAGTAGCAACGAGATGGGGAAGGTGCTGGGAGGTGCTGCCCAACTGAATGCCGTTACCGAGCCGTTGGCCGTAGTATTGGCTTTTGGCTCACCGCAAGTTATGCAGCGTGTAAGGCAGTCAATCACTAATCCCAATGTCTACTTCCCCAACATCATCGACCCAACAGTCGAACTATGGCATGCCCCTTCGTTCACGATGGGCGAGGGAAACCTATTTATGCCCCATTGCGTAGTGTCGTGCAATGTACGCATCGGCAATTTCAACCTCTTTAATGGCGATGCAAACATTCGCCACGATGTACAAGTAGGTTCGTTTAATGCGTTCATGCCTGGCGTCCGCTTATCGGGAGGAGTTAAAGTAGGCGACGGCAATTTCTTCGGACTAAACTCTGCTGTTGTGCAGTACAAGACTATTGGCAACGATACGCAAATTGGTGCCGGCGCGGTTGTGATGGACGATACCGCCGACCATTCGCTTTATGTGGGTGTGCCGGCAAGAGTGAAAAGAGATTTAAAGGTGAAAGGGTGAAAGGGTGAAAAAGTGAAAGGGTGAAAAGGTGAAAAAATGGCTAACGCCCTTTTAAGGGGAAGGATGGTTTGCCTACCAACTTGCCAACTGGTTAACTTATTAACTCGTCAACTAGTTGAAACTAGGACAACTAGAATAACTAGAACAACTAGAAACCTAGTAAGACTAGATAAACTAACCCACTAGCTTACTAAACCAAATGCCTCCTTACTCGTCAACCAATCACCCCACCAATTATAATAATGAAATTCTTTGAAAAAACTAGATAATTATGGATAATAAGATTTATTTATGCCTCGCTCACATGAGCGGCAACGAAATGCAGTACATTCAAGAGGCGTTCGACACCAATTGGGTAGTGCCCTTAGGCCCAAACGTCAATGCCTTTGAAAAAGACTTGGAGGCATTTGTGGGGCAGGGCAAGCACGTCGTGGCCCTGTCGGCTGGTACGGCGGCCATTCACTTGGCATTGGTAGCCCTAGGCGTAAAGGCAGGCGATGAGGTTATTTGCCAGTCGTTTACCTTCTCGGCCTCGGCAAACCCCATAACCTATCAAGGTGCAACGCCCGTGTTCGTAGACAGCGAAGACCGCACATGGAACATGGACCCCAACCTCTTGGAGGAGGCAATCAAAGACCGCATCGCCAAAACAGGCAAGAAACCCAAAGCCATCATGTTGGTATATCTATATGGTATGCCCGCCTACATCGACGAGATAATGGAAATTGCCAACCGCTACGGCATACCCGTGGTGGAAGATTCGGCAGAAGCTTTCGGTTCAGAGTACAAGGGGCGCATGACTGGCACCTTCGGTCAGTTCGGTATCATGAGTTTCAACGGCAATAAGATGATAACCACCAGCGGTGGCGGTGCATTGATTTGTCCCGACGAAGAAACGAAGAAACGCATCATGTTCTTTGCTACGCAGGCTCGTGAGCCTATGCCCTACTACTTGCACAAGGAGATTGGTTACAACTATCGTATGAGCAATATCTGCGCAGGTATTGGCCGTGGACAGATGACCATCGCACGCGAACATATCGCCCACCATCGTCACACTACCCAACTTTACGCTCAGTTGTTTGCCGATGTTGATGGAATAGACTTGCACGTTGCTCCCGAAGAATATATGGACCCCAACTATTGGCTCAACACTGTACTTATCGACCCCAAGAAAACAGGCCGCGATTACGAACAGATGCGTCAACATTTGGAGAGGGTGGGCATAGAAAGCCGCCCATTGTGGAAACCCATGCACACGCAACCCGTGTTTAAGGATGCGCCTGCATACGTCAACGGCGTATCAGAAAGGCTCTTCGCACAAGGCCTATGCTTACCATCTGGTCCTTACGTAAGCGACCAAGACATAGAAAGAATAGTTAGAGAGATGAAATAGAGTCGATTGAGTTCATGAGTTTTTAAGTTTTTGGGTTGGGACGTTTTGTGTCTTCAGCTTTCACCGCGTTAGTCGGTGATATGTCCGTTAGTTTCAGTGATTAAGAAAGCATCATAAAAGAACAAAGGAACTCAGAGATATAAAACGAATAAGTAATAAAGATTTAGAATTAGGAACTCCCCAATTCAAGAACTTTATAACTTCAGAAACTTACAAGCTTAGAAACTTAAAAACTCAGAAAATCAGTCTGTTAACTAACACCACTATGAATCCATTTAGCAAGTTTATAAACTGGTACTTCCGTAAAGACTCGTTGCCTTACTGGTGCATTTTCCTTATCGACTGCATTATCTGTTTGTTTGGCGGTCTTTTCGTGTGTACCTTGTTTTTTCGTTTCTCGCGCACAGCCACAAACATCGTGCCCATCTTTAACACGCTGTTGTTTTATCAGTTGTTCAACATCATAGGTTTCCGCGTGTTCCACACCTATGCTGGTGTGATACGCTATTCGTCGTTTGTCGACCTCAAACGCGTGGCCTATGCTATGGGTTTGGGGTTTGTCATCGTTGTCGTTCTGCATTACCCCATCATCTTCTTACCCGCAGTTCATCAGCACATTGTTCCGTTGCATCTGCGCCATATTGTTTCCATCTATCTCGTTACCACCATCTTGCTGTGGACTTTCCGCATCATGATAAAGGGTATTTATGATACGGTGTTCGATACCGGACAGGCCAAGCGCGCACTGATTTATGGCGTACGCGAGGGCGGTGTGGGACTTGCAAAGAACATTACCGCCCAAAAGCCGCAACAGTTCCGCCTTTTCGGTTTCATCTCTCACGAGGAAGGCTTTGCCAACCATTACCTCATGGGCAAGAAAGTGTATGAGGTAAACGACGAACTTCTCCGTGTCATTAAGGAGAACCGCATCAATGCCGTGTTGGTGTCGCCCTTGCGCAACGAGGTGTTTCGCGACAACACACGCTTGCAAGACATGCTTATCGAGGCCGGCGTGAACATCTATATGACCGAAGGCGTGCAAGAGTGGGATGCCGATGCATCGGGCAAGGTGGTGAACACGCTGAAAGAAATCAGTATCGAAGACTTACTGCCACGCGACCAGATACAAATCGACATGCAGAGTGTGGGCAACCTTCTTAAAGGTAAGAAGATACTCATCACGGGTTCGGCAGGTAGTATCGGCAGCGAGATGGTTAGGCAGGTATGTTTGTTCCATCCCGCAGAACTGATGCTGGTAGACCAAGCTGAAACTCCGCAACACGACATCCGCCTGATGATGGCTAACGATTATCCGGCCATTAAATCATATACCGTCATCGCCTCTATCGCCAATCGCGACCGCATGGAGGGCATCTTCTCTACATTCCGTCCCGACTATGTGTTCCATGCTGCCGCTTATAAGCACGTGCCTATGATGGAAAACAACCCCAGCGAGAGCATACAAAACAACGTGTGGGGAACGAAGGTGGTGGCCGACCTCAGCCTGAAATACGGCGTAAAGAAGTTCGTGATGGTGTCTACCGATAAGGCTGTGAACCCCACCAACGTGATGGGCTGTTCTAAACGCATTTGCGAGATTTACGTACAGGCCCTGGATAAGGCCGAGAAAGAGGGCAAGATGCACGGCAACACGCAGTTTGTTACCACGCGTTTTGGCAATGTGCTGGGCTCTAACGGCTCTGTTATTCCGCTTTTCGAACGGCAGATTAAGGCCGGAGGCCCCGTAACCGTTACCGACCCCAACATCATTCGTTTCTTCATGCTCATACCCGAGGCCTGCAAGCTGGTGCTTGAGGCGGGAACGAAGGGCAACGGCGGCGAGATTTTCGTCTTCGATATGGGCAAACCCGTGCGAATAGCCGACTTGGCTAAGCGTATGATACGCCTTTCGGGAGCTAAGAACATCGAGATACAATACACGGGATTGCGTGCTGGTGAGAAACTTTACGAAGAAGTGCTCAACGACGAAGAGGGTACACTGCCCTCGTTCAACCCCAAAATTCGCATCGCTAAGGTGCGCGAGTACGATTACGAACAGGTTAACACCGACGTGATGGAACTCGTATCTATCTCGCATACTTACGACGAAATGAATATCGTGCGTAAGATGAAGGAGATTGTTCCCGAATTTAAGAGCAAGAACTCTGTGTATGCAGAGCTAGATAAATGAGTGCCCAATACTAGAAAGCCACTGGCGGCAATTTCTTAGAGCTAGCCATTAAATAAGCTGATGGGAGTGATAAGATGAATGGAACCGATGAGAGGTGCAAAACAAAAGCTAAGGCCCGCTTGGCTCTAACTCCTCTCAGCAGTACCCATCGTCTCATCACTCCCATTCTTCTTATTCGCCCAATCCGCCCCGCTTGTCCCATCTCTATCTCAACCATTACCACAAAGTTTTAACCCCATTTCCCCTTATTCATGCTATTCTCCCTTTTGCATAACGAGTTTTGGCAAACGCCATTGCCATTCACTTCCCTCAACCACCAGCAGTTTGTTGTGCTGCAACAGGCTGCCGCCAAACAAACGGTAGAGGGGTTGGTGATGGGCGCATTGATACGCAACAATGTGAAGTTAGAGCGTGCCGACGCGCTGACGGCCTATTCGCGAACCATGATGATAGAGCAACTCAACAATAAAGTGAGCGGTGTGGCCAAAGATTTGGCGGGTATTCTGGGCGGCAACGGGATAGATTATCGCATCTTTAAGGGGCAAACCCTTGCGCAACTCTACCCTTATCCCTTGGCACGAACGCCAGGCGATATCGACTTCTATTGCGTTCCTGCCGACTTTACGCGCGCCGAACACCTTTTGCAACAGGCGTGGGGTATCGCCCTTAAAGGCGAAGAAAGCGAGCAACACCGCGAGTTTGCCTATCGTGATGTGCCGTTAGAGATGCACTTCCGCATGATAAAGTTCAACAGCAAGGGCATACAGGCCTATTGGGAAAGGCTGTTGGCCGATGCCCCTATCAAGCAAATCGCCATCCAAGGCGTGCCTGTCGCCACACTTCCGCCTACGCTCAACGTGCTATATACCTTCCTTCACCTTTACCATCATTTGGTGGAATTGGGTGTGGGGCTGCGCCAGTTCTGCGACTTGATGATGCTGTTGCATCGTCATCACGAACGGATAGACCGCAATGCGCTTGCACAGCATCTTCGCACTATGGGTTTCTATCGTGCCTTTTGCGCCATAGGCAGCGTGCTGATAGATAAGCTTGGCTTGCCAGCCCACGAGTTTCCTTTTGCCATTAGTCCTGGCGATGCACGTTATCAGCCAGCCATTCTCGACATCGTGTTCACGGGTGGCAACTTTGGCAAGCACATGTCTACCACGGCTGTGCGCTCAGGCATGCGCTATAACGTTGAGGCCACCATTCGCAAGTTGTGCCATTACCGATTGTTTTGGCGGTTGTCGCCCCGCGAGATACGCGCCACCATCCTTAAAGAGATGCCCCGAAAGATGTTAAGGTTGGGGTTTGGTGGTAAATAGCACCCCCTACTGGCCTCACACCAACCGGCCTCACCCCCAGCCCCTCTCCAAGGGGAGAGGGGAGTAAAATGCCTAGCTGTCCTGTGCAGTATGCCCGCTCCTTGCTGCTTATTAACGTGTAACTTGTCCACTTATTCACTATCCTCTCGTTAACTCGACAACTCGTCCACTCGTTAACTTGTAAACCCGTTAACTTGTCTTCTTGTAAACTCGACAACTCGCTAACTCGCTAACTTGTTAACTCGTCAACTTGTCAACTTGTCCACTCGTCAACTTATAATTAACATGTTTAAATTCCTCCTCCTTTTATCGTTTTTCGTTCTCCCAGCCAAGTCACAGACTAGCAAAACAGAAGAGGCGTTGAGTCGTGCAGGTTATGTCAATGTGCGCGAGTTAGACCACACATTACAAGTATCGTTGATGTATGCGCGCGCAGATAATTTCGTTGGCGTTGTGCTTTACGACGACTTGCGGCAGGCCTATCTGCACCCAGAGGCGGCCGCTGCGCTTGTAAAGGCGCAAAAACGCTTGAAACAGTTACATCCAGAATTAAGTCTGAAAATATACGATGCTGCACGCCCCATGCACATCCAGCAAAAGATGTGGAACAAGGTGAAGAACACGCCGATGAAACCATACGTGAGTAACCCTGCCAATGGCGGTGGGCTGCATAATTATGGTTTGGCGGTGGACCTTACCCTTTGTGATGCTAAGGGCGACAGCATAACTATGGGAACGAAGATAGACCACTTGGGCCCAGAGGCTCACATCGACACCGAAAACCAGCTTGTTGCTAAGGGCATAATCAGCAAACGCGCACAACAAAACCGCCAATTGTTGCGCCAGGTTATGCGCTATGCAGGTTTTAAGCCCCTTCGCACAGAATGGTGGCATTTTAACTTTAAATCGAGAGCCGAGGCAAAACAGCATTACAAGGTGATAAAATAAAAGGCTTTGCCACTGGCCTCTCTCCAAAAAGCCTTGTCCCCTCTACCGGCCTCACACCCAGCCCCTCTCCCAAGAAGGCCTCACCCCCAACCCCTCTCCAAGGGGAGAGGGGAGTGATATGACTTGCTGTTTCGGTGCAAGTTGAAGATGGATACGCAACCTTGCTTGTCTTTTCATTTTGAAACAAGTTTTGTAATCTTGCTTGTCTTTCCACTTTCTTTCTGATGCCTATTATAGTAGAGCAGCATTGAAATTTGAACACGTTGCCTAGGCATAGGTAAGTTAAATTGGTGATGGATGCCTTCATGTAACAATCCTTGTGTTGTAGTCGGCGAAAGACGAACAATCTTTCATTATGGTTGAGGTCTTGTGTTTTTTTGGAGCAGTTCAACTGGATTTTCTAAATTCAATTCTGTTTGCCAATAAATGGTAGTAAGGGACAAGGTATGAGTAGCATAATACAATGGTTGCAAGATTGGACAAAGAGTCAAATAGATGGCGATTGGGAACATGAACTCGGTATTTCTATTAGTATGCTAGATAATCCTGGCTGGATTTTACGTGCTGATGTAAGTAATTATGGAGACTTTTTAAAAGAAACCAAGCCTTTGGGTAGAGATAACGATGTAGATTGGATAGATTTTGAAATAAGAGTAATTGCAAAGACGTATGTCTACATTGAAATTTTTGGTGACATTAGCAAGCTGAATAAAATACTATACTCATTTAAAGCGATTATCGGAGAGCTAGAAGAGCTAGAGAGACAAGGAAAGAGCATCCTTTCTGCTCAACGAATAAAAGAAATAATAGATGATGCCCCATCATAACTCATAAGCTTACGAACTTGTAAGGTTGCGAAAATGTTTTACAAAACACATGCTGTTCGCCAACTCCTTCTAGCGATAATTTAGGGTTAAAAGCATGCAATTAGCCGCAAAAACCAGCTTTATGCACTTCCTTTTTAGTCCAGTTTTAAGAAATTTCCGCCATTTAGCACCACTTTACCTTTCTATTTGGTCGTCTACTCACATCTTTTTCCCATCCCAATTACCTGCTTTTAGCACCTAAAAACCCATTTATTAGCGGGTTTTCGCCATGCAAAACACCTGTTTTCAATCGAAATGAAAACGCATAATCCCCAACTTTACGTGCATTTTTATGCTTTTAGCCTTGCGTTTTGCAGCAAAATAGGCTGCGTTTAGGTGCAAAATGGCCTGCGTTTTGCACCTAAATAGACTGCGTTTAGATGCAAAATGCAGTGCGTTTTGCACCATATTACAAGGTGTTTTGCTGCTAATTGCCGCTTTTCTGCGCAATTTGGGTGCTAACTCTGCATAATCATGCTTAGCTACCTTTTATCTGCCACCACCTTTATTGTACCAGCACAAACCCTCGCGAGAATCGATTTTTTGCGGTCGGGTGGGCGGTTGGTGGACAAAAGTGGCACTCATAATGTTAAAACTCTTACCGAAAAGTGGACAAAAGGAGTGTTGGCGAGTTAACGGAAGGTAAGTTGGCGCGTTATCCAGTTGACGAGAGGTTAAGCGATTAACAAGCGGGCAAGTTTAGAACTAAAGTTTCCCACCCTAATAAATAGATAGAAAAATAACAGTTTGTCGAATTTTCTTTGTAAATTAGTAATCGCTAAACAACTGATTTCAAAGACAAAACAACAAAACTGTTATGGAAGCAAAAATAGAGAAAATAAGCGAGTTATCCAAACTTTTGAGTGTTAAAATCCGAATGAGTGATGATTTATTTCATCTTTTTGGCAAGTTTGGCATCGGCCACCTGTTATCTCGCCTGCCATTGGAGAAACGGGACGGAGTTTCCGCTTCGGAGTTGATCCTTTCCCTTTGCCTCTTCCGCATTGTGGGTGAGAGCATCCACCGCGTTACATGCGAAGTATGTGATTACCGATAGTTGGTTCACTTGCGTGCAACTCATCATTCCTTATTGAATAACTCAAATGGTATTCATTGTTATCCCGAACTGGCCTATTACTACGCCAATCCCCCTGGGTTGTTAGCTCACCGCAGGCAAATTGGCCTGCTGCGTTTGTGCGGCAGTTGTCGTCAGCCTCGGTTATGGCAGCTTTATAGAGCATCCCGGCCCAATGTTGTTCTTCTTGAACCAGCCTTGCGGCACTTCGAGCGCATAGCGCACAGATTGCGACGACTCTACACTTGCCTCACTGAACGGCACCATATCGCGTGTTTCGCAGATTTCGCCACTTGCACTGATGAACGCAATTGAAAGGGGCGTAGGCGTGTCTTTCATCCAGAAGGCGATCTTTTGGTCTTTTTTAAACACAAAAAGCATGCCCGTTCCATCGGGAATATTTGTGCGCCCCATAAAGCCTTTTGTCATCTCTCGGCGTGAGCGGGCAAGCTCAACTGTTATGGGAATGGTCTTGCCGTCAAGATTTGTAATTGCCAAATCCTTTTTTTCAAATTCGATCACAGATGTTGAACACGCGCTAAAAATGACGCAGCACAATACAACAGCTCCTTTCAGCACCAGCTTAGCATGCAGCCGTAAAAACTTTTTCATGGATAATTCTTTGTAAGCCATAATACAATTCTTTATTTATTGGTCTGTAATTTATGGTGTTGTGGATAAGAAACACCTTATTCAAAAGCAAAGGTAGTCTATTTTTTGCAAATCGCGAAAAAGGTTTTGTTGTTTTTCTTGGTTATTTTTTGCCACACTGAAAGCAAATGTCTTGTTTATGTTTCAGATGCTTGCAAAGAGCAGTTCGGTATAATTTAGAACGTAACTTACTACCTTTCCACCTCGTTCTTTCGATTGCCCTGTTCGTCTGTTGGGCACGTCTAAAAACACGCGAAAAGGTTTCTTCCAGCCCGCTTTTGCGCAACGTGTCGTGTTACAGCATGCTTGTAATCTCGTTACACTTTGCTCGTAACCCTGTTGCAGGGTGCTTGTAACAGGGTTACGCTTTGCTTGTAATCCTGTTACAAGCATACTGTAACACGACACCTTGCTCAAAAGCAGCCTGAAAGCATGTGGAGAGAGGTTAGTAATATGGTGTAGGCACCAGAACGCTTACCATTATAACAATGCTCATTCGTGATAATCAGATATGCCAGTTTGGTATAAGGCGATTGCCGTTTGGGGCAACATCAAGGTTTCAGCTGTCGTTGCTACGCCAACAGCCGTGTCGCGGTTGGCCTGTTGGTAGGGCTGTGCAAAGGAAAGGTGAAAAAGTGAAAGAGTGGAAAGATGAAGAAAAAGAAAGGCGAGAGCGACCTACCTTGCCTGGACATTAGCCTTCTTGCCACAACGCCGTAGGTGTTGGTCTGCTTTCTGATGGCAAGCTTACGCTATCATTTAGTAAGAAAGCTTATTGGCGTATATAAATTAATGATGCTTTATACTCATCAAGAAAACAAAACAACAAGCAAAAAGGAAACAGACCAACACCTATGGCGTTGGTTTCACTCTGCCCAGCGCAGGCAGGGTAGGTCGCTATGGCTCCCAACTCAGCCCTACCAACAGACCAACCCCTTTGTGGTTGTTGGGTCATCGAAAACTACCGACAAGCCACCCCTTTTGGGGGTGTTGGCGCATCACAAACTACCGACGAACCACCTCTTTTGGGGTTGTTGGGCCATTGCAAACTGCACATAAGTCCAATTTTAGCCTGTTATATGCACGACATCGCTTCTTGTTGAACAGCACAACTTGCACGCTTTGTTATCCCTAACTGATGTAATCAGATTAGCTGTTCTTAACATGGCTAAGTTTAGAATGCCATTGTGCACATATCATCTTCAACAGCTAAACCATCCATAGAGCAGCTGTTCCCTTAGCCTGAGCCAGCAGATGGAACATAAGGGTTTGCGCAACTTGTTGGCCATATGGCTATGTGTTAAACCTCAAAAGAATGCAACTAAAACAAAACGCCCACGTTGCCGACGAACGGCAGCGTGGGTGTTTTTATATTATATGTTGTGGGATTTAAAGCCTTTGGCCATTAAAAACTCAAAGGCTAACCAAGCTAATTGCTCACGAACGCACGGCCTTACATCTTCCCTTTCCCCAGCAACACCAGAGCCTTTTGCACCACATGGTTGTTTTGGTTCATGATGTGGAAGTACTCCGACATGTCCCATAGGTCGCGAGCCACCAACGCTTTCAGCTGTATCTTGATGCTTGCCAAACTGGTTTTCAGCTCCTTTTGGTCTTTGGCTTTAACCTTTTGCTTTTCGCCTTCGGCCACAATCTCGTCTATAAGTTCTTGCGGCACCTGATACTTTTTGTTGAACTCGGCAAACGTGGGGTACTTCTTTTTCAGTTCCTTGCGATGCTTGTCCATGTATTGTATATTGGCATTAACGATAATTCTCTTGGCAGCCAGCTCGCGATTGTAACGCGAAAACTGCGTGGTGTCTAGCGGAACAAAGTAGTCGGGCATGATGCCACCGCCACCATACACCGCACGTTTGCGGCGTAGGGTTTGGTATTTCAGCGAGTCGTTTAGGTGAATGCTGTCTGCGCTGTAAAGCTCGCCATTCTTAAAGCGGTTGTCTAGGTCCTTCTCGTAGTTGGCATTGTCGCCCTTGGTGTAGGGTTTCTGTATGCACCTACCCGAAGGCGTGTAATAATGAGCCACGGTTAGGCGCATCATACTACCGTCGGCAAACTCGATAGGCCTTTGAACTAAGCCTTTGCCAAACGAACGACGGCCCACGACGATGCCGCGATCTTGGTCTTGCAACGCCCCCGTTACGATTTCGGCAGCCGATGCCGAGAACTCGTTAACCAGTACGAACACCCTGCCCGTGAGCATTCCGCCATCGCCTTGCGCGCGAAACTCCTGCCTGTCTGCATTTCGTCCTTGGGTATATACGATGAGATCGTTGCGGCGG
>NZ_HE999446.1:252015-312636 GCF_000312305.1 Prevotella conceptionensis 9403948 | reverse complement strand
TCGAGCGTTTCGATGGGTATTTTATCGCGTTTTACATGAAAGGCAAGCAGCCCCTTTATGCCGGGGCGCACGATACCCAGCTTAACGATGCTGCCTTTGGGGCCTCGCAGTCGGCGTACGATGTCTTCTTGCGACATCTTCACCCCGGCGATGGTCGTGTCGTTAACGCTTACAATGCGGTCGCCAGCCATTACTCCCACCTTTTCTGACGGGCCTTTGGCCACGGGTTGTATAACGAGCAGCGTATCTTTGGCAACGTTAAATTGTACGCCGATGCCCTCGAACGAACCTTGCAACGATTCGTTCATGGCCTTTGTTTCTTTCGCGGTGGAGTAAGACGAGTGGGGGTCTAGCTTTTCGAGCATGCCCCTGATGGCATCCTCAACCAGCTTGTTTTCGTTAACGGTGTCGACATACAAGTTCTTGATTGCCATTTCGGCAATCTGCATCTTTTGCTGCGGATTGTCTTTTCCGATGGTTGTCCGCAACTGTGCTTGTGCAGCTAGTGTGGCGAAACAAGCTGCAAGAATTAAGAATTTCTTCATATCTGTACATATTTACTTTGGTTGGGTTGGGAGGGGTGGTAACAACAGTGGTACAAGTCGGGCTGGTTGTATGTGCCGCGACAGGTTAAAAACATTTCTAACTGATTTTATAAAGGCATGTTCTAAAACTTCCACGCTTATTTTTTTCTCCTTTTTAGGTTTGCTCTTCACTGTCTTTCTGTCTTTATCTGGCATCTTAGCCTTACTCTTTCAGCGGCATAGTGCACTATGCTCCCATCAAGGATTAAGCCAAGTTTGCATGGATAAAGCCTGAAAGCGCAGTGCAGGTAACTTTCAGAACACCTGCCTAGACCAATCAATAAAGCCTTTTCATCATCCTCTCCAATACCCCTAATTCTCTCGTTCAATCTTTTTCGTTCTCTCTTTCACTCTTTTCTCTCTCTATTCTCTTTGTTCTCTTAGGTGCTTTCTTCTCCTTTCTTTAACGTGTTAATAAATTATTCTTCGGCGGTTTCTTCTTCTGTCGGGCCGTCGGTTTCCACCACCAAGTTGTCTATAATGAAGTTTTGTCGCTCCATTGTGTTCTTGCCCATGTAATATTCCAATAGCTTATGCACTTGGTCGTTCTTGTGCAAGGTAACCTGTTCCAGTCGCATTTCGGGGCCGATGAAGTGCGTAAATTCTTCGGGCGAAATCTCGCCCAATCCTTTAAAGCGCGTAATTTCGGGGTCGGGACCCAGCTCGGCGATGGCTTTCTGCCGTTCGTCTTCGTTGTAGCAATAGCGCGTGATGAAGTCGTTTTTGCGTTCGCCCTTCATCAGTCGTGCATCGGCAGCGGCAATCACCTTCTTGCTCTTAATCTTTGTTCGGCGGTTTCGAACGCGGAACAAGGGCGTTTGCAGCACGTAGACATGGCCTTTCTTCACCAGTTCGGGGAAGAACTGCAAGAAGAAAGTGATGATTAGCAGGCGAATGTGCATGCCGTCTACATCGGCATCGGTGGCCACGATAACCTTATTGTATCGCAATGTGTCGAGCCCTTCTTCGATATCTAGTGCCGCTTGCAGCAGGTTGAACTCTTCGTTTTCGTACACCACCTTCTTAGTAAGCCCGTAAGAGTTGAGTGGCTTGCCGCGGAGCGAGAACACGGCCTGCGTGTTTACGTCGCGACTTTTAGTGATGCTGCCGCTTGCCGAGTCGCCTTCGGTGATAAAGATGGAACTCTCTTCTTTGCGATCGTTCTTTGCATCGCTGAAATGTATGCGGCAATCGCGCAGCTTTCTGTTGTGCAGGTTGGCCTTCTTTGCCCTTTCGCGTGCAATCTTGGTTACGCCTGCCATCGCCTTTCGCTCTCTTTCGCTCTCGTCAATCTTGCGTTTAATCTCTTCGGCCACGTCGGCATGGATGTGCAAATAGTTGTCTACCTCGCGCTTAATGAAGTCGCCCACGTACTTGTTAACGCTTTCTCCGCCAGGACTCATCGTCAGCGAACCCAGTTTAATCTTCGTTTGACTTTCGAACATGGGCTCTTGTACGTTGATGGCAATGGCAGCCACCAATCCGTTACGTATGTCTACGTACTCGTAGTTCTTCGAGAAAAAGTCCTTAATGGTTTTGGCGATGTGTTCTTTAAATGCGCTTTGGTGCGTGCCGCCCTGCGTGGTATGCTGTCCGTTTACAAAGGAGTAATACTCCTCGCCGTATTGGTTGGCGTGGGTAAAGGCAATCTCGATGTCCTCGCCCTGTATGTGAATGATGGGGTAAAGGCCGTCGTTGGTCATGCGGTCGTTCAGCAAGTCGGCCAAACCATTGCGGCTAATGATGCGCCGCCCGTTGTACATGATGGTCAGACCGGCGTTAAGGTAGGTGTAGTTGCGGAGCATTGTTTCCACGAACTCGCCTTTGAAACGATAGTTGAGGAATAAAGTGTTGTCGGGTTCGAAGAAGATGAACGTGCCATTTTCTTCGTTGGTGTCCTCCGTGTTGTCGCTAATCAATTCGCCCCTTTCGAACACCACGGTGCGCACCTTTCCTTCTCTGTACGATCTAGCCTCGAAACGTGCGCTCAATGCGTTGACGGCTTTGAGGCCAACACCATTTAATCCCACGCTCTTTTGAAACGCCTTCGAGTCGTATTTGCCGCCCGTGTTGAGCATGCTCACGGCCTCTACCAGCTTTCCTTGCGGAATGCCGCGGCCGTAGTCGCGCACGGATACGCGCAGGTCGTCTTCCAAATCCACCTCGATACGCTTGCCGGCCTGCATCTTAAACTCGTCGATAGAGTTGTCAATCACCTCTTTCAGCAGTACGTAAATGCCGTCTTCGGCTTGTGTTCCGTCGCCAAGTCGGCCGATGTACATACCAGGGCGCGTGCGAACGTGCTCCATGTCCGACAGGTGCCTGATGTTATCGTCGGTGTATGCCGTCTGGTTGTTGGGTTGTTGGGTGGATGTGGGCGTGTTGTTTGCGTTCGAACCTGCCGCGTTGGCTGGCTCAAATGTCATCTCTTGTTGATTATTAGGTGTCTTTTTCTTATTCATCTTCTTTTGTGGTGTCTACTAATTGGCTCATTTATATGGTGCGCCCCCGCATTAGAACGTCTTGATGTAGCACTTCCTACGTTTGTGAATGCTAGCATCCAGCCATTCCCATTGGCTTTGCACTTTCGAGTTGGTTTCCATCTCCACCTGTGTTTCTCCCCATTCAAATCCGTACTTCTGGTAGCGCGGAATAAGGTCGGCGAAGAGCAACGAGTTGACGCCTTTCATGCGATATTCGGGTAAAACACCGATGAGCAGCAGGTCTACCACCTTTGTTTTGTGGTATTTGATGGCCCTTAGCACGTGCCACCAACCAAAGGGCGTTAGTCTTCCGCGACGACATTTTTGCAAGGCGCGCGTTAGCGAGGGGATGGAAATGCCCAGTCCTACGAGCTTATTGTCGGCCGCCTCGTCTTCAACAAGGGTGATGAGGTCTAGGTCGGCCATAGGGAAGTACAGCTTTACGTACTGGTCCATCTGCTTTTCGGTAAGTTCCGAGTAGCCGTATAGATGCCCGTAGGTTTTGTTTACTAGGTCGAAGATGCGTTTACCATATCCTCCTTTGAATACATCGTCGCGTGTAAGCTTCTTTATTTTAAGACTATAACGCTTTTGTATCATGTCGGCAATCTTGGCGAACTTCTCAGGAACTTCGTTAGGCACCATCAGCTTGTACTCCACATAGTGATTGTCCACCTCAAACCCTTCGATGCTTTCCATCAGTTGGGGGTAGTACTCATAATTATATATCGTGGGCATGGTGCCTAGTTGGTCGAACCCCGTTGTGAGCATACCTTCTGGGTCCATATCGGTAAAGCCCAACGGACCCACGATAGAGCGCATGCCCTTAGAGCGCCCATACTCTTCTACGGCATGAAGTAATGCCTCTAACACTTCTCGGTCGTTGATGAAGTCTATCCATCCGAAGCGCACGCTTTTACGGTCCCACTTCTTGTTGGCGCTGTGGTTAATGATGGCGGCAACGCGCCCCACCAGCTTTCCCTCTTTGTAAGCGAGGAAGTATTCGGCCTCGCAGAAGTCGAACGCCGCGTTTTTGTCTTTGCTCAACGTGTTCATCTCGTCGCTGAACAGGTTTGGCGCGTCATACTCGTTACCCTCGTATAGGTCGTAATGTAGGTCGATGAACGCCTTTAAGTCGCTTTTGGTGCAGACTTTCTTTATTATCACTGCAGACATGTGCTATGTATATTATTTGCTGTTTTTGTTCTTTTTGCCTTTTCTCAAACGCCTCAGCGGCATGGCTTGGGGGCTTATTTGCGCGTGGGCAAGGTTAGAAAAAGGGCGGTTTAAGCCGAACGTATTCGTGCTTTAACTTGCAAATGTACAATAAAATGCGCAGACTTCAAAGAAGTTTTTGTAAAATGCTCCTTTTATCTCACATCTTTTTTGTTACTTTGCGGTAAGATATGACAAGTATGGAATAAAAGAACAACAGATGTTTGATGGCGTATGGAAGGGGAACAAGGCTATTTATCGCGGTGTTAAAAATGCGTAACGCACCGCAGTTTTGGTTGCAATAGCTTTTGTACTCGGAATAAAACGCCTACTTTTGACCAACGTTTGACAGTAATCTTATAACAAATTTAATACACAAATGGTATGCAAAAAACTCTCTTGCTTTTGTTTTTTCTTGTGTTATGGACTAGCCTTAATGCACAGATAAACATTACAGGCCTAGTTCAAGATGAGGTTGGTAATCCCTTGGAAGGTGCCGTTGTGAGTCTCGTCTCGGATAGAACAAAAGAAAAACAAAATGCAATCAGTGATGCAAATGGTCGTTTTGGTTTAGCCGTTAACAAGGATAAACACTTCGACAACCTCTTAGTAACTTATCTTGGCTATGCCGATTATCATGTAAGATTGGAGAATGTAGTCCATGATTTATATTTGGGTGAGATAACCATGCTGCCTGTTGAACGCACGGTGCAAGAAGTAGAGGTGGTGGGGCAACGTGAAATACAAAAGATAGATCGTAAGATTATCATCCCTTCCAAGTTCCAATTGAAAGCTGCTACCAATGGATTTGGACTATTGCGAAACATGCAATTGTCTGGAATTAGGCTCAACACCATCGATAATACCATACGCACATCTACGGGCGAGCCCGTTCAATTGCGCATCAATGGCGTGAAAACAACTATTGCAGAGATAAAGGCCATTCGCCCACACGATGTTCTAAGGGTGGAATATTACGATATGCCTGGGGCACGCTATGCAGGTGCGGCAGCCGTTATCGACATTATCGTGAGATATAAGGAAAGGGGAGGCAATGTTAGTGGCGACTTAACCAATGGCGTTTCGATGCTGGGCTTTGGCGAATATCAGCTGTCTGCCAACTATCATGAAGGCAAATCGGAACTGAAAGCCGTGGCATGGTGGAACAGACGTGACCTGAAATGGATAAGGGAGAATACCGAAACATACCACTATAACGACCGAACTTTAACCAACAGAGAGATAGGCGACCCCACAAAAGCTAAGTTCAATAACTTTGATTTCTCTCTGTGGTATAGCTACGCGGTTAACAAAAGCGTGTTCAGTGTTATATTCCGAGACAGGTATAACCACGTGCCGAACTCCACTACCGATAGGATTAGCACTTTATATACGGAGAACAAAACCTATCGCATCAACGACTTTATGCGCACGCACGACAATTCGCCCTCGCTAGACCTGTACTTTCATACCATGCTACCTCACCAACAGACTATCTATTTCGACCTCGTTGGCACTTATATCGGCAGTGGAAGTAATCGTAAATACACCTTGTTTGAGACGGGACACAATGATCAAGACTTTGTTTCCGAAACAACGGGGCGTAAGTATTCGCTCATCGCCGAAGGTATATACGAAAAGATGTTCAACCGCAGCAAGCTTTCTTTCGGTGTTAAGCATACGCAGACGTACACCAAAAACAGTTATAGTGGGACAATAGAGAACCTAGTTAAGCTGAACACATCGGAGACTTACCTTTATACCGAGTGGCTTTCTAAACTGGGGAAACTAACTTATACCTTGGGATTGGGGGTAATGCGGATATACAATAGTCAGGCAAACAACAACCTTAGCTCGCTAATCTTTCGGCCTAGGTTATCGCTTGCTTACAATGTGACAAACAGCTTCGCGATAAAATACACAGGATATGTGTCGGGTTATGCACCTTCGCTCTCTAACATGAGCGACGTTTCTCAAGACATTGACATTTATCAGCTAAGACGTGGAAACCCAAATCTAAAAGCAGTTACTTTCGTATCGAACAGTCTTTCTGTAGATTGGGCGACGAAATGGCTGAATGTTGGCCTGTACGGAAGGTACAGCTACGATCACAAACCCATTATGGAAGAAACGCTATTGGAGAACCAACGCTTTGTGCGAACGATGAACAATCAACGCGGTTTCCACCGTATTAACACCCGCATTGATTTTAAACTCCACCCATTTGGCGATTGGCTTTCCCTTCAAGTAACACCATTCTTCAACCGATTCATTAGCAATGGCAACCACTACACCCACACTCACGCCAACTGGGGAATGCGCGGGCAGCTGCTAGCCATGTATAAGCAGTGGCTTTTGGCTGCCGAAATGGAGACGAGCCAGCATAGCTTGTGGGGCGAAACGCTAGACAAAGAAGAGGCTAGCCATAATATAGCTCTTGGATATAACAAGGACAAATGGGCGGTACAGTTAGTGGTGGCGAACCCATTCACCACTCTTTATACCAACGAAGTGGAGAACCTGTCGCGTATTGCGCCTGCAAATAAACTGGCGTATTCCAGAAATCTGCGGCGCATATTGATGATAAATGTGTCGTTCAATCTCGACTTTGGAAAGGCCAAGGCCGCAGGGAACAAGCGCATAACCAACACTGATGAGAATACGGGCGTGCTGCATGGCAGATAATGCCCTTTAATTTAGATAAGCCATAAACAACAGCCGAATATGGGAAAAGGAAAGAAAGGAGGCAAACGCCTCACCAAAAAGCAGGTGGCCGAAAGGCTACAACAGTTTTTCGAGCAACATCCGGGGAAGACTTTCAGCTTTAAAGAAATCTTCAAGAACCTGAAACTCGACACGCATCCGCTCAAGATGCTGGCCATCGACGTGATGGAAGAGATGGCTTGGGACGACTTCTTAACCAAAGTGACCGACAGTTCGTATCGACTGAATCAGGCCGGACAGGTGCTCGAAGGCCGTTTCGTACGCAAAACCAACGGCAAAAACTCGTTCGTACCCGACGATGGCTCATTGCCCATCTTCGTAAGTGAGCGAAACTCCATGTCGGCACTTAACGGAGACCGCGTTCGCGTGCAGCTGATGGCGCGCCGCAAACGACATATCAAGGAGGCGTTGGTTATCGAAATACTGAAACGTGCCAAAGACCAAGTGGTGGGAAAACTGCGGGTTGAACGCGATATGGCGTTCCTCGTAACCCCCGAAAACCTATATGTACACGACATCTTCGTGCCTAAACGTAAGCTTAAAGGCGGCAAAACGGGTGATAAGGCCGTGGTGAAAATAACCCAATGGCCCGATGCCGAACACAAGAATATCATGGGAGAAGTTATTGATGTGCTTGGTCCTACGGGCGAAAACGATGTCGAGATGCACGCCATCTTGGCCCAATACGGCTTGCCCTACACTTATCCCAAGGCGGCAGAAGAGGCTGCCGAACGCATTTCGGCCGAGATAACGCAGAAGGATTACGACGAACGCGAAGACTTCCGCAACGTGTTTACCTGCACCATCGACCCGCGAGATGCCAAGGATTTCGACGATGCACTGTCTATTCGCATGCTCGATAAGGGCCTTTGGCAGGTGGGCGTGCACATAGCCGACGTGAGTCATTACGTTACCGAGGGCAGCATCATCGACAAAGAGGCCATGAAACGCGCCACAAGCGTGTATCTTGTAGACCGCACCATACCCATGTTGCCCGAACGGCTGTGTAACTTTATCTGCTCACTTCGCCCCGATGAAGAGAAGTTGGCTTATAGTGTTATCTTTAATATGGACGAAAACGCCGACGTAAAGGCTTATCGTATCGTGCACACCGTGATAAAAAGCGATAGGCGATATGCTTACGAAGAGGTGCAACAACTATTGGAAGACAACGGTGTTGTTGACGGAACGGGCGAACCTGCGCCGCCAGCACCGAAGGGAGGATATAAAGGCGAGAACGCCGACAGCTTGATAATGCTGGACAAACTGGCCAAGAAACTACGCGAAAAACGATTTAAGAACGGGGCTGTAAAGTTCGACCGCGAAGAACTTCACTTTGATGTAGACGAGCAAGGCAAGCCCATTCGCGCCTATTTCAAGCGTTCGAAGGATGCCAATAAGCTGATAGAAGAGTTTATGCTTTTGGCTAACAAGACCGTGGCCGAGAGTGTTGGCAAGCCCAAAGGCGGCCGAACGCCCAAGACTTTGCCTTATCGCGTGCACGATAATCCCGACCCGCAGAAGCTCGAAACCTTGCGCGAGTTCATCATGAAGTTTGGTTATAAGCTGAAAACAACAAGCACTAAGGGCGAAACCTCGCGCTCGTTGAATAAGCTAATGGACGAGGTGGCGGGCAAACGCGAGCAAAACCTCATCGAAACCATCGCCCTCCGCGCCATGATGAAGGCCAAATACAGCATCCATAACATAGGTCACTTCGGCTTGGCCTTCGATTATTACACGCATTTCACCAGTCCTATACGCCGTTATCCCGACACGATGGTGCATCGTTTGCTTACGCGTTATGCCGCAGGAGGCCGCAGTGCGAACAAGGAACACTATGAAGAACTGTGCGAGCATTCGTCGGAGATGGAGCAGGTTGCACAGAATGCGGAGCGCGATTCCATTAAGTATAAGATGGTAGAGTTTATGGCCGACAAGCTGGGCGAAGAGTATGATGCACACATCAGCGGCATTGCCAGCTATGGTATCTATTGCGAGATAGACGAAAACCACTGCGAAGGCATGGTGCCCATGCGCGATTTGGACGACGATTACTACGACTTCGACGAACGAAACTATTGTCTTGTGGGCAGGCGACGCCACCGCAAGTATCAGCTTGGCGACCCTATTCGCATACAAGTGGCTCGTGTGGACCAAGAGAAACGTCAGCTAGACTTCACTGTGGTTGATAAATAAAACCTCACCCCCTGTCCCTTTTCCCTTTGGAAAGGAGGCAGGGGTGTGCTTTATTCATCATCTTTTCACGGCGTTATCCATCTTTCCCCCTTTTCACTCTTGCACCTTTAAAAGGCTTTATCCATCCTTTCACCTTTCCACCTTTCCACCTTTTCACCCTTTCACCTTTTCACGGCGTTATCCATCTTTTCACCTTTTCACCCTTTCACCTTTCCACGGCGTTAGCCATCCTTTCACCTTTTCACCTTTCACCTTTTCACCTTTCCACCTTTTCACCTTTAAAAGGCTTTAGCCATCCTTTCACCTTTCCACCTTTTCACCTTTTCACCTTTAAAAGGCGTTAGCCATCCTTTCACCTTTCCACCTTTCCACCTTTTCCCCTTTCCACTCTTTCCCCTTTTCAATTTTTCACCTTTTCACCCTTACTTACTCCCAAAGTTTTCATACCTTTGCATGAAAAAGATGAGAATTACCACCGTGATACTCGACTTTGACGGCACGCTAGGCGACTCGCGCCGCATCATTGTCGACACACTGAGAGAAACCCTGCGGCTACATGGCTTGCCACAAAATAGCGAAGACCAATGCGCGGCCACCATCGGGCTACCCCTTAAAGAGGCTTTCGTGCGTTTGGCAAACGTAGACGATGCAACGGCCACAGCCTGTGTAACAACCTATCGCAGCATTTTCGACATCAACAATGTTACGGGTGCAGTAAAGCCCTTTGCCAACGTGGTGCAAACCATTAAGCGCATGCACGATGCAGGCCTAACGCTCACCATAGCCAGCAGTCGTGGGCGCGACTCGCTACCCAACCTCGTGCGGAGCATCGGCATAGGCCCATACATCAGCTATATTGTGAGTGCCGACGATGTTACGAATGCCAAACCTCATCCCGAACCAGTGCTCCTTACCCTCGAACACTTTGGCGTAAAGCCCGAAGAAACGCTCGTTGTGGGCGATATGGCATTCGATATCGAGATGGGGCGTCGCGCCAACACCCTTACTTGTGGCGTAACCTATGGCAATGGCACGCCTGCCGAGTTGGAAGAGGCTGGTGCTAATTGGGTGATAGACGACTTTGCCGAGCTGCTCAACATCATTTAATCCCCTTAACCCCACTCGCGCAACACCCACCGCACTTCGAAATAAAAACCCATAAAAAACGATACTTATGCAACCAATCATCAACCACCTTACCGACAACGATGCCTACACTTTCAGTTGCCAGTACTACATCTTGCAAACCTATCCGCGTGCCGAAGTAGAATACACCTTCTTCGATCGCAACCACACCGTGTACCCCGAGGGCTTTGCCGAGAAGGTGAAAGAGCAGATTAACATGATGCAGAACGTGCGAATAACCGAAGAGGAGATAGCCTTTATGCAGCATCGCATGTATTATCTGCCCCAATGGTACTTCACTTTCTTGCGCGGTTACAAGTTCAATCCGGCCGAAGTGCATATCGAACAAGCCCCAGATGGGCAACTCGCCATATCCATTCGCGGCAAATGGTATTCCACCATCATGTGGGAAATGCCCGTATTGTCCATCGTTTCCGAGTTGATGCACCAGCATCGCGGAGACTTAGAACGCTATGATGCCGCCGTAGAGTACGAACGTGCTGCCGACAAAGCTAGGCAGATATTACGCGGAGGGTTGATTTTGGGCGACATGGGTACGCGCCGCCGACTGTCGTTTGTGCATCACGACAACGTGATACGTGCCATGAAAGCCACCGCCGATGCAGGCGGCGAGCAAGTAGACGGTGTTTTCGTGCCGTGGAAAGGTCGCATCGTGGGTACAAGCAACGTGTATCTGGCCATGAAATATGGGTTGGTGCCTATGGGAACGATGAGCCATCAGATTATAGAATTTGAAGAAAACGTCAGCGGCATCTTCGAATGCAACTTCAATGTGATGCGTAAGTTCAGCGATGTTTACGATGGCGACAACGGCATTTACCTCTACGACTGTTTTGGCGACAAGGTTTTCTTCAACAATCTATCAAAGCGCATGGCCTTGATGTTCGTTGGCTTGCGTGTAGACAGCGGCGTGGAAGAAGAGCAAACCGAAAAAATCATCGAAAAATACAAGCAGCTGGGCATCAATCCGGCCACCAAGCAGGTGATATATAGCAATGGCTTGAACATCGAACGCGCCTTAGAGATACACCGCTTTGTAGACGGACGTGTGCAAGACAGCTACGGCATGGGCACCTTCCTTACTTGCGACGTGCTGGGATGCAAGCCCATGAACATCGTGGTGAAACTCACTAAGTGCCGCATTACTGAGAAACGCGAATGGCACGACTGCGTAAAACTATCGTGCGACAAAGGTAAAACGCTGGGTAATCCTGAGAAATGCGCCTATCTGTTGAAGCAGATAGGGTAGGGCGAAGGATGTAAATAACAAAAGAAAAGCGAACGGAGGCCACTCGTTATGTTAGTACAAGGTCTTCGCTCGCTTACTTACGCCAAATTGTGAGTAGACGAAACTGCTATTGTTCGAGGAGGTGCGAGCATAGGTTGGAGGGCATGTTGAAACGATTTAAGTGTAGTTTGCATAATTTGTTTTCTGCCTTCTTAGGCGCATTTCGCCCTCTTTCTTTTTGCTTTCTACAAAATAAAGCATATATTTGCAGCATCTAGCAATAACCATTTTATGGTAGGGACAATCGTTCTGCCCCAATTGATTAACTCAAAACGGCATGTTGAGGATTTTTACCACGTACGCATCTCGTTGCCGTTTATAAAACCGAAGACGATGAAACAATTGAAAAGCAGTTTGTGGTTGATGGCAGTGCTTGTGCTGTTGGCTGCTTGTAGTGCCGATGAGGAGAAAGAAATGTACAGGCCAATGACGGCATCTGCCGTCAACAGCACCGTGTATGTTGAAGTGCAAGATGGCGAGAAGGCCGTTTCGCCAAGAACCTTGCTGTACGAGTGCAAGTTCTCGGTGTTTGGAAAAGCCAGTAAACGCACCTTAAACGTAGATGCCTACAAGCTAGATGACGTTGACGTGTTTCGCTTTTTTGCCGACTTGCCCGACTTGTCTGTAATGAAATTCTGGGACACGGCCGAGGGAAAACGTGGCGAAGGCTATGCAGATGTGGTGATAACGATAGATCGCGTTAAGCTGCCGATGCGTTTTCATTATGCGTATGCGGCTGTGCCCAATGCCGAAAAAATGTATGGAGGAACGAGTATTGTTATAAAATCGGTGGAGTATCAGGGTAAAACAATAGACCCTTACCTGCATAATAAGCATTTCAAAATTGTTTTGCGCAAGCAAGAGCAAGGCTATTCGGTGGAGTAAAGTGGTGTGCATACATCCTTTTGGCTAAGCCGATGGCGTTAACATTCAATCCAAAGTGCTTGTATTTAGCAGCAAGGAGTAACATTGAAGGCTGGCAAACCCATGCCTCCATCAACTTACGAACTCACAAATTTGAATATTGACAACATACGATGAAACATTTGCGAATACGCTTGCTCGCAGCGTTGGCTGCCCTATTCGTTGTGGCTTGTGGCTCGAACAACGATGCAGACGATTCTGCCTTTGTGGTGGAAAACAAAGTCTACGTGCAGGTACAAGATGAAAATGGGCAGCCCATAGACCCCGACGAGCTATTGAAAGATAATAAGTTTTCTGTTGTTGGGCAGAATGGCGGTAAAGCCTTAGACGTGCGAACAGAAGTGATGGAAGGCGATAAGCTACTCGTTTTCTCGCCCGAAGTTCCGTTGAAAGAGATTCCCCCATCTTATGCTGCCAAAGGCGCAACACGCTCTGATGGCCGACGAAACGGCATTACCGACGAGTACATTGCCAAATTGAAAAAGCGATTCACAACGGGCATCGGATATTCCAGAGTTGAAATGTCGATAGATGGGGTACAGATACCGCTAATCTTTTATTACGGCTTTTACATCGATTCCTCTAAATTTCTATCTTCAGGTTCGCTGTCGGATACTGGTGTCGAACTCCTAAGCGTTTATAGTGGGAACAATGGCACAATCCCCCACATGTCGTTTTCCTATTTTAGGCTTGAATTAAGGAAAAAAGGGCAGGGCTACACGTTTGTCGATCCCTATAATACTAGCTCTGATCTCTAGTCTAACCCCAATCGTTCGTTAATCCGCTTACCAGTTATTTTTAGGTTGTTGGCATCGCTCCCTGTTCGCCTTTCGTTTGCTCGTCGGCATCTTGCCCGTCTTATTCTCTTGTCGTAGTCCGCTACGCCTTCAAGAGTATGACAGACAATAGGCTCAACAACCCAACAAGCCTGCACTGGCTCTAACGGCCGATTCGGGTTAATTGCCATACAATAAACGTATTAAAGGCGCACCCCGCGGTGCGCCTTTAATGTTGAAATAGTCTTGAATTTTAGTTTTCCCATAACTGTAAGAGAGGCTTATCATCTTTGGTACATACGCGAGAAAACAGATAAACACACCCCATCATGCACAAAGTACTAAGACGACGATGCGATTAAATTCAAAATTCAGCATCATTTGTATGTGGCAAAACGTGCTAATGCCTTGAAAAGTGCCGCAAACATACTAACTCACAACCTCACCAACTCACTAACTTACACGCTTATAAACTCACAAAATAATAGTGAGATTACCAACCTTTTAGGGCACTTTCTTATCCCGAACTGGCGTATAATGGTAAGCGTTCTGGTGCCTACACCATATTATTAACCTCTTTCCACATGTTTCTTCACGTGTTTTTAGACATGCCCAACAGACTAACAGGGCAATCGATAGAACGAGGTGGAAAGGTAGCAAGTTACATTCTTAGTTATACCAAACTGGCCTTTGCAAGCATCTGCAACATAAACAAAATGTTTGCTTTCAGCGTGGCAAAAAGCAACCAAGAAAAACAACAAAAACTTTTTCGTGTTTTGCAAAAAATAGACTACCTTTGCTTTCGGATAAGCTGTTTCTTATCCACAACACCATAAATTACAGACCAATAAATAATGAATTGTATTATGACTTACAAAGGATTAACCACGAAAAAGTTTTTACAGGCGCATGCGAAGCTGGTGCTGAAAGGAGCTGTTGTATTGTGCTGCGCCATTTTTAGCGCATGTTCAACGTCCGTGATCGAATTTGAAAAAAAGGATTTGGCAATTACAAATCTTGACGGCAAGACCATTCCCATAACAGTTGAGCTTGCCCGCTCACGCCGAGAGATGACAAAAGGCTTTATGGGGCGCACAAATATTCCCGATGGAACGGGCATGCTTTTTGTGTTTAAAAAAGACCAAAAGCTCACCTTCTGGATGAAAGACACGCCTACGCCCCTTTCAATCGCGTTCATCAGTGCAAGTGGCGAAATCTGCGAAACACGCGATATGGTGCCCTTCAGTAAGGCAAGTGTAGAGTCGTCGCAATCTGTGCGCTATGCGCTCGAAGTGCCGCAAGGCTGGTTCAAGAAGAACAACATTGGGCCGGGATGTGCTATAAAGCTGCCATAACCGATACTGACGACACCTGCCGCACAAACGCAGCAGGCCAATTTACCTGCGGTAAGCTAACAACCCAGGAGGGATTGGCGTAGTAATGGCAATTGAAATATAGGTGGTGTTTTGAGCCACAGCCATCTTATCCCGAATTGGCGTAAGCTTAAAATATTTTTACAAAACACCCCCTGCTCGCACACCCTTCTAGCGCAAAAACAGCCTTCAAAACAGGCAAATGGCTGCAAATTTGGGTTTGGCGCGTTCCTTTTTTAGTCCAATTTTGAGCATGCCACCTGCATTTTGCACCACTTTACCTTTCTAGTTTGCTGCCGACTCTTGTTTTTGCAAGCCCCAAATTGCTGCTTTTTGCCCCTAAAAACCCACTTTTTAGGGTACATTTTGCCCTTTTGAGCCATGTATTTAATGGTTCTATAAGGTTGTTTTTATACCATTGCGGCGGATATTTATGCTTTTCGCCTTGCATTTAGCGGCATATTGAACTGCGTTTTGCACCATTTTACCTCGCGTTTAGCGGCAAAACGCATTGCATTTAGCGGCATATTGCAGTGCATTTAGCAGCAAAACGCACTCCATTTTGCACCAAAACGCAGTGCATTTAGCAGCAAATAGCCCAAAAGTTGGTGCAAATGGTGGTTCGTTTAAATAAAAATTCATTTTGCCGCACCCACAGACTAACCCTATTTTGCATCGAAACCAACCTTCGCGAGAATCGATTTTTTGCGGCAAGGTGCGCGATTGGTGAACAAAAAGGCACTCATAATGTTAAATTTTATACCGAAAAGCGGACAAAAGTTGGAGGGGGTTAGTGAGTTTGTTGGTCAGTAAGTTTGTGAGCTAATAGCTTTCTGAGCATGCAAAAGCTTATTCCGTGTGCTGCGTTGGCTTATCGTGTGAGGCGGTTTCTTTGTTTATGTGCAGTTTATATGCAATGCTCGTGGGGGGCTTAATGATGTTGTCGTGGGGGCAAAGCAAGATAAGGTGCTGGTTGCGCAATAGACCTTAATGCCAGGAACAAACCAACCGAGAAAGCAAAGCAGGCTGCATGGATGCCGTAGGGGGATGTTGCGCCCTCGCGCGTGCAGGCATGCGCATATATAATAAGGTGCATGTTGTGGGGGAGTGGGCTATGAATATCATGGTAAGTGGCAAACTTTAAAACGCTCTGATTTGCAAAGTTATACCTGCAAATATGGCTATCCGTTTCGCAATTGTTTGTTTGCTGCCTTACTTGTTATAAGGCATGTTCTAAAAATTCCCCGCAAAGGTTCAATTGTTGTTCCTTGTTTTGCTCTTTGCTGTCTTTTTGCTTTTATCTGGCATCTTTCGCTTACTCTTTCAGTCGCATAGTTCACTATGCTCCTTCAAGAAGTAAGCAAAACCTGCTCAGCTAAAAGCTAAAAATACAGTAAAGGTAATTTTTAGAACCTGCCATAACTGATTTTATGTAACTTCCTACCTATCAAAAATGCACCGAAACGACTTCCATATACAAAAATCGTGGATAAAAACACTGAAAACGTAAAAATATTTTGTGCGTTTCGCTATTTTTTCGTAACTTTGCAGCATTCAGTGGAATGAGGGGCTCCGACGAGAGTTCCTCATTTTCATTATCAGTAACAACAAAATATGATTGACAAAAACGTTGTAAAAGAACTTGTTGAACAATGGTTAGCCGACAAAGAGTATTTTCTTGTCGACGTTGAGACTAGTCCAGACAGCCGTATCGTGGTGGAAATAGACCATGCCGACGGCGTTTGGATTGAAGACTGCGTGGAGCTGAGCCGCTTTATCGAGGAACACTTGAACCGAGATGAAGAGGATTACGAACTGGAAGTGGGTTCGGCCGGACTGGGGCAACCCTTTAAAGTGCCACAACAATACGTGAACTTCATCGGTAAAGAGGTTGAGGTGTTGGATAAAGACGGCAAAAAATACAAGGGAATACTCAAAAGCGTGGACGGAAACGACTTCGTGGTTGCGGTGAAAGAAAAAGTGAAAGTGGAAGGGAAGAAACGCCCTGTGCTGCAAGACGTAGACCACAACTTTAAGATGGATGGTGTGAAGTACACCAAATATCTGATTCAGTTTTAACGTTTTTGAGTAGTAGGTAGTAAGGAGGTAAAGTAGTAAGTAGGAGTTAAGGAGTTATGGAGTTAAGGAGTTAAGCCAAATGCTTTGGGGCAGAGTGGAAAACTTTCTTGTAAACTCATCGACTTGTCTGATTATTCAATGCCTACAAAGCTAAGGAGTTAAGCCAAAGGGTTTGTCGCAGAACCGCAAGCATTGCTATTCATACTTCGATAAATTAGCTCTAAACCCGTCAGCCCAAAAACTTGTCAACTTAGCCCGCTAGCCAACAGACCAACTGGTCACCTCGTTAACTTGTTAACTTGTCAACTCGTTAACTTGTAAACTGACCAACTTGTCAACTGCAATTATATAAAGAGAAACTAATTGGCTCGCCCCCATGCCGCCGATACGTGGAAACACCATTCGCACGTGCAATCGGCTTGCAATGTTGGGGCAAGACCACATCAAACGATAATAAACCCTATGGTAGCAAGAAAAAAAGATGAGAATATCTTGAGCATGGTCGACACGTTCAAGGAGTTTAAAGACACCAAGAATATCGACCGAATGACCTTGGTGAGCGTTCTGGAAGAAAGCTTTCGCAACGTGCTTGCCCGTATCTTCGGTAGCGACGAGAACTTTGATGTTATCGTAAACCCAGATAAGGGCGACTTTGAAATTTACCGCAACCGAATGGTAGTGGCTGATGGAGAAGTGGAAGACGAGAACAAACAAATTGCGTTGGCCGAGGCGCAAAAGATTGAACACGACTACGAAGTGGGCGAAGAAGTTACCGAACGAGTAGACTTCGCCAAGTTTGGACGTCGCGCCATCTTAACGCTACGCCAAACGTTGGCATCGAAGATATTGGAACTTGAACACGACTCTTTATATAATAAGTATAAGGACCGTGTGGGACAGGTTATCGCTGGCGAGGTGTACCAAGTGTGGAAACGCGAGGTGCTCATCGTAGACGACGAGAACAACGAGCTGATTCTCCCCAAGTCGGAACAAATTCCTGCCGACCAATACCGCAAGGGCGAAACCATTAGGGCCGTTATCTTGCGCGTAGACAATGAGAACAACAACCCCAAAATTATACTTAGCCGCACCAGTCCCATGTTCCTTGAAAGGCTGTTGGAGGCAGAAGTGCCTGAGATTAACGACGGATTGATTTCGATTAAGCGCATCGCCCGCATGCCGGGAGAACGCGCTAAGATTGCCGTAGAAAGCTACGACGAGCGTATCGACCCCGTTGGTGCCTGCGTGGGCGTTAGGGGAAGTCGTGTACACGGCATCGTTCGCGAACTTTGCAACGAGAATATCGACGTGATAAACTACACGGCCAACACCAAACTCTTCATCCAACGCGCACTTAGTCCTGCACAAGTGAGCAGCATCAACATCGACGAAGAGACCCGCAAGGCCGAAGTGTTCTTGCGCCCCGAAGAAGTGTCGTTGGCCATTGGACGTGGCGGACTCAACATTAAGCTGGCATCCATGCTTACCGAATACACCATCGACGTGTTCCGCGAAGTGGCAGAAGGCGAGGCCGACGAGGATATCTACTTGGATGAGTTCTCAGACGAGGTAGACCAATGGGTTATCGATGCCATTAAGAGTATCGGTCTTGATACGGCTAAGGCAGTGCTTAACGCACCCCGTGAAATGCTGGTAGAGAAGGCCGACTTGGAAGAAGAAACCGTAGACAACCTGCTACGCGTGCTAAGGGCAGAGTTCGAACAAGGATAAAACCCCGTATGGGTAGATAAAAACGAGGCCAGAACCAAAAAACAATAACAAAACAACAGAATGAGCATCAGATTAGGCAAAGCAATAAGTGAATTGAACATCGGACTCCAAACGGCAGTGGAGTTCTTAGAAAAGAAAAGCGAGCTGGGAGAAGTGAAAGCCGAACCCACGTTCAAACTGAACGATGCGCAATATCAGGCCCTTGTGAAAGCGTTTCATAAGGACAAGGAGGTGCGCAACCAAGCCGACAAACTTTTCCCAAAGAAAACGAAGGAGAAGAAACGTGCGGCCGAAGATAAGGACCATCGTGCAGAAACGGTGCTGAACGCTGGAAAACAACAATACAAGCCCTTGGGTAAGATAGACCTTTCTGACCTCAACGGCAAAGGTTCGGCGAAGAAATCTGATGTTAAAGCCGTTCAAGACGATAAAGAAGAGACTAAGCCTGCTGCCGTGGGCGAGGTTTCGAGCAAGGCAGAGAGCGTTTCTGCTGAAAAACAAGAGAAGGTTGACAAGGTGGAAACGCCTAAACAAAAGGTTGAAACGGTTGAGCAAAAGCCCGAAGTGAAGGCCGAAACCATGCAAACAACCCACGTGGAGAAGGCAGAAACCAAGACCGAACAAAAGGAACAGCCTGCTAAGGATGCCAAAACCCACGCTGCACAACCTGCTGCATCGGCAAAAGAAATGGGCGAAAAGAAACAAGGACATGCCGTTAAGGCTCCCAAAGCCGATAATGAAAAGGTGGAAACGCCTGCCGAAAAGGCCGAAACGGCCGAAACGGAGAGCGGCAAGCCTGCTATCTTTACGCTGAAGAGCGAGCAAAACAATGCTCCTGGCATCAAGGTAATGGGAAAGATAGACCTTTCTACCATCAACCAAAACACTCGACCCAAGAAGAAATCGAAGGAAGAGAAACGCAAAGAACGCGAGAATAAAGGGCAACAGGGCGGCGAACGTCGCAAACGCAACCGCATAAACACCGAAAGGGTAGACATTAATGCGGCTGCTAACCAACCCAACGGCAATAAGAATAAGGGCGGAAACAACGGCGGCGGCAACAATAACAATGCCGCTGGCGGACGAAACGCCAATAAGAAAAACAAGAAACCCAACCGAAACCAGAAACCCTTAGAGGTGAACGAAGAAGACGTTGCACGCCAGGTAAAGGAAACCTTGGCACGTCTTACCAGTCGAGGCCAAAATAAGAAGGGTGCAAAGTATCGTAAGGAGAAACGAGAGGCCGCACAAGAGCGTCTGAACGAAGAGCGTGCAGAGGAGCGCAAAGAGAGTAAGACGTTGAAGTTAACGGAGTTTGTTACCGTTAGCGAGTTGGCCTCGATGATGAACGTCTCGGTTAATCAGGTTATCGGTACGCTAATGAGCGTGGGCATCATGGTTTCTATCAACCAACGCCTCGATGCCGAAACCATTAACCTTGTTGCAGAAGAGTTCGGATTTAAGACCGAGTACGTAAGTGCAGAAGTTTCTGAGGCAGTTACCGAAGAGGCTGACGATGAGGCCGACCTTGTTTCGCGTTCGCCCATCGTTACTGTAATGGGACACGTAGACCACGGTAAGACTTCGTTGCTCGACTACATCCGCAACACCAACGTTATTGCAGGCGAGGCCGGCGGAATTACCCAACATATCGGTGCTTACAACGTGAAACTAGACGATGGGCGCAACATAACGTTCTTGGATACGCCCGGTCATGAGGCCTTTACGGCCATGCGTGCCCGCGGTGCACAAGTAACCGACATCGCCATTATCATCATTGCGGCCGACGACAGCGTGATGCCTACCACCAAAGAGGCCATCGCGCATGCACAAGCGGCCAACGTACCGATGGTGTTTGCCATCAACAAGATTGACTAACCGGGCGCAAACCCCGACAAGATACGCGAAGACCTCTCGCAAATGAACCTGCTTGTAGAAGAGTGGGGCGGCGAATACCAATGCCAAGAGATTAGTGCAAAGAAAGGTATTGGCGTTAAAGAATTGTTGGAGAAGGTACTTTTGGAGGCAGAAATGCTCGATCTCAAAGCTAATCCCAACCGTAAGGGCACGGGTAGCATCATCGAAAGCTCCTTAGACAAGGGTCGCGGATATGTTTCTACGCTGCTGGTGAGCAACGGAACGCTGCATGTTGGCGACAACGTGATTGCGGGAACAAGCTGGGGACGTATCAAGGCCATGTTCAACGAGCGTAACCAACGCATAGAAAGTGCTGGTCCCGCAGAGCCCGCCATCATACTGGGTTTGAATGGTGCGCCGACTGCCGGTGATGCCTTCCACGTGTTGGAAACCGAACAAGAGGCGCGCGACATTGCCAACAAACGTCTGCAACTGCAACGCGAACAGGGCTTGCGTACGCAAAAACGTCTGACGTTGAGCGACATCTCGCACCGTATCGCATTGGGTTCGTTCAAAGAACTGAACATCATCGTCAAGGGCGATACCGATGGTTCAATCGAGGCGCTTAGCGATTCGTTCATCAAACTCTCTACCGAGAAGGTGAAGGTGAACGTTATTCACAAGGCTGTGGGACAGATTTCAGAGAACGACGTTACGCTGGCCGATGCCTCCGATGCGCTTATCGTGGGTTTCCAAGTGCGCCCATCTGCCGCCGCACGCAAGTTGGCCGACCAAGAAGGGGTGGAGATAAACACCTATTCGGTTATCTACGACGCCATCGACGACGTGCACTCGGCTATGGAGGGCATGCTCGATAAGGTGAAGAAAGAAGTAGTGACGGGCCAAGTAGAAGTACGCGAAGTTTACAAGATATCGAAAGTGGGCACCGTTGCAGGAGCAATTGTTACCGAAGGAAAGGTGCACCGCGTAGACAAAGCCCGCCTTGTTCGCGACGGCATCGTGGTTCATACGGGCGACATCAACGCCTTGAAACGCTATAAAGACGACGTGAAAGAAGTGCCTACGGGTTTCGAGTGCGGTATAAGCATCGTCAACTTCAACGATATTCAGGTGGGCGACATCATCGAAACGTTCACCGTTATCGAAGTGGAACAGAAGTTGTAGGGTGGGGCTTTGAGTGCACAAACTCACCACCTCAAAAACCAACAGTAACATTTGTTACCGCCTTGTTTTGCGGTACGGTGTTTGCTAAACCAAACGATAGGGGCGCTCCATTGGGGCTGCCCCTATTCATCGCTAATACAAATTTGTATATATGGAAGAAGTAAAGAACGAGAAAAACGCGTTTGTACGAAGTGTTGCCGAACAGAAATACGAGTTCGGTTTCACCACAGACGTGGAAACAGATATTATAGAGAAGGGCCTTAACGAAGACGTTGTGCGACTTATTTCGAGCAAAAAGAACGAGCCCGAATGGTTGCTGGCGTTTCGGTTGAAGGCCTTTAATCATTGGAAGACGTTGAAACAACCCGACTGGGCGCATGTAGACCTGCCCGAAATAGACTATCAGGGCATTTCGTATTATGCCGACCCGATGGCCAAGAAACCTGCCAACAAGGAGCTGGATCCCGAATTGGAGAAGACTTTCGATAAGCTGGGCATACCGCTTGAAGAGCGATTGGTGCTTGGAGGCGTGGCCGTAGACGCCATTATGGACTCTGTTTCGGTGAAAACGACCTTTAAAGAGAAACTGGCAGAGAAGGGCGTGATATTCTGTTCTATCGGCGAGGCCGTGCAAGAACACCCCGACTTGGTGCGCCAATACCTCGGTTCGGTGGTGCCTTACAGCGACAACTTCTTCGCTGCACTCAACAGTGCCGTGTTCTCAGATGGCTCTTTCGTCTACATTCCCAAGGGCGTGCGCTGTCCGATGGAGTTAAGTTCGTACTTCCGAATTAACGCCCGCAACACCGGGCAGTTCGAACGTACGCTCATTGTAGCCGAAGACGATGCCTATGTAAGTTATCTTGAAGGCTGCACGGCTCCCATGCGCGATGAAAACCAATTGCATGCTGCCATCGTTGAAATCATCGTTAAAGACAATGCCGAGGTGAAATACTCCACTGTTCAGAACTGGTATCCTGGCGATGAAAACGGAAAAGGCGGCGTGTTTAACCTCGTTACCAAGCGCGGCGACCTGCGCGGAGTAAACTCCAAGCTATCGTGGACGCAGGTAGAAACGGGTTCGGCCATCACTTGGAAGTACCCCTCGTGCATCTTGCGCGGCGACAATTCGCAGGCCGAGTTCTATTCTGTGGCCGTAACCAACAACTACCAGCAAGCCGACACGGGTACCAAGATGATACACATGGGCAAAAACACCAAGAGCACCATCATCTCTAAGGGTATCAGCGCAGGCCGCAGCCAAAACTCTTACCGCGGACTTGTGCGCGCAACGGCCAACGCCGACAATGCACGCAATTATAGTTCGTGCGACAGCTTGTTGCTGGGCGACAAGTGCGGCGCGCACACCTTCCCCTATATGGACATCCACAACGACACGGCTATTATCGAACACGAGGCCACGACTAGCAAGATAAGCGAGGCCCAACTGTTTTATTGCAACCAACGAGGCATACCAACCGAGCAGGCCGTGGGGCTAATCGTCAACGGCTACGCCAAGGAAGTGCTCAACAAGTTGCCCATGGAGTTTGCCGTTGAGGCACAAAAGCTGCTCAGTGTGTCGCTCGAAGGCACGGTAGGTTAGGTTTGATGGTGATGCAGGCCATACCAAAACCAGGCGACATGAGAACGATATGGATGCTCTTAACGCTCTTTATGGGCTTAACCGTTAAGGCGCAAGACGAAGGAGCTAGAACCTTCGGCATTGACGGACAAATAGGTGGTGCGGCCTCTCCCCACGTGCGAACCGCCACAAATGGCGCGTACGCCATACCAGAAAAGGTTGGTTCGGGCTATGGGATGCTATCCAAATTGCGCGTAGAATACTACTTGCCCAACACGCCGCTCTCGCTGAAAGCGGGTTATGAACATGAGGAATGGAACTTCCTCGACACCAATTTGGGCGATGACATGGCGATTTTTTCGCTCGGAGGGCGATATTATCCCGGCAGAAAGACGTGGGGTGTGCAGCCATACGTCGGGCTCGATGCACTATACAATTTTAACGGAGGCAGCAAAGCCTTCAGCAGAGAGGTGGACAGCAACCGCTATGGCCGTGTGCGTTACGATGGAATGGCGCATATTCCGCATTTCAACCTCGCGCCCACAGTAGGTGTCGACCTCTATCTTTTCACCAGCATAGCCCTTCAGCTAGAATATAGTTGCAGGCTAGGTTTCAGTAAGGCATCTGTTTTCCAGGCCAAGTATGGCCACTTGCCAGAACCCTTCGATGTGCGCTTGCGCCCGATTAGGCACGGATTTAATGTGGGCCTGAAAATCGATTTTCCGTTCCATTTCACCGAGAAAGATGGGATGAAGGTGGTGAAAGGGCTGCTAGACGATTTGCTATACAACATACTGTTTGGCCCCAATACGAATAGTAAACAATAAAACAATAGATATATATATGTTAGAAGTAAGAAACTTGCACGCCAAGATTGGCGATAAAGAGATATTAAAAGGAATCAACCTCACGGTTAAAGATGGCGAAACCCACGCCATCATGGGACCCAACGGCTCGGGCAAAAGCACGCTCTCGGCTGTGTTGGTTGGTAACCCCATGTTTGAAGTTACCGATGGAACGGCCGTTTTTAACGGCAAAGACTTGCTCGAGATGAAACCCGAAGACAGGGCCAACGAAGGCATCTTCCTTTCGTTTCAGTACCCCGTTGAAATTCCAGGCGTATCAATGACCAACTTCATGCGTACCGCCATCAACGAGAAACGCAAGTATCAAGGCCTCGAACCCCTACCAGCAGCCGACTTCATTAAGCTGATGAAGGAAAAGCGGCAGATAGTAGAACTAGATGCAAAGCTCTCTCAACGTTCGGTAAACGAGGGGTTTAGCGGTGGCGAAAAAAAGCGTAACGAAATTTTTCAGATGGCCATGCTCGAACCAAAACTCTCTATTCTCGACGAGACGGACTCGGGTTTGGACGTCGATGCCCTGCGCATCGTGGCCGAAGGCGTTAACAAATTGAAGTCGCCTAGCACCAGTACCATCGTCATTACCCACTACGACCGACTGCTAGACATCATCCGCCCCGACGTGATACACGTGCTTTACAAGGGCAAAATCGTTAAAACGGCTGGGCCAGAGTTGGCCAAAGAGATTGAGGCGCGCGGCTACGACTGGATTAAAGAAGAAGTAGGAGAGAAGTAAAGGCTAGCAAACATGAATAGTGAGAAACAATATATAGACCTCTTCGAGGCCAACCGCAATGTTATTTCCGCCCATTCCACCGCGGTAATGAACGCTCCGCGCGAGGCTGCTTTCGAAGATTTCAAGCGTTTGGGATTTCCTACACGCAAGACCGAGAAGTACAAATACACCGACATAAGCAAGCTTTTCGAACCCGACTTCGGGCTTAACCTGCAACGCTTGCCCATGCCCATCAATCCTTACGAGGTGTTCAGTTGCGATGTGCCGCGCCTTAGCACGGCCAATCACTTTGTGGTTAACGATGCTTTCTTGCAGCCCACCGCGCCCCACAAGCAACTTCCCGATGGCGTTGTTATTACTTCACTGTGCCAATACGCAGAGAAAAATCCCGATTTCATCGTCAAATACTATGGTAAGTTGGCCGCAACGTCTGGCGATGCCGTAACAGCACTCAACACGATGCTGGCACAAGACGGGCTATTGGTGTATGTTCCGCGCGGCGTAAAGATCGAACAAACCATACAAGTAATTAATATTCTGCATGCACAAGTAGACCTCATGGTTAATCGCCGCGTGCTTATCATCGTTGAACCGCAAGCCGAGGCCAAGTTCTTGTTTTGCGACCACACCTTCGACGACCAACGTTTCTTGGCCACGCAGGTTATCGAGGCCTTTGTTGGCGATAACGCCCGACTAGACCTTTACTGCATGGAAGAAACCCACGAGAAGAATGTACGTGTGAGCAGTGTTTACATCGAACAGCAGTCTAGCAGCCGCGTGAACCACAATGTGATAACGCTGCACAATGGTGTAACGCGCAACAATGTTTCGTTAACGTTCCGTGGCGAGGGTGCCGAATGCAACTTGTCGGGCTGTGTTATTGCCGATAAGAAACAGCATGTGGACAACAACACCGTGATAGACCACGCCGTGCCCAACTGTCAAAGTCACGAGCTATATAAATATGTGTTGGACGATGAGGCAGTTGGTGCCTTCGCAGGCTTGGTGTTGGTGCGACAAGATGCCCAACACACCGATTCGGAGATGCGTAACCAAAACATTTGTGCAACGAAAAAGGCGCACATGTACACCCAACCCATGCTCGAAATCTACGCCGACGATGTGAAATGTTCGCATGGCTCTACCGTAGGGCAGCTTAACGATGCGGCCCTGTTCTATATGCGCCAGCGTGGCATAAGCGAAAAGGAGGCGAAATTGTTGCTCGAATTTGCTTTTATCAACGAAGTAATCGACCAAATGGACCTCGAACCGCTACGCGAACGCTTGCATCATTTGGTAGAAAAACGTTTCCGCGGCGAGTTCGACCGATGCGAAGGATGTAGAAAAGTGTAATAAAGCCTCACCCCCTTCCCCTCTCCAAGGGGAGAGGGGCGTGATATGGTTTGTTAGTTAATGGGTTGACGAAGGCTTTTAGTTGACGAGTTGACAAGTTGATGAATTGACAAAGTTAACGAGTTGACAAGTTGATGAGTTGATAAGTTAACGAGTTGTCAGGGCTGTTTTACCACTCTGCAACAAAGCATTTGACTTAACTCCTTAGCTTCATATACATTGGATAATCAGACAAGTCGATGAGTTTACAAGATTGTTTTCCACTCTGCAACAAAGCATTTGGCTTAACTCCTTAACTCCTTAACTCCTTAACTCCTTAACTCCTCAAAGATATGTACAACATCACCTCCATTCGTTCAGATTTCCCCATTTTATCGCGCGAAGTGTACGGTAAGCCATTGGTTTACCTAGACAATGGGGCGACAACGCAAAAGCCCCTTTGCGTTCTCGATGCCATGCGGAACGAGTATCTCAATGCCAATGCCAACGTGCATCGAGGTGTTCACTATCTTTCGCAGCAAGCAACCGACCTCCACGAGGCTGCCCGAACCACCGTTCGTAAGTTCATTAATGCCCGTAGCGACAACGAAATAGTATTTACTCGCGGAACAACCGAGGGCATCAACCTTATCGCCTCTTCGTTTTGCGAGGGCTTTATGCAGCCTGGCGGCGAGGTGATAATCACCGCAATGGAACACCATAGCAACATTGTGCCGTGGCAATTGCAAGCTGCCCGTAGCGGTATTGCCATCAGGGTGATACCCATTGACGACCGAGGGGAGCTTATCCTCGATGAAATGGATAAATTATTTACTTCGCGTACCCGACTGGTTAGCGTGATGCAGGTAAGTAATGTGTTGGGAACGGTGAACCCCATTAAGGAGATTGTGCGTCGCGCACATCTTCATGGCGTGCCTGTTTTGGTGGACGGGGCGCAGAGTGTGCCGCATTTTAAGGTGGATGTGCAAGACTTGGATTGCGACTTTTTCACCTTTTCGGGGCATAAGGCTTATGGCCCAACGGGTGTTGGCGTTGTGTATGGTAAGGAAGAATGGCTCGAAAAGCTACCGCCATACCAAGGAGGAGGCGAGATGATTGCAACAGTGAGTTTTGAAAAGACCACCTTTGCCGAACTGCCGTTTAAGTTCGAGGCTGGTACGCCCGACTATGTGGCCACTCACGGACTAGCAACTGCCCTCGATTACCTTTCGACTTTGGGCATGGACAACATTCAACAGCACGAACAAGACCTTACGCGTTATGCCACTCAACAGCTAGAAACCATCGACGGCATGCGCATTTTCGGCCATTCCACCGATAAAGACGCCGTCATTAGTTTTCTTGTTGGCGACATTCACCATCTAGACCTCGGCACCTTGCTCGATCGTTTGGGCATTGCCGTTCGCACGGGTCACCACTGCGCGCAACCGCTTATGGCTCGTTTGGGCATTTCTGGTACCGTTCGCGCCTCGTTTGGCTTGTACAACACGCGCGAAGAGGTTGACGCCCTTGTAGCTGGCGTGCGTAGAGTGGCGGCAATGTTCTAGGGCAGAACAAGTGTTTTTGGTTGCCTTGTTTTTTAGGAATTTGTGGCTAAATAGCATTTGTTTAGCCTGAAAATGCTTGATAATGGGTGTGTGTTGTTGTTCTAAATGAAATGTATTTGTTTGCGTTGCACCAACAAATGGGATGCAACGCAAACACGTGTTTGATAGGCCTTGCCTATCGATGAAACCGCTGTTTCTTGCTTTTTTGTTGCTCTGGGCGCACGCCTTTATCTGCGCTTGCTGCCTTTTAAACTTCGTTTGCATCCGCTAATGGCTGTGGCGAACCATGCTGTGCATACCACCCGAAGGATAAAAGGGGCGTTGGCAGGGAATACGGCGAGGGCAAAAGCCACTTGTGCATTGAGCAGTTGAAATGTGGTTTTGACACTTATCTCCTTGTTCAATACGGCCGAATAGTATTGGCTTAGCCACACTATGGGGAACATAATGCCTTTCTTTATGCTAGCAAAGAGGTTGTTTATACGCATCTCGCTTGCAGAATTAACTGATAATGTCATCTCCTTTTTCATTGTTCTCTATGTTGAATGTTATTATTTGCTTATCTTTGTAGGTGCAAAATTGCAGCAAAATATGGAAGTGATATTTCACAAACAAATGAATTTGGTTAATAATTAACAAAAGGGGGAAGTAGGAAGTGGTAAGTAGTAAGGAGGAAGTAAGAAGTAGGAAGTAGGAAGTAGGAAGGAGAAAGGAGGAAGTAGGAAGGAGGAAGGAGGAAGGAGGAAGGAGAAAGGAGTAAGTAGTAAGTAGTGAGGGCAGTAAAGGATTAAGCTAGATGCTTTGCCTAGAAAGCCTAGAGTGCCTAGGAATCCTAGAATAACTAGAAACCCTAGGAGTGCTAGATCAACTAGGGAACCTAGATGCCCTAGAATAACTAGAAATCCTAGAACAATTAGTTAATCTAGAACAATTAGTTAATCTAGAACTACTAGTTAATCTAGAACTACTAGTTAATCTAGAACTACTAGTTAATCTAGAACAACTAGGCAGCCTAGAACAACAAGATAGTTAATAAGCACTGTCAGTTTTCCTCCTTAGCTAACAAGCTAGAGGGCGCAGCCATCTTTTCACCTTTTCACCTTTTCACCCTTTCACCTTTAAGGTGCGCAGCCATCTTTTCACCCTTTCACCCTTTCACCTTTAAGGTGCGCAGCCATCTTTTCACCTTTTCACCCTTTCACTTTTTCACCTTTAAGGTGCGCAGCCGTCTTTTCACCTTTTCACTTTTTCACCCTTTCACCTTTGTCTGCCTTTTCGCCCCCATAAAATATAAACTTTATGCTAAAATCTCATTTTTTTACCGATTTAATCGAGGCCGGTTGCGACGAGGCAGGCCGTGGATGTTTGGCTGGCAGCGTGTTTGCGGCAGCCGTAATATTACCTGTTGATTACGAGAACGCTTTGCTAAACGACTCGAAAAAGCTGACCGAGAAACAGCGTTATGCCTTGCGTACGCAGATAGAAACCGATGCTTTAGCGTGGGCTGTGGGCGAGGTTACGGCCGATGAAATCGACAAAATAAACATTCTTAATGCGAGCATACTTGCCATGCACCGCGCACTAGATGGCTTGAAACTTCGTCCGCAGGCCGTTATCGTAGACGGAAACCGCTTTAAACCCTACGGCACTCTGCCCCACGAAACGATTGTTAAGGGCGATGCCAAGTTCTTGTCGATAGCTGCTGCCAGCATTTTGGCCAAGACTTACCGCGACGATTATATGAATAACCTTGCCTTACAACACCCCGTATACCAGTGGGATGTGAACAAAGGCTATCCTACAAAGGCGCATCGCGCTGCTATTGAAGAACATGGAATTTCGCCATTTCATCGTAAAACATTCAAAGGCGTTAAGGAAATGTTGGAGGATGAGAAGGTTTAAGTTTATGAGTTTATGAGTTGGCGAGTTTTTAAGCAGGTTAGTTTATGGACTTATGAGTTTCTTAGTTCATAGGCTTTTAAGCATGTTTTTGGTGCCGTTGCTCATTCGCGCGTGTTTACGGCATAATTGTTTTGTCTAGTTTTAGGCAACAAATTTAACATTGTGAGTACCCTTTTTGTCCACCAATCGCTCATCTTGCCGCAAAAAATCGATTCTCGCGAAGGTTTGTTTTGATGCAAAAAGGGGGTAGCTTGTGAATATGATGAAATGAATTTTTATTTAAAAAGATCGCCATTTGCACCAGATTTCGGGCTATTTGCCGCTAAATGCACTGCGTTTTGGTGCCAAATACACTGCGTTTTGGTGCTAAATACACTGCGTTTTGGTGCTAAATGCAGTGCGTTTTGGTGCTAAACGCAAGGTAAAATGGTGCAAAATGCAGGGCAAAATGGTGCTAAACGCAATGCAAAAAGCATAAATATCCACGGCAATGGTATAAACAAAACCTTTTAGAGCCGTTAAATACATGACCGAAAAGTGCAAAATAGTGGTTAAAAAGTGGAATTTTAGGGGTTAAAAGCGCATATTTGGGTGCGAAAAATAATGAGTTGGCAACCAATCTAGAAAGGCTAAATGGTACAAAATGCAAGCCTTTTTCTTAAAATTGAACATGTTGGGAGAAGTGAAAGGCTAGAAAAAGGTGAGATTTGCCTACTTTATGGCCTATATTTTCGCTAGAACGGAGCGAAAATTGGAGCGATATTGTAAAACAAAAGAAAATAATTTAAGTTTTCAAGTTGGTGAGTTGGTGAGTTGGTGAGTTGGTGAGTTGGTGAGTTGGAGATGTTTTGAGTAGATGAGTTTTTGAGTTGGTAAGTTGATGTGTTTTTGAGTTGATAAGTTGATAAGTTGATAAGTTGATAGGTCGATAAGTTGATGAGTTCGTAGGTTGATTTATCCTGTACTTCGCGTGTGAGAAAGGGGGGTATCTTGTGTTGGTATGACAAGTGACACGACTGGGTAACGGCTATTCGTGTGTAAGAAGTGTGTTTTTCTTGTGTTGGTATCACTGAGAGAACAAACACCTCTTAATTTATAGAAACATAAAAAGCCAAGACTACTTCTTGATGATTTAAACTTTACAGGCGGTGAAATGGCGGATTTTGTGTATGTAAGTTGATAAACCAATAAGCTTTTGGTTTCCTTGGCCTTCTGCTTTAAGGCTTTGAACAGCTGTTTTTTATCGCCCTTACGCTTGTGGTTACTGGTAAACATGTTTGTTTACTTGCTAGATGGCTTTAAGTGGTTAATGTGCATGCAAATGTGTTAACGCGACTGGCTAGCCCACTTTCTCAACCATTGCTCTTACCTTATTATATATGTAGTCTGCGAAATCGGGGCTGCCTAGTACTTCGATGTCGTGATAAAGACCCAGTACGAAACGGCCGATGCCGAGGTAACTGGCAACGTCTGAAGAGAAAGTCCAATGCTCGGAGTCGTCTGCCGGGCTGATGTAAGCCGCTGCTGCGGGGTATTCTTCTAGTAGAATGCTGTGCGATAGCCGCCCCAACTTCAACTCTACGGGTAGCCTTTCCTCACCGCTGAACATGAAGATATCGGTAAAAATGGATTTGTGGCTTTTCTCGTTGAGCCATTCCACGTCGGTCATCTCTACCGATTCGGCACGCGAAGTTTTGAAAGTCTTGTTGGTGTGACTGTTTATCTCGAAACAGCGGATGTCCATTTCGGCATTGAGAAAGAGGAAAGGTTCAACCATTCTGTCGCTAACGGTGCGACTATGGGGCGACGAATAGTTTTTGAGTATCACCACCCGGCGTAGCGCAATGGCCTCGCGCAGCACGGCAGCGTTACGCTCCGCCTGTCGGCGTTGACCCACATCGGTAAGCAATTCGAGGTTGAAGAAACGTTCAAGTTTCGATTGTATGTTCTTCGAAAGGTAGTCGGTGTGCGGCAAGCGGTCGAGCAGACGGTATACAAACATGGCCTCTTCTTCGGTAAGGGCGATGTTCTCGTGCAGTCGTTTGAAGAAAGAAGAATGGCGGTCGAGCCGATAGCGGGTGCTTGTCTTAATGAGTTTAAAGCCACATGCGCGCAGGTTTTCGAGGTCGTAGTATAACTGGCGGCGGGTTATGTCAAGGCGGTCGGCCAGCAATTGTACGGTGTAATCGCGGTTTTCGGTTAATAAGAGCAATAGCTCTAGTTCACGGCTAAGGTTGTTCATTGAGGATAAAAGCTCTAAAAGGTGGTCTGGACTGGTCGGACTAGTCAGGCTAGTCCGACCTGTTCAGACCACCAAGTGCATGGATTCTAACTTACTTCTTCACCACCTTCATCATCTCTTCAACGGCCCTAACCAGTTGTCGGTCGTATCCGTTGAGATAGTCTTCGGGTGTGTTATACACTTCGATGTCGGGGTCTAGCTGGGTGTTTTCGCCATACTTGCCACGCATGTCGCGACATCCCACTTGCGGAATGCCGAACACGATGGAGGGGTCGAGCAGGTTTTCCCACCAAACGGCGGTCATTGTTCCTGCAACGGGCGTACCTATCAGCTTGCCAATGCCCAACTCTTTATATACCCAGGGGAAACCGTGGCCGTTGCTGTAATCGTCTTCGCACACCATTACGCACGAGGGTTTAGTCCATTTGTTGAAGGGGTCGCTACCCACATAGCGCCCGTTAGGCACAAATTGTTGGTATTCCTTGCCGCTTAGCAGCGTGCAAAGGTCGTCGTGTAGCCATCCTCCGCCGTTGTGGCGTTCGTCTACGATAACGGCATCTCTGCGGCGGTTGGTGTCGCTGAGCAGTTCGAGATACACTTGACGGAAACTTGAGCTGTTCATTGCCTTAACGTGTACGTAGGCCAAACGACCTCCCGATAGGCTATCAACAAGGTGGCGGTTGTGGTCTACCCAGCGTTTGTACAGCAACTCTTGTTGTTCGCTTGCCGAGATGGGACGTATAACCACGTCGAAACGTTTCTTTCCCTTGGGGTTGAACACCGAAACGCGCACGGGTTTGCCTGCTTTGCCATCGAGCAAGGGGTAATAGTCTTTACCTTGCAGGATGCTGTCGCCGTCTATCTTCTCGATGATGCAGCCTGGCGTAACCTTTGTGTTGCGCACGGCAAATGGTCCGCGTTTGATTACTTCTTGCACGCGAAGGCCGTCGCCCTGATATTCCGTATCGAAGAAAAGGCCCAATTCTGCCGTTTGCAGTCGCGGAGCTGTGCCCCAATAGCGTGCGCCAGTGTGCGAGGCGTTCAGTTCGCCCAACATTTCGCTGAGCATTTCGCTGAAGTCGAAGTTGTTGTTGATGTGGGGAAGGAACTTTTCGTACACTTTGCGATAGTTGGCCCAGTCCACTCCGTGCAGCGTAGGCACGTAGAACTTATCCTTTACTTGTTGCCAAACGTGGTTGAACATGTATTGCCTTTCGGCGTAGGGTTTGAGATTGAAACGCGCCTCGAACTCAATGTTCTTACTTGTTCCACTACCCAAGTCGATCTTCTTAATGGCGTTGTAGGTACAGAGGTACAAGTTGCGGAAGTCTTTGTCGGGGATAAACTCGCCACCGCCCACGTTCTTCATCGCGATGGCTGTTTTGTTTTCGCTAATCTCGCGTTTCCAAAGGTCGTACCCGCTTTCGAACGCCGATTGGTAGTACAAGGTGTCGCCGCCATTGCTCAGCACATAGTCGCCTAAGTGCGAAGAGTGGTCGGTAAGGCGGATGACGCGGTCGCGACAGTTCTCCAAATCGAACTCCAAAGCCTTCACATCGTCTTTCTTATCCTTCTTAGCCGAACCAAGTTTCAGCTTGTCTTCTTCTTTTTCTTTCTTATTTTCATCCTTTTCCTGAACTTCGTTCTTGGCTAGTTCGCGTTCTTCCTTGTTTCGTCTGAACTTTTCGTAAGCGTCGAGGTCGAAGAACATGATGTAAACGTCGCGTTCGGCACCCCACGAGCCATGACTGCGATAGCCGGCACGGTCGCTACTGAAAAGCATTGCCTTGCCGCCGAGCACCCATCGGGGGCCTACGTCGCTGTATCCGCTTTGCGTAAGGTTGTGAATTTCGCCCTTTCCATCGGCCTTTACCAAGGCAACGTCGGGACTGTTCCAGCCGCCAACGCCGATATACGATGAGAGCAACCAACGGCTGTCGGGGCTCCATGCAAAGCTAATGTCGCCATCGGAGTAGGAGTAAACGTACTTTCCATCCATCACCGTGCGCACGGCCTTGCTCTTAATGTCGAGAACGCGTAAGGTAGAGCGGTCTTCGAAGAAGGCGATGCTCTTGCCGTCGGGACTGAAACGAGGCTGTTGCGAGGTACGGTCGCTCTTTACCAACTGTTCTTCTTCAAGTTGAGTGGCGTATGCAAAGCTTTTTTCCTTGTCTAGCTTCAGCTTTGTGCGATAGATTTGCCATAGTCCACCGCGTTCTGATGCGTAAACGATGCTGCGCCCGTCGGGAGCGAATTGTATTTCGCGCTCTTGTTCGGGCGTGTCGGTTATCTGTTTGGTGGTGCGATAGTTGTTAGAGGTGACATATACGTCGCCATGCAGAACAAAGGCCAACTCTTTGCCGTCGGGCGAAAGTGCAATCTCCGTTGCGCCCGTGAAAAGCGTCTGCCTGTCAAGGTCTGTGTCTATCTTGTCGGTTACGATGTTCACTTTCAGTTTCTGCGGTTGCTCGCCCTGTTTCAAGGTATATATCTCGCCGTCGTAGCCATAACACAGCGTTCCGTCGTTGGCGGCGGTTAGAAAGCGCACGGGATTGGTGGTGTGGTGGGTTAGTTGTTGCTTGCCAGTGCCGTCGATGTTGCGCATGTACACGTTAAAGGTGCCGTCTTCTTCGCTCAGGTAGTAAAAGGTATCTCCCTGAGCAGCCCAAACGGGTGTGCGGTCTTCGCCGTTAAAGTTGGTAAGCTTGGTGTATTTTCCATCGCGGCGCAGCCAAATGTCTCGCGTGATGGGCGAGCGATGGTGCTTGCGCCAAGGGTCTTCGTAGCCCTTTTGGTCGTGATACAGCAAGTCGCCGTTGGGCCGGATGCTGATGTCCATCATGGGAAGAGCCGAGAAAAGATGGGGTCGGCTACCATTAGTGCCCACCTCATACACCTGCGGGAGCATTCTGTTGGCAAAGATAATGCTCTTGGCCGAGGGCATAATGCTACTGGTGTAAAGCACGGTGTTGTTGTCTTTAAATGCGATGGGCGTCTCGCTGTTGCTGTTGGTGGTTAGTCTTCGGGGCGTGCCACCTTCGCGTTGCATCACATACACATCCATGCTGCCTTCTCGGTTAGAGCAAAACGCCAGCTGTTTGCTGTCGGGGCTCCACACGGGATGTGTGTCGAAGGCGGCGTTGGTTGTAAGTTGGCGTGCTGTTCCACCCGTTGTAGGAACGGTGTAGATGTCGCCTTTGTAGGTGAAAGCCACGGCAGAGCCATCGGGAGAAATGGCGCAATAGCGCATCCACAAAGGATTTTCTTGGGCCGATACCGATGTAGCTAGGGCAAGGGCCACGATTGTCAGGGTCGTTTTCATCGTCAAAAATTGGTATGTCTTTATATTATATGCGATTGTTCGGATAGCTGATGGTAGGGCAGGGTGGCGTTTGCGCCACTTCGTTATGCTGCTCGCGCAAGATGGTTTCCTTGTTATATGGCTGCAAATATATTGATTATTCACGAGACAACAAAGCGGTTGGGGGGATAAATTTGCAAAGTAAATTGTACTGAAGACATTATAGGTGAGTTCTAACAGTACCTACACAGAAAGTAACTTTTAGAACTCTACCCGATTAATAAAGTAATCCAAACATCCACAGGGGAATTCTGTTTCTGGTACCTATTTCAATGTCGTCAACGGCAAGAAAGCTGTCGGGCTCATCTTTTATCTGCTCAAAACTTTTGCCAGAACCGCCTACTTCAAAAAGAAATTTGCCATTTATGAGGAAATCTCCCTTTTGTGGCATGGTTACGCTTGCCACCGCTTGCAGCTGGTTGTAGAAAAAGGCCTCACGCTTATTGCCAACATTGGTATTCGTCCCCAGGGCTTCCATCAGGTTGGTGTTGCCTATGTATATTTTTTCGGGAGAAGATAAGTGTTTGTAGTTTTTCTCTGTCTTTGTTAGTAATGAAACGATTTGAGCCTTGTCTAGCGTGTAGAGCATTCTCAAACAATTGTCGCGGGTTGTTTCTAGCGCTTGTCCAAGCTTGTTTATGTTTGGCACTAACGGAACGCTTTGGGAAATGATAGCTAGCAATTTCTTCGTTTTCTCTACTGTTGCGTACGAAACATTTTCAACGGCAGGCATGTCGCTTTCTATCACCAAGGATGCGATGGCGGCAAGCCGCATGTGGTAGTCGTCGCCGGCTTCCATAAAGAACGGATAGCAACCCTTCACCAGGTAGTCGTTGAAGGCTTTGAGTATAACGCCTTGCGAGGTTAAGTTCATGGATAGGGAAACGTGGTTGGCTAGCAAATCGTTTAATGTAATGGGCGGGATATTCAGAGTGCCAGAGAAAGCAAGATATTCTCTGAACGACATCACGGGCAGTGTATAGAGCGACTGGCGGCGGGAAAGGTCGGTTTTGGAGTTGTCTATTTCCAGTATAGACGAACCTGTATATACCACATTTAGGTCGGGATAGCTGTCGTAGATGTTTTTCAGAACAATAACCCAATCGGGATATTTGTGAACTTCATCAACGAAAAGATACCTCAACCCGTGACTATAAAGGTATTCCACAAGCTGTGGAAGACTGTGAGTTTTGAACCAAATGTTGTCTAATGAAACCCAAAGCGCATTGTCGACATCGTGAAAATGCTTTTTTATGTGTTGCAAAAGCAAAGTGGTTTTGCCTGTTCCGCGCGATCCGCGTATGCCAATTAGTCTTGACTTCCAGTTTATCTTGTCGTGAAGAAATCGCACAAACCGCATATCTGTGGTGGCTAGTCTACGATGATAGGCTGTCAACAAGGGGAAAACATCGTTTTGTTCCATATCTCGTTAATTGGTAAATGAATACTTGTGCAAATGTACAAAATAACTTTTTCAAAAGCGAATTATATACGAAAAATAACTTTTCTAAAAGCGATTTTTGGTCAGGAAATGGCTTTTAGAAAAGTTATTTTTCGCGTGGTGTTTCGCATTGTGGCGTTTACATCCAGCTAGTAAAAGGCATTTCGCGGTGTCAAGAAGAAGATATTTGGGGCAATAAGGTCCACTTCTTGCCGCCGTTGCGGGCTTTAGGCTGCCATTTGTCAATGTTCGAGGGGTATATGGTGTGAGTATTGATAGTGCGAAATGGTGTAATAAAGCGTCAAAAATACTTTGAATACTCACCAAAATATAGTATTTTTGCATCGTGTTACGCAAGTAGCATACCTAAATCAAGGTATTGCCAACGGGCAAAAAGTTTGTTTCTTGTGCAAATTTTAGCCGGAGACATCGGCCGAGCTTGCGTCTTATCGTGCAGGGTGTGCGCTATTCTTTGGGGGAACAAGCGCGTTCCGTGTGTCGAAAGGTAAGGCGCAAACATGCCCAACTAGCCCCCAAACCATGATGCGCAACGCAAAAGACGGCCCTTCGGCACGTGGGGATTGCCAGGCTCGCCTAAAACAAACACGATAGATAACAGGAAAAAATACAAACATAATTAATAATTAAATTTCAATCAATTTATGTGGTTAATCAATTCTTCTATCGGTAGAAAGGTTGTCATGTCTGTAACCGGCGTGGCGCTCGTTCTGTTCCTGACATTTCACATGTCGATGAACATCGTTGCGCTGTTCTCGGGCGAGGCATACAACATGATCTGCGAGTTTTTGGGTGCCAATTGGTATGCCGTAGTTGCCACGATGGGTCTTGGAGCCCTGACGGTGGCGCACATCGTGTATGCCTTCATCCTCACGGCACAAAACCGCAGAGCCCGCGGAAACGAGCGTTACGCCGTTACCAGCAGGCACGAGAAGGTGGAGTGGGCATCGCAAAACATGCTTGTTCTGGGTATCATCATCGTCCTGGGCATGGTGTTGCACCTCTACAACTTCTGGTACAACATGATGTTCGCTGAACTTACGGGGATGCACATGCAGTATCATCCCGCCGACGGGTTCGCTTACATCAAGGAAACATTCTCCAATCCCGTTTATGTTGTGCTCTACATCGTGTGGTTGGGGGCCATTTGGTTTCATCTCTCGCACGGTTTTTGGAGTGCCATGCAAAGCCTTGGCATTAACGGCAAGGTATGGTTCAATCGTTGGAAAACCATCGGCTTGGTTTACACCACGCTGCTCATGTTGGGTTTCCTCATTGTAGTGTTGGCCTTCGCTTTCGGTTGCGCACCTAGCTTGTGCTGCTGCGCTTAAATCATGATACGTATAAAAAGATAAAGATTATGGCTATTAAAATAGATTCGAGAATTCCCGAAGGACCCGTAGCTGAGAAATGGACCAACTATAAGGCTCACCAGCGACTGGTTAACCCCAAGAACAAACTCAAACTCGACGTTATCGTGGTGGGAACTGGTCTTGCCGGCGCCAGTGCAGCCGCTTCTCTTGGCGAAATGGGTTTCAATGTGCTGAACTTCTGCATACAAGACTCGCCACGAAGGGCACACTCCATCGCCGCACAAGGTGGTATCAACGCCGCAAAGAACTATCAAAACGATGGCGACTCGGTGTATCGCCTATTCTACGACACCGTAAAAGGTGGCGACTACCGCGCTCGCGAGGCCAACGTTTACCGCTTGGCCGAGGTTAGCAACAGCATTATCGACCAATGTGTGGCGCAAGGCGTACCCTTCGCACGCGAATACGGCGGCATGTTGGCCAACCGTTCGTTCGGTGGAGCCCAAGTAAGCCGTACGTTCTACGCCAAAGGACAAACGGGACAGCAACTTTTGCTGGGTGCATATTCGGCCCTGAGCTGCCAAGTGCACGCAGGAAAGGTAAAACTGTACACGCGTTACGAGATGGAAGACGTGGTTATCGTCGACGACCGCGCACGCGGTATCATCGCCAAGAACCTCGTTACGGGTAAGCTAGAACGTTTCTCGGCCAACGCCGTGGTTATTGCTACCGGTGGATATGGCAACGCCTACTTCCTCTCTACCAACGCGATGGGCTGCAACTGCACCGCCGCCATACAGTGTTACCGCAAGGGTGCCTACTTTGCCAACCCTGCTTACGTGCAAATTCACCCCACATGTATTCCCGTACACGGCGACAAGCAGTCTAAACTGACGTTGATGTCCGAGTCGTTGCGTAACGACGGCCGTATTTGGGTGCCCAAGAAGATTGAAGATGCTAAGGCATTGCAAGCTGGACAGAAACGCGGTTCGGACATTCCCGAAGAAGATCGCGACTATTACTTGGAACGTCGCTATCCCGCCTTCGGCAACTTGGTGCCTCGCGACGTGGCTTCGCGTGCCGCCAAAGAGCGTTGCGACAAGGGATTTGGTGTTAACAACACGGGTCTTGCAGTATTCCTCGATTTCTCTGAGAGCATCGAACGCCTGGGCATCGATGCCATTCGTCAGCGTTATGGCAACCTCTTCGACATGTACGAAGAGATAACCGACGTTAATCCCGGCGAGTTGGCCAACGAAATTAATGGCGTGAAGTATTACAACCCGATGATGATTTACCCTGCCATACACTACACGATGGGTGGCATCTGGGTAGATTATGAGTTGATGACCTCTATTAAGGGGCTTTTCGCCATCGGCGAGTGCAACTTCTCCGACCACGGAGCAAACCGCTTGGGTGCGTCTGCACTGATGCAAGGTCTTGCCGACGGCTACTTTGTGCTGCCTTACACCATCCAAAACTACTTGGCCGACCAAGCTATTTGGCCACGTCTTTCTACCGACCTGCCCGAGTTTGCGGAGGCCGAGAAAGGTGTGCAGGCCGAGATAGACAGGCTGATGGGCATTCAAGGTCAGCGTTCGGTAGACTCGATACACAAGGAACTGGGCCATATCCTATGGGAACACGTGGGTATGGGTCGCACGGCCGAAGGCTTGCGCGAGGGTATCAAGAAGTTGAAAGAGCTGCGTAAGGAGTTCGACAGCAACCTCTTCATCCCTGGTTCGAAAGAAGGACTGAACGTTGAGCTTGACAAGGCTATCCACCTGCGCGACTTTATCATCATGGGCGAGCTCGAAGCCTACGACGCACTTTCGCGTAACGAGAGTTGCGGCGGACACTTCCGCGAGGAATACCAAACGGAAGAAGGTGAGGCTAAACGCGACGACGAGAACTACTTCTACGTTGGTTGTTGGAAGTATCAAGGCGACGACACCACCGAGCCCGAACTCATTAAGGAGCCTCTGGAATACGAAGCGATAAAGGTTCAAACACGTAACTATAAGCAATAATTAAGTTAACGAGTTGACAAGTTGACGGGTTAACTCTCGTCAACTTAAACAAAAGTAAATCACATGGACAAAAATATAAGTTTCACACTTAAAGTGTGGCGTCAGAATGGACCCAAAGCCAAAGGGCATTTTGATACGTTCGAAATGAAAGATATACCTGGCGACACTTCGTTCTTAGAGATGCTCGACATCCTTAACGAACAGCTTATCGAGGCACGCCAAGAGCCTTTCGTATTCGACCACGACTGTCGCGAAGGCATCTGCGGTATGTGTTCGCTCTACATCAACGGCCATCCGCACGGCCCTGCTACGGGTGCAACCACCTGTCAGCTGTACATGCGTCGCTTTAACGATGGCGACGTGATAACCGTCGAACCTTGGCGTTCGGCAGGTTTCCCAGTCATTAAAGACTGTATGGTAGACCGCGGCGCATTTGATAAGATTATCCAAGCAGGCGGTTACACCACCATTCGCACGGGTCAGCCCCAGGATGCCAACGCCATCCTCATCCCCAAGGAAGATGCAGACGAGGCAATGGACTGCGCAACGTGTATCGGTTGTGGCGCTTGCGTAGCCGCTTGTAAGAATGGTTCGGCCATGCTTTTCGTTAGTTCGAAGGTCAGTCAGCTAGCATTGTTGCCCCAAGGAAAGCCCGAGGCAGCCAAACGCGCCAAGGCAATGGTGATGACGATGGAAGAGTTGGGTTTTGGAAACTGCACCAACACCCGCGCTTGCGAGGCCGAATGCCCCAAGAACGAGTCTATCGCCAACATCGCACGCCTTAACCGCGAGTTTATTTCGGCTAAGTTGGCCGACTAAACCCCAGGGCATAACCAAACCTGTGCAACGAACATCTACACTTGCCTAAGTGCAGGTGCAGATGTTTCGCCTGTGCCCAATCATGTGAGAACGTTCTATGTCGAGGCCATAGAATGTTCTCACATTTTGTTTTTAGCCTGTTAGTTAGTTGATGAGTTAATAAGCCAACAAGTTAACGAATTGACAGATTCTATTCTTGCGTATTAGACATAGAAACTGCGGCATTTAAATAGCAACAGACCGTTTTGACATAAGAACAAAAGGAACATAAGGTGAATCAATGCGATTATTCCATCTCCATAGTAAATAAACGCGTATGGTTGTTACATCTTTTCACCTTTATAAGTGTTGCTATAACTTCGTCTTGAACTTATAGGGCATAGACTCAATTACTTCCAGCAGATACTTTTTTCGAGATATAGCTGCGTTTTACCACTGATAAACAAGGCTGTTTTTCAAAGTATATTGACTTTCCTCTATTAAACCGAAAAGAAATTTATCTATACAGGCTTATACATCGTGTTTTTTATGTAATTTTGTCCAGTACTTTGTAACATGAGAGGAGTTTTAATCTTGCTACTGTAATACAGAAAGGGAAGTCTCTCTCAATTTATAGTATAGGCTTTATATAATTCAAGACGACTTCATTTTTTACAATGGCTAATGTCGGTCAAAGATATTTAAATACAATATGAAACTAGCAAATAGTTCTTTTGAAAGAATTGCATACACAATAAGGGATGCAAAGACGTCTACAAAATGGGTCCATGTAATGAATCGTTATTCTTTTAGGGATGATGTGATGGACAATGGCAAACTTCCCCAATTGAATAATAATGGATTAAATACTTCCAAGTCCCAGTATTTAACAGATCGACTTTCAAAATTAAACGGAAAGGATGATTTGCGCCGGCTATTAGAGGAGATAGCTACGTCTCATCCTGATTACGTTGATGCAATTAATGAGATTATTTCTGAGGATGGTTTTCATCTAGAAACCAATGAAGGTAATTACGTATTAGAAGGAGTCGTTGTTGATCAACAGCCCCAAATAGAAAACACTACGGCATTTAGAGATTGTCAAAAGAAGATTCTTGACGCTTTGGATGATGCAAAAGTATCTATTAGAGTAGCCATTGCATGGTTTACAAATCAGACGATTGCAGATAAGTTGATAGAAAAATACAATGCTGGAGTTGATGTTGGTGTTTTGATCTATGATGACGCCATCAATAGCAAATATGGAGTAGATCTGAAGACAGTTCCATTTAAATTTGTTAAAGCGACTAGAGGCGGAAAAATGCACCACAAATTCTGTGTAATTGATAATCAGACGGTTATTACAGGCTCATACAATTGGTCGACAAATGCTGAGTTTAAAAATGACGAAAATGTGCTTATTAGTAAAAACGCTAATGAATCTGCTACTAAATTCACATTGGAATACAATCTCCTAAACAGTATGGAATAGACAAATATTATGAAGAGTTCGAAGAATTCAAAAACAAGGCAAGATGTGTGTCTATAGCCTTGTGTACATTGATACTGGGTTCCTTTGGGAACAGTCAATAGGCAGCAATGGTTCCTAATAAGTTGACGATGAACTTTTCAAGGTCTTTATGCTTGGAGCACTCCACCTGGACAATGTCCTTAAGCTTTTCATTCTGAAACATTTTAAGTGCATGTTGTATCGCATTTTGCCTATTGTAAAATGCTATTTGCTGCAAGATAGAATGTGATTTATTGCATAGTGTAGTGTTATTCTCAAGAGAAAGTAGTGATCAAGTAGAGGATGAAAGGAGTTATAAAGGCTTTAACGTTGAAAAAGTGAAAGAGTGAAAAGGTGAAAGAATGAATAACGCTGGGTAAACTTGTTGGTTTATCAACTTTCTTGCTCGTTAACTTGTCTACTTAGTAAGGTAAGAAAGATGCAGAGACTATCAAAAATGTTCGTTTGTTCTTAGCCTGTGTTCGTTATGTTGTTTGCTTATGTCCCTTATGTTCTTCTGTCAAGAACAGGCTTTATATGCGAAATAGGGGTGGGGGAGAAAGAAAACGCGGGTTTGGAACTTGTCCCAACCCGCGTTAACGAGGGCGTGTGTGTGAAGGTAGAGGCTAGTTAAGTAGCCAACTGCAACTGAATATTGCAACGGTGGTGGCTAGTAGGGCGATGGATTTGAGGATGAAGAGTATCATCTCTCGCTGCTCGCGACTAATCTTCATCGCCTAGTCCTTTGCCTGCAATCACGCCAAGCACGGCAGTGGCAATGGCGGCAATTACTTTGATGATTAACTTGAAGGTTGATAGTTTCTTGGTGCTCATAGTGCTTTGAAGTTTAAGATTAATAAAATGGGTGGGGCTTTTAAAGGTGAAGGGGTGAAAAGGTGAAAAGATGGCTGACGCCTTTTAAAGGTGAAAGAGTGAAAGGGTGAAAAGGTGAAAAGATGGCTGACGCCGTGTAAACTCATCTACTTATAAACTCATTCACTTGTAACTCGTACACTTACATACTTGTTATTCGTTAATTAGTCTACTTGTTAACTCGTCTGCTTGTCAACTCACTAACTCGTCCACTTGCTAGCTCGTCTACTTGCAAACTCGTCCACTCATCTATTTGTCAACTCGTCCACTCGTTAACCAGTTAACTTGTCTACTTGCCAATTCATCTACTCGTCTACTTGTTAACTTGCCAACTTGTCAACTCGTCTACTTGCAAACTCGTCCATTCATCTACTTGTCAACTCGTCAACCAACTCTTTCACCCTTCCCCCTTTCCCTTATCAATGTCCAGGTGTAGGAGCGGGAGTAGAGCCGCCGGCCTTCTTCTTTTTCTTCTCAATCATGTTGAGGGGCAACTCCTGCACGCGACATCCGTCGAGCAAGGCCTTTTTGCGGCTCTTGTCTTTGTTTATCTTCGTCTGCGGACGGAAGAGCACGTGCGTGCCCACAACATTTTTAGAGGCGTTGAAGTCTTCGGCCGAGAGAGCAGGTTTGGTTTTGATGCCGATGCGGAAAGCACCCAGACCATCGAGGCGAACAATCTTTGAGTTTTGCAACTGCTCTTTCATCACGTCGATCAGTTCGGCGATAACCGCCAGGATGTCTGCCTTCTTCAAGGTGCAGTTCTGCTGCATGATGTTGGCAATTGTTGCCGTGTCCACCGTGTCGATGGCGATGGCACGTGCGTACCATTGGCCTTTGAACTTGCTCTTGGGGTTCTTCTCTTGACGTAGTTTATACATTACTGCCATAGTTGTGTGTTGTTTTAAAAGGTTTTTTTGATTAATAATGTTTACTATGTATCGGTAGTGGCCATCCGTTTCGCCCTTGTTGGGTGGCGGCAAGTACGGCTTGCGCTAGTCGACATCGCGCATGGCGTGTGTGCCTGTTGGTGGGCGGCGGTGTGGTTGGTTACTGATTACGTTTGCAAAGTTACTAAATCAGGGTGCCCTTGTCAAGGAATAGTGGTGTAGTGATGGGGATAGTGTTTGGTATAGTGTTTGTAAAGACTTGGTTTAAAGGGGAATATAAGGGCGTTGCGGATGTGCGCTTAGGACGAAGGGTGAGCAAGTAAGGGCGTAAGGATTGGGGGAAGGCCGACTAAATTTATCGAAGAAGTTGGGTAGACAGTGCTTGTTAAGGCGGGTATGTACAAGATGTGTGGCGTTGGGTGGGCTTTATAATAACGGTCTAAGGGCGTAAGTTTGGGGCAAAAACAAAGGACGGGCTGGGCAAGCGTTTGCTTATTCCCAACCCGCCCATAGCGTTAGCGGTTATGTTTGGGCGTGGTTAAACCCTAAACATTGATTTCTGATTTGATTTTGCGATTGCCTGCGGCGTTATACGATACGTGTAGCCAGTTAGCCCTGTCGCTTTGTCGATGTTCGAAAAGCAATTGGTCGTAGTCAAGGTGTTGGGCAACGAAGTTGAACATCTTCATGGCCACCTCCTTATTAGAGAGGTGTATGTCGGCCGCTTGTCCCAGCAGGTGTTGCGAATTGTGCTTGCCGCCCACCAGGGTGTTTAGCTGTTCGCAACGGTAGCCACTGGTTATGCGTATCACACCGAAACGGCGGCGTAAGGGTTCTAATACGTTCTCGCAAAGCAGTCGCAGGTTGTTAATTACTTCGGGTGTTGGGCTATTCGCCATGTTGTGGCGTATGGCTACGCCTGAACGAACGAATTCGGCAAGGGTGAAGTGTGGGGTTAACTCTTGGTTGAGCTTGATGTGTTGTGTGTTCATAGGGTTTGAATTTTTTAGTTGAAGAGGGGGCTAGTTAACAAGTCAACTCGTTAACTTGTCAACTCGTCAACGAATAGATCTTGTCAACTTACCCTGCCATCCACGCATACAGCGGTTCATTAACCCCCTGTTCGTAGAGCAGGTGGCAGTATCGTTCTAGCAAAGGGGCTTGTTTCGTGTTTTTTCGTTGCATAGCTTTACCCACAAAGGCACTGGGGTTTCGGGGCATGGAGAGCAAGAAATTGGCGCAGGCGCGTTGCACCATCCATAGAAAGGTGGCCGGGCGACCTTGGTCGTCGCGTACATAAGCGGAGGTATAGGCCAGGTGTACCATCTCCAGTAGGTCGGTCTTGGTGCCAATCCACCTTTGGCTGCCTGCGTGTTGAGCCGACAGCAAGGGCGCAAACGCATTGATGAGGTGTTGTCGGGCTTGGGTTAGTCGCTGCTTGCTGTGGATGTGTTCTGAGTTGTTAAGAAGATTATTCATACAGATTTCTTTTTGATTGATTGTTTCATTTCTGCTGCAAACTTACGGCGATAAAATGCAAGGATATTTCAATCCAAAAGTTTTTCTGTTAATAAACCCCAATCGGTCCTTACACCGCTTATTATATGTTTTAAGTCGTTTCCATCGTTTCCTATGCAGATTTCGTTTGCTTGTCGGCATCTTACCTATCTTATTTTTGAAGGCGTAGCCGCCCACGTCAAGCACATAAGACAGGCAGTCTGCTTAGCCATCAAACGAAATCTGTACAGGCTCTAACAACCATTTGGGGATAAAGAATAAGGAGAAACGCCCTTCCCCAGGTTCGTTGTTACCCTTTGGTGTGCAAAACAAGGGTAACAAGCCCACCAAACACTTAGCTCACCCCCAGCAGCTCCACCTCAAAAACGAGGGTCGACCCGCCTGGTATTCCTTCTTGCCATTGCTTGCCATAGCCCACCTCGGCAGGCAAATACAGCTCCCATTTATCGCCCACATGCATCTGTTGCAAGGCAATTATCCAGCCCTCAATCAGTTGGCGCAGACGGCAAGCCAGTGGCACACCGCCCTGGCTCGTGTCGAATTGGCGGCCGTCGATGGTTCGCCCCGTGTAGTGAACCGTTACGATGCTCTGCGGCGAAGGACTTGCGCCCCCCGTTTTGCCCTGCTTTATCACCTTATACATTACGCCCTTAGCCAGGCATTTCACCCCCGCCTCTTTTGCTTTTTCTTCAAGCCAGCGTTTGTTGGCCTCCATATATGCACGTTTTGTCATGTTGTTTAGGGTTTGTTTATGGGTTTGTGGTGGTTCGTAAAAAACAGGTGCGTGGGGCTAAAAACAAGCCGTTGCGCACCGCTTTTCTCAAATTAAATGATTACTTTTGCCTTGGCAGGCTTTTTACGCCCTTTGTTATAAGCAGCTAAGGTAGGTAAATTTTCTGTCTGCACCAAGCTCCTTGCCTGCTTTTTTGCAGGTTTGGGCGTGTGCCTTTTGCCTTTGTGCCGTGCGTGGCATGGCGCTAATGCCCTACATTGGCAAGACCAATCAAGATAAGACAAACATACATAAAATGACTAGTTTAAAATAAAGAGACGAATTGCAGGCTGCCATTTGGCGCATTGCCAACGATGTGCGCGGTGCCGTAGACGGGTGGGACTTTAAGCAGTTTGTGCTAGGCACCCTTTTCTACCGATTTATCAGCGAAAACTTTTGCCAGTATATCGAGAACGGCGACGACCAAGTGCATTATGCCCAAATGGCCAACGAGGATGTGCCCAGCGAGGTGGTGGCCGACGCCATCGTCACTAAGGGCTACATGATTTATCCCAGCGAGCTGTTTGTTAATGTGGCCAAGCATGCCAACACCAACCCCAACCTTAACACCGACTTGGCGGATGTCTTCTCTGCTACTGAGTGCTCGATTAATGGTATTTGTTTGAGAAAGGAAGGTCCGTTTAGCCTTTCTTTGACCGATGAATATATCAGCAACAATTGGAGAAGATATCTTTTGTGTCATACCCGAAATGTATGAAAAATATTTGATATTGGCAAATTGAATGAAGGGTTTTGCAGAGGCTTTAATGAGATTGTTTTAGTTAAAAGCAATAAAAACCCAAACAGCATAAAAAAACAAAATGATAATCTATTTTACGGTGTTTTTAATGGGTATTCCAATAAAATCATATAACTTTGCTTTAGATAAAATATTTTGAGAACTACAGATAAGATGAATTGCTTAGAAAGTAGTGCTTGATGAAAAATAGAAGAGTGGTAAATGGTTGGCAGATCATTCAAGGAAGTCAATCATATTGTCAACAAGGAGCGTGCAAATTCAACTAAACTTGTAGATTATGTCACGAACCCTATAATTCTTGAATTAAACATAAAAGATTTGTTTGTCAATAACAAGGATTTATACTGTTACAAATTAATATGCTTAGCTTAGATAGAGGTGTATCATTAAAGTGTATTGACCTTTTTGCAGGTGTAGGAGGCATTCGACTTGGTTTCGAACAGGCTTGTAAAGTGCTTGGTTTGAATACAGAATGTGTTTTTACAAGTGAAATTGATGAGTGGGCTTGTCAAACTTACAGGAAAAATTTTCCAAATGATAAACATAATCCCCTAAGTGATATTACTAAAGTAGATGAAACCCAAATACCTGATTTTGATGTTTTATTAGCAGGGTTTCCATGCCAGGCTTTTTCTATTGCAGGAAAAAGGGGTGGTTTCAATGACACTAGGGGAACATTGTTTTTTGATGTAGCAAGAATAATCAAAGAAAAACGTCCCAAAGCCTTTCTTCTTGAAAACGTTAAAGGTCTGACAAACCATAGAGGCGGTAAGACTTTTGCAGTGATTTTAAATACACTGAAAGAAGATCTTGGTTATACTGTCTTTTATAAAGTTTTAAATGCAAGAGACTTTGGCCTTGCACAAATGCGAGAAAGGATCTATATTGTCGGCTTTAGGGGAGATTGTGGCGGTGGAAGTTTCGAGTTTCCGCAACCATTTCCAAAGTCTGAATGTAAAGTCATTCGGGATATAATGGAAGAAGAGCCTGTTGAAGCAAGATATTATTTATCTACAGCATATATTGCGAGTATGAAAGCTCATAAAGCTCGTCATCAAGCTAAAGGGCATGGTTTTGGGTACGAAATTCGATCGCTTAATGAAATTGCAGGTACAATCGTTTGTGGAGGAATGGGTAAAGAGAGAAATCTTATTATTGACCCTCGCCAAACAGATTTAACACCAACAACACATATTAAGGGTGAATACAATAAGGAAGGTCTAAGAAGAATGACTCCAAAGGAGTGGGAACGTCTTCAGGGCTTTCCAGACGATTGGACAGCAGGCTTAGCCAATGTTCATCGATACAAACAAATGGGTAATTCTGTTGCAGTACCTGTTGTTGAGGCTATTGCATTAAATGTTATTAAAGAACTTCAGAATCCTACCAAACCAAAGGCTGAGAGAACTGCAGTTCAACTTGAATTTCCGTTTTAATGAATAAAATGTTTAGCAATAAAATATACCGAATATAGAAGAATAAAAGTTTAACATAATAGCCCAGGCATACACCTTTAGGAACAACAGTCGGCAAACTTGGTAGATGACAAGGAGTTGTATGTCCTCACTATCCGTGTCTCAACATGGGTCGGTGGGGTATTGTCATCTATGTTTGCCGACACAGTTCCTTGCCCCCCACTCATGTTTTTCTATAAGAAATGCGTTTCCATGCTTGTAGAGCCTCCGACAGGATAGTGATATTCGGTCGGAGTTTTTTTATGCGTACATATAAACAGCAAGAATTTCCGAATCAATTAAAAGAAACTTGGGGGAACGCTAGGGAATGAAATGCTACATTATAAACAACACCAGGTTAGATATCGAAGAAGGAATTGACCTTATGATTGTTACTCAAAGAAACAGCTATGGAATTTGTTTCTCTACAGATACTGATAGAGCTTTTACTGGAAGAAAAGCTAAAGTGCACAGCCATACCCCTGTTAACAATGTAAGGATATGTGGAGTTACCTAGCGATTCCAATGGTGGTGTTGTAGCAGAAGACTTTTTCCTATACAGATGATAAGAATATAATGAATTATATAACACATTAAGTAAATAGATATGGCAAAAAACATTGGAGAATATGATGAAATGAGAGCAAATTTGCGCCTTATAGAATTACGTGATACAAAGAAAACCGTTACTATGGGAGGTAACGTAGTTGGTGTTCTCAGTGTGAAGAATTATAAAGGAGAAGAGTTTGAGCCACTCCCTGAAGGAACTGATTTAGCCAAGTTAAGTGATTTGGAAGTAGAAAGTTTGGCAAAACAAGTTGGCGCATTTAAGGCTCCAGCTGGGAGTAAAGCTGACGTTTATGTAAATGACTTAGGTATTTCTGTTAAATCACATCGAGGTGCAAACCCTGCTTTCCTTAATCACACACATCGGGCTGGATTCCTAAAAGTATGTGAGAGAATTCATGTCAGAATTGATGAATTAGACCTGATTATAAAGGAGTACTGGGAAAAAAGAAAAGCAGGTGTTATTCGGGAAGATGTGTCAAATAGTGACCCAAATTCTCCATTTGTGAATCATCTTGAATATCTCAAACCAATCATGAACTATTTCTTGTTTAAAGGCACTGCTCAAAAGGACTCTCCGTACCCTGCAGAGTTTATCCTTGACTTTACAGATCCTTTAGATGAGTCCCGTTGGAAGTTTTCAAAGGATGACTACCTTGATGACAACTGGGGCCATATTATTTTTTCAGTGCGTTCAAAAGGAATGCCACCATCATATCCTAATGGAAAAGGTGCAGATTTTATCAAGCCTTGGGTAGAATATACAGATGGTAAGTATAAAGGTTCTCTTCATGGTCGTGCTCAATTTTGAATATGTTTAAGTTTATAGATTTGTTTTCTGGTATAGGAGGTTTTCATCAGGGTGCCTCATGGGCAGGTGGTGTTTGTGTATTAGCTTCTGACATTGATGAGGTTGCTAATCAAACATATAAAGAAAATTATGGAATCACTCCAAAAGGAGATATTTACGAAATCAAAGGGAGTGATATTCCTGAATTTGACCTGTTATGTGGAGGTTTCCCTTGTCAAGCATTTAGTCAAGTTGGACAGCGGAAAGGACTTGAAGATGAAAGAGGTATTCTTATTTTCCAAATAATCAGAATTCTTAAAGAAAAACAACCAAAAGCTTTTATCCTTGAAAATGTAAAAGGGTTATTATCTATACAAGGTGGTACAATTTTTCAAATGATTATTGAGAACTTAGAAGAGGTTGGATATAAGGTCTATACAAAAGTGCTTGAAGCAAAAGATTATGGGACGCCTCAACTCCGAAAAAGGTTGTTCTTCGTTGGAATCAGAAAGGATATTCATGTTGATTTTCAATTCCCTAAACCAGTCCCTTTAAAATACACATTTTCTGATGTGATGGGTGGAGAAACGGAAAGGGACTACTCTTTTACCATACGAATAGGAGGAAGAAGATCAGGAATTAATAATCGGTTTAACTGGGATGCATACTTAGTAGATGGTAAAGTACGCTACATTACCCCAGAGGAGTGTCTTATGTTGCATGGTTTTCCTAAGGATTTTAAACTTTGTGGCAATCAAGGACAAAAGTATCATCAGGTTGGCAATAGTGTAAGTTGTTGTATAGTAAATGAGTTGGTTAAACAATTACAATACTATAGTATCTTAGATTAAAGAAATTATCTATATAAGTATGGGATGAAACCTCTCTGAAACTAGCCACTCTTTTAATTTTTATCTCTATGGCTAAAAGATAAGGGTTTATAAACAGCTGATGACGAGGAGGCATAATTTAGCGCAATAATAACCCTTTCTTGGACGTATAAAACGCCCTTCCTTGGGCGTATTTCCCTTTTCTGAAACAATTGGACACGATAATCCCTAGTGTTCTATACAAGTTGTAGGCAATGGATTCCATAATTTGCTGTGCATGTGTTTTTGAGAGTCCACCATACCTCGCTATTTCAGTGCCAAACCATCTATGCATAGAACCAAAGGTACGCTCTACTTTGCATCATATCTTGCTATTTGAGAAAAGAGAGTCTGCTTAACCTTGTTTGGGCAAGAAGATATATCAGCAGAACTTGGAGAAGATAACTTTTGTTTCAATATTATAAAGGAACGAAAACATTTGATATGGACAAATAAATGAAGAGTTTTGCTGATGTCTCAGCTCTGTTTCTACGCCTGTACTCACTTAATCTTGTTTATATCTTTGCCCACATCATGCTCGCCTTATCGCCCATACCAGTAAATCGCCGTTCTGTGAGTTTTCTTATCTTGGAAAAGGGGTGTAAATGATTTGTTAAAATGGTAAACATTGTTTACAAAACGCGTTTTTTGGGCGAACCATTCTAGAAAAAAATACCTTGAAAACCTATATAAAATGCACCCGAATGATGGAAATGGCGGACAACATTGGGTGCTTTTCTCCTCTCCACTTTTTGCCATTTACTATGGTTTTGCATTTCTCTTTGAAGAAAAATGATGCCAAATTTGCATCCGCAACAACAAAAAAATGCTGGCCAAAACGCTTGTTTTTGCCACGCATTTAGCACCAAAACACCCTGCATTTAGCACCAAAACGCACTGCAATTAGCATCAAAACGCATTGCATTTAGCACCAAAACGCATTGCATTTAGCACCAAAACGCAGAAAATAGGCATAAAAAGCGGCGTGTAAAGGGCTATTTATGGGCAAATAGCCCCTTAGAGATGAAAAATGGGTTGGTGACTTTTGGTTGGGCATTTAGTTGTGCCCAGCACCCCAAATTTATGCTAAAAAGGCCGTATTTTATGCCTAATTTATCGTAAACATCAGTAAATCAGATGGTTATAAACTTGAAAAATACGCGCCGAATTTCGCCCCATGCTCGGATATTTTGCGGCGAGGGCACTCATAATGTTAAAAGATGGTGCAAATATTTTACATTCTTGTAGCTGTTGTTCCGTGTCATGGCATGGTTTAAGCGTTTAACCCCAATGGGCTATTTGCGCCTATGCCGATTGGGGTTAACAAGGGCTTAGCCACTGTTTAACCCCCTGTACGGACACTTTTGTGGGCTGCAAAAAGGCACAAAAAAGCTCGCCCCACGAAGGAGCGAGCCAACAATTTAAAAATGATCTATGAAAAAAATCAATGTGCTTAAAGCCAATTACAACTTTGGACCAGCAGCTACGAGCGCCTTACCAGCCTCGTTGCCTTCGTACTTCTGGAAGTTCTTGATGAAACGGCCAGCCAAATCCTTAGCCTTCTCGTCCCACTGAGCGGGGTCGGCATAGGTGTCGCGAGGATCGAGGATGTTGGTGGCAACGCCTTCGAGAACGGTAGGAATTTCGAAGTCGAAGATAGGCAACTTCTTGGTGGGAACGTTGTTGATGGCACCGCAAAGGATGGCATCGATGATGCCGCGGGTGTCCTTAATAGAGATGCGCTTGCCCGTTCCGTTCCAGCCGGTGTTAACGAGGTAAGCCTTAGCACCGTTCTTGGTCATCTTCTTTACCAACTCTTCGGCATACTTCGTGGGGTGGAGTTCGAGGAACGCCTGGCCGAAACAAGCCGAGAATGTGGGCGTGGGCTCGGTGATACCGCGTTCGGTACCTGCAAGCTTAGCGGTGAAGCCCGAAAGGAAGTAGTACTTGGTTTGTTCGGGGCTGAGGATAGAAACGGGAGGAAGAACACCAAAGGCATCGGCGCTGAGGAAGATAACTTGCTTAGCAGCGGGGCCAGCCGAGATGGGGCGAACGATGTTCTTGATGTGGTTGATGGGGTAAGACACGCGCGTGTTCTCGGTTGTGCTGCCGTCGGTGAAGTCTATCTTGCCATTGGCATCTACCGTTACGTTCTCGAGCAGTGCGTTACGACGGATAGCACCGTAGATGTCGGGTTCGCTTTCCTTATCCAAGTTGATAACCTTAGCGTAGCATCCGCCTTCGAAGTTGAATACGCCGTTGTCGTCCCATCCGTGTTCGTCGTCGCCGATGAGCAAGCGTTTCGGGTCGGTAGAAAGGGTGGTTTTACCCGTACCAGAAAGTCCGAAGAAGATGGCGGTGTTCTCTCCGTTGAGGTCGGTGTTGGCCGAGCAGTGCATGGCAGCGATGCCTTTGAGGGGCAGGTAGTAGTTCATCATGGAGAACATACCCTTCTTCATTTCGCCACCATACCAGGTGTTAAGGATAACTTGCTCTTTGGTTGTAACGTTGAACACCACGGCCGTTTCCGAGTTCAGGCCCAGTTCCTTGTAGTTTTCAACCTTAGCTTTGGATGCGTTGTAAACGATGAAGTCGGGCTCTTGGTCCAATTCTTCTTGGTTTACGGGCTTGATGAACATGTTGGTAACGAAGTGTGCTTGCCATGCAACCTCCACGATGAAGCGAATCTTCATGCGGGTGTCTTTGTTGGCGCCGCAGAAACCGTCTACCACGAAAAGGCGTTTGTTAGACAGTTCTTCCTTAGCCAGCTTGTTAACGGCTGCCCAGGCTTCCTTGCTGGCGCGGTGGTTGTCGTTCTTATATTCGTCGGAAGTCCACCAAACGGTGTTGTGTGAAGTCTCGTCGTCAACGATAAACTTGTCCTTAGGCGAGCGGCCGGTGTAGATACCCGTCTTAACGTTAACGGCACCCAGCTCGGTAACTTGGCCTTTCTCAAATCCTTCGAGGCCGGCTTTGGTCTCTTCTTCGAACAACACTTCGTAAGAAGGGTTGTAAACAACTTCTGTTGTACCTTTAATTCCGTACTTTTCTAGTACTGACTTGTCAAACTTTGCCATTTTTTAAATATGTTTAAGTGTGAAATTTTATCCTAAGCACATGTCTTTTGGTATGCAGCGCAAAGGTAGCAAAATCATAAATAACCACCAAGCTTGCGAGAGAAAAAATGCGCGAACGGCTTTCTTTTTAGGTTAAAGAAAGCAAAAATAAGGGTGCGCCGCCACTTTTGCTATTTGCACATTACAAAAATAAGCGGGAATTTAATACTTTTGCATGGCAAAAGATTAGCCGAAACATTTAACAACCCCATATACTTATATTTCTGACGATAATGAAGATAGTAAATTTTAGCGAACAGAACTCGATTGTAAACCAGTACTTAGCCGAAATGCGCGACGTGGACTACCAAAAGAACCGACTGCTTTTTCGCAACAACATTCAACGCATTGGCGAGTTGGAGGCGTACGAGATAAGCAAGACTTTGGACTATGAGGCGCGCAACATCACGACACCTTTGGGCACGGCGAGCGTGCAAGTGCCTACGGATAAGATTGTGCTGGCCACTATCTTCCGCGCAGGATTGCCCTTCCACAATGGTTTTTTGAATATCTTCGACCACGCCGGCAATGCCTTTGTGTCGGCCTATCGCGAATATGTTGACGAGCAACATACCAAGGTGGGCATACATGTGGAGTATCTGGCCACGCCGAACATCGAGGGCAAGAACCTCATTATTGCCGACCCGATGTTGGCGACGGGTGGTTCGATGGAACTTGGCTATAAGGCTTTCTTGACCAAAGGCACGCCCAAACGCATCCATGTGGCTTGTGTTATCGCATCGCCCGAGGGCATTGAGCACATCCGCAAGACGTTCCCCGAGGACAAGACCACCATCTGGTGCGCCGCCATCGACCCCGGATTGAACGAACATAAGTACATTGTGCCTGGTTTCGGCGATGCCGGCGACCTTTGCTATGGCGAGAAGGTGTAGACACCATAAAACTTAAATAGCGATAAAACGCAAAAGCTTAAATAGCGATAAAACGCATACGAGGGCCAGCCTAACTTGCTTGAAAAAAGTTGGGCTGGCCCTCGTTTTGATGGGGTGGTAAGGCCTTATTTGGCGGTTTCTAAGAGGTTTTTGGGACTGGTTAGGTGGGCAAAAAAAACGAATATCCCTATCCTTGACATGGCAGACGTAGTAGGGCTTTTTCGATTTTGTGCGGGCAGAAGAACGAATATCCCTGGCCTTGACATGGCAGACGTAATAGGACTTTTCCGATTTCGTGCTGGCAGAAGGGCGAATATCCTTAGCCTTGACGTGGCAGACGTTGTAGGACTTTTTCGATTTTGTGCAGGCAGAAGAACGAATATCCCTGGCCTTGAGCTTAATCTCTCAACTTAATTTTGCAGTTGTCCAAGCTTTCTACGGTGGCCAATGCCTTATAGCGGATGCCTAGTTGGCGCAGGGCATCGCCGCCCTTTTGGAAAGCTTTTTCGATGATGAAACCCATACCTTCGAGGCGTGCGCCAGCCTGTTTGCAGAGGTCTATCACGCCCATCGAGGCGTTGCCGTTGGCCAAGAAGTCGTCGATAAACAGCACATGGTCTTGCGGGGTGAGGTAGTCGGCCGAGATACACACCGTGTAACTGCGGTCTTTGGTGAACGAATGCACCACCGAAGTGAGCATGTTGTCCATCGTTTTAGGCTGCTTTTTCTTGATGAACACCACGGGCAACTGCATGATGTAGCCCACAAGGATGGCGGGTGCGATGCCGCTAGCCTCGATGGTGACAATCTTGTTGATGTGTGCGTCGGCAAAATGCTGGCTGAATTCCTTCGCTACTTCCATCATCAGGTTGGGGTCCATCTGGTGATTGATAAAGCTGTCTACCTTTAAAATGCCGCCTTCGTAGCATTTGCCGTCTTGAAGAATGCGCGTTTTTAATTTATCCATTTGTGAGTTGGTGGGTTTGGGAGTTGACGAGTTGATGAGTTAACGAGTTTGTGAGTTGACAAGTTAACGAGTTTATGAGTTTTTGAATTGGTGGGATTTTGAGTTGTTGGGTTTATGAGCTTTTGAGTTGATAGGCAGATTGTAAGCGAAAACTTACCAACTTATCAACTCATAAACTCACCAACTAAATTCGCTTTCTATTGAACAGGGCGTTAGCTAAGATAGCAGTTAGTCCGCCCGTGGTGATACCCGACGAGAAGATTGTGCGTACCCCTTCGGGCAATTGTTTCAGTATGTCGGGCATTAGTTCGACGCCCATTCCCAATGCCAAACTAGCTGCAATAACCAACACGGCCTTGCGATCTAGCTTCTCGCTGCACACGATGCGAACACCTGCGGCGGCCACCGTGCCGAACATCAGTAGCGTGGCACCGCCTAATACGGGCGAGGGCATGAGCGAAAATACGATGCCCACGATGGGGAAGAGGCCCAAAACCACCAACATCGCAGCGATGAAGTAGCCCACATAGCGGCTCGCCACGCCCGTAAGCTGGATAATACCGTTGTTTTGAGCGAAGATGGAGTTGGGGAATGAGGAGAAAATGCCTGCCAAAAGCGAGTTGAGTCCATCGGCGAACACACCTCCCGAAACGCGCTTTACGTACACTTCGCCGTCTACGGACTCGCCCGAAACCATCGAATTGGCCGTTACATCGCCCGTGGCCTCGATGGCCGTAACAAGATAAACCAATGCAACAGCAATGATGGAGGAGATGTTAAAGTCGATACCTAGCTTAAAAGGAACGGGTACATAGAACGATTTTACGTCGCCTACGTTCAAACTACCAAAGTCTACCATGCCCATGCAGAGTGCCAACACATAGCCAATAACTACGCCTAGTATGATAGAACTCATGCGTACGTATTTGTTGTTGCTGCAATTCAAGGCGATAACACTGGTCAACACCGTGGCGGCAACGATGAGATTGCGCGGCGAGCCAAAGTCTGCCGCTGCAAGATCGCCCCCTCCACAGGCCATTACGCCTGCCTTAACAAGGCTCAATCCGATGAGCATCACCACGATGCCGCTTACCAAAGGCGTGATAATTCGCCGTAAATATTTAAACGAATAGCTAACGGCCATCTCTACGGGAGCGGCAGCAATGCAGGCTCCGAATATCAAGGGCAGCCCGCCTACCTGACCAATGGCGATGATGGGACCAATAAACGAGAAACTGGTGCCTTGCACACAAAGTAGTCCGCAGCCCACTGGGCCGAACTTGCGGCATTGTATGAAGGTGGCAACACCCGATACGAAGAGTGCCATCGACACGAGAAAACCCGTGGTGGCGAGGTCCATCTTCAAGGCTTTGGCGATGATTAGCGGCGGCGTGATGATGGCCACGAAGATGGCGAGCAGGTGTTGAACGGCCGCAAAAAGAGTTTCTTGCAGGGGTGGGCGGTCGTTAACGCCGTAAATAACGGCTTTGGTTGTCTTTTGTTCCATGTGTTATCTTGAATAAAAAGCGTCAGTCCCAACGCCTCTCGGCCTCACCCCCCAACCCCTCTCCAAGGGGAGAGGGGAGTGATATGCTTTGTGAAGCCTCACCCCAACCCCTCTCCGAGGGGAGAGGGGAGTGATATGCTTTGTGACTTTATGAGTTTGTGAGTTTGTGAACTTATGAGTTTATAAGCTTGTGACTTTGTGAGTTTATGAGCTTGTGAGTTTGTGAGTTTATGAGCTTGTGAGTTTGTGAGTTTATGACTTTGTGAGTTTATGAGTTCTTTTTTTACTCTGCAACAAAGCATTTGGCTTAACTCCATAACTCCTTAACTCCTTAACTCCTCAACGTCTTAACTCCTTATTTCTCCTTCCTCTCGCATTCGGGGCATACTCCTTTAAGAACATAGTTCACACTATTTAGCCGAAAGCCGTCGGGTAACGGCACCACCGGCACCGCCAATTGTTTAAGACAGAACGTGCGGTGGCAATGTTCGCAATAAAAGTGCGTGTGCTCGTCTTGCACAGTGCAGTCGCAATCGTCTGCACATACGGCGTATTTCAGTGCGCCCGACCCGTCGTCGATGGCGTGAATGAGCCTGTGGAGCAAGAAAAGCGAGAGTGTTCGCGAGATGGTGCTCTTGTCTATCGTGGGCAATAGGCGTTCAAGTTCGGGCAACGAGACCGTCTCGTCGCCCCGCATCATCTCGCGAACAATAAGCAGTCGCGTAGCCGTCGGCTTGATGTGGCGCAGCGTTAGTTTCGCCACAAAGTAGGTTTCATCCTGCATTTATTCTTTGTAAGCGTCTAATTTTTTCAGATAAAAGTCGCGGAAGTCCTTCCATCGATAATACGAACCGCTAACAGCTTTCAGCGGAAGTGTGGCCTCGTTCTCGTTAAGCATCACCTTGAAAAGCACATCTTTGTCGGCAACGTTCTTGCGATAGAATACAAATTGCAGGTTAGATGCCATCGGGAAGATTTTATAGTCCACCCAATTCTCGGCGGCAAGCTTTTCCAAGTCGACGATTTGTCGGCCGTTTTGGTTTAAGTCTAGCAAACAAACCAAAGGCATCACCATGGTGTCGTGCCCATAACGCAGCGTTGCGCCAGGGTTAGGCAGCGCGATGCAGCTGTCTGCTTGGGTTATGATGTTGCGCAATAGGTTACGTTGACTGTAAGGTTGCGTGCCGCCGTTCAATGGCGAAGGGCCATAGGCGATGTACCAACGGGCATTGCCCACCAGCCAATTGTCGTACAGCTCTTCGTCCGTAAAGAGGTCGAGCAGTTGCAACTTATGGCGAAGTTCTGTGCTCTGCACGTTGTTGGCCACCCTGATAAGCGTTCGGTTAAACTCGGTGCCGTTAAGGTTTTGTTTCCAATATTCGGGGTCGTTGAAAAGCGAATTCATCAGTCTTTCGTGCATGTCATGTCTCTTCGCAAACGCCGTCCACTCGTCTTTTGCACGTCCGCGCATCTTTTTCGCACGCAAGCTGTCGTCCGTTTGGTTCATATAATACATGTCGTGCATGCTGGCGTCGTGTTTAATCGTGAGCTGTGGATTGAGCAACAAAAGTTGTTGCAAGGCGTTTTCCATGGATAAAATGCAGCGAATAACGGTAGTACTCTTGGCATCGACGGTTGTTCGTCCTGCAAAAACCTCAGGGAAATTCTTGAACATGCGGCGTGCGATGCCCTTATGTTGTTCTGCTCCGCGCTGTGTCAGTTCGCCGTCGCGCCCCATTGCCTCTTCGCGAATCAGTTTTAGTTTGCCCATTGTTGCTTTTCCCAGCGGGGTAAGCTTGCCTAAGCTGTCGGCCTTAGCCAAAGAAAAGTAAGCGGTGTCGTAGTCTTTCATGCCAATGAGATAGCGCGACCCATGCCTGCCATAGTGGCTGATGTAAAACGGCTTGTAACCTTTTGGCGCAGGCGTCTGTGCCTTTTGCGGACCGGGGTAGGCCCAGTAATTACCGGCAGACATAAGTCTGTCTTTCTTGAAATCTTCTTTGGCCTGTTGGGCAAACGCACCAACGCTAAGGGTCAAAGCGTAAAATAGAATTGTAGCTTTTCTCATAAGGCGATAATAATGAATGTGCAAAGATAATTAATTTTTTGAACTTGGCCAAGACAATGGGGAAGTTAAGGCTGAGCAGTTGAAGGGTTAACGAGTTAACAAGTTGACAAGTTGACGAGAAGACGGGGTGGCGAGAGGTTGAAAAGTTAACGAGAAGGCAGGTTAACAAGTTGACAAGTGAACCAGAAGATAAGTTAACAAGTTGATGAGAAGACGAGTTGACAAGAGGTTTAGCAGTTGACAAGTTGACAAGAAGTTTAGCAGTTGAAATCAGCCTGTTAATCGATCAACTTGTAAAATTATCACCATTGGTCTAGGTTTAGAATATAATTCGTACCTTTGCCCAGCCGTTCAACGTTTTGCAAGTGCGTTTAGTTGGATGCGGCTTAGGGCAAAACGAAAGCACAGACATGGCCATATCGTAGGCCACACCTTATTAATAAGGCAACCTTTGACATGAATAATAACCATACAAAATTAACATATACAACCCATGAATGATGGTATCATCTTAATCACGATATTGCTCCTTGTTGTGGCAGTCAATCTTATTGTCGTAAACCGAATAAGGAAACGAACGGATAAGATTGTGGGAGTTGACTCTGACAAGACGGGGGAAGAGGTTGAAGAAGGTAAGGCGTGGCGTGCGTTGTTGTGTAGATGGATAAGCACAGGCAACGTAATCACCTTAATTGGCGGTGGTGTTTCCATTTATTTCGACAACCTATTGCTTTACACGCTATTCGTTTCTTTGCCCGTTCCACTGGGCTTGCTGTTTGCATACGGCAAGAAATGCAAATCGGGTAAAGGCGGTTCTCAGCAGAAAAGCACAGTGCTTATCGTCACCATTGCCGTCGTCTTTCTTCTCGAATTGGTGGCTATCGTGGCCGTTTCCTTTCATGGCAGTGGCGACATAGACCTCTCGTTTAACCCAAAAGAGTTGGAAATCCACGGCTTATATGGCACAAACATCCCGTACGAAGACATCAAACAACTTAGTTTGAAAAGCAGCTTGCCCGCGATAAAGCACCGTTCCAGCGGGTTTGAGGCACGAAAGACAAGGCTGGGCAACTTCGTAACGAACGACGATTTGCGCATCATGCTGTTTACACACTCAGACACTTGCTTTATTCGCATTGTTACGAAGAGCAACGAGGTGTATTATCTAAGCAGTAGGCAACCCAACAAAACAAAAACGCTTTTGGGAGAAATACAGAAACGCATATAGGGTGGATAAATGTTAATACAGACATCGTCGCTTTTTGTAGTAGTCCCCAAAAATCTAACATTAGCTTATTTTTATCATGGCAAATAATT
>NZ_HE999446.1:249104-250766 GCF_000312305.1 Prevotella conceptionensis 9403948 | reverse complement strand
AGTTACATAATTTATTTATAGAAAAGTATATGAATAGAGTGCACTATTTTTCGAGTAACGATCTTTCCATTGGTCATTATCTTAAATTAGTAGAGGAACGAATAACTGAATTGTCACAAAGTTCTATGCACATGGAACTTGTTGATATAATCGAATTATGGAGTATACGTAAATTACTTGAAGGGGATTGTCGCTTGACAACATGGACGAATGAGAAATACCAAGAACTGAAAGCCGCAACTAGTTCATATAATGCAATCATTGCTAAATATATAAATTCGCTTGTTCCTAGTTGCATTAAAGAGTCCTACTCTAAGCTAGATGGGGTATATAAAAAATATTTTTGGAAAATAGTCTCGCAGTTTAAATGTTTCAAGATCATTCTGCCTGAAACGTTGTCGGACATAATCAAGGAAAATACAAATGATTTACGTGCTGTACTATCATGCAAAGAGCTGGTTGACAAGTTTAAGAATGAGATAAAGAAGGTCTTGATGGAAAGTGAAGAAACTGCACACATTTTACTTGATAAATATGTGTCACGGCCATTAGGACATTCTGACAATGAAATCTACTTGCCTTCAAACTTATCAGTAGCTGACAGTGAGAGAATAATACAAATATATTTAGCTAGTTCTGATCCAAATTTAAATTATGTGCGGCTTATTTGTCAAGCTAAAAACCAAGATGGTAAGTTTGTTTTATCTGCCAAAACTCGATTGGTTGCAAAGAGACTAGAAAAACGGCTGAATATGGAGCTGTTGGACAATCCGCAAACTGCAATGGCAACGTTTGAATTCAGAATGGCTTTTATTAACGAAGAAAAGGCTCCCCCTTTTACTTCAAGTAATGAAAATGGGCTGCTAACGTATACTTACAATATAAATGGTATAAGCAAGTATAAAGATGAAGAGCTTCTCTTTTACTGTTATCGCAGTTTTGATTGGTTGAACGAGCACTTTATGTTGAATTTGATAAATAAACATTGCGAGATGGGAGGTTTAGAATACCTCTACTTATGGATAAAAGTAGTACGGCATACCCTGATTATAGTAGTTTTAGGCACAAAAATATGATTGCACTTTATCAGCTATATGGCTTTTGTCAAAGCCTTAATCGCCAAGATCGGCTGCTTGAGAACGGCCTATGTAAATTTTATAGCGAAACCCTTAAAAACAAAGTTGGCTATCCAAGTATAGAAATAAAACTTCCTAATAGCAATGACGATTGGCTCACAAAATGTAGAATGATATTTCCAGAGTTAGATAATGTTGCAAGACAGTTTAATACTTTTGTAGAAGAGGACGAGATTGACCCTGAATATTTAGAATTGTTGAGGCCAATGAAGATGACGGACGCAAAGAGTCTTCTCGTAAGCAAATATTGTGAGGCAAATAATAATAGCAAGGATATTGGGAACATATTGAATAATCTATTTGATTCAGGCTCTTTGCTTGACTATGTAGAGCCGTACAAGAATGAGTCGCTTGGTTCTTTTGTGAATCTGATGGAGCATAAAAAGGTGAATTATAACAATTATGAGGAACACCAGAAATATAAAATAGACTTTCTGATAGACTTAGACATTGTCCAAGTAGAAAAGGATGGAACGTTAGTGTTTGTGAATCATTCTATAATAGAAGTTCTCAGTAAGCATCCAAT
>NZ_HE999446.1:236633-248312 GCF_000312305.1 Prevotella conceptionensis 9403948 | reverse complement strand
GGATGCTTACAGTTCTCAAGCATATCTGGGAGTATAGTGCTTGTTCTTATTGGCATCTTGATGAACAGGGAATGGCTGCTGCCAATGAGATGATAAAGAAGGGATGGCTAATAACTGATGACCATCTATTAAGTAGGGAAGAACGGAAGTATTTTAGCTTTTATACAGATAACGTAGAGTTCACTAATGGCTATGAGTATAGAAATAGGTATGCACATGGTAATACACCTCCTCCAAGCGATGTGAATGCACATACCGAAGCTTATCTTGTGCTTTTGCGGCTCTTTATCATTCTACTTCTAAAAATATACGATGACCTTCATTTGGCTTATAAGCTTTTGGTAAAATGGCTTCCGACGGCACCCAAAATAAAATAACATTTGTTTTCCTCAATTCTTTTGCGTAATTTCGCCGTTGTTTACGGCTTAGCGGCCACAAAAAATTAGTATCACATCATCATTAACATATCACAATGAGCAAATTAGTTGTTAACTCTTACGAAGAGTTTGCCGCCCATTTGGGCGAAGAGCTGGGCGTTTCGCCGTGGCTGGAAATAGACCAAGAGCGCATTAACCTCTTTGCCGATGCCACACTAGACCATCAATGGATACACGTTGACGTGGAGCGCGCCAAGCAAGAGAGCCAGTTTAAGAGCACTATCGCACACGGATACCTTACGCTTTCGTTGCTGCCCCACTTGTGGGAACAGATTATTGAGGTGAACAATATCAAGATGTTGGTGAACTATGGCATGGACAAGATGCGCTTTGGACAGGCCGTGGTGACGGGAAGCCGTGTGCGACTGGCTACTAAACTGCATGCCATCAGCAACATTCGCGGCATCTGCAAAACCGAAATCGAGTTTAAGATTGAAATCGAAGGACAGCGCAAACCGGCACTCGAAGGCATCGCCACCTTCTTATATTATTTCGAATAAAACCTCATAACAGCCCATTCCGTACCCCCGCAAAAAGCCGTTTGCTGGCCTTTCGGAATGCGCTTTCTATTGCATCGCTACACTACCGGTTTTCTTGGGCATGGTTCCAAGCGGCTGGTAGTGCAGCTCCATCAACCTTGTGCTGTTGTTCCAAGCTGCTGATGCCGTACGTATCTGTTGTTGATACGAGGCGTTTTGGTGGCTGGCGGCATAACAAATCGCCCTCTCTTTTGGTTAAAATATGTTAGCGTGCGTAACATCCTTTGCGCCCAATCGTCATTCATTACAGAGACAGAGATGAACAAAATAAGCTTTCGCAATGACATTCTGCCCTTAAAGGACAAACTATACAGGTTGGCGTTGCGCATTACGCTTAATGCTCGCGATGCCGAAGACATTGTGCAAGATACGCTCATCAAGGTTTGGAACCGACGGGAACGCTGGGACGAACTAGACTCTATCGAGGCTTTCAGCCTGACGGTGTGTCGAAATCTGGCGCTAGACAGCATCAAACGGAAAGGACATAACAACCCCTCAATTGAAGATGCACATGCCGATAAGCCCGACTTAACGGCAAATCCTTACGAGGAAATGTTGCATAACGACCGCGTAAAGCTTGTAAGAGACATCATCAATGCCTTACCCGAGAAACAAAAGACGAGCATGCAGCTCCGAGAGTTCGAGGGAAAAAGCTATCGCGAGATTGCCCAGATAATGGAAGTGACCGAAGAACAGGTTAAGATAAACATCTTCAGGGCACGGCAAGCGATAAAACAAAAGTTCAAAAATGCAGATGATTATGGATTATAAATATATCAACCAGCTATTGGAGCGCTATTGGAACTGCGAAACTTCATTAGAAGAAGAAGGTATCCTGCGTGCGTTTTTCAGTCAGAAGGACGTTCCTGCGGAGCTGCGCCAATACCAACCGCTCTTCGCCTACCAGCAAATGGAGGGCAAGGCGAAACATCTGGGTGCCGATTTCGACAGCAAGCTGTTGGCCATAATCCACGAGGAAGAGCCTGTTAAGGTGAAGGCGCGTACCATTACGCTTACCCAACGCCTCATGCCGCTGTTCAAAGCTGCCGCTGTTGTGGCCATCTTCCTCACGTTGGGCAATGCCGCGCAAGAGTCGTTCCAAACGAAACCCACTTCGCCCGCAGGCATGGCAGGATATAATAAGGTGGAGAAAGGGGCGTCCGTTGCCCTGGGCGACTCGGCTATCATCGACACCTTGAAGAAGTCGGGCGAACCCGCCGCCTCGCTCAACATCATTAAATAAGAAATTTTTCTATGCTTTCTCAATAACAATGTTTAGTAAAACAACATCGAAGCTGTGAAGCTTCTTTCTCTCAAATTTTTCATTATACTAACGTAAGGTCAACGGCCGCAGATACCCAAAAGGTGCTGCGGCCTTTACTTTTGGTGGGTGATCAAAGGTGGCGTATTGAGAAAAAGTGAGAAACTTAGGCATGTATAGCCACGCTTTTTACAAAGATATTCGTTACTTTTGCATTTAGCTTATTGGCATACAGTCAACACAATACCATTTTAATTCCCCATTAACAGAATAATATGAAACAACGGAAAATGACCATAAACCTCGTTTGGGCCAACATCTTTGCGGCAATCTTCTGTTTTGCCGTATTGCTGTTAAGCTCGTCTGTCTGGTATTTTGTGTGGGGTTTTCCAACATTTGAAGACTTCCACATACAGTTTCTTCCCAAGCACAACTCCCTTTTAACGTTCTTGAGTGTGTTCGTTGCACTTATGGCAGGCATAGTAGTGCACGAGCTGATACACGGCCTAACGTGGGCATATTTTGCCAAAAAGGGATTTAAGAGCATTCGATTCGGTGTATTTTGGGAGATGCTCACCCCCTATTGCCATTGCTCCGAGCCCTTAACGGTTCGCCAATATTGCATCGGTGCCTTAATGCCTCTCGTGCTTCTAGGCATCATCCCCTTGGTATTGGCTTATCCTTTTAAAAGTATCTTGCTGCTTGGATGGGGTGTCTTATTCGTTTCTGCTGCCGCGGGCGACATCTTGATTGTGTGGAAAATACGCAAAGAACCCGCCGCGAACATGGTGTTGGATCATCCAAAAGAAGCAGGCTGCATGATTTTGGAGGAGGATTATTGAATAAGGTAATAGTTTAAGGCCTGTAAACAGACTACTCAATCTGTTTACAGGCCTAATATCTGCTCATAATATTCATGTGATAGAGCGTGCGTTCAGAAGGAGATTGTACGGGCTACTTCTGAATAGCTAATGTTATACTTCAACCCACCTTATAGCTGCAAAAGTAACAAATAATGCTAAGATAAAGGCTCCTTATCAATATTATTTCACGAAAGATGACGCTTGTTTAGTGCTGAAATAGAAACTAACAGCCAAATTTTCGGCTCGATTTATATGGAAATTGTTTTGAAACGACAAACAATGGGGGGAGCGTAAAAGGCCATTCAGCGGCTATACTAACGTTATTCAAACCATGAATCCGTCTTGGCTTTTAATCTTTCTATAAATTGAGAGGGTTTTGTTTTCTTTGTGATGCCAACACAAGATAAACACTCCGCTTGCATACGAAGTACAGCACAAATCAACTTACTGGCTGATAAACTCACGAACACCCGACAACTTCCGAGTACATCACCCCATCAATTTACCACCCCCTTAACTTATATATTCGCCAACTCACACCCTCATAAACTTATCAGCCTGAAACTTACTAACTCCTCAACTTACAAACTCGCCAACTCACAACCTTATCAACTTGTCAACCCCAAAACTTACAAGTTCATCAACTTACCAACTCACAACCTCACCAACCTTATCAACTTATCAACCCAAAAACTTACTAACTCATCAACTTACAAACTAACAGCCTCACCAATTCCCCAACTCAAAAACTTAAATTGTTGCTTTTTGTTTTACAATGCCACTCTAATTTTCACTCCGTTCTAGCGAAAATATAAGCTAAAAAGTAGGTAAATTGCCACTTTTTTCATCCTCCCCATCCTCTTGTTCTGTCTGTTTTTAAGAACAGAACCTGCATTTTGCACCATTTTGCCTTTCTAGTTTGATCGCAGGCCCGCCATTTTTCAAGTCCAAAAACTCGCTTTTAGCCCCCAAAACACCCCTTTTTAATGATCATTTTGCCCTTTTTTACCATGTTTGTAATGGCTCTAAAGGGTTATATTTATACTTTTGCGGTGGATGTTTATACTTTTCTGCTTGCATTCAGCAGCATTTTACCCTGCATTTACCAGCAAAACACCCTGCATTTTGCACCATTTTACCTTGCGTTTAGCACCAAAACGCACTGCATTTTGCACCAAAACGCACTGCGTTTAGCGGCATATTGCACTACGTTTAGCAGCAAAGCCCAAAAGCGGGTGCGAATGATGGTCTCTTTAAATAAAAATTCATTTTGCTGCATCCGCAGGTTAACCCCTCTTAGCATCAAAACTAACCTTCGCGAGAATCGATTTTTTGCGGCAAGGTGGACCATTGGTGCGCAAAAATGGCACTTTTTGTGTTAAAATTTATGCTGAAAAGTTGACAAGGTTATAAGTTGACAAGTTGACGAGTTAACGAGTTCACAAGATTTCAAGTTGACGAGTTAACAAGTTGATAGGTTAATGAGTTGGCAAAAATCAAGTTAACAAGTTGGTAAGAATTCAAGTTGACGGGCGTGTCGGTTCGTGAGTTTATGAGTTTACGAGTTTGTGCGTTGGGGGAGATTTACGCGTATGTGAGTTGACTGGATTTGCTAATCTGTTTGCTTATGAAAACGAGATGCTGATTAATTATCAAAAACTTATCCTTGGTTCATTGAGATATAATGTCTACTTTTGCAATATGTTAAACTTATAAACATATTTATCATGAAAGGATATATAGATTACCTAATCTCATTAGACGCAGAGTTCCAAAGAGAAATCGAAAGAGACGTATTGAACATTAATGTTCCTTATATGGCAAAGGAGTATAAGGAATGGATGCTTACTAACAACGAGAAAACCAAGAATGTAGCCAATGCCTACATTAGCTATATCAAATCGGCAGATAAACAATTGTTCTCATCTGAAGAAGATTTCTTTGAATTACTACCTCAAAAAATTGTGGCAGGCGACATTAAGGGTGTGTCTTCCTTGTTTGATAAATATCTTGATGTAGTTAATGAATGGTTCGAGTTGGCTAAGAACGAAGATTATGGCTTTTCCCCTAAGCTAGTGAGCGACTGGAGAAGTGCCTTCAGAAACTATCGCCGTTTTATAGAAGAGTGGGTTTTACCTAAATTCAGTGGTAAGAAAAGCAACATACCAGTTATGCAAGGAGCAAATGTCTACAAACAATTGTTTGCAGAAGAAGAGTTCATACATTGGCTAAGGACAACTGATGAGAAAGGAAAAGCAAGTGCTCAAAGCTACATCTCTCGACTAAAAAGATTGAATCGCACGCTGTCTCAGGCTATTTCTGCTAAATCACAAACACTTCAAGGCGGCCTATTCAGCTTAATACCCACATTTCTGAAAGCCCAAAAGGAAGAGCAGGTTCTTGGCCTCTTTACATCACTAGACAAAAAATTGAAATATGCTATTGACAACAACGATTCTCAGTGGATGCCAATTCCTTCTTTAAGAGATGCGCTTAGTGCCTTGCGTAAGTATGGACAATTCATCAATGAAGAGTTTATTAATGGCGACTCAACCGATGAGGAGGATCCTGAAGAAGAAACTACTGGTGTTAGCCTGTTAGGAATTAGTGGTGTAACAAACACTTATGATTACCAAACGATCGAGAATAATTTCCGTTTCAGACTTATTACTCAAAACCGTATGAGTGAAGGTAAGGATGTGTTTTTCCCTATAAGCATCATCAACCGCTTATTTAGATTAAGCAGCAAAGCTATAGCAAAACACGTTGAGCGTAAGGACGATTACAAATGGTTTAATAGGTGGATAGATGATTGCATTGCAGAAATACAAGTAATAACCGACAAAGGTGGCTTTATTTTAGCTAGGCTGAGCGAGAATGATACAATTATCATCAACCCTACAACCAAGGAAGTAACTGTTAAGCTACTGGATAAAACAACTGCCAGGATGCTGACTCCAACAGGAGAAGCTACTGCGCCTACTCGTTTTATGGAAATAAGCCAGCTATGCAAAATCCATATCGACCATACACCGCAGATAAGTGAAGTGCTTACAGAAAACATATCGAATCTGCCTACTATGGTAAGACTGACGGAAATAATACGCGAAGTTGCCAAAGAAAACAACTTATCCATTGCTGTCGCCAACTTTTCGACCATAGCAAACAAGGTAATGAATAGCAAAAAGCATATTGTTGAAATGCTGGAAATGATTCCTACGCTAAAAAATGAGTTGGAATTAATTCGCTCGAAATCAACACTATGCCTAATGGCGGCAACGTATAATTTAAGAAAGAAGAAATAATAATCACCGCGTTAAACATAAGACGCAAAGAGAGCTTACAATTAATATAGAACCCTTTAAACATCTTTATCGCCTATGAATAAAATTGATATAATAAGTATTCTCGAATCTGAGACGTTTAACAAAAAAGGTATAGAGTTAGATTTAAGTAGCAGCACTATAAGTGGCTATGAAAAAACCTGTTTGAAAGACAAGGTTGAACAGATGCATTGTAGTGTTGGTGGGTATAGAAGTAGTAAAAAAGTACTAATGGCGTTAGTGACGGCAGATTTTATTGGGCTGTCTTCGGCTAATAAAATATATCTTTCTACGATAAGAGGAAACAGCTTGGCAGAAGTAAATGAAAAGATTGATGCCGACTCAAAAAAATGGGAAAGCAAAATCATCATTAACTTTATTATCAATGATGAAGACATTTTGAGCGTTATTGACGAGCTATACAATAGAATAGACAGCCTTTCTAGCATCGAGCAAATTAGATGGGGTGCAGCAACGGAAAATGATGTTACTAATAAGTATTGTTTGGAAATAATAAGTTATAGCTGATTGCTAATTTTACAGTAGAAAATATTTCGTGTACTTATAGCCAAGCAGAATTGCTTTTGGAAAATTGCTGTTAGAAGAATGTAACGTATGCACAGCATGGCATTGACAAACCTTTACGCGGAGTAAATATAGGTGTCTTGTTTGTTTACGCGGCATTTATGGCTTTCCAAATCCAATTCTGTTTGACTTTAACTCCGTCATCCCTTTTTAACAAGTTTATCCGTTCATTCCTTTTTCAAGGCACAACCACAGTTTGCCACAGACGGATGGGGCGGAATTGCTGCTTTTGTTGTATCTTAGGTCGGTATATTGTACGTGAATGGGGTGTTTATCTTGGTTTTACTACACAAAGACAAGCAACTCCTCTCAATGATTTGAAATTTAGACCGTAATCAGTTCGTCAGACCGATTACGATTTAATGCACTTGTTACGGTTTCTAACAATTGCTCCTCGTCTAACCTTATGCCACCGCTCACAGCTAAGTAACCATAGTCCACTTTGCCCGCTCATACTTGTTTTCCCCAGCCCCACAACGAAAAAGAGGAGCTGCCTCACGGCAGTTCCTCTTCCATTTAATGTAAATCTTCAACTTTAATTTATGAGTTCTTCGTGGGCCATCTAGGGCTTGAACCTAGGACCTCCAGATTATGAGTCTGTTGCTCTAACCAACTGAGCTAAAAGCCCGAACCACCCACATAGGGGTTGTTTGCAAGTGCAAAGGTAGTAGTTTTGCGCCAAATATCCAAACAATTAAGACAAAAAGACGTAAAAATGAGGTGGGCAACATCAAGTTCAAGCACTTTTATGTATCTTTGCATACTTGGGGAAATGTGCCCCATACACAACTATATAGACGTATCAATGAGTATAGAAACCACATCAGAAAAGTTCGACAACAAAGGACTCACCGACGAACAGGTTGCCAAAAGCCGTGAGCAACACGGATATAACGTGCTGACACCCCCGAAACGAGCCTCGCTTTGGGCACTTTACATAGACAAGTACCGCGACCCCATCATCCAAATCCTACTTGTGGCCGTTGCCGTTTCGCTCGTTTTCTCGTTCATCAACGGCGAGTTTCTCGAAACCATAGGCATATTCTTGGCCATCATCATAGCCACCACCATCGGCTTTTACTTTGAAAGAGATGCCGCAAAGAAGTTCGACGTGCTCACAACCCTTGGCGAAGAGCAGCCCGTAAAGGTGCGCCGAAACGGACAAACTACCACCGTGGCGCGCAAAGACGTGGTGCCTGGCGACCTGATGGTGATTGAAGTGGGCGACGAAATACCTGCCGACGGACTGTTGCTGCAATCGTCTGACTTGCAGATTGACGAGTCTTCGCTCACCGGCGAACCCATCATCAACAAGCACGCAACGCCCGACGTGGCCGAAGAAGAGGCCACTTATCCCACCAATGTGGTGCTACGCTCTACGATGGTGATGAATGGTAGCGGGCTTGCAAGGGTAACAGCCATAGGCGATGGCACGGAGATTGGCAAGGTGGCACGCAAGGCCACCGAACTAACGGCCGTGAAAACGCCCCTCAATCAGCAGCTCGACCACTTGGCCAAGCTTATCAGCAAGGTGGGTTCTGCCGTGGCCGTTACCGCTTTTGCCGTGTTCCTTGCCCACGATGTGTTTACCAATCCCCTTTGGCAAGGCCAAGACTACATGCGCATGGCCGAGGTTGTGTTGCGCTATTTCATGATGGCCGTAACGCTATTGGTGATGACGGTGCCCGAAGGATTGCCGATGGCCGTAACGTTGAGCCTTGCATTGAACATGCGCCGAATGCTTAAAAGCAACAACCTTGTGCGCAAATTGCACGCTTGCGAAACGATGGGGGCCGTCACCGTGATATGTACCGACAAGACGGGAACGCTTACCGAGAACAAAATGCAGGTGGCAGAGATGCGCATCCTCGCACCCGACACGCCACTCGCAGATGCCATTGCGCTGAACACCACGGCCCATCTGGAAACCAAAGGCAACGTTACATCGGGCATAGGAAACCCAACCGAGATTGCCCTGCTGCTGTGGTTAGGGTCTAATGGCCATAATTATCGTGAACTGCGCGCCGTTGGCAAGGTAGAAAACCAACTGCCTTTTTCCACCGAACGCAAGTACATGGCCACCGTTGCCAGCCTAAACGGTCAGCGGTTTCTCTTTGTAAAGGGTGCACCCGAAACTATCATGGGCCTTTGTTCGCTAACCGACGAGGAGCGAAACGACACAACCCACCTGTTGAGAAGTTACCAAAACAAGGCCATGCGCACCTTGGCCTTTGCCTATAAGCCACTGCCCGGCGAGGTGGAAGTTAATTTTGCCGATGCCAATCTCATGCAGGGACTTACCCTTCAAGGTGTAGCAGCCATCAGCGATCCTATTCGTCAGGACGTTCCCGCAGCCGTAAAAGAATGTCTTGATGCAGGTATCGAGGTGAAAATTGTTACCGGCGACACTGCTGCAACAGCCATTGAGATTGCCCGACAGATAGGAATATGGCACAAAGATACGCCCATCGAGGCGCAAATAACGGGTCCCGACTTCGCCGCATTGAGCGATGAGGCCGCCTACGAACGGGTGAAAGTGCTGCGAGTGATGTCGCGTGCGCGGCCCACCGATAAGCAACGACTGGTTAACCTGCTGCAACAACGTGGTGAGGTGGTGACCGTTACGGGCGACGGAACCAACGATGCCCCTGCACTGAACCACGCCCACGTGGGTCTTTCGCTAGGCAGTGGCACCAATGTAGCCAAAGAGGCATCGGACATGACCCTGCTCGACGACTCCTTCCGCTCCATCGAACGCGCCGTGATGTGGGGACGTTCGCTCTACAACAACATACGCCGTTTCCTATTTTTCCAGCTTGTGGTTAACCTCACGGCCTTGCTATTGGTGCTGGGCGGTGCCATTATCGGCACCCAAATGCCGTTAACCGTAACGCAGATACTTTGGGTAAACCTCATTATGGACACCTTTGCGGCTATGGCTTTGGCCTCGTTGCCACCCACACGCGAAGTGATGAGCGAGCGACCGCGCAAGCAAACCGCCCCAATCATTTCTCCACCGATGGCCCGTGGCATCATTTTCTGCGGCTTGTTGTTCTTCGCCATGCTCTTTGCCCTGCTCATTTACTTCCGCAACGAAAGCGGAGGGCAACTCGATACGCACCAACTAACCATCTTCTTCACGGCGTTTGTGATGCTGCAATTCTGGAACTTGTTCAACGCCAAGACGCTCAATTCGCACCATAGCACCTTCCGTCGTCTGTATGCCGACCGCGGATTGCTGCTCGTTCTGCTGCTCATCTTGGCCGGACAATGGCTCATTGTAACCTTCGGCGGTCGCATGTTCCGCACCGTTCCGCTGTCGTTCACAGAGTGGTTGGTTATCATTGGCGCAACGTCTGTCGTGATGTGGGCGGGCGAAGTGTGGCGCAGACTGAAACCCAAAGCCCCATCAACCAACCCCGCCTAACGCCATGCACACATACAACACCCCTCCTTGCGTGGCCACCATCGGCTTTTTCGATGGCGTGCATCTAGGCCATCGCTACCTGATAAGCCATGTTCGGCAGTTGGCTCAGGGGCTGGGCATGCCCTCGATGGTTGTTACCTTTGGCACACATCCGCGCCAAGTGGTGCAAACATCGTTTGTTCCTAAGCTGCTTTCAACGCCCGAAGAGAAACAGAAACTGCTGTGCGAAACGGGCATTGACCATACGATGGTGCTGAATTTCGACCAGAACATGGCCACACTTACGGCGCGCGAGTTTATGCAGCGGGTGCTGAAAGAACGGCTCAACGTGGGCCAACTGGTTATCGGTTACGACAATAAGTTTGGCCATAACCGCGAAGAAGGTTTCGAAGACTATTGCCGATATGGAGAAATGTTGGGCATCCAGGTGGTAGAGGCACCGCAATTTGAACCCGATGGGGTGCACGTCAGCTCGTCGGCCATACGCACTCATCTGCTCGAAGGGCGTGTAAGGCAGGCCAATGCGCTGTTGGGTTACGCCTATTCGCTAGGTGGAAAGGTGGTGCCGGGCTTTCAAGAGGGGCGCAAAATGGGCTTTCCCACGGCCAACCTGCTGGTAGAAAACCCTCAAAAACTGCTCCCTCAAAACGGCGTTTACGCCACATGGGTGGAGGTTGAAGGCTACGAACGCCCACTGATGGGCATGACCAACATCGGCAATCGCCCCACTTTCAACGGAAAGGGTGTAACCATCGAAACCAACATCCTCGACTTCTCGGCCGACATCTACGGCCAAAACATGCGCATCGCATTCGTGGACCGCATTCGGGCCGAAGTGAAATTCGACACGATAGACCAGCTGAAGGCGAAGATGAAAGAAGATGAAGAAGTGGCAAGAAGGCTTGTTCAAAATGGGTGATGGGCTTTACGTCTGCCCCTTGTCAAAAGGAAACAAGGCAAGGATGAGGCTTTTATGCCATTTAAACGGCTGGTAGACAAACATTGATAAATTAAAACAAACACAATATATGGAAAAGAACAACAGGCTTATTCTCAACGTGCTAGGCTACCTTGTGGCATTCATCGCCGTACAGTTTGTGGTTTCGCTCGTGGCTCTCTACCTCGACGACTCGATAAAACACCCACCATCTGCCAGTGCCAAAGCCCTAACGCTGAGCAGTGTAGTGAGCAGTGTAATCCTTATCGCCCTCTTTGTGTGGTGCAAGTGGGCGCCCATATCGCGC
>NZ_HE999446.1:227078-236340 GCF_000312305.1 Prevotella conceptionensis 9403948 | reverse complement strand
CCCTGCAATGGCTGTACGAACAGCTAAATATCACCATGAGCGAAGATGTTAAACATCTTTTCGAAAGCATCATGGGCAGCAGTTGGGGCTATCTTGCATTGGGCATTTTAGCCCCTGTGGCCGAAGAGTTGGTGTTTCGCGGAGCCATCTTGCGCAGTCTGATGGCTTACTTCAACTATCGTTTGCCTTGGATACCCATCGTTGTTTCGGCCCTGCTTTTCGGTGCCGTGCACGGCAATGTGGCCCAGTTTGCCAACGCCTTTGTTATGGGCTTACTTTTGGGGTGGCTCTACTGTCGCACCCACAGCATCGTGCTTGGGGTGGCCTTGCATTGGGTTAACAACACGGTGGCCTACACTATGTACAAGTTGATGCCGGAAATGAACGACGGACAGCTTATCGACTTGTTCCACGGCGACAACAAACTGATGTACATGGGCTTGTTCTGCTCGCTGCTTGTGCTGCTGCCGTCGCTGTTCCAGCTTAACAAACGGATGACTGCGGGTGGGTAAACGCCATCGGACAGGCCTAAAAACGAAGGGCATACGCCGCTTGTCGTGTCGCTTAAACAATGCCCCACCGCATGTTTAAGCACCGCCCCAAGCCGCCAACGGCCCTTTACAAACCTCGCTTTTCGCCAAGTGCAGCCGTCAACTATGCGCTTGGCGAAAGCAGAAAAAGCTTCTCCCCAAAGCGTACAACCTTAAAAGTCCGCACCGCCTTTAATCCTAAATAGCTAATAACTTAAATACCATATCATCATGAAAACAACCTTATTTACATGCCTACTGGCACTATGCGTGGCCTGTGCAGCACCTCGTCGCGAACGTTTGAAAGACGTTGCGGAGAAAGCGGAAGTGAGTTTCTTTCTAGATGAGAGCCAAAGAAAACTGGTAGATGGTAGCAATGAATTTGGTATTCGTCTCTTCCAGGTCATGGCACAGGCCCATCCCGATAGTAGTATGGTGTTTTCGCCTATGGGCGTTGTTTATAGTTTGAACATGCTAAACAACGGAACCGATGGTGAAACATTGGCAGAAATTTGTAAGGCCTTGGGCTATGCCAAAGGCAAACTGGCAGGTGTAAATGCGCTTAACCGAACCTTTCTCATTGCCCAACGCAAGCAACAACACACAGACACCGGGCAAGAGTCGGCCTATATGCACACGGCCAACCTCCTTGCAACTATTGGCGATGACGCGATAAAAGATGCTTTTAAAGATACTTTGGCACATATTTATTTCGCAAAATACATCTCCGAGACTTCCATCACGGCTCTGCAACAATGCGCCAACCAATGGATAAACGAACAAACAGAAGGGGTTGTAAAGCAGATACCCTTGCATTTGTCGGCCGATGCACCAGCCTGCCTTGTCAATACCATTGTGTTCCGTGCTCAATGGACAAAGAGTTTCGATGCCAATCACACCCGTAAAGTTCCGTTTTATTGTGAAGATGGGCGTGTAGATAGTGTATGGATGATGTCTCAATACGCCAATCAAGAAACTTTTAGAGGAATGCACGGCACGTCTTTTAGTGCCTTATGTTTACCATATAGTGGGCAATTCCGCATCACGCTGTTGCTCCCATCTAAGGGAAACACTCTTGCCTGTCTGATAAAATGTCTTAATGTTCGGACATTGCATCAGATTAACCGCGATATGGAAAGTTTCGGCGAGTTTCATATACGCATTCCGCGCATCTATCTTAAATACTCTGTCTCCCTTAAACCCCGGCTAACACAAGTGGGAATCAAGCAGGCGTTCTCGCATAAAGCCAATTTAAGCAAGATGAGTGGCAAGCAATTGATGTTGGATGATGTGTTGCAACAAACAGAATTAAAGGTGGACGAGAAAGAAACAACTGCTGTGTCGACCACAACAACGCGGTTTCTTGTAAAAGGCGAGGATGAAATTGCTACCCAATTTCACTTCACCGCCAATCGCCCTTTCCTTTATTATATCTCCGATGGCTTTGGCAATGTCTGTTTCATCGGGCAATATTGTGGTGGCAAACGTTGAGATAAATGGTGGCGTGTGCGACCCTTCGCCACTTCCTTTATGATTAAACCAATTAACAATTTAAATATCAAACCATCATGAAAACAACCTTATTCACATGTCTACTGGCACTATGCGTGGCCTGTGCAGCACCTCGTCGCGAGCGTTTGAAAGACGTTGCGGAAGTAACTGACGTGGATTTCAAATTGAATGATGCAGAGAAACAGCTGGTTACAGGTAGCAACCAGTTTGGTCTTCGCCTATTCCAAGCAATGGTGCAGGCGCATCCTGATAGCAGTATGGTGTTTTCGCCTATGGGCGTTGTTTATAGCTTGAACATGCTAAACAACGGAACCGATGGCGAAACGCTAACAGAAATTTGTAAGGCCTTGGGCTATGGGGAAGGCGATTTGCAGCGAATGAATGAGCTAAATCGTACTTTCATCATCGCACAACGCAAACAAATTAAAACGGAATTGGAACAAACGCGCGACTATATGCATACGGCCAACCTTTTGGCTGTTATGGGAACAGATGCCGTAAAACCCTCTTTTAAGAATGTGCTTGCACGCAACTACTTTGCCGAAACCATCTCGGCCTTTGATACTGATTACTTACAGCGAAGTATAAGCAGGTGGATTGATGAGCAAACGGAAGGGCAAATTAAGCAAATACCCTTGAAGTTGTCGCCCAATGTGCAGGTGTGCTTGGTCAATGCCATTGTGTTTCGGGCCCGTTGGGCAGAACCTTTTGGACCTGAAATCACCAAGAAAGCCCCATTTTACTGCGCAGATGGGCGGATTGACAGTGTGTGGATGATGAGCGGATACGATAGGGAGAACACCTTTAAGGGCATGAGCAACAATACGTATTCCGCCTTACGTATGCCTTACAAAGGCCAATTCTACATCACAATGGTTCTTCCTAACAAAGGGTTTTCTGTTGCAGACTTACTTAAAAGCCTTAATGTGCAGATGTTTGGCATGATAGAAAAAGGTTTGCACGATTACAATGAGTTCTATGTGCACATCCCGCGCATCACGCTAAAAACTTCTGTCGCCCTCAAACCGTTCCTTTCGCAGGTTGGCATCAAACAAGCGTTCTCGCAACAAGCCAATCTTAGCAATATGAGTATAAAACCATTGAAATTGGACGACGTGGTTCAACAGACGGAATTTAAGTTAGATGAGGAGGGAACAAGTGCCGTTTCGGGAAGCTTTATGCAAGTAACCTCGCTGTCTGCTTGCATTAACCCCACTGAATTTCACTTCACCGCCAATCGTCCTTTCCTTTATTACATCTCCGATGGCTTTGGCAATGTCTGTTTTATCGGGCAATATTGTGGTGGCAAACGTTGAGATAAGCGGTGGCGTGCGGTGGTGTTAGGCCGCATGAAGGGGTTGTTTTTATGGGCTTGGGATAGGAATTGCGCCTTTCTTGCTATTGGTATGGTGAGTCAACACCATTCCAATGGGCAAGTTGTGTTGGGGCAATAGGCCTACTAGTCCACTTGTTAGCATGCCAACCCGTCAACTTGTTAGCCTGAAAGCCTCGTCAGCCTGTGCCTTCTCGACCTATCTTCTTGTCTACTTGTCAGTTTGTTAGCACGTCTGTTCCTTCTCCTGTTATAGTCAGACAAAGCTTGCTTTGACATGCGCTTTCCAACCTTGTCGGCAAGGTAACCTGCTGATAGTTATTTCTACGGAGCAACATTCCGCATCCCAATTAACGCAAGGGTGTAGGTGGCGAAAGGCGAACGAACTTTCAATGTGATTGTGTTGCTGCCATTTTTATCAAGACTTCAACTAAATTATCTAAATTCAACTCTGTTTCACTACAAACCTACGAGAGTGTTCAGAGAGATAAAATAGCACGCTCAAAAGGTCGACAATTTCTTGTTTGTATTATTTTAAATGCGTATATTTGCAGAACCTAACAATTTAAAACTTTCTTATATGGAAAAGTATATTCTCAAAGTAAAAACCTAAAAACAGGCTTAATTCTTTTTGTTCTTACTCAAAACGGTATGCCGCAAAAAGTGACTTCGTTTTTAGATGTAGAACGACATAGTGCAACACGAGCGGCGCTTGGCGTTCTGTTTTGCATGCTACGCATCTGAAAGGGGCTTGTTGGATAGTGTGAACAATTGCCAATAGACTGCGGACTTTAATGAGTGCTGGAGACATCGCGTGTTCTATCCATGCGTGCAAGAGTGCTGCCTGGCTTGCCACGTTACGCCAAATGAAAATCAGTGTTGTGTGCCCAGTCCTGACAAGAAAGGAAGAAATTAGGCTGACCTCTTTAAAATAAGAAACCTCAAAAGACCGAAAATGATGAGTAACAGTTTTGACAGTACGCTTAAATATTTTGATCTCGAGCCAGAAGAGATGTTTCTCTGTGCGCTATGTGTAAACATATCTAGTTGCCAGTATGGCTTTTATTGCATGCTTTTCACCAAGATTGGTATGCTGATGTATTTGTTGTGGTTCGTAGTTAAACGCGCTATTGCCCCACAAAGGAGGGAAGTTGTGAAGAAATGGTATAAGAAAACAGCAGCGCTGATGATGGGTGTTGGAGGACTGATAATGCTCCTTAGATACATAAACGAGATTGTAGTGAGCATATAATCAACCAAGTTGTTGAGTGGTTTTAAGGCTTTACAGTCTAAACACGCAAGAATTTGATAACTAATTGCGCCCTTGTGAGCAAGGTGTAAATGCCGAAGGGCGTTTCTTGGACATGTTCTGATAGCGTTGTTGACACCGGAACTTGTTCTTGCATGTCTGTTCTTGCAGGTTGGTGACCATCCCAAACGGGCTGTTTGTTATGAGACCATCACCAACTCAACGCTCCCCAATAAACATTGTCCCGTATGTTGCTCACGCAATATACGGGACGTTTCTTGTAGTGAAAAAGATTTTTATGAATGGGCAATTAACCATTTTTGCAGCCATTCCTCAGCTTGCCTTAGGATAGAAGAAGTGAGAAAATGGTGCGCGGTGTAACGCCAAATATGAAGTTTATAATTCTATTTACAAAAATACACATTATAACTGAAAGTACCAAATTTTAGTTGGACTTTTTTAAATAAGCTGAAAACTTCTTTACAAATTGGGCTTATTTCTCTACCAAAATGCGTTCCTTGCCGTTATGTCGGCTTGTCTGTATGGCGAATTTGCTGGTCTGTTCTACGTGTTTTGCATAGAAAAAGGTCCAACGGCATCGCTGTCGCCGGACCTACGGAAAACTAAATCTACCAAATAAAAACTAAATATCAATCAAACTAAAATTACGAGTTTTCTGTTTCTTGTCGACGAGTTAACGAATCTGCACGTTAACATGTCGAAACGTAAACGGGTTCGCCATGGGGACGTTTGTTAACAAGTGTACGTATCCGCGGGTTAAGTGGCGTAATAATTTTGCTCCTTAACGTGTTGGCGGGTTTTGGGAGTTAACAAAGCTTTGAGTTAACGAGGGCATGGGTTTGCAGTTTAACAAAGCACCATGCCCTTTTACTTGTTAACCATTGGCTAGCGAAAACGCTTGATGCCGAGGCGCAGCCTTAGTCGATTTGTATCGAACGGAACAGCTTTTGCTCTTCTTTCTGCACCTTGGGTAGGTCAACCGTCAGCACACCATCGTTCACACGGGCAGCGATAGCCTCGCGGTTTACGTCTTCTGGCAAGAGCAGGGTCTGCTCATACTTCGAGTAACTGAACTCACGGCGCAAGTAATGTGCCTTTTCGTTCTGGTCGGTCGACTCGCTTTTTTGCTCCATCTTAATGGATAGGTTGCCGTCCTCGTTCACGTTTACGCTGAAATCGTCCTTCTTCAATCCAGGAGCGGCAAGCTCAACGGTATATTGTTTGTCGTTCTCCAATACGTTGATGGCAGGAGCCGTGGCGTTAGCGCGTGGCATAAGGTTGCTGTTCAAAAAGTCGTCGAACACTTCGGGCAACCAAGAATTCCTTTTCATTACTGGTAACATAATCATATCTCCTATATTTATAAGTTGTTTTTTGTTTATTGTTCATTTCTTTGCCTCGGCTTTCGCCTTGGCTTTCACCTAATTATATACAAGTTCTGTACCAATGCAAGCGGTGTGACAAAACGACATACGTGTATGACAAACTGACAAAACTGTGGGGTTGAAACCTCTTACGAGGGCTAGGAGGCGATGGAACAAAACCCACAGCTTTTGAAGTGGATGGCAGAAATCCTTGTTAGTTGCACACCCCGCCACCGTCTAAGCTTATTGGTTCGGTGGCTTGTAAGCCTGTCAACCCGCCCTCACGTCTACTTGTCCATTCGTCCACTTGTTCACTCGTCCACTTGTTCACTCGTTAACTTGTACGCTAGTCAACCTGTTAACTCGTCCACCTGTCCACTATTTCACGCACTTACTTGCCCTTAACTCGAAAAATATCCTTATCTTTGTACACGATAACTAAAAACAAGACTTTGCCTATCACCTCTGTCGTGAGGTAACAAGCAGGCAAACCGAAAGCATGAAATCGCGCCCAAGCATGCTTGTGAGTGTCGCAACGAACACATTATTATATATAAGACGTATGTTAATAAGCACAACCCCCACTGTCGAAGGTCGCCCCATACAAGCGTATAAGGGCGTAGTGACTGGCGAAACCATTATCGGCGCCAACCTTTTTAAAGACTTCATGGCTGGTATCCGCGACATTATCGGCGGACGGAGCGGCTCGTACGAGCGCGTTTTACGTGAGGCCAAAGACACTGCACTGGCCGAAATGCAACAGCGTGCACAAGAAATGGGTGCCAACGCGATTGTAGGTGTAGACATCGATTATGAAACCATTGGCCAGAACGGCTCCATGCTCATGGTGGCTGTTAGCGGAACGGCTGTGGTTATCTAGGTTATGAGTTTATGGGCTTTTAAGCTTATAAGTTCATGGGTTTATAGGTTCATGAGTTTCTAAGTTCATGAGTTCATGAGATGTTGAGTTGGAAAGTTGGTAAGATTATTGGCCCGTTGGTTCATTAATTGTGAGCCTTTCGTGTTGGTGAATTCATGATTTTTTGAGATTATAACTTCGTGAATTTATGGGCTGATGAGGTTATGAGCTGATGATATGATGGTCTTTTGAACAGATGGGTTCGCGAGTTGATAGGGTTTAAGGCTGGCGAGAGAAGTAGTTTGCCTGTTTGCTTTCCAGCTAACAAACTAATAAATTAGACTTTTCACCACTTGAAAAACTAATGGTTTCATGAACTTACCACCTTAAAAGGCTCATCAACTTACCATCTCACGAACTTAAAACCTCACCAACTTACCACCTCATAACCGCATAATCGCACCGCCCCATGAACTCAAAACCTCATCAACTTACCACCTCATAAACTCACAAGCTCTCCACATCATAAACTCTTCAAGCATGAGAACGACACCTTTTCTTGCCCTTGCACTGCTCATCGCAGCGTGGTTGACCAAGCCCCTTGCAGCCGCTAACATTTGGATTGAGGCCGAAAGTTTTGAACAAAAGGGCGGATGGCTGGTAGATCAACAAATGATTGAGGGGATGGGCTCGCCTTATCTCATCGCCCACGGACTGGGAACGCCCGTTAAAGACGCGCAAACAAACGTGCGAATAGATACCGCGGCAACCTATAACGTGTATGTTCGAACCTACAATTGGACTGCGCCGTGGTACCCTTCAACGGGTCCTGGCGGGTTTAAAGTGGCCATCAACGGCAAACGCCTGCCTGTAACCGTAGGCCAAACAGGCGACCGATGGCAATGGCAAAAGGCTGGTACGGTGAGCCTTAAACGTGGAATGGCAACGCTGGCACTATGCGATCTTACGGGCTTTGATGGTCGGTGTGATGCCATTTGCCTTAGCACATCGCCCGTTCCGCCGCCCGAAGGCTACGAAACACTAAAAAGATACCGCGACAAGATGTTGCGAAGAGACCAACACGTGCGCTCGGCAGGGGTGTTCGACCTCGTTGTTGTGGGTGGCGGAGTGGCTGGAATGAGTGCTGCCGTGGCTGCCGCAAGACTGGGCTTGAAGGTAGCTTTGGTACAAAATCGTCCCGTGTTGGGCGGCAATAACAGCTCGGAAGTGCGCGTACATCTTGGTGGGCGCATCAACACAGGCAAGTATCCGCGGCTGGGCGACCTGCAAAAAGAGTTCGGCCCCACGCAAGAAGGAAACGCCATGCCTGCCGAGAACTATGCCGACGACCGCAAGTTGAAGTTCGTAAAGGGCGAACCTAACGTCTCGCTTTTCCTCAATCATCACGTCTGCGGTGTCCAAATGCAGGGTCAACACATACCCATGACCAAGCTTTTGCCTGCTTTACAACCTTCGGCAATACCGCATGGGGCTATCCCCAAAGCGTCTTCCGCCTCTGATTCAGACCTAAATGTAACTGCAAGTAGCCCCAAAAATGGGGTAGAGAGCCAGTCGTTGACAGCAGACGAAACAGGAAAATCCAAAGGCAACGTCCTGATTAACCGCGACAATGCCATTGCTTCTGTCATTGCGATGAACGTACTTACGGGCGAAGAACTGTGTTTCGAGGCTCCGCTTTTTGCCGATTGCACCGGCGATGCCACGCTTGGCATGCTGGCAGGGGCGATGTATTCCATCGGTCGCGAGCCGCAATCGGCCTTTGGTGAAGAGCTTGCACCGCAGCAAGCAGACGATATGACGATGGGTGTTTCTATGCAATGGTATGCTAAGAAGAAAGACAAACCAACATCGTTTCCCCTCTTTGAATACGGCATTAGCTTTAACGAGCAGACGGCCGAAAAACGTTTGAGGGGAGAATGGACATGGGAAACGGGACTGAACAGTCGCATTGTAGATAATTTGGAACGTGTACGCGACTATGGTATGTTGGTGGTTTACGCTAATTGGAGCTTTCTTAAGAACCGTAGTAAAGACCGCCGACGCTACGAACGCCAACAGCTAGATTGGCTGGCATACGTAGCCGGCAAGCGCGAGTCGCGCCGATTGTTGGGCGATTACGTGCTGAGCGAACAAGACATCGTGAAAAACATGCCCCACGAAGATGCTACCTTCACCACCACTTGGAGCATTGACCTGCACTATCCCGACACGCAGAACGCCCGAAACTTCGCCACAGGTCCTTTCAAAGCCATATCGCGGCAGCGCGTTATCTATCCTTACGCCGTGCCTTACCGCTGTCTTTACTCGCGTAATATTAGCAACTTGTTCATGGCCGGGCGCAACATCAGCGTTACGCACGTGGCTCTTGGTTCA
>NZ_HE999446.1:193526-226799 GCF_000312305.1 Prevotella conceptionensis 9403948 | reverse complement strand
GGGCGAAGTTGTAGGCATGGCCGCGGCAGTTTGTCATGCTAATAAGGCTTATCCACGGCAGGTTTACACCCATTTCTTGCCCCAGTTGCAAGCGTTAATGGAGCGTGGAGTGGGGGATGCCAACTTGCCTAACAACCAAAACTATAACGAAGGATGGGTGCTTGAACAGCCACCGCGACTTGAAAGCAAACATGTAGACCAAGAACAAGATGAATAAAACCTCAACCCCAACCCCTCTCCAAAGGGAGAGAAGAGTGATGTATGGCGAAATGGCAACTCAACATTAATTACATAATGCAATGAAAAAACTAGTTATTATCATGCTGTTGGCCGCCTTTGTCTGCACGGCAACAGCACAAAAAAATGCGCAAGGCGCAGCAAAGCGGGCAGTTCAGTTCACTGTTCTGCAATGGAACATTTGGCAGGAAGGAACGCTAATACCTGGCGGTTTCGAGGCCATTGTTGGCGAATTGCAAAACTTGCAGCCCGACTTCGTTACGCTTAGCGAGGTGCGCAACTACAACGACGTTGACTTTACCCATCGTCTTTGTCAGGCATTGAAAGAAAAAGGGCTAACCTATTATTCTTTCCGAAGTAAGGACTCGGGGCTGCTTAGCAAGCACCCCATTATCGATTGGCGACCCATCTTCTCCGAAAACCGCGACCACGGCAGTATATATAAGCTGGTGGCAAAGGTTCAAGGCGTTGAGGTGGCCGTGTACGCAGGGCACCTTGACTATCTGGATTGCGCCTATTACAACGTTCGTGGCTATGACGGCAATACGTTTAAAGAAACAACTAAGCCCGAAAGCATCGACGAGGTGTTGCGCCTGAACGACTTGTCGTGGCGCGACAACGCCGTACAGATTTTCCTTAACGAGGCTGGCCACGACATCGCAGCTGGGCGTTGCGTGGTATTTGGCGGCGATTTCAACGAACCTTCACACCTCGATTGGATACATGCCACGGCCAATCTATACGATCACAACGGGATGTCCATACCTTGGACCGTGTCGACGATGCTACAACGCGCGGGCTTTAAGGATAGTTACCGCGTGTTATACCCCAATCCCGTAACGCATCCCGGCTTTACCTACCCGTGTTTTAACATCGCGGCAGAGATGTCGAAACTTACTTGGGCGCCAAAGGCCGACGAACGCGAACGCATAGACCTTATATATTATAAAGGGCGTGGTATGGAAGTGGACAAGGCCCAGATATTTGGCCCAAACGTCTGTGTCTGCCGTTCGCAACCTGCCCAGGATAAATGGGACGACCCCATTTTATTGCCCAAAGGCGGCACATGGCCCACAGATCACCGCGGTTTGCTGGTTAAATTTATCGTGAAGTAAGCTGCCCATTGGTGCTTAATGGTTAGCGGTAGGGCGTATTCTTGCTTGTGCTTTGGCTCCCAAAGCGCAAGCAAGGCCTGCTGTAGCCTAATTATATCTATTCTACTGCCATGATACAACCGTTTTTGCAGCAAAAAGGAGGTTATCGTAAACTTCGAGTTTATCAAGTGGCAACCATAGTATATGATGCCACTTACTATTTCGTGTCGCATTTTCTCAACTCGCGCGACCGCACAACCGACCAAATGGTTCAGGCTGCGCGGTCGGGCAAGCAGAATATTGCCGAAGGAAGTGAGGCCGCAACTACTTCGGCAGAAACAGAAATAAAGCTAACTAATGTGGCAAAGGCTAGCTTAGAGGAACTGCTTGTTGATTATGAAGACTACCTTCGCGTGCGGGGAAAGGTGCAATGGACACCTGAACATCCGCGATTTGAACGGATGAGGCACTATGCAAGCAGTGACCGCATCGGGCATGAGTACACTAAACTTCTGCCAAAGTTGACTGATGAGGAGTTGGCTAACCTCTGTATAACACTTATCAACCAAGCAACTTATATGCTCCGACATTTGATTGACAAGCAACAAAAGCAGTTTTTACAGAATGGTGGAGTAAGAGAGCAAATGACAAAGGCTAGGCTGAAGTGGAGGAAAGAGAATGGGGGATGATGGACCGGCCGGACCGGCCGGACCGGTCGGACTTGTCTGACCAGTCCGACTAGTCCGACAACAACCATCCCCTTATTTCCCTACTTCTGCATTCTCATCTCGCAGGTAGTACAAGTCGCCAGCCAGAATTTGTTTTACCCTTGCAAACAGCTCAATACCCATCAGCGTGAACGAAATAGCCTTGCCATCGGGCGAAATAAGGATGCACTTAGGTATGTCGCGGATGCCGAACAGCTTGGCGGCAGGCGACACCTCGTTTTGCGAGTCGTAGGCTTGCAGCCATCCGTCGCGGTTAATGCCCAAGGATTTAACAGAACGTTTCCATGTTTCCTTGTCCTTGTCGATAGAAAGGTTCACCATGACAAACTTATCGGCGGCGTTACGCGTTTCATCGTATATGCGTTTAATGTTTTGCATCTCGTCAAGGCAACCCGGAGCCCACGATGCCCAGAACGTTAGCAGCACATGTTTGCCGCGCAAGTCGTAGAGTTGTATCGCATGCCCATCTTCTAGCGGCAGGCGTATGTCGGGCACTTCTTTTCCTTGGCCCAAGTTCAACGCCTTAATGTTATTGCTTAGCGAACGCGTATAGGGATGCTTGCCCAGCTTGGGCGAAAAGGCTTGCATCAATTGGTCTACGCTTTCCTTATCAAGTATCGGCAACAAGTCGCGTTGTACAAGCAGCGGCGCCAGTGGCAGGTCCTTATGTTCCAGCACAAATTGCTTGCGGTTGGCTATCCATTGCTTTTCAACTGCTGCCCGCAAGGCCTGTCGTGCATCTCTGCCCGCATTAGTTGCCATAAAGTCGTTTCCCTTGCTGCGTTGCAGAGCTGCCACCGAGTCGTTATAATCGCGGTCGCGCTGATTCGCAAGAGCGAAATATGCTTGGTACAGCGTGTTGGTTGTTGGTCCCGACACCTTGGCATTGCCCCCCTGACTGGCTGTTGGCACTACGATGTTCACTTCGCCAGGCTCCACCCAAAAGGGTATGCCTTCCTTTCCAAGCCCCGTTATGTAATAGAGCATGGACGGATGTGTGGGCGTTATTTCGCGGTTAAAGCGGAAACGGCCTTTGTTGGTGACGGTCGAGGCCACTTGTACCAGGTTGCCGTCGCCATAGTCTACGCATAGCGACACATTCTTTACTTTTGCTTTGGCACCTGCTGCCACCAACGACGTTATCTGTCCGCGTATGATGCAGGTTTCCTTCTCTGGTATGAGTGTGGGTGTGGGCAGCTGTGCCGCTACTTTTGTGCTTGCGCCTATTATGGCTATAAGCAATAGACTTAAAGCGTATTTGATGTTCATGGTATTTTATTTTTTTGTGGTTATATCTTTTGTTTCACTGCTGCTTTCATTGTCCTTGTAGTATTTGCTTAGGTGTGTTTAGCGATGCAGTGGTAGTGCTTTCTGTTGCTGCGAATTTATGAGAGGCTTAAAATCGTCCCATTTCATCGCTCTTTCCGGCGACAACCTAACCCTTGTTGAGGATGGGGCAAGGCACACGCGTGTAGCCTTTGGCGGCAGATGCGACCAATATTGCGCATGTTGTTATGGGCTTGAACTTTTTCATGGTTTTATTTTGTACGTTTTTTATTCTCTTTATCCTTTTCTCGCACATGTGTAATATATAATATTGTGCCGTTCAGGTAACGCCTGATAGGTGTGCAAGTGGTTTTCGTTGGCCGTGCGCTGTTGCTTGTGGGCTTTCGGCATCGGCTTGTGCTGTGCCTTCGCTTGGCACTTTGTAGATGCAGTATGGGGCCTTTCCTGCCTATGGCCTGCCGTCTGCCTTACGTTTTTGCTTGCGCAAAGGCCTCGGAAGGTTTTGAGGGTACGCCCCTGTCAACTGTTTTATCGCTGTAAAGTTACAAAAATAATTCTTAATGTAATATAAATTGAAGATTAAAAAAGATTAATTAAGGCGTTTTTGTTGCATTGTTGGTTGATTACGTGTTTATTGTAGTCGTTATTTCGGGGCTGTTGATGCTGGCAGTAGTAAGGGCACGCTTTTTCCGTGCTGTTGACCGCGTGTGTGCATAAAGTTGTTTTGTCTTATTTTCAGCATGATTTTTAACATAATAAGTGCCCTTTTTATCGACCAATCGTTCACCTTGCCCCAAAAAAACGATTCTCGCGAAGGTTGTTTTTGATGAAGAAAGGGGCTAATCTGCGAATGCAATAAAATGAATATTTATTTCAAAGGCCTGCCATTTGAGCCGTTTTTCTTGCTGTTTGGTGCAAAGTGCGGTGCATTTTGGTGCAAAACGCAGTGCAATATGGTGCAAAACGCAGTGCGTTTTGGTGCAAAATACGACATGAAATGGTGCAAAACGCAAGGTGAAATGGTGCTAAATGCGGTGCTAAACGGCACTAAATGTAAGGCGAAAAGCATAAATATACACTGCAATGGTATAAATAAAACCTTTTAGACCCATGAAAAACATGACTGAAAGGGGCAAAATTGCCGTTGAAAAGTGGAATTTTAGGGGTTAAAAGGGTGTAATCGGACTTGAAAAATCGTGGGTTGCCACCCAAACTAGAAAGGCAAAATGGTGCAAAATGCAGGTTTTGTTCTTAAAAATGGACAGGGTAAGAGGGGTGAAAGACTCGAAATGGTATCAATTTAACTACTTTTGAGCCTGTTTTTTCGCTAGAACAACGTGGAAGTTAGAACGAGATTGTAAAATAAAAAATAAGAATTTAAGATTCTAAGTTGATGAGTTTTTGAGTTGATGAGTTTTTGAGTTGATGGGTTTTTGAGTTGATGGGTTTTTGAGTTGATGAGTTGATGAGTTGATGAGTTGATGAGTTGTTGAGTTTGTGAGTTGATGAGTTTTTGAGTTGATGAGTTGATGGGTTTGTGAGTTTGTAAGTTGATGAGTTTGTAAGTTGATTAGTTTTTGAGTTGATGATTTTTAAGTTGATCTCTTCTGGAGTGGTTTGGCTTTCGTGAGTTTATAAACCAAGGAGTTTATAAGCCAAAGAGTTGATAAGTGCTGCACTTCGTATATGAGAGGCGTGTTTATCTTGTATTGGCATCACAAAGATGGCAGATTTCTTTCAGTTTATTGGAATATCAAAGGTCGAGACGGTTTTTATTCCTTAGTTTTAAAACCCTCATTGCCTCTGTGGCTATTTTGTCGCTCTTATCATCTGCCATTCTTCTTAATAAATCCATTGGGATTTTCTTGTTTCTTACAACAGCCATTCGAATTGAGAAATCAGGGTCTTTCATCAAAGTCTCAAATATATATCTGTCATTTCTGTTTTTCATAGCAACCGTAAACCGAACATCCGAGTTGCTGTCTGTACAAAGAAGTCTTAGTACGTCAATGGGTATATGTTTGTTGTGAACGAGCCACGCTTTCCTTTCAGGATAATTATGAATTATCTCAGAGATTACTTCGGAAGATAATGGTTCCATTTTGGTTCTATTATTATCTTCCAAGTTGTTGCTGCCTGCTAATTTTATATATTCTTTTATGTTGTCAATCATATAACAATCCTCCGCTTTTTCTTTTTCTCCTTTGAAGTTATTTTGGTTTTCTCTCTCTTCGGCAAAATTACTTGTAAATGCGATATAGCCCCATTTCACCCAGCTAGTTTGTGTGGTGTTGGACCTATTTCAAACACTTCTATATGGGTCCATTCATATATTTGTTCAGCACCAAAGCCTGCATCTGCGCAGAGAAAGATACCCGATGCGGAAAAGGCTGAGGCCTTAAATACGGGAAATAACTTCTGAAAGGGACAAAACGACGTCATATATGTTTTTTGTTCTTCTGTAAAAAGCGCAATTTCTCCTCTTAAAGGCCTGTGCCTGTTTGTAAAACCAACGTGCGCTTGGACTATGATTTCTTTTTTGTTTTGATGCGGCTCTTGATAGAGCGCACGCTACCTGGACTAATTCCCAGGATGTCGCCGACATCAGTTTCGCTTTTTCCCAACTTACCCGTTACGATGAGGAAGAGGTATTGACGGGTAGAAAGGTTGTTGTAAGTGTTGTCTAACGAAAGCATGAATGTTGGGTCGGCAAACTTAAAATACTCGATGAAATCGGCGAAATCGTTCGTGCTCCAATGTACGGTGGAATGGTTTTGCAGTATGCTTTCGTACAGCAGCTTGCCGTTGCTCAGCACTTTCAGTTCTTTATCTTTAAGGTTGTTCACCCTTTGTCTGAGCGAGTTCAGTTCTTTATTGGCCTCGGTTTGCGACACTTTAAATTGGTCAATGCGGTCGCTGTATTCGCTAATGAGCAGTCGTTTCTCCAAGATGCTGCGCTTGGCTCTGGCCACCTTATACTTATGGTACAGCACCAAGGTGATGACCGACAGTACCAGCACCAAGGCCAAGCAAGTGATGTAAATGCGATACGAGCGTATTTCGCGCTCGCTGGCCTCGATGTCGAATCTGTTTTGTATTTCGTAGACGTTGTTGGCCTGCCATTCCTTTTGTTGTTTTTCTTTGAAAATGAGCAGCGAGTCGGCCGTGTTGGCAGCTCCCACGTAGTCGCCCATTTTCTGTTTCAGTTTGAAAAGGTTGTAAAGGGCTTTCTCGCGTGTGTACACGTCGTCGCTTGCCAGGGCTTTTTGCAGCAGGTCGAATGCCTTTTGATATTGTCCTTGCCGGATATATAGGTCGGTAAGAATGGTGTACGTGTAGCTGTCGGGTCGCTCTTTTAGTGCGCGAAGTATGAATTTGGCCGATTTCACCGTGTCTCCCTTCTGGCTGTACACGTCGCTGATGTTGGCCAGCAGCACGGTTTGGCTTTCGGTGTCGAGGTGTTTGTACAGCTTAAGCGCTTTAAGCAGGTAGTTCAGGTTGCTGTCGGGCATGTCCAGTCCGCTGTACGCATTGGCGATATAGGAGAGGCTGTACGCCATCCACAGGTCGTTGTTGGCGCGTGTAGCCATGCCGCGCGCCTTTTCGGCATAATTCAGTGCCGTGTTGTAGTTTTTGGTGCAGAGGTTGATGTAGCTTAGTGTAGAGAAAATTTTGTGCATCAAGGCCAATCCGCCATGCCCTTTGGCGGTGTTTTCGGCTCTTTTCAGCAGTTTTATGGCGGCAGTAACGTTGTTGCGGTTGAAGAAAAGGATGCATGCCTTGTAGTAGTATGCGCGCGCCAGCTGTTCTTTGGGCCCGTGTTGTTCGTAATAAAACACGGAGATGTCTATCGAGTCGTTGTCGATTGAAATCATGTTTCGGTAGGTAGCTTCGGTTTTAAGCAGCGTAAAATAGGCCATTTCATCGCTGTTTTCCATTTCGTGTATGGGTATGGCCTGCACAAGCGTGTAGGCCTTCTCCACGTTGTCTTGACTTAACAACGAGTCTATCTGCTCCAGTCTAGACAGTGTGCGGTTATGGCAGGCGCACATCAGCAAGGTTAGGGCAAGCAGCGCGAAAATGGAGTGTTGTTTCTGGGCGCACATCATTGTTTGTGATTTCGTTGATAGCAGTCCGCTTTCATGGCGCATGCAAGGTTGTTTGACAGTTCTGTTAAATCTCCGTTGTAGCTTGTCGGTCTGAGCTGAATGGGAAATCTTTGTCCATCAGAGGGCGGGTTTCGCTTGTGCGGCATGTATGGCGGCTCATTGGCAAAATTATGAAAAATAGTTCGTATTGCAGCATCTTTTCTTCCTAAATGCAGATAATTGGCCGTATTTTGTTGCTTAGGTGCTGTGTTGCACGTTTTTTAGCGGCATAAAACAATGGTTGTAGGGTGTAGCAGATGGGTGTGATAAATGGGCTGCAAAGACGAGTAACGCCTGCACACACAGGCTGGGGCGATGAGGCTGTGGGGGAGAAGGGTGGCTAGGGGGTGGGCCGCTTTGCCAACTTGGCGTTGCAAAAGCCCATTGTGTTGTTGCTTATTTGGGCGGCATGTTGTGATGAGGCGCGTGCGGATTTTATGTTCTTAAAACCGCATGTTTGTTGTTGTCGGGCACCGGCATATTGGCCAATTCGTTTCTGAAATTTGGAATATCATCGGACTTTTTCGTTGCAAATTAAGCCATTTTCAGCTTGTTGTAAACCCTCGAAACCCCTTTGTTCATCGGGATGTTGCAGTGCAACACTTAGTTACATCATCGAATTTTCCATTTTGTTGGTATCGATAAAAGGTGTATATTTGCGAAAAATTGTTTTGCGCCACTTTTCAGATAGCTGCAACCAACCCAGCGTTACCTATCAGCCACCGCAACACTCCTATATAATGTATAGGCATAAAAAGGGTGGTTTAGATATGGGCCTAAAAGGCGGCGGCGGAACAGAAACCTTAACGATGAAACCCGAACGTCTTAATCAACCATCGAATAACTAACACTAAACAAGAAACAAAAGGGTTAAATAACAGATTTACAAACTCGAAAATTGTAATACCTATGCGTAGAAACTTATCAAGACCAGCGAACGTGATGTTCTGGCTCATGGCATTGTTGCTGTGTTGGAGCCAGGCGCATGCACAAGGCCCGGGCTCAACGGGCAACATTACGATTGAAGGCATAGTAATCGACAACAACACGAACGAACCCGTTGTGGGTGCCACGGTGAAACTTAAAGACGGAACCAAGGGCACGGTTACGTCGGCCGACGGAAAGTTCGTGATGACAGGCTTGTCGGTAGGCAATGTGGTTCACGTTAGTTTTATCGGTTTCAAGCCTCGCCAGTTTACCGTGGGCAAGAAACGATTTGTAACAGTTTATCTGGAAGACGATGCCAACCAGCTGGACCAGGTGGTGGTTACGGGGTTTCAGAAACTGAAGAAAAACAGTTTTACGGGTACGGCCACGGTGGTGACCGGCGACGAGTTGCGAAAGGTGAACGTAAAGGATGCCGTGAAGGCCTTGGAGGCTTTCGACCCTTCTTTCCGTATTATCGACCGTGGCGGATTTGGTTCGGACCCCAACCACATCAACGAAATCAACATCCGCGGTGCATCAAACATCCAACGCCAGGAGTTCGATGCCAACGGCCAAGCGCTGGAACGGCGCACCAACCTTTTGGGAAACCCCAACATGCCCATCTTCATGCTCGACGGATTCGAGGTGCCTGTACAGAAAATCTACGACATGGACATCAACCGCATCCAAAGTATGACCATCCTCAAAGATGCGGCAGCCACGGCACTCTACGGCTCGCGCGCGGCAAACGGCGTGGTGGTAGTAACGTCCGTACCCCCGAAAGTAGGCGAGATACGCATCGATTACAACACTACCCTGGAACTAACCTTCCCCGACCTGTCGGACTATAACCTGACTAATGCCGCTGAAAAACTGCAAGTGGAGAAAGACGCAGGTATTTATACGGCCAAAGAGAACTGGCAAAAGGAGGAAAAGGAAATTCTGTATAACAATAGGCTGAATGAGATAAGGCGCGGTGTGAATACCGATTGGCTGGCTAGACCGTTACGTAATGTGATGAACTGGCGTAACAGCGTTATGCTTTCGGGTGGTGTAAACTCGATGCGTTATGAGTTGGCTTTCAACTACGACAATAACCGTGGTGTGATGAAAGGTTCGTACCGCAACCGTTGGGGTGGTGGTTTGAAAATAGACTATCGTCTACGCGAATGGTTACAGATACAAGACAACGTAACCATTAATCGCACCTCGTATGAGGATTCGCCCTTCGGTTCATTCTCAAACTACGGCACATATTTGCCTTACGATGCCATTTATGGTGAAAATGGCGAGTATCTGCAAAAGCTACCCCAATCAGGACAGGTGAACCCCCTATGGCAACAGCAACAGCTGGAAAGCTATAATGGACGAGGCACCATCACCGACATTACCAACAACTTGGGTGTTAACGTGTATTTCACCCCCACCTTCTATTTAAGGGGAGCCTTTGGCATAAGCCAAGTACAAACCAACGACGACAGTTTCATCGACCCAAAGCACCCCTCTTTCAAAGGGCGAGTAGAGAACAAACGAGGAGAACTAAGCATATCCAAGAATAGCGACCTGAAATGGAACCTGAATGCAACGCTCCATTTTAATCAACGCTTTAAGAAACACTTTGTGAACTTAACAAGCGGTGTAGAGGCTATTGAGACCATTTCGCATCCGATTGCTTACAAATATCAGGGTTTCAGCCTCGGCTCGCAGAACAAGCCATCGTATAGCGCGTCTCAGGATGGTGTTACCAAGGATACAGAAATAAAGGTGCGTACGTTCGGATTGTTGGCCGCATTAAATTACACATACGATGAAATTTATTTGCTAGATGCATCGTTCCGTCTTGATGGTTCATCGCAGTTCGGTGTAGAGCGGCGTTTTGCACCCTTTGCCTCCATCGGCGTGGGTGTGAACATGCATAATTACGATTTCATCAAACGTATGCCTTGGATAAACAGCTTGCGTTTAAAAGGCACATACGGAAGTACAGGTAAGGTTACCTTCACACGTTTCGATGTGATAAGCAGCTACGGACACGCACCGTCATGGTATTACACAGGGCCCGGCTATTTGCTGGCAACATTTGGAAATCCCGACTTGTCTTGGGAGTTGACGAAGACTTTGGACCTAGGCTTTTCTTTGGAACTGTTCAAAAGGCGTTTCTTCTTGGAAGCTACCTACTACCACAAAGCCACAGACCGCATGATAGACAAGGTAAAGGTTCGCCCCTCGTCGGGATTCGACAGCTATAGTGGAAACGTAGGCGGTGTGCTTAACGAAGGTATAGAACTAAAGACCAATGTAACTGTTTTTAGAAACAGGGATTGGGCTGTGGTGCTTAACGCCAACTTAGCCCATAACAAGAACACCATTACAAAGCTAAACCCTGCGATGGAAGAGTATAACAAGAAAATACGTGATAACTACTCTTCAGAATCTTCTGGGCGTGTTTCTACCTTGCCACCGCTACTTTATTACGTGGGTGCATCTACCTCGGCTATCTATGCCGTGCCCTCGTTGGGTATCGATCCCGCCACGGGAACAGAATTCTTCCGTAAGTTAGATGGAACCGTGACACAGGTATGGGATAAGAACGACATGGTTGTTTGTGGCGACTTTAACCCTGACGTGCAGGGTACTTTTGGCATTAATGTAGCATGGCGAGGCATTTATCTTAACGCAGGATTCAAGTATGCGTATGGTGGACAGGCCTACAACAACACGTTGGTGTCGAAGGTGGAGAATGCCAACATTGAAAAGGAGAACGTAGACAGGCGTGTCTTGACCGACCGCTGGTACCGTGTGGGCGACGTTTCGCAATTTTATGGCATACGTGAAAGAGGTCTCACCAATAGGTCGTCACGTTTTGTGCAGAACGACAATTTTGTTTCGTTCAACAGCTTGTCCATTGGTTACGACTTCAACAAGCGAATAACTTCTCTCTTCAAACTTAATGCCCTCTCTGTGGTTTTCAATGCCGCCGACCTAGGCCGTTGGAGTACCATAAAGGTGGAACGAGGACTCTCTTATCCTTATGCGCACACATATAGTCTTACGTTGCGTGCATCTTATTAGTGGACAAACAAAAGAATACGATTATGAAAGGTATAACATATATGGCTACGGCGATAACCATCGTTATGGCGTTGACAGGATGTAACGAATGGTTGGACGTTCCGGTGGAAGGAAAATCCACCTCGAAAGAATTGTTCGAGAAAGGCGATGGGTATCGGAGTGTGTTGCATGGCCTGTACATCAACATGGCAGAAGATGTGCTTTACGGCAAAAACCTGCAATGTGGCTTGGTTGATTTTTTCTCAAACCAGTATAACGTGAACGTTCGCCACGAAGACTTAAGTAGTACGGCACTTATCGCGGCAGGTAAGCGCGATTATCAAAACAAGGACTTGCGCCCTGAGATAGACAAAATGTGGATGGCCGCCTATAAGTGCATAGGTGCCGCCAACGACCTTATCCAGAACGTAGCGGGCGAAAATGCAGGCAAGTTCGCGCAAGGCGAAATGGAGAAAAGCCTGATATTGGGTGAGGCAAAGGCTGTACGTGCATACGTGCATCTAGACATGCTCAGGCTGTTTGCGCCTGCTCCGAAAGATGATGACGGCGGTGTGTATGTGCCATACATAACACACTTTCCTAACACTTTAGCCCAGCACATGAAGACGAGTGAGGTGCTTGATGCCGTGATTAAAGACTTGGAAGAGGCTCGCGAATTGGTTAAGCCATACGACTTATCAACTCGTGGCAATGAGGCGAATACCTCTGGGAGAGCTCGTTTTTATAGCGAGTTCGAGTATGGAACGGGCATTTATGCCAACCGACAAGACCTAGACGAGTTCTTCGTTGGACGTGGTTATCGATTCTCCTACTGGGCCATAACCGCGACATTGGCTCGTGCTTACCAGTATAAGGGTGCTTATGACGACACTTTCTACGATAAGGCCAAGCAGTGTGCAGAGGAGATAATCAATTCTGAAGTTACTGTAGAGGATAAAAAGAAGTACTATCCGTTTAAGGAAGAACGATTCGATGGTTTCTTTTATGCCGAACGACCAGAAGATGCGAGGGATGTACGCATGGTTGACAACCTCATTATGGGCGTGTATAGGGACAACGTTAGGTTAGGACTGATTTCGAACATGTTGGCACAGTATCCCCGAAAGAAGGCCGTCGTTGCACAAGACCAACTGTTTATCGTCAATACCGAAGGGCAAGACATATTCAAGACGGTGGATAATATTGATGAGTCGGCAAGAGACATTCGATGTACTCGCCTGCTTTACGTTCCCGACGGAGCGTACAAGACCAATCTGTCGGTGAAATGGTATGTTAAGGAGAACGACCTAGTGGAACGCGACAAGACATTGAGCATCTTCCCCTTGTTGCGAACTTCGGAGATGCGATACATCATTGCCGAGACTGAAGCGCGAAAGAGTAACTTCGCCGCTGCATACAAAATAATCAACGACATGCGCGAACACCGTGGATTAGGAACAAGCCCATTGGCAGTTAAGAGTACATTCGGCGACTTCCAAAAAGATCTTGTAAGAGAGGCGCAACGCGAATGGATAAGCGAGGGGCAGCTGTTCTACCTTTATAAAAGGCTCGGGGCAGATGTGAAACGCGACGACAAATCGGTGAAACCATTCTCCAAAGCAGAAGCGGTGCTACCTTTACCTACTGATGAAAATCTCTGACCCATAACATTTATCATTATGCGAAAGTTATTGTTTACGCTGCCTTTGGCGGCAATCGCCTTGTTCTCTTCTTGCAAGGAGGAACCTCTGACAACGTTCGGCGATGACCATTACCTGTATTTCGACAAATATTATATGAACGAAAAAGAGCCAGGCAAGCACACAGCCGACTCTACTTTCGCCTCGTTCTTCTTTCTTAGTGACGACATAGATGCCCTAGATGCCATGCTCGAAGTGCATTTGGCTGGGAGAAACCTAACTAAGGACGAAACTTTCAAATTGCGTGTGATACCCGAAGGAACCACTGCCAACCCCGACGAGTATAAGTTAGCAGACACATATACGTTTAGGGCAAGGCCCGCCCCTGCAAATGCCACCAACCGTACAGACACCGTTGTGATAAAGATGTATCGCAAACCTAGACTTAAAGACCTGCCTAAGGGGGTGCGGCTGATGGTGGAATTGGTCCCACTTGGCGATTTGCAGCTGGGGCAGACCGAACGTACGAAGGCGATTGTTATACTAACCCGCGATGCCATCAAGCCTGCTTGGTGGAACAAGGAGGTTACGGAATTGCTGCTGGGAGAGTATTCCAGCCGTAAGTATAAGCTTTTTGTGACGCACATCGACCCGACAGCGTCACTGAACGAGAGTATGTTGTCTGACGCTCCTTGGAAAGCAAGGAAGTTGGTTCAGAAGTTTAAGGAATGGCTGGGCAAGCATCCCGACCAGGCCGTAGAGGAAGACGGTTCGCCAATGACCGTTAAAGTGTGACACCTTATAAAATAGAAAATTATGCGGAACTTGAGATATGCATTCGTAGCAATGCTTATGCCGCTGATGCTGGCATCATGTTTTAGTGACGACGGAAATTACGAATACGAGTCGTTGAAACCGCCTACATGGCTCGATAATTTTATGGATAGCCCGATACAGGTATTGGTTTATGGCGGTCGGCCCGTAAGGCTTGATGGCTCACGCTATTTCAATTGGGGAAAACTGGATTCGTTGCAGCGCAGCCAAGAGGTGCGTTATGAGTGGCGAATGAACGGAAAAGTGTACAGCACGGAATTGAAGGAGGAGATGACCACTGATGAGTTCTTGAAAAGAATGGGGCTTGAAGAAATGCCTGTCAAAGAGCAGTCTGGTGACTTCTCCATCATCGAGAAATCTTCGGGTGTGACATTCAAAGTGAAATGTACGCTGTTTTTTAAACCTGCAATTGGTGGAGGCGACTTTGTTGTTTATTCCGCCATGGGGGCCAACATGCCAAATGTGGGTAAACTAACCGTGTTTAGGCTTAATTACTTGAAAGAGAAGGGTAAGCTGAAAGAAAATTTTGAGTTTGGCAAGTATGTGGTAGACAATGTTCCTGGAACGCCAAGGTCTTTGGATGTGGCTGTAGCGAAGAATGTCGGTGCTGCCGGCTCGCTCACGTTGATAACCGAAGAAGGTGATGCAATGGTGTATAATGCAGGCAATTTGAAAAAGGAATGGGATTTAAGTTCGCAGTTTGCCGATGGCTCACCCGATAACTTTAAGGTTAGCGGACGGAAAGACCAGGAAGATGGTGGTATGAATACGCCTGCCTTGACTTGGGTTGCTACGAAAGACGGGCGATTGTTCTCACGCCAGTTTGGTAAGAACTATTTGGGCGGAAAATTCATCAGCGATCCATATTATATAGACTCATTGGGCTATAAGATTACCAAATTCGGACACACGAATTGGGGAGTGACCAATGTGCCCTGTTATGATGAGAAGAATCGAAGGGTTGTTTTAGCAACTACCACTAACTCCTCGGATTTTTATAAGTATCGCAGCTTTGTGGTAACGCTTCATTCAGACCAATTCTATTCGCCTGCGGAAAAAATGCCCGAAGACGCGAACGTTTATTACCTTACGACGATGAATGGGGATGAATACCGTGACAATCGTAACAGTTGGTTTCAGGCTTACTACACCACAGGAGGAAAATCTATGGTAGCTTGTTTCGCCGTAGACAATTACGCGCGCCGATTGACTTACACGATGAACTATATGAGTCCGTATGAAATACCAGGGCACTTGTTCACAAACGAGACTGTGTTCCTAACGGCGTCGGGAGAGCAGCTTAGCGGAAACTCTTCAAAGGCCTATACCGATTTGTTCTCAGAGGGGATGGACATTTATGCTATTCAACGAGACGGCAATAGAACAACTTTTGGTGCAAACGAAATAACAATTAAGAAAATCCCTTTGGAAGGAATAACATCTAAAATCACCTATATGGTTTATGATGTTACGGGCTATTGGGTGGGGCTTGATCACGAATATCCCCATCTAGTGGTAGGTTGCGAAAATGGCGACGTACTGATTTACTACGCGGTTCCTGTTGCACATCCGCGATTAATGAAGAAATATAACGTAGGCGGACGCGTATGCGCTATCAAGCAAGTGGCCATGCCTAGTGGTTATCTTGACTTATATTAATGAATACAACAACACGGCCATCCCCTTACCCAAGGTGGTGGGGTGGCCGCAAAACAAAAACAGATAAAATGCAGAACATGATGGTTTTAAAGAGAAGTGCCGGCGCACTGATGATGCTGTTGGCTGGCGCGTTTGCCGTGCAAGCGCAAAGTGTAGATAAGGTAAGTCTAAACGTTAGCGTGGCCAACAAGGATGGCGCGCCAACTGTTACGCTCAAAAAGTCGGCCGAATGCCAAGCGTATTGTCTCGCGCTGTTCACATCAGACATTGCCGGCATCATCAAAGACGAGGTTGTTGACGGATATTTCACGGGTCAGAAGAAACCCCGATACACCGACAACGTCAAAGATAAGAAACTGGTAGACTACGGATTGGTGGTTGTTCCGGAGAAAGAATACACCCTCATCGCCCTTGGCTATGGCAAGGACGGCAAGCCCGGCAAGGTGTCTCGCACGCAGTTTACCGCTCCTCGCAGACAAGGTTTCGCCTCGGCGCAGGTGCTGGCACAGGTAATGAACATCGGACCCGACAGCGTTACGGTGAAGTTTACGCCCAACACCGACGTGGCTGGCTACGCCTTATGCCAGTTTGAGGGTGGAACCATCGAACAAACCGTGAAAGAACACGGCCCCATGATGGGTTTCTCTAACGCTTACGACATGATTAAGCAGTTCAGCGGCAAAGACTACACCACCGAAAAACAACACACTTGGCGCGAGATGGTGCCCGATGCCAATTACGAAATCTGCGTGTTGCCATGGGATAAGAATGGCGTTTTCCAAGAAATAACCAAGGTTCCCGTTACCACAAAAAAGCTTGGCGGCCCCGGCGAAGCCACAGTCGACATAAAGATTGGCGAGTTTGGCGGAAGTAAGAAAGGCGGCTACTATCAAGATGTAGTGTATTCGCCCAACGACCAAGCATCGTTGCATCGCGACATCATCATCACCGAAGAGGCCTTTAACAAACCCGACATGGGCAACATCGGTGTTATCAAGATGCTGCAAACCGACCATCCCAAAGACATTTACTGGAACCAATACCGCGTGGACAGGGCAAGATGGAACGCTACACCGCTCACCACCTACTACGCTTGCTCGATGGCTAAGAACGTAGACGGCAAGTGGGGCGAACTTAAAAAGGTGAAGTTCACTACGCCTGCCGCAAAAGAATAACGCGAAATCTATAAACCGCTCTTGATGGAACCTTGATTTTAGCTGGCATACTTTGCTCATTGCTAGGTGGTTCATGGCAATCGTGTACCCCTAGCCATGAGCAAATGGTGCCCGCCTAGGCAAGGTATGGAATAAATGGGCGGCAACGAACAATCGCAAGGTGGCATTTCGGGGTAGCTTAAAGCCAGTTCTAAAAAGCCAATAAAGTTTATTTCAGGAGCCAGCCTTTGTAAATAACGGCAGCCCTATTCGATAACAGAGCATATCCAGAACATGCCTTAAACCCAAACTAAATAGCAGGTAGGACGAACCGCCCTCGGCGCATTTCTCCTCCATCTCGGCATCTCGCGCTATCCAAACTATACATAACCTAGGGGTATTTCCTAACACTTTCGCCCCCATAACCTTGCGGATGCCGAACGAGATGCAGCTGGGACGGGCCTGCCGTGCTACGTTTGTCGAGGGTAAACTGATGACTTAACATCGCTAACAAGTAACCGATTTATTGAAACAAGAATGAGTAACCTAAGAACAATCCTGCGGGGCTGGGCACTCTTAGCCCTGCTTGTCCCCATCAACTTGCGTGGACAAGGCGTTAACCAGGCCCCACCCATCCCCGTGGACACTGCCGTAAGGATAGGCAAACTGCCCAACGGACTGACCTATTACATACGCCATAACAACTGGCCGGAGCATCGTGCCGACTTCTATATCGCACAGAAGGTGGGCTCGATACAAGAAGAAGAGAGCCAACGTGGACTGGCCCACTTCCTAGAACACATGTGCTTTAACGGAACAAAGCATTTCCCAGGCAACGAACTTATCCGTTACTTGGAAACGCTTGGCGTGAAGTTTGGCGGCGACCTCAATGCCTACACCTCCATCGACCAAACCGTTTACAACATATCCAACGTGCCTACCACGCGCCAGACGGCACTCGACTCGTGCTTGCTGATACTCAGCGACTGGGCAAATGCGCTCACACTCGACCCAACTGAGATTGACAAAGAGCGCGGAGTGATACACGAAGAGTGGCGCGAACGCACCGGTGCCACATCGCGTATGCTAGAACGCAACCTGCCTAAACTCTATTCTGGAACGAAGTACGGCGCACGTTTCCCCATCGGACTGATGAGTGTGGTGGACAACTTCAAGCCCAAAGAGCTACGCGACTACTACGAAAAGTGGTATCATCCATCAAATCAGGGCATTATTGTGGTGGGCGACATCGACGTAGCCCACACCGAGGCCATGATTAAAAAGCTTTTCGGCCCCTTGAAGAACCCCGACAACCAAGCGAAAGTGGTGGATGTGCCCGTACCCGACAACGAAGAACCCATCGTCGTTGTGGATAAGGATAGGGAACAGGCCAACAGCTCGGTAGAAGTATCGTTCAAACACGAGGCCTGGCCCGACTCGCTCAAGCGCAACGTAGACTATCTCTTGGCCAACTATGCCAAGAACATGGCCCTAGGCATGCTCAACGACCGCTATGCCGAGGCCGCACAAAACTCTACCAACTGTCCTTATTTGGGTGCATCGGCTGCCGATGGCAACTTCATCTTCGCCAAAACAAAGGGAGCTTTCACCATCAGTGCAACGCCGCGCGACATGGCTGGTACTGCCGCCGCACTGCAAGCCGCACTGGTTGAGGCCCTTCGCGCTGCCAAGTTTGGTTTCACCCAAAGCGAGTACGATCGCGCCAAGGCCAACTTGCTCAGTGCATTGGAAAAGGCGTACAATGGTCGCGACAAGCGTGGCAACGCCTCGTTTGCCGACGATTACAAAGGTCATTTCCTCTCGCAAGAGCCCATCCCCGCCTTCGAAGACTATTACGAGATAATGAAACAGCTGGTGCCCAACATCCCGTTAACCGACATCAACGCCATTCTGCCGCAGCTGTTGCCCGAAACCGATCGTAATATGGTTATCATCAACTTCAACAACGAGAAGGAAGGCAACGTATATCCTACGCCCGAATCCTTGTTGCAAGCCGTGCACGCCGCACGCCAAACCAAGGTAGAACCCTACGTTGATACGGTGAAAGAAGTGCCATTGATGACCAAGTTGCCTCGTCCTGGCAAGATTGTCAAGGAGAAAAAGAATGCCGAACTGGGTTACACCGAGTTGAAACTGGCCAACGGCGTGACCGTTATATTGAAGAAAACCGACTTTAAGAAAGACCAAGTGAACTTTGCCGCAAGCGGACATGGTGGCAAGTCGCTTTATGGTCCGAAAGACTACACCAACTTGGCCGTATTCAACGACATCGTGTCCATTAGTGGCTTAGGTGGATTCCGCAGTATGGAGCTACCCAAAATACTTGCTGGCAAGATTGCCAGCGCAGGTCTTTCCATTGGCGATAAGTATATGGGCATGTCGGGTGGTTCGTCTAAGCGCGATGTCGAAACGATGTTGCAGCTGGCCCACCTGTATCTGTCGGGTGGCATCACCAAAGACGAACAAGCGTTTGCCACCCTGATGGACTCGTGGCGCACGGCACTTAAAAACCGCGCCCTCAACCACGACATTGCCTTCAACGACTCGCTCGTGGCCACGGTCTACGGCCATAACCCACGTCTTCGCCCCGTGTTGGAAGCCGACCTGCCCGACATCAACTACGACCGCATACTGCAAATAGCGCGCGAACGCACGAACAATGCCGCCGCATGGACGTTCAGTTTCATCGGCGACTTCGACGAACCCCAGCTCCGCAAGCTTATCTGTCGTTATCTCGGCTCGCTGCCCACTAAGGGAAAGGTGGTTAAGGGTCATCTCACCAGTTCGTTTGTCAAAGGAAAGATTGAGAATGTGTTCCGCCGTAAGATGGAAACACCCAAAGCAATGGCTTGCGTTATGTGGCACACCACCGACGTACCTTATTCAGTGGAGAATGCCGTACGTATGAACATGATTGGTCAAATTCTCTCTATGGTTTACATCAAGACAATCCGCGAAGACGCATCGGCAGCCTATTCGGTGTCGGCAGAAGGTGGAGCAACCATCGAGGGCGACTACCACGACTACTCCGTATTGGTTACTTGTCCTGTGAAACCAGAGAAACGCGACACGGCTATGGCCATCATCTATCGCGAGGCAGAGAACATGACGCGCACTTGCGATGCTGCCATGCTCGACAAGGTGAAAGAGTATATGCTTAAAAATGTGGCTAGTGCCGAGAAAACCAACGCTTATTGGAGTGGCGTTATCAACATGTATCGCCGCCACGGCATCAACATGCACACCCGTTATCGCGACATGATTAAGCAACAAACACCCGAAAAACTGTGTGCGCTGATGAAACAAATCTTGCAAAGCGGCAACCGCATCACCGTTGAAATGCTGCCGCAAGAGTAGAAAGACGTTTAAAGGTGAAAGGGTGTTTAAAGGTGAAAGGGTGTTTAAAGGTGAAAGGGTGAAAAGGTGAAAAAATGGTTTCGCCCACCGATGAACGAGTATAGTTGGGGCTAGTTTAACTGGAAAGCTGGCAGGTCTAAAAAGCTAGCATGCCTAGAATAACTAGAACTCCTAGTATAACTAGAACTCCTAGTATAACTAGAATGCCTAGAATAACTAGAATGCCTAGTACAACTAGATAGGCTAGCCCCACTAGCAAGCTAAACTAAATGCTTGTCAACTCGTTAACTCTTCACCTCGTAACCCCATTCATCTTTAAGTGCGGATAAACGCCAAGAAATCATAGAGTGATGATAAAATGTTTGTGATTTTAATGGTTTGATGAATTAATGGAGAAACAAACTGGTTCGTAGACGAATAGGTTTATCAGAGAAGTTGCGGAGAAATAGTTGGTCTTCATGTCCCTTTTTGGGCAGAATTCTCTTACACTTCTTTGCTCCATTAATTCTTTTTTAGCTCTTCCTTACAGCATCTGCCATGCAACAAACACGGGAGGGCAGCCAATATCTCGATTATACGCAAAGCACAAATGGGCGTTAGCTAATTTATCCCTATGTTGGGTAAAGGGCGTTGAATGCAACGATTGTCTAAGTTAAGGGTTGGCAATCGCCCGTTCAATGGTCTTCCTGGCATAGGGACTTTTTATTTGGGTTTGTTATAGTTATACCCCAATCGGCCATTATAGTCAAAAAGAATAGGATTAGGAAAGCCATAGATACACCGTAAGCAGACCAAAGCGTTCCTTTGCCCCGCTAAGGGTATGCTGAAACCATGCTATGCGCATCTTGCTAGTTGCTAACAACAATTTTCCAAAAGCAATTCTGTTTGGCCATAAAGGTTGTAAAAACAAGGTGTTACGATAATCTTCCTTTGGTGCCGCGAATGCAAGCGGCGAGCTAACAATTTGCGTATATTCAGTGTTTCCCTTTTGGGGAAAATGAGAGCGAATATGTTAATGCCCCATTTGTGTTAAGCCCTAACTGTTCATTGTCCAGCACCCTTTCAATCTTCCATCTTTCCACCCTTCCATCTTTTCACCTTTAAAGGGCGAAGCCATTTTTTCACCTTTCCCATCTTTTCACCTTTTCACTTTTTCACTTTTTCACCTTTCCCTTCTTTCCACCTTTAAAGGGCGAAGCCATTTTTTCACCCTTTCTAGTTAACAAGTTTACGAGTTAACAAGTTTACAAGTTAATGAGTTGGTGGGCGTTAGCCATTTTTTCACCTTTTCACCTTTTCACCTTTTCACCTTTCCCACCTTTCCGTCACCTCCTAAAACAAATAAGCCCCTCCGAAGAGGGGCAATAGGGACTAAGCCCTTCGGCATATAGCCTTATTGTGATAAGATGTAGAATATATCTTATTGCTGCAAAATTAACAAAAACATTTTGCCCTACCAAATAATTAATGTAATTTTACACCTAAATCCTAATGGGATAGTAAATAACAAGAAACAAACAACACCATAACTAACGATTATGATTACACGAATATTGGGCCTTGATACGGGTACAAACAGCCTTGCTTGGGCTGTGGTAGACAGAGATGCTAAGGGAGATTACACGTTGGTAAGACGTGGCGATGTTATCTTCACCGAAGGCGTAAACGTAGATGGGCAACCGGTATCCTCAAAAGCGGCCGTAAAATCCAAATACAAGTCTTTGCGCGTGCAGTATGCCAGGCGGCGTCTGCGTAAGATTGATACGCTGAGAGTGTTGGTAAGTCTCGACCTATGCCCTTATCTTTCCGACCAACAGCTTAGCCAATGGAAAGCCAAGAAAACATATCCGCTAACTGATGACTTTATGCTTTGGCAGCGTTCGGGTAGTGCCGAAGAGAACAACCCCTACTATTGCCGCTACCGTTGCCTAACGCAAAAGCTCGATCTTACCGATCAAAGTCAGCGTTTTCTTCTGGGCCGGGCATTTTATCATTTGGCGCAACGTCGTGGATTTCTTAGCAACAGGCTCGACACCACGGCCGATTCCGCCGAGTCGGGCAAGGTCAAATCGGGTATAGCCCAGCTTTCTGTAGAGATGGAAAAGGCTGGTTGCACGTTTCTAGGCGAGTATTTCTATCAACTCTACAAACAACATGGCAACACCGTCAGGCTAAGGAGCCGATATACCGACAGGGAAGAACATTATATAAAGGAGTTCTTGGCCATCTGCGAAAAACAAGAACTGGATGCCCAATGGGTTGAAAAGCTGCAAAGGGCTTTGTATTTCCAACGCCCGTTAAAGTCGCAACGCAAGGGTGTAGGCAAATGTACATTCGAACCTAAGAAACCCTGCTGTGCCGAATCGCACCCCGATTACGAAGCGTTCAGGATGCTCTGCATTCTCAATAACATTAAGATAAAAACCCCTAAAGACGTTTCATTACGACCGCTAAACGCGGAAGAACGCGAAAAGGTGTGGCCGTTGTTTTTCAGAAAGTCTAAGCCCAACTTCGATTTCGAGGACATTGCAAAGGCTTTGGCAGGCAAAAACAACTACGCCTGGTATAAGGATGCAGACGAAAAGCCATACAAGTTTAACTACCGCATGCACCAAGGCGTGTCGGGATGTCCCGTAACAGCACAGCTGATAGACATCTTCGGCAGCGATTGGAAGGCAGGCATTGCCGAGACATACACGGCTGTTGGAAAGAAGAACGGCACAAAGACCATCGACGAAATGGCGGATGATGTATGGAATGTGCTTTATTCATTCTCGTCGAAAGACAAGTTAAAGGCTTTCGTCACCGAGAAGTTGCAACTCGATGAAGCCTGTGCCACGAAGTTTGCCAATGCAAAGCTGCTGCATGGCTTTGCCGCGTTAAGTCTTAAAGCCATTCGCAACATCCTGCCTTTCTTGCGCCAAGGCTTCATCTACGCCCACGCCGTACTCTTAGCCAAGATACCCGATATAGTTACTGCGGTCGTTTGGGATGATGCCGATAAACGCGAGCAGATACTTTCGGGGCTGCTGGAGATTATCGAGAACTATAACCCCAAAGACCGCGGCGTTGAGGGTACGATAGACTTCTGCATTAAAAGTTACTTACAAGACGTGGTCGACCTGCGCCCTGGTGCTGCCGATGCGCTTTATCATCCCTCGATGATAGAGCCCTATCCCGATGCAAAGCTTAACAAGATGGGCGTGTTTCAGTTGGGTAGCCCTCGCACCAACGCCATTCGCAACCCTATGGCCATGCGCTCGTTGCACATATTGCGCAGCGTGGTTAACCAGCTTTTGCGCGATGGCGTAATAGACCGCGACACGGAGGTGCACGTGGAATATGCTCGCGAACTGAACGATGCCAACAAACGTAAGGCCATAGCCGATAATCAAAAGGATATCGAACGCAAGCGTGCGGATTATCGCAAACGTATTATTGAACTATATAAAGACAAATGCCACAAAGAGATAGAACCCACAGAAACTGACATTCTTAAATATCAACTGTGGGAAGAACAAAACCACAGGTGCCTATACACAAACGGCGAGATTGGCATCTGCGATTTCTAGGTGACAATCAGAAGTTCGACATCGAGCATACCATCCCCCGAAGTGTTGGTGGCGACAGCACGCAAATGAACCTAACGCTCTGCGATGCCACTTTTAATAGGCAGGTGAAGGGTGCACGCCTACCCTCCCAACTGACTAACCATGCAGACATATTGAAAAGAATTGCTCCCTGGAAAAGCAAGTGCGAAGACCTGCGAAAAAAACTAGACAAGATACGCACGTATGGTGGCATGGAGAAAAAAATTAAAGACAAGCTGATACAAAAACGCCATCGCTTGAAAATGGAGCTATCCTATTGGCAAGGCAAGTACGAACGGTTTACGATGACCGAGGTACCCGAAGGGTTTAGTCGCCGTCAAGGTGCGGGCATTGGTTTGATTTCAAAGTATGCGGGTTTGTTTTTAAAGTCGCTTTTCCATAGTGCAGGTAATCCCAACAAGAGCAATGTGTATATGGTGAAGGGCGTACTCACAGCCGAGTTCAGGCGTATGTGGGGGCTACAAGGCGAGTACGAAAAGAAATCGCGACTTAACCATTGCCACCATTGCATCGATGCCATAACCATAGCCTGCATCGGTGAGGCCGAATACGAAAAGATGGCTCAATACTATCACGACGAAGAAGTGTCGCGCTGGTATGGTTCAGCCAACAAGCCCCATTTCAAAAAGCCTTGGACTACTTTTACCGAAGACGTATTGGCCATAGAGCAATCGCTCTTGGTGAAACATCTCACAAAAGACAACATGCCTAAGCAGGCTAAAAGGCGTGTGCGTACAGCTAAGGGTAAATATGTTGCCCAAGGCGATGCCGCCAGAGGTTCACTACATAGGGATACTTACTATGGTGTTATTGAGAAAGATGGCATCCTTTACCATGTGTTACGAAAGCCAATAGACAAGTTCGAGAAAGAATCGGAGCTTGAAAAAATCGTTGACCAAGCTGTTAAGGAAAAGATAAAGGAGGCTATTGCCGGTAAGAACTTTAAGGCAGCCATTGCCGAACCCATCTTTATGAATAAGGAAAAGGGCATAAGGATAAATAAAGTGAGGTGTTACGTGAAAGCTCAGGAACGCTTAAAGATTCGTCAACAGCGTGACCTATCGACAAAGGAATACAAACAATTCTTCTGTGTAGAAAACGAAAATAATTATCTATTGGCCATCTATGAGGGAGAATTGAAGGGAAAGAAAGAACGCGACTTTTGTGTTGTCAACAACTTGGATGCTGCCGCTTATTTAAAGAGGAGCAACAAAGGTAAAGCAGCTCAACTTGTGCCGGAACGGAGTGCTGAACGAAATTTCCCTTTGTTGGCAGTATTGCAACGAGGTACGCAAGTACTTTTTTATGAGGATTCCCCCGAAGAAATTTTGTTTGATAACCCGCAAGACTTAGTGAGACGTCTGTATAAAGTTGTGGGAATTAATACTAAAAAGGATGTAAAGAAGGGGAAGACCTACCTCTATGGCAATATTGAGTTGAGGTTTCATCAAAATGCTCAGAAGAAAGATGACGTGAAGATGGAAAGCGGGGGGTACAAGAATAATGAGGCTCCACACCAAGGTATAGTTCTTTCTCATAATCAGTTTAAGGCACTTGTTGAAGGCATCGACTTTGAGTTTAACATCCTTGGCGAGATAAAGAAGAAAGAACACCATGCTTAAAAGAAGTCTCGTTTTTACTTCGCCCGCAACTCTGTCGTTGAAGAATGCACAACTGGTGATAACTTTAAAGGAACAGCCCGATGCTTGTCGGACTGTTCCCATTGAAGAACTTGGAGTTGTGTTGGTGACAAGCTAAGCCTTGATAAAACAACGAAAGGTAGTTTAATCAGTGTGCTGTTTTGTGATGTGTCGTTCTCAAAAGTGGTTCGGCCGCTCAGCATTGGCCTAACCATGACCACCGCCTCTCTGGAAAAATGTTTCTCAAAAGAAACCAATAAAATGCAATTACCGATACTCGAATGACATACGCCCGCCTTAATCGTTATCATATCATGTGGCTTTTTCTGATGTTCGACCTTCCTACGAATACTAAATTGGAACGCAAAGAATCCGTTCGTTTTAGGAAAGACCTTGAACGCGATGGTTTCACGATGTACCAATTTAGCGTATATGTACGCCATTGTGGCTCGTACGAGAGCATGAATGTACACATCAAGCGAGTCAAATCGCTTGCTCCCAACAAGGGCATGATTAGCATCCTCGCTGTAACCGATAAGCAATACTCCAATATTGTTAATGTGTGGGGCGAAGTTGCGGCAAAACAACAGGCAAAGCCCATTCAGTTGGAGTTTTTTTAGTAACTTTGTGTCATGATAAGCCTCATCAAGCAACTTCATATTACCCAGTAGGAGAATCAAGTAATTGATTACCAAGGATGTAAGTGGTATATGTTGTGGTTTGATGTAGAGAAACGATATAATACAACCGTCAATGATGCAGCAGGGTGGAGCAATGAGTTGTGGTTTGATGTAGAGAAACGATATAATACAACGGATGCGCAAAAGCAATACACCTCCGAGGGTTGTGGTTTGATGTAGAGAAACGATATAATACAACAGATTGGAGCGATAGTAGCAATACCAAGCGTTGTGGTTTGATGTAGAGAAACGATATAATACAACCTTTGACGTGAAAGTCGGGCAGTGGTGGCTGTTGTGGTTTGATGTAGAGAAACGATATAATACAACTAAATTCGGTGCTTATTGTCGATATGCCAGGTTGTGGTTTGATGTAGAGAAACGATATAATACAACGCACGATTTGCCAGCAAGGTTAATAATTCTGTAGTGGTTTGATGTAGAGAAACGATATAATACAACAGGTTGTGGAGAATAAATTAATGTGTTGTGGTTTGACGTAGAAACCGGCTAGACATTTAATGTTTCTATAAATAGGGAGGGGCTTGTTGCCTTTGTGTTCCAACACAAGATAAACACCCCTCTCATGTATGAAGTGGAGCGCAAATCAACTTGTTGGCTTATGAACTCGCGAAGACCCAGCAACTGGCAAGGACATGAACTCATCAAATTGCAATCGCAAGAACTCATCAACTATTCAACTCATCAACCATTTAACTCACAAACCATTTAACTCACAAACTGCTCAACTCACAAACTAATCAACTTACAAACGCACGACCTCACAAGCTCATCAACCAATCAGCTCATCAACCAATCACCTTGCAAACTCACAAACTCACGGCCTCACAACCGCATCAGCTCATCGGTTCATCAGTTCATCAACTCCCAACCTCACAAAACTTAATTTGTTGTTTTAATTTTACAATATCGTTCTAATTCTCGCTCCGTTCTAGCGAAAATGTTGGCAATAAAGTAGGTAAAAAGCCACATTTTTTAGCCTTTCACGGTTTTTGTTTTGTCTGTTTTTAAGCAAAATGCCTGCATTTTGCACCATTTTGCCTTTCTAGATTGGTTGACAGCCCGCCGTTTTCACTCCCAGAAAACGGCCTTTTATCCCTAAAATATACTCTATTTACTGCCATTTAGCGCCTTTTCTGCACACGTTTTCAATCGGGCAGAAAGGTTTTTGCACCTACATCCACAGCATATTTATACATTTAGCCTTGTATTTAGGGGCAAATCACGGTGCATTTAGCAGCATTTTACCTTGCATTTAGCACCAAAACGCAGTGCATTTAGCACCAAAACGCAGTGCGTTTAGCACCAAAATGCAGTCTATTTTGCATCAAAACGCAGTGCATTTTGCTACAAATAGCCCAAAATCTGGTGCAAATGAGGTTTTCTTGAAATAAATATTCATTTTGCCGCATTCACATCCTAGCCCCTTTTTGCATCAAAACAAACCCTCGCGAGAATCGATTTTTTGCGGCAAGGTTAGTGGTTGGTGGATAAAAAGGGCACTCTTAGTGTTAAATTTCTTGCTGAAAAGCGGACAAAAAAGAGTGGCTGACGAGTTGACAAGCTGGCGGGTTGAAAAGCTAAGGAGCGAATAAGTTGATTGCCGAATCATCTTTCTCATCATGTTCTGTGCCCATCAATTCATCAACTCATCAACTAGAGTTGATAGCCGAGGCATCTTTTCATCGTGTTCTATACTCATCAATTCATCAATTCATCAACTCGAGTTGATTGCCGAAGTATTCTTTTCATCATGTTCTATACTCATCAACTCATTAACTCGTCAATTCGAGTTGACAGCCGCAGCATCTTTCTTATCATCTTCCATACTCATCGACTCATCAACTCATCAACTAGAGTTGACAGCTGAAGCTTCTTTCTCATCATGTTCTAAAATACCCCCGACGGGTAGTTATACGGCTTATCAATTGTTTTAGGTTGTTTGCATCGCTGCCTGTTCATCTTTCCTTTGCTTGTCGGCATCTTGCCTGCCTTGTCCTTTTGACGTAACACGCTACGCCTTCAAGAATAATATAGGAAAGATGCTCCACAATACACAAGGGCTGAGCAGGCTCTAACGGCCGATTGGGATAAGGCAATTGGGGGCTGCGCAATAACGAAAAGGGGATGGCAGAAACCAATCTGCCATCCCCTTTTGGGATTTCTGCCACTAGGCAAATGTGTGAGGTTTATTTCACCATTACCTTGGCAACCTTATTGTTTACGGTAACAACGTATGCGCCTTTGGGTAGAGAGATGCTTTGGCTTGTGCCGTTCATCTTAGCCTTCTGTACCAAACCGCCATTTATACCATACACGTTAACGGTGCTTCCTGTTGCGGCTTCTACCACGATACCGCCCTCAACAACCTTGATAAAGGTGTCGGTGTTGTCGGCATTTACACCCTCGATGCCCGTTGCGTCGGGTATGAAGCGGATGTGCTTGGTGTGCAGCAACAGTTTGGGGAACTTGGCATTGGTCATTACGCAAACCAAGTCTTCGTAGCGTTTGGTGAGTTTCAGTGTGGTAACGCCGTTGGTTACGGTGTATTCGGCATCTACATCAAACTCCTCGCCTTGCAGGTTACCGTTCTTATCTACGTTCACATTACCGGTAAACCAGCGGTACACGGTGGGTGTTCCGTCGATAACAGCCTCTGAACTGAGGTCTACCTTGTTGCCGTTGGCACTAACGTCAACGGGGTTTTGCCTTTGATAGGCATACGATGTGCGGTAAGTGCCCGTTGTGGGAGGCAATGAAGAGAAACGGAGGTTGTTGCCAACAAGGTTGAGCGCACGCAAGTGGGCGTTGTTACGCACATTGATAGACGTGAGCTTGTTGTTGCTGACGAAGAGCTGGCCCAAGTTGAGCAGCGGCTTACAATCGAGCGACGTCATCGAGTTGGCCGTTAGGTCGAGGCTCTCCAGTGCTGTAAGTCCGCGGAATTTAACCTCTATCAGGTTGTTTCGGCTAAGGCTTACCACTATCAGCTCTTTGTTCTTAGTAAGGTCGAGCTTGGTGAGCTTGTTGTCGGACATGGACAAGTATTCGAGCTTGGGATACTTCGAGAGGTCTATGTCAGAGATGTTGTTGCGGCTAAGGTCTAGCTGTTTAAGTGCTGTGCTAGGCGCGAAGTCGAACTTGGAGAGGCCAACGTTGTCTAATGTAATAGAGCGGGTGTCTGCCAACTTGCTGATATCTACCGAAGACATCTTGGCGTTGGTAACGCTGAACACGGTAAGTTTCTCTTCGGGTTTCGACACCAACACGCGCACCTTCACGCCTTTGTTGGTAAGGGCGGTAAAGCGTGTGTAGGTATCGGCCTTCAAAACGTATTGGCTCATGGCTCCGTCGCCGCGCCAATCGAAGTAAACAGACATGCCCTCGATGTTGCCACGCAGTGACAGCTGTACGCTGTCTTTGTTGTTTGTGGTGGTAAAGGATGCCAGTTCGTTTGTTGGTACGGGGATGGGTTGCACCAAGGTGGTCTTTAAGATGTTCTTACCCGTGAATGCGGGATAGGCCGGGTGTGATATTTCGCAATACACTTTGCCTTTGGTTAGGTTCTTAAACCTGGTAGAACCCTTGTCGTCCAGGTAGTCGGTTCCCAGCACGTAGGGTTGTCCGCCTTGGGTTTTCCAAACGAAGTTGGTGGTTTTGTTGTTGATGGTTACGTATTGCTCGGTGAGGTCGATACCGGGCGATGTGGTGGCAATCACCACTTCGCGTTGCGGAGCGTACGTAAAGTGGGCTTCGTCTAGACCAAATCTGTTGGGCATGTTGGCCAGTGTGAAGTGGTTGTTGCTGATGTCGAGTTTGGCAACTGGTGCTAGGGGGATAATGCCCAGCAAGGTAAGCTCGTTGTTAGAAACGTTTAGTTCTTTGAGCTGTTCGCTGTGGTCGAGAATCATTCTTGTAAGCTTGTTGTACGAGAGGTTTCCTCTTACCAGTGCATCGGCACGGCGCAGGTCGAGGTTGGCCAAGTTGTTGTGGCTTAGGTCTAAGTCGGTAATGGTGAAGTAATCGTCTACCGTGATTGTTTCAAGCTGGTTATAACTGAGGTTCACGTTGGTGAGCAGACTCTTGTATTGCGACTTAGACTTGCCTTTCAGCGAGATGGTTTTGAGCTGGTTGTGCGACAAGTTGAGCTTTTCGAGCTGGTTGTTGCGTCCCAAGTCGATGGTGGTAAGCCCCGTATTTACGAGCGACAGCACGCGCAGGTCTGTTAGTTCGGTAACATCTATGCTTGTGATGTTCAGGTCTTTCACTTCAAGTGCCGTCACATAGTTGTCTTGCGGTACGGTCACCACGATGTTTCCGTTGCCTGCTCGCTGACCGGTGATGTTGGCGGCAGTGGGCTTCTCGGCGGTGATGTTTACTTCTTTCAGTTGTCCGTTGCCAAAGTCTACCTTAACTTTTACGGGTTTCTGTGGCGTTGCGCCCTTCATTCCCACGGTTAGGTTGATGGTTTGCCCAGCCGTTGCGGTGGTGGCAAAGTCTATTGCCCTTACGTCTTTACCAAATTCGCTATCGTCTTTAACGGTGAAAGGTTCGGTAAATAGGGGGTATTCGTTGAAAATGGTGTTGGTGAAGATAAGCACCACCTTGCCGTCTACGGGCCTAAGCAGCGTTACCTTTCCGTTATCGTAGTAGTAATAGCTAGCATCTAGCTCGGTACGTTTGGCCAGTGTGTCTTTATCCAGCTTGTAGAGTTTGCCCAATGTGGTAGTTCCTTCGCGCAAAACTTGTTTAGAGAAGTCGAGCACGGTACCCACCTTGTAGGTGTCGTCCAGCACCAGGTCGCGTTGGTCGTAGTAATACTCGCGCCAGGTGTTCTGCGGTTTGGGCAGCGAGGCGAAGGTCATCAGGTTTTTGCGTATGTTGAAGATGTACAAGTCGGGACATTTGCTCACGTCTATGGAGGTGAGTTTGTTGTGGTTTGCTCCCAACGTAACCAGCTTAGGCACCTTGCTCAGGTTAAGCGAACGCAGGTTGTTGCCCGCACAATAGAAGTGGCGCAGGTCTGGACAGTGGGTCAGGTCGATGTCGTCGAACTTCACATCGGTGTTAATCGTACCCGAAGCATGCTCTATGTAGAGCTCGTTCAGCTTGGAGTTTTTGCTGATGTCTAGCTTGTTTACTCGCGTGTCGCTAACGTTCAGTACATTCAGGTTGGCGTTGTGCGAAACGTCGATGGTGCTGATGTCGGTCATGTCGAGGCTCAATCGGCGCAGCGTGGTGCAGCCTTTGGTGTCTACCTCTGTGATGGTGCGGCAGTGGTAGGCGTCGAAAGAAACCAGCTTGGGGAAGTTCTTTAACTCGAACTTAGACTGTACGTATGCGCATTGTGCAATTTCCAGTTCCAAAAGTTCGGGCATGTTGCCCAGCCTAAGCGGCGTTTGTGCCGAGAAGGGGTTGTCGCGCAGGTAGAGGAACTGCAACGATTTGAGGTTGGAAAGGTCTATCTGCTTAATGGAGTTGTAGGCCAATCGCAGGTAAGACAGTTTCAAATCCTTGTGAAAGGTGATTTGGTCTATCTTACAACCCGTAGCGTTGAAGAAGTCGATCTTGTTCGGGTCGCCGTAAATCTTTACGATGCCGTCCCTGGTAACCGTTCCCGAGTAGTCTGTACCTGTGGGCACTTCTGCGCCTTGTTTGAGCTTGGCAACGCCAACAGACAGTTCTTCGGAGCCGTTTCCGCAGTCTATCTCTACGTATTCGTTGCCTTGTGTGCTACCAAGCGAGAAGGTTACGATGGGCGATTCGCCTTTATTTTCCTCATACACGGTGGTATGGAATGTGATGATGGGTTGCTGATTTTTGTTCTGTGCGAACGCCGGCAGGCCCACCACTGCCATCAATGCCAACAGCAAAGATGCAAGTAGGGTTTGTTTGTAATTCATACGCTGTTAGTAAATAATAATTTTTTTCGCTGATTTTCCGTTCACTTGGATAAGGTAAACGCCTTTGCTCCATGCGCTGGCGTCTATGGTTGTTTCGTCTCCCACGGTCGATTGGGTATGTGCAAGCAGCCCTGCCATGGTGAAAACGCGCACTTCCAATTGCTTCTCGCCAGCCCTAAACACGTTAAAGCGCCTTGGCCCGGCCGGGTTGATGATGGTTTTGTTGTCGGCTTCGGCGGTGTTGATGCCTGTTGAGCCGGCCTTGCGGCGTAGCACTTCTTTCAGTCCGGCGTAGGCATCAAACTTTCCTGCGCCCCATTGTACGGGGTCTCCTTCTTTCACATCATTGTCAACAACAGCCGTTTTGCGGATGATGTCGGCAACGTCTGCGGCTTTAAGCGTTGGGTCGGCTTCGAGCCAAAGTGCGATAGAACCTGCCACAACAGGTGTTGCCATCGATGTGCCCAGGGTTTGGTGCCAGTAATAGCTCTTGCCGTTGACGGTGTGCTTGGCTTGCAAGTTCACCGGGGCGTAGCCGTTCTTGGGGTCTTCAACGGTGTAGGTGTTAACCGAAGATATAACAACTGCGCCGGGTGCGCAAACTAATGGCAGATTGCGGCCGTCGAGAAGCGTCCCGAAAGAAGAGAAACGCGTCACCTTGCCTTCATCATATTCGTGCCTGTTGTAGCCGTAGACCCATCCGTCCATAGCTGCCCAGTGGTCGCGCACGTTATAGCTTCCCACGGTAATCATGCCTGCTGCACAGGCCATGTCGTTGATGGTGCCGTTGCGCGAACCCTTCGTCCAAATTCCACTTCCATTGGCATTGTTGTAGGCACCGTCGTAGTCGTCGAAGTAAACAAACTGTGCATCGCCGTACAGGTCTACGCGTTTGCCGTCCTTCCCTTCTACAAGTATACCTAGTTTGAATTTTCCATCGGCGTTGGTCTTTTGGTTGTCGCTGGTTAGGAAACGGGCGATGGCGTAGTAGCGACCCGTTTCAGGGTCTCTTGTTCCGCCCACCATTACGTATCCTTCAAAGGCTTTGTTGAAGACCGAATTGCTGGTTATCGCTCCTTCTTCGGCATATTCGCCGCCAGATGAATACATGGTTAGCTTGCCGTTGGGACTGGGTTCTACGGTGATGCGTGTGGCAATACGGCCGCGTTCCTCGTTGAACACAACCACTTGCATCTTAAACTCGGTGGCATCCGAGCTGTAAGCGTACACCTGCCCATTGCGAAAGTTGTAGTAGTCTTTCTTTCCTATGTGTTGTTTTCC
>NZ_HE999446.1:180553-193060 GCF_000312305.1 Prevotella conceptionensis 9403948 | reverse complement strand
TCCTATGTGTTGTTTTCCTTCTGCCATTGGGCGGATGAAGGTTTGCAGCTTGTTGTCGGTTTGGGTGAAAGTCTTGTTCAGTGCCACGGGATAGTTGGCCTCGTTGCCTGCTGCCACGCAGATGATGGCACTGTCTGTGCAGCCGGCTAAGTAGCGGTTCATCACGCTAGTGCTGTCGTGCGAGCCCAGGTTGCTGCCTAACGAGAGGTTGATGACACAGGGCTTGGCCTGCGGCCCTGATAGGCGGGCGTATTGGTAAACGTCGTCTATGCCCAGTGCGATGAACACGTCGCGCAGATCTCCGCACGAAGCCACCAACTCCGATTCCGTTGCTATTCCGTAATAGGGATTGGGCATCTCGACGTTTTTCGAGGTCTTGTTGTCCTTGGTAACGGCAACGGTGGCCTTTCCCTTATATCCTCCGGCCATAATTCCGGTGGTGTGGGTGCCATGAAACTGCCCTCTGTTGTCGGTTTCAAAGTCTTCAATGGCAAACACGTTGTCCATCGATTTCTTGTGTTTGGCTATTTCGGGCAACTGCTCTTTGGGGAAATAGCTCTCCCAGATGAACCCGTCTTTGCCTGCACTGCTGGTGTACAGCCTGCTAACATAACCGTATCGTGTGGTTCCGTCGGGTTTAAGAAAGTTGATGTTGTTGGGATCGATGCCTCCGTCTACGATGCCCGTAACCACTCCTTTGCCCGTATAGGCTTGCGGCAGGCCAACGCCTTGGTGTATTTTGTTTACGCCAACGGCCTCTCTAACGCGGTCCATTTTCTGCGCAACAGGCCGCGACAGTTGTATTCTGCGTACGCATTTCAGTTCGGCGATGCGTTCAACGCCATTTAGCGGCATGCTAACGATGGCGATGTTGCCTTTTACCCGAAGTACGCTCACATTGTTTTCGGCAAGAGTTCCAAGAGCCTCCTTCCCGTCAAACTCAATCATGCCAATCGTTCGTTGGGGGTTAGCGTTGCCCTTACCGATGCTTCTGGTTTGTGGGTTGTAACGTGGAATTTTAAAATTAAGCTCTTCTTTCAACGTAACTTGGCTTTGCAAGTCGATTTTCGACTGTGCATAGCCTCCCAATAGGAGGCCAGCACAAATGGTAGTGAGAAATGTTCGCTTCATTACTTGTTGATAAAAATTTTCTTTCCGTTAATGATATATAGCCCTTTTGGAAGGTTCTTTTGTTCATCAACGCGCGTTCCGTCGAGTCGGTAAACCACGCGCTTGTTGGTTTTGTTGGCTGCGGCTGGGTTGGCAATGCCGTTGGTGGAAATCCCGTTGAACCATATTTCAAGGCGGTCGCCGTTAGCAAATTCAAGTTCGTAGGTGTGTCCTCCTCCGCCCGTTGCTTCAACTTCTTTTCCGTTGAGCCGCACTTTAAGTTTGCTCAGGTCGTTTCCGTCGAAGGCCAGTGTGAAGGGGTTGTCGTCTTCACCGAATTTGATGGTGTTCTCTCCGTTGTTCAGTTGTACTTCCGTTCGGTCTTGTCGGTTGAAGTAGAAGAAGCGGTCGGCCAGTTGTTTGCTGTCTATAAACACCGTAGCCGTTTTGTCGCGTTTGGGTGCCGAAGTCTCAACGCCGATGTTCATTCCGTTTTTCAGCGTTATTTCGTACACGCCGTCGATGTTGTTCGTATATTGCTTGCCGTTCAGCCTTAGCACTTTAATCTTGCATCCGTTTTTGGCTCTCACCTTAACCACGCAGTTCGTTTCGGGCAGTTCGATGGTGTTCATGCCGTCTTGTAGAGCAATGTGGTTTTGGTTGTAGTCCCATCCTTGGTATAAGATGATGTTTTCGGCATGGTCTATATAGAACATGGCCTTTACCTTTCCAAGCTTATGTGCGGCTATGTCGATGTTCATGTCGTCGGTAATCGTGAGGTTCAGGCTGCCGTATATGGTGTTTGGCGTTCCGTTCACCTTCACCGCATCGATGGCGTGGGTGGTGGTGTTGAACGTGATGGAGAGCCTTGAGCCGGCCTTTACCGAGAAATTGGGGTCGGTGTAGTTGGTTACGGGCTTGCCGTCTACGGTAACGCTGCTTACAACACCCTTGGCTTCTTCGGTGTTGAATGCGAATTTAACGCGGCAGTCTTTGTCGGGATAGTTTGCGGTGATGTCGATCAGTCCGCCGTCTTTGGGCTTAACTGTGTAGGATGTGTTGCCTTTGGGCAGTTGCAATCCGTCTACCACGATGCTGTAAAGCGGTGCGGCCGTGTATGATACTGTGCTGATGACAATTTCTTTCTCCACGTCGGGAATCCAATGAATGGTGTTGTCGCCATTTTTTAGCGCCACGTCCGTAAATGTTCCAGAGCGTTGCATCTTCACTTTTGCCGCATTGTCTACCTTAACGGTGCACGAAGCTGTGCGTAATTTGGCGAAGGTGTTGGTGGTGATGTTGATGGTACACCCATTGTCGTCGGGCAGGTTGACGTAGACGTAGCAGCTGGTCATGCTGTAAATGTTCTGTTTTGTGTCTCCCTTGGCGGTTTTCTTTACCACGTCTACCAGGCAGTTCCCGTCTGTAGCCTTCACTTCAAACGAGCCACTTGCGGTAATCGGGATGTTGTTATCTCCGTTAACAAGGTTGTTTATCGCAACGCCGTTAACCTTAATACTCACTCGGCTGGCATCATCAACGTTTATCTTGATGTTGCTGTCGGCATAAGCGGCCGACGAAACCATAACTAAAATTGTTCCTAAAAGAAACGAGTAGAACTTCTTCATAGGCTCAAAACATAAAAAAATGCAGCGATTGTTGTTGTTTGGTTGATACGAAATTTCCAATGGTTAGGCGGTTGGCGCGCCCAACTCTGTCTGTGTTACAGGACATTCGTGGTGGGTTGAGCTGCTTCAATCTACCATAATCGTTCCTAACACGGCGGTAAAGTTAGTGAATAATGTGTAGAAAACCCCTTTAAAGCTGAACTTTTTTGCAATTTTGTTGCTGACATTGTCTTTTCTGTATGATATTTGTTTGAAAAGTGTACGTAATGTTACATTCCAGCGTTTTTTATTCGTTTTAAGGGGTGAAGAAAGCATATTGTTGACGTTTAGCTATCTTTTTGTTTCTTTTTGCGATTGATTGAGGCGGATATTTGTGTTTTTTGTAAGAGTAAGAATGGTATGCTCTTTCACTTTGGTAGTTTGGTAAGACGCAAGCAAAGCGTGGGTGCTGTCTTGGAATTTAATGGTGCTATAAGTGGAAGAGGGGGGATTATAGTCAACCGACATTAAAAAGATGAGGTGTTGTCTAGCCGTATGAAGGGCAGGTCGGTGATGGTGGTCTTCATGCGGTGGTTCTTTGTGTGGTCAAACGCTACGCGGTAGTTGGGAGCGTGAAATTTTGTTCTGTGCCAATCATTATCGGCCGCTTGCTTTGCCTATGAGTGGAACGCGCGTTTCATGCCCAATTTGGTTTGATTATAAAATGGTGTCGTTGAGTTCAGGTTTTCTTCTGTTTTCCTGATGGGTAGGTTAACCTATGGTGGGGCGACAGCCCCTTGGAAGTGGGGTGGGGGACAAAGAGATGTGTTGGTTTCTTTGTATAATAAGTTGGGCGTAGGCGGGCTGTTGCCAACAAGTTGCAGGCCATGCGTGGGCTTTGTACGGCTTTTGGCGGGGCTACCGGTTGCTAGTTGTGATGTTGCGAGCCCCTTGCGGTGCGCCTCCCTGCCCCCTGTGGCAGTTAACAAGCCCCCGTTGCGTGTGTGCAACGCCACTTGCGATGTGGCTACAACGCCGTTTGTACGATGTTTGTAGCCGCCATGTTGCAGGTAGTGTTTTAAACACAAATGCTTGCAATACCAATAAAAGGGGTGGTCAAGTGCCTGGCCGTCGGCCTGTCGCTTACCTTATTCAGCTTTCTCTTCCTTTCTAAATGGCAGGCAGTTTTTCCATTTCGAGGGTTCGCCTTTGCTCTCGGCCTTCTTTGCCTCCACATATTTAAGAAACTCGTAAAGCCCTTGGCGAACGGAGCGCAGGCCGAATTCCTCGGTGTGGATGTCTTCGGGAGCGAGCCAGAAACACTCGGCGGCATCGTCCATGGCTTGCAGTTGGCTCTCGTCTTCCACCTCGCAGCGGAAAAACAGGTCGAGCGTATGCACGTCAAATCCAGCGTAGCGGTAAACGTTTGGTTGGCTAAACAGGTATTGGCAATTGGTTACGGTGAGCCCCGTTTCTTCTTTCACCTCGCGGCGCACGCCTTCTTCGGCCGTTTCGTTGGTGTCCGAAAAGCCGCCGGGCAGGTCGAGTGTGCCTTTCCCCGGGTCTTCTTTGCGGCGTTCAACAAGTAGTTCGCCTTTGGCATTAACGATGAAAGCCACGTTGGCACTGCTGGGATTGAGAAAATATTCGAAACCGCAACTCTTGCAAACCTTGCTCTTTTCAGTGTTCTCTTCAAAGCGCGAGCTGCCGCAGCAGGGGCAATATCTAAACTTCTCTAATGGGTGCATATCCTAAAAGCGTTTTGTTATTCGTTTGCAATATTACGAAAAAGTTGCGAATTTGGCAAGCTTTCGTGCGTTTTTTGATTTCTGTCAATTCCTAAAACATTCGTTCCGAAAAGGCATTTTCAACTTTTATTGATGCCGTGTTTACCTTTAATGGGTCTAAATTTGAGCTGCCAACACAAGATGAGCACTCCTCTTTATATACATAGCGCGGGAACAAAAGGCTACTCGCGGGTAGGCAAGCACGAGATAGCTCAACAACTCTCGCAGGCATCAACTCGTCAATTCACAGGCTCAAGAACTCATCTGCTTATAGTCTCCTCAACTTGCAAACTCGTCAACTCAATAACCCACCATCTCAAAAACGCGAGAACTCATCAACGCACAAACGCACAACCTCCCCAAAAACAAAACGCACAACCTCCGCAAAAACAAACTCAAAAACTTATCAATTCGTCTGTTCACCAACGCACAAACTCACCAACCCCAAAATAAGCAAAACTCAAAAACTCATCAACTCGTTTGCTCATCAACTCAGGAACCCACAAACCCCAGAATAAACATAATTCAAAAACTCATCAACTCGTCTGCTCCTCATCTCAAAATCTCCTCATCCAAAAATCTTAAAATCATTATTTTTATTTTACAAGCACCTTCTAATTTTCATGTTGTTCTAGCGTAAACATTGGCCATAAAGTGGCTAAAAAGACACCATTTTCATCCCTTTCACGCCCCTTCCCTTGTCTGCTTTTAAGAAAACAGCTGCATTTTGCACCTTTTTGTCTCTCTAGTTTGGTGGTAGGCTCATGATTTTTCAGGCCCAAATGTCCCCTTTTATACCCTAAAATCCCCCTTTTTAACGCCTATTTTACCCTTTTCGGCCATGTGTTTCGTGGTTTTAGAAGGTTTTGTTTATACCATTGCGGTGGATATTTATGCTTTTCGCCTTGCATTTAGCGGCATTTTGCACTGCGTTTTGCACCATTTTACCTTGCGTTTAGCACCAAAACGCACTGCATTTAGCACCAAAACGCACTGCGTTTAGCACCAAAACACACTGCGTTTTGCACCATTTTACCTTGCATTTAGCGGTAAATAGCCCCAAATGTGGTGCAGATGGTGGCGTTTTTAAATAAAAATACATTTTGCAGCATTCGCACACTACCCCCTTTTTGCATCAAAACAAACCTTCGCAAGAGTCGATTTTTTGCGGCAAGGTGGGCCGTTGGTGGACAAAAAGGGCACTCATGATGTTAAATTTTTTACCGAATAGTTTACATCAGCTGGCGTATTAGCGAATGGGCAGGTTAACAAGAAGACAAGTGGATAAGTAAACGGGGTAATCGTTCTTCTCTCGTCCCTCGAAAAGTGCGTTTTCTCGCCATGACAATGTTCGGGCAAGCCCGACATTGTTCATTTGGCTTAACGAAAACGTTCTTCTCTCGTCCCTCGAAAAGTGCGTTTTCTCGCCATGACAATGTTCGGGCAAGCCCGACATTGTTCATTTGGCTTAACGAAAACGTTCATCTTTCGGGTTTTGACATAAACACGTCCATTTTGACATAAGAACATAAGAAACATAAAGAAGTCCTCCTTGCTTTCTCCTCATTATATGCCACGGGGAAGATGCTTTCAACTTGTAAGGAACGTATTGAAAGAACTCCCACCAGACTACCTTTTTGAGGCATAGCCATGTTTTGCCACATGCAATGAGGAAATAGTTAAGACGTCTTCTTTGTAAGTTCGTGAGTTTATTGTGTCGTGAGTGTATCTGTTGGCAGAATTAGTTAAGCGCGTACTTAATTAATCTCGCCAACGAATTCACCATTCTAAGTTTTTACTTTTTGATAATTTTACCATCATTCCTAATTATATAATTCCTAACTTTCTGCGGAGACCCCAATGATGTAGTCTTAACCTTAACAGAAAAGTTCTTATCAATTTTGAAGGATGTAACCTCCTCCAACTCAGGGCCACCTGGTTCATACCAAATGCCTTCAACATAAAGGTCTGATATAATGGTATTATTCTTTATTGTCAACAAATAAAAACGATAGTCAAAATCCCCGCAGTCCATTGGTACTAAGATCAAAGACACGTTTCCTTTATTGGGTAAAGGTAGGTATCTTAGTTTGTTTCCTCCATCACAAATAAACGCTGAAGCACCTTTCAACAACTTACTTTCTATCCGATTGTATTTCACGGTCTTTATGTCAATACGTTTATCGTATGGCAATGTATCATTGCTCTTCACCAGGTGGCTCTTATTGGTTAATGATATGAATTGCCGGTTAATACGTTCTTCTACACAAGAAGGCTTTGCCGCTTGTTTTGAATAAGTTGGCATTTGCTCAGGGCCAAATGCTTTCTTTGAAGTAGCTTTACATGCGCATAGGGCCAAGAAAGATAAAATAATAACACATCTCATATCTAAATTTGCTTGGTGGAATTAAATAGATTAACGTGATTAAGAGGATTTACATATCGCTGGTTTTTAGCAACTTGGTAGTGTTTAGACTGTTAAGTTCAAACCAAGATATGCACAACCTTTACACAAAATTCGTCAAAATCATTGAGATATACAAGCAATTCTCTGAAAACTTGTCAACGAATATGCCAACATTCCTCGCTGTGGCTCGGTTATATTCTCGCTTTTTGGGGTCGTTTAGGCAGGTTTGATGTGCTTGGCTCCTCTGTCGTTCTTGGCTCTTTAAGCCTTTCAAGCCTTCAATGCAACTATGTATTTAGTGCTATTGGACAATCTTGCCCACCTATAAATTCTAAAAATGCGATGCTTTCTAGCAGTATTAACCGTGTATGTCCCTATAAATGCTAACTTTTCAAGTCCAATGAACGGAGATAACAACACCTTGGAAATTCTCTTTTAACATAATTCTTCTTTCGCAATTAGCACATTTTGTGGAGAAAAGTGGGGGAAGATGGGGAAAAATGATTAACTTTGGCGGTAGTTTCCATCTAATAGAAAAGAATGCGGTTCTTGGGTAACACAGAAGCAAAGACAGACGCGAAGGGAAGGGTGTTCTTGCCCGTCGCTTTCCGCAAGGTGCTGCAAGCATCGGGCGAAGAAAGTCTTGTGCTTTGCAAAGACCTGCACCAGCCTTGTTTGGTGCTTTACCCAGAAAGCGTTTGGAACGAACAGATGGATGCGCTACGCAACCGACTGTCGCGTTGGAACGCCGCCCACCAACAGCTTTTCAGGCAGTTCGTGTCTGATGTGGAACTCGTTACGCTCGATGGAAACGGGCGTTTCCTCATCCCGAAACGTTATATGGCGATGGCTCAGATAAGCCAAAGCATTCGTTTCTTGGGCATGGGCGACACCATAGAGATTTGGAGCGAGGCCAATACGCAACAGCCTTTTGTGGCTGCCCACGACTTCGGACCGGCCGTTGAGGCCATCATGGCAATGCCGGAAGGAGAAAACCAATGAACAACGACAACATCATTACAGCCCAAGGATATCATGTGCCGGTGCTCCTTGACGAGAGCGTAGGCGCATTGAACATCGTTGAAGGCGGCGTTTATGTAGACGTAACCTTTGGCGGCGGCGGACATACGCGCCATATACTTTCCAAAATGGACCGTACGGCGCGCCTTTTCAGTTTCGACCAAGATGCGGATGCCGAAGAAAACACGCGCCGCGAATCTCCCGACGGGCAACAACCACTGGCCAACGACGAGCGGTTTACCTTTGTGCGGAGCAATTTTAGATACCTAGACAACTGGATGCGCTACTACGGCGTAGACCATGTTGACGGCATATTGGCCGACTTGGGCGTATCGTCGCACCATTTCGACGACCAAGAACGCGGTTTCTCCTTCCGTTTCGATGCCCCGCTCGACATGCGAATGAACAAGAACGCCACCTTAACCGCCGCGCAGGTGCTGAACACCTACGACGAAGAGAGGTTGGCCGATGTGTTTTTCCTTTATGGCGAGATACGCCAATCGCGGCGCATAGCCTCGGCCATTGTAAAGGCACGAGCCAAAGCCGCCGTGCAAACCACACAGCAGTTTGCGGCCATTGTGGAGCCTTTCTTTAAGCGCGAACGCGAAAAAAAGGAGATGGCCAAGCTTTTCCAAGCCCTGCGCATCGAGGTGAACAACGAAATGAACGCCCTCAAAGAGATGCTGCAAGCCGCAGCACAATGGCTGGGAAAAGGTGGGCGACTGAGCGTAATAACCTACCACAGCCTGGAAGACCGCATGGTGAAAAACTTTATGAAGACGGGAAATGTGGAAGGAAAACTATCTCAAGACTTCTTCGGGCGGGCGCAAACGCCATTCGCGTTGGTGAACAATAAGGTGATTGTGCCCACAGACGATGAGCAACTGCGCAACCCGCGGAGCCGAAGTGCAAAACTTAGAATTGCAGAAAAGAGATGAAAGACAAAGACATGAACACGGGCGAACCCGACCTTCGGTTTACAGTGGAACAGCCGAACGAGGGACCAGACCCTGTGGAGACATTGAAGAACATAGCCAAGCGAGAGAGCGAGGCCGCAAAGAAAGCGGTCGCGAAAGGAGAGAAACGCCCAAACGGAGACAAAACGGGCGGGCGCGAGCGCACAAACGAGGATGAGACCGAAACAAAAGACACCGCAACCGATGAGCTGCCCACGCTGAAAGAGGCCATTATGGAACAAGCCACCGAGAGCGATGCACCATTGACATCGAACCTCACCTTCATGAAAATCATTGGTGGCGACATCCTCAACACATCAACCATACGCAAGCAGATATGGTTGTTGCTGCTTATCACGGCTTTCATCTTTGTGTATATCGCCAACAGGTACAGCTGCCAACAGTATCTCATCGAGATAGACCAGCTGACGAAAGAGTTGCAAGACGCCAAGTACAAGTCGCTGTCGAGCAATAGCCAAATAACCGAGAAGAGTAGGGAGAGCCATGTGCTGAGGTTGCTGCGCGAAAGCAACGACACGACATTGCACATGCCCGACCAACCACCATATATAATAAACGTTCCCGAAGAATGAGCAAGTTCGAGTCGAAGAAAATCATGCCGCGCTACACCTTCATCACCATTTTGATGACGATGGTGGCCATTGCGGTGATTGGCAAGACGCTTTATATCATGATGGCTAAGCGCGACTATTGGATGGCCGTGGCCGACCGTCAGAAGAAAGACAGCGTGAGCGTTAAGCCCATGCGCGGGAACATATTGAGCTGCGACGAGCAACTGATGGCCTCGTCGTTGCCCGAATATAAGCTGTATATGGACTTCAATGCCCTGCGCGAGGCCAAGAACGACTCGCTGTGGGAGGTGAAACTCGACTCCATTTGTCAGGGCCTGCATGCCCTCTTCCCCGAAAAGTCGGCCGCAAGTTTCAGGCACCACCTGGAAGAAGGGCGTAACAAGCAAAGCAGGCATTGGCTGTTGTTGGACAGGCGCGTGGACTATAACACCTATACCGAGGTGCGCATGCTGCCCGTATTCAACCTGTCGAAGTATAAGAGCGGTTTCCATACCGAAGAATTTAACGCGCGCCAACGTCCGTATGGCTCGTTGGCAGGGCGCACCGTGGGCGACATGTATGGCGCAAAAGATACGGCGCGCTTTGGTTTGGAACTGTCGTACGACTCAATCTTGCGCGGCTCTAACGGCATTATCCATCGCCGTAAGGTGCTCAACAGGTTCCTCGACATCCTGGACACGCCCCCCAATTGATGGCGCCGATATCGTTACCACCATCGACGTGGGCATGCAAGACTTGGCCGAACGCTCGCTTCTCGAAGAGATGAAGGAGATTAGCGCAAGGGTGGGCGTGGTGATTGTGATGGAAGTGGCCACGGGCGACGTGAAGGCCATCGTTAACATGGAACGCTGTCAGGACGGCGAATACCGCGAATTGAAGAACCATGCCGTGAGCGATTTGCTGGAACCTGGCTCGGTGTTTAAGGTGGCCAGCATCATGACGGCCATAGACGACGGCGTGGTAGACACCGCATATCAGGTGAACACGGGTGGCGGAACGTGGCCCATGTATGGCCGAGAGATGCGCGACCACAACTGGCGGCGCGGTGGATATGGCGTGCTGTCGGTGTCGCGTTCGCTCGAAGTGAGCTCCAACATCGGTGTGAGTCGGGTAATCGACCAATTTTATCACAACAATCCCGAGCGGTTTGTGCGCGGCATATACCGCCTGGGGCTTGGGTTAGACTTTCAAATACCCCTCGTAGGCTCGTCGCCGGCAAAGATTCGCATGCCCAAGAAAGCCCCCAACGGACAATGGGTGAATTGGAGCAACACGGCCCTGCCGTGGATGAGCATCGGCTACGAAACGCAGGTGCCGCCCATCTCGATGCTGGCTTTCTATAACGCCATAGCCAACGGCGGCAAGCTGATGCGTCCGCGTTTTGTTAAAAAGGTGATGAAGGATGGCGTTACCATCATGGACTTCCCCCCAGAGCCGATGAAGGGCTACGAACAGATATGCAAACCCCGCACGATAAAGCTGATACAAGATGTGCTGCGCAAGGTGGTGAGCCAAGGGTTGGCTAAGAAAGCCGGCTCGAACCTCTTTCAGGTGGCCGGCAAAACGGGCACGGCGCAAATGTCTAAGGGTGCGGCAGGCTATAAAAGCGGTAGCGTAGACTATCTGCTAAGCTTTGCCGGCTACTTTCCGGCCGATGCTCCGCGATACAGTTGCATCGTCTGCATACAGAAGACGGGCATCCCCGCATCGGGTGGACTGATGTGCGGCCCTGTTTTTAGGAACATAGCCGAGGGCATCATGGCCAAAGACATCAAGCTGGATGCCCGCGATGCTCGCGACAGCTCGTCGATACTCTATCCCGAAGTGAAGTCGGGCAATGTTCTGGCGGCCGACTATGTGCTGTCGCACCTTGGCGTAAAGACCTTTGTAGACTGGAAAGCGGGCGATGCCAACACGAAACCCATTTGGGGGCAAGCCACCATCGAAGGCGGAAAAGCCGTATCGCTGAAAAGAACAAGGCAGTTTGTGCGTTCGCAAATGCCCAATGTGCATGGCATGGGTGCACGCGATGCCGTGTATCTGGTGGAAAGTCGAGGCGTGAAAGTAAGGCTCGTGGGTCGCGGCAAGGTGGTTAAGCAGAGCATAGAACCGGGTACGCCGCTCAAAATGGGCATGAAGTGCGAACTGGTTCTGGAAGGATAAGCAATATATACGGCCACGGAGAGGGGCGCGAGGCATGCGATGTGCGCACCCCTTTCGTTGGCGAAACAAAACAATAACGACAATGACACTTAGTAGTATTCTAAAAAACGTGAAACCCCTAAGCGTGGTGGGCAACGCCGAAGTGCAGATAACCGGTGTGGACATTGATTCGCGAAAGGTTGGACCGGGCCACCTCTTCGTGGCCATTAAGGGCACGCAGGTAGACGGACACGCGTTTATCGACAAGGCCGTGGCGCAAGGTGCGGTGGCCGTGTTGTGCGAAACGATGCCGGCCGAGCTGCCCCAAGGCGTTACGTTTGTGCAGGTGGAGAGCACCGAAGACGCCGTTGGCCCCGTGGCAACGCTGTTCTACGGCGAGCCTTCGAAGAAGTTGAAACTGGTGGGCGTAACGGGAACGAACGGCAAAACCACCATCGCCACCTTATTATACGATATGTTCAGGAAGTTCGGGCATCGTTGCGGACTGCTCTCCACGGTGTGCAACTACATCGAAGACGAGGCCATACCTGCCGACCATACCACACCGGACCCCATCGCGCTTAACGCCTTGCTGCATCGGATGGTGGAGGCGGGGTGCGAATATGTGTTTATGGAGTGCAGTTCGCATGCCATTGCGCAAAAGCGCATTGGCGGATTGACTTTCGCTGGCGGCGTGTTCTCGAACCTCACACGCGACCATCTGGACTATCACAAAACCTTCGAGAACTATCGCAATGCCAAGAAAGCCTTCTTCGACATGTTGCCCAAGCAGGCGTTTGCCATTACCAATGCCGACGATAAGAACGGAATGGTGATGGTTCAGAACACGCGCGCCACGGTGAAGACCTATTCTACGCGGAGCAT
>NZ_HE999446.1:163976-180263 GCF_000312305.1 Prevotella conceptionensis 9403948 | reverse complement strand
GTTAGCAACCTGTTGGCAGTTTACGGCACGGCAGTGATGTTGGGCAAGCGTCCCGAAGACATCTTGTTGGTGATGAGCGCCCTACACAGCGTTAACGGTAGGCTTGAACCGCTGCGTTCGCCCGAAGGCTACACGGTTATTGTTGACTATGCCCACACGCCCGATGCCTTGGAGAATGTGCTGAACGCCATTCACGAGGTGCTGAACGGCAAGGGAAAGGTTATCACCGTGTGTGGCGCAGGCGGCAATCGCGACAAGGGAAAGCGCCCGTTGATGGCTGTAGAGGCCGTGAAACAGAGCGACCGCGTGATAATAACCAGCGATAACCCCCGCTTTGAAGACCCACAGGCCATCATCAACGACATGCTTGCGGGGCTTAATGCGCAACAAATGAAGAAAGTTATTTCTATTGTAGACCGCCGCGAGGCTATCCGCACGGCGTGCATGATGGCGCAGAAAGGCGATGTGGTGCTAGTTGCAGGCAAGGGACACGAGGACTATCAGGAAATAAAAGGCGTTAAACACCACTTCGATGATAAGGAGGTGGTGAAGGAGAACTTTTAAAAAAGCCTCACCCCAACCCCTCTCCAAAGGGGAGAGGGGAGTAAAATGCCTTGCAAATTAAAAGCAAGAAGAGGACCAGCTACACGAGCATACGGCTTAACTCCTTAAATGCCTTGCTCATCAAAAGCAAGAAGAGGACAAGTTACACAAGGCATACGGCTTAACTCCTTAACTCCTTAACTCCCTAACTCCTTAACTCCTGAATTAACTCCTGGCATAACTCCTCATAAACTTACAACCTCATAAACTCAAAACATGTTATATTATCTCTTCCGTTTCTTAGAACAGTTTGGCATATCGGGAGCCCACATTTGGGGATATATCTCGTTCAGGGCACTGTTGGCCATGATATTGTCGTTAGTTATATCGGCATGGTTCGGCGAGAAGTTCATCAAGTACCTCAAACGAAAGCAAATAACCGAGGTGCAACGCGATGCCAGCATCGACCCCTTCGGCGTTAAGAAGATTGGCGTGCCCAGTATGGGCGGCATCATCATCATCGTTGCCATACTCGTTCCCGTGCTGTTGCTGGGTAGGTTGCGCAACATTTACCTCATATTGATGGTGATAACCACCGTGTGGTTGGGCTTTTTGGGCGGCATGGACGACTTCATTAAGATATTCCGCCACAACAAAGAGGGGCTGAAAGGTAAGTATAAGATTGTGGGACAGGTGGGTATCGGACTTATCGTGGGCCTTGTTCTGTGGTCTTCGCCCGACGTGAAGATGAACGAAAACCTGGCATTGCAACGCAAAGACAATACCGAGGTGGTGGTGAAACACCGCAGCGAGGCGCGCAAGTCGCTTAAAACCACTATCCCCTTTGTTAAGGGGCACAACCTAGACTATTCGCGCGTGATGTCGTTTATGGGCAAGTACAAAACCGCGGCAGGATGGGTTCTCTTCGTGATTATGACCATTTTCGTGGTGACGGCAGTGAGCAATGGTGCCAATCTCAACGATGGTATGGACGGCATGTGCGCCGGCAACAGTGCCATTATCGGCGTGGTGTTGGGTATTTTGGCCTACGTCAGTTCGCACTTAGAGTTCGCCGCCTACCTCAACATCATGTACATACCAGGTTCGCAAGAGCTAGTGGTGTTCTTCTGTGCCTTCATTGGCGCGCTCATTGGTTTCCTTTGGTACAACGCTTACCCGGCACAAGTGTTCATGGGTGATACGGGTTCGCTCACCATTGGCGGCATTATCGCCGTGGGAGCCATCATCATTCACAAAGAACTGCTGCTGCCCATACTCTGCGGCATCTTCTTTGTAGAGAGCTTGAGCGTGATGTTGCAGGTGTATTATTTCAAGATGGGAAAACGGCGGGGCGTAAAGCAGCGCATATTTAAGCGCACGCCCATACACGATAACTTCCGTACGCAGGACGAACAGCTAGACCCCGAATGCCGTTACGTGCTGAAAAAGCCCAGGGGAGCGGTGCACGAGTCGAAGATTACCATCCGCTTTTGGATTATAACCATCATCTTGGCGGCTCTAACCATCATCACCCTTAAAATAAGGTAGGCTAGGGGTAGGGCCTCTCCCTATATATATAATAAGGTGTCGACCCATTCGGCTAACGGCAACGAGCCGGCACCGCAACGACAAACAACAAAGGAAATAAAGCAGAAATGGACAGAATAGTGATATTAGGAGCGGCCGAAAGCGGCGTGGGAGCGGCCGTATTGGCCAAGCAAAAGGGCTTGGATGTGTTTGTCTCGGACATGGGAACCATCAAAGACAAATACAAGCAGATGCTCGACAGCCACAGCATCGAATGGGAAGAAGGGCAACACACCGAGGCGAAGATACTTAACGCCACGGAGATAGTGAAGAGTCCCGGCATCCCAAGCGAAGTGCCTATGGTGCAGAAAGCCATAGATAAGGGCATCGGCATTATCAGCGAGATAGAATTTGCAGCCCGATACACCGATGCCAAAATGGTGTGCATCACGGGAAGTAACGGCAAAACCACCACCACCTCACTCATCTATCACATCTTTAAGGCCGCAGGCTATAACGTAGGGCTGGGCGGAAACATTGGCCGTAGTTTGGCTTTGCAAGTGGCCGAGGGCGCACACGATTGGTATGTTATCGAGTTGAGCAGCTTTCAACTCGAAAACATGTACCGCTTTAAAGCGCATATCGCCGTGTTGCTCAACATCACGCCCGACCATCTGGACCGTTATAACTATCGCATGCAGGGTTATGTAGACGCTAAGATGCGCATATTGCAGAACCTTGGGCCGCAAGACTACTTCATCTATTGGGCCGACGACCCCATAGTGAAGCCCGAATTGCAAAAGTATGACGTGTCTGCACGCATCTGTCCCTTTGCAGAAAATCGCGAAACGGGCGCGGCCGCATACGTTGCGGATGGACAGATAACGCTGCCTGCACCGCTCGACTTCAATATGCCGCAAGCGCATTTAAGCTTGCCTGGCAAGCACAACCTCTATAATTCGTTGGCCGCGGCATTGGCCGCACGCGCCGCAGGCATTCCGCAAGACGTGGTTGAACAAGGTCTTAGCGATTTCCCTGGCGTGGAACACCGTATGGAACGCGTGGCCACCATGCACGGCGTAAACTACATCAACGACTCGAAAGCCACCAACGTAGACGCATGCCGTTACGCTTTGGAGGCGATGAATGCCCCAACGATACTCATTCTCGGCGGCAAAGACAAGGGCAACGACTACGAACCCATCAAGGATTTGGTGAAAGAAAAGTGCGCCGCATTGGTGTATCTTGGTGCCGACAACACCAAACTGCACCAGAACTTCGACCATTTGGGCTTGCCCGTGGCCGACACGCACAGCATGAAAGAATGTGTAGCGGCCTGCGCCAGCATGGCTAAGGCAGGTTATACCGTGCTGTTGAGTCCCTGTTGCGCTAGTTTCGACCTCTTTAAAAATATGGAAGACCGAGGCGAACAATTCAAGACATTGGTACGAAACCTCTAAACTCCACAGGCAAATGGCACTTAACAAATCGTTAGGCAACTTCTTCAAGGGCGACAAGGTGATATGGATGATATTCTTCTTCCTGTGCCTTATCAGTGCCGTAGAGGTGTTTTCGGCATCCTCTTCCCTTACGTATAAGGGCGGAAGTTATCTCGCACCCATCATTAAGCACCTTGGAATATTGTTCTTGGGTGTGGTGTTCATGGTGTTTACGGTGAACATACCCTGCCGTTATTTCAAGGTACTAACGCCCTTCTTGTCCCTCTTCTCGGTCTTAACGCTCTTGTGGGTGCTTTGGGGCGGACAAAGCACCAACGGCGCGCAGCGTTGGGTTAGTCTTTTGGGCATACAGTTTCAGCCTTCCGAAGTTGGTAAGGGAACACTCGTGCTGATTGTGGCGCAGATACTTAGTATTGCCCAAACAGAGCATGGTGCCGACCGCAAGGCCATCGGCTGGATAGGCATGGCCACCCTTTTCATCGTTGGCCCCATCTTGTTTGAAAACCTCTCTACGGCCTTGCTCATCTGCCTAGTTGTCTATATGATGATGATTTTGGGCCGTGTGCCGGTTTCGCAGTTGGGCAAAATATTGGGTGTGGTGGTGCTCTTTGCGGCCGCAGCCCTCTCATTCGTGTTGATTTTCGGCCACGCCAAGGCCACCGATGCGCCCGAACAAAGCCTAACCGAAAACGTAGAGCCGAAGAAAGAAGAGAAAGGATTCTTTGGCAGCATGTTCCATCGAGCCGACACTTGGAAGTCGCGCATCTACAAATTCATGAAGAATGAGGAAGTTCCGCCAGAGAAATTCGACCTCGACAAAGATGCCCAAGTAGGCCATGCCAACATCGCCATCGCCTCTTCCAACGTTATTGGGCAAGGTCCGGGCAACTCCGTGCAACGCGATTTCCTTTCGCAAGCCTTCTCCGACTTCATTTATGCCGTGATAATCGAAGAGATGGGCATCATCGGCGCCGTTGTCGTGGCCATGCTTTACGTGTTCTTGCTTTTCCGAACAGGCAAGATTGCCAACCGTTGCGAGAACAATTTCCCGGCTTTCCTGGCTATGGGCTTAGCCCTTTTGCTGGTTACGCAGGCCTTGTTCAACATGTGTGTGGCCGTTGGTTTGGTGCCAGTTACGGGTCAGCCGCTGCCGCTTATCAGCAAGGGCGGCACCTCCACCATCATCAATTGCGTTTTCATGGGCGCGATAATCAGCGTAAGCCGAACGGCAAAGAAAGCTGAAAAACAAACAAAAAGTGGTGTGGCAGAAAAAAAATGAGTACTTTTGCACTAAGAAACGAGCATCTTGTGCAGGCCTACCAGTAAGCGATTAAGCTGTGCAGGCTCGTCTAACGTGCAGAATAAGGGAGGGAAGACAACCAAGTGAAGACGCTACACGAGGGGGTGAACAATGGCGAAACCATACATTCTTGTATTCCCCATACCAACAAAAACAAGCAAAGAATGGAAAATAACTTGAGAATAATCATCAGCGGCGGCGGCACCGGAGGCCATATCTTCCCTGCCGTGGCCATTGCCAATGCCCTAAAAGCCAAACGGCCAGATGTGCAGATACTCTTTGTTGGCGCGTTGGGTCGTATGGAGATGCAGCGCGTTCCGGCCGCAGGCTACGAAATCAAGGGATTACCCATCTGCGGTTTCAACCGAAAGAACCTCTTAAAGAACTTCGCCGTGCTGTTTAAGATATGGAAAAGTCAGCGCATGGCCAAGCAGATTATAAAGCAATTTAAGCCAATGGCGGCAGTGGGCGTGGGCGGATATGCCAGCGGTCCCACGCTAAACCAATGTGCGGCGATGGGCATTCCCTGCCTGATACAAGAACAAAATTCGTATGCTGGCGTAACAAATAAGCTGCTTTCCAAGAAGGCACGCAAGATATGTGTGGCCTATGAGGGCATGGAACGGTTCTTTCCCAAAGACAAAATCGTGCTTACGGGAAACCCCGTGCGCCAACAACTGCTGGATAGCCAACTGACAAAAGCCGAGGCTTTAAGGGCTTTCGGGCTCGAACCCACCAAGAAAACCATCCTCATCGTGGGCGGAAGTCTGGGTGCACGCACATTGAACGAAAGTGTAATGGCACATCTCGACGAACTGCGAGACAGTGGCGTGCAGGTTATTTGGCAAACGGGTAAGAACTATTTCGAGGGCATTAAGGCCGAACTGGCCGATAAGTCGCCACTGCCGATGCTCAAACCCACCGATTTCATCGCCGACATGGGTGCCGCCTATCGTGCCGCCGACTTGGTGATTAGTCGTGCCGGAGCAAGCAGCATCTCCGAATTCTGTCTTATCGGCAAACCCGTGATACTGGTTCCAAGCCCCAATGTGGCCGAAGACCACCAAACAAAGAACGCTATGGCACTGGTTAACAGGCAGGCAGCACGCTTTGTAAGCGATGCCGAGGCCGTTCAAAAGCTTATCCCCCTGGCTTTACAAACCGTTAACGACGACCAAGCCCTGTCGCAGTTAAGTCATAACATCAAGCAGATGGCTTTGCGCAATTCTGCAGAAATCATTGCCGACGAGGTGATTGCTTTGGCAGAAGAACAAGCAGCCAAAACCCGTTGACAAAAAGACAAAGGTGCAGTGCATGGCTGCCAAACTTACAACATCATTATGGACATAAAGAAAATTAAAGCAGTATATTTCGTAGGGGCGGGCGGCATCGGCATGAGTGCCATTGCCCGTTACTTCATCAAAAAAGGTTATGTTGTGGCTGGCTATGACAAAACTCGCACACAGCTTACAAACCAATTGGAGAAGGAGGGGATGCTCTTGCACTACGAAGAAAACGTAGACGAGATACCGCAGGCATGCAAGAAAGCGCAGTCGTGCCTGGTGGTGTACACGCCTGCCATACCCGACGACCACAAGGAACTGGTGTATTTTCGCCAAAATGGGTTCGAAATACAAAAGCGCGCGCAGGTGTTGGGCACGCTAACCCGCACCCTGAAAGGGCTTTGTTTCGCCGGAACGCACGGAAAAACAACCACGTCGTGCATGTGCGCGCACATCATGCACCAAAGTCATCCCGACTGTAACGCCTTCCTTGGAGGCATATCCAAGAACTATGGCACCAATTATATATTGAGTCCCAAAAGCGAATACGTGGTTATCGAGGCCGACGAGTTCGACCGCTCCTTCCATTGGCTACGTCCGTGGATGAGCGTAATCACCTCTACCGACCCCGACCACCTCGACATCTACGGCACCAAAGCGGCCTATATGGAGAGTTTTCGCCATTACACCACCCTCATTCGCGAGGGCGGAGCACTCATCATTAAAAAAGGAGTGGAGCTGAAACCCGATGTGAAACCTGGGGTGAAGGTGTACGAATACGCGCTTGATGCAGGCGATTTCCACGCAGAGAACGTGAAGATAGACAACGGCAACATTACGTTCGATTTCGTTTCGCCAGTCGAAAACGTCAAGAATGTAACCTTGGGCCATCCCATACCCATCAACATCGAGAACGCCGTGGCCGCTATGGCTATGGCACAACTTAACGGATGCAATGCCGAAGAACTGCGTTACGGCATCAAAACCTACCACGGCGTAGACCGCCGGTTCGACTTTAAGATTAAAACGCCCCACTTGGTGTTCCTTAGCGACTATGCACACCATCCCAACGAGATACTGCAAAGCGCGCAAAGTTTACGCCAATTGTATAAGGACAGAAAGATAACGGCGGTGTTCCAGCCGCACCTCTATACGCGCACGCGCGATTTCTATAAGGAGTTTGCCAAGGCTTTAAGCCTGCTCGACGAGGTTATACTCTGCGACATCTACCCGGCACGAGAAGAACCCATCGAGGGCGTAAGCAGCAAACTGATATACGACAACCTCGATGCCGGCGTAGAAAAGAGCATGATTGCCAAAGACGACGTGCTGAAATTGGTTCAACAGCGCAACTTCGATGTGCTGGTATTCCTTGGCGCAGGCGACCTTGACAGCCTTGCGCCGCAGGTAACAAAGATATTGGAAAGTAAGGCAAAGTAAAGGCTTAACCCCCCGCCTGAGGGCATAGGTGTATGAATGTGAATTGGAAGAAAACTGTAACCATGCTGGTAGATGCGCTGCTGGCCGTCTACCTTGTGCTGGCGTTCACGGCTTTCAACAAGCCCAACGCCAAGGCCGCATTGTGCCAAAAGGTGCAGATAGACATCCAAGACGAAAACACCAACGGCTTTATCACCGCCAACGACATACGCAGTAGGCTGGATGCCAACCAGCTCTACCCGCTGAACAAGCCCATGCAGGCGGTGCAGGCAAGGAAAATAGAAGAGATGCTCAAACGCAGTCCGTTTGTGAAAACGGTGGACTGTTACAAAACGCAAGACGGATGTGTCAGCATAAGCATCACCCAACGGATGCCCATCGTGCGCATTAAGGCCGCCAATGGCGAGGACTATTACCTCGACGACAACAACCAGGTGATGCCCAATTCGCATTATTCGGCCGACCTCATCATCGCCACGGGGCACATATCTAAGGCTTTCGCGCAAAACTACATCGCGCCGCTCGCCAAACTGTTCATGGATAACGAGCTGTGGGAAAACCAAGTGGAGCAAATCAACATACTGCCCGACAAAGGTGTGGAACTCGTGCCGCGAGTTGGTCAGCATGTCGTGTTCATTGGTTATCTGCCGCAGGCCAGTTCGCTTAAAGAACGCAACGAAAAGATAGCCGACTTCGTAGAGAAAAAGCTCCTTCGGCTAGAAAAATTTTATAAGTATGGGCTCTCGCAGGTTGGATGGAACAAGTACAGCTACATCAACTTAGAGTTCGACAACCAGATTATCTGCAAAAAGAAGAAAGAAAACAAGAACAACCCCGAATAAGCATAGTGTTATGGCAAAGGATTTTATCGTGGCTATCGAGATCGGTTCGTCTAAGATTACCGGTATCGCAGGAAGAAAGAACACTGATGGAAGCATCTCCATCTTGGCTGTGGCCAAAGAGACGCCCACTTCGTGCGTTAAAAAAGGCGTGGTGTACAACCTCGACCGCACCGTGCAGTGTCTCAACAGCATTGTGTCCAAACTCAAAACCACCCTCAAAACCGAGATAGCCTACGCCTATGTGGGCGTTGGTGGGCAGTCTACGCGGAGCATTGAGAACGTCATCACCAGAGAATTGCCTAACGATACCATCGTGTCGCAAGACATGGTAGACTCGCTGATGGACGCTAACCGCAGCATGGACTATCCCGATGCCGACATCATTGAGGCCATAACCCTCGAATATAAGCTTGGGCAACAATATCAAATCGACCCAGTTGGCGTGCCATGCACCCACTTGGAGGGGCACTTCTTAAACATTCTTTGGCGCAACAGCAACTATCGAAACCTCAAAAAATGTTTCTCTAACGCCGGCATCGCCATTGCCGATGTGTTTATTTCGCCACTAGCCTTGGCCGACAGCGTGCTGACCGACTCGGAGAAACGAAGTGGATGTGTGCTGGTAGACCTTGGTGCGCAAACCACTACCATTGCCGTTTATAGTAAAAGCCTTCTTCGCCATTTGGCCGTAATCCCCTTGGGTGGGGCAAACATCACCAAAGACATCGCCTCTTTGCAAATTGAAGAAGAGCATGCCGAACGGCTAAAGCTCACCTACGGCGCCGCATACACCAATCCCGAAGAAGACAATACGGGGCTAACTTACGCCATCGACAGCGACCGCTCTATCCAAAGCGACACCTTCATGAACGTGGTTGAGGCTAGAATCGAGGAGATAATCGCCAATGTTAGATACCAAATTCCAGAGAAGTACGAAGGTAAACTGCTTGGCGGACTAATTCTTACGGGCGGCGGGGCGCAGTTGAAGAACATCGAGGAGGCTTTCCAACGCAAGACTAACTTCAACAAGATACGCTTTGCCAAGACGGTGAGGTTCGATTTGCATTCAAAACATCCTGAAATCACTGCGCAAGACGGCACGATGAACACCGTTCTCGGTCTTCTTGCAAAGGGTAATCTCAATTGCGCAGGTCGGGAAATTTCTAACAATCTCTTCCCCGATGCCGAAACGGAACGCCCTGCAACGCTACCGTCAGAAGGCGAACACATGCCAAATGCCACCGACAACAGAGCCCAACAGGAACAGGCAAACAATAAGTCTAAATTCGAAACAAAGGAGAAAAAGGAGGATAAGGTCGAGAAGAAACAGGCCAATAACGAGCCAGAGGAAGAGAAAGGACCAACCAAGTTCAAACAGTGGAAAGAAAAACTTAGTGGTTTCATTAGGCAAATGGCCGAGGAGGAATAAAAGATAAGAGGAGTAAAAGATAAGAGGTTGTAAAGCGCTAAGCCGCGTGCTTGGGCTTGGTTAGTAAGTTTAAAATAGCTAAGCTAGAAAGCCTAGGATAACTAGCAACCCTAGAACAACTAGGTACCCTAGAATAGCTAGAAAGCCTAGAATAGCTAGAAAGCCTAGAATAGCTAGAAAGCCCTAGGATAACTAGATAACCTAGAAATCCTAGAACAACTAAAAGCCAAGCGTGCATCAGGCGCAGCCATCTTTTCGCCCTTTCTAGTTACAAGTTAACGAGTTTACAAGTTTACAAGTTGGTGGGCGTTAGCCATTTTTTCACCTTTTCACCTTTTCACTCTTTCACCTTTAAAAGCCCTTTCACAGGTCAATTAAAAAAGAACAACGCTATGTCAGAGAAGAATATTAACAAAGGAATTGTGAACTTCGTAGACGAAGAGCACGGGGATAGCATCATTAAAGTTGTTGGTGTTGGCGGCGGTGGCGGCAATGCCGTTAACCACATGTTCAAAGAAGGAATACACAAAGTGTCGTTCGTTCTGTGCAACACCGACAAGCAAGCTTTGGACGATTCGCCTGTGCCCGTACACCTGCAATTGGGTAAAGAAGGACTTGGAGCAGGAAACCGACCGCTCAAAGCCAAGGCTGCCGCCGAAGAAAGCATCGAAGACATCAAAGCGATGTTCAGCGATGGCACCAAGATGGCCTTCATTACAGCAGGAATGGGCGGCGGAACAGGTACGGGAGCCGCACCTGTAATCGCTCGTGTTTCCAAAGAAATGGGCATCCTCACCGTGGGTATCGTTACCATTCCTTTCCGTTTCGAAGGTCTAAGAAAGATAGACCAAGCCTTGGATGGCGTAGAAGAAATGGCCAAACACGTAGACGCTTTGCTCGTTATCAACAACGAACGCCTGCGCCAGGTTTACCCCGAACTGTCCCTAATCGAGGCTTTCAAGCGCGCCGACGACACACTAAGCGTTGCCGCAAAGAGCATTGCCGAGATAATAACCTACCACGGCTTTATGAATCTCGACTTCAACGACGTGAAGATGGTGTTAGAAGACGGTGGCGTGGCCATCATGAGTTCGGGTTATGGCGAAGGCGAAAACCGCGTTCAGCAGGCCATACACGATGCCCTTAACTCGCCTTTGCTCAACGATAACGATGTGTTCAACTCTAAGAAACTACTACTCAACATCTCGTTTAGCGAGAAGAACAACCAAGGTTCTAACCTCATGATGGAAGAGATTAACGATGTAGACGAGTTCATGGCCAAGTTCGGCCCCGACTTCGTCTTCAAGTGGGGCGTTACCTTCGACGAGAGCCTTGGCGACAAGGTGAAAGTTACCGTACTTGCCACGGGCTTTGGCGTGGAGAACATCACCACCACACCCGAAAGAACGGCCCGTAAGTCGATTGAAGACATCGAGGATGCCGCACGCAAAGCCCAAGAACGATTGGATAGAACCAAGCGCATCGACTCGTATTATGGTACCGATATGCCTGGCGGCCGCGCCAAAAGGCATACCAATATCTACCTCTTCCGCCCAGACGACCTCGACAATGAAGACATTATTTTCGCCGTCGACGAGTCGCCAACCTATGCCCGCTCCCAACAAAAGCTTGAAGAGATACGTGGTTATAGCTCTACCATGCTGAAGAAAGAACAAGACGAGGTGGAGCCGCCAACAACTATGCAGGGAACCATTAGCTTTGCATAGTAGGCTTTTCTGGGAAGTATGGGGCTATCTGCCCCTTCCGTTTCACCCATTGCATCAACCCAATTAAGATTAAAATTTATGGCTCAATTATTCGAACAGATAAGCAACGACATTAAGGAGGCGATGAGAGCGCGCGACAAGGTGCGCCTTGACACCCTTCGCAACATTAAGAAAGTGTTTCTAGAGGCCAAGACGGCACCAGGCGCAAACGACATTCTTGAAGACGCCGACGCCCTGAAAATACTTCAAAAGCTAGCTAAACAGGGTAAAGAATCTGCTGCAACTTTCGTTCAACAGGCTCGCCAAGACCTTGCCGATGCCGAATTGGCACAAGTAAAGGTTATTGAAGAATACCTACCTGCCGCTCTGTCGGAGGCCGAAATAGAGGCGAAGGTGAAAGAAATCATCGCACAAACGGGTGCTGCCACAATGAAAGATATGGGCCGCGTGATGGGCATGGCTAGCAAACAAATGGCTGGCTTGGCCGATGGCGGCACCATCTCGGCCATCGTTAAGCGACTGCTGGCCTAACCTGCCTGTTGCGTTTAGGCTTGCTTAAACCTGAAAAAAATAAAAGGTAGAAAGGCTAGAAAACTGCTGATGCCACCTTTCTCCTAGCGAACCTTGTATTTTTGTCGCCCATTGCCGAACTGACGAGTAAGCCAGTTTGCCAATGGGCGAGTTTATTAATTCATACGTCAGTTCGGTATAAGCAATCCTCTCCCTTCCCCTTTTTAATTTATCACATAAATAGTTTTAAGAAGATATGGAACCAATTATCAATGCACACGCACCAGAGTTTACCGTTCAGGCTTTTCAGGACGGACAGTTTAAGACCGTTTCTAACAAGGATATCGAGGGCAAATGGGCGCTCTTCTTCTTTTATCCAGCTGACTTCACTTTCGTATGTCCTACAGAGTTGGAGGATTTGGCTGACAAGTATGAGCAGCTCAAGGGTCTTGGTGTAGAGGTATTCTCAGTAAGTACTGATACTCACTTCGTACACAAGGCATGGCACGATGCTTCTGAGACAATCAGAAAGATTAAGTACTCAATGCTTGCTGACCCAACAGGCGTATTGAGCCGTGGCTTCGGTGTATACAAAGAGGACGAAGGTCTGGCTTACCGCGGTACATTCCTCGTAAACCCAGAAGGTCTCGTTAAGATTGCTGAAATCCAAGACAACAGCATCGGTCGTAACGCTGATGAGTTGGTACGTAAGGTTGAGGCTGCTTTGTTTGTTGCTTCTCACGAGGGTGAGGTTTGCCCAGCTAAGTGGAAGAAGGGTGGTGAGACATTGAAGCCAAGCATCGACCTCGTAGGTAAGCTCTAAGACTTAGTTTCTGTAATAACAGACATAAAAGTGTCATAGAAGTTATGGTGGAGAGATGAGTCTCGGACTTTATCTCTCCACTTTTTTATTAATAAGGAGAGAAATATACAAACCCATGTTAGATTCAAATATACTCGAACAGGTGAAAGGCGTCTTTGCTTCGCTCTCATCTGATATAACACTTAGCGTAACCCGCAACAGCAATGACGAAAACTCAGCAGAGTTCTCTTCCTTCCTCGAGGATTTCGCCTCTACTTCTGACAAGATTAAGACAGTTTATAAGGAAGGAGAACAGTTCTCGTTTAGTATCCTTCGCAATGGTGAAGAAACTGGTATCAGCTTCCGTGGCATACCAAACGGACACGAGTTTACCTCGTTGCTCCTCGCTGTCCTCAATACTGACGGACAGGGCAAGAACCTCCCTGACGAGGCGATTGCTGCACGTATCAAGTCATTGAAGGGTGAAATCCGCCTTCAGACTTACGTATCTCTCACCTGTACAAACTGTCCTGACGTTGTTCAGGCACTCAACGTAATGGCGCTTATCAACCCAAATATTAGCAATGAGATGGTTGATGGTGGTCTTTGTCAGGATGAAATACAACGTTTGAACATACAAGGCGTACCTTCTGTGTACGTTAATGGAGAGCCATTGCATACAGGTCGTGGCGATCTCGGTATCCTTTTGCAGGAATTAGAGGACAAGGTAGGCACCGATCACGATGAGAATGCTGTGCAGACAGTACGTGAATATGATGTTATCGTACTCGGTGGTGGTCCTGCTGGAGCATCTTCTGCTATCTACTCTGCCCGCAAAGGCTTGCGCGTAGCTATCGTTGCTGAGCGTATCGGAGGACAGGTAAACGATACAACAGGCATCGAAAATCTTATTTCTGTCACAAAGACAACGGGTACACAGCTTGCTGCTGACCTCCGTACCCATATCAATGATTGTTCAATCGACGTATTCGACAATCGTAAGGTGGTTTCTACCAACCTGAAAGAGGCTGTGAAGACTGTTTCTGTTCGTGGTGGAGAAACCTTCACCGCACCTGCAGTCGTGATTGCAACTGGTGCAAGCTGGCGCCGTCTTGGTCTGCCAGATGAGGAGAAATACATCGGTCATGGTGAGCATTTCTGCCCTCATTGCGACGGTCCTTTCTACAAAGGTAAGGATGTAGCAGTCATCGGTGGTGGTAACTCTGGTATCGAAGCAGCCATTGACTTGGCTGGTATCTGCCGCCACGTAACTGTTCTTGAGTTCGCTGATGCTATGCGTGCCGATGAGGTTCTACAGCAGAAAGTAGCCAGTCTGCCTAATGTTGAGGTGTTCCTTTCTACTCAGACAACTGCCCTCTTGGGTGATGGTCAGAAGCTATCGGGTATCAGAGTGAAGGACCGCATCAATGATGAGGAGCGCGAAATTGCCTTAGATGGTGTCTTTGTTCAGATTGGCTTGTCGCCAAACAGCGATGCTTTCAAGGATCAAGTAGAGGTTACTCCTCGCAATGAAATTATCGTTGATGCAACCAACCGTACAAGTCTGAGTGGCGTATATGCTGCTGGTGACGTTACAACGGTACCTTACAAACAGATTACAATCGCTATGGGAGAAGGTGCTAAGGCTGCCCTTTCAGCCTTTGACGACCGTATCCGTGGAGTGATTATAGGATAACCTTGCAAACCATAGTACCTGAGTGTATATCTGTCCGATGCGGTAAGTGTGAGCTGACTTCACCTGCCCGTCGGACTTTTTTGTGTTTTGTTACCAGTGCTGTCCGGTAAACTTTCCCCTGTAAGTCAGCCGGCAGTGTCTTGCTATATAATGGTAGTGACAGGCATGGACAGGCCTTTCCTGCAGGTGTGTTGATGCCTGCCACCCGTGGAGTTGTTTGTAAACACCAGTCGTGCTGATGCCCCGCTCCATGCAATCTGTTACTGGGACGGGAGCAAAACGCAGCCGGCGAAGAGCTGTACCGGCAGGACTTGTCTGCCCAGAGGGACTTGTTCTTCCGGAAACAATGTCGACTTGTCTGTTTAAAAGAGATTACGCATAGAAAATGATGTCGCTTATGTCTTATCGGCCGGCATTGGCTTTTTATGTGGGGAAGTCCGTGTAATCATCCTTGTCTGTTCAGGAATGCAGACAGAAAAGGTGCATCAGAATGCCTGCTGGCAGCTATTCTGATACACCTGATAAAGGTCTTGGAAATGAAAGTCTTATTCAATGATCTTGAATACAGCGGCTGATATGGCTTTCAGGTTGATGACATCACCTTTGCCGCCTGTCTTGTAAGTTGCTTCTCCCGTCATGCATAGCGGCCTGGCTTTTCCAAGGTGGGGTATCCTTGCTGAAACCTTTCTGGCACTCGGATTGATGGCAACGACTACGGTTTCTCCGCCGGCCGTACGTTTGTAGACCATGGGGTAGGGCTGGCTTTCCTTGCTGACAAGTTCCCATTCTCCGTTTCCATGCAATGCCGAGTGGGCATGGCGCAGGCGGACCAGTTCACGGGTGAAGTTCAGCAGGGAATTGGGGTCTTTCTCCTGTGCCTCCACCGTCAGCTTTCCGTCTTCCGTATCCACAGGGAAATATAGTTGGGCAGGCTCGCAGGTAGAGAATCCGGCGGTAGGACCGGCAGTCCACTGCATAGGAGTACGTGTCCCGGCACGTTCGTTGCTACCCTCTTTGGTAGGAAGATTCATCTGGTATTTCATGCCGATTTCGTCACCGTAATAGATAAACGGTACACCCGGCATGGTCAGGAAGAAGGTCATGGCCACCTTCAGCTGGTCCATCGTGTTACGCATGCCGATGTTCGGACGCTGGAAATCGTGGTTGGCCGTCGGAATGGCGATGTAGCCGAGTTGCTTTGTGCGGTTGAAGGCTGCCGTGAAGTTGTCGACAAACTCCTTCACCTCTCCTTTTCCTGCCTTGTCAAAGTAGCAGAACTTGTACTCTTTGGAGATGTCCTGCCCCTCCCACGGCCGGCCGTTCGGTGTGTTTCGGTCGAAGAAGAGAGAGGGATAACCCTTGATGCCGAAGTGGATCATGAAGTCGATGTTGAAGCCGGCAGGGATGGCGACGGCCGGGTCGCTCCACTCGGATATCAGTACGCATTGGGGATAATGCCTGTCCTTCCATGCCCTCATCTCGTTCCACAGCTTTGACACCTCTTTCTTCCCCGGGTCGTTCTTGACGAGCGAAGAGGCCATATCCACACGGAAGCCGTCGATGCCCTTGTCAAACCAGAAGGCCATGATGTTCTTCATCTCCCGGCGTACGGCCTGCGGTCCGGGTGCCGTCACAGGCTGCTCCCAGGGATGAGAGGGGTCGGGATGGGCAAAGCCGTAGTTCAGGGCAGGCTGGCATTCAAAGAAGTTCTTCTCATAGTATTTGCCG
>NZ_HE999446.1:160610-163508 GCF_000312305.1 Prevotella conceptionensis 9403948 | reverse complement strand
GCCCTGCGGTCCGGGTGCCGTCACAGGCTGCTCCCAGGGATGAGAGGGGTCGGGATGGGCAAAGCCGTAGTTCAGGGCAGGCTGGCATTCAAAGAAGTTCTTCTCATAGTATTTGCCGCGTTTTGCGTCCATCTCCACATAACGCCCACGTGTGCTTCCCTCCGGATTGGCATCCCTGTGGCGCGCTTCAATCTCTTCCTTGTCTTTCTGTGAGATGGTGTCAGTCCATATATAATAGTCGGAATAACGCCCGTTGCGGTCGCCGTTCGCACATTCCTGGAACCACGGCGACTTCACGCTCGTGTGTCCTGCCACCAGGTCCAGGCAGACCTTTATGCCTCTTCTGTGGGCTTCGTTGACCAGTGTCACCATATCGGTATTTGTACCGAAGCGCGGGTCAATCTTGTAGAAGTCGATGACATCGTAGCCACCGTCAAACCATCCCGACTCGAATACGGGATTCAGCCACAAGGCATCCACGCCCAGCGACTTGATGTAATCCAGCCTGCTGGTGATGCCGGGCAGGTCTCCGATACCGTTCCCGTCCGTATCCATGTAGGAGGAAGGATAGATCTGATAGAAAACGGCATTGTCAAGCCATTGTGGGTTCGTGCCGATCTGGGCCGTCATGGGGACTGCCATGGCCAGTGCCGCTGCTGCTGTGATGATTTCTTTCTTCATTGTTTAAGTTTTTAGTTGTCAGGATGCCCGTCGGACTTCCTGTTGTGTTGTCTGATGCAAAAGTACGGATATCCTTTTGAAAAACAAAGGAAGAATAGGATAGAGGAGTCTGCATTCCCTGAAAGTTGACAGCCGGAATATCCTTGGACATCCCGGCTGTGATAAGGAATCAGAACCGGCTTTATTTCTTATAGCCTGGATTCTGATGGAGATTCTTGTTCAGATTCAGCACCTCATAAGGAATCGGATAGACGCAGGTGTATCCCTGGGTGTCATCGAGGTAATCGCCGGCAGAAGCATTGTGGCTGACACCGGGATAGCGGTCTGCCGTCGGCTGGGTGAAGGTGCAGAAGCGTATCTGGTCCTGACGCCGTACGCCTTCCCAGGCCAGTTCAATCATGCGTTCGTCAAGAATATCATTCAGGTTGAGCGAGGTGCGCGGGGTGGCGTGTGCCCGGTCCCTGATCTGGTTGACGAGTGTCAGTGCCGCCGCATGGTTGCCCAGCCGGTATTCTGCTTCCGCCTTCATCAGCAGCGCATCGCCATAACGCCAGATGACAAGGTCGTTGTTGTACTGTCCCTGTGCGGCTGCCGTCGGGTCGTACTCATACTTCTTGAAACGGGCGCCGGCGCATTTCACGTCATGCTTGTCGGCATTGGCATCGAAGTCTACCACGACTGCCAGCGGACGGTAAGAGAGTGTTCCGCCGACGCCGTCGTCCACGGTCTTGCCGCCGGTCTGCTGGGTGTACTCCTGTTCTACCCAGTAGTTCTGGCGCAGGCGTGGGTCTCCGTTGCTTTCCTTGTATCCCATCACTTTCATCGCACGTACCGTGGCGCAGGCACCGTTCCATCCGTTGAATCCGGCGGCACTCGCATGGTTGTAGTGTACGGAGCGGATCAGGTTGTAATCGGTAATCTTGTACGTTTTGTCGTCGTTCGGACGTACAAAGATGTTCTCGTTAGAGTTCTGGTTCTGTGTGACGAAGTTGTCGGCATAGTTCGGCGAGAGGGTGTAGCCGAAGCCTGCGAGCTTGTCCACGCAGTACTTCACGGTCTCCCAGCAGTTGCGTTCCGTCCCGTCTACAGTCATCTTGATGTCCATTCCCTTTGCCGATATGTTTGCACCGAGGGTTTCGCTGGCCTTGCATTCCTTCGATTTGTCGTCGCCGACAAACGCCTTGTAGCTGTTCGGAGTTACGTCATCCGTGTTGTAGACAGGTGCATTGAGGGCGCACTTTGCCAGACACATATAGGCAACAGGCTTGGTGATACGTCCGAAATACTTGCCGGTCTTCTGGCTCTGGTCATCTGCGAGGTCAGGCATTGCCTCTGTCAGTTCCTTGACGACGAATTTGAACACATCCGAGCGGTTGCTCTGGTTGACATCGCTGGTTCCCTGCTTGGAAGACGTCACTACCGGCACCTGTCCGAAGAGATCCATCGCATAATAGTAATAGATGGCGCGCAGGGCACGCAGCTCGGACACATATGGCTTGTAGTCGGGATGTTCGCCGAGCATCGGCGTGAGCTGGTCGATGGAGCCGTTGCACTGCCCGATGATCTTGTAGATATGCTTCCAGTTGTTGTTGTAGGTGTCCACAGACGATGCGAAGTTGTGGAGGAAGAAGTTCTGCCACTTGCCGCCGTCTACCCAGTCGCCCTGCCGTCCCGGGAGAATAGCCTCGTCAGAAGTGAATTCCTGCAGACAGTGGATGGCATCCGTACCGCCATAGATACCGTCTCCGATCTCTGAATAGACCTTTGCCACAGAGTTGACATAGGTCGGTGTGGCATTTGCGAAAGCGTCAGTCTCTTTGAACTTGCTTTGAGGTGTCTCGTCCAGCGAGCAGGCTGCAAGCAGTGCCGTGGAGAGCAGTGCCATTCCGAAAATATATTTCTTCATAATAGTATTCCTTTTTTGTTTATCAAGACCTTAGAAATTAACAGACACATTGAACGAGAAGGTGCGTGTCAACGGGAAGAGACGCTTGTCGTCTACACCCAGTGTCCCGTAGGTTGTACGGCCTTCGTCGACACGGACGAGCGATGCGGAGTTGATCATCGGGGTCAGGCCGCTGTACCCGGTGAGGGTGCAGACGTTGTTGACGGCCAGTCCGAGATGGATGCTCTGGATCCAGTCGGCCTTGAGCTGCTTCTTGTTGAAGGTGTAGCCCAGCGTGATGTACTCGAAGTTCACGTAGTCGCCTTTCTCCA
>NZ_HE999446.1:140999-160147 GCF_000312305.1 Prevotella conceptionensis 9403948 | reverse complement strand
TCAGGTCAGGGTTGTCGTTGCTCTGGATGGCATAGGTCGTCGTGTTGACACCGTTCACCGAGGTCACGCCGTTCGGTGCGTAGAGGGCCAGTGAGTTGTAAGGAGCGATGACATCCTGGTTGCCCGTCACACCATATCCGAGACGGACTTTCAGGTTGTCCACCCAGCGAACCCCTTTCATGAACGGTTCCTGTGATACGACCCATGCGACAGATGCTGACGGGAACCAGCCCCACTTATGGCCTTCACCCAGCTTTGACGAGCCGTCAGTACGAAGGTTGACGGTTGCGATGTAGCGGTTGCCGTACATATAATTCAGACGTGCCATGTAAGAGCAGAGGGTGTATTCCGTAGACTCGGAGTCCACATCGCCCCAGGAGACGTTGGCACCGGCCTTCATGTTGTTGAAGCCGAAGTAATTGGTATCGAACTTGAACGACTGCTCTGAATTCCAGAAGGTCTTGTATTGCTGGCCCTCCATCAGGGCGAGTGCGTCGATATGGTGCTCGCCGAAGTCCTTGGTATAAGTCAGCTGCAGGTTGCCCATGATGTCCGTGCGCTTCATGTTGCGGATGTATGCCCAGCCGTTGCCGTTGATGCGTCCCTGCTGGATGTCGTTCGGCACGTAACGCTTGTGGTCGAGGTTCATGCGGGTATAGCTGCCGAAAGCACTGAGGAAGAGTCCGTCAGCCAGCGTGACGGTCGCCTTTCCATGGGCGTTGAGCGAACCTACGTCGAAGCGGTCCTGTACCTCCAGCTGTCCCAGCGGGTTGTATATCTCGTTGGCAAGGCGGTCTTCGTCCCACTCGCCTGTCTGCGGGTTCTTGTAGGTCGGGTAGGTCGGGTTGTAAGCGGCGGCAGAATAGAACATCTTCTGCGGGTCGTACTGCATCTTTCCGTCGCGTTCACTGCCCAGGACACCCAGCTCCAGCTTGAGCTTCTTGTTGAAGGCGTACTGCGTGGCATCCAGCTTCACGGTATAGTTGCGCATATCCGAGTTCTTCAATGCGCCCTGACGCTGTACGAAGCCGACGCTGGCGCGGTAGTTGCCGGAGTCGTTGCCAGACGAGTAGGCGATGTTGTGGGTCTGTGTCAGCCCGGCCGAACGCTCTATTTCGTCGAACCAGTTGGTATTGCCGCCGAGGTCGGTGAATGCCACCCCCATCTTGGTGGCAGTGGCACGGTAAGCATCCGCGCTCAGCATTTCAAGGTTCTTGAAGATGGTGTTCACGCCCAGTGTGCCGTTGTAAGAAAGGGAGGCAAAGCCGTTCTTTCCTTTTGTCGTCGTGACGACGATGACACCGGCTGCACCGCGGGATCCGTACTGTGCCGTCTCCGAGGCATCCTTCAGAATGGTCATGCTCTCGATGTCGCTGGGCTGAGGGGCGTTGAACATGGTCATGTCAGCGAAGACACCGTCGATGATCACCAGCGGGTCGTTACCGCCGGAGAGCGAAGAGGTGCCGCGTACGCGGATATTGGTAGACCCCATCGGGTCGCCACCGTTCTGGCTGATGACGACACCGCTGACCTTTCCCTTCAGGGCGTCGGCTGCCGTGGTTACGACACCCTTGTTCATGTCGCCCTTGCCTACACGCTCAATGGCTCCCGACACCGTACGCTTCGTGCCTACGGCATAACCGACGACGACTACCTCGTCGAGCTGCTTGTTGTCTTCGGAGAGAGAAACATTGATATTGGACTGGTTGCCTACAGCCACTTCCTTGTTGCTGTAGCCTACATAAGAGAAAACGAGCGTCGCACCGGGCTTCACATTGGGGAGCTTGAAGTTACCGTCAATATCGGTTACGGTACCGCCCTGTTCTCCTTTCACTTGGATGGTCACACCAATCAATGGCTCACCCGACGCATCCTTCACACTTCCCTGTACCACTGACTGGGCATAGGAACTCATTGCACACGTCAGACCGACAGCTATCACTGCGGTCCGCTTCATAAACGATTTGCTCATGAGGGGTTAAATCTTTTTAAAATTAGTTATACTTTTAGGTTATGGTCCTAACGGATCTGATTGTTTGTCGTCTGAATATCTGCTGGAGCGGCAGGTTGCCCGGGACGATACGGCCTCTGTCGCCTGGGTGTCATTTGTCGTTTCGGGGCAGAATAGTCGTAGGTCTTTATCTTCTTTTCTGCTGTTAAAGGTAGCTTAAAATCTTCAAATAGACAAATAAAAGAGCCATATTTTTTATAGGGAGAGGTGTGCTGCATGGGCAGTCAGAAACCTTAAATTATTATTTTTATTTTACAAACCCGACCTAGTTTTCACGTCATTCTAGCGAAAAAGATAGGTCAAAAAGTAGGCAAATTGCCGTTTTTTCTACTATTTTACGCCTTGGCACTTGTCTGTTTTTAAGCACAAAACCTGCGTTTTGTACCATTTAGCCTTTCTAGAATGGTTGCCAACTCGTAATTTTCCAAGCCCAATTACCCACATTTTACCCCTAAAACGCCACTTTTTAACGGCTATTTTGCCCTTTCCAACCATAAAACACATGGTTAGAAGGGGCTTTATTTATACCATTTCGTTGTATGTTTATGCGTATTAGGTTGCTTTTAACAGTATTTTGTACTGCGTTTTATACCTTTTTACCTTGCATTTAGCATCAAAACGCATTGCATTTAGCACCAAAACGCACTACGTTTAGCACCAAAACACACTGCATTTAGCGGCATATTGCACTGCGTTTAGCACCAAAACGCACGAAAGTTGGTGCAAGTGGTGGTGTTTTTTAATAAAAATTCATTTTGCTGCATTCACATACTAGCCTCCTTTTGCATCAAAACAAACCTTCGCGAGAATCGATTTTTTGCACGTCGGCTTACGCTTGGTGGAGAAAATGGGCACTCATAATGTTAAAATTCTGACTAAAAACTAGACAAAACAACCGTGCGTTTACATGTGCATGGGCTAAGGCAAGGAAAGCATGTACGCTTACGGCGGCCAGTGCGAGCGGTTGCAAGGCATACACCTTTTATCCCGAATTTGCGCAGTATTAGCAACAGCGTGACAAGTTTTTACGGCATTTGTTGCGCATCTAAAAAAGTATTATTACCTTTACTGCCATAATACAGCTTTTGGTTGAGGGGCAGTGCCGCTCCGAACAAAAACCAATCGCACCCTGAGGAAAACGCTTTCGCATTAAAAACGTTAACGATATAAGCACATATTCATGTAAAACAAAGTATTTATGATATCTGTCTATTCCATCAAACCGCAGTTTCAACGGGCATTAACGCCTATTTTAGAGTTGTTGCATCGTGCAAAGGTTACTGCCAATCAAATCACCTTGTGGGCTGGCATCCTCTCTCTTGTCATTGGCATCTTGTTTTGGTTTGCGGGCGATGTTAGCACATGGCTCTACCTCTGCCTGCCTGTGGGACTGCTGATACGTATGGCCCTGAATGCGTTAGACGGGATGATGGCTCGTCGTTACAATCAAATCACCCGAAAAGGAGAGTTGCTAAACGAACTGGGTGATGTCGTTTCAGACACCATTATTTTCTTTCCGTTGCTGAAGTATCATCCCGAAAGTCTTTATCTTATTGTGGCTTTCATTGCCCTCAGCATTATTAACGAATTCGCAGGAGTGATGGGAAAGGTGCTGTCGGCAGAACGGCGGTATGATGGTCCGATGGGAAAGAGCGACCGTGCTTTCGTTCTCGGCCTCTACGGAGTGGTCTGTTTGTTTGGCATAAACCTTTCAGGATGTTCCGTTTACATCTTTGGGGTTATCGATTTGTTGCTTTTAGTCAGCACGTGGATTAGGATAAAGAAGACGTTAGGTGCAAGCGGAAGTTCGCAAACACCTGCGTAAACCGATGGCATTGATAAGCAGTGGAGTATGAAAAAGAAACCTTATCCAACGGTTGCGGTTTTTTCAGGCGGTGGTACACGTTATGCTTTGTATCTCGGAATGTATGCGGCGATGCAGCATTATGGCGTAAAACCCGACCTGCTGATTGCCTCTTGCGGTGGCAGTATCGCTGCCAACATTATCAATTCGTTTGCTACCGACGAACAGCGAAAGGCCTTCATACAGTCGGAAGAACTGTATCGCTTTGTGCAGAACACCCGAATGACAAGGTTTAAGATGCTGTATAAGATAGGTCTCTATTGTCAGCGCAAGGTGCGAAACACATGCTATGCACCTTATGTTGAAAATATTTTCGATAAGTTTATCGTAGACATGCCCACCGACATACGCCCCCTTTTGCCCTCGTTGGCTGTGCAGCCCACCCTTCCCACGATAGTAGTTGGTGCCCGTTTGTTGTTTGACAGGGCCGACATCGGCAAAGAAAGAAACGGAAGAAAACTTTATAGGAAGGTGCTTTTTACCGATGCCGAGACAGCTCGAAACATCGATTTGTCTGCCATTAACTGCAATTTTAAAAGTTATGAGGGTAGTGCCATCGACTCGCAAGTTGAGCTGTTTCAAGACGTTCCCTTGCCCATTGCCACCCGAATATCTGTTTCGGACATGTTCTACGTTCAGCCCGTACATTACAACGGCGCCTATTTTGCGGGCGGAATTGTTGATTTGATGCCCATAGAACTGGCCGAACAACTTGGCGAAACGATTATCTTTGAGAAGAAAAAGGGATTCGGCACCATCGACGAGGCACTTGTTAGAGCCGTTTTTGGATATAGTGGAAACCGCCGATTGCAAGAAGTGATGACGCATTCGGTGAACTACTGGGTAGACACGGCCGACATGAACCAGGCGCTTGCGGGCCATTACATCGAGAAAAACATCAACATTTTCAAGCTCCGCGTAGAACTCAAGCTGCCCAAAACCTATGCGCAGTTTGTAGAAGATATGAACTTTCAATGGCAATACGGATACGATAGGGTTGCCCAACATTTTAAAAACAAACAGGTATGAACATCTTTATTACCGGCGGAACATCGGGTATCGGCTTGGCCTTGGCGCGGTTTTATGCTGCCGAAGGTCATCGGGTAGGGGTGTGCGGACGAAATACGGCACGAATAGACAGGGGCGATGAGGTTAACAAACTGTTGCTTGCCTACCAGCTTGATGTGTGTGATAAGGACGCATTAACCGCAGCCGTAGAAGTGTTTTGCGCCGATAAGGGGTTGGACATGATGATTGTTGCTGCTGGATATTACCGTAACGGCGTTACCGAAGAAGTGGATTTTGAGCAGATTTCACAAATGTTGAAGGTTAATATCACGGGTGCATTGAATGCGATGGAAGTGGCGCGAGAAACGATGAAGGCATCCGGTGGACATTTGGTTGTGATTGCCTCGGTGGCCGGATTGCTGCACTATCCGTGCGCAAGCGTATATGCCAAGTGCAAACGAGCCTTGATACAGATAGCCGATGCTTATCGCCGAAGTTTGGCCGACTATCAAATAACGGTTACAACACTTGTTCCAGGCTACATAGATACGCCTCGATTGAGAGAGATATACCGTAACGACCTTTCCAAATGTCCGTTCTGCATGCCCTTAAATCGGGCTGTTGAAACAATGACAAAGGCCATAGCGCAGCGCAAAGCACAGGTGGTTTTTCCGCCAAAAATGCGCCTTTCCATCGCTTTCCTTTCGCTTTTACCCACTTGTTTGTTATCGGCTTTTATGCACCGAAAGACTTTATGGAGCATTCCCAAATAGACGACAAAACGATGTGGGCGTGTAAGCGGCCCTTGCCAAACGGTTTGATGCAGCGTTGCGGTATAGATAACAAATGCTTGCAAGCAAGCAAATACATCGCCCTTGTTATTTGTTGGGGAGTATTCTATGCTGTTTATACTTTTGCAGCAAGCTATGCGGCATCGCTTAAAGAGGTGTCTTCGCTTTGCTTTTCGTTTGAAAAGGCCATACCGTTTGTACCTTTTGCCATCTATTTTTATAGCAGTAGTGTGGTGTTTTTTATATGGGTTTTCTTCCTTTGTAATACCTTTCGTCAACTGTCGACATTAAGTAAACGCATCGTTTTTATAACCATTTTATCGGGAATTTGTTTTATTATCTTTCCGTTAAAACAAAGTTTTGTACGTCCGGAAACAGCCCATATTTTGTTTTCCGTCATCAATACGTACGATACGCCTTTTAATCAGGCTCCGTCTTTACATATAGGTTATGCCTGTATCTTTTGGAGTGGGGTGCGAAATAGCAGGTTCAGAAACTTACTGAGAATGTGGTTGGTGTTGTTAATGCTGTCTACCCTTTTGGTATATCAGCACCATTTCATCGATATTACTACCGGTTTGATGGCAGGTTTTCTCACGTTATGGATGTTTCCTTACCGTAAAAAGCGCAACCAACAAATAGCAAAGGTTTACTTTTTTGTTGCCGCCGTGGGGCTGACGGCGTTGTTGTTTGCCATCGAACATTCGGTTTTATGCAGTATTTTTTTATTGTGGGGCATACTCGTCTTACTCTTATTGGGCCATGCTTATTATCGCTCTAATCGGCATTTTCTTAAAGACGACCACGGCCGCATTGGTTTTTTGCGTTATATTTTCTATTTTCCCTATATCGCAGTGTATCGCCTATTGTGGCTGTTTTCTCGTCAGGCATCTGTAGAAATTGCACCCAACATCTTCGTTGGAGGCTTGCTTTCATGCCGTTCTGCACGGAAATTCGCCCTGTTAGGAGAGGTCTCGGTGTTCGATCTTTCAGCCGAATTACCCGAAAACGCCTACTTTCGCACATCGGCAGATTACCATTGCTTTCCGCTTTTGGATATTGCCACTATCCCCAAAGCCTGTGAGGAGCGTATTGTCAATACGGTTTTAGAGAAGATGAAAGCCGAAGATGTGCCTCGAAAGCTATGTATTCATTGTGCAATGGGCCGTTTTCGGAGTCGCCGAATAGGTGAAACGGTGCTGTTAATGATAAGTAAAAATTTAACCAGAGATAAAAATGGAAACAGGAACATTTAAGAGTTTTGACAACGCGGACATTTTTTATAGGGTGTGGAATTACAACCCTTCGCAGAAGACCATTGTGATATTGCATCGTGGGCACGAACATTCGGGACGTTTGCAGGCCTTTGCCGAGAACGAGCAATTTGCTCATTTCAACATCTTTGGCTTTGATATGCGTGGACTGGGGCACACTTCGCAACCCGTTTCGCCCCATTTTATGGACTATGTACGCGACTTGGATGCTTTCGTGAAATACCTCCATGAGCAGTATGGAATTGTTGAGAGAGACATCTTTGTGGTGGCTAACAGCATTGCAGGCGTAATTGTTTCGGCGTGGTGTCATGACTTTGCGCCCCGTATTGCCGGTATGGCACTTCTTGCTCCTGCGTTTACCATTAAGCTATATGTGCCTTTTGCAAAGACGGGAATTGCGTTGGCAGCCCGGCTTTTCAAACACCTTACGGTGCCCAGTTATGTAAAATCGAAGGTGTTGACACATGATGTAGAACAACAAAAGGCGTACGACACCGACCCGCTAATTACTAGAGAAATTGATGCGCACTATCTCTTGGATTTGCTGAAAGCAGGAAAGCGTATCGTAGAAGATGCTGCTGCCATTACCATACCGACGCTGTTGCTCTCTGCCGGTAAAGATTACGTGGTGAAAGACGATATGCAAAAGCGTTTTTTTGTTGACATCAGCTCCACCCAAAAGCGGTTTATCAAGCTCAAAGGGTTTTATCACGGGCTATTGTTTGAAACGCAACGTGAGCAGGTTTACAATCCTATCGCTGAGTTTATCAACCGCTGTTTCTCACTCGAACAACCGCCAACGACCTGTATGCCTGATAAATTTACAGTTGACGAGTATAACAAAATGGCCCTGAATATGCTTCCCCGAATTGAACGTTGGGGCTTTGGGATACAGAAATGGATGCTCCATCATTTGGGATTTCTTAGCAAAGGAATGCGTGTGGGACTAAAATATGGTTTTGATTCGGGTATGTCTCTCGATTATGTTTATCGCAACCAAGCGCAGGGATGCGGACCAATTGGGCGATGGATAGACAAAGGCTATCTTAACGCCATTGGTTGGAGAGGAGTGAGAATACGCCGAGAGAATCTCATATCAATTGTAGAAGAACGTATTAAAGCACTCGAACAGCGCAATGAACCCGTGAAAATACTCGACATTGCCGGTGGAACGGGTAATTATTTGTTCGACATCAAGCGCAAGTTTCCTGAAATAGAAGTGGTTATAAACGATTTTTCGGAAGCAAACATTGCTTTCGGCGAGGCACAGATACAACAGCAAGGACTTCAAAATATACGGTTTACTCGTCTTGATTGTTTTAATAAAGACTCATATCGACAGCTGAATTTTGCCCCTAATATTGTTATTATTTCCGGTATATTCGAGCTGTTTGGTGATAACGAGCTTGTTTGTAAGGCCATCTCTGGTGCTTTATCCGCACTGCAACCAGGCGGCTTTTTGGTCTATACTGGTCAGCCTTGGCACCCTCAGTTAAAAATGATTGCTTTCGTATTAAACAGCCATCAAGAGCGCGATTGGATTATGCGGCGGCGTTCGCAACGCGAACTGGACAGCCTTTTCGCCTTTTATGGCTTAACCAAATGTGGCATGAAACTCGATAACTTCGGCATTTTTACCGTTAGTTATGGAATGAAATAAGTTGCAAACGGGCTTTTTCTTCAGCCGCAGACAAATCAGTTGGGGTGTCGTTATCAAAGTAAGATGTGTTGACGGCGATGTTTCGGCGTGTCAAAGTCATTTTCCAATTACCCGTCGCCCTGCCATTTTGTAGGATAAGAGGAAAGAAAATACCGTTGTTAGTAAATGCTTTGCTGTTGTGAGAAGCTTGCAAAACATCGCCGCGATACTTGTAGGCAATGATGTATTCGTCGTAAGCAGGCAGAAAGATAAAGCTTTCTTTCTCTTTGATGTCGATTGAAGAAGAATCGTGCAGCAGGTAAGTTTTATCGTTGAAAGCGACCTTTTGAAGCTCTTTTTCAATAATTTCAACGCCCAATCGCGCCTCTTTCATTGACAATCCCGACCACCAACAGAAGTCGTCTAACGTTGCGGGGGCATGACTTCTAAAATAATTGCGTGCCAATTTGCTCAACGCCTCGTCTTTTGTGGGTAAGGGCATAGGGGCTACTCGCTCGTCTAAGAGCATGTAGGTATGTGTGTTTCCCGCTTCAGGGCCGCTGCAAATGAGTGCCTCGCATTCGGCATTCTCCAAAAAGCGGTTCATAAAAATGGTGTCCGAAGGTAAGCCTTTTTCAGCTATTCGTTCTGTAATTTGCTGTTTGGTAAGGCTCTTTCCACCGCTTAACATATCATAGATATGCTGGTTAGCGGTATCGTACATCTGCTCGGTGATGGTCAGTCCGTGTCCTTTCATCAACGATGCGTAGGCCGATTTCAGTCTGTTGCACGACAATTTGAGCATCCAACGAATATCGTTTGGGCTTACATAATGCCATGTAGGGCGTAGTACGTGGGTGCGAAGAATTTCTCCACGGTCGAGGGCTTGCTTGATTTGCTGCATCGTTGCACCACGTGTACGTATTCCTAGTGCCAGCTTTGCCATTCGGGGTTGTTGTGCTTGTATGGCTCCCATCCAGGCTACAACATCTTTTACGTCGGTAAAATCGGGGTTAATTAACTGTTGGGCGCGCAGCCGAACCATTGGGATATTTATTTTTTTCATGCCTTTTGTGGGGATGTTTACTTATTGCAAAGATAATCAGAAATGCGTAAACTCAGTATCAAAATGGTGTTAGCCCCTTTGATTTCTTGGTTAGGTAGTCTTTAGTAAAGTTCATTGGGCTTGTTTTTACAAGGGGACTTCGTGGTGAAACCTTAGGATTAGACAAAAATGGCTGTATCGGATGCTCTCTTGATACAGCCATTCCTGCCGTCTGTAAGTGCTTCGTCTAGAACTTAATCATAATCCCGATCGTGGGGAGAATGGTTCCACTATAGTACACCAGTGGACGAAGCAACTGTTTGGTGTGGGGCGAAGTGGGGTCGTCCATTACATTCCCCTCAGTGTCACGATTGGTATATATCGGTTTGGATGGCATGTTGCTGATGTAGGCATTCTGCACATCGAGATATAGATTGAGCATCCAATGCTTAAAATAGAACTCCTTATCCAAGCGCATATCCAGCTGATGCGCATCGGCAAGACGTAGCGTGTTGAATTGCTCGTAGTCGGTATAGGCCTGATTGGTAATAGACCATGCAGCCTTGTTTGTAGAACGCTCCACATCAATGGGCGAATAAGGAGCACCGCCTATGTAACGCCAGCGAGCCGAGATGTACCAGCCTTTGGGTAACTTGTAGCTTGTTGTAAGATTGAGGATGTGCCTCGTGTCCCACGAAGAGGGGCGGTAGATGCCGTTTTTGTCTGTAAACTCACTCCTAAAAAGTGTGTATGTAGCAGTCAGGTCTATATCGCGCCACCCCATAAGCTTAGCCACTACTTCGACGCCATAGGCCCTGCCCTTGCCCGTAGACATAACGGCCTCATCGCCAACTTGTCCATAGTCTACTCCCTTGCTGGCCAAACTAATTCCGTCGGTAAGCGATATAGGATAGTTGCTATACTGCTTATAGAAGCTCTCAAGAGAGAAACGCAGGAAGTTGCCCGGATGATATTCCATGCCCAGAATAGCTTGATTGGAGGTGATGTACTTGAGTCCATTGCTGCGATTGACATAGTTTCCCTCGGTATTGCGGTAGCCCATCGTTGTGTAGGAGGGGGGCATCGCATAGCGCCCGATGTTGGCATTGAGGTCGAAGTCTTCCGAAAATGAATACGACAGCGATAGTCTGGGCGACAATTGCTTGAGCGGATTGCTCATGCTGGCTGTGAAAGTGTTGCCCACTAAATTAACTCCAAGCGAGACCTTGAACCGATTGTTGAGATACTGATCCGACGCTTGCACGAAGGCTTGATAAGAAAGCAAGTCGATGCTGCTGTGATATTGGAAGGGGACAACATTTCCCGAGGCGAACTGTAAGCGATATACGTCATTTGCATAGTTGCTGTACTTGATGCCGGCTCCCAAATTAAGTTTGATTGGCAGCGTAGTATAGTTGCGCTCGTAGCGTAGTTTAATCTCGGCTTCGTCCGATTGGTAGTCGGATATTTTGGATGCCGACTTATCGTTATCTTTATACTTTACACCTGCGTTGCGCAGCATGTTTCGGCTTAAAATCCAACTGTCGATGGAGTGTTTGCCGTAGTGTTTGTAGGCCAACCCGAAGGTATAGTTCCACTGGGAGTACTCGGGCAGGTAGCCTAGTATGTATTTCTGCGCCTCGGTACCAGTTTGTTCGAGGCCTCTATTGAGGTGCATGTTGTCGATAGCGCCTATACCAATCACGGTAATCTCATGATGTGGGTTGATGCGCCATTTGTATTTCATTTGAAAGTCGTTGTAGGTGGGTAAAAAAGGCAAGCCAATCACCTTGAATAACCACTGCAAATAAGATTGGCGAACAGAAACAATGAACGAAGCATCCTTGCCCAAAGGCCCGTCTAAGGTAATCCCTGCATCCGATGCTCCTACCGCAACCTTTGTATGCAGTCTGTCTCTGCTACCATCTTTTTGTTTAATCTCCATCACGGAGCTAAGGGTATTGGGCCTGTTAGCAGGGAAAGCTCCCGTATAGAAACTGATTTCGCGCACAAAGTCGGGGTTAATGATGCCGACAACACCCCCCGATGCCCCTTGTGTGGCAAAGTGATTAATCACGGGTATCTCTATGCCATCTAGGTAAAATACATTCTCTGTGGGGCCTCCGCCACGTATGATGAGGTCGTTCCGATTAGGAGCTGTAGCACCAACTCCTGGTAGTATTTGCACCAGTTTGGAAACATCGCGATTGGCCCCAGCGCTCTTCTCAATTTGATGTACACCTAATGTGAGTACCGAGACAGGGCTCTCGGTGGGGCGAAGCAATAGATTGGGGCTAACAAAAACTTCTTTGAGCGTTGTAGAGGCTTCGCTGACCATAATGTCTATAAAAGTGGTTTGGTTACCCAGTACTTGTAGTTCCTCGGAGATTTTAGTGTCGAAACCTACCATACTGACGATGATTTTGTGGAAACCGGGCTGTACGCCCATGATTGTAAATGTTCCTTCTATAGAGGTTGTCGCTCCGAGAGAAGTTCCTTGTACTTGTACTGTTGCAAACTCAAGTGGTTCGTTGTTCTTGTCATTGATGACGCGCCCTTGGATGATTCCTGTTTGGGCAAAACCGTTATAGGCGAGCAGGAAGGCCAAACATAATAGACTGTATATCCGCATTGTTGCTTAATTGAAAAATAGATGTAGTCAAATAGTCCCTACCAGCTGTTCGTAAGGATTACCTAATCTTGTTTTACAAAGATAATACAATTACTAACAAACGCAACAATAAAAAGAACAAGATTATACTATTTACGCCAGTTCGATATAAGAAAGTTCGCTAAAAGGTTAATAGTCTTGCTATTGTTTTGTGTTTTTATAGTTGAAAATCACTAACTTACAAAGCACATGCAGCCATGATTACCACTGACAAAGCTACTGAAGTGTTGTGTATATTGGATGAGTTAAGTAAGAATTTAGATGCCGAATGAACTAAAAAACCTCCATGTTGCACTCGTAGGTGAGGGATATAAGCGCATGAGAAACCGCAAGTGCCAAATGTCTAAGAGCGAAACCATAACCATTCCATCGTTCGCATTTTCATCGTTCAGAAAATGCGCTTGCTAAGCCTTGATGATGCATTATTACGTTAACCGCCGTGTTAAATACGTTTTGTACCAAAGCGAGAGCTGAAAAAGCTCGCTACAAGCGCTTATAGCCTGTGGAATGAAAGATGGCGTTTGGAGGTTAGAAGGGTGAGCTGTTGGCGGTGATGGGCTGTGAAATGAATGGCCTAGATAGTGCCAAGTAGATATCTAACGTTACGAGAGGCCGGGCATTAAAGGTACAACGGGGCCTCGTTACCCATGTTAAAAAGCAAGTCGATAACGCTTAGATTGGGCAAGAACCCGTGGCGTTGGGCAAACACTTGGTAATAAGTGCGGGGCGTAAAAGCTGGGTCGTGGGGCGGATTTTTGGGCACTATGGTGTCGCGGAGGTCTTTGAAGGTGGGGACGGTGCCTGCGTCGGCATCAGCAAAAGCGGCTGGAAGACTTGCACCCGAAGCCAGTTGCGCCTGCGTTGGTACAAAAGTGGGGGTGAGAATGATGTTGGGTGTAAAGTCGAGTAGGGTGCAAATGGTGTGCGTTAGTTCGAGGTTGAAGTCGAAAAGAAAGTCGAAACGACGCTCGAAAAAGGGGCGAAAGTCGTCGGCGTAGTACTCAAAAAAAGGGCTTTCGTTATAGGCCGACACGATGGCTTGCCAGTGAATGTGCCGCCAATTGCCGTGGTCGCTTATGCGAATGTCTTTCATAGCCATGCGCGAGGCCTGCTCGCCCGATGGCCGTTCGATGGGGATGGTTAGGGCTTGTGGCCCATTGGCCGTGGCTATGATACAGCGGTTGCGGTAGGTTTGCTTGATGAAATGGTCGTGTTGTTCCATCCAACAGCCATTGCTGTGGAAGAGTTTGGAATACCATTGCACGGGGGCGAGATAGGCAGAAGAGAGTAGTGGGAACATGTTATGTGTGCGGATTTAATGAGATGAGTGAGAATGTTGGGGCTGATGTAAACACGAGGGCAGGGAGATTGATCGCCGCAGGCACGCTGAACATGCAGAGAAAGGCCGATGAAACCTAAAAAACAGGTGGGACAAATGCAACATGGTTGGCTCGATATAAGCCAAGAACATAGCGTTGCATTTGTCCCATCGCTCTTAGGTATGTCTTAAAATCCAGTGGAGGTAAGTTTTAGAACCAGCCTTTAATCTGCGGCATCGCGCCTATAATACCCTAGGTGGCTAAGGCTACATCATTTTATCTTATCCACCAGCTTGAACAAGCGGTTCCATCTGATGCCCTTAAATCCGGGATGGTCTACATCATGCGACCACCAAATGAATATGGGTTTGCCTACCACATGGTCTTCGGGCACAAAGCCCCAATAGCGCGAGTCGGCCGAATTATGTCGGTTGTCGCCCATCATCCAATAGTAGTCCATCTTAAAGGTGTAGCTGTTGGCGGGCTTGTTGTTGATGTATATTTGTCCGTTGCGCACGTCAACCTCGTTGTCTTCGTACACGCGAATGGCACGTTCGTACATCGGCAGGTTGGCTAAGCTAAGCTTAACGGTAGCCCCTTTCTTGGGAATCCATATCGGTCCGTAGTTATCGCGCGTCCATCCAGTGTTGGCGTTGAGGGGATAGAGGTCGCCTGTGGGTGCATCGGTGTTCAGTTTCACGCTCTCAACGATGTCTTTTCGTGCAGCAAGTGCCTTTGCAGCCATTGCCGTAAGTGGCATAACGCCGCTCGTGTTAAGGCTTTGCAGGTCTTCTTGCGTTATGCCTAGGCTTGTAAGCAAGTCGTCGGGCAGCATTCCTTTCAGCTTAACATAATAGGTATATTGCACGTTGTCTGGTTCTTTGTTGGGCTTGCCGTCCAGGTAAACGATGCGGTTCTTTATTTGAAGGGTTTGCCCCGGAAGGCCCACACAACGCTTAACGTAGTTCTCGCGGCGGTCGGTGGGGCGCGAAATGAGGTCGCCATACTCGTTGGGGTTTTGCAAGATGTAGGCACGCCCTAGCGCATAGATGTGCTGGAAGTAGGCGCGTTGTTGCAAAAGCGACATGCTGTCGAGGTTAACGGGATGGTTGGCTTGGTCGTATAGCTGCTTGCCATACGAGTAAACCATTTGGTAATAGTCGGCAGCAGCCCATCGTGCCTCGTTAACAAGGCTGTCGCCCGATGGGTAGTTGAACACAACGATGTCGTTAAGTTTCACGTTTCCCAAGCCTTTTACGCGGCGATAGTCCCAGTGCGGCACCTCGATGTACGACTTAACGTTAATCACCGGCATGGTGTGTTGGGTTAATGGCATGGTAAGCGGCGTTTGTGGGATGCGCGGACCGTAGCTCAGCTTGCTTACGAAGAGGTAATCGCCCGTGAGCAAACTCTTTTCGAGCGAGCTTGAAGGGATGACAAAGTTCTGGAAGAAGAAAAGGTTGATGAAGTAAACGGCAACAAGGGCGAAGACTATGGCATCTACCCAGCCCATGATAAAACGCGTAGGTCCTTCGGAATCTTTCCACCATTGCCATTTTATTTTCTTCGAAATATAAACATCGTAGATGAAAGGCAGAACGAGCAATCCCCACCAACTTTCCACCCAAAAGAGGAATGCGAGGTAGAGAAGTGCCACGATGATGAATTTAGTCCACTGCTTGCGTGGGTCGAATTCTTTCTTTTTCTTGTTTATCATTGCAAGTGTTAGTTATATGTTTTGTGCCTTTTGCCCCTTACGTTGTGGTGAAACATGGTCGGTTTCGGTGCTGTATGGGGGTGCGGGTGCATGTTGTTGTCAGAACTTAAAGAGGTCGTTCATCGTTAATAAGCCATTGTGTGTGGCGGCATATTCGGCAGCTAGCACTGCGCCTTCGGCAAAACCGCGGCGCGAATGGGCATCGTGGGTGATGCTGATGCTGTCGGCCTCGCTGTCGTAAACAATGGTGTGGATGCCTGGAACCTCGCCGCGACGGAAACTGTCGATGGCCAATTGCTTGTCGGTTGTTTGCTCGCTGGGTACGATTGAGCCGTCGGCCAAGTGCTGTTCGCCCTTTACCCACGTTGTTTTGCGGTCTAGTTGTGCCACAACTTCCTCGGCCAAAGTAATGGCCGTGCCCGAAGGTGCGTCTTGTTTGTGCACATGATGGGTTTCTTCGATGTGCACATTGTATTGCGGAAAGCGGTTCATCAGTTCGGCCAAACGGCGGTTTAAGGCCTGGAAAATGGCCACGCCAACAGAGAAGTTGCTGGCCCAGAACAGCGTTTGGCCTTCTTCTTGGCACATCTTGCGCACCTCTTCGCCGTGTTGGGCAAGCCATCCCGTGGAGCCCGACACCACTTCTACGTTGTGTGCAAAGGCCTTGCGGTAGTTGTCGAAGGCCGCTTGGGGTGTGGTAAACTCGATGGCCACGTCTGCCGATGCAAAGGCGGGGTTGTCGAAGTCGGCTTGGTTGTCTTTGTCGATGATGCAAACGATGTGGTGGCCGCGTTGTTTGGCAATCTCTTCAATCATGCGGCCCATCTTTCCGTAGCCTATAATGGCGATGTTCATGGGTTGTTATTTTTTCTGCAATTATGGTGTAATGCGTTCTCGGCAATTAGCCTTTGAACTTGCTGTGGGGCAGTGCCAACGGCGCGTAATGCCCTAATTTACTGCGCAAAGTTAGCGAAAAAAGGGGTAAAAGCCATCTTTTTCGCCTTTTCATTTTATCCCCTTTCACCTTTTTTAGACGTAAAGATGGTAGCTGCCGCCTGCCAATAGCTTTAAAATCCCCTTCATTTCGAGTTGGAAAAGCAACACGGTGAGTTGCGAAATGGGGATGTTGGCCGTGAGCGACAGTTGGTTTATGGGTTGGTCGTTCAGCTTTTGCAACGCCTGAACCACGGCTTGTTCTTCGCCAGAGAGCTGTGGAAACAATTGTCGCTCTATGCCTTGGCGTTTGGCTTGCATGCGTTTAAGGTCGGTTTCCCAGCCTAGCGCGTGCACAAAGTCGGCTGCCGAGGCAACCAGTTGGGCCTTATGGTCGCGTATCAGGTTGTTGCAGCCCTCGCTATATGGTGTGCCCACGGGACCAGGGAAGGCGAAAACATCGCGGTTGTAGTCGCGAGCGATGGCCGCAGTGATAAGTCCTCCGCCATGTGCAGCACTCTCTACCAGCACACAAGCATCTGAAATGCCGGCCACAATGCGGTTTCTTCGCACAAAGTTTAGCTTGTCGGCATTGGTGTTGGTGAGAAATTCGGTGAGCAGTCCGCCCTGTGTAAGCATTTCGTTGGCCGTTTGTTTATGGCGAGTGGGGTAGAGATAGTCCAGCCCATGAGCCAGCACGCCCACCGTGTCTAGCCCGTTTGCTAAGGCTTGTCGGTGCGCGTTGATGTCTACGCCGTAAGCCAGTCCGCTAACGATAAGCACTTCGGGGCAAAGGTTTTTCAACTCCGAAACAAAGCGGCGAATAAGGTCTTGCCCACAGGCTGTGCAGTGGCGCGTGCCAACAATGTTGATAACGCGCGCCCGATTAAGGCTGGCCGTACCTTTATAAAACAGCACTAGCGGTGCATCATCGCAGTTTTTAAGTCGTTGCGGGTATTCGTCGTCGGCCAAAGCAAGTGCCTGTATGCCGTTGCGTAGGTTGTATTCCATCTCGGCATCGGCCGCTTTGAGGTGCTGTTCGATGTTGCTCATAGCCTCTTGTAGGCGTGGCGAGGCATCGGGCAGCACCTCGCGCAGGTCGTTTCGGTGTGCAATAACGGCCGTGGCCGAACCCAACTGTCGGTATAACTGTGCCAAACCAGCAAGGTTAAAGTAATTAACGCGTGTCAGTGCGATGGCGTTTCGGGTCTCGTTGTCGTTCATGGAGCGGGTTAAGTTTCTTTTAGTTTACGAGTTTATAAGTAGACAAGCAGACGAGTTTACACGTCGGCAAGTTAACGAGTAGACGGGTTTACAAGTTAACAAGGCCATAGCCAAGTAAACATGTTGACGGGTAACATGTTTACTTGGCTCTATTTCTTGCCGTTTCTATAACCGTTAGCTAACGGGAACATGGCTTATTTATCGGCCGATTGCTGATCTATAAAGGGTGCGAAAGCCTTGTCTATTTCCTCACTTCGGCTCAGTCTGCCGTTCACTAAGCATACAAGTTCGGCCGTGGCACGGAACGAAAGTTTATCATCTCGCTTGCGGAAGATGTCGTGATGGAACACATATCGGATGCCTTCTTGCGTAATACGGAGTTTAGAAACAAGGATATCGTCGCATTGTAGTGGCGTTTTGTATTGCAAAGTCATGCGTGCCACCACGGCATCCACTCCCTTTTCGTGCAGACCGGCAAAGCTTAGCCCTGTGTGTTTCAAGAAAAGGTGGCGCGTGTGTTCTGTGTAATGCAAATAATTGGCGTTGTTAACAATGCCTTGGATGTCGCATTCGTAATCGCGAACTTCCATCTCGGTTGTGAATGTGTACATATATATAGTTATTTTAAAAGCCTCAGCCCAACTACAACCGGCCTCACCCCCAACTACAACCGGCCTCACCCCCAACCCCTCTCCAAAGGGGAGAGGGGAGTGATATGCCTTATTAGTTGATGAGTTAGTTTATGAGTTTATGAGTTGACAACGATTGTCGTCCCCCCTCTGCAGCCAAGCATTTGGCTTAACTCCTTAACTCCTTAACTCCATAACTCCTCAACCCCTTAACTCCTCAACAAGTTATCTCCTCAAATATTCATACCCAATTCTGCATCTTAGGCAGTTTTTGCGGTCGCAATATTCGTTTTTAAGCTGTATAAGAGCCTGCGTATCGCCAGCGTTATTCACTTCTAGGCCGCACGCTTTCCACATCCTAACGATGTGGTTATCCTCCGCTTTAAGCTCGTCGAGCAGTTGGAAGGCGCGGTCGCACAGAACATCGTTGTGGCGATGACGGCCGTAAGCGAAAGAACAGGCACAACGGTGTTGAGGATGAGCACATCGCGCGAGGCCGTAGAGAGAGCTTTGTCGCTGGCTTTACTTTCTCCGCCAAACACATAATGCGTTTGCCAATAGCCCGAAACCTGCGTGGCCAAGGCTTTACGCAGCTGTGTTAGATTTACGCAAGCCACGATGTTGGCCAACGATGCCCGGCGCGAATGGTGAAGAACGGCCAGTTGCGACAGTCGGATGTGTGGAAAATTCTGCGGCCTGAGTCGAAGAAACAACCACAAGGAAGGGTCTAATGGCTGCAAGTTAAACTTGTGCGCAAGGTAAGCGTACTCCTTTTTAAGTAGCCCAAAATAGCCATCTGCCGTGGCTGCCTCTCTGTTTCGGGTGGGTATGACCGTATCGTTTAGCAGTCCTGCCTGCCCCATAAAGAGTGCCTCTATCTGAAAAGCATTGTCGCGATGGTGGTCAACGCATCGCAAAGGCACGTTGGCTGCCCAGCGTTCGAGGGCATCGCCGTTTACGCCGAACCCAAAATTGCGCGCCAAAGTGATGAAGAAAGCATCTTCCCATGACCCCTTTGCCTGC
>NZ_HE999446.1:129725-140884 GCF_000312305.1 Prevotella conceptionensis 9403948 | reverse complement strand
GAAGAAAGCATCTTCCCATGACCCCTTTGCCTGCTCAACGCGCCGTGCCACCGCCTCGGTTTTGCTTTCCAGCCGCTCTGTTTGTAGGGCGGCCAGCCAGCTGTGCAGCGTAAGTCGCTGCAATTGGGGGATGATGTGGTGGCAAGGCGGAAACTTATCGGCCGCCAACAGCTCGTCATAGTGGTCCGCAATGCCCTTGGGCACGGCCAATTCCATTTGTGGCAGTTGCTTGCCGTCTTGCGTTAGGCACTCCATGTCGGCCTTTCCCACCACGTGCAGCACCACATTATTATATCGCGGGTCGTTGTGATGCCCATGTTCAAACCATTGCGAGGCCATGTCGTGTATCTCTACGTTGCCCACCCAGAGCGTATCGCCAAGCTTAACTTTGGCGTTAAAGAAGTCGGCGCCGGCGTTGTCGTTGTGCAATCCCACGTCAATCACCTCCACATCTACGCCTTCGGTTGTTTTCAAAGGTGCAGTTGCGAATAGCTTGTGTTTCCAAACATAGTGCAATAGCTGTTCCATGGGCATGTCGATATAAGGGTTCGTGCCACAAAAATATAAAGAAAAAACGAAAAAACGGCCTTTTTGGTCAAGAAATATGCAAGTCTCCGCATTTCGTTTGCGTGCCTGCCGCCCCCTTATCTGCATGTTTTGTTTATTGGTTAAGTCTTCGTACCTTTGCATTTATGAAAATAGGAAACATATCGTTTGATGCTCATCCGCTCTTCCTCGCCCCGATGGAAGACGTCACCGACATAGGGTTTCGCCTGCTTTGCAAACGTTTTGGCGCGGCAATGGTGTACACCGAGTTTGTCAGTGCCGAGGCATTGGTGCGCTCGGTGAAGTCTACCGTGAGCAAACTAACCATCAGCGACGACGAACGCCCTGTGGGAATACAAATCTACGGGCGCGATGTGGAGTCGATGGTTGAGGCTGCACGCATTGTGGAACAAAGCCGTCCCGATGTGATTGACATCAACTTTGGTTGCCCCGTGAAGAAAGTGGCAGGCAAAGGGGCTGGTGCGGGCATGCTGAGAAATGTGCCGCTGATGTTGGAGATAACACGCCAGGTGGTGCGCGCGGTGCGTACACCCGTAACGGTGAAAACGCGATTGGGATGGGATTGCGAAGAAATTATCATCCCCACGTTGGCCGAACAGCTGCAAGATTGTGGCATAGCAGCCCTTACAATACACGGCCGAACGCGCTCGCAGATGTATACGGGCGAGGCCGACTGGCGTTATATCGGCGAAGTGAAGGCCAATCCGCGTATCCATATCCCCATTATCGGCAACGGCGACATTTGTACGCCGCAGCAAGCCAAAGAGGCTTTCAGTCGTTATGGCGTTGATGCGGTGATGGTTGGGCGTGCCACATTCGGTCGGCCTTGGGTGTTTAAGGAGATGAAAGACCATCTTGAAGGCTTGCCCCAAGACCCTTCGCTCACCATCGACCGAAAGATTGACTTGCTGGAAGAACAACTGCGCATCAACATTGAGCGTATAGACGAATATCGCGGCATACTGCACACGCGCCGCCATCTGGCGGCAAGTCCTATATTTAAGGGCATTCCCGATTTTAAGCAAACGCGCATAGCGATGTTGCGTGCCGACAAGCAAGAAGAGCTAATCGCTATCTTGGAGAGCTGTCGCGAACGGTTAAGAGGGATGGAGTAGACTGTTGTATGATACGCTATTAACCCCCTTATCGGCTACAAGCGAGTTGTAGTGACACTACTAACGGCTGGTAGTGCCACTACCGATAGTTTGTAGCCACACTACCGATAACTTGTAGCCGCAATACTAGTGGTTTTGTACCGGCAGATTGATGGTAAAGTCTTTGTTGATTGACGAATTTCTAAAACCAATTTGTTTTGATGATTACTCATCATCTTGTAGCCCTCCAAGCGTGTTCGCGCCCTATTTGCGGGAGAACTCAATACGTCCACTTTCGATTGCGAGAGGCGACTCGATGATTAGTTTCGATTGGTTGGCGTTGAAAAACTCTATAACGCCCATCCTGACGAAATGAGATTTGCTATTTAGGTGTAGTAGATTTCGGCTTTGGCTTTTGCTATACATCAGCCCCCATTGGCCTTCCAGATCTTCATCAATTTGCTTTGTCCAGTCGGTTAGCACGGGTTTACCGCCAACCATCACCTGTTTGCGTGACCTATATAATATGTGTCCGGTATAAGTTCCGTCGGTTTTAAAGACGAATTCTTGAGTAACTTCCGTTAATTCTGTCTGACTGAAATGATGCCAATGTCCCACAATCAGGTCGTGATATTTCTCATTCAACTGCTTGGTGGCTGCTATTTCATCCGCATTAACCACAATGGGCGCGCGGTGACACGAGGCCAACAGGGCGGAGAAAGCGAAAAGCACGTAGGCTAATATTTTCATAAACATGAGTAATATAAGTTTGAAATAATTCGTGATAATGTTGCAAATATAGCATTGTTTACCTAAACTTGCAAGTGAGTATGCGCATTTTTTCATACCTTTGTATGTCGATAAACAACGTTTTTCACAAGTGCAGGTCAACAACGAGATAAGCATACGGCCTTATCTACTTGTTAATAGGTCAACTTGTAAACTGATAATACAAACTGTAAACATGAACGTAAAGATTGAATCTTCGTGGAAAGAGCAACTGGCCGACGAGTTTGAAGAGCCTTATTTCAAGGAATTGTCTAACTTTGTAGATGGCGAGTATAAGCAGAATAAATGCTTTCCACTTGAAAAAGATTTATTTAATGCCTTTAATCTGTGTCCCTTCCACAAGGTAAAAGTGGTGATAATCGGGCAAGACCCCTATCCAGGTGAGGGGCAAGCGCATGGCTTAAGCTTTTCGGTTAAAGATGGTGTGCCTTTTCCGCCATCGCTGAATAACATCTTTAAGGAGATAAGCGAGGATTTCAAAACGTCCATTCCAACCAGTGGGAACCTAACACGATGGGCCGAACAGGGCGTACTTTTGCTCAACTCTATACTCACTGTGCAGGCAAATAAGCCAGCAAGTCATCAGAGAAAAGGTTGGGAAAGGTTTACCAATGTTGTTATTAAGCGGTTGAATGATGAATGCGAAGGACTTGTTTTCATGCTTTGGGGTGTAAAGGCGCGCAAGAAAGGCAGGTGTATCGATTCTAACAAGCATCTCGTTTTAACATCGGCTCATCCCTCGCCGCGGGCAGTTAATTTTGGTTGTAGTTTTGGTAAAAAACACTTTTCGCAAGCTAACGAGTATCTTTCTTCACGCGGCAAAACGCCTATCAATTGGAAAGAAACAAAAGAATTGTAAAGGTGAAAAGACTTTTAAAGGTGAAAAAATGGCTAACGCCCACCAACTTGTTAACTCGTTAACTTGTCAACTAGTCAACTAAGAAGGTTGAAAAATAGCTAACGCCCACCAACTTGTCAACAGGTTAACTCGTCAACTCGTCAACTAGCAAAAGGTGAGAAAAGGCTAACGCCCACTAACTTGTCAACTCGTTAATCCGTCAATCTTTGTAAGCTTTTCAGCGAGAATTTTAACACTAAGAGTGCCCTTTTTCTCCACCAACCGCTCATCTTGCCGCAAATAATCGATTCTCGTGGAGGTTAGTTTTGGTGCAAAATGGGGTTAGCTTGCCAATGCAGCGAAATGAATTTTTATTTAATAAAAACGCCATTTGCACCAGTTTCGGGGCTATTTGCTGCTAAATGTGGTGCGTTTTGCCGCTAAATGTAATGCGTTTTGGTGCAAAACGCAGTCTAATATGGTGCAAAACGCCGTGCGTTTTGGTGCTAAATGCAATGCGTTTTGATGCTAAATGCAGTGTAAAATGCTACTAAATGCAAGGCGAAAAGCATAAATATCCACCGCAATTGGTATAAATAAACCTTTTACAACCATTAAAAACATGGCCGAAAAGGGCAAAATAGCCGTTAAAAAGTGGGTTTTTAGGGGCAAAAAGCGTGTAATTGGGCACAAAAAATAATGCGTTGGCAACCAAAATAGAAAGGTAAAATGGTGCAAAACGCAGGTTCTGACCCTAAAAATAGACAAAACAAAAGATGTGTAAGATGGAAAATAGCGGCAATTTGCCTGCTAAAGAGCGTTTGTTTTTGCTAGAATGGGTGGGCGAGAAGGGTGTGTTTTGTAAAATATAAATACTTGATTTAACATTGCTTGGACATCGACAAAAGATAGAAAGTTGGTTTTAATGACCGCTTGTAGATAAATAAGCATGTGTAGGCTAACGTGTAAATGGGCATTTTTTCATACCTTTGTATGTCGTAAAATGATGCTTTCGGTAAGTCCTAGTTCATGGCAAGATAGGCAAACTGCCTTGTCTAGCTGTTAACAGGTCAACTTGTAAACAGTTCAACAGTTCAACTTGTTAACTTGTTAACTTGTCAACTCGTCAACTTGTCAACTGATAAAACAAACAATAAGCATGGATGTAAAGATAGAATCTTCGTGGAAAGAGCAATTGGCCGACGAGTTCGAGAAACCTTATTTCAAGGCCTTGTCTGCCTTTGTGCATGCCGAATACAAGCAGCATCAATGCTTTCCGCCTGCACAACTGGTGTTCAATGCCTTTAACTTATGCCCTTTCGATAAGGTGAAAGTGGTGATAATTGGGCAAGACCCTTATCACGACGACGGACAAGCGCATGGTTTAAGCTTTTCGGTTAACGATGGCGTGCCTTTTCCGCCCTCGCTGCAAAACATCTTTAAGGAGATAAACAACGACCTTGGCACGCCCATCCCCACAAGCGGAAACCTAACGCGCTGGGCCGAGCAAGGTGTGCTTTTGCTTAACGCCACGCTCACCGTGCGTGCGCATCAGGCTGCCAGTCACCAACGGCAGGGCTGGGAAACGTTCACCGATGCTGCCATAGCACGGCTAAATGCAGGGCGCGAGGGACTTGTCTTTATTCTTTGGGGTGGTTATGCGCGCTCGAAGGCCGCGCTTATCGATGCCCGTAAGCATTGCATCTTGCAATCGGTTCACCCCTCACCACTATCGGCCAACCGTGGCGGATGGTTTGGCAACCATCACTTTTCGCAGGCCAACGCCTACCTTTCTTCGCGCGGACAAACGCCCATCAACTGGTAAACAATGAACAACAACATACCGCCCATTATGCAAGTGGGCAACATACTTATCTCCTCCGACCTCATCACCGAATGCTTTTGTTGCGACCTCGACGCCTGCAAGGGTGCTTGTTGTATCGAGGGTGATGCTGGAGCACCCGTTACACTTGATGAAATTGCGGCTATGGAAGACGCATTGGACGTCGTGTGGACCGACCTATCGGCACAAGCACAGGCCGTTATCGACAAGCAGGGCGTGGCCTGTACCGACCGTGAGGGCGACCTGGTGACGAGTATCGTTAACGGCAAAGACTGTGTTTTTACTTGTTACGACAAGGGGCTTTGCCTTTGTACGTTCGACCGGGCGCATCGAGCAGGGCTCTGTTCGTTTCGTAAACCCATATCCTGTGCACTCTATCCCATTCGCGAAAAGCGTTTCGATGCCGACCTTGTTGGCCTTAACTATCACCGCTGGGATGTGTGTAGACCGGCCGTAAAGAAGGGTCGCGAACTGAATCTGCCCCTCTATCGTTTCTTGGAAGGTCCGTTAACCGAGCGGTTCGGGCGCGAATGGTACGCCGAATTGTGCGAGGTGGCCGAGAGCTTGATGGCAGAAGGAGGGGAGGAGGAATATTGAGGAGTTAAGGAGTTATGGAGTTAAGGAGTTAAGGAGATATGGAGTTAAGGAGTTATGGAGTTAAGGAGTTAAGCCAAATGCTTGGCTGCAGAGTGGACGACAATCCTTGTCAACTAACAAAGCATACCACTCCCCTCTCCCCTTGGAGAGGGGTTGGGGGTGAGGCTTTACTCTCCTCCCTCTTTGTTGAGGGGTTGGGGGTGAGGCCGGTTGTAGTTGGGGGTGAGGCTTTTAAAAATATAATATCACACAATGTTAAACGAACAACGCAGCAGTATGCTGCACGGCATCTTGCTTATTGCCCTCTTTTCGCTTGCCGCTTTCTATCTTGGCGACATGGCTTGGGCTAAGCATCTTTCTATTAGTCCGATGATTATCGGCATCGTATTGGGCATGATTTATGCCAACAGCCTGCGCAATAACCTACCGCCGACGTGGGTTCCGGGCATCACTTTCTGTGCCAAAAGGGTGCTTAGAGTGGGTATTGTGCTGTATGGTTTCCGATTAACGCTACAAGATGTAACAGCCGTAGGACTGTCTGCCGTCGTGGTTGACGCCATTGTGGTGTGCGTAACCATTGGCGGAGGGTTGCTTATCGGCCGAATTTTGAAACTCGACCGCAGCATAACGCTGCTTATTTCGGTGGGCGCAGGCATCTGTGGGGCGGCTGCCGTGTTGGGAACAGAGGGCGCAATCAATGCCAAACCCTATAAAACAGCCGTGGCTGTGTCTACTGTTGTTATCTTCGGAACACTCTCCATGTTTCTATATCCCGTGCTTTATCGCAATGGTGTGCTAGACCTTTCGCCGCAATCGATGGGCATTATGACGGGCAGCACCGTGCACGAGGTGGCTCATGTGGTGGGTGCTGGCAACGCAATGGGCAAAGGCGTGTCTGATATAGCCATCATTGTAAAGATGATTAGGGTGATGATGTTGGTTCCTGTGTTGCTTGTGGTGAGTTGGTTTGTGGCACACGGCAAGCAGGGCGATGCCGAAACGCAAACAAAGCGCAAGGGGATAACCATCCCTTGGTTTGCCGTTTTGTTCTTGGTGGTTATCGGTTTCAACTCGCTAAACCTCTTTTCTCCCGCTGTTAACGATGCCATTAACACCTTCGATACCTTTCTTCTCACAATGGCGATGACCGCTTTGGGTGCCGAAACCAGCATCGATAAGTTTAAAAAGGCTGGTGCCAAACCCTTCCTCCTTGCCGCCCTGCTATATTGTTGGTTGCTAGGTGGCGGCTATCTTATTGCTAAGGCGTTGTAGAAGATAGGGGATTTTGAGGAGGAGAGAAGGGTAGATGGTGGTGAAAGGGGCTGCTTTTACGAGTGAGATGGTGGGCAATGTGCGTTAAAGAATGGTTAAAGCACAATGTAATCTCCGTACTTTTACTCATTCTAACAAAGCATGTTGTGCTACCACAAGCTAATTTTACCTGCCGCACCTAAATCGAGAGTGGCGGTAGATATGCCCAATGCTTGAAACACACGACTCATTGTAGGAAGGGTAATAACGCTCTTCCCACTTTCCAATTTGCATATTTGTGACCTTTGTACACCGATACGTTTGCCTAGTTCGTCTTGTGTTAGGTTTTGGGCCACACGAGCTTTTCGTATGGCCTCACCCACGTAGTATGCGTGGGTTTCTTCTTTCAATCGCTCTTCCATTGCATCGCGTTTAGGCGTTCCCTCTTTTCCAAAAACCTCATCAACCAGTTCGGAGAGTGGCGTTAAGTTCATCTTTGCCATGTCTACTTATGTTTTTGTTCAAAATATTGTTTTCTAATCCCTTCTGCTTTGGCTATTTCCTTAGGGGGAGTTTTCTGCGTTTTCTTAACTATACCATGTGTGGCGATAATTAAAGTCTCTGTTTCCGTGTCCCAAAAAGAAAATAATCGGTAGCAGTTACCATTAAATAGAGTTCGGAACTCCCATATTTGAGTTCCTTCTAGTTTCTTGAAAAGTGCGGTATCCATAACCCCTTGCTCTATCTTGCGGTAGTTATAGATGATTTTCTCTTGCACTTTTAGTGGAGTGGAACGAACAAACGCTAAGGCTTCTTCCATCATAACCACTTCAATATTGTGTCTTCTCATGTGTCCTCGGTTTATATATGCAAAGATAAACGTTTGTTTCCTATTAACGAAACAAACAGCGTGTTATTTCTTTTAGTTAACCTATCTTTTGCCCTTTCAATATATAATGTTAGCCCTAAGTGCTGTTTTCTTGTTTTTATTCTCATCACTTCCCCCTCTTCATCACCACCACCGCATTGGCTACTTTGCGCTCTCCGTCGTGGTCGAACTTGCGATTGTCGCAGGGATAGTTGGCAATGCCATTGGCATTATACCCTTTTGCCCAGAGTGTGGTGGAACCTCCGCCGTCTAGATTAAGGGCATCGGTGCAGCCCAACTGTTGCAAAAAGTGGCGCAGTTCGATAAGGTTCATGCCGCCAGCATAACCCGGATGCCGTCCGTCTACGGTGACGAAAAGCACCGTTCCGCGCGAAGTGAGGGCGATAGCCGTGCGTGGATGCTTTTTAACGATGAACCCCATGCTGCTGCTACGCAACGAAACGTCCTTGCCGCGATAGAGAAGTAGGTGCCCTGAGGCCAATGTAGACCCATGCCTACAACGGTAACGCTGCTCGATTGCCTTGTTCCAGGGCATGATGTGGAGCTTTCGGCCGTGCGTTCGGATAGCTCCCGTTACGCGAAGAGCCAGTTCGGCCGTAGTTGTTGTGTCGATAACGGTGCGACCTTGGCGTAAGTAAGTGATGGCCGAACGCTTATGTATGTCGAAATACGAACCGTTGATGGCTGCCAAAGCCTTGGTGCGGCGCGCCATTTCGCCCACTGTGGCACCGCCATCTGCAACCGCAATGTCGAATACCAGGCCGCGTTTGGGCGTAATTTCGGCCACAGTAACGGTTTGGGCACAGCCGTATAGCAAGGGCCAACGCATCTGTCGCACCTCTATATTCTCGCTTATCTTCTTCGTTTCCCACATCGCTGTGTTGATGGCCACAACGTCTTCGCGAGTTTGGGACACAAGGTGGAGGGGCAGGAATAGCCCCAAAAGCAGACCAATAAAAAACTTATTTCGCATAATATGGTTGTTAATCGTTGGCAGATGTGGTTGTTGCGGTGGGCAAATTGGTGAGCTTTCTTCACCATCAAAGCGATAAAGTTCGCCGTTGCGCATCTTTTGCATGTCTGTCTTCATTCCATTTTTCGTTTTACGATGTGGGCAAAAGTACGTTTTTTTGATTAACTTTGCAACAGCAAGCCCTGCCTCGGCAATGGGTTTTCACACTATTTACCATTCCGCCACATCATGTTCCATCCCCTACATACCACTCTTCCGAGACCCGAAAAGATGAACAACCCCTTCTTTTACGAGCCTGATGCGTTGTGCTTAATGGCTGCCGAGCAGGTAAAGGGACTTGTTGCGCAGCACGAAACGTGGCGCGAAGAGGTGGCACAGGGCAAGATGTTCGGCGTATTGGTGGTTGAACGCCCCACACACCACGGCACAGAGTTGGGCTATTTGGCCGCATTTTCGGGGCAATTAGGCGGTAAGGCCACGTGGGAAGGCTTTGTTCCGCCCGTGTTCGACTACTTGCAGCCCAATGGTTACTTCAAAATACACGAACGCGAGATAAGCGAAATTAACGTACAACTAAGCGAAATGGAGCGTAACCCGCTGCTTAACGAGCTGAAAACGCGCCTTGCCAACGAACAAGAAACGGCCGAAACGGAGTTGAATGCTTACCGAACGATGATGGCCGAGGCCAAAAAAGAACGCGAAGACAAGCGCAGACGGGGCGCAACAGCCGAAGAACAAGCGGCGATGGTGGCTGAAAGTCAGTTTCAGAAGGCGGAGTTGCGTAGGTTGAAACAGCGGATAAAGGCCCAAATTGAATGCTTGCAGGCCGAACTGAATGTGCAGGAAAAGGCGATGACAGACTTAAAAACCAAGCGCAAACGACTATCAGACGCGCTGCAACGTTGGCTTTTCCAACAGTTCGAGATGTTTAATGCGCGCGGCGAACGCCGCAACTTGCTCGACATTTTCGCCCCAACGCCCCAACGAACACCACCTGCCGGCACGGGCGAATGTTGCGCGCCAAAGCTGTTGCAGCATGCTTTCGTTATGGGTTATCGTCCGCTTAGCATGGCCGAGTTTTGGTTGGGGCGGTCGCCCAAAACCGAAATAAGGCGCGAAGGGGCGTTCTATCCTGCCTGTTTGGGCAAATGTGGGCCAACATTAGGCTTTATGTTGCAGGGCTTAGCGGTGCAGTGCGTACCGCAAAAGCCCATCGACCGCGAAGCTCTACGTGTGGTTTACGAAGACGACGGCTTGGTGGTGGTGTGCAAACCGCATGGCATGTTGAGTGTTCCAGGCAGAAATGGCGGTACATCGGTTGCCCAATTGATGCGCGAACGCTACCCAGATGCCGACTCGCCCCTTGTTGTTCATCGACTAGACCAAGACACATCGGGGCTGATGCTCATCGCAAAGACCAAGGAAATGCACCGAACATTGCAGTTGGCTTTTGAAAATCACGAGGTAAAGAAACGCTATGTGGCGGTGCTAGATGGCTTGTTGTCGCCCGAAAAGCAGCGGGGCGAAATATCACTGCCCTTGAATAGCAACTACTTAGACCGTCCGCGGCAGATGGTAGACTGGCTAAATGGCAAGCCAGCCGTTACGCGATACGAGGTGATTGGGCACGAAATGGGGCGCACCATCGTGGCCCTTTATCCGCTAACAGGCCGCACGCATCAACTTCGTGTACACTGCGCACACCCCGATGGACTAAATTTGCCCATCCTTGGCGACCCTCTTTATGGTAGGAAGGCCGATCGCATGTACCTGCATGCCGAAGTAATTGAGGTTGAAAAGCTGGGATTGAGGGTGGAAGATGATAAACGGTTTCACCTACAACCCCTCTCCAAAGAGGGAGGAGAGTAAAGCCTCACCCCCAGCCCCTCTCCAAGGGGAGAGGGGAGTGGTATGCTTTGTTAGTTTACCAGTTAACGAGTAGACCAGTTGACTAGTTGACTAGTTGACTAGTTGACGAGTAGACCAGTTGACCAGTTGATGAGTAGACCAGTTGATGAGTAGACCTGTTGACCAGTTGACAAGGATTGCCATCCACTCTGCAACCAAGCATTTGGCTTAACTCCTTAACTCCATAACTCCATAACTCCATAACTCCATAACTCCTTAACTCCATAACTTCATAACTCCAAAAAATATGAAAGAAGAAAAGAGAAGCCTTGCGCCGAACGAAAAGACGCGCGAAGAAGGCAACGAAATGGCTTGGCAGGTGCTGAGCCGCGAGTATCTGATACGTAAACAATGGCTAACGGCACGTTGCGATAAGGTGTGTCTGCCCACGGGCGCGGTGGTAGACGAGT
>NZ_HE999446.1:123490-129139 GCF_000312305.1 Prevotella conceptionensis 9403948 | reverse complement strand
GCCAGTACCGCCACGCTTTGGGCGTAACAGCGATGGAGATTTGTGCAGGCGTGATGGAACAAGGCGAAGAACCGATGCAGGCCGCACAGCGCGAACTGCTGGAAGAAACGGGATATGGTAACGGTACATGGCGACCGCTGATGACTATTGCACCCAATCCGGGTACAATGACTAACCGTTGCCATTGCTTTCTGGCCACAGATGTGGAGAAAGTGTCGGGGCAACATCTAGACGACACGGAAGACATTCAAGTACATGTTGTTAGTCGCGACGAGATGTTACGCATGCTCAAAAACAATGAGCTTTACCAAGCCATGATGTACGCCCCATTGTGGAAATACTTTGCCTTAGAAGACGAACTGAAAGGCTAACTTCGTGCGAAGAATAGAGGGCGGCATCGTTGGTGAAAGGGTGAAAAAGTGAAAAGGTGAAAAAATGAAAAGGTGAAAAGGTGAAAGGGTGAAAAAATTTCTGCGTCTACAAACTCGTAAATTATTTGACTAGTTTTCAAGTTTACGAGTTGACAAGTTGGTGGGCGTTAGCCATTTTTTCACCCTTTCACCTTTTCACCTTTCAAGTTTACGAGTTGACAAGTTAGTGGGCGTTAGCCATCTTTTCACCCTTTCATCTTTTCACCTTTCAAGTTTACGAGTTGACAAGTTGGTGGGCGTTAGCCATTTTTTCACCCTTTCACCCTTTCACCCTTTCACCTTTTCACCTTTACAACTCCTTTCTCATTATCCCAAGAAAAACATCACCATTACTTGCACGATAATCACGCGCAGAAACATGCCGAGGGGATAGACGGTGGCGTAAGTAACGGCAGGTGTGTCGCCTTCGAGCGTTTCGCTAGCGTAAGTAAGTGCCATTGGGTTGGCCATCGACCCACAAAGGATGCCGCAAATAGAGCCGAAGTCGAGCCGCTTAGTGCGCAAGGCGATATAACCCACCAACAGAACAGGTACCACTGTGAGTACGAAACCAAGCCCCACCCATAGCAAACCCTCTGGGCGTATCACCGTTTTAAAGAAGTCTTGACCTGCATCCAAGCCCAAACATGCCAAATAGAGCGACAAACCCAACTGACGGAGCATGAGCGATGCACTGCGCGTTGTGTACGAAACAAGGCGGAAACGTGGGCCAATGCTGCCCACAAGTATGCCCATCACGATGGGGCCACCTGCCAATCCCATGCGTACGGGGGCGCTCATGCCGGGCGACATGATGGGGATGGTGCCCAAGGCAAGACCCAAAAGCATGCCAAGGAAGATGGCACCGAGGTTGGGTTCGTTAAGTGTTTGCACGGCGTTGCCTAGGTAATGCTCCACGTTTTCAAGCGCATCGTGTTCGCCAACCACCGTAACGCGGTCGCCATACTGCAAGCGCAGGTCGTTTGTGCCGAGAAGTTTGGTGTCGCCACGCGTAACACGGCTGACGTTCACCCCATAGGTGTTGCGCAGTTGCAGCGAACCAAGCTTCTTACCATTGAGCATCGGACGGGTGATAACCACCACCTTCGACTCCACTTTCTTGTCGATGTGGTTCCAGTCTATCTTGTCTTTGTTCCAGTCTTTGTCCACTTTCTTCCCCAACAACAGCTCCATTCCGCCCACTTCATCGTCGGTTGTTACCACAAGCACGTTGTCACCTAGTCTTAATTTGGTGGTTGAAACGGGCACGATAACCTGCTCGTTGCGCCATATTCGCGATACGATAAAGCGGATATGAGCCATTTGTGAAATCTCGGCCAGCGTTTTTCCGTCGATGGCTTGGTTCACAATTTCGTATTGTGCCACGTAAGTATGGTCTTCGTCTTGTGGCAAACGGGGCACCAAGTCGTCGGGTCTTACAAAGAATTTACGGAGGAATATCATGGCGAAGATAACGCCTAGAACACCCAAAGGATAGGCCACGGCACAGCCAAGTGCTGCACTACGCGTGGAAAAACCGAAGTTTTCGAGTGCTTGCTGGGCTGCTCCAAGGGCTGGCGTGTTGGTAACAGCACCCGAAAGTATGCCTACCATCGTTTGCATTGGCACGTTGGTTACTTCCGAAAGCACCAGTGCGAGGATGGTTCCCACGGCTATAACGGCAAATCCCCAAAGGTTGAGCGAGATGCCTTCTTTGCGTAACGACCCGAAGAAGTTGGGGCCAACGTGCAATCCCAGCGTGTAAACGAAGAGCACCAAACCAAAGGCCTCGGCATATTGTAGCACGGTGGGGTCGATGTCTAACCCCCAATGGCCTGCAATGATACCAATAAAGAAGACGAAAGCCACGCCAAGCGAAATGCCCTTGACGTGTATCTTACCCAGAATTAGGCCTACATAGCATATCAGCGACAGTACAACCACGGTCTGAATGGCCGAATGCACGGTGAATAGGCCGTTAATCCAATCCATGCTTATATTTATTTTGATATTCCTTGCAAAGGTAGTGCAAAGGTGGGGATTGGCAAAATGTTGGGAGAAATAAAATACAGGCTCGCCTCTAATTCTGTTTCAAAGGGGAAGAACAGGATGATACAATGCATTTTGCAGTCAAAACGCATTGCAATATGCAGTCAAAACGCAGTGTAATATGCAGTCAAAACGCAGTGTAATATGCAGCAAAACACAAGACATATGACTAGGTCTAAATTTACTTTACACGTTTTTTGGTTATTGTTGCTGGATTGGTTTACAAATTTTTACTTGCTTACTGAACAGCCTTACGCCTCCAAGGAATGCGCTTACACGATACAAGATGCAAGCAAAACAAGAAGTTCACATGTTTACAGAAAGAAAACACCTGCGCTTATACAAGGAAACACGTATACTCATACAAAGGAATCACGCGCTTACGCAAAGAAACGCATGCGCCTATAACAAGATTTTTTTGCACCTAAATCCAATAGTTAACAGGCTTGCACAAAGAAACGCATGCACTTGTACGAAGAAAAACACACCCTTATACAAAGAAGTACCATGCACTTATACAAAGAAGTACCATGCACTTATACAAAGAAGTACCATGCACTTATACAAAGAAGTACATGCACAGATGCCAAGAGTTGGGATGTTTACATCGGGAAACACGCGAACACGTCAGCCCCTAACGGCCGTTGCCCGCTTATCAATTATTTTAGGTTGTTTCCATCGTTTCCCATCCATCTTTCGTTTGCTTGTCGGCATCCTGCCAACCTTATTCTCTTAACGTAGCAGGCTACGCCTTCAAAAATAAGATAGGCAATATGCTCAACAACACACAAAATCTGTACAGGCACCACATGAACCGATTGGGGTTCAAGGAAACAGATGCCTTTACATCAAGCACATGTACAGCTGCCAAGCAGCACACGTACTTCTATCGCATTGTGAAAATGGTTTTCCGCGCCATTCGATGCCATGCGCATTGCGGTTCAGGTGCGGTATGATGCGCGAACAACGAGGGGCAACTCCTCCAAGGGTGTTTGAACGTTATTTATTTTGGTGATTATGAACTACTGAGGTAACACCCAAGGAGAAACCGCCAACGCGAAAAACCAATGAGGGGATGCTGACAAGCTAGGGAACACGCGCGCCGCGGTTTACACCTGCGCCGTAAGCCCCAGCCCACAACAAGGGATGTTGTTGCACTTGCCCCCACTCCGTGCCGGTTGCCTTCACCTTTGGCCGCACTATGGGCTATGACCTATACGCCAAGTGCAACTGTCGGCCAGCCCAGAACGCAAGCCGAGTGCTCATTCATTAAGGTTGGCATGCAACACACATGCAGAAGAAGTGGAAAAGGAGTTCAAATCCATAGGGCAAAGATACAATAGTACCCTTAAAGGCTAATTGCAGCACTTGCAGGAAGAATGAGGAGGTATGCATATTGCACCAACGAAAGCTGCAATACGACAAGTGCCAACCCTCTCATTCCCGTTCTCTTATGTTTCTGTCTAACTCTTTCTACGATGTTTCTATAAATGTTATCAGTTAAGTCTAACTCTAAATTCTCTGCTCCGGAATCAAGTTTCTAATTCACTCTAACTCTATTCCTTGCCTGCTCGGTGGTGCATGTGCCGAGCCCAATCTGCCATGATGTACTCATTTGTTGGGGCGACATTGCAGAAAGAGAACCATGCACCTGAGGGCGGTTACCGTTTACGGTACTGCGACGGGGAAACTCCCACCTGTTCCTTGAAGAACTTCCCTAGGAAGCTTTGGTTGGGGAAATTGAGTTCTTGGGCTATTTCCTTCACGCTCTTAGTGGTGTTTTTAAGTTGCACGCGCAACTCCAACGTGATGTACTTGTCAATCCATTGGTTGGGTGTTCGCTTGCTAACGTTGCGCACCGTTTCGGAGAGATACTTAGGTGTGATGCCCAATTGTTCGCCATACCAGCTTACGCGTCTTTCTTTTTTAAAGTTCTGTTCCACCATTTTAATGAACTTGGCGAAGATGGCTTCGGCTCGTGTCTTCTTCAAGTCCGTTGTCTGTTGTACCCGATAGATGGCGTCCGAGGCGTTGTAAATCATCGTCGTAATCATCGAACGCACCGTATCTTTGCGATACCTATGCCCAGCCTGCTGCATTTTTTTCTCAATGAGCGACAGGTGGAGAAGCATTTCTCCCCCCTCTTCGGCATTGAGTGTAAAAACAGGATTGGTTCTCGAGAAGAGTATCAAGGACGAAAGTTCATGGATGCCCATGATGATTTCGTTCATGAAGTCCTTAGACAACAGTATGGCTATACCCTTACAGTTGGTGCTTAGCTCCCCGCTGTTGAGTATTGGGCCAGCAGGGACAACCATGATGTGGTTGGGTTGAAGCTCATACGTAATCGTGTCTACTGTGTACCTGGCACTGCCTTGAGCACAAATGGCCAGCACCAGGCATTGCATTTTGTACGGACCCATGAGGTCCGACAGCTTGTTGAGGTCGTCGACGAGAACTAAATCGTCGTCCATACTCACAACGTCGCAGTTTTCTTTGACAATGGGAATTGTCAAGTCGTTCAATTGTAGTTTCCGCATTTCCTTACCTTTTACTTCGCAAATATAGGAAATTTTGAGCAGAACCGCAAGCTTTCGACAAGAAAAAAGAACGAAAATTTGAAAATAGTTACTTATTAAAAAAGAAACTTCCCATACAGACCAATTGAGGTTTCCATTGCCTCGACATTTTGGACATGTTCAGAACGAAAGTACTTGTCTCCGTGGACAATAAGTTTATAGGTGGGTTTAACGATGAATTTGCTAAAAAACTGCTCGTCTGTTGCGCCGTTGCAAATATAGCGAAAACCGTTGATGTAAACTTTTTCTCCTGTTCGAGTTCCCCTAAAAGTAATACGTACAACGCCCTGAAAATGATGGGGGAAGACGCATGTAAGCGTATCGTTGCGCACGTCTACATAGCTTGGGCCGTACACTTTGACCACTCGCGGAGCGCAAACGAGCCGTGAGGGTGTGGGGGGAGGCAGCGTTTCGGGGTGTGCATAGCGCATGGACGACTGCCAAGAGATGGTGTCGGCATGGTTAATTTGCCACGCCACGGCCTTGTCGCTGCCGTCTTGCCACTCGCTTTCTGGGGGTTGCAGCCCTCGATTTGCTCGCCTACAAGCCCAATTTTCATCGCTTTGGAAGGCGAAAGGAGTGCCGTCCGCATTTTCGCCCCAATAGCTAAC
>NZ_HE999446.1:101711-123218 GCF_000312305.1 Prevotella conceptionensis 9403948 | reverse complement strand
GCCCCAATAGCTAACGGCCACTTGACGGCGACCAACATGTGGCATTGTAGGACAATACCACAGCGAGATGGTGTTGGCCTTGCGGGATAGGAATGGCGTAACGTCGTAGACGATGTTAACAACCGACGTGTCGCCTTGTGCGCGATGAGGTTCAAAGAGGTTTCTGCTTACGTTCATTCCGTTCACCAACAGCTGCGTTTTGCCTGTGGTGGCCACGCTAACGTAGGCTTTGCGCGGCTTGCCGTTCTGCTTATACGTTCGCAAAAACCATTGCATCGCGGTGGAATCTGGCTGTGCCGCACTTATCCACGGTGCTTGATAAGGGGTTAAACGCATGGAAGATGTTGGCGCAAAGGCGCAATTACTCGTTCCCTCTTCATTTACAACGCATTTCGATGGAGTTGAAACAGGTACTGAACGCGGCACAACCAAACTATCTTCATCGCCAACAATCGAACTTTGACACTGCATCTGCGAGCCTTCATTTATCATAGCTGTGGTGGAAGAGACAACCTCAACGCTTTCGCCGCCTGTGCGAAAAACAGCAGTATCTTGCCCTTGGCACTCCTTATATATAATAGGAGTGGTGGAAGAGGTTGCCACAACGCTTTCACCGTCAGTACGGAAAACAGCATCATCTTGCCCTTGACACTCCTTATATATAATAGGAGTGGCGGAACATGCTGCCACATCACTTTCGCCACCTACGCGAGAAACAGCGTTATATTGGCCTTGGTACTCCTTATATATAATAGGCGAAGACAGAGCGTGCGATGTGGAAACAACAGCCAAAGCCCCATCGGCACATTGCATACCATCGCCTTTTGGATCCGAAAAAGCACTGGCGTTGTACGCGCAGACATTATTCGTGGCTGCAAACATGGCCTTTGCACCACGAACAGGCACCGACACAGCCCATGCTAATGCTACAAGGGCAACGGCGAGGGGAACACCCATCATGCACGCCCTGCACTTCATCGTAAGACGGCCTCCTTACCCGCCTTTAACTTCACTTTGTGCGCCTTTCCATTATAGTACAACGTGGTTTGTCCGCCCACCTTGCTCTTAATGCGCACTTGGGTTACGCTACCATTGTGCCAAGAGAAGTCTACAACGAAACCACCACGCGCACAAAGGCCCTTAACACTGCCCGAAGGCCATGCAGAGGGCAATGCTGGCAAGAGCCTAATACCACGTGCGCTTTGCATCAGCATTTCGCAAACGCCAGCCGTTCCGCCGAAGTTGCCGTCTATTTGGAAAGGCGGATGGGCATCGAAAAGGTTGGGATAGGTGCCGCCACCAGGGCCTGCATCGCTCTTCCTGATGGCATCGGGGGCCACATAGGTCAGCAGTTTACGGTATATCTGGTAAGCCTTCTCGCCATTGTAAAGCCTAGCCCAAAGGTTAATGCGCCATCCCGTGCTCCATCCCGTAGAGATGTCTCCCTTCTGAACAAGTGTCTTTCGGGCGGCCTCAGCTAGTTCGGGCGTTGTTTCGGGCGCGATGTGGTGACCCGGATACAGCCCGATAAGGTGGGTTTGGTGGCGATGTTGGGGGTCGAAATCGCTCCAATCGTAGTACCATTCGTTCAAGTCGCCCTCCTTGCCCACGGTATATGGATGCAAGCGGCCTATCGTTTGGCGCAGCCTTTTGCTGAAAGCCGTTGGCCGTCCGTTCAGAATTTCGTCTGCGGTAGCCGTGTTGGCGAACAATTCTCGCAATATGGCGAGGTCTGCCGTACCGCCATACACCGTTGTGCCGTGGTAGCCATCGGGCGTAACATATTCGTTTTCGGGCGATGTGCTGGGCGCAGTAATCAGCTCGCCAGGTTTCTTGGGGTTTTCAACAAGCCATTGCAACATAAAGTCGCACGCCCCCTTCATCAGAGGGTAGAGCGTGTGGCGAAGATAATGGCGGTCGCGCGTAAAGTCGTACTGTTCCCAAAGGTTGCTCAACAACCATGCTCCTCCGAGGTTCCAGTTGGCCCATTCAGGACTTTCTCGTTTCTCTCCCACGGGGTTCGTCATGGCCCACAGGTCGGTGTTATGGCTCGAACACCAGCCCTCGTTGATGCCGTAATAGTTTCGTGCAGCGTAACGCCCATTTACAGACAACGCCTTCACCATGCCTACCAAAGGCGTGGTCAGTTCGGCCAGATTGGCCACTTGCGCAGGCCAATAGTTCTCTTGGAGGTTGATATTAACCGTGTAATTACTTCGCCAAAGTGCCCTAACGTGCGGATTCCAAAGCCCTTGCAGGTTAGCAGGCACGCCAGGTGTGCGCGATGAGCTGATGAGCAGGTATCGACCAAACTGAAAGTAAAGCGTTTCGAGATAAGGATTGGTTTCTCCCCGCTTGGTGTAGTCTAGCAGTTGCTGCTCGGTTGTTCGGTGCATATCAAGCTTTGTGCCATCCAAATGCAGGGCAAGGCGGCCGAAAAGGGCCTGATAATCGCCCGTATGGTTTTGTTTTAGTTGTTCGAACGTGCAGTTTTGCAGGTTCTTCAAGTCGGTTTCTGCCAGTTGCACATAGGCTGCGCCTTGCGTTACGGGATGCTTGTCAAAGCCGTTATAGCTTGTTTCGTTAACGATATACAGCACCACTTGTGTGGCGTTGCTTATCAAGAGCGTGCTATCCTGCGCCGTTATGGTGCCGCCTGTGGCCTTCGCTTGCAGCAGGTTACAAAAGTGAACGGTGCTGTCGGGGTGGCCTTCGGCATGACCCGTGAGCCTGATGGTGTTGCCTTCCACACGTGTTTGATGGTTGAGCAACGAGGTAAGCGACAGTTGCAGGCTGATGGCGTGGGGCTTGTTGGCCGTAAGGCGAACCATGATGGCGCGGTCGGGATGCGAGGCGAAGTATTCTCGACGATAACTTACGCCCTCACTTTCATAACTCACCTTTACCAAGCTACTGTCCAAATCAAGTTCTCGGCGATAGTTCTTCAAAGGCATATCAGCGTTTGCAGGCACTTTCGTGTCGCGGATGCACAGGATGGAAAGCGGCTGATACCAAGCCGAGTTATGCCCTTGCACGCGCAGTTGCAGCGAGTCGGCCAATGCGTAATTCTCTTCAAACAAGGCTTTGCGTATCAGTGGAATCCACTTGTGCGCGCCTGCATCTTCGTTTGGGTCGATGGGTTTGCCGCTCCACAGCGTGATGTCGTTCAGTTTAAGATAGTCGCAATGCGGGTTTCCGTCTACCATTGCGCCGAGCTTGCCGTTGCCAATGGGCATGCTGTTCTCGAAGAAGGAGCCGGGGCGATTGTCCCAAATGCGCAAGGGAACGCCTTGGGCGAACGATGTGAGGGCCGAAAAAAGTAGGGTTGCTGTTGCTAAGATAGTCTTTCTCATTTGTCGATTGTTGTTTTTTGTGGAAAAGATATGCGGTAAACGCCATCCGCCTACCACGGCGTTTTCCACTTGACTGCGCCATAAGCCGCAGCGCGCAAGGCACTGCCTGCACAGGCGTTTGGGCGGCCAGCGTGGCCGTTTTGCTAATAATCACCGTTAAGGACAGGTGCCAACAATTGCGCGTTTGTTTTTAGAACCTGCCCAATAACAAAGAAGAGGCTGCACCCGAAAGGCAGTCTCTCCTTATTATATAGGCATGTTCTAAAAATTCCCCGCAAAAGTTCAATCATTGCTCCTTGTATTGCTCTTCACTGTCTTTTTGCTTTTATCTGGCATCTTTTGCTTTCTCTTTCAGTCGCATAGTCCACTATGCTCCTTCAAGCCGTAAGCAAAACCTGCTCAGCTAAAAGCTAAAATACAGTAAAGGTAATTTTTGAACATGCCTATATACATGTAAGCTTGCGAGTTGTTAGCTTAATGTTATCTGCTGTGCGCTCCATTCTGCCCAAAGCCTGCTACTTTATACATCAGAAAGCGTTAGAAGGCCGATGAACGCACAAACCAACGAACTCAGAAACTTTACCACATACGCGGTTGCCCTTATGCGTCGATGTTGGCGTAAGTGGCGTTTTGCTCGATAAACTCGCGGCGTGGCTCCACGTCGTCGCCCATAAGCATGGAGAAAATCTCATCGGCATCGGCGGCGTTTTGGATGGTCACTTGTTTAAGCAGGCGCGTTGAGGGGTCCATCGTCGTTTCCCAAAGCTGTTCGGGATTCATCTCTCCCAAACCTTTATAGCGTTGCACGTGTATGCTCTTGTTGTCTTCTTGCCCTTCGCCGTACTTGTCGATAAAGGCCTGGCGTTGCTGCTCGTTGTAGCAATACTCACGAACCTTGTTCTTATAAGTGCAGAGGTACAGGGGCGGTGTGGCGATGTACAGGTGACCTTCTTGTATGATGCGGGGCATGAAACGATAGAAAAGGGTCATGATAAGCGTGTCGATGTGCGAACCATCGACGTCGGCGTCGGTCATGATGATAATCTTATCGTAGCGCAACTTGTCGATGTTGGCCTCCTTATCGTCTTCGCCTTCAACGCCAAAACGCACGCCAATGCTCTGTATGATGTTCATTACCGACTCGGCCTCGAACACCTTATGCCATTGCACCTTCTCCACATTCAATATCTTTCCTTTCAGCGGAAGTATGGCTTGCGTGTAGCGGTCGCGCCCTTGCTTGGCCGAACCACCTGCCGAGTCGCCCTCCACGAGGAATATTTCAGACGTTTTGGGGTCTTTGTTAGAGCAGTCGGCCAGTTTACCTGGTAGTCCGCCGCCCGACATGGGGTTCTTTCTCTGAACACTCTCGCGTGCCTTGCGGGCAGCAATACGCGCAGTGGCGGCAAGTATCACCTTATCGCAAATAAGCTTAGCCTCCTTGGGATGCTCTTCCAGATAATAGCCCAGGGCCTCGCCTACGGCCTGCTGAACGGCACCCGACACTTCGCTGTTGCCCAGCTTGGTTTTGGTTTGGCCTTCAAACTGCGGCTCGGCCACCTTGATGGAGATAACGGCGGTAAGTCCTTCGCGGAAGTCTTCGCCTGCTATTTCAATCTTCGATTTCTCTATCTGCTTGGATATTACGGGGTCGTTGTCGGCGTAGGCTTTGAGCGTACGCGTAAGGGCCATGCGGAAACCCGTGAGGTGGGTACCGCCTTCAATGGTGTTGATGTTGTTCACATACGAGTGTATGTTCTCGCTGTAATCGGTGTTGTACATCACAGCCACCTCGATGGGGATGTTTTGTTTCTCCGTTTTAAGGTAGATAACATCGTCGAAGAGGTGTGTGCGGTGGCGGTCAACGTAACGCACAAACTCTTTCAGTCCGTCTTTGGCATGGAACGTTTCCGTACGTGTCTTGCCGTTTTCGTCGGGGCGAAGGTCGGTCAGGGTTATCTTAACGCCGGCATTGAGATACGCCAATTCGCGCATGCGCGATGCAATGATGTCCCAACGGTACACCGTTGTGGTGAAAATGCTGGGGTCGGGCCAAAATTGTTGGCGCGTTCCGCGCTTATCCGTCTCGCCGACAACCTTTACTGGATAAAGCGGTTTACCCGTTTCGTACTCTTGTTGGTAAATTTTTCCATCGCGGAACACCTGCGAGAGCATCCTGGTAGACAATGCGTTAACGCAGCTAACGCCCACGCCATGCAGTCCGCCGCTCACCTTATACGAGCCTTTGTCGAACTTACCGCCGGCGTGCAGCACGGTCATCACCACTTCCAGTGCCGATTTGTGCAGCTTTTCGTGTTCGTCTACGGGTATGCCTCGCCCGTCGTCTTGCACGGTTATGGAGTTATCTTCGTTAATCGTTACTTCGATGTTGCTACAATAACCGGCCATAGCCTCGTCGATAGAGTTATCCACAGTTTCGTTAACGAGGTGGTGCAGTCCCTTTTCGCTGATGTCTCCGATGTACATCGCGGGGCGTTTGCGCACCGCTTCCAAGCCTTCAAGCACTTGGATGTTACTGGCCGAGTAGTTGTTCTCGTTGTTTTGATTTTCTACCATTGTCTTGATTAGGAATTTTAATATGCAAAGATACTAAAAATCAGTGAGAAACAGAAAGGTTTAACTGCATTTTGACGTACACAAGAAATGTTATTTACCGTTTAAAGTTGCAGAATGCGCGTTTGTTTGTCCCCACACCCTACAACTTGCTGCATGTTATTCAGGTTTTATTGTGTTGCTCATGTCAAACCAAGAGTAACTGATGTTCGTTACTACATCATCTTCGCCAGCAGTAAGGACTTTGAACGCCTCCTACACAGCATATTGCGGCCAAACCTGCTAAAACGGCAAACTAGATAGACAGATTTTTCTCTGGATTATCGCCTTTGTCTTGTACTTTTCTTGGGCGTAACAGGCTGGATGCGTTCAGTCTTATCCTGCTGGTGTCGAATGATGTATTCAAAACTAGATGCTATTTCCCTTGCCTTTTGTTCGTCCCTACCAGTTGCTATATGCACGAAAGGCATTGCTAGGTTATCTATTTTGACGTGCACAACGAAATTGTGTATGGTCTTATCTGGGGTAGCACGCGTTTCCGATCCACCGAATCCTAGTCCGAAAAAGGAGATTTCCGCGCCATAGGTTGTCGTACGTCCAGGAATAAATTCGGGATCATCAGCTACTTCGCAGCTAACAACATCCTTAAAGTCTATTGTTTTACCCATACACACAACCTTTTTTGCATTCTCATAAAAGATAATTTCTTTGTTGAGGTCAGGGTCAGTTGTCGTACCTTTGACAATCTTTGTTGGTTCTCCGTATTTTGCGTTAAGCGAGTCTCTGGAGTATTCATAATGTAATTGGGCAAGCAACTGGCTATCCTTTTGGAAACTATCATTTAGATTATCTCGAAGTTGTGAAATGAAGTTCCAAAAATATTTGTATGTGTTCACATATGCTTTTGCATAACTAATTTTATAAGACGACTTGGGAACGAAAGGGAAAACCTTTGATATTTTAGCACTATATGTAATCGGACGCTTGTCTTCACTACCGTGGAACTCAACGTTTTGGTAGCTGTCCACCATGAATGACATGATTAGCATCTTACCGTCTACGAGTTGTATGCTTAGCGTTGGAGCGATTGATATTTTGTTTATCGTCAAAAAGCTTGCATTGTTTGCGATATTGATTGATGCAGCTGAATTGACTGTATTGTTTTTCTTATCCACCCCTAACACCTTCCATCCTTTATTCGTTTCAATCCACGATGAGATGTGTTTAAGCAAGTTGCCAGTATCAAACATAGGATTTTCGACCTTTAGTACAGCCTGCGTGATAAGGTATTTGTCGTCAGGAGATGAAGGACTCGCATATAACTCAAACTTTTCTTTGACGTTGCTTGCATAAATTTTGTAGTCATCGTTTTGCATTGAAGCGAGAAGGTCTTGGTCTTTCTCTATTTCTTGGCAAGTCCATTGCATTGGTGGTGTATTTTTCAGAGTCTCATAGCTTATGTTCTCCGGCGTTTTCGCAACAGATATTGCCATGACAAACACCATAACACAACTAGTAATTAATACTTTCATATACTTATCTTTTTAATTTGTAGTAAATTTAAGAATATAGAAACGTGGAAGTTAGAGATTCGAAAGCACCTTGTATATTTTCCCCAAAGTGCCCCAATCCGTTCAGTTGTCCACATTTTACTGATTCGCCTAATATCTTTTTTCTTCCTTAATTGCGCAACTCATTGCCCTACTCTCTCTCCTTTTGCCTCTAGACAAAAAGCACAGCATCGCGTTTTCCGAAGAGTTCAGCTTGCCTAGTGTCGCAAAACTAATCTGTACGAGCATCGCAAAAGTACAAATAAAACCAGATAGGTTACAGCTAGTGAGAGAAATATTATCAATCAAAGAACATTCTTACGTCCCCCTCATAGCGGCAAACAGCATTCCCTTAACAACGGAGCCGCACATCGTTTTGCTGCATACAGCACCGCCCATAAGTTCGTCTGCCCATCATTTCAAAAACATACGGCTTAACTCCTTAATCTCCCAACTCCTAAGCGAAGTACCGCTAAAAAAACAAGAATCCGCAGCTCCTTATTTTGGAACTGCGGATTTGTAAAAGTCGACTTAAAACCGAGCTATTAGCCCAGCTTATTGATATGCAGCGCCAAGCTCGACTTCAAGTTGGCTGCCTTGTTCTTGTGTATAACGTTGGTCTTTGCGAGTTTGTCCAGCATCTTCTGAACGGTGGGATAAAGCTTAACAGCCTCATCCTTATTGGTAAGAGCGCGCAGCTTACGAACGGCATTACGCATAGTCTTCGCATAATACTTGTTATGCAGAGTCCGCACCTTTGTTTGGCGTATTCTCTTTAATGATGATTTGTGATTTGCCATCTCTTATTTCCTTTTTATTTTTTAGTAGTCCCTAGGAGAGTCGAACTCCTCTTTAGAGAATGAAAATCTCTCGTCCTAACCGATAGACGAAGGGACCATTGCTTGTTTGCGGTTGCAAAGGTACACACTTTTATCCTTTCCACCAAACTTTCATGTGATATTTTTCTCTAAAAGGCTGATTTTTCGTATTTTTGCAAGGGTAAAGTCGCTTTAAGGCATGTTTTTGCCACCCACTCATTACATAATATCATCAGGTCTATGCTCGTAAAAACTCATGCCATCGTGCTACGCTCCATCAAATACGGAGACAGCCAACTGATAACCGACATGCTCACGGAGACGTTCGGGCGAGTTTCGTTTGTGAGCAACATTCCACGCACGCAGAAAGCGAAGATTAAGAAACAGCTGTTTCAGCCGCTTACGATTTTGGAGATTGAACTAGACCACCGACCCAACGCGCGACTGCAACGACTACGCGATGCGCGCATGGCCTACCCCTTCACGTCCATACCATATAGCGAGGCTAAATTGGCCATAACGCTTTTCTTGGCCGAGTTTCTTTGCCACGCCACACGTAGCGAGCAGCAAAACGTGCCGCTATATCGCTATGTGGAAACGAGTGTTCGCTGGCTCGACGGCGCGCAACAGCTGTTCGCCAACTTCCACCTGGCCTTTATGATAAGGCTTTCGCGGTTCTTAGGTTTCTATCCTAACTTGGAAAACTACTCTCCAGGTTGCCTTTTCGACCTACGAAGTGGCTGTTTCGTACCGGCCATTCCCATGCACAACGATTATCTCTCCTCGGCCGATGCCGCCCAAATGGCCACGCTTATGCGCATAACGCCCCAAACGATGCACCGTTTCGCCCTCTCGCACAACGAGCGGAACCGCTGTACGCAACTAGCCATCAACTTCTATCGCCTGCACATACCCGACTTTCCCGAACTGAAATCGTTTGATGTGTTGCGGGCGGTGTATGGCGAATAAGGGAGAGATACCATACAAATTGCACCACACCTCTATGTCTCTATCAAGTTCAAACGGTTACATAGGGAGAAACAAAAAAAGTTGCACATAACACGATTTCTTAACCAGTGAACTTGATGCCACCGCTTTTAAAACCCATGTTATGTGCAACCGATATAGTGAAAGGTTGTCTAAAGGATGCCTTATAAAATTGCCATTAGCGAAATCTCACGTTGAGAACTCACGCCAATTACTTATCTGCCACCGTAAAGATTGGATAAGACCACAGTCTTAGGTCAGCGTCTAAGCCCACTTGATCTTTAGAGAAATGCAGACTGATGGCTTGCCGCGACCAACCGCTAAACACAACAGACGTTGATGTCCAATAAGCTCCTTGGTAGCCTGCGGTATTTAGTTTGAGAACACCTTGCTTGCCTGCATCGTTATCAAGATAACCCATGGCAGGGAGATAAAAGTATTTGCTGGTGTCGGCAGGCCTACCTTGGCCAGGTTTCTTTACCCAACTAGAGCCATTTATTTTCTTAGTCGATTCGTCCCAAGTTGCCCAATACGAATTGGCACGATAGTCTACGCCATCAGGGTAGGTGGTTACGGGAGATTTATAAGGACCTCTATCGCAATACTTCAGTTTCAAAAACCACATACCCCCTTTGTATAGGTGTTTGTTTTTCACCCAAAGTGTTGTTTCGTCCCAATGTGGGTCACCCCTAAACACATACAAAGCGGCCTCGTTGGCGTTAGGACAAACCTTGCATGCGTTAACAGCGTAGAGGTTGATTCCATCGCCATTGAAGTAGCGGTTGGTGCCAGATGCTTCGTAAGGAGCCTGCTCCCCGTCTTTAACAGGCAACTTACCCGTGTATCCATCCCAATAAGGTTTACCGGCATCCCACATATAATAGTCCATGCCATAATTCTCCATGGCAAGGTCGAACTTCACAGGCACGTTCTTTCCAGCGTTTAATGTCACGCTAGAATACGTCTTCGAAACCGTCCCTGTTACGCCCGTTTGCGAGTCGGCAAGCGTATATTCCACCGTGAAGTTGGTGTATGTGCCAGGCGCAACCACCATAATGGCCGCGTTCTTGGTATGGTTGATTGCCTTGGGAATGTTAAAAGCCCCTGTCAATGCCAGTGTAACGCTTTTGGATGGAGCGGTGACGGAAGCCGTTTGTAGGCCGTTGTCGTTGAAGTCGAACGTACCTGCAAGGTTCTCGTTTGCCGTCACCTTGATGCTCTTCACCGTTACAGAATTATCCAATTCGTCCTTACTATAATAAGGAGTGAAGGTAAGATAGGCTGACTTATGGTCGAGTGTGAACTCGTATCGCCCGCCATTCTTGTTGGCCGTTGCCGTGCCACAGTCGCCATCTTCACCAATATGCGAGGCGTCGTTGGATAATTGCTGCGTTTGTTGAGACTTAATGGTAACCTTGTCGCTTGCGGGATTTCCTTTCCCTGTATATCTCAGTTTATACGAATTTGCTGTAAGTGTGCCTGAAAAATAGAAGTTGGCATATTTTGATTTACCATCTTTACTAACAGCAATACGCTTGTCTATGTCGTCTTTTACACTTTGAGTAAACACTGACGGAGTTGCGGGGTTATTAATCCACAGCTTATCGCCCGACGTCCAATAAAACTTTATCGCAGAACCATCATATATCCCCGTTGTCCGGGTCTTCGTTTTAGGCATGACTTTTCTATCAACCGAAACGAACTCCGTCACTTCACCCAGGGATTGCACATCACTTTCTTGTGTTGTGTTCTCATTTGAACAACTTGAAAAAACTATTGTAGCTAATACGACGAAAACCAATAAAAAACGTTGTTTCATTTCGTTATTCTCTTTTATATATTCCTTATTGTCTGTTCCATTTATAATACCACTACGAAATTATACATCTTCCTCGAAATATTCATCGTGTTTGGCAGATAAGGGGGTGTCGTCACCTGCTTCACCAGCACCGCCACCGACAGGAGGACTCCCCGCCAGGATAGACAATGTTACATCGAAAAACAAAATCTCCATTAATGGTTTAAGATAAACTTTCTTTACGCTACCTACATTTTCTTTCATCATAACTATACATTTCGTTTCTTAATATCCTTTTTTCTTTTAAGTACATATCTAGAGAATGCGTACTACTGACGTTTGCGCGTGAAATTGCTAAGAGGATTCTGCATTCGCTATACGCGCAAAGGATAAGCACCTGCTTACCAAATATTCTCTCATCATCACGGTGATAACAGCAACCCTATTAACAACCCACAAGTCGCTTTAAACTTCCGAACAACAGAAGTATTATCCTTCATGTGCTTTACGCCCGTTATCCTTGAAGGCATTCCTTCCTTAATGCATGAATGCAACTACGATTTGTTTACTCCTCTTAATCCTTTCAACTCCTATCTCTAAAATACGCATGCAAAATTAACGTTTATTTTCTTTGCCACCAAATTAATTAAGCATCTTTTTCATTTCTAATGGGCTCAGGAAGACTGTTTAAGGCTACATCCTCACAAAAAGGGAGCGAGCCGCCTTTATTGCAAAGACGGCTCGCCAATTAAATATTGTGCCTACCTTACGTACACGATATGCGCATGCCATGCAAGAGCATGTCGGCGCAACACATGCCAACAACGACTTTCATGTTGGCTTAATCGCGGTCGTGACGGTCGTCGCGGCGGCCGCGGCGTTCACCTCTTTCGGGCCTGTCGCCACGTGGACGGCGTTCGCGCTCTACATATCCTTCGGGTTTCTCCATCAACACACGGCGCGACAGCTTGTACTTGCCCGTCTTGGGGTCGATGTCGAGCAGTTTCACCCGCATCTTGTCGCCTTCCTTAATGCCAGCCTCTTCAACTGTTTCAAGGCGTTTCCAATCTATTTCCGAAATGTGCAGCAATCCGTCTTTGCCTGGCATAATCTCTACGAAACAGCCATAAGGCATAACCGAGCGCACGGTGCCTTCGTAAACCTCGCCCACTTCGGGAACGGCAACAATGGCACGTATCTTTGATAGGGCTGCATCGATGCTGGCTTTGTCGGGTGCGCTCACCTGAACCTTACCCTTACCATCCACTTCGTCGATGGTAATCGTCGTACCCGTGTCTTCTTGCATCTGCTGGATAATCTTTCCACCAGGGCCAATAACGGCACCGATAAATTCTTTGGGAATTTCGATTTGCACGATGCGTGGAACTTGCGGTTTAAGTTCGGGACGTGGCTCTGCAATCGTTTCGGTAAGCTTGCCAAGGATGTGCTCGCGGCCTGCCTTAGCTTGCATCAGGGCCTTTTCAAGAATTTCAAAACTCAAGCCGTCGCACTTAATGTCCATCTGCGTGGCCGTAAGTCCGTCTTTCGTACCCGTTGTCTTAAAGTCCATGTCCCCCAAGTGGTCCTCGTCACCAAGGATGTCGCTGAGGATGGCGTATTTCTCTTCGCCCGGATTTTTGATAAGACCCATAGCAATACCGCTAACGGGCTTTTTAAGAGGCACACCTGCATCCATCAAAGCAAGCGTTCCTGCACATACGGTGGCCATAGACGAAGAACCGTTGCTCTCCAAAATCTGACTTACCACACGCACGGTGTAAGGATAGTCGGCGGGAATCTGGCCCTTCAAACCACGCCAAGCCAAGTGGCCGTGGCCAATTTCGCGACGGCCAACGCCACGTTGAGCCTTGGCCTCGCCTGTTGAGAAGGGAGGGAAGTTATAGTGCAAAAGGAAACGCATGTAACTCTTGTCGAGCACATCGTCTACCATTTTCTCATCAAGCTTTGTGCCCAACGTACATGTTGAAAGGCTTTGTGTTTCGCCACGGGTGAAGATGGCGCTACCATGAGGCATGGGCAGCGAACTAACTTCGCACCAAATGGGACGAATTTCGTCGGTCTTACGACCATCAAGGCGCTTGCCCTCATCGAGGATGCAACGGCGCATGGCATCGCGCAACACATCGTCGTAGTAGCGTGCAGCCAAAGCGTGCTTCTCTTCCAGCTCTTCGGCGGTAAGCTTTTCGGTGTTTTCGGCATCGTACTTCTCCAAGAAGTCGGTAACGATTTTGTCGAAAGCATCGTGACGTTCTTGCTTAGCCAGGGCCTGCTTGGTAACATCGTACACGGGCTGATACAGCTCGTCGTTCATCTGCTTGCGCAAATCTTCGTCGTTCACCTCGTGGTCGTATTCGCGCTTAACGTCTTTACCCAGTTCCTTGGCCAGTTCTTCTTGCATGGTGCACATGGGCTTGATGGCATCGTGAGCCACTTTGAGGGCTTGGATAAGGTCTTGTTCGGTAACCTCGTCCATTTCGCCTTCCACCATCATGATGTTATCCTTGGTTGCGCCCACCATGATATCCATGTCGGCCTCCTTCATTTGCTCGAAGGTGGGATTAACAACATACTCGCCGTTAACCCTAGCAACGCGAACCTCGCTGATGTAGAAATCGAAGGGAATATCTGAACATGCCATTGCCGAAGACGCGGCCAAGCCGGCCAAAGCGTCGGGTTGGTCAACACCATCTGCCGACAACAGCATCACGTTTACATAAACTTCTGCATGGTAGTTTGACGGGAATAAGGGCCGCAAAACGCGGTCTACAAGGCGCGAGGTAAGAATCTCGTTGTCGCCAGGCTTGCCTTCGCGTTTGGTAAAACCGCCGGGGAAACGCCCTGCGGCAGAATACTGCTCTCTGTAATCAACCTGCAAAGGCATAAAATCTGTTCCGGGAACTGCATCTTTTGCGGCACAAACAGTAGCAAGTAGCACGGTGTTGCCCATACGAACGACAGCCGAACCATCGGCCTGCTTTGCCACTTTCCCGGTCTCAATGCTGATGGTTCTGCCATCAGGCAATGAAATTGTTTTCGTTATTACGTTCATCTAAAAACTTATTGTTTTAAAACATCTAAAAATAAATTGGCACAAAGGTAGGTAATAAAAAAGGAAATGACGAATAATCAATGCGTTATTTTTTGTTTTTACCTTTGTTTTTAATTAATCGGACTGGTAGGATCGGTCGGACTAGTCGGACCTGTCGGACTAGTCTGACCAGTCAGACTTTTCCGATTTTACCGATTGGCCTAGCCTGCCAACCCTAGGCTTTCGGCCTGCGCCTAGCCCATCCTTCTTCCGAGAAATCGGGTTCCGCGCCTTTTAGTTTGGGCGCAGGCTGTTGGAAAAACTGCCGCCAATCGCCCGTTTCGTTATCGTCGTTAAACTGGCGTTGCGCCTTACGTCCGCGCTTTCCGCCTGCTGTGGAAGCCGAATCGGCGAAGCGTTGCCCCTTTCTGCCGCCCTTAGCCGAGGCCGAACGGCCGTGTCCGCCCTCGTCGGCATCGTTGCATCGCACGTCGCGACCTTTATAACTTGCGCCCGAAAGGGCCTGCATCACGCGCGAGGCATCGCCTTCGGGAACCTCGATGTACGAGAATTTGCCCAACAAGTCGATATGCCCTACGGCCACGCGGCCTTGAACATTGCGGTTGATAAACTGCATTACCTCGCCAGGATAGAACCCATCGTCCTTACCTAGGTTAACAAACAGGCGGCGATAACCTGCCTCGGCTTTGCGCACGCCACGTGCACCGCGCTCCGTACGCTTGCCGCGTGCACCACGCTGGGCATCGCGACCGCCACCACGTTCGGCCCTTTTGCCCTCGCGTTCGTTGCGTTTCAGCGACGGTTTCTCTATTTCGGGCGCGTTGGCGTAGTAGTCTAAGAAACGGCCGAAGGTCATGCTTACAATCTTTTTGATAAGGTCTTCTTTGTCGATGTACTCGAAGTGGCGGTTAATCTCTTCGAGGAACGGGGCAATTTCTTCCTCGTTCACGTCAACCTTAGATATGGCGTCCATAGCCTTATACAGCTGTTTGCTGCATATTTCCTTGGCCGTGGGCAGTGTTCCGTCTACAAATTCCTTTTGGATAATCTTCTCGATGGCGCGCACCTTTGAGCGTTCGCGCGTGTGGATGATGCTGATAGACGTCCCTTTCTTGCCGGCACGCCCTGTTCGTCCGCTGCGGTGGGTGTAACTCTCAATGTCGTCTGGCAGTCCGTAGTTTATAACATGTGTCAGGTCGTCAACGTCCAATCCACGTGCGGCAACATCAGTGGCCACCAAGAACTGCACGTTGTGGTTACGAAACTTTTGCATGGTGAGGTCGCGCTGTTGCTGACTTAGGTCGCCGTGCAAAGCCTCGGCATTGTATCCGTCGCGAATAAGCTTGTCGGCTATTTCTTGTGTTTCAAGCTTTGTTCGGCAGAAAATAATGGCGAAGATGCGCGGATAGAAGTCAACCAGACGTTTAAGTGCCAGGTATTTGTCTTTGGCATTCACCATATAATATATGTGGTTCACCTTCTCGGCACCCTCGTTACGACTTCCCACCACAATTTCTTTGTAGTCATTCAGATAGTTTTTGGCTATCTTTTCAATCTCCCTGCTCATCGTTGCCGAAAAGAGCAGCGTGTTGCGATCGGCAGGAACGCCCTCGAATATGGCGTTGATGCTCTCGGTAAAGCCCATGTTCAGCATCTCGTCGGCCTCGTCTAGCACCACGTTGTTCACGTTGTCTAGTTGTGCAACACCGCGTTTCATCAGGTCGATAAGTCGGCCTGGCGTGGCCACGATTATCTGTGCACCCTTGCGTAGTTGGCGAATTTGCATCTCGATAGACGCTCCGCCATACACGGGCACCACGTGCAAACCTTGCACATACTTGGAAAAGTCGGCCAAATCGTCGGCTATTTGCAGGCAAAGTTCGCGCGTAGGACTAAGTATAAGGGCTTGTGTATGCTTGTCTTCGGGGTTTACCTTTTGCAGTACGGGTATGCCGTAGGCTGCTGTTTTTCCCGTTCCCGTTTGTGCCAAGGCAATAACGTCGTTGCCATTGCCCAGCAGGTAGGGTATCACTTCTTGTTGTACAGGCATGGGTTGCTCGAAACCCAGCTCTTGGATGGCGCGGCATATAGGCTCGCTCACGCCCAAATCTTCAAATGTCTTCAATTCTTCTTGTTGTTAAAATGGTTTCGCGGTTGGGGTCGCATCAAACCAAAGATAACGTCACAAACGGCATATCTACCCGTCAACACCGCCCACTTAGGGGCATGTTGCGAAAGCAGATGCAAGCCTTGGCAAGCCAGAGAGCGCACCACAAGCGGGGTTTACACCAAACGAAACCTTGTTTGTTGATGACTTCATCGTTGCTAATCGTTATCCAAATATCATGAATTCATCAACCCACGAACCTAGAAACCTTGTCTATTATTACTTGTCCAACCAACCGTTGCCCCCAGCCATAATAGACAACATTCGTGTTTGAACGGTGCAAAGGTAATGAAAATAAATGGGTTACGAAAATTTTTAGAAAAGAAATTGCATTTGCACACCGCCATGTTTCACGGCATAACGCCCACAATATGGCTCAAAAACAGGGTTAGCAACATGGGGTTTTCGGCCTTGGAATAGGCTACGTTTGCAGGTTAAAACAGTGATAACGCCCTTCGCTTACCGCCTTGTTAAGGAAGAAACAGGCCGCAAACCTTGCACCATCGCCAACACGCAACATGGCTACCTGCAAGAGGGAGCGTGGCTATCTTTGCGTAATAGCCATGCTCCCCCACACGGGTAGCCATGAAGAATGATAATTTGGGCCGCACCAAAAAGAATTGGGCTGCGCCTAAAAGTCTAGAACGACTGCAACCAAGCTTTAAGTTCGAGTTCCATCTCTAAGTTATACTTAAAGGTCTGCTTGCGCCCCCAGCCGTGCCTTCCACCAGGAAAGACATGCAGCGATGCCGGAACATCGTGCCGATAAAGCTCTGCGTAATAGTTAACACCGTTGATGGGCATCACCGTACGGTCGTCGTCGCTCAGCGCAATCCATGCCCGCGGCGTAGAACGCGTAACTTGTTGGTCGGTGCTGTATTCACGTTCGTCGGCCTTACTGGGGTTCTTGCCCAAGAAACGCTCGCGCGAACCGCGATGGGTAAGCCCCGGCTGCATGGTGATAACGGGATAGAGCAGAATTTGGAAGTCGGGTCGGGCATCGCCCGTTGCCTTTGTTGCCAGCACCGAGGCCAGGTGTCCGCCAGCCGATGCGCCCATAATGCCCACCTCGTTAGGCTTAATGCGCCATTCGGCCGCATGTCGCCGCACCAGTTTCATGGCCTCTTCGGCATCAGAGATGGGCACCTGCTTGTCGCCGTTGGGCATGCGGTACTTCAACACAATGGCCGCAATGCCCATATTGTTGAAGAACGGAGCCCAGTCGCGCCCTTCGCTATCCATCGCCAACGTTTGGTATCCGCCACCCGGACAGATAACCACCGCCCTGCCCGTAGCCATTTTCTCGCGCGGCAAAAACACCTGCACCTTTGCCGTATCCTTATCGTCGCTGCCTGCCACAGCAGGTGCCGACGGCCACAAATTAAGGGTAAAAGTCTTTTGGGCAAAGGCCGATGTTGCCGCAGTCAGCATCAAGGTCGCTGCCAACAAAAATCTCTTCGTTTTCATATTTTTTGTTTTACTGTGTTTGCTTACACTGCAAAGTTAGCAATAAAAGTTGAGAACGCCTTTTCGAAACGAATGTTTTAGCCCCGTAGTCGTCTTTACCTTTAATGTTTCTATAAAGGCATGCCTTTTCCGTTCTTTTCTCGTTCCTCGAAAAGTGCGTTTTCTCGCCATGACAATGTTCGGGCAAGCTCGGCATTGTTCGTTTGGCTTAACGAAAACGTTCTTTTCTCGTTCCTCGAAAAGTGCGTTTTCTCGCCATGACAATGTTCGGGCAAGCTCGGCATTGTTCATTTGGCTTAACGAAAACGTTCTTCGAAAAGTGCGATTAACCTGCCCACTTATCCGCTTGTTCTCTTGCCTGTCTGTTCACTCGCCAGCCGGCCAACCGCTGTAATCTTTTCGGTAAGAATTTTAACATGATGAGTGCCCTTTTTATCCACCAACGGCCCACCTTGCCGCAAAAAATCGATTCTCGCGAAGGTTTGTTTTGATGGGAAAAGGGTTGTATGTGAATGTTGGCAAAATGAATATTTATTTAGTAAAGACCGTCATTTACACCAGTTTTGGGGTGTTTTGCTGCAAAATGAAGGGCGTTTTGGTGCTAAATGCAGTGCGTTTTGGTGCTAAATGCAGTACGTTTTGATGCAAAATGCAGGGTGTTTTGGTACTAAATGCAATGTGTTTTGGTGCTAAATGCAGCGCAAAATGCTGCTAAATGCAAGGCGAAAAGCATAAATATCCACCGCAATGGTATAAACAAAATCTTCTAAAACCACGAAACACATGGCCGAAAAGGGTAAAATAGGTGTTAAAAAGTGGGATTTTAGGTGCTAAAAGTGGGTAATTGGGCGTAAACAATAATGAGTTGGCAACCAATCTAGAAAGGTAAAATGGTGCAAAATGCAGGCTTTGTTCTTAAAAATAGACAAAATGAAAGGCGACAAAATCTAGAAATAGTGCCTATTTACCTACTTTTTAACCCATATTTTCGCTAGAACGATGTGAAAATTAGAGTGACATTGTAAAATATAAATAATCATTTTAAGTTTTGAGTTGATGAGGTTTTGTGATTTTTTTGTTGATGAGGTGGTGCATTCGCCAGTTGTTGGGTTATCGCGAAATTATAAGCCAGTAAGTTGATTAGTGCTGAACTTCGTATAAGAGAGGGGCGTTTATCCGTGTTGGCACCACAAAGAAAACAAACACCTCACAGCTTATAGAAACATTAAGAGTAAAGACCACTTCCTTACAAAGAATACACAGAACAACTTCCAGTTGGTTGTTTTTCGAGACATGACAACTTTTTACCACTGAAAATTGGTGCAGGGTTTCAAATTTTATTGTAATTTTGTCCAATACTTCACACGTAAGAGGAGCGTTTATCTTGATTCGTTTGTGTGTCACAACGACAATAAAGCCCGCTCTATAGGATGGAGGTCTTAAAGGTTAAGGCGACTTCAATAGAGGAAATTTACTTTTGTACTAATATATATACATCTTAAAAAACATCATTAAGAATTATGGAATACAAAACCTACATAGATGAATCGGGTAATACGGGAAAAGATTTGCTGAATTATTCACAGAAAATATTCTGCCTTTCTTCTGTTTCTGTTCCTTCATCTCAAATGGACAATCTTAAAAATTATATACAAGAAAAATTCGAATCCGCAAAAGAAAAAGAAGAAAAAGAAATAAAAGCTACAAACTGGATTAAAGCTCCTAAAAAGAATAAGGTTCTTCAAGAAATTATACAGGAAATGAAATCTGCAAACTGTGATTTTTCTGCTGTAATAATAGAAAAACGATACATGCTAGCTGCATTAATTGTAGATAATTTCCTTGATGGGGAATATAATGACAACAAAGATTACACATGGTGCAATAACAAAGAAGAAAAAATAAAAGCTGCACAATATTTCTATGAAGTTTTAAATGATGAAGATTATGATTCAATTCTTCCTGCATTTACATCATCAACAATAGAAAACGTCCAAAAAGCTATTCATATTGTCATAGAGAGAACTAAAGATTCTCGCTATAAAAAAATGTTAGAAGGTTGTCATATTCAAGAGCTATTTGAAAAAGACTTAGCTGTCACACCAAATAATGAAGGCTGGTCTAACTCGGTGATACGTTCTCCAAACTATTCAGCATTTGCAACATTAGGACAGTTGGTGGCAAAAAATGCTCGTAATAAGAATTATCAAACTAGTATTATATTCGATAATTGCTTTTTATGTAATGAGGCATACAGGCATATTTATGATCTCTTTATGCAGATGCGACCCCATCCTTTTTTTGAAAAATTGACAGGAATGTTTTCATGGAAAAATTATATTAGAGATTTCTCAATAGCTGATTCTAAGGAGTCATTATTTCTCCAGACAGCTGACGTTATCGCAACTTCCACATTAAAGTCCTTAATGAAAGTTTTTCTTCGACAAGGATTAAATAACTATGAAAAGTTTATCGTTGAACTAATAAAGGAAATGTCCGAGACAGGTAATCTGTGGATCGTAACAAACCGACGATATTATGATGCATTCATAAACTCACATTGAGGTCGTCTTGACTTTAAACAGAATTAGGGATGACGGTAAAATTACCGAAGAATAAAAGAGTAGAATAACAAACTTGTTGGCGGAGCTAATTAGGCACGCGCCAAATTAACTCCGCCAACAGATAAACTCACAAACGTATTACTTTACCCTCTGGCAAAGGTGAAAGAGGGAAAGAGTGAAAAGGCGAAAATAACAGTTTCATCTATTTAATGGTTAACCCATTGATTTGTAAACTTGCTTACTTGTCAACTGTTAACTAGCCAACTCGTTAACTTGTCAATTCGCAAACTCATAAGCTCACCATTTCACCTAACTTTTTACAAGGTGCATCTTATTAACCTCCCCATTCGAGAAAAGCAAAGGAATACAAGCTAGTCCCGAAAGCTCTTCTCTCGTTCCTCTAAAAGTGGGTTTTCTCACCATGCCGATGTTCGAGCAAGCTCAACACTATTCACTTGGCTTAACGAAAACTTTCAATTAATTACAACCGCTTGACTTCTTGGTCGGCATCGCTGTGACTGTGGGATTTGTAGTCCTTACTGTTCAGCTTGTATCGCAGGGTTATTGAGACGGCCCTGAAGTCGTATCGGTTTAGCAGGCGCATCACCATCTGGTCGTTGTAGATGTCGTTGCGGTCCTTTTTGCTGTCGAAGATGTCATTGACCTTGAGCTGCACACTCAGGCGGTCGTGGAACAGTGTCTTGACGGCGTTGAAGTTGACCGACCACATGTCGCGGCTGAGATGCACGTTTCGGTAGTCGCCCTGGCTCTGATAGTCGCCAGTGAGGAAGAGTGACAGCGTGCGGCCTATCTGGAAGTTGTTGGACAGTTTGACAACCCAGATGGGACTGCTCAAGTTGTACCGCCCCGTTCCTGTTGTCAAGTGCAGGAACTGCTTGTTCATCACCGCCGTAAGTTGGGGTGTCCACGCGCCAAACCCCTTTGACACGACCACTGCCAGCCGCATCTGCTTAACCGATGGTAGGTTGCGGTAAGACATTATCGACACTGCACTGTGCGTTGCCGACTGCGTGCCCCAGTTGATGATGGCGTTGCGCGTGTCTGAGTAACCTAACTGGAACTGAACTATCCGCCACACGCCTTGCAGCGTTAATTCGTGTACGTACTCTGGCCGCAGCAGTGGGTTGCCCATCTGCCAAGT
>NZ_HE999446.1:88112-101649 GCF_000312305.1 Prevotella conceptionensis 9403948 | reverse complement strand
CTTGCTTAATTGACGATATGTGGGGCGGCTGATTTCGGTGGAGTAAAGCAACTGGGCCTGCAACTGTCCGACGCGGATGCCCCACGAGAGGTTGGGGTAGACCCTGAAGACGGACTGGTTCACATCGGCCTCGCCATTGCTGGGATGGAAGGTGAACCGTGAATCCTCCGCGCGAATGCCGAGACCGAAGAGGCCTACGCTGGTCAGCACAGAGTAGTCGGCAAAAGCCGCACGCTGCGTTTCCCTCAACAAGCTCTGCGATGTGGGCATCTCGCCAAGGGTGCTGGTGTAGTCGTCGTTGCGCCGAGTACGGACATACTCCGCGCCCACTGTTGCATCACCACGCCACAGTTTATGTCCGACTGAGACACGCAGCGACAGCAGTCTGTTGTTGATATGGCTGACAGCCGAGAACGCACGACTACGGCCGGTCTGGCTTGTCTCGTCATAAGCATTGTCTGTCTCGGTCGTGCTGTGGAGATAGTCGAGGTCGGTATTGATTTTGAATTTACCGACGGCTCCAGAATAATAGACATTGAATAGGTGGCTCGGGTTGCTGCGACCACGCTCTTGCCCATCAGTGCGCAGTAGGTCGTACGGCTGTCCGTCTGCAGAGATATGGTTGGTAGAACTCAAATCCATGCGGTTACGCGTGTCGAGGGTCAACAGGTATCGCCCACCAACATACGACTGCTCGGCAATTTGGTAGTCAAAGCCCGCCGTGTTCTCCACACGGTTGTGCTTACGGTGTTCCTGCTCATTGCTGATTTCGTTCCACAGCGTGTCTACATAGGCCGTTTGGGTGAGGTCTTTCCATTTCAAATAGTTGTCCAACCGGTATTCAAAGTTGTCGTACACCGTCCACCGCCGCGCACTATATCGCAAGTTCATCTGCTCTATCGCGCTGGTGTTGCGGTTTTGGTACCATGTAGAGCGAGCATCAACGCTCAGCCCCTGGGCAACGCTGGTATAGGTTGTTACCCGCACCACAGCCTTGATAGCGGCATCGTATTCAGGGCCAGGATTTGTGACCACCTCCAAGCTCTTGATGGCATCAGACGAGAGATGGTCGAGCTCCGACAAGTTGTATATGCGGTGGCCGTCTACAAAGAACACGGCCTGCCCCCTGCCCATCACATCGTATCCGCTTTCCGTCTTTCTCATGAGCGGCATTGCGGCCAACACGTCCTCAAGGTTTCCAGCGCGTGCGAGAGCCGTGCCGCGAACGACATAGCGAAAGCCGTCGCGGGTAAGCTGCGACACAGGGCGCGAAGCCTGTACCCTCACCTCGTCCAACTGATGCTGTGCCTCGCTGAGCACGATGCTCAACGAGTCGCCAACGTTCGGCCTGACGATGGCGGTTTCATAGCCCAGACACGACACCGCAATCATCCATTCGCCCTGCGGTCGCGGCATCACGAAACGCCCTTGGGCATCGCTCACCTCGCCACAGATATAAGTTGAATCGGGACTGCTGAGCATCACAACAGTGGCTCCTACGATAGCCTTGTGTGACGGGTCGTACACATGCCCGGTCACCTTCTCTTGCGCCACGATGGCCATCGACCATGAGGCAGCCAAAATGATTGTCAGAATCCTTACCATCTAGTTAAATTTAATGCGCACCGTCAACTTAGCGGTTGTCGGTCAGTTTGGAAATGCCACCCGTCCTGTAGGCCTCTGCATAGTTGTACACGCTGAGCAAGCTTATTCCAAGGTCGTTGGAGATTGTTTCCACATCGTGACCATGCGCCAGCATCAGTATGCAGGTAATCTGAATCCAATAGGGCCGAAATTCCTTACTGTGCTGGAGCCTGCGAAGGGTTTTGAATTCTTCTATGGATAAGTTTAATGTCATGATGCAAAGATACGTTTTTCCTTAACATCTTCCAAATCTTTTTACTTTCGATTATAAATAGGAACGACGTTGAAATTATCGAAAAATAAAGTCTTAGAACGATGAATTTCAAATTATATTGTAATTTTGTCCAATACTTCGTACGCGAGAGGAACGTTTATCTTGATTCGTTTGCGCATCACAAAGACAATACCCCCTCATAGTTTATAACATTAAAATAAAGACAACTTCATAGAGATTTATGCTTAGAAGATTATACAACCCACTGGTTTCAAACCACAAACTGATGATAAGTAAGTATGCTTTGATGAGCTTGTTTAGCCTATTCGTATTCCCTTGCCACGGACGAAATAAAAATGCAGCCATGCCAAAAGACACTGCCTATGTAAATAGGAAACTAATGGATGAGCAAGCGTTAATGCAAACAGCTATATTGGAAGAATATGGCAAAGAAAATGGATATAAAGCCCCTACGTATCAAGAGTTTCAGGATAGGTGTATGGAGTATTGGGGCATTTCTCTTCATAAAAAGGCACAAGACCATACCGTAAATATAGGACTGTGCATAGAATATACGATTAACGAAGTGAGAAGGTTTGTCTTCACTGAGGCAGAAGGACTGTTTTACCAACCCGAAAAGGAAGAAGACCCAACGGAAGAAGATGCCAAAAAGGTTCTCCTTACACGAGAAAACGGTATAGGCGAAAAGTTTCTAGCTTATAACAAGCTGTTGTTCAACGATAATGCAGCAACACTTTCTTTCTTCTTAAATAATCCCGAATATGCAATAGACATCGTTTTTAACATCGATTATGAACGCAACAAAATGCTTATGGCCAAAAGCATTGATTTTGCAAAAAACGTGTCCAATCATTCATTTTATAGGGATTGTGCAGAAAGCATATTATTCTACAACAACAAGAAAAGGGGATTTCGCCGCAATCTCATTGCCGAAATATTCCGCACGTCTAACAGAACGAACGAAACCATGACTCCGTTTGACGACTTGGTTTATGCCTATTTTGAGCTTTTCACAAAACTAAAATACGCACAACAAGTAAAGGATGCGTGTTTGGCGTACTTGATGGCATGTTTGATTGAGTATGACACAAAGAACAAAGACAACATTGGGGGAATAAAAGATGAAAAAGCATATCAACATCTAAGCAACTTCATGTCTAAGGACAAACATTTAGCCCATCGCCTCAAAAAAAACAATTATTATGGCAACAGCCAATTGAAAGAGCTGGTAGCTGCGGTATTGTTAATGGAGAATGCTATCGATCCCAATGACACTTACTTCGTTGACGACCCCGACGGGTATGCTAATCTCCGTGAAAGAGCAAGCTCTACATCAAAAGTCATAAAACGAGTTGCAACCAACGAAATGCTAACCATTTTGAATAATGATGGGCAATGGTGGAAAGTGCAAACAAAAGATGGAATAACTGGATATATACATAAAAGTAGAATAAGGTGTGCCTTAAAAACAAACCTCTTGAAATAAATCTTCTAGTGGGTAATGTGGTGAATTCAACTTGCAGAGAATACACTGAACAACCTCCACAGGTTATTTTTCGTAACACGACAACTTTTTACCACTGAAAATTGGTGTAGGGTTTCAAATTATATTGTAATTTTGTCCAACACTTCGCACATAATAAGAGCGTTTATCTTGATTCGTTTGTGCATCACAACGACAATAAAGTCTTCTCAATGTTATAGAGATCTTAAAAGTCAAGACGATTTCTACTAATATTAATAATGACCACTTTCATATTCTAAGTTTTTTACCGAACTTTGCGTAATAGATTTATTCATGGAATGAAATGAGCTTAAGGGTCAGGACATTAGTTATGTTATGAAATCAATAATATGTACAGTCAGTGTCTAACACTTTTCAATAAAAAAACAACAATATAGAAATATCATTTATGGCAAATACAGAAGAGCTTATAATGACATGCCTTGCATACGAGACTTTATTTGATGATTTCTCGTCTGTAAATATAGCAAGCATGACACAAGATATTCCATATCTTGCTGCTTTGAATTTCATTATTGCAAAGCACAAAAATTTCTACTACTGCTTGTCCAACTTAGAAGGGCAAAAGAATGAACTATTTGAACTTAGGCTATCTTTTCTTAACGAAAAAAAAGTTTTGTCACGGTTAGAATCATTTATTTTGGGACAAAATAATCCGTATTTTATTGATAATACTAGCACAATTTATTTTGAAATGTATATCCTACAATACTCTGACAAACAGAACAATACTATTGAATTAACTCCAGAGCAAAAGGTGTCAGTATATAAGTTATATCTTTATTGCTCTAGCTTATGGCTTGGGGTTCAACAAAACAACATTGAAAATTTAAATGCATTAGATCTTAACTTAAAAGTAGATGTACCTGTCACAGAATTCAAGTTTCCTGCAGATTTTCATGCTCAATTGTATAAAGCAAACGAGTTCTTCGTTTTTTGTGAGAACAGAACTCCATATAATACGATTTCTAAATGGTTAATTTGTGATAAAGGGAAAAATAATTTTCAAGAGTACCTTCTTGACGTATTTGTGCTATTTAAACAGACCAGAACAAATTACATTCTCAGAAAAAAATCGCTTCCTGAGGCCGTCCACTGGTTTCTAGATGATTATTGTATAGATATAAACACCCAAGAGCAACTATGCAAGGACAAGAATAAAGGTATAAAATATTTAAGAAATCATTTCTTCGTTAAGATAGATGATGATTCATTTCTCCTTTTGAATCCAACCTTTTTAATAGATAAATTCTATGAAGGACTTGTCTTTGATGCATGGAAAGCCATAGAAAAACGTAAAGGAACTGATTCTAACACCGAGTGCATAAGAGACTTTACTGTTCTTAAATCTATGTTAGGACGTTCATTTTCGGAGGAACATCTTTTCTATACGATTATGGACAAGTCTTTCACTTCCACTACCCTAATCAAAAAACGAGGTACAGACTTCTCCAGTGTTGCAGCACCTCCAGACTACTACCTAAGAGACGGGAACAACATTTTTTTCTTTGAGTGCAAAGATTTGCTAATTAATAACGATATAAGATACTCAACAGACCTAGAAAAAGTAAAGAAAGAACTTTTGGATAAAATATGTAGGGACAGCACTTCCAATCGCAAAGGTGGGACTCAATTACTCTATACTATTGATCAGTACATTAACGGGAATAGCCTTTCAAAACTTGATAAGCCATATACTATTGGTGACAAAATCTATCCTATAATTGTAACAACCAACAGCGTCTATGATGCCTATGGTGTTAATGAGCTAGTCATGTATAGATTTATGGAAATCACTAAAAAAAGATATAGTTCACTTGCAGGCAAACTAAAACTACCTATTATTATCAATATGGACTGCTTTATCAAGTTGATGAACGATTTTCACAATGGAAACATCAAATTCAATGAACTTCTAGATGAATATCAGTCTAGGTATTTGGAGAAACCAGATATGCAGTTTAAGCCATCATTCTATCATTTCATTAGAACACGTTATCATGGAAAAACGTTTTCAGAGACTGAGCTACGTTATCTATTCAGTAGTTTATTTGAATCGTTAGAGAAAATATTAAGTAACGCATAAAATAACCGATGTCTGTTTATAACGAAAAATTTAGAAAAGTAAGAAGAGATTATAGCCCTTATCTCTTTCATTTTATTAAAGGTGAGACGTCTAATCCTATAGAAACAATGACAAACATCTTAAATGAGATGAAGCTTAAAAGCGGGAGAGGGTACATTTGTTTTTCCGCGTCTCCCTTGACATCTATAGTTAGATTCTTTGAAACAAAAGTGAATAGGACAGGGAAATCTATGTACTTACCTTATGGTATCGGATTTTCTCGAGATATACTTGTACGTGACTTTGGTGCAAGAAACGTCATCTACTACGATGATCATGAAAAGGATTTAATACCAAAAGAACTTAAGTGGCGAGCTCTACGCTTGAATGTCGACACATCAGATTTTGAATATTTAAGGGAATGGAGAATTAAAGGAGAAGTGTTCGATTTTAAGGATTTCTCTATAGAGGATATAATAGTTGTTGCTCCTGAAACAAACATCCTAAATGATTTGGTTGTCAATCATGATGTAGACATCAATCTGTCTTCTGATGATACGGAACCTGATTGTGAAGAAGTGTTCAGAAGGGAATGGAAAGGTGTCGCGGTAAATAGGGTTAAAGATTTCATGGATGATTTTGCTATGTCAGGTAGTGCAGCGACACAAATAATTGGTCAAGATATGTTAGATGAATTAGTAGCCTCTTTCCCATTTTATACTGGAAAGAAACATTCTGAATAATCAACATACTTGGATTTTAACATTGCATGTCAAACAAAGTTAAGTATCTTTATAATAATGTTATCTTGGTTTTCCTCGTTATATGCCACCATAAAGCAACTTTCAACTTACAGAGAACACACTGAACAACCTCAAGCAGGTAACTTTTCGAGACATACCATGTTTTACCACGGGCAATTGGTGCAGAATCTCAAATTTTATTGTAATCTTGTCCAATACTTCGCACATAAGAGGAGCGTTTATCTTAATTCGTTTGTGCATCACAACGACAATAAAGCCTTCTCAATGTTATAGATACAGCTAAAAGCCAAGACGACTTTAAATAAAAGTTCATTAGCATGTTAAGTAAAACCATTATCAATTATCTAAAACGAAATAATTTCTATCTAGAGAAGGAAGAGGAAGACTACACAAAGGCTCTATTGGAGTTGGGGATTGATCTTGAGTCGGACTTGGCCTATTTCTGTCTGCATACAACGGAAGCGAGCTTTAAAGGAAGAGCTGGTAGTATTGAAAATATTTGTTGGTATTTGATATACTCGACATATACTCGAAGAATAGAATCTCTGCAATCCTACTTAGTTCTGCCAAAAGAATACATTCCATTAGATAGCTTTGAAACAGAGGGTGGCTTTTTTTACAACCGAGAGACAGGAGAAGTTTTGGAACTTGAACTCGGACAAAAATTGATTGATTTTCAAAATGGAAAACTTCAACCACAGTGGAAAAGCTTTAATTCCTTCTTGGAATGGTTTTTTGAATTGGATACGAACTAAACGCCGGCCTTAATGAAGTTGTCTTGACTCTTAATGTAATTGGAGTTGACAGTAAAATTGCCGAAGTGTAAAGGATTAGAATAATGAGCTCGTTGGCGTAGCTAATGAAGTACACGCTAAATTAACTCCGCCAACAGGTAAACTCATAAACTTATTATCTTCCCCACTGACAAAGGAGAAAAGTAGGGAAGAACTGTTTCTTCTAATTAAAGGTTAATCCATTATAGCCAAACAGAATTGCATTTGGAAAATTGTTGTTAGAAGAATGCAAGACGTGCGTAGCATGGCATCAATAAACCCTTACGCAGGGGAAAAGGAACACTTTGGTTTGCTTACAGTGTATCTGTGGCTCTCCTAATCCAACTCTGTTTGACTATAACACAACGTAATACACAAGGCATACCACTCCCCTCTCCCCTTGGAGAGGGGCTGGGGGTGAGGCCGATTGGGCTGGGATTAAGGCCAGTTGGGACCGAGTTTGTTTCCCCAAACGAACAAGGCAGCGACGAAACAAATTGTTTCATCGCTGCCTTGCAATGTCGTTAAGCGAGGCCGTGGCCGCGACTTATTTGCCGTGATGTTCGTCAGAAACGGTGAGTTTCTTACGACCGCGCGCACGGCGAGCAGCCAAAACGCGACGACCATTCTTCGTTGACATCCTCTCACGGAAGCCGTGCTTATTCACCCTTCTGCGGTTGTGGGGCTGAAATGTTCTTTTCATTGCTTTATCTTAATTTATTGTTATAATCTCGCTTTTGAGGTGCAAAATTACTTATTTCTTTTTAAACAGCCAAATGATAATGAGGATTTAAGCATTTAAGTGGATGAGTTTGTTGGTTTTAAGGCTCGTTCTAAAATTTGCTTTGGCGGTTTTTGGGATTTTACCTAAGTAGATTTTGCTTACCTCTTGAAGGTACATTGCGTGCTATGCTACCTAAACGGCAAGCCAAAGATGCCAAATATAAACCAATAGGCACCGAAAAGCCCTACACGAAGAAACACTTAAAGGCAGGGGACACAAAATTAGCTTTACCGTATTTTTAGCTTTAAACTGAATGGATTTTGCTTACTTCGTGAAGGGGCGTGGTGGACTATGCGAGTGAAAAAGCAAGCAAAAGATGACAGATAAAAGCAGAAAGACAGTGAGGTGCTACACCAACGGACTGCGATTGAAGAACCTTGTGGGGTGTTTTAGAACATGCCTAAGAAACGTGCCTTTACCAGAACCTGCCGTTAAACGAAAAGCACTCCGCACATTCCCCTTACACCCTGCAACCGCATACAAGGCGCAAACCTTTCAACGACATGGCACATATCTTCAAAAAACGAACCATGTCGCACCCACGATAACCATGCGCAACATTCTACACTTGCCGTGGCCAAAGCAGAGGCACGGCAAGTTGATGTTTCATTCTAAATGCGGATGAATGTCAGAACTTACGCAAGAAAAGAAAAAGCGGTATGCCAGCCAAAGGCGTGCAAAGTGCGCAAAGCACACAAAAATACACTTTCACTTTCCAATGTTCACGGCGTGTAAATAGAGGCATTAGCACAGGGGCAATGATGCAAGAGAGAATCTGTGTAACCGTCATTGTGCGTAGAATTTAAGATTTTAGTTTAGCTGAATAGAAGTCTTGTTTGCACAACTAAATGTCGTTCACGGTATGTTGAGCTTTTCAGTGGCAAAGACCCCTTTCGTTTGTCGTGTGCTAAGTTACGCATAATATTTTACATGTCGCCAACTTTTAGAACATATTTTTTGTTCGGGCACGATTTTTTAACACTTCAACAACGTTTTCAGCATCAAGCCCCTAGCTATCCAACTTGTTCCCTTTATTCCATTATGCTCGATTTTTGGCAGAATGTTTATGCGGCGCGAAACGAACATTATACAACTTGTGACAAAATGAATGGAAACTTAGCCGCACGCTGAACTTTTGCGACAACAACTTAAACCCCAACAGACCATTAGATGGCTTATCAAACATTTTAGGTTGTTTCCATTGTTTGCCGTTCACCTTTCGTTTGCTTGTCGGCATCTTGCCCACCCCTATTCTCTTGACGTTGCCCGCTAGGTCCTCAATAATATAGTCAAACAGAGTTGCTTTTGGAAAATAGTTGTTAGTTGAATGCAAAGCATGCGTAGCCTGGCATCCATTAACCTTTACGCTGAGTAAAAGGAGGGCCGTTGTTCGCTCACAATGCAGCTACGACTTTCCAAACCCAATTCTGTTTGACTATAAGACAGACAACATGCCCGACAATACACTAAATCCGCACAGCCGACAATGGCCGATTGGGGTTAACATCGTTCACATCATTGCGCCCATCATGCTCAACCCTATCGTTTGTGCCAATACAGAGCCCGTGTTCTTATCTCGGGAAAAGCCTTCTGGCGATTTGTTAAATTGGTCATTATGTTTTACAAATCACGTTCTTCGGCCGAACCATTCTAGAAAGGAAAACCCGCTAAAAACTATATAAAATGCGCCCAAGCGATGATTTTTGAGCAATTTTCGGGCACCTGTCCCCCTCCGTTCTTGGCCATTTACTATGCTTTTGCATTTCTCTTTGAAGAAAAATCCTCCCAAATTCGCACCCGCAACTATAAGGAAATGTCTTATACCAGATTTACTTTAGGGCAATTCAGTTAATTCTCTCTTAGGAATCTTTGGAGGTTGACAAATGCCACATCCTTATTCCTTGAAAAATGTTTTGGAAGAGTTCTTGATGTGTTTTGTGCGCATAAATCCCAAATGACGAGCCGTTTGGACACACCTGTTCCTTTCATACCTGCCTATGGGTCGGTATAAAACCACCTTGTTTTTTTCAAGCTGCCTTCTTCATGCCCTTGGCCATCTGCCCTGCGGCAAGGAGGACGGCATTTGCCGTATGGATTCCGTAGAATAGTAGCAATGTTTCGCAGGACATGTTGCGTGCCTTGATGCGCTCAACGGCATAGCGCTGTTTCTTGTTTCCAAAGCTGCCCGCCATTACCGTGACCTTGAAGTTTCCGATAATCCTTCTCGCCTTCTTGATACCTCCGACTTCCTCTTTGGACTTTGGCTCTTTTCTGGCGAAACAAGTCATCATGCTTTTTGGCGTACACGTGGTGCGGTTGGCATTGTTGGCATATATGGAGTCGGCACCGATGCGGCCGACTTTGATTCCCGTCAGCGATTCCCGATATTCAATGCATTGCTTAAGGCGCATGCCCTCGTTGAAAGCCTTGAAGGAGTGGTGCCCTATAAATGATACGCCGTCAATCTGTATGTTGTTGACTTTTGCCCAAAACACCATACGCTTGTTTTACTTACCCCTGACGATGGGACGGTGCTTGGGACGGTCGGTGCTGACAATACGGTGCTTGCTCTTGGAGACAAGCTAGTCGTGAAACCATTGGCAACACTCACAAAGCAGTTTGACGTCTGTGTGGAAACGTAGGTGGCTCTCATAGCAAGTCGTATCTGTCAGGTACAGATCCTTGTTTTGGGAGCCGTCTTTCCATCGGGCGTACAATGTAATTTTTTGTGTTGATGAGTTTTTAAGTTGGTGTTTTTTTAGTTGGTTAGTTTGTTTGTTGATGAGTTTTAATTTTTTTGAGTTAATATCCTGGTGAGTTCGCGAGTTTGTGGGTTGGTGGGTTTGTAAGTTGATGTATTTGGGACTTGTTGGGCTTTTGGGAGTTTATAGGTCAGTGAGTTGACTTGTCTTACACCCCTCTCCATTCATAGAAACATTAAGAGTTATGGCGATTTTGCCGTAAGGTTTTAACTCCTTCGTTTCATAACCCCTTATCTCCTTAGCATATTACTCCCATCTCCCCTTGGAGAGGGGGTAGGGGGTGAGGCTGTTGCCCTCACCTAAACGCCTCTTCCGTCAATATGCTTTCGAGTTCTTCTGCCGATAGGCGCAGGCGGAACTTACCGCCAATGGCTACCGATATGTTGCCCGTTTCTTCGGAAACGATGACGGCCATTGCATCGCTACTCTGACTAATGCCCATAGCAGCGCGGTGGCGAAGACCCAACGAGCGGGGAATGTCTTGGTTGTGCGATACGGGCAAGATGCAGCCCGCGGCCTTGATGCGCTTTTTGGAGATAACCATTGCGCCATCGTGAAGTGGGGAATTTTTGAAGAAGATGTTCTCGATAAGCCTTTGGTTGATGCGGGCATCGATAAGATCGCCCGTATCAACGATGTCGTCTAGCGGTTCGCCGCGTTCGATAACGATGAGTGCGCCCACCTTTCCGCGCGCCATCGACATGCAGGCCATGACGATGGGGATGATGGTTTCCTTATCTTCTTTGGCGTTGTTGTCGTTCTTGTAGAAGTATTTCATCACGCCGCGCATGCGCTGATGCGCCCCTAGCGAATAGAGAAACTTGCGTATGTCTTCTTGAAAGAGAATGATGAGGGTTATTACGCCCACGCTAACCAGCTTGTCGAGAATACCTCCAAGCAGGCGCATCTCGAACACTTGGCTCACCAACAACCATATCAGCACAAAGAACATGATGCCGATGAAGATGTTGAGCGAGCGCGACTCTTTCATCAGTCGGTAGAGATAATAGAGCATCAGTGCCACTAGCACGATGTCGATGATGTCTTTTATTCCGAAATCGAAGAACATATTGGCTTGTTGTGTAAGGCCGAAGGCTGGCAAAGAGCGCGTTCGGGCAGGTGATGAATGGGTTTTATGGCGTTGTTGCCGACATCGTTCGGTTGAAGAGTGTTATCACTTCTACCGCCTCTTTCACATCGTGCACGCGCAGGATGTTTGCCCCTTTCATCAGGGCGATGGTGTGTAGCACGGTGGTTCCGTTAAGGGCAGTGTCGGCATTGCCGCCCACTGTTTTGTATATCATCGACTTTCTAGACACGCCAACCAGCGTGGGAAGGTCGAGCACTTGCATCTTCTCCATTTCGTTAAGCAGCAGGTAATTGTCTTCTACCGTCTTTCCGAAGCCGAACCCTGGGTCTAATATGATGTCCTTAACGCCCAAAGTGCGCAGCTGCGACACCTTTCGGGCAAAGCCAAGCAGCACATCGCGCAGCGTGGGTTGCACAGACATCAGTATGTAAGGCACGCCTAAGCGGGCCACGGTGTGGAAAATTTGCGGCAGTTCGCCTGTTTCGGGTTCTAGCGGAACGTTGGCAATGCCCGTCAGTCCGCCGTCGGAAACATCGTTGATGATGTCTACCCCAAATTCTTCTACGCACATTTGTGCCACGTCGGGGCGGAAGGTGTCTACCGAGATAATGGCCTCTGGCTGTTCTTTGCATACCACGGCGAGTGTTTTGCGCAAGCGTTTCATTTCTTCTTCTTGGCTCACTTGCTCTGCTCCTGGTCGGGTTGAGAACGCTCCTACGTCTATCATCGTACCGCCTTGCTCGATAATTTGGTTGGTTCGTAGGGCTATTTGTTTCTCTGTTCGTGCGCGGCTGCCAGCGTAAAACGAGTCGGGTGTGGCATTGAGAATGCCCATTACGCGTGGTGTTGAGAGGTCGAAAAGTTTCTGTTTAACTGTGATTGAGAACGACATTTGTTAAGGGTTTATGCTTGTTTGCGGCGTGTTGGGCAAAGCTATGTGCCCGTGGCGCGATGCCGTTTGGGGCGATTTGCCGAACCTGCCAAACGTGTTTCCAAGCCTCCTACCCATTGGGCGAATGCCTGAAAACACGTGGTTTAGCGGTTTGCGGTGCGGGATGGGGCGCACGATGTTACATTCAACGGGCGCGCAATGCAGCCCTCCTTGCCGCGTTTGCGATGTTTAGGCATGTTCTAAAAATTCCCCGCAAGGGTTCAATTGTTGTTCCTTGTGTTGCTCTTCACTGTCTTTTTGCTTTTATCTGGCATCTTTCGCTTATTCTTTTCAGTCGCATAGTTCACTATGCTCCTTCAAGAAGTAAGCAAAACCTGCTCAGCTAAAAGTTAAAAATACAGTAAAGGTAATTTTTAGAACCTGCCTATATTCGTTGGTTTTGAGGGCTTATTTGGCCTTGCCGAACAGCTCGTCGAGCATCGTATAGAAGGCGGGGTCTTCGCCAACGATGGTCTTAACGATCTTACCGTCGGGCCCTACGAGGATTTTTGTGGGAAATCCTTGGATGGCATAGTCGCCCAACAGCTTGCTTTCGCGTGGGTTGTACACGTTCAGCCAAGGCAGCTCGTGCTTTTTAACGGCAGCTTTCCACTTCTCGGGCGTGTCGTTGCAGTCGATGCCCAGTATCTCGAACTTGCCTTTGTACTTCTGGTAATACTCTTTCATCTTTGGGAAACCCTTGATGCAATAGCCGCACCACGAGCCCCAGAAGTCAAGAACCACGTACTTGCCTTTAAGGCTCGACATTTTGAAAGGCTTGCCGTTGAGGTTGTTCAGCGTGAAGTCGGGAGCAACAACGCCAGCGGCCTGTGCCTTAGCAGCCTTCTCGTCGGCCTCCTTTTGTTTCTTCATCCCATTGATGCTGGCCATGTAGAAATCTTTCATGCGGCCTTCTCTAACTGCGGGCGACATCAAGCTGGCAGCCTCTTCCATCTCTTCCAAC
>NZ_HE999446.1:77027-87859 GCF_000312305.1 Prevotella conceptionensis 9403948 | reverse complement strand
AAGGCTGGTTACGATAATGGCGTTTGCCTCGTAATCGGGGTGCGCTTTGATGAAGTCTTTGTACGCCACGCCGGCCTTAGCTTGCAGTGCAGGCGCTTTTTCCTGATACTCTTTCATCAGGTCTTCTTGCTTTTCGCCCTTTTCCATGCGTTCGTTAAGCGACTTGATGAGCGCATCCAACTCCGAGTTTGAGTTTTCAAGAGCGTTTTTCATCTCGGCGAACTCCTTGTAGAACTTAGAGCCCTCGTAAGTATATTTGCCGTCTGCGTCGCCGTTTAGCACAAGTGTTTCTCCCGGAACGCCAACAAAAGTAAGGTATTGGCGCGATTGTCCCCTAACGGCTTCGGGCGTTGCCACGGTCAAATCGGATACCTTTGCGAGTTTAACGGTAAAGTCGAACGCACCGTTTTTCATCACGCAAGTATCGCGAGGACTGGGGTTATGCCCTGGTTCGGCGACAAAAAGGATTAGCGAGTCGCCGAAGTTTTTCAGCGTACCCTTCACTTTCAACACGCCTTCCGCGGGGTTGGCAGCGTTGGCAGTGAGCATAGCGGCCGTTGTTAAGACGGTAGTTAGTATTCTTTTCATTGTTTTAAGTATGTGTATTTGGTGTCAATTTATTACGCAAAAATACATTAAGAAAATGGTTTTTCACCGCATTTTACATTTTTTATCTCATAAAATAGGTGTTTTTAATATGGCGAGGTGTACTTAGTGGGTGATTTTTAGCGCATACCATCAGTTAAATTATATCTTAAACGGATGAAATATTCAACGAAATGGCTAACTTTGCACATTATTATAATAATATAAACGAACAGAAATGATTAATTCGCAAGAAATCAAGATCGGCACATGTATCCGTCTTGACAACCAGATTTTCACTTGTATCGACTTTCAACATGTAAAACCCGGCAAGGGAAACACCGTGATGCGTACCAAGTTGAAGAACGTTACCACGGGTCGTGTGCTTGATCGTACGTTCCAAGTTGGCTTTAAGTTGGAAGACGTTCGCATCGAGCGTCGTCCCTATCAATATTTATATAAGGATGGCGAGGAATATATCTTCATGAACCAAGAGACCTTCGAGCAAGCCCCCATTGCCAAAGAGGCTATCACGGGTGTTGAGTTTATGAAAGAGAACGACGTGGTGGAAGTTGTTACCGATACCACAGATGGAACCGTGTTGTTTGCTGAAATGCCCGTGAAAACGGTGTTGCGCATCACGCACAGCGAGCCTGGCATCAAGGGCGACACGGCTACTAACGCCACAAAGCCCGCCACTTTGGAAACGGGTGTGGTGGTACGCGTGCCCCTCTTTATCAACGAAGGCGAACTGATTCAGGTTGACACGCGCGACGGGTCGTACCTGCAAAGAGTGAAAGAATAAGACAATAAGGCCCCGATGCTCACCTCCAACATGGCGTTGGAGGTGGGTTTGGCCTTTCTCGCCACACTGCTACGAAAGCCACAAACCTACTTCGCACCACGCCTAAAACATGCCGCCAAATGAAATACTCGTTTATCGTACCCGTTTATAACCGCCCAGACGAGGTGGACGAACTGCTGGAAAGCCTTACCCGACAATCCATAACCGACTTTGAAGTGATTGTTGTTGAAGATGGTTCGGCCGTTCCTTGCCACGATGTATGCGAGAAATACCGCGGCTTGCTCAACCTACATTATTATTATAAGGAGAACTCTGGGCCAGGACAGAGCCGCAACTACGGCGTTGAAAGGGCCAAAGGCGACTATGTGTTGATACTAGACAGCGACGTGGTGGTGCCGTCTGGCTACCTGCAAGCCGTGGAAGACGAGCTGAACGCCAACGATGCCGATGCTTTTGGCGGCCCCGATGCGGCCCATCCCTCGTTTACGCCCAAGCAAAAAGCCATTTCTTACTCGATGACTGCTTTCTTAACGACGGGCGGAATACGCGGCGGAAAGAAGAAGATGGATAAGTTTTACCCGCGTTCGTTCAACATGGGCGTGCGGCGCAGTGCGTATTTGCAGCTTGGAGGGTTCTCGAAGATGCGCTTTGGCGAAGACATCGACTTCTCGATACGTATCTTTAAGGCGCAACTTCGTTGTCGTTTGTTCCCCGAAGCATGGGTGTGGCACAAGCGGCGTACGGATTTTCGCAAGTTCTTCCGTCAGGTTTACAACAGCGGCATCGCCCGAATAAACCTCTATAAGAAGTATCCCGAATCGCTAAAACTGGTGCATCTGTTGCCTATGGTGTTCACCTTAGGGGTTATTTTGCTTGCTGGCGTGGCCTTGGCAGGCGTTGTTTCATGGCTGTTAGGCTGCGTGGTGTTGGGCCAATGGCTCGTTATAGCCGGTGTTTCGCCCCTATTGGTTTACTCGTTGGCCCTTTTCGTGCATGCGCTTACCATGTTTGGCAGCCTACATATCGCCTTGCTTAGCGTGGCAGCAGCCTTTACTCAGCTAATGGGCTATGGTTTTGGGTTCTTGCAAGCATGGTGGCGGCGCTGTGTTAAGGGAAAAGACGAGTTTAGTGCCTTTGAAAAAACTTTTTATAAGTAAGTAGTAAGTCGTAAGTAGTAAAGGGAGTAAAGTAGTAAAGGGAGTAAAGTAGTAAGCGAGGATGAGCAGTTAAGCTAGAATGCCTAGATACCATAAATACAACCAGGCGGCCTGGATTACTTAGAACAACTAGAAAGGCTAGAATAACTAGATTGCCCAGAAACCCCTAGGATAACTAGATTGCCTAGAACAACTAGATTGCCTAGAATAACTAGATGATCTAGAACAACTAGAAAGCCTAGAACAACTGGATAAGTTAATAAGCGTAGTCATCTTTTCACGCTTGCTAGTTGACGAGTTTACAAGTTAACCAGTTAACAAGTTAACGAGTTGACAAGTTGATGGGCGTTAGCCATTTTTTCACCTTTTCACCCTTTCACTCTTTCACCTATAAAAGCTCTTTCACCTTTAAAAGTCTTAATCATGAAAATCATTGATTTGGCGGAAGAAGACCGCCCGCGAGAGAAAATGGCGCGCATTGGCGCCGAAAACCTAACCAATTCCGAACTTTTGGCCATCCTTATTGGGTCGGGTTCGGTGAACGAATCTGCTGTTGATTTGATGAAACGCATGCTCAACGACTGTGGCAACAGCCTTAAACGCCTTGGCCGACTTTCGTTTAACGAGCTGATGAACTATCGCGGAATTGGCGAGGCCAAGGCCGTTACCATCATGGCGGCGTGCGAATTGGGCAAGCGTAGACAGCAAGAGCAGGCCGAAGAACGGCAAGACCTTGGTTCGGCAACGGCCATCTACAACTTTATGCACGCCCGAATGCAAGACCTCGACGTGGAAGAGGCGTGGGCTTTGCTGATGAATCAGAACTACAAATTGATTAAGGCTTTTCGTATTTCGCATGGCGGCATCAGCGAAACGGCCGTTGATGTGCGTGTTGTTATGCGCGAGGCCCTGCTTAACAACACCACCATACTGGCGCTTTGTCATAATCATCCCAGCAACAACACGTCGCCTAGCACGGCCGACGACCGACTTACACAAACCGTAAAGAAGGCTTGCGAAACCATGCGTATCCATTTTCTAGACCACATCATCATTACCGATGGGCGTTATTACAGCTATCACGAGGAAGGAAGGCTTGTGTAAAGGCTTTTAAAGGTGAAAGGGTGAAAGGGTGAAAAGGTGAAAAAATGGCTAACGCCCATTAACTTGAATGCTTGGTTGTTCTAGGCAATCTAGGTATCCTAGGGCTTCTAGGCAATCTAGTTGTTCTAGACTTTCTAGTTATCCTAGAGTTTCTAGGCAATCTAGTTATTCTAGGTAATCTAGTTTTCCTAGTGCTTCTAGGTAATCTAGTTTTATAGGGCATCTAGGCATTCTAGCTTAACGGTGCATCCTTCCTTACTTCCTTACTACCTTACTACCTTACTACCTTACTACCTTACTACCTTACTACCTTTAGCACCTTTACCTCCTTACTACCTTTACCTCCTTACTACTTACTTTAACCTTACGGCTGCGATTCGCCTTCCACATACTGCTCCATAAACATATGTTCGCCATCGAACACGGCATAAGTGAATTGCCAAATCCAATCGCCGAGTATCATCATGCGCGTTTTCTTCGATAGCATCAGGTCGAGCTCTATGTGGCGGTGGCCATAGAGAAAGAAGTCGATGTTGTTATGGTCCTTCATATAAGCCTTAGTGTACAGCACAAGATACTCCTTATCCTCGCCCATGTAAGGCGGTTCTTTGCCCTCGGCACGTTTCATTCTGCTGTGTTTGGCCCAGTTAAGACCGAAAGCCATGCCCCAACGGGGATGCAAGGCGTTGAAAAGCACTTGGCAAAAGCGGTTGTGAAACACTTTCCGCAACAGCTTAAACGAATTGTTGGGGTCGCCCAACCCATCGCCGTGCGCCAAATAGAACACCTTTCCGTATATCTCTGTTGTAAGTGGTTTCTTATGTACAATCAGTCCGCACTCCTCTTCCAGGTAGCCGTATGTCCAAAGATCGTGGTTTCCCACAAAGAAATGCACCTCAACGCCCATGTCCGTCAGTTCGGACAGCTTGCCTAAGAAGCGCGTATAGCCCTTGGGCACCACCATCTTGTACTCGTTCCAAAAGTCGAAGAGGTCGCCAAGTAAATAAATCGCCTCGGCTTTGTGCTTGATGCTGTCCAAGAAACGCACAATTCTCCGCTCGTGCATGCGGCCATGTTCGATGGCCAACGAGCCGAGATGCGCGTCTGAAAGAAAATAAACATTCTTCATAACCAAGGGTTTTAGTGGCCTTTGCTTATTCAAATCCCAGTTCCACGCGGGCCTCGTAGCTCATCATGCTTTGGTCCCAAGCGGGTTCGAACACCAATTCGATGTTCGCAGAGGTAACTCCTTCGATGCTTTCCACCTTTGTGCGCACGTCTTCGAGAATGAAATCGGCCGCCGGACAGGCTGGTGCAGTGAAGGTCATGTCAAGGTCTAGCGTGCCGTCTTCGTGCAAGTCAACCTTGTAAATCAATCCTAAGTCGTATATGTTAACGGGAATTTCGGGGTCGTAAACCGTTTTCAGCACATCAATAATCCGTTCTTCTATCTTCAATTTCTCTTCTTGTGTCATAGCTATATCCTTTATTGTTCTACCAACAAAGTTAATGAAAAAATATCGAACGGCGACGAAAGCAAAGCGAAAAAATGGTATAATCTGCCGTTAGCGAGCGCGAAAAGGATGCACACGGCCTTTGGCCACTTAGTACTTTACTTGGAAATAATCAAGCCGCGCCTTATAGCTATCTTGTGCCGTTAAGCAGGTGTCGAGGAGATATTCTTTTATGCTTAGCCAGTTGCGAAGACCGCGATAATAAAACATTTTCAACTCCTCGGTGATGATGAAAGGCACAATATGATGGTTAAGACATTCCTTAAACATGATAAGCCTACCAATGCGCCCGTTGCCGTCTTGGAAAGGATGGATGGTTTCGAACCGATGATGAAAGTCGAGAATGTGTGTTAGCGAAACCTCTTTTATTGCTCGATATTCCTTTAATAACGTGCGCATAGCCTCGCCAACCTTTTGTGGAGCAATTGTTTCGATGCCACCCACCTCGTTAGGCAGCCGCTTATAGTTGCCTGTGGCAAACCACGATTTGGCCGAATCTGATGTTGAACTCTTCAATAAGGCGTGCAAATGCTTAATCATTCGTTCTGTTAAGGGTGCCTTGGCGCGTGATATAATGAAGTCGACACAGCGAAAGTGGTTGGTGGTTTCCACAATGTCGTCCACCTTGATGGCCTTGTCTGTAAGGCCAATCGTGTTGGTTTCGAAGATGTATCGCGTTTGTTCCTCGGTAAGGCAGCTGCCCTCGATGTGGTTAGAATTGTAGGTTAAGGCTATCTGCGTATGGTGGTAGATGCCTCCTTTCATGCCACAGTCCTTCTCTCGCCTAAGCGTTTCGAGCAGTGGCGATATGCTTTCGTTGGCGTTTCTGCGTGTGGGCAGGGTAGCATTGGTGGGTACGCACCACTTTCTTCCAATGCGTTGTGCACCCAAAATCTTGCCCTGTGCGCAATAGCTGCGCACTGTACGTTCGGCCACGCCATGTGCCTCGGCAAACTCTTTCGTAGAAACAAACTGCATATCTGTTGGCATATTAAACGTTTAAGCTATTGCAAAAATACACATTTTATTGCTGACCACAGCACCAAAGGGTAAATGTTTGCCACTGATTTTTAGTCTATGTTGTAAGTTTAAGGCTAGATTGTCCACCTGATGGCGTTGGTCGTGTTCGTCCCCACTGGTGGATGATGAGTGGCAGATAGGTATGGTTTGTGCGGCGTTTTGCCGCAGGTGTGATGGGCGTTATCGCCACACAGCGTGGGTGTGCACGCTTTGCCAAACCTGCGAAAGGTTTGTTTTTGGGCGAATTGTGTAGACAATGGGCGGTTGTGCATGGGTGGAAATGTAATGTTTTTAGTAGAGTTTTTAACATTGTGAGTGCCTTTTTAGTCGTCGAGTGGATGAGTGGCGGCAAAAAATCGATTCTCGCGAGAGTTGGTTTCGGTACAAAATGGGGCTTTGTGCATAACTAGCTATTTGCATATTTATGTTGTGTTAAACGCAACTTTATGCAGAGTGGCCGCTGTTTGATGCGAATATCATGCTATTTGCGGCAAAATGCACTGCGTTTTGGTGCTAAATGCACTGCGTTTTGGTGCAAAATGCAAGGCGATTTGCCGCTAAATGCACTGTGATTTGCCCCTAAATGGCAGGCAAAATGTATAAAAATGCTGTGGGTGTAGGGGGCAAAAACCTTTGCGCGCGATAGAAAAAGTGTGTAGAAAAGGTGCAAAATGGCAGTAAAAAAGTGGAAATCTAGGGGTAAAAAGCCGTTTTTGGGGAGTGAAAAATGATGAGCTGCCGACAAACTAGCGAGCCAATTTGATGCTAAATGCAGGTTTTTGTGTCAAAAAAGCGAGGAGGGCGACACCCATAACAGGGCAAAAACATGCTTTTTACGTGGTTTTTACCCTCCTTTTTCTCTAAAAGGGCTGTGGCTGGGAGAGGTGTTTTGTAAAGAAAAGAAATCGAATTTAACGGATTGGGGAAGGGTAAACAGCAGGTTAAAGGTGGGGCTAAAAATTACCTTTGGTGTGTTGGTGATATCTGGTAAAGTGGATGCTTACGTACAAACAACATCCCTTGTTATCCCGAACAGGACGAATGGATAAGGCCTAAAAACAGCGTGGGTGTTTTTAGGCCTTATGATTTTGCGCGAGTTGGCAAGCCTGTTTTTACTGCTTTGCGTTTAATGCTTCGAGTATCATTGCTTTCAGCTCAGGTTTGTTGGGGGCGGGGGCAGCGAAAGATAGTACGCGGCCTTCGCGGTCGATGAGCATAAATCGGGGTACGCCCGTTACGTGATAGTCTACGGCGAAACCCTTGGTCCAGCTGTCGATAAAGATGAGGTTGCCCGTGAGTCCGTGCTCTTGAATGAGCTTTTCCCAGCGGTCGCTCTCCGCCCATACGCCAAGGCAGACGCTCATGAATGCGAGATCGGGGTGCGACAATTCTTTTTCCAGTTGCTTGAAATAGGGCATCATGCGGATGCAGGGTGCGCACCATGTGGCCCAAACGTCTATAACAACTACCTTTCCGCGCAAATCGCTCAGCGATAGTGTTGTGCTGTCGGGGCGAATGCCGCGAAAGTCGATGGCGGTTTGTCCCACTTTCGACCAGGCCAATGCTTCTTCGATGGGCTTTAACGCCTGCTGTAACCGCGAGGATAGGGGAGTGTCTCCCCAGGCGCGGAGCAGTGCCATGTACTTCTCGTCGTAGTTCAGGCCTTGTGCCACTTGGTAGAGATAGGCCTCTCGCAATGGTTCGCTGGACAAAAGCGAGAGACGTTGCCGATAGTCTTCCTTGCCGATGTTTTGCTTTTCGGCAAGGTAATCTACATAAAGTGCCAACATCTCAGGAGCGTAGGGCAGGCGCAACACGCTTTTGTCGCTAAACAGTTGCTTGTAGTCTTGCAGTGCGGCGGGCGGAATGAAGTTGTCGTCCACGGCGTCTGGATTGTTCTTCCGATAGGAAAGCATGTAGAATGCAAGGTCGGCATCTATTTTCAGTTGCAGCAAGCTGTTCTTGTCTGCCTTGCCATTCGCCTTACGTTTCAAAGCAGCGGCGGTTTGTTTCAGCACTTCCATCTCTTTCAAGAATTGCTGGGGCTTTACCGTCTTTCCCCCTGGCGTGTGGTTATAGAGGTAGGCATGGTAGAACACGGGCGCGCTTTTGGTGGCCCAGAGGGCGAAATCTTTCTCGTGGGCATTGCCGTTTGTAGGCAGCACAATCAAATCTCTGCCATAGTTCACGGCCAGTTGTGCGCCGTCTTTCAGGTATATGGCATGTTTTAGCTTGTTGTTTTCGTCGGTGCTAAGCACGTAAAGCCCATTGTAAGGCACAGCCGATTTGAGCACAAACTTTCCTCCGGCGATTTGCGCTGTGGCGCAAAGACTATCCAGTCCGTCGTTGATGGCGTAAAGGCTTACCTTGTTTCCCAAGTCGGGGGCTATTGTCCCGCGAATGACGATGGCTGCATACGATGCGAAGCAGAGGCATGCTGCGGTGAGAACCGTTATTGTTCTTTTCATTGAATGTTTGGAATGATGAGTTTAATTTGCTGTTGTTGCGATAATGTGGCGTTGCTTGTTGTGCCTTGGGCAAAGCGTTTTGTTTGCCTAAAAAGGATGTTTCGGCGCTTAGAACAGGGTTGAGGTGTAGAAACCGTTTTTGGTTTGGCTCATGAAACAGGCGCGTTTCACCTCGCCCTTACCTTCCAACACCTTGACGGCAGGCTTTACATTGCCCGCCGGCACGGGGTGCAGGTATAGCTTATAATGTCCGTTTTGGGTGGTGGCAATGGCCAGATAGTCGAACCATGTGCTGTCTAACCCGTAAGGCGCATACTTTAAGAACTCCATGTAAGTAACCTGTTCGCCCGAATTCCAGCTGATGCCTTGCGCTGTTTCGGTGTTGTTATCGAGGTTGCAGGCATAAAGGCGGTTGTCTTTGGCAAAATAGATGATGCGGTTGTTTTGGTTCAGGGCGCGGTGGGTGGCCTGTAACACGTTGAGCGAACCGTCCAACTCTTCGGATTTTCGTATGGGGTTGAGGTCCATCCCGTTGGGTTTCCCGTTCAAGGTGAGCAAGAGATATTTGCCCGTGTCTTTGCGTTTGACGATGGCTAAGGCCTCATCGCCTTCGTTGTAGGCCGCCGTGGTGCGCCCACCCATGAAGACAAGATCCATGTTCATGTTCTTTGGGGAAAGCGGCCCGTTGCCGTCTACGAAGTAGTTGATGGCGGGCGAAGTGCGGCTCACGCTGCACAGCGAGCTGTTCTTGGTGTTGAACAGCAGGGGGAGTGCGCGCCCAGAATGGTGGATGGGTGAGAGATTGTAGTCGCCCAGTGTTTTAAGGACGAACTGTTTATAGATGTCGTACTTCGAATTGAAGAGCGTGTAAACAAAGTCGCCCACATATACATGCACGTCTGACGGGCCTGCGAACATGTCGCGCACTTCGCGGCGTGCGGGTTCTTCCACAAAGAGTTCTTCATAACCACGGATTATTTTGCCCGTGAAATAATCTAACACGGCCAAGTCTTTGTTGCTGGCAACGAACACGGCGTTGACGCGTGTGTCGCGTAAGGTGGCGGTGTTGAAGTTCCAATAGTTGATGGTGAAATAAAGATTTTGTGCCGCTCCTTGCAGATGGTGGCCGTTGGCGGCGTGCACAATGTTGGGTTTGGCTTTCGTTTCCGAGAAGAAATCGATGTCGGCACTGTCGCTCTCGCTTTTCAAAATCCACCATCCCGTGTCCATGTCGGTGGTTACGTATAGGTCGTATTGTTCGTAGGCAAACACGCCCGTGGCCCTGTCTTTGGCACATAGCCGCAGTTTATAGTTGCCCACGCTCAGGTTCACGTTATAGTCTAGGTTGCGTTGCCGCGAGATGGTGTCGGCCTGTTCGTTCCATGATGCAGCGGCAGGTATCACCATCCAGAAGCAATCGTATTGCCTGTTTTCGGGATAAATCTTGGGTGCGATTTGCAGTTTGTCGCCCGTAGGGTTAACGGTGTAGGCCTCGTTCACCCCTGTAACGCGAATGTTGATGGGCGGCTGATAGTCGTAGTTGCCGTTGTCTGAGAAACAACTGCCAAGCAAACAAGCCATTGCGAGGGCTGAGAAAATAGCTATATGTTTCATCGTGTTATTGTCTGTGTTGGTTAGATAAAGAGAAAGGTGTCGGCTGTGTCACACCCTTGAAGGGAAAGTGACGAGCGGACTGCTGGCGTTGGTGGGGTCTTCGCGCATTGGTGCTAAGCCAGAGGCGATGTTGGCAGGGTCGCTGTTGAATGCTTCCAACGCCTCGATGAACTTACCGCGCCAGTAAACGATGAGTTCTTGCGACTTGTTCGCCTCCGCAATCCATACATCGTCTACCTTGCCGCCCACCACCTGCATCATCAACCGGTGTTTGGGCGCGCTGTAATTACCCAGGTAGGCCTTGGTGGTGTAGTTCCAGTTGGAGGGCATTTCCAACTTGTCGGATATGATGATGGTTTGTTCTTGCAACCTGCGTTCGCCCAAAGCGAAGTCTTCGTTCTCCTTCAACCGCAGGCGCAGGCGCACGCTGGCTTTCTTCAACGATGCGTGGCGCAACACCACAATGCCCACGCTGTCTTTAACGCGGCCGGCCTTGATGGTGAATAAAGGCCGTATCGACTCGTCGTTCAGCGGCACATAGTGTGTGCCGGGTATGGCTTTGTCG
>NZ_HE999446.1:66353-76763 GCF_000312305.1 Prevotella conceptionensis 9403948 | reverse complement strand
ACCTGCTCGAAAAGCACGTGCCTGTCTGTGGGGGCCGACCCGCCAATCACCCTAATGGGGATGAAAACCGTGTCGCGCACCCTCGTGTCGCTACCCCATACAAAGGAAAGGGGTGGTCGGCGGGTGCCTTTTGGTTTTCGCTAACCAGTTCTGCTCGTGCCTTTTCGTTAAAGAGCAACTTCTCATCTTCCTTGCAACCCGTTGTAAAGAGGGCGCACAGCAAGGCGGCATATAATATTTTTTTCATTGTCATGTTTGTTTAGTTTACATATACAGCCTCGTCTTTTGGCAGAGGCACTACGTAGGTTTCTACCGAACCAGGCACGGAGGTCCAAAGAATGGTGCTTGCGCCAAGTCGCTTGTAGGCATAAAACGCCTGCCCTTCTCCGTAAAACTCCTTATTATATTCTTTCACCAAGAGGTCAATCCGCTCGCTGTCGTTGGCCATCGTGGTGGGCGTTACGTCGCGCGCTGTGCAGAATGTGGCGTAATAGGCATTGGCGTCTGCAAGCGGACTGCTTTCTATCGCGATGAGATACATCTCGGAAAGGCGGATGAGCGGTATCACGTTCTTGGCAAGTGTGGGCATCTTCTCGGTTTGGGTGTACTTCTGGAAGTAGAACGGACGATTGTAATAGCTGATGTTCACCTCTTCCCACAGGTTGACGAAACGTATGTCGGACGTGCCTGCCTCATACAGGCGTGCCGTTAGTTCGGCCTTAGGCTTTTGATAGGTGCGCCCCGTACCCAATGTTTTTGATAGGTCGTTCGCCTTTAAGTTGAAGACGTGTTCTGCAGAAAGCGTCTTGTCGCCTCGCGAACAATCGTCGCGTGTGCCCAGTCGGAACATCGCGTTACCTTCGGGTGTCTTCGCATCTATCACGAGCTTGGCATACGCTAATGCTTTTTCCTTGTTACCCATCCACAGATAGGCGCGTGCTTTTAGCGCGCACACGGCGTAATAGTTCATTCGCAGTTGACGGGCGGTGAAGAAGTTGTCTTCTGATGCTGCGTCCTTGTTCAAAGCCTCGATAGACTTCGAACGCACGGGGTCGTCTTTCAGACAGCTCTCCGCCTCGTCAAGATCTTTGAGCAATTGTGTTGTAAATTCGGAGTAGGAGAGAAAGGCGTTGGGGCGGTTGGTTACTGTCGTGACGTATGGAAGAACTTTGGATGTGGGCACGTTGTTGGGCATCGGACCGAAAAGCCGCAACACATCCAAGTGGCAGAAAGCGCGCAAGCCCAAGGCTTCGCCCTTGATGAGGTTGTAGTTGGTGTCGTCTAGCACGCTGCGATGCTGCTCTATGCCGCTCAACAACCCGTTGACGTCGGCCACAACCTTGTATAGGTTGTTGTAGATGTTGCCCATCGCCGTTTCTACCACGGCGGCCTTATAGTCGTATTTGTTGAGATATTCGCCCACGCTGCCAGCGTTGTAGGTCCAGTGTTGTGCCAAATTCTCTACTGTTCCGCACACCATCTCTTCCCCATAGAGGTTGGTTTGCTTCATCCGTATATAGCTTCCGATAAGCACGCTGCGGCAGCCGTCCACCGTAGAGAACATCTCATCCTTCTCTTTTTCGGTGGAAGGTAGCACGTTGAGGAAATCGTTGCAGGCCGTGGTTGTGCCCAGAATGAGCAACAAGGCTATGGTAAATTTGCCAAATTTCATTGTCTTTGGGTGTTTAGAGTTTAGAAACTAACGGATAGGGTAAACGAGCAACGCCGCGAATAGGGGTAGGAAAGTCCGCGTTCTTGCTTAACGCTCGAGAGATAGAAGAGGTCGCTTAGGTCGCTGCTCAACGTCAATACCTGTATGCCCAAATTGCGTTTCAGCCACGGGTTGTTGCTGAACATGTAGGCTAGGTGAATGTTCTGGCAGCTGAGCGTGCGTTCGTCTTGCACGAACCTTGTTGTGGCATTGGTTATGGTTTCGTTGTTCAAGCCCTTAAAGAATGTACGGTCGTCTTTCTGTTGCCAGCGGTCGCGAAATACCCTTTCGTCTACGTTGTAGTGTTTGTCGGCGTTCTCGATACGGTTAGCCAGCGTGGAATTGTATATCTGTCCGCCAAAGCGATAGCCGAAAACCACGTTGGCTGTGAAATCTTTCCAGCGAATCATGCTGCTCAATGTGCCGCGGAATTTGGGCTGGCTGATGCCGCACGCCACGCGGTCTGCCGCGCTCCACGTGTGGGTTAGCTCGCCGTTCTTCTTTCTAAAAACCTCGTTGCCCGTGCTGGGGTCTATTCCCAGCGACTGAACGGCATAGATGGTGTGTTGCGATTCGCCCTCGCGTATCACTTTGTTAGGCGTTGTCCCACCCGTAAGAAGTCGCTTGGCATACTCGTCTTTCAAGGCTTGCGACAGTTTCACTACCTTGTCTTTGTTATGTGCGATGGAGCCTGTTACCGACCATGCAAGCTTTTGCGAGGTGTTGCGCAACAGAAAGCCAGTGGCTTTCACTTCAAAGCCGCGGTTCTCCACCTCGCCAATATTCTCCACAAATGATGTGAAACCGTTAGAAAGGGGCAGTTTTAACGATGATAGTAAGTTAGATGTTTTGTCGAGATAAACGTCGGCAACAAGGTTCAGTCGGTTGTCGAAGAGGTTGATTTCAACGCCTGCATTCCATTTGTCTGTCTTCTGCCACTCCAAGTTGGGGTTCTCCAGTGCCTTTTGGTAAGTGCCAATCCAGCTGTTGTAGCGGTCGTTCAGATAATAAGAATAGGTGGCTATGGCTTGGTAGGCACTGAACTTCTGCGAACCAGTTTGCCCGAAAGAAGCCCTGAATTTGAGCCTATCTACGAAACGAACGTTTTTCATGAACTTCTCGTTATGCACGTTCCAGCCGATGCCCACCGAGTAGAACGGCGCGAAACGGCGGTTTTTCCCAAACTGCGAAGAGCCGTCTATGCGGTAGGCCAGGTCGGTGTAATACCTGTTGTCGAACGAATAGTTGGCGTTAAACACCAATCCCACGGCGCGGGTTCGCGACTCTCCGCCCGATGGTTTGCCGCCTTTCTGGTATTGCAAGGCGTTGGAAGGAAAGTCGAGGTATTCGTCTGTAAAGCCCTCGAACACGAAGTTGTAGTTGCGGGCGAAGTTAGATGTAACATTCCAGTTGGCTGCCGCATACAGAAGATGTTTCTCTGCGAAGTGTTTGGAATAGCTTGCCGTGAGTGCCACTTCATAATTTGTTAGCTTGCCTGTGCCGTAGTTATAGCGCCCTTTGCGCAAGCTGCCTTCCTCCGTTTGATATTCGTCGGATTCGAACATCGTGTGTTTGGCCGGCTTATAGTCGTCGGTCTCGGTGTTTCGCCACGTCAAACCAACGCGCCCTCGCGTGATGAATCCCTCGAAAGGCCGCCACTCGATGGAGAAATTGTTGGTGATGTCGGTGTATTGTTGGCTGTTTTTCTGGTTGAGCATGGCATTGTAAAGCGGGTTGGCAGGCAAATTGCGGAACCCGCCATAGAAGTCTACGTCGTTGTCGAACATCTTGATAAGCCTGCCGTTGTCGTCGTATGGCCGCCAATAGGGGTTCAATCGGGTGTAATCTGAGAACGAGCCGTATGGCGATTCATCTGATTTGGTGTATCCGATGCTGAGGTCGTTGGTGAAAATCAAGCTGCGATGGCTGTAAGAAAGGGTGATGCCACCGTTGAAGTTGTTGCGGTTTGAACCTTTCATCACACCTGCCACACCGTTATATTGCAGCGAGGCTGCATAGCGGAAACTCTCGTCGCCGCCCTCAATGCGTATGTTATGCCGTTGCCCCACCCCTGCGCGTAGCGGTTTCGACAACCAGTCGGTTTCAAATCCACGTGTGATGTTCTCTAAAATGGCCGAATATTTTTTCTTCAAAATAAAGTCGCGTCCCGGGTTGGTGCTTTGGTAATAACCCGAACGCCGTTCCAATTCCAGCTTGTCGGCGGCGTTCAGCAAGTGATAGTCCGACAGGTCGGGCACCTCAACGTTAAGGCTACCACTATACGAGAACCGCAACCGCCCCGTTTGGGGTGTCTTGCGCTTGATGACGATAACGCCGTTGGCTCCGCGCGAACCGTAGATGGCCGTGGCGGAACCGTCTTTTAGCAGCGTGATGGATTCCACCTCGTCTTCGTTCAAGTCCACCATCCGCGCCAGGCTGATCTCAAATCCGTCCAAAATGATGAGGGGCGTGTTCAGGTCGGTGCGTGTGTTGTCTTGCAGGTTTGTAAGGGTTGGCAGGTTGGCGGTACCGCGAATTTGAACATCGGGCAGACGGTTGGGGTCCGACCCATACTGGTTGTTTGCCAGTAAGTTGAACGACGGGTCGATGTTGGCAATAGACGTAAGCAGGTTCTTGTTGCCAAATTCTTTCAGCTCCTTGTTCGTGATGGTGGCCACCGCTCCCGTAAACGCCTCTTTGTTTTTCTGGAAAATACCCGTCACAACGATGTCTTTTATCGTTGTGCTCGACTGCATCGACAGGTTGCGGACAACCGCTGTGGTTCCCCGTTCGATGGTGATGCTTACAGGGTTCATGCCCACGTACGAGAAACGCACAACGGTGAGGCTTGTGGGAATGTCTATGTGATACATGCCATCCATGTCCGTTACGCCGCTCACTTTACCGTCGGCACCATACACGGTGACGCCAATCAGCGGCTCGCCGCTTTCGCTTTTCACTTGCCCTTTCATCGTTCTTTTACTTCCCTGCGTGGCTTGTTGGCTCGTCTTGGATGCCAACTCGGCACTTTCGGCATGGCAAGGCAGTTGTGGAAATGTGGTCCACAACATCAACAACAAGAGCCTGGTAACTCGTCCTACTTGTCTGTTTCTTCGCATAAAGAAAGTTCTCATTTTTGTTAATTGCTCGTGTTTTCCCTGCGATTAGTGTACAGGGGTTGTTAAATACTGTTGATCTCCTGCCTGTTTGTCCACGTTCTACTTTACTGTCAGCGGTATTGTTGTTAGATTGCGAAAAGGCGTTAAGAAATCGTTTGCTGCAAATTTATGCGTTTTTTTCGAAAGTTCCAAATATCCCGAAAATTATTTTTTCTATGAAATCGTCTTGGTTTTTAATATTTCTATAAATTCAGAGTGGGTCGTCTATAAATTCAGAGGGGTTTGTCATCTTTGTGATGCCAATACAAGATAAGCACACTTCTCATACACGCAACGCGCACTTATGGCGCATTGCCTAGCAGATGCCAACACAAGATAAACACGTTTCTTATACACAAGGTGCAGGACAAATCGGCTCACTGGCTTATAAACTCACGAAAAACCAACAACTCCCGAACACATCAACTCATCAACCGACAAACTCATCAACTCAAAAACTCATCAACTTACAAACTAACGAAGTTACTAACTTATCAACTTACGAACTCAAAAACTCGCCAACTGACAACCTCATCAACTTACGAACTGACAACCTCATCAACTTACGAACTTACAACCTCGCCAACTTACAACCTCAAAAACTCATCAACCTGAAAACTTAAAATTCTTATTTTTATTTTACAATACAGCTCTAATTCTCGCTCCGTTCTAGCGAAAAATGGGCTAAAAAATAGGTAAATAGCCCCTGTTTCTAGATTTTTTCGTCTTCCGTTTTGTCTGTTTTTAAGAGCAAAGCCTGCATTTAGCACCATTTTACCTTTCTAGATTGGTTGGCAACTCGTAATTTTCTAAGCCCAATTACCCACTTTTTGCCCCTGAAATCCCACTTTTGGGCGACTATTTTGCCCATTTTAGCCATGTGTTTCATGGTTCTAAGAGGTTTTGTTTATACCATTGCGGTGTATGTTTATGCTTCTCGTCTTGCATTCTGCAGCATTTTGCACTGCGTTTTGCACCATTTTGCCTTGCATTTAGCATCAAAACGCACTGCATTTAGCACCAAAACGCATTGCGTTTAGCACCAAAACGCGCTGCATTTAGCGGCAAAATGCACTGAATATAGCAGCAAATTGGCCAAAAACAGGTTCAAACAGCACTCTATATTAATAAATATTCATTTTGCCCGTATGTACAACTACCCTTTATTTGCATCAAAACAAACCTTCGCGAGAATCGATTTTTTGCGACAAGGCGAACGATTGGTGGCAAAAAGAGCACTCATAATGTTAAAATTCTTACTAAAAAGTGGACAAGTTAACGGGTGGGGAAGTTGACGAGTTGGGAAGTTGACGAGTTGACAAGAGGACAAGTTAACGAGTTGACGAGTGGGGAAGTTGACGAGTGGAGAAGTTAACGAGTGGAGAAGTTAACGAGTGAACGAGTTAATCGTTCTTTTCTCGCCATGACAATGTTCGAATAAGCTCGACATTGTTCATTTGGCTTAACGAAAACGTTTATCTTTTCGTCTTTGGACATAAATACGTTCATCTTGACATAAGAACATAAGAAACATAAAGAAGTGCTCTTTGCTTTCTCCTCATTATGTGCCACAGGACAGATGCTTTCAACTGGCAGCGAAAGCATTGAAACAACTCCCACCAGGTTACCTTTTTTGAGGCATAGCCACGTTTTGCCACAGGCAAATGGGGCAGAATTTCAGTTCTTATCATATCTTAGTCCAGTACTTCGTACATGATAGGCGTGTTTATCCTGGATTTATAACGCAAAGATAATAAACCCCTATCCCTTTTTTAGAAACATAAAAGTGAAGACGACTTCTATTACAGTCCGCTAATAATAAATTTTTATTGAGAGAAAAACTTTTAGCAGACAGCAATATAAGTATAATGTTTGGAAAGTCAACTGGGGTTTTGCACGTGGAGTTGGCCATGCTGTGCAGGCCTTAAAGAAAACGTTGCGCTTTGAGAAACAGGGCTGTTTGCACGCCTTATCACCCGCTTGTGTGCGGGGGATGCAGCATGTTTTGCTCCGTTTCCTCAAAGCGCAACGTGTGGTTTGCGCGATAATGTTGGTCTGCCTAATGGCTTACCAAGTGGCGCGCTGGGGTTAAAGCCATTGCGGCAACTTGTCGAGATGTATGCCGTTGCTGCCTTTTACAAGGATGTAATGGTCTTCGGGACGATGCTTTTTCAACTCGGCTATCACTTCTTCTACGTTGTTGAACTTGCGGAAAGCACAGCTTGTGCGGGCAAATTCGGGGCCAACGAGCCACACTTCGTCGAGTGTGAGCTGCGAAAGCTGGTCGACAATGGCTTGATGTGCGCTTTGGCTAACGGCTCCCAATTCGAGCATGTCGCCCAAAATGGCCATCTTGTGCGGCACTTCCATATCGTGAAAGTTGTTCAGGGCCACGCTCATGCTTGTGGGGTTGGCATTGTAGGCGTCCATAATCAGCTTGTTGTGTGCCGTTTCTTCCAGTTGCGAACGGTTGTTGCTGGGCACGTAATTGGCCAAGGCGCGATTGGCCTCTTCGGCCGAAACGCCTAAGAAAAGGCCCACACTGAGGGCGGCAAGCATGTTTAGCACATTGTATGCCCCAACAAGGTGGGTTTGAACCTCGTTCCATGCGCCGCCTTCGCGTTGCCAAGCGAAACGTAAGAAGGGGGCAGCCGAAACCACTTTGCCGCTAACGAAGAGGTCGGGGCGTGCAGGCGTGCCGTAGGTTACGAGGTCTAGCCCCTCGGCAATGCCCATCAGGTGGGGATTGTTGGCATCGACAAACACCTTTCCGCGCTTGCTTTGGCGCATAAAGTCGTATAGTTCGCCTTTGGTTTTTACCACTCCTTCGAACGAACCAAAGCCTTGCAGGTGGGCCATGCCTACGTTGGTGATGAGCGCGAGGTCGGGTTCGACCAGCTCGACCAGTGTTTTTATGTCGCCCGGATGACTGGCACCCATTTCTACCACGGCCACTTCGTGTTCGGGTTTAAGGCGTAGTAGGGTTTTGGGAACGCCAATGTCGTTGTTGAAATTGCCCAAAGTGTACAGCACGTTGTACTTCTGGCTCAGCACGGCAGCCAGCAGTTCCTTAGTGGTTGTTTTGCCGTTGGTGCCCGTTATGCCCACAATGCGCGTGCCAAGGGTGCGGCGATGGTGGCGCGCTAGCAGTTGGAAGGCGCGCAATACGTTGTCTACTAGTATGTATCGCTCATCGTTAGGTGGGCAATATTCGGCCTCGTCTACCACGGCAAAGGCGCAACCTTGCTGCAAGGCCGCGGCAGCGAACTTGTTTCCGTTGAACGATTCGCCTTTAAGGGCGAAGAAAATGCTACCCGCGGGGCAGTCGCGGCTGTCGGTGGTTACTATGGGGTGGCGTTCAAAAACCTTATATAACTGTTCTGTTGTCATATTCTTTCTTTTGTGTTGGCTGCTTTTGCTGGGTGTGGGCAATTGGCAATTTGCTCTTGCCCGCTAGCCGTAGGGTGGGCGTTATTCGTCTACTTTCAGTTCTTTGCGGTATTCGCCCAATCGTTTAAGCAACTGTTTGGTAACTTTTTCTGTACCCGGTTTTCCGTAGATGTTGTTCAGTTCGTCGGGGTCGGCCTGCAAGTCGTACAGCTCGTAATAATCTATGTCGGCATCATCGCGAAAATAATTGATGCGTTTCAATGCCTGATATGTATAATATTCGCTAGTTCCGGGTGTGCGTTGGTACTTGTTTTCTTGCACGGCGCGGTCGCTGCCCTTGCCGAAGAAGTGGATAAGCTTGTAGCGTTCGTTGCGTACGCCATCATGTTTACGCACAAGGTGGTAAGTGGGATAGTCGTAATAATGGTAGTAAAGGTCTTTACGCCAATTCTTTACCTTTGCTCCTTTAAATAGCGGTTGCAGGCTACGGCCACTCATTTCGGTGGGCTTTTTCACCCCGGCAAGTTCGAGGAAAGTGGGCGCGAAGTCGATGTTCTGTACCAATTGGTTGCATTCTGTTCCTTCTTTTACATGTCCGGGATAGCTGATGATGAGCGGCGTGTGAAACGATTCTTCGTACATAAAGCGCTTATCAAACCATCCGTGTTCGCCCATATAGAAACCTTGGTCGGAGGTGTACACCACGATGGTGTTGTCGCTAAGTCCGTTTTGTTCCAAATAATCAAGCAGTCGACCCACGTTGTCGTCAACAGAACGTATCACGGCAGCGTAGTCGCGAATGTAGTTTTGGTATTTCCACTTCACCAATTCCTTGCCTGTGAGTTTTGATTCGATAAACTTCTTGTTCCTTGGCATATAGTATTTGTCGAAGGCTACGCGCTGTTCGGTGGTAAATCTGCTTGTTTCGCCGAGCAGTGCGTAATACGAATCCATGCTTTCCACATCGGCCGTGTCTAGCGTTTCGGGCACTTTCAGGTCTTGAATCATGCGCAAGTCGTCGTCGATGCGCATCTTTTGCGTTCTGGCAGCCGAGCCGCGCGTGGCGTAATCGTCCCAAAAGGTTTTGGGAAGTGGGAATTCTACGTCACCATAAAGCCCAAAGTATTTTTCTTCGGGCATCCAATTGCGGTGCGGTGCCTTGTGATGCACCAGCAGGCAGAAGGGTTTAGACTTGTCGCGATGCTCTAAGAAGTTGATGGCGTGGTCGGTAATGAGTGTCGTTGCGTAGCCTTTCTCTTGCTTGTACTTGCCATATTCGCGGTTGGAGCAGAACACGGGGTTGTAATAAGAGCCTTGATTGTTGAGGATATGGAAGAAATCGAACCCCTTGGGGCGGCAGTGCATGTGCCATTTGCCTACCATTCCTGTGGTGTAGCCCGCCTTTTGTAGTAGTTCGCTGAAAAAGGTTCGGGTGGTATCGATGCCTTCTCCCAGTTGTCGTTGCCCGTTTTGGTGGCTGTAAAGACCTGTGATGAGGCAGGCGCGACTGGGTGTTGACAGCGAGTTTTCGACAAAGGCCGACCTGAACAGCATGCCGCGGCGCGCCAATCGGTCGATGTTGGGCGTGGGCGCAAGCTTAGATAAGGCACTGCCGTATGCGCTGATGGTTTGCATGGAGTGGTCGTCGCACATGATATATAATATGTTGGGACGCACGGCAGTGGCTTGTCTCGCTGCGTTCACGGGATACGTGGCCAGTTCAGGACATTTGGGGTAGCTGGTGTCGTTGGTTTGTGCCATTGCTCTTTCGGCTGTCGTGGCCAAGGCAAGGGCAGGTAACATGGTGAGCGAAATGTTGGATGGTAGATTCATCTTTGTGTAAGTTGGTTGCTGTTTTGCGCCAGCATGTGTGTTCGCTAAGCATGTGGCGAGCATGTAGGCAGCGCGTTATGTGCTACAAAAGTACACAAAATCGTGGGGATGGATGCCCCCAATGCCACATTTTTTGTTTGGTGGGCGAAACATTTTGAATGGGGATGGGGGTGGTGGATGGTGTGCGAATGGCACTCCTTATTATATAAAGTGGGATGGTGTTGGTTGGGCGTGATGGTATTGGCTGGTGTGCGAATGGCACTCCTTATTATATAAGGTGGGGTGATGACAGGTGTGCCGAGCGAAGTGCGAAGAAAG
>NZ_HE999446.1:52675-65533 GCF_000312305.1 Prevotella conceptionensis 9403948 | reverse complement strand
GCCAAGAAAGGGTTGTGCGTTTCTTTTGGGCATTTAAAGAAGAAGGGATAGGGCTAAGTTTGGGGTAAGAAAAAAGTCCTTGAAATCTCACGACTTCAAAGACCCACACAATTTATTAACCAAAAAATGTGGTGCCACCAGGAATCGAACCGGGGACACAAGGATTTTCAGTCCTTTGCTCTACCAACTGAGCTATGGCACCAACTTCTGAATTGCGAGTGCAAAGGTAGTGATAATTTATGTAACTGGCAAATATTCTCTGCATTTTCTTTAATATTTTCTCTTCATTTGCACGTTATTCAGATTTTTGCAGTACCTTTGCACCGCATTTAAGCGGAGAAAGCCAGTTGCGTAAGCAATATTGCGGTTTGTAATCGGCATTCGTTTGGCATCGGGATGTAGCGCAGTTGGTAGCGCACTACGTTCGGGACGTAGGGGTCGGGCGTTCGAGTCGCCTCATCCCGACCAAAAGCAATCGGCCACGCATTGGGTTTCCAATGGCGTGGTCGATTGCGTATTTAGAGAGAGTCTTGTTGTAAAAGCCTTATACCGTATAAGGCAAAAAGATCAAGTTGCACATTATCTTCAATAAAATAACCTCTCATTTTGTTGAGAGGTTATGGGTGCGCCACAAGCCCAATGGCGGCTTTTGTTCAGCGGTGTAATACAACCGAGGCTTATTGTATATTGTCGGCGGCTCGCCGAATGCGGTCGGCAAGGTCTACCAATGCGCCTTTAAGCTGGGCTTTCTCTTGTTCGTTAAACTCAGTTGGTTTCTTGTTCCTGTCTATACCATCGAGCTTATGGTATAGCCACGAGTTCGATTTGCCAAAGTATGTATTGGAAAGGTCTGCCCACGAAATGGCGAGCAGGATGTCTTTTAATTGGGATTTCATTGCGCTCTCCTCCTCTTTTATAATTAATTGTCGTTGTTGCATTGACAGATAGGCGAGAGCAAAACGTTTTACAAGGCTCGTTTTCGCTAGCCAAAGTTAACAAGCGGACGAGTGAAAGGACGCGCCATGTGCGCGCATCTATTGTTCACCCCTAAGCTCTCTCCTTATATATAATCTTGTTTTGTCCCGTTGTCAGTTCCAGCGTTTCTCGGTTTTCGGCAATGAAACTGTCGATGTGGCGCACGCGTTTCTCTTCCAAAATCTCGTCAACGGCGATGAGGATGCCCGTTTCTTCAACATCGCCGAAACCATAGTTGATGGCCGTTCCGAAGAGTTTCATCGTAGGACTAAGCCCCATGTAGGCGTTAACCAGCGGCGGAATGTTATATCCCAGCGCGCGGATTTCGCGATTCAAGATCTTATAATCCGCCTTAAAGTCGTTTTCGCAGAACAGTGCCTCCAACTCTTTCGGGTCGGTTTCGATGACAAGGGGTTTCATCGGTGTAATTAAATTCTCCTTATCGTCGAAGTGTTTCTTAAGGAAATAGAGTATCATATCCCTGCCGCGGCGAATGTACGAGGGATACATCGTCATCTTTCCAAAGAAGTATTTCAGTTTTGGGTTGATGACTGTCAATGCGCCAAGCCCGTCCCAAAGGTTGTCTAGCGCGAAGATGCTCTTCGTTCCCTTGCGAATGCTTTGGTATTCTACGGCCACAAACGAACGGCCTAGTTCCACCGTATAAGGCATATAGTCGGTGAGAAAGCGATTGGAAAACTTGAACATGTGGCTCGTTGCCAGCAGCGGTTGTCCGTCGTCGTTCATCTTCCAGTCCGTTCCGTATATATATCTGTATCCCCCAATGATGTCTTCTGCGTCGGGGTTCCACACGATGAGCTGCTTATATCCGCCTTCCATCGTGTCGAACTCATCGATGTCCAACGCCTTTCCCGTTCCTCCGCCGGCGTTTCTGAACGCAATCTCGCGCAGCCTACCAATCTCTCGCATCACGTTGGGCGAGTCTTGGGCAGTAACGATGTATATCTCGTTATTGCTTTTGTTCGTCAGGCGCAATTGTTTGTTGGGCGTGAGTTCGCTTTTCAGCAGTTCCCTTTCAACGGGTTGGATGATTTTTTCTTCCATTCTTCCTTCGGTTATGGTTTATGGCTTAGGGGTTAAGTCGCTGGTTTTGGTTGTTTGTGGGCAGTTGGTACACCAAGTTTTGCACCGCCTGCGCCCATTGCAGGGACGTTCGGCTCTTGTCGAACGTTTGCCACGGGATGGGTTTGCCGATGGTTACGTTAAAGGTTTTGTGCCTGTTCTTGTACATTTCGTCTACAAGGAACAGCATGGCCACGTTGAACTTGATGCCTAGGCGTTTGCAGGTGTTGGCCAAACGATAGAAAAAGTTGGAGTTCTGCCCTCCGAAATGTATGGGCACCACGTCTCTCTGTGTTTCTACACTCTTGGCGATGAACGTCTTTGTCCACGGTATGTCGCGTATCTCGCCTTTCGTTCTTCGGCTGCAAAGGCCCGCAGGGAACATCATCATGTGCTGCTGCGACTTGAAACCAGCCTCAACCATAGCAGGGAAAGCGCGACTTTGGTTGCCAGTTTTGTTGATGGGAATACATAGCGGAGCCAAACCGGGCAGGTTCATCAGCAGGTCGTTAACCAGATAACGGAAGTTGCCATCGTAGTGCCGACCCACGATTGCGCCAAGTGCCACGCCGTCGATGCCGCCCAATGGATGGTTAGACACGAACGTGTATAGCCTACCATCATCCTTTGCAGGCAGGTTTTCCATGCCGCGCACGTTTAATGTCAGGTCTAGATAGCTTACGCAAGCCTCTAACCAGTCTACGCCCACGCGTTCGCGGTTGTCCCAAAGAAAACCGTTCACCTCGTCTTGGTGCACGATGTGTTTAAGCCATCTTGCCAACGGGCGGGGCACAAGACGAGCCTTGTCGCCCATCTTGCTTTTAAGGATATTGTCTATGTCTATGGTTTTCTCCACAATGTCGTTCTATCAAAACAATACTAACAATTTGCAAAAATAACACTTCTTTTTTTAATATGTGCGGTGTGTGGCCTAAAAAATGCGTGTTTTTTGCGTTGCCTTTCAATTGTGGCTTGCTAAACGTTGCTTTCGGGCACAATACTGTACAACCTGGTCTGGCCTTCGCTTGGCATCTTGCTTTTCGGCAGTGTGGCCTGTGGGCATGTTTCTTGTGTTGGATGTCGGGTGATGTGGGTGTTTTTCACAAATACATTATATCTGCAACTAGTCGATATAATAAATAGGTGTGACTATGTGCCAAAGCCTTGCTTGGTGATTGTTTGATTATAGCCAAACAGGGTTGCTTTTGGAAAATTGTTGTTAGAAGAACGTAAGTTGTGCGTAGCATGGCGTGAACAAACCCTTATGCAGAGAAAAGGCAACACTTTGGTTTGCTAACAGCGTATCTATGGCGTTCCGAATCCAGTTCTGCTTGACTATAAGTGAATTTGCTATACAGCATTTTGCAAATAAACAAAAGAGGAGAGAAACCTATTCACAAGCAGTTGGTTCTTTATTGTTTCTTCAATCGTCGGTTAAGAATAACATTCCGCACCTTGTAAAACACCCACATCAACAAGGGGGCGTGCCATTCCTTTGGCAAGCATCGCCAAAAGCAAAGCAACCAAAACGAGGGTTTGCCCAATGATTTTTATCGATAGCCAGACCTAACCGACCGAAAGAACATAAAAGAATTACGAATGCAGATTCAAAAGGGATTAAAGCAATGAGCGTTTTTTGTGGGGTTTCGAAAATTGGAATTGGGCATCACTTATCGTCGTAATGGCCAACCACGGATAACACTAGTACGACTATCGTCGTGTTGTTGACAAGATACCGCAGCCGGTTCTTCTTGTCAATCTTGCGAGACCAAACGCCATTGGCATATCGAAGTTGGTGCGGATGCCCCGTGCCTGTGTAAGGGTGCTCGCTAAGTTCAACTAAAAGGGCTTTGAGCTTTTTGTAGCCTTGTGCGTCAGACTTGCGCAGCTTGGCGATTTCTTTTTGCGACTGTTCTGTAAAGTCTAAATCATACATGGCCTGTGCGCTCTAAAAAATCATCAAGGCTTTCCCCTCTTTCCATGCGATTTACACGGCCGCTCTTCACGTCTTCTAAGGCTTTCTGTAAAGATGCAACCTCTTCTCTTGTGGGAAACTCCTCTTCGTCTGTAACCACCACAAGCCGAATAGGATAATCGTTTCTCCTAGCCACAAAGATTGTTTCGTGCGCGGCCAAATCAAAATATTTCTTTTGGTTGGCTCTAAGTTCTGCCGGGCTTATTATCTGCATAACATATCTGTTTAAGTATATGGCAAAGTTAGTGATTATTTTTCAAGCCACCAAGCTTTTAAGTACTTGTTTTTGTACATATACGTGTACAAGTGTAAGAAACGAAAGGCAATGTCCTTAACCCGCTTTCCTCTGAGAAAAGAGCGGCCATTCCCTGTGGCAAAGGCCACAAGCGCCTACAGCATACTTCGAAAAGGGAGGCAGCCGTCATGCCACCACACCCACCCCGATACTGAAACTCTGGAAATCAAAACCTTGTGAATGGGCATGTTGGCACATACGCCCGTAAGATATAAAGGTGCGAAACGGCCGTCCTTCTTGGCATGCTGAGGTTTGGGAAAACGCCTGTCGAAGTCTTGGAGGGCGGTTAACTTTTAAATCTCAAAGTCTTCGCCTAATCAATTTTCTTCTGCCGATGTCTGTGCGTCGGGACTGCTTAGCCAAGCTCAATGGTCTGCATTGCTCGCCGAAACGTACCTCATGCCGGGTAGAAAAGAAAAAGGGAACTACCGAAGTAATTCCCTTTCGCGCTTCAAGATGGGCTTGAACCAACGACCCCCTGATTAACAGTCAGGTGCTCTAACCAACTGAGCTATTGAAGCATTTTTGCTTGTTTGCGGTTGCAAAGGTACTGCCTTTTGATGAAACCACCAAATGTTTTGGCGAAAAAAATAGTTTTTTCTCGATTTTATAATAAAATACGAATAAAGATAACGCTAGGTAATCTTAATGTCGTAATTTTGTAAAACAGAACAAACCTATTTACAATGAGGAAGACATTCATCGCATTATGCCTGGCCGCCACCGCCTGTACAGCAGCGGCGCAAAACGAACGAGACCACAACTTCGATGTGGCCAAGAACCTTAACATTTTTAACGCTATCTACAAAAACCTCGATATGATGTATGTAGACACGCTTAACGCTAACCAAACGGTGGGAACGGGCGTCAATGCCATGCTTAAAGCCCTGGACCCTTACACCGTGTACTATCCCGAAGACAAGGTGAAAGACCTTAAATTCATGATTACGGGTAAATACGGAGGTATCGGTGCCATCATCAAATACAACAGTCAGCTTAAACGCGTCATCATAGAAGAGCCCTACGAGAACATGCCCGCTGCCGAAGTGGGACTGAAAAAGGGCGACATCATCTTGGCCATCGACAACGAAGACATGACCAAGAAAGACCAGTCTTACGTTAGCGACCACCTAAGGGGCGACCCCGCAACAAGCTTTATCCTCCAAATCAAACGCCCATCAACGGGCAAAGTCATGAAGTTTAAGGTTACCCGAAAGGCCATTCAGTCGCCTGCCGTGCCCTATTATGGCATGCAACCCAACGGCGTGGGCTACATCAACCTCTCCGGCTTTACCGAAAACTGCTCGCGCGAGGTGCGCCGTGCCTTCCTCGACCTTAAACAAAAGGGCATGAAGAGCCTCGTGTTCGACCTTCGCGGCAATGGCGGCGGCTCCGAATCGGAGGCTGTGAGCATCGTAAACATGTTCGTACCCAAAGGAAAGCTCATCGTTGCCAACCGCGGAAAGCTGCAACGCTCTAACCACGAGTACCGCACAACGGTTGAACCTATCGACACGGTGATGCCCATCGTGGTGCTTGTAGATGGCAATTCGGCCAGCGCAAGCGAAATTACTAGCGGCGCGCTGCAAGATTTAGACCGGGCTGTGGTGCTGGGAACACGTACCTTTGGCAAGGGATTGGTGCAAATGACGATGGACTTGCCCTACAATACGGCACTCAAACTGACAACGGCTAAGTACTATATACCTAGCGGGCGTTGCATTCAGGCCATCAATTATAAACACGGAAACGGCGGTACTGTGGAACATGTACCCGACTCGCTCACCAAGTTGTTCCACACCGCCAACGGCCGACCCGTGCGCGACGGAGGTGGAATTCTGCCCGACGTGGTGGTGAAAGCCGACTCGCTGCCCAACATCGCGTTTTACCTGGCGGGCATCAGAGACTCTAACGAGCTGTTGCTGAACTATCAATTAGACTACATTGCCAAGCATCCCACCATCGCGCAACCCGAGGACTTTACGCTTACCGATGCCGAATACAACGAGTTTAAGCAGCGTGTGCTCAACTCGAAGTTCACTTACGACCGCGAAAGTGAGAAGTTTTTAAAGGAATTAGTAAAGCTGGCTAAGTTCGAAGGCTATTATGATGATGCCAAAACCGAGTTCGATGCGCTAGAAAAGAAGTTGAGCCACAACATCGCCAAAGACCTCGACATCAACAAAGATGCCGTCAAGCGGCTTATCATCGACGGCATTATACCCACGTATTACTTCCAAAAGGGCCGCATCAGGCACTCGCTTGTTGACGATAAGCAAATGAAAGAGGCCCTCAAGTTGCTGGCAGACCCTAAGCGATATGCCGACCTGCTGAAGCCGCAACCAAAGTCGGCACAGCCCAAGGCAAAGAAGTAGGGGTGTGTACTGAAACTTTTTTCGCTAGGCATTTAGCCTTGTTACAGCCTGTTTCGCCCATTTCTTGTGGATGCACCATTAGTTGCGCGTTTTCAAGAAGTGGGCGAAAGCTGTTTCTGGGAGGCCTAATCAATTCGCTTTGAAACCTACTTTTAACCTGATTAACTTATTCGTCTACAAACCAGTCGACCCTAATCAATTCGCTTTGAAACCCAATTTTAACCTGATTAACCTATTCGTCTACGAACCAGTTGCCCCCAGTCAATCTGCTTTGAAACCTACTTTTAACCTGATTAACCTGTTCGTCTACGAACCAGTTGGCCCCAGTCAATCTACTTTGAAACCTACTTTTAACCTGATTAACCTATTCGTCTATGAACCAGTCGCCCCCAGTCAATCTACTTTGAAACCTACTTCTAACCTGATTAACCTATTCGCCTACGAACCAGTTGCCCCCCAGTCAATCTACTTTGAAACCTAATTTTAACCTGATTAACCTATTCGTCTACAAACCAGTTGGCCCTAATCAATTCACTTCGGAGCCTGCTTTTTACCCCAACCGCTCGTTGTAGCCAGTGTTGATTTCGCGGCCTTGTCGAGCATATTGCCTGTCTTTTTCTTAAAACCAAACCGACAGTTGGGCCTGTGTAGATTTCGTTGACTAGTTGAGCAAATTGCCCTTCTTATTCTTAAAAACGTGGCGGACTACGTCGAGAGAATAGGGTAGGCAAGACACCGACAAGCAAACGAAAGCTGAACAGGAATTTGTAGGAACGACTTAAAATAATTGGTTAGCAGTGTAATGAACCGATTGGGGTTGAAGGCGTAGCTGACTACGGCGAGAGAATAAGACAGGCAAGATGCCTATAAACAAACGGGAGATGAACAGAAAACGAGGAAAACAACCCAAAATAATCGATAAGCGGTTTAACAAATCTATTTGAGGTTTAATCTTTGTTCTAGTGGTAGCATTTGTTAAATTGGTGCTTTAATTTTACAAAACATGTTCTGTCGGCCGTTCCTTCTAGAGAAAATCAAGGTCTAAAAGCATACATTTAGTGGCTAAATCCCGGTTGGTTTGTCCCCCCGTTGTCTGCAATTTTGGGCCTTAAACCTGCATTTTGCACCATTTTGCCTTTCTAGTTTGGTTGCCGACTTATATTTTCGTAAGTCCATTTACCCGCTTTTAACCCTCCAGAAACCACTTTTTAATGCCTATTTTGCCTTTTGGGTCATGTTTTTAATGGCTTTGAAAGGTTATGTTTATACCATTTCAGTGGATATTTATGCTTATCGCCTTGCATCTAGCGACATTTTGCCTTGCATTTAGCATCAAATTGCACTGCGTTTTGCACCGTTTTACCTTGCGTTTTGCACCAAAACGCACTGCATTTAGCATCAAAACGCACTGCGTTTTGCACCATTTTACCCTGCAATTAGCAACAAATAGCCCCAAAAGTGGTGCGGATGGTGGCGTTTTTAAATAAAAATTCATTTTGCCGCATTCGCAGACTAAACCCTTTTGGCATCACAACTAACCTTCGCGAGAATCGATTTTTTGCGGCAAGGTGGACGATTGGTGGATAAAATCGCACTCATAATGTTAAATTTTTTGCCGAATAGTTTACATCGGTTGGTGTGTTAGCGATCGCAAATTTCAGCATCGTTACAGCACAAGCTTATCGGCAAAACCATTTGGGCGCGTGTTAACGAACGCAGATTTCAGCATTGTTACTGCCCCTTTCGTCCGCCAGCAGCAGGCCTTGCCGCAAACATTCCACCTCAATCGGTTCATTAGAGTATGTACAGATTTTGTTTGCTTGTTGGGCCTATTGTCCGTCTTATTCTTGAAGGTGCGGCAAGTTACTTCAGCAGAATGGTGGGCAATAGGCCCAACAAGCAAGCAGAGAATGAACACGAAACGAAGGGGAGAGCCTAAAACATCTGATGGGCGGTCTGATGAACCGCTTGAATTTTAAGGAGACAAATTGGCTTTAAAGTAACACCTACTTGCTGGTGGCTAAGCACGTTATGGGAAATTTTGACGTATTTATTCGATATTTATACTTATTTCGTACTTAGTAAAGAAGTTTTTTCGCATTATATTAAAAATAATGAAGAAAATGTTTGGCAGTTATTTTACAAATGCCTATCTTTGCCAAGTACTTAGTAGTCTTTGAAAACAAAAACAGAGATTCACAGGTGGTGCGCGTATTTTACAAGCGCAAATCCACAAGACGGGGAATCACGCCAATGCCCCAACACCCGCCATCCAGCGAATGGCGGTTGCGCAAATACCAGTAGAAGAATATAGCAAGTTCAACAACTATTCAGTCGAAGGATTAGAGAAGAAAGCCAAGAGACAAGCCACTTCGCGTGGTAACAAAGCCATCGGAGCCCTGTTTCGTAAGGCAACCGCCTTTCCTTTTCCATACATGCCATGTTGTGAACGAGCGTATTTCTATGGTCGCTAATACCTCTCGATGTTCCGCTTTGAAAGCGGGAAACCTGATATGTATATAAAATAATCTAAACTGATGTTTGTATGAAGAAGGTAGTATTGTTTGTTTTTATGTTATTGCAGCTGTGGGCCTGCGGGCAGGTGAAGTATCGTGAGGTACTAAGCTTGGCAGACGAGTTCGTGTCGAGCCTCGAGACGGACTACCAGAGCTACGGACTTCTCGGCGGCGTGGATAAGATTAAGTACACGCGCGACGGCCTTTACCAGGTGTTTCCCATGGGAAGACTCATCAACGTGAAGATTGATAGCATGGCCTCCGACGATGATTACGAACAGCTGCGACAGGCTTTGGCCTCCCATTACTCCGCCGACGGACGAGTGAGGCAGGTGTATCGTTGCCATGCCGGCACGATTATGATTGACTGCCGCAACTGATTTGAAGATACATACTGTTGTTTGAAGAAAGGGAGCGACACAGAAGCCCGGCGTGGCAACCTCGTTTCTTTTTACATTCAAGACGCTCTCGCTGGTGCCTTAATGTGTCGCAACCCTTTAAGCTTTCCCTTTTGTAGACCTTAATCGCACCTCGGGCTTAGCCCGCAGGTGCTTTGTTGGCTTATGCTTGGTGCAATGGGGCCTTTCTTAAAAGGACCCACCTTGATGCTGGCTTGCGTTTGTAGGCAAGCGGTTGAGGGTGAAAGCCACGCCCCAACGCGCCTGGCGTTGCCCAATTGGTTTTGCGTAAACGCTACTTTCGGTTGTAACGCCCATGATGTTTGCCCTCAGCAAGGTTGTGGAAAAGGGTTTATTTGGCAGTTAGAAACCTCCATGCTGTCTTCATAAGCCAGCCATGCTCGTTATGGAAACGGATTTAGTAAATCTATTTTTACGTAGTGTGAGGTGGGGCTTGTCAGTTCCTGACATAGGGCAGTGGCCCATAGCGCAGCACCGTGGTGTAGGCTTTTCCGGCTGGGTAGATGCACACGGTGAAGAGATAGTTGTTCTCAACGGGCGAAGAACCGCCTTTGTAAAAGGGCATGTCGTCGTCTTCCCAGTCGATGGTTACGCCAGGATAGTCCTTATCCATCGTCTTGGCAAGCTGTTCAACGTCTTTCAACGCGTTTTTCTTGTTGACGGGGCGCGACGTAAAGCGAGCCTCGCTGAAATACGTGTTGCCCTGTTCGTCGGTTTGGAAGTTAAACGTTACCTTTTCAAACTTCACACCCTTGAACATCATGTTGCGATATTCAATTTGCTTGTTGTTGATGGATGTGGGCGTTCCGAATTGTCCCTTTATCCCTTTGAGGGCCGTTTCGTAGTTTGTTCCGAAGGCTACACCCTGAATGCTGGCATTGCTTTCGGCAAATGCCGTAGCCGAGATGAGAAGTGCGAACGCTGTCGCAAAAATACTTTTAATCATAGTGTTAAATCTGTTCATGTGTGCAAAGATAAACAAAAATGGGCAAACACCGGCGCGCTTCGGCACTCCATTTGGCGTGCATTGCTAAAAAGTTTGTTATAAAGTGTAAAACGACGCGTTTCTTTTTATTAATTAGTAGGGAAGTATAGGATATTTTTTGTAAGTTTGCATACGGTGGCAAACGATGCCACATCACGCAAAAATATAGAGTATAGAATATGGCAACCATGTTATTGAATGACCTGTTAAGGGGGACGAAGTCGGCTATGACGCACAAACGCATCATCGCTTATTACTTGAACAACAGCACGTCTACCATACCCGAGTTGGCTAAAGAACTAAACCTAAGTGTACCTACCATCGCCAAGGTTATCGCCGAGATGTGCGAAGACGGATATATCGTTAACTGCGGTAAGATGGATACGGGCAAGGGACGCTCGCCGGTGATTTATGGTTTGGCACCAGAGTCGGGCTATTTCGTTGGCGTCGACCTGATGAGCAACGGACTTAACCTGGGGCTGATGAACTTTAACGGCGAGCTGGTGAAACTCGACATGGACGTGCCTTACGAGTACCGCAACTCGCAAGAGGGACTAGACGAGCTGTGCGGTTATGTTACAGACTTTATCGACCAATTGGACATTGCCAAAGAACGCATCCTAAACGTTGGCGTGAACATACCCGGACGTGTGAATCCGGAAATGGGGCAGAGCTTCAGCCGCTTTAATTTTGAAGAACGCCCCTTGGTAGACCTCATGGCTGAAAGGATAGGATGCAGGGTGTATATCGACAACGACACGCGCTCGATGACGTACGGAGAAATGAGCAAAGGTGTGGTTAAGGGCGAAAAGGATGTCATTTTCATAAACCTTAGCTGGGGACTTGGCTGCGGACTTATCTTTAATGGCGAGTTGTATATGGGCAAGTCGGGTTTCTCGGGCGAACTGGGGCACTTCCCCAGCTTTGACAATGAGATACTATGCCACTGCGGAAAGCGTGGCTGCCTGGAAACAGAAATATCGGGCATGGCCTTGCACCGCAACCTGTTGCAATGCGTGAAGGAAGGTCGGCAAACGCTGCTGAGCGAACAAATCATGAAAGACGAGGCCTCGCTTACCCTCGACGACATCATCGAAGCAACCCTGAAAGAAGACCTGCTGTGCATTGAACTGGTTGAGGATATCGGCCAAAAGCTTGGCCGTTACTTGGCGGGTCTTATCAATTTGCTCAATCCCGAAATGGTTATCATTGGCGGTTCGCTGGCCCGAACGGGCGACTCAGTGCTGCAACCCGTGAAGAGCGCCGTAAGAAAATACTCGCTCAACATGGTTAACCGCGACTCGGCCATCGTGCTTTCCAAGTTGCAAGGCAAAGCCGGCGTTACTGGGGCTTGCCTTTTGGCACGCAAAAGCCTGTTCCATTTTAGCTAAGGCCCAAGGTGGTGAGCCACATCTTGCGCAGGGGCTTTATGCTGTAAGCGGGGCGCAAACGCCAGAGTGAGCGCGCATGGCATAATTTAAAGACTGCCGTTCGCATCGTTTTGGCAGATTTATATTATCTTTGCAAGCAAATCAATAGCCAGTATGCAGACAAGATGCCACCTCTCAATGCTCATTCACGAGCAAGCGCGCAAGTATGGCGACGCACCCGCACTAACGTTTAAACCCTTTGGCGAAGACGGATGGAGAACCGTGTCGTGGAACCATTTCTCACTGCGCGTAAAGCAAGTGAGCAATGCCTTGCTAAACCTTGGCGTTAAACCGCAAGAGAATATCGCCGTGTTCTCGCAGAATTGCCTGCAATATCTGTATGCCGACTTCGGCGCGTATGGCGTTCGTGCCGTTGCAATTCCGTTCTACGCAACCAGTAGCGAGCAACAGGTACAGTTCGTTGTGAACGATGCGCAAGTGCGTTTCATCTTCGTAGGCGAACAAGAGCAATATGATAAGGCGCACCGCGTGTTCGCACTTTGCCACTCGTTGGAACGTATTGTGGTGTTCGACCGCAATGTGCGCATCAGCACCCACGATCCCAATGCCCTGTACTTCGACGACTTTTTGAAACTGGGCGAGAACCTGCCACGTCAAAGCGAGTTGGAAAGACGTTGGAAAGACGCCAACGAGAACGACCTCTGCAACATTCTTTACACCAGCGGAACAACGGGCGACAGTAAGGGCGTGATGCTTACTTACAGCCAATACCACGCCGCACTGAAAGCCAACGACGAGTGCGTGCCTGTTGGCGAAACCGATAGGGTTATCAGTTTTTTGCCAT
>NZ_HE999446.1:43809-52394 GCF_000312305.1 Prevotella conceptionensis 9403948 | reverse complement strand
GCGGCAGACCCATCCCACGTGCATGTCGTCGGTTCCGCGTTTCTGGGAGAAGGTGTATGCCGGCGTAAAGGAACGCATGGAGGCTGCATCGCCGCTGCAACGTCGCCTCTTTAAGCATGCTTTGGAGGTGGGAAGGCGGCACAATGTGCATTATCTGAGCCGCGGAAAACGCCCGCCGTTGCCCTTGCGCATGGAGTATAAGGTGCTCAACCGCACGGTGCTGAGCCTTGTGCGCAAACAATTGGGACTTGAAAACGCCAACATCTTTCCCACGGCCGGCGCGCGAGTGTCGTCCGAAGTGGAAGAGTTCGTACATTCCATCGGCTTGTTTATGATGGTGGGCTATGGCTTAACGGAGAGCCTTGCCACCGTTTCGTGCGACCGTGTGGACAAACCTTACACCCTCGGCTCGGTGGGAAGGGTTATCAACGGACTGCAGATAAAGATTGGCGAGAACAATGAAGTGCTGTTAAAAGGCCCTACTATCACTAAGGGATATTACAAGCGAGAGTCTCTTAACAGTAAGATTTTCGATAAGGATGGTTTCTTCCGAACGGGCGATGCTGGCTACATCAAGAACGGCGAGCTGTTTCTTACCGAACGCATAAAGGACCTTTACAAAACATCGAACGGCAAGTACATCGCTCCGCAGATGATAGAGGCGTTGCTCTTGGTGGATAAGTATATCGACCAAGTGGCCGTAGTTGCCGACGAACGCAAGTTTGTTTCGGCATTGGTGGTGCCCGAATTTAGGGTTGTTGAGGAGTATGCGCATGCTCATGGCATCGACTTCAACTCGCGCGAAGACCTTTGCGCCAACCGTCAGATACACCAAATGATGCTCGACCGCATTCACACGCTTGTGCAACAGCTGTCGCCCTACGAGCAAATCAAGCGCATAACGCTTATTCCTCACCATTTCAGCATGGAGAATGGCGAACTAACCAATACGCTGAAACTACGTCGACCCGTTATCCTAGCCAATTATAAGGAACTTATCGACAAGATGTACGAGGAGTAAAAACAATTTTGGCATTGCACACTTGATATATAAATAGGAGTACAACGAAACGAACGAACACCCCCAGGTCTGCCGTTGCACGATGGAATGGGCAATTTTAGCCTTCTTCGTCTGCAAAGACACGCCTATGTGCCACTATGCGGAACAATATGGGGAACCAATAACGCAAAACATGATTACAGCAGACCAACTTAAAGATATACAAGAACGGGCTGAGGCCTTACACCGCTACTTGGACATCGACCATAAGCGGGTGGAACTTGAAGAGGAGGAGCTACGAACGCAAGCTCCCGACTTCTGGGACGACCCCGCACGTGCACAAGAGCAGATGAAAAAGGTGAAAGGCATTGAAAAATGGATTGTGGGCTATAAGGAAGTGCGCCAGGCAGCAGACGAATTGCAGCTTGCCTTCGACTTCTACCACGACGACATGGTGACGGAAGAAGAGGTGGACGAGGATTATCGCAAGGCGATAACGGCTGTCGAGAACCTCGAACTGATGAACATGCTACGCCAAAAGGAAGACCCGATGGACTGCGTGCTGAAAATAAACTCGGGTGCTGGCGGCACGGAAAGCCAAGATTGGGCGCAAATGCTGATGCGCATGTACATGCGTTGGGCCGAGTCGCATGGCCATCGGGTTACGATAAGCAACTTGCAAGAGGGCGACGAGGCCGGCATTAAGAGCGTAACGATGGAGATAGAGGGCGGCGAATACGCCTATGGCTACCTCAAAAGCGAGAATGGTGTGCACCGACTGGTACGCGTTTCGCCCTACAATGCGCAGGGAAAACGCATGACAAGCTTTGCCTCGGTGTTCGTTTCGCCATTGGTAGACGACACCATCGAGGTGTATGTAGACCCCTCAAAGGTGTCGTGGGACCTGTTTAGAAGTGGCGGCGCAGGCGGTCAGAACGTCAATAAGGTGGAAACGGGCGTGCGGTTGCGTTACCAATACACCGACCCCGACACAGGAGAGGAAGAAGAAATACTCATCGAGAATACCGAAAGCCGCAAGCAATTGGAGAACCGAAACAATGCCATGCGACTTCTTAAATCGCAATTGTACGACCGCGCAATGAAGAAACGCTTGGAGGCGCAGGCCAAGATTGAGGCTGGAAAAAAGAAGATAGAGTGGGGAAGTCAGATAAGAAGTTACGTTTTCGACGACCGCCGTGTGAAAGACCACCGCACCAATTACCAAACGGCTGATGTAGACGGCGTGATGGATGGCAAGATAGACGACTTCATTAAGGCCTACTTGATGGAGTTTCCCGTAACAGAGGAATGAGGAAAACGTGGCAAGGAACAAAGTAGTAAGTGGTAAGGAGTGGGTGATAAGGAGTAAGTAGTAACGGGCGGGTTAGGCTACATGCTTGGTTTAGTAAGCCAGTTTAACCAGTTGCGATAGGGAAGTAATGGGAAACTAAACAAAACCAAGACGCCTCGTCAGCCCCCTCAGCTTGTCAACTCGTCAGCTCCTCAACTCGTTAACTTGCCATCTTGTTCGCTCGTTAACCCATCAACCCGTCGACTTGTTAACTCGTCACCCCGTCAACTCGTCACGCCATCAACTAATATAAAAGCCTAATTAATAATGCCGCTCGCATGTAGAGCAACCGTTTAAAGCAATGCACAAGGACCCATCTAAGTGATGACTGGTGGACAAGAAACCGCCAAAAACGATTTCATTAAGTCCGAAACGAGGTTCAAATTCATCTTCAATTGAGAAACGGACGTGTGCTGCGCTGCAAGTCGAACTACCCGAACGCGAGCCTAAAAACTAAAAGTCTATGAGTGAGAAAAGCAAAATGCGCCGCGCACAACGTGAGGCGCGCCAAGAGAAACAAGCCAAACAAGTGATTTATTGGCTAGTGGGGGTGTTGGCCTTGCTGGCTCTTATCTTGCTGGTTTATGCGATGAAATCGTGATTTTTCGTAATTTCAGGTCTTCGCCTTGCTTGTAAATGTAGTTACGAAACGTGTTGCAAGCCAGGTGAAGACCGCTAAACACAACATGCCAATCAGATGAGTGGACAAGAAATAGAACGAAAATTCTTGGTAGAAAAAGGCGGAGCCTATCGCGAGGCGGCTTTTTCGAGCAGCCATATCGTGCAAGGTTACATCCCATGCGAGGGAGCTACGGTGCGCATACGCAAACGCGACGACCACGCATACCTTACAATAAAAGGCCGTTCGACGAATGGCGGCTTGTCGCGATACGAGTTCGAAACCGAGATACCGCCCCACGAGGCCGACCAACTGCTGCTGCTCTGTCGCGGCGGAGTGGTAGACAAACGGCGTTATCTGGTGAAAAGCGGTGCCCACACCTTCGAAATCGACGAATTTTATGGTAATAACGAAGGTCTGCTGTTGGCCGAAGTGGAATTGGGAAGTGAGGATGAGGCCTTTGAAAAGCCCCATTTCATCGGGCCAGAAGTAACTGGCGACCGCCGTTTCTACAACTCCAACCTCCTGGCTAATCCTTTTTGCCTTTGGCGAAACACCTTACCAGAAGCATACCGATAAGGTTGCCCAATACAACGCCTATGCTATTGGCGGCAAAGTCGAGCCAATCGCCACTGCGGTTACCGCCCGTGCAGGTGGCTTGTGCCAATTCAATCAGTCCGCCCATCAACAGGGGAGCTAGAAAAATACCGATGAAAAGGCGTATTTTGTTCAGCTCTCGATGCCTGCGGAGGTACTCCGCCCACACCACCACGCACAAAACGGCATACATCGTTATATGCATCCACTTGTCGAAGAGCGTGAGATGGCTCAGGGGTGTTTCAGGAATGGGCATCAGGCAAATCACCCATATCACCAAGATGATGCATGTGGCAAAGGGGTAGGCCATAATGATGTGCCGGCCATAGTTCACTTTTTGCAGTCCTGTCGGTTTCATATCTCTAATGTCTTTTTGGCTAACGAATGGCTCATTATGTGCTTCTGAAAGTACGAAATCGCTGTTTTAAACACCGAAAAGTCGCCAAATCGTATGGCCGAGATGTAATAATGCTGCTAACTTCTATGCAAAAGTAGATGTTTTTTGTAAATTTGCACCATGATAAACCAAAATAGTTACGATTATGTCTGAAAGTAGAGCAGGATTTGGGAGCAAGTTAGGATTGATATTAGCCACGGCTGGTTCGGCCGTAGGCCTGGGCAACGTGTGGCGTTTTCCTTATATGACTGGTGCCGATGGCGGTGCTGTGTTCATCCTTATCTATATGTGCTGCATCCTGTTCCTAGGCATTCCTTGCATGGTTAGCGAGTTTATCATTGGCAGGCACGGTGCATCCAACACCGCACGAGCCTATACCAAGGTGGCAGGCAAAGGCAGTCCGTGGCGTTGGGTGGGCTTTTTGGGCGTGGCAACAGGCTTTCTCATCACGGGCTATTATGCTGTTGTGGCAGGTTGGTGCCTGCAATATATGTACGCCTCGGCCACAAATCAGTTGCAAGGCGACCATGCGGCCATCGCCAATTACTTCTCCGACTTTTCGTCTAGTGCCTTCCTACCCGTATTTTGGACGGCCATCATCCTGCTTTTCACCCATTATGTAATCATCCACGGCGTGCGTGGGGGCATCGAAAAGGCCTCCAAGCTGTTCATGCCCACGCTTTTCGTGTTGCTGTTGGTTATCGTTGTGGCCTCGTGCATGCTGCCAGGAGCAGGCAAGGGCATCGTTTTCCTCTTCAATCCCGACTTCTCTAAGGTCAATTCCAACGTCTTTCTCGATGCCCTAGGCCAGTCGTTCTACTCGTTGAGCATTGCAATGGGTTGCATTTGCACCTACGCCTCTTATTTCAGTAGGCAAACCAACCTGCTGAAGTCGGCTGTTCAGATTTCCGTTATCGACAGCGTGGTGGCCATTTTGGCCGGTTTGATGATATTTCCCGCCGCTTTCTCGGTGGGCGTAAGCCCCGATAGCGGCCCGTCGCTCATCTTTATCACCCTTCACCACGTGTTTCAGCAAGCCTTTTCGGGCGTTCCCATCGTGGGATATGTGCTTTCGCTCATGTTCTATGCCCTTTTGGGCTTGGCCGCACTCACGTCGCTCATCTCGTTGCACGAGGTAAGCACTGCCTTCTTCTTCGAAGAATTCCACATCACTCGTAAGAAGGCTGCCACCATCGTAACGGCAGGAACGCTCACAATAGGTGCGTTTTGTTCGCTTTCGTTGGGCGCAATGAGTGGTTTGAGCATCGCCGGGCACACGCTGTTCGACATCTTCGACTTCGTAACAGGCCAGATTTTCCTGCCCGTGGGTGGGTTTCTCACCTGCATATTCCTTGGATGGTTTGTGCCACGAAAGCTCGTAAAAGACGAATTCACCAATTGGGGCACACTTCGTTCCACGCTCTTTGGCGCCTATCTGTTCAGCGTGCGCTACATTTGTCCGCTGTGCATACTCGCCATTTTCTTACATCAGCTAGGGCTATTCTGATGTCCTCGGGGTGTCCATACAGATGGTGAAACACCAAAAAAAGCCCCATTTCACCGAAACCATTAATCCTACATACCATGTCAATGAAAGAATTGTTCTACTTTTCAAAGTCCGACCGCAAGGCCATCCTTTTTCTCTTGGTGGCCATTGTGGTGATTTTCGTGGCCATTCGCTGGTCGAGTGGCTTGTCAATAACTGCCGAAAAGCCAACCGCCCAACAGCGTAAGCCATCAAAACAGGCGGTTTCATCGTCCCGTTCTGATAGCGATTGGGATTTGGACGAGCCCACACAGATGGCCATTCACCTAACACCCTTCGACCCCAATACGGCTCCGCCCGAACAACTTTTGGCTTTGGGATTGCAGCCGTGGCAGGTGAAAAGCTTGCTGAAATATAGAAACAAAGGCGGTGTTTTTCGGCAACCATCAGACTTTGCCCGACTATATGGGCTTACTTTAAAGCAATATCGGCAACTAGAACCCTACATCCGCATTGCCGACGACTTTCGCCCTGCGGCCGATTTCATCGCCTCTGAACGCCCGCGCACCATGCATCAACGCGACACTTTGCGCTACCCCATGAAGTTGAAGGCCGGAATGCACGTTGTTTTTAAACACGGCAGATACCAGCGACTTGAAGAAAGTGCCTGGCATAGGCAGTTATTTTGCCCGACAAATAGTGAATTATCGCAACAGGTTAGGCGGTTTTTCAAGTATCGAACAGTTGGCCGAGATAGACGATTTTCCCATTGAGTCGCTCACTTTCTTTGCCGTTTCTGCCGATGAGTTGGCCAAAATTCATCGCCTGAACGTTAATAAGCTAAGCCTAAACGAGCTGAAAAGGCATCCGTACATTAATTTTTATATGGCCCGCGCCATTGTGGATTTCCGCCGTTTGCATGGTGACTTGCAGAGCCTTGAACAACTAAAGCTGCTGAAAGACTTCTCGGAAGAGAAGATACGAAGGCTACAACCCTACATCACCTTTTAAGCTTAATGCCGATGGAATGGGCGAAAATACGAGCTGTGGCAGGCAAATGAGGTGGTGGAAAAGTCATAACCCAAGCCCTTGCCGCAGCTTTTCGCACTACAACGCCTTACACGATAGGCAACGAAATGCCCTTAATCTTTTGGTAAACGTCTAACGCAAACAGGTCGGTCATGCCGCTAATATAGTCTATCACGGCTTGTATGCGTGTTTCAGGGCTAGGGCTGTTAATGTCGTATTGGCTGCTAAACCGCTGAATAAGCTGCCTAGAATAGTACCTTTGCGGTTCGGCTGCGGCCTCAACCAATGCCGTAAGCAGGGTTTCCATGATGTTATAACCGCTCAACTCCACATCAAGCACAGGCTTGCTGTTGTATATTTTCTGTCTCGAAACCTTTTCGCAGAGCCGGTAAGCCTCGCGTTCCAGGGGCGAGATATGGTCGATAAGACAGCCTTCAAGCGTACCATCAAGCAACTTTTGCTCGTTGGCAACGAAGGCATCTACGCATCTGCGTTCCAGCAAGCCAATCACGCAAGCCCGCATATACACCACCTTCTCGTGCACATCGGTAACGCCCTCTTCCTCAATTCGGTTCCTTATGCGTTGTTTTTCCTGCTCATCGAAGAATCCCAACAGCAGGTTTTCGGTCTCTTCAAACGAGAGGATTTTCAGCTTGTGCGAGTCTTCGATGTCCATTACCTCATAGCAAATGTCGTCGGCAGCCTCTACCAGATACACCAATGGGTGGCGAGCGAACCGCAAAGGCTCGTTGGGTGTCGACAGACGAATAACGCCCAATTCATCGGCGATTTTGCAATAGGTGTCTGATTCCGTTGCAAAGAACCCGAATTTGCTCTTCTTTCCCGATGCGCCACTTTCGAAGGGGTACTTCACAATGCTGGATAGCATGGTGTAAGTCATCACAAAACCACCCGCGCGACGCCCGTTAAAGCGGTGTGTAAGCAGGCGGAAGGCATTGGCGTTGCCTTCAAAATGGGTGAGGTCTGTCCAGAATTTGGGCGACAGTTTGTCTTTCAACGTCAGCCCGGCACCTTCTGAAAAGAACGTCTGTATGGCCTTTTCGCCACTATGCCCGAAGGGAGGGTTACCCATATCGTGTGCCAAACAGGCTGCGCTTACGATGGTGCCGATTTCTTCGAACAGCGTATTGGCCAATTCAGGATGCAGCTTTACCAGCGCGCGAGCCACATCGTTGCCCAGCGACATGCCCACCGAGGCCACTTCAAGGCTATGTGTAAGGCGGTTGTGTACGAATACGCTGCCCGGCAGCGGGAACACCTGTGTCTTGTTTTGCAGTCGTCTGAAAGGAGCCGAGAAGATTAATCGGTCGTAATCGCGTTTAAACTCCGAGCGGTCGTCGTGCCTTTCGGGATGTTTGTCTTCTTGTCCAAGGCGCTTGTTGGATATCAGTTGTTGCCAGTTCATTATCGTTGTTCATTATTTTGTATTTGCAAACTTACACAAAAAAGTTCGTTTGCACACTATTCCCACACATATTTTATATAGCGCGCATCATGTGTTTCGTCTCCTGCAATGTACAATCCACGTCGTTTTTTTAATGTTTCTATAAATTGAGAGTTGTTTGTTGGCCTTGTGATGCCTACCCAAGATATGCGCCCCTGCCACATGTGTATTGCAGTATAAATCAATTCAATGTCTAATAAACTCACGAAAACCCCGTATCCCCCGAATACATCAACTCTCCAACTTTCAGCCTCACAACCTCGTCAGCTTGCAAACCCACAGGCTCACCAGCTTACAAACACACAACTTCATCCAACTTACAAACTCGCAACCTCACCAACTTACAACATCACCAACTTGCAAACACACAACTTCACCCAACTAACAACCTCACTACCTCATCAACTTACGACCTCACAAACGCATCAAACTTATGAACTCACAACCCATCAACTTACAAATTCACACCCTCGCCAACTTCCAAGTTCACACCCCCATCGACTCACAATCCCATCAACTCACAGCTCCGCCAACTCACACCTTCACGACCTCATCAACTTACAACCTCACACACTCACCAACTTTCAACCTCACGCCCCCACAAGCTTACTAACCCATCAACTAACATCCTCACACCCTCG
>NZ_HE999446.1:8337-43280 GCF_000312305.1 Prevotella conceptionensis 9403948 | reverse complement strand
CTCTCATCAACTTTCAACCTCATGCCCCCACAAGCCCACCAACCCATCAACTAACATCCTCACACCCTCGCCAACTTTCAAGCTCATGCTCTCATCAACTTTCAACTTCACGCCCTCACAAGCCCACCAACCTATCAACTTACATTCTCACACCCTCACCAACTCTCAAACTCATGCTCTCATCAACTTTCAACCTCACGCCCCCACAAGCCCACTAACCCATCAACTTACTTCATCACACCCTCACCAACTTTCAAGCTCGTGCTCTCATCAGCCTACACGACACAACCTCGTCAATTCAAAATCTTAAATTATTTTTTTATCTTTACAATACGACTCTAAAATTTATCCCATTCTAGCGAAAATAGAGGTCAAAAAGTAGGTAAATCGACACTATTTATAGTCTTTCACGTCTTTCGAATTGTCCGTTTTTAAGCATACAACCTGCGTTTTGCACCATTTAGCCTTTCTAGTTTGCTTGCCAGCTCGTAATTTTTCATGCCCAATTACACGTTTTTAGACCCTAAAAACCCACTTTTTAACTGCTATTTCACTCTTTCCAGCTATGATTTTGGTGGCGATAAAGGGTTTTATTTATGCAATTGCTGTGGATATTTATGTTTTTCGTCTTGCGTTTAGCGGCATTTTGCACTGCGTTTTGCGCCATTTCACCTTGCGTTTTGCACCATATTGCACTGCATTTAGCGGCAAAACGCATTGTGTTTTGCTGCAAATCGACCAAAAATGGGTGTTAGTGGTGGTCGGTTTAAATAAAAATTCATTTTGCCTGTATGTGCAACTAACCCCTTTTTGCACCAAAATAAACCTCCGCGAGAATCGATTTTTTGCGGGAAGTTAGGCGATTGGTGGCGAAAAAGTCAGCCATAATGTTAAAATAATTACTGAAAACTGTACAAACAGGCTCGTCGCATGTACGCGTGCAAGGGCAACAGCTCTGAAATCGCGCGTATGCCTATCACTGGCAATACAAGCGCTTGCAGGGTATGCAGCCCTTGCGTTGGAACTTTGTTTTTGCTGTTACCACTGGCAATGCGTGTGTTTGTTGGGTATGCCACTCATGGCCAACAGAAACCTCATCGTGGAAATGCAGAACACATCCGCCTTTGACAGCTAGTTTTCTACCTGTTGAAAACACCCAAAGCCACAATAGACCATTGGCACGATTGAGGCTTATTGGCCGTTCTTTCATTTTTGCTTTGTTTCCTCTCTTTTTCACTGTGTATTTTAGGGGCATACGTCATCATATGGTTTAGCCTAAACCGATCGTTGGTGCCTGTGCCGATTTTGTTTGACAGTAGAGCGTATCGCCCGTCTTGTTCTTGACGGCGTAGCGGGCAGCGTACGAGGAAAAGGCAGACAAGGTGTCGACAAGCAAACGGAAGACAGGCAGGAAACAATGCAATCAACTTAAAATGTCTGATAAGCGGTTTAACTCGCCGATTGGGACTTAAGTTGATAAACATAATCTATGTGATGTATGTTAAAATAGGCGAAGGTGGTTAAATGTAGGAGAATAGTTGCGAGAAACAGGAAAACCCTGATGCTTTTCTACCGTCTTCTAAACGAATTATAACATAAAATAACGTCAAGAAATTTGTTTTGTTTGTAAAAACGTTTAACTTTGCAAAACATAACCGAATGCAGGCAATGCAGTTGCCCATTCTGCCATCCTTGTTGGAATTTAAGATGGCTTTCTGTGTCGGTGTTTGGCCAACAAACAAAAGAGAATGCCCACTATGCAAATAACGGGCATGCCATGAAATAAAGATTTGGAGAATTAGAGACGACAATAGCCCTTAATGGAGAATTAGGAGATTTGTACGCCTCGTCATTTGATACTAAGTTTAGAAAGATCATGAAACACAAAAGAAAGAAATATAAGTGTAGAAGGTGGAATCTATCGCCCCAATGGGTCTTGTCTAAGACGCGATTGGGTTCGAGGTACGCAATACTTCGAATGTGCTGCCATGAGCGGTGCGTTTGCTACAATTCGTAGAAGTTTCAAAAAAGGTCTAATAATCCATTTAAATCGCAAGAACATGAACACTTTTCGACTTTTATTATTGACGTTGTTTGTTGCAGCAATGCCAATCATGGGTTTCGCTTATACTGGCGGTCAAATTGTCACATTTAACCAATTATGGTACAAGGTGTTATCTCCCACTAGTCATACGCTGGCTTTCATAGGCACTAATGGTTTTCCTTCTGGTCCATTAACATTGCCTAACAGTGTCTTCGATGGCAAAGATGCTACGTTTACAATTACCGAGTTACAGTATGAACCTGGTTATGCCTGTTATGGAGTAACCGAATTAACAATTCCAGAGACGGTCAAGACAATTGGGGCGTTTAGTGTTCTTTGGGCTCCACTTATCAAAGTACATATCCCCCAATCGGTAACCAATATTTCCGAGAGTGCTTTTTGCTGTTTAAATAAAGCACCAAAATTTACCGTTGCATCGGGGAGCCTACATTTTGAGGCAGGTAGCGATGGTGCACTTTACTCAAAAGGGAAGACTAAGCTCTATTCAGTGCCCTCGGACGTACAATTGGCAGCTGGGGGCGTATATAATGTAGACAATAATGTTAAACGTATATGCATAGGTGCGTTTCTTAAAACCAACGGTCTAAAAAAAGTGGTGTTGCCCAATGGATTGCAGAGTATTGATATGGGTATGTTCACCATTGCTCCCACGTCCTCACTTGAAGCTTTTGAGGTCAGGCCAGGTGGTAGCACTCCTTTTTCGGCTGTAGACGGTGTGCTGTTTAAGGGAGATGAGCTTGTTTTGTACCCACAAGGAAAATCTACGCAGAACTACGTAGTTCCAAATGGTATCAAGAAGTTAGCGACCTATTCCATATCTGACAACGGACACTTACGAAGTATCGACCTGAACCAAGTTACCACGCTCCGTAATTCTGCCATATATAATGCATTGGAATTGACTTCGATAACAATCCCCAAAGACATTAAAAAGTATGGCAAGGTTCCTGGACAAGGACTAATGGAAGGTTGTTTCGAGTCGTGCCCAAAGGTTTCAACCTATTATGTGGCCAGCGGCAATACCGACTTTGTTATTGAGAATGGTGTTTTGTTCTCGGCAGATAAAACGCTACTGTACTGCTATCCGCCAAGTAAGCCGGGAAGTAGTTATGCTATTCCCAATAGTGTAACCCAAATTGGCAACAATGCCTTTCAAAATGCGCAATTCATCACCTCCATTCATATTCCGCAAAACGTAATAGTAATAGGTTCAAGTGCATTTCGCCAATTGAGTAACCTCTCAACATTAACTTTCGATGCTAATTCTAAAGTGAACTACATCTCTGATTTAGCTTTCAGAGGATGTTCGAAATTGAACGTGGTGACACTTCCCAAAGGTATAACCTCACTTGGAGCGGTGTTCTACGAATGTGAAAACCTGGAGGTTATCAATGTGCCCGCTAACTCTAAGTTAACCACTATCCGTTCGGGCGCATTCTCAACCAATAGAAAATTGAAGGCGTTTAACTTCATGGGCGAGTGCCAACTGAACAGAATAGGGGCCAACGTGTTCGCCGGCCTTAAAGAACTTACGGCATTTAGCATTCCCAAGTCAGTGGCCTACATTGATGCTAATGCTTTCATCGGATGTAAAAATCTAACAACCGTAACCTTCGATCCGAATGCTGTAATACAGAAAATAGGTGAAGGAGCTTTTGCCGACTGTGGAATAACCAACATCAAAATCCCCCAAAAAGTGGTGGAGATAGAAAGGGAGGCCTTTTTGAAATGCGAGGCCCTTACCACAATAAACATCACGAAAGCAACGACCTCTATCAGCCCGGAGGCATTTAAATACTGTTCCAGACTTACCGCCATAAACGTGGATAAGGACAACGAAGTGTATTCAAGCATTGACGGATACTTGTTGTCGAAAAACAAACAGGAACTAATGATATTCCCTCCAGGCAAGGCTAATGAGCGTTTCACGCTCTTACCTCCTTCCGTCATTAAGATTGGTGATTATGCTTTCTACGATTGCAAGAAACTGAAGAACGTGACTATACCCAATAAAGTGAAGCATATTGGTAAACGTGCGTTTGGCTTTTGTGACAATCTTAACACCATCACATTCCTTTGCGACGAGATAATACCTGCGGCCAACATTAGTCAAGGTGGCAATGATGCGGCATTCGATGCCGACAAAGGAGCGACAAAAAAAATGGGTAAGATTACCATTAACGTTCGTAAGAACAAGTTTGGTGATTATCAAAGCATCCCTTTCTACAAGAAATTTGCCTCGATACGTCCATCATTCACTATTTCCAAGGAAGAGTATATCCTTGTTTCGGAGAAGGCCGCGGCCATGCTCAGCACCGAGAACGCCGACCATACTTTCGTGCTTCCAACCGACTTCCACTATGGGGGCAAAAAATACGAAGTAAGTTTTATTGGCGACTATGCCTTCGAACATGTTTCGCCCAATGTAAAAGAGGTGGTGGTGAAGAAGAATGTTGAGTATATCGGAGCCAAGGCTTTCGTGACTACTGGAAATACTTTGAAGAACGTGTTCTTCATTGAGGGTAACCCCACTAAGGGAATGCTTAGCACTACTCGTTTCGATCTAGATGCAACAGGGGACAATTACAATGAGTTTGCACCCGACACTAAGATATATGTTAAGAAGTCGGCATACAATAAGTATAAGGCTGAATGGACCAAGACGCGCTACAACTCCGTTACAAAGCATGAGGAACAGAGCCCTTATAACTTCACAAATCAGATAGACTATCGTATAAAAGACGTGAAGATTAATACGAAGTATGCGACATTCGCTCGCGAATTTGATGTAGACTTCAAAGAATGTGTTACAGAGAACGGTTCGCGCGTGGCTGCATTCGTGTCTGGCTCGAAAGTGGTGTTCGGCAAGCCCGACTATGGGACGGCTACATATCGCATTCGTATGACGAGTATCGATTGCAACGGTGGTGTGAGCGATTCGTACGGCTACGTCCCAGCCAACACAGGCGTGCTGCTGAAAGTTATTGATAACAAAAGTACCACTAATGCCGATTTCTATTACACTATAGGAGAGAAAGACGATGTGCAGTACAGCATTGCCAATAATGTAATGAAAGGTGTTACGGTTAATGCCACCAAAGTGGTGCCCTTTGGTTCTGCACGTTACTATGTGATGCAAGGAGGGTCGTTCAGAAGGGTAACAGTACCCGTGAATAATTTCCCCGTACATAAGGCCTACCTTAAGGTGAATAAACCTGCCGGTGCCAAGCTGATACTACAATTTGACGACGAAGAGATTGCTGCCGACGAGGGGGAAACGGTTACTGGTATAGGCGGAGTAACAAACGACGAGAACGGTAAGGAGGACGACGCATACTATAACCTTAACGGACAACGTGTAGACAATCCGCAGAAAGGCATTTACATCCATCGAGGCAAGAAGGTAATCATTAAATAAAGTACATTGTAATGAAAAAGAGAACATACAGAAAACCTCAGGCCGGGTTAGTGAACTTGGATATTGAGCAGCTGATGATAGTAGCCAGTCCTGGTGTTGGTGGCGGCTACGATCCTGGAAAGCCCATAGAGGGCAAGGGGACAAACTGTTTCGAAGACGAGGAAGATACGAGCTTAGAACTAGAAAACGATCAAGACATTGGCGATTATTGGTAGACGATTGTGTCTTGCATGACTACACAAAAGTTCGTTCATGAGAAATGGTCATCGGCGTTTCGTTAGAATTGGGAAAGTTAATGGTTGGTCGAACAATCTCGGAATGAGGTGGCTATCGAGTTCTTTGACTTCGTTGAATTTAGTCTTATCGAACGGGGCTGTTAAGCGAGCCTTGTCCACTAGTGGACATGCTTGAGATTTGCAAGACTTCATAGGTAGAGCTTTCCAAATTCATATCATGATGGACCATAGCCACAAGATAAGGGGTTATAAAGGCGACAGCAATCTGGAAACGGACGGCATTCTATATCGTACCCCAAATGTCTTGACTTTGAAATGCTGTTTTGGGCATTTGATGAAGAATTCGACCACTTATCTTTCCTTGTAAAGATATGCAACTTCAAGAGCTGTAAGCTGCTTGGCTTTGGCGAGAAAAGTGAACTCATGTTCTTTTCCTCATCATAATGTCTTACAAACCTAAATGGTTGTGGGTGTTTCTCCCCAGGCGGATGGCATGAAAGTTTCACCTCGGCATCGGTCAACACGTTCTTTGGTGTGGCTTTTCCATCTGACTATCTTGTATTTCAATTTGGTCTTGGCTCTGACTACAGAAAAGGACTCTTTTAGATGTTGTATCCCATAGAGTTCCTTGGAGAATTCATAATCCCTGTCGTGTGTTTAGTAAACGTTTGGGGTGTAATGAATTGGAACCATTGTCGTAGAATCCATGCTTTGATGCAGTGGTTGCCGCGTAGAAAAATCGCATTTGAACCTCAATGTGATACGATACATGGGCTTTGGCACCGCCTTTTGTCTTTCTGAATCTTGCATATGGAAACGTAGAGAGGTGCAGGTAATGGTCGTTGGGTGAAATACCTATTTCTTTACTGAAATGTCCAGAAGGTTGGTTGAATGATTCTTGCAAGTCTCCTTCATCATGTAGAGGACGAAAATCTCGAAATCCTTGTGGTGGCGGCTCTGGTTTGCAGATGCCAATGTGACTTTGGCAATCGGCTTACTTCCTATACCAAGAAACTGACACTTGAATTGGTGAGATTTCAAAACTGCGACGGCACCTATCTGACTTTCATGATATGAGAGAGGTCCAAATATCATTGCAAATGGTTGGTCCCAACATTAGAAATGTTTCGCGTACTTGTCTCCATCATATTCGCAAACAAAATAATTGAAGGGGTTTCTGTCTAAATAACTTGCGAATTGAGAGTATACCTCTTGACTTTGATTCATTACACCACCCTGTTGAATTGGGTTGTAAAACTGCAAATTCAAAGCTGTAGACTTTCAGAAGAGCCTCTAAAAGACTGTAATCCAACAATTCCGAAGATCTGCCGATTCGTCTTAAGGTGACAGTGGTGGCGCGTATAATTTGCTCGCCTTGTGAAATTATCTTGTTTTGCGTTGGATGGCGCAGTGACTTGCCGCCCCCTGTAAGAAGGCAAAACCTGCAATCCGTGTCCATACACGCCAAATGGCCTGATGGATTTATAATATATATTGATACGTTTTACGTTGAAAATATCATGGGAAACAAATGTAAATGGGAGAATGATAATGATCTGGAACCTGTCTCTTCTCGAAGAAACAGAATAAGGAATTAAAGTGCTTGGTGTCCCCAAGGCTTTACCCATGGGGCATGGAGGGCATTCCCTCTACAGACCTAGGACTCACGAAGATAATAGAAGATAATTAATGGTACATCTTAAATACACACGAACATGAACACATTTAGATTTACATTTTTAGTATTGCTGTTTGTAACTATGCCGATTAGAGGCTTTTCATACACCAACGATCAAGTCGTGGTATTCGGCGACTGCTATTACAAGGTGGTTTCCGAGGAGAAACTAACTTTATCCTTTCTTGGAACGAAACCCACTAAGACAGGCGCATTGACTTTGTCCGCAAAGATTACCGACAATGAGGGATACGTCCTTACCGTTGTCGGGGTAGAGTTTAATCCACTTTACAAAAGTGTTGGTATTACTTCTGTGCAATTGCCGGAAACCATTGAATTTATCAAGATGTACGCTTTCCGCTGGGCTAAGCTATCTACCATGAACATTCCTAAAAAGGTGAAAACGATTGAACCAGGTGCATGGATTGCCCTTTTCTCTACACCCAAGTTCACCGTAGACCCATCAAACTCCTACTTCGAGAACGATGAGGATGGCGCTCTTTATACCACGGGCAAGAGGTCGCTCCTTTCCGTTCCGTCTAATGTTCCACTCAAGGGAGGGACGTATACCGTGAACTCAGATGTGAAGTATATCAACGCAGCGGCCATCCAAAACATTGAGGGGCTCACAAAGATTGTTTTGCCCAAGAACTTAGAAGGTACGTATGAAGGCTACCCTACAATTGCACCAATTAGCACGCTCGTCGAAATGGAGATTCCATCGGATGCACCACACTACAAGACTATCGATGGCGTACTTTTCAGAGACACGACACTCGTTGTGTACCCAATGGCAAAAGCGGATAAAAATTATACGGTGCCTAACGGAATTAAGGCTATTACAAGTTATGCTATATCAAGTAGTCGCTTTCTCGAATCCATCAGTCTTAATGAAGTGACAAGGCTGGTAGGATCGGCGATCTACAATGCCCCCAAGCTCACCACTATCACTTTGCCTAAAAAACTGAAACCATTCACCTACGAAACTGGCGATGGCATGATGGAAGGAGGTTTCGAGGCATGTCCGAATTTGACGGAATATAAGGTAGACCCAGGAAATGCCGACTTTGTTGCCGTAAACGGAGTGCTGTTCTCTAAGGATATGAAAACACTGTATTTCTACCCCGCCGCCAAAGCTGGTGCGAGCTATACTATACCCTCGACAGTGGAGCTAATCGCTAGACAGGCGTTTCAAGGTGTCAAAGGGATAACTACGATGCACATTCCTGCAAAAGTAAAGAACATAAACGCGATGGCATTTCGTGGCATGTCAAATCTCGAAAGGATAATCTTTGACGCGAACTCACAATTGGAGGATATCCAATATTACGCGTTTTGGTCGTGTAACAAACTGAAGGAAGTGACACTGCCAAAGTCGTTGCTCTACCTAAATGAGATTTTCTATGTTTGTACGGGTCTTGAAACCATCAACATTCCCGCAGGTTCGAAGTTGAGAGGCATTAAAATAAAGGCGTTCGCCACGAACACCAAACTTAAAGCGTTTAACTTTTTAGGTGACTGTGATTTGGAGAAGATTGAGAGGAACGTGTTTGCAGGTTTGAGCAATCTTCAGTCGTTTAAAATACCCAAGTCGGTGAAGACCATCGAGTCTAATGCCTTTATCGGTTGCACGAACATGAAGACGGTTACGTTTGATCCTAACGCAGATATGGTGGAGATAGGCGCAGGGGCCTTTGCCGATTGCGGCATCACCAGTATCAACGTTCCCAAGAAGGTGAAGAAGATAGAAAGGGAAGCTTTCTTGAGATGTCAGGCTCTCACGACGATAGACATAACGAAGGCAACAACCTATATCAGTCCTGAGGCGTTTAAATACTGCTCTAACCTTACAGCAATAAACGTCGACAAGGATAATAGCGTATATTCTAGCGTTGACGGATACTTACTATCGAAAAGCAAGAATACGCTGATGATATTCCCTCCCGGCAAGGCCAACAGTAAGTTTACACCTCTGCCACCATCCATCACCGCCATTGGTGAATATGCATTTTACGATTGCAAGAAACTGGAAAATGTCACCGTACCCAACAAGGTGATGTCTATCGGAAAGCGCGCATTTGGTCTTTGCGACAACCTTAACACCATAACATTCCTTTGCGATCAGATCATCAGCCCTATGAACATCAATCAAGAGCAGAATGAAGAATCTTTTGATGTAGACAAACCAGGACAAAAGAAGATGGGGAAGATCAAGATTAACGTGCGTAAAGACAAGTTGAGCGCATATCAAAGCGATCCCTTCTATCAAAAGTTCGCCTCGATAAACAGTTCGTTCCAAGCTGGGACGGAGGAGTATATAGCCGTATCTGAGAATGCCGTAGACTTGCTCAGCACAACCCGCAACGATCATACCTTTATCTTACCCACTGAAATCAGCAATGGGAGTAAGAAGTACGAAGTGAGCCTCATTGGCGACTACGCCTTCGAGAATGCTCCCAACAGCATAAAGGAAGTTGTGGTTAAGCAGAACGTAAAGTATATTGGGGCTAAGGCTTTCGTAAAGAACAACAGTAAAATACAGAGCGTGTTCTTCATCGAAAGCGAACCAACCAAGGAGATGCTCGGCACTACGCGTTTCGAACTTGATGCCACTGGGAAAAACTATAACGAGTTCGACCCCGACACGAAGATATATGTTAAGAAGTCGGCATACGACAAGTATAAAGCAGAATGGACCAAGACAGTCTATAACGACACCAAGAAGAGAGAGGGGTTAAGTCCCTTTAATTTCACATCACAGATAGACTATAAGATAAAGGACACACAGATTGAAACTAAATACGTGACTTTCGCCCGTGAGTTCGATGTTGACTTTGGCGACTGTGCCTCTAATGGAGGGGTGAATGTAGCTGCATTCGTCTATGGTAGGCTATTGAATGGATCAGGGGATTATGGTGGAAACACACCGCAACACATAAGAATGAAAAGCATCGACCAGCATGGAGGCGTTAGTGATTCCTACGCATACGTGCCAGCAAACACGGGCGTACTGTTGAAGATTCTTGGCTCGAAAAATAGCACCGGCGGTCTGTTGTATTACACCATCGGTGAGAAAGACAACGTTACTTATCACATCACGGACAATGTCATGAATGGCATAGAGGTGAATTCAAAAAAAGTAGACGCCAGTACAACTTCTCCCATTTATGTATTGCAAAAGGGTGTATTTAAAAAGGCAACAGCACCTATTCTCAACTTCCCCGTACATAAGGCATATCTGACTCTACCTTCTGGGGCTGCACCATCCAAGGAGTTGAAACCATGCTTTGACGATGACGAGACCACCAACATCGAAAACGTCACCACGAGTGAGGAAATGAAAGCCAACGACGTTTATTATAACCTGAACGGGCAGCGCGTGAGCAATCCGCAAAAGGGCGTATATGTACATAATGGCAGGAAAGTGCTTGTCAAGTAAAGACAAGGCTATGGAGAAGAAAACATACAAAAGGCCCCAGAGCCGAGAACATGTTTTTGCCCATAGAACAGCTGATGATTATTGCCGGCCCCTGAGTTGGCAGAGAGTATGATCCTGGCAAGCCCATAGATGGAAAAGGTTCTGATTTCTTCGATGAAAACGAAGACGAACTAATTAAGCAACAGGGCTACGAACCCACTTGGGGGTATTAGGCTACGAAGGCTCTTTTTCGTGCCAAACCTTCATAAAAAGATAGATTGTTCATGAGTAAACGAAATTTTATGGGCGATCGAATCACTTCGTTTGAAATAGGAAGGGCGATAAGTTTCATGGTTAAATGAATATTTATGGTTGATCGAATAGGGGAGAGTAACACTCCCCTATTCTCCTTTTGTGGCAGCGGTACACCGCTAAGATGTTCGATTTTGAGGGACTAAACCATACGAGTTATGAAATAAGGCTACCATGTGTTGAACATGTCTAAGGCGTAAGAGAAGAACGTTATTCGTTAGCTACCGCGTAGCATGGACGCAACGTTCCTCATCAGGAGTAACAGCCAGCGTGAATTGTTTATGTCAAATTGGCCATTAGAAAAAACACTTTCATCTTGTCGGAGAAATTGCTATATGGGTGCAAATGATTAATTCCAAACCAGTCATTTGTCCCAATTCAGTCGTTCGAACCAGCGCAGATTTTGTTTGCTTGCCGGCATCTTGTCGGCTTATTCTTTTGAAGGCGTAACGGGCTACTTTTAAGAGGATAAGACAGACAATATGCCCGCAAGCAAACGAAAGATGAACAGGCAGCGATGGGAATAACTTAAAATGTTTGATAAACGGTTTAATGAACAGGTTGGGGTTGAAAGTAAAGTGTAATGAGACGCCTCCCGTAATCGACAAAGACGTTAATGGAGAACGAACCATTTGCAAGCATACTGTGTTTTTCCAGCAAAAAAGAAAGATGTGTTCCTTAATGTCCAATTTGGGTTCATGCTTTCTGGTAAAAACGTCTTTCGTTACACTTGCTATTGGAGGAGATGGAAACAGCCTAAAAGAATTGATAAGCAGACTAACGACCGATTGAAATTTAAATTTAACAATTGAAGTCATCTAGACTTTTTAAATCTCGACAAATCGAGAGGAGTTTATTATCTTTGAAGTCGTCTTGACTTTTAATGTTTCTATAAATTGAGAGAAGTGCTTGACAAACCAACTCACTGGCTTATAAACTCACAAAAGTCCAACAACTCCCGAAGACCTCAACTCACAAATTCACAAACGCCCCAACTCCAAAGCCCATTAACCCAAAACATCATCAACTGAAAAGCTCATCAACTCAAGAACTAATCAACCCAAAAGCTCCCCAACTGAAAAACTCATCAACTCAAAAGCTTAAATCGTTATCTTTTATTTTACAGCATTGCTCTAGTTTTCGCTCCGTTCTAGCGAAAATATAGGCCATAAAGTGGGTAAATTGCCACTGTTTTTGATCTTTTACGGTTCCCAATATGTTCGATTTTAAGAAAAGGACCTGCATTTTGTACCATTTAGCCTTTCTAGATTGGTTGCCGACTCATTATTTTTTGCACCCAATTACCCACTTTTGGCCCCTAAAAACTCACTTTTTAACCACCATTTTGCCCTTTTTTGCCATGTGTTTCATGATTCTTAAAGGTTTTGTTTATACCATTGCGGCGCATATTTATTCTTTTCGTCTTGCGTTTAGCCGCATTTTGCACTGCATTTTGCACCATTTTACCTTGCATTTAGCATCAAAACGCACTGCATTTCGCACCAAAACGCACTGCGTTTAGCGGCAAATTGCACTGCGTTTTGCTGCAAATTGCAGTACATTTAGCCGCAAACAGCCTCAAATGTGGTACAAATGGCGGTTTCTTGAAATAAATATTCATTTTATCGTATCCACAGACCAACCCCTTTTTGCATCAAAACAAACCTTCGCGAGAATCGATTTTTTGCGACAAGGTGGGTGCTTGGTTGGTAAAAAGGGCACTCATAATGTTAAATTTCTTGCTGAAATATTGACAGATTATGGCGAGTTGACAAGTTAACAAGAAGACAAGTGGACAAGTGAACAAGTTGATTGTTCTTTTCTCGTTCCTCGAAAAGTGCGTTTTCTCGCCATGACAACGTCCGAGCAAGCTCGACCGTGTTCAATTGGCTTACTGAAAACGTTCTTTTCTCGTGTGTTGGCATAAACACGTCCACTTTTGACATAAGAACATAAGAAACATAAAGAAACGTTCTTTACTTTTTCCTCATTATGTGCCACTGACAGTCCGTTTTCAACTTGTAGCGAATGCACTGAATGGCCTCCGCCAGGTTGCTTTTAGTAACACAACAGCGTTTTGCCACAGACAAATGTGGCAAGATTACATTTTTTATTGTATCTTTGTCCAGTACTTCGTACATGAGAGGAGTGTTTGTCTTGGTTTTACTGCTAAGGATAATAAACTCCTCTCAATTTGTAGAGATTTTAAAAGTCTGGATGACTTCATTATAAGACAACAAACACGCTACTCAGCAAGCATGCCAAACATGGTGACACTTGTTGAGTAGCGAGTATTTAGATGTAGCTTGCTAGTGTGCAACAGATGTTATCTTCCTAGCCAAGCTTCTGGGTTTAGTTTCGCTGTTTCCTTGCGCAGTTGGAATTGCAGGATGTTATCCGCACCCACGGTTCCGAGCGTTTGGCGTGTGGTTACGCGCTGGCCACGCGTTACATTGGCCGAACGGAGATTGGCGTATACTGAGATATAGGCACCGTGGCGTACCATTACTACCATCGAACCGCCGTAACCAAACACGGCACTCACCTCGCCATCGTATATGCTGCGTGCTTGACAGCCATTGCCACCAAGGATGTTGATGCCCTTGTTGTCGAGTTTTACGTTTTTAAGGCCTTCAACATTGTATTGCCCGAAGTGGCTAACGATGCGATAGCTGCCTGTAATTGGCATGGGCAAGCGCCCCTTGTTGGCTTCGAAACCGCCGCTCACCATTCGGTCTACCGTACTGAGCTTGCGTGTCTCTTCCACTTCCTTCTTGCTGTCGGCAATGGCCTTCTCGCTTCTCGCCCTTTCGGCTTCGGCTTTGCGCTCGGCCGCCACGCGTGCAGCCTCGGCTTCGCGTGCCGCTTGTTGTGCTCGTGCCTGTTTCTCGGCCGACTCGCGCGCCGCTTGGTCGGCTCTTGCCTTACGTTCGGCAGCCTCTCTGGCCTCCTTTTCGGCACGTGCCCGTTTGTCTGCCGTTTCCCTTTCTGCTCTTGCCCGGCGTTCTTCAGCCTCGCGTGCAGCCCTTTCGGCCTCAACTCGGCGTGCCCTTTCGGCTTCTGCGGCCACCTTAGCCTCGGCTCTTAGTCGCTCTTCGCGTGCCTTGGCTTCGGCAATGCGGCGTTGGTTCTCGCGTGCCGCTGCTTCGGCAGCAGCTTTCTTTCTTGCCAACTCTTCGGCTTTACGTTTAGCAGCCTCGGCTGCTTCTGCTTTACGCTTGGCCTCGGCTATGGCTCTTTGCCTAGCCTTTTCCACTTCGATGGCAATGAGTCTGTCTATCTCGGCGTTTAAGGCGGCATCTTTCTTTTGTTGTTCGGCAATGACGGCCTGAATGGTCTTTTGTTGCTGTTGCAGTCCGTCTACGGCTTTCTGTTGTTCGCCTTGTTTAGTTTGCAGTGCGGCGTGTTCTTGGCGGCCCTTATATAATAAGGTGTTCTTTTGGCCTTTCACCTCTTCCAATTGGATGTGTTTCTCGGTTACTTGTTGCTGTTTGGCCTTAACCAATTCGCCTTGTGCCTTTTGATATGAGGCATATTCGCGCACGAAACGCATGCGGCGATATACTTGTGCCAAATTTTTGGCCGAGAAAACAAACATCATCTTGTCTTGCACCGAACGGTGGCGCGCCATGTAGCGCACCGAACGGATGTATTTTGCCTTGCGGTCGGCCAGTTGTTGTTCAAGCGTAGCCAACTGCGAGTTAAGTATGCCGATGTTTCCTTCGATGTGCTTGATGTCTTTTTGAATGCCGTCGATGTTCTTTTGGCGTTCGCCAATCTCGCTGTTGATAACCATCAACTCTTGCAACTTCTTCTTTACGTCGGCCTGATTGGCTTTAAGTGCGGCCTCTTGTTGTTGAATTTTTTTCTTTATGGCCTCCCTCTGCCCTTGCAAGCCCTTGATAACCTTGTTGGTTTCAGCCTGCGTGTTCTTTTCGCGCGCGGCGTTTCCACGTTTGTTTGCCGCCTTTGCACCCTTCTTGGGTGCAGGCTTGACTGTTTTCTTAGCAGGAGCTTTTGTTATCTTGGCGTTCTTTTTGGCAGGTTGTGCGGCTTTGCCTTTGGCCTGCGTTCGCTTTTGTGTGGTGACCGTAGGGCGCGACTTCTTAGCGGAACGCTTTTTCTGCGCACCGAGTGGGAAGGCCACCATGAGGGCAAGGAGGATGGTTAGAACGTGTTTCATTTACATGTTGAGTATTTTGTTGAAGACATCTTGTGCCTTTACGCGCTTATACTTAGGCGACACCGTTGTTTGTGCCTCCCATTTCTCGTCGGTCTTCACTTCGTTCATCTTGATGCTCACTTGCAACGTCTGCCCGCCTTTTATGGCAGCAGAACTCATACTGAACACTTGCGATGCGGGGAACATCTTTACGCCAACTCCTTTGAAGTCGCCATACTTCCATGTAAGTCTCGAAGTTCCGCGTGTGGCGTCTTGATGGGTGATGTCTGTTTGTCGTAAGCGTCCGTTGTCGGCATCGGCTAGCCAGGCGTAGTTGAAATTGCCCGTGGAATAGGTTACGGGGTTGCTGCTGCCGCCACTGAAAGTAACGCTGAACTGGTTGAGGTCGCTTTCGGTGATGCGTGGGCGGTCGGGCAACAGCAGTTGGTTCCAGAACAAGGCCTGCAAGCTGTAAAAGTTAAGTCCGTTCTTTCTCAAGAAATCCATTTGGTTGTAGTCGGCCTTGATGTATTCTTTATGAATGCGGTCGATAACCAACACGTAATCGGGTGTGAACTCTATACGTCCCACTTCGGTGCCAAGCAGTGGCACAAATGCTTGCAGACGTATCACTTCGTCTTTTCTCATGCGCAGTTGTCCTGGCACTGTTACGTCTTTTCCCGCGCCTTGTACGTTGAGCGAAATACTTCCAACGATGTTTTTGGCATACACTTGGTTGTCGTTAACGCGGCGCATAAAGGCCAATTGGTTGTTGGCCAGCACTTCGCGGTCGCGTGCAGCCTTGTGCGTGGGTGTCGAGCTGTCGGACACCACAGCCGACTTTGTTTTGCAAGAGGTCCATATCAGTGGTGTAAGTACCACTGCGAGAGCAAGACTTAGTATTCTTACTGCCGCTTTAAAACCTATTATGTGTCGCAGCCCATTGTGGGTGCATGCCGTTGTTGTTTTTTTCTTCTTTATCATAGCTGTATGTTTTTTTGTGGTAAATAGTGTATATGTACTCTCGAAGAGTGAAAAGACCTTTAAAGGGTGAAAGGGATTTTAAAGGTGAAAAGGTGAAAAGGTGAAAGGATGGCTGCGCCCTTTGTGCTTGTTAGCCTTGGCTTGCTAATTCGTCTAGCTGGGTTGGCGTTTCTAGTGTTTCTAGTGATTCTAGTTCTTCTAGACTACTAGTTGTTCTAGGATTTCTTGCCTTCCTTGTTGGATTAGCTTGCCAGACATGGCCTATAAAGGCCCATTGCTTAGCCCTTTAAACATTTTTGTCCCGTCACGTCTTGTTACTCTTCATCATCCGATTTAACTCCTTAATCCCCGAAAAGCCCTCTTACTTCACTCAGAAAGGTTTCTTAAGCTTTATTTTCCTGTTGATAACAGCCTTGTCGGCACCCAGTTCCAAGGCCTTTTTCCAATATTCAATGGCCTTGTTCGTGTCGCCATTCATGGCGTGAATGTCGCCGGCATGTTCCACCACCACCTTGCTTTTAAGGCTGTTAGAGTCGTTTTTGAGTGCCTGGTCGATGTAAACCTGCGCCTCCGAATACCTCTTTTTAAGGAAAAGCAGCCACGCATAGGTGTCGAGATAAGTGCCGTTGTTGGGTTCTTCCTTCACAGTTCGGTAGCTCATGGCCTCGGCTTTATCTAGCTCGATGCCCTTTTCACCTAGGTAATAGGCGTAGTTGTTCAGGCATCCCAGGTTGTTGGGCTTCCATTGTAGGCAGCTGTCGTACGAGGCGAAAGCCTCTTTTGCCAGTCCCTTTTGATAGAGGATTTCCCCCATCAGCTCGTAAAAGTCCGACACGATGTCCTTATTGCTGTTGGCGTTAATCTGCGTTACGCCCCTTCTGAAAGCGTCTAACGCCTCGTCTTTCTTGTCTTTCTGAAAGCAGGCAATGCCTTCGAAGTAGTAAAAAGCCATCTCTTCGGGGTTGTAGGCCTGTGCCTGCTTGCTCAAAGCCAGTATTTCGTCCCATTTTTGTTTTCTCCAAAGATTCTCGATGAGCTGCAAACGTGCCCCAGCGTTGTCGGGTGCGATGGCAACAGCCCGTTTCAGGGCGTCAACCACCAAGCTGTCGGGCATTTTCTTAACCGACATGTAGGCAGCTTTCAGCTCGGCCATGCCCGCATCGTTGGGGTTAGCCTCCGTTATTTTGTCGAAAAGGGCCAGCACCTTTGTGCTGTCGCCGCCTGCGCGTTCGTTTTCTTGCACCACCTGTCGCATGATAGACAGTTTCGTTTCGTCGTCCGTCTTCGCGCTGATGAGCATTTTGTCGCGCAGCTGTGTGGCCTTCGCCTCATCGTTTTTGGCGCGATAATAGTCGTAGAGCGATGCTTGTGCAAAGCTGTTGTCGGGGTCGTCGGCCAATACGTCGGTAAAAATCTTATGCGCAGCGGCCTCCTTTTGGTTCTGCATAAGCCAGTTTCCAAGCATCAGGCGATAGTTCACGTCATTGGGATGGTCGTCGCTTAACTGTTTCAAAGCCTTGTATGCCGCGTTCTTGTTGTCCAGCATCTCGTAGGCGCGCACCTTCGAGAGGGTTGTCTCTTCGCTAACGCCGTTCACTTGTTCCAGTCGTTCGAGCGACCTTAGCACCCCTGCAAAGTCTTTCTTCTTGTTATAAAGCTGCATGAGGATGTTCAGCGCATCGTCGTTGTCGCGCTCCCCACTGTTTGTGGTGAGCCTTTCGTACGTCTCGATGGCCTTGTCGAAGTTGCCGCTGCTGATGTAAAACTGACCTAGGCGTTCGGTAAAGGTGGCGTTGTCGGGGCGTAGCGATGCCGCCTTTTGCAGGCAGGCTAATGCCAACGAATCGTTTTTTATCTGCACATAGTAAGGTGCCTGCATGAAATACACCTCCGCTGCGTTGGGGTTGATGCTCAGGCAGTGGCTCATCAAGGCAAGTGCCGAGGCGTAATTGCCTGTGTTTTCTTGTTTCACGGCTTCGAGAAAGAAGTAGTCGAAACGGCGTTGGTCGTTATACGACAAGGTTTTTGTAGGCACAACTCTTGTGGGTTGCACCTTTTTCTTGGCCCATAGCGTGGGTGTTGCCATGGTGAGGGCCGTGGCGATAGTGGCTGTCGCAACGGCGATGTGTATCAGATTTCGTTTCATCAGTTGTGTTATTTCAGTCCAGTATGTCCGTATCCCCCTGCTCCCCTTTCGGTTTCGTCGAGCGTTTCGGTGAGTTCAAAGCTCACTTGTTCGTGCTTGGCAACAATCATTTGTGCAATTCGTTCGCCGTCTTTCACGATGAAAGGCTCGTTAGAGAAGTTAATCAGCAGCACCATAATTTCGCCGCGATAGTCGGCATCCACTGTGCCAGGAGTGTTAAGCACGGTGATGCCGTGTTTAAGGGCAAGACCGCTGCGTGGCCTTATCTGCGCCTCGTAGCCTTCGGGTAGTGCAATGTGCAATCCCGTTGGCACCAGTTGGCGTTGCATGGGCAGCAGGGTGATGTCTTCGTCGATGTTGGCTCGCAGGTCCATTCCTGCACTAAGAGCCGTGGCGTATGTGGGTAGCGGTTGGTGTCCGCGGTTAATAATCTTTACTTTCAGCATCTCTTCTCGTTTTATTGCGCATGGCGCAGCATCTGCAAAAATACGCAATTATCTTGATATAAGGACAAAACGCTTATTTAAAAATACACAAAAACGGACATTTGGTGGTGAAATTGGCGAACAACGGGCGGAAAGGGGAGGGGGATGTCGATGATGCTGACGCCATCTGATAGATTAAAAAAGTGTAGTGTACTGAGATTAGTTGACAGCAATCGTTGTTAAATACTCCTTTGTTTGACTATAAATATATAATCGCAGGGTGATTTATTCACTTGCGAAAGTTAGTTAAGGAGAACGGCATAAGCGTGATGTTTTTTAGAGCAGACCTTAGGCTAAAACCGAAACAAGGTGCGTTTGTTTCATTCAAAATTTCACAACTTCCGTTTTTCAAAACGTATAATAACATAAAATAACCTCTTATTGTTTGCCATGTCTGTAAAATTGTTTAACTTTGCAGCATAAGACTATGCAGAGGCAAATCGTTGCTTTGTAAAGGTCGTGACAGGTAAAGCACGTTCGTATTCAACATCGTGGACAACGGGTTGGAAACTTCGCAACACACAACGGATGCCCATGAAAAACAGCGTCCGATAGAGATTAGAGATGGCAAATGCCCCTTTATTGAGAGTTACGGAATTGTACGTACGTATTTATAAGAATGCAACTTATACATGTCATGGAAAACGAGAGAATTAATACCGTAGGGGGTTACAAAACACAAGTCTTGTGCAAATGCAAAACCATTGAGTACGGCAATGCCGTGGTGCGTTGGGCGTTTAAGCAGCTGGCATGTTGTTTATTGCTGGGGCTTATCGTATTGTTAAACATCTAACCTTCTGGGGCAATTACCATTTCATTAAATAACTCATAATAACATGAACACGTTTAGACTTTTATTTTTTATGCTGCTTGTGGCAATGCCAATTAGGGGATTTTCATACACCGACGACCAAATTGTGAATTTCGGTGATTGCTATTACAAAGTTGTTTCGGGAAAGAAACTAACCCTTTCTTATCTTGGCGTGAAACCCACCAAGACAGGACATTTGAACTTGCCACCCACCGTGACCGATAAGTACGGATACGTTCTTACTGTTATCGGGGCAGAGTATAATCCACAATACAGGAGTTATGGCATCACCTCTGTGCATTTGCCGGAAACCATGGAGTATATTTGGGGGTACGCATTCTCGGGTGCTACACTCACTTCTATGAACATTCCCAAAAAGTTGGAAACGATAAGGTCTGGGGCGTGGAGTAGCATTTACTCGACTCCAAGATTCGATGTGCATCCTCAAAACCCCAAGTTTGAGAGCGATGCAAACGGTGTACTCTACTCTAGGGGTAGGAAAACACTTTATGCCGTTCCTTCTGATGTTCCGTTGCAGGGAGGGAAGTTCACTGTCGATGGGCAAGTAACGTATATCGATGCGGCTGCTTTCCAAAGCGTGCATGGCCTTACAAGGATTGCTTTGCCTAAGAATCTAGAAAAGGTGTACGAGGGTTACCCCACTATTGTACCCACCAGCTCGTTTACTGCCTTCGAGATCCCTGCTGGCGCACCACATTTCAAGGTTATCGATGGCGTTCTTTTCAGAGATACAACGCTCGTATTGTATCCAAGGGGGAGAGAGGCCACCAACTATACCGTACCCAATGGCATTAAAGCCATTACTAATTACGCCATATCAAGTAATTCCAAGCTAGAAAGCATCAACCTTAACGGCGTAACGAAATTGGTTAAATCGTCTATGTACAGCGTAACTAAACTTACCTCCATAACATTGCCCCAAAACTTGAAACCCTATGATGACGTAACAGGTGATGGTATGTCGGAAGGTTGTTTTGAGGCATGCTCGAATTTGACGGAATATAAGGTCCATCCCCAGAACAAGGACTTTGTTGCCGTGGGGGGTGTGCTGTTCTCTAAGGACATGAAAACGCTTTATTTCTACCCTGGCAGCAAAATGGGCACAACCTATACGATACCCCAGAGTGTAGAGGTGATCGCGGGTCACGCCTTTCAAAGTGCCAAGTATATAACCACGATGCACATTCCCGCAAAAGTGGCGCGCATCAACGCAGAAGCTTTTCGCGATGTACAAAACCTCAAGACGATAACTTTCGATGCTAACTCACAATTGCAAGAGATTGAATATTATGCATTCAGGTGGTGCAGCAGCCTAAAGGAGGTGACGTTGCCCAAATCGCTGCCCAAGCTGAACGAGATTTTCTACATGTGCATCAACCTAGAAACAATCAATGTCCCGGCAGGTTCAAAACTGAAAAACATCAGGCATGGGGCTTTTTCCACGAACTCCAAACTGAAAGCATTCAATTTCTTAGGCGACTGCGAGTTGGAGAGGCTTGAAAAGAATGTGTTTGCTGGTCTGCGCCTTCTCGAGTCGTTTAACATCCCTAAGTCTGTGCGCTTTATCGAGTCTAACGCTTTCATCGGATGTGCTAGTATGAAGACGGTAACATTCCATCCCGATGCCGAAATAGATGTAATAGGTGCAGGAGCCTTTGCCGATTGTGGCATTACTAGCATCAACATCCCCAAGAAAGTAACGAAGATTGAGCGCGAGGCCTTCTTGAAATGCCAAGCTCTTACCAAAATAGACGTGACAAAAACAACAACTAGCATTAGCCCCGAGGCATTTAAGTACTGTTCAAACCTCACAGAAATAAACGTAGACAGAGACAATAACGAGTATTCTAGCGTAGACGGCTGCCTGCTCTCTAAGAATAAGGCGAAACTAATGATTTTCCCACCAGGCAAAGCCAACGATAAGTTCACGTTGTTGCCTCCGTCGATAACCATTGTCGGCGACTATGCCTTCTACGATTGTAAGAAACTGGTGAATGTAACTATCCCCAATAAGGTAGACTCTATCGGCATTCGGGCATTCGGACTTTGCGATAACTTGAACACCATCACGTTCCTTTGCGACCAGATGATTACCCCCAACAGAATTAATCAGGGCCAGAATGAAACCTCGTTCGATGAAGACAAGGGGCCAATAAAGAACATGGGAAAGATACGCATCAACGTGCGTAAAGACAAGCTTGCCGCATATCAAGCTGATCCATTTTACAGTAAGTTCGCCTCCATAAGCCCCTCGTTCAACGAAAAGACTGAGGAATACATCGCTGTGTCCGACAAAGCGGTCGATTTGCTCAGCACTTCGTGTGCCGACCACACCTTTATCTTGCCCAAGTCTATCGAGTATCAAGGCAACACCTACGAAGTGAGTCTTATCGGCGACTACGCTTTCGAGAACGCTCCCAGCAGCGTACAGGAAGTGGTGGTTAAGAAGAACGTGAAGTATATCGGGGCAAGGGCTTTTGTGGCTAAAAACCATAATATAAAGAGCGTGTTCTTTATCGAGAGCGAACCAACTAAGGACATGCTCAGCACCACTCGTTTCGCGTTAGACGAAACAGAAGTAAACTTTAACGAGTTTGCACCTTACACCAAGATATATGTTAAGAAGTCGGCATGCCAAGATTATAAGGATAAGTGGACGAAGACTGTCTACGACCAAGCAACAAAGAAGGACAAGCCAAGCCCCTACAACTTCACTTCGCAAATAGACTATCGCATCACCGACTTGCAGATAAGTACGAAGTACGCCACTTTCGCACGCGAGTTCGATGTTGACTTTAAGGATTGTGTGGCTGAAAACGGCGTTCGTGTAGCTGCATTCGTGGCAGGCTCTAAGATAGAGTCTGGGGCGGGCGACTATGGCACTGCCACATCTCACATTAAGATGACAAGTATTGACAAGCACGGAGGCGTTAGCGACTCGTACGCATATGTGCCAGCCGAGACAGGTGTGCTACTGAAAATAATAGACAATAAGGTTGCCTCCAATAACAAATTCTATTACACCATTGGCGAGAAAGACAATGTCCCGTATAACATATCTAACAATGTCATGCATGGCGTGTTTGGTAAACCTGCCACCGTGCAAGCTTCGACAACAGCTCCAATCTATGTGATGCAGGGCGGAACGTTCAAGAAATGCACTACGCCTTTGAACAACTTCCCCGTACATAAGGCATACCTTAAACTGAAAAAGCCTGCGGGCGCCAAGTTGATACTGCATTTCGATGACGATGATACCACCACCGCTATCGAAGAGGTGACAACTGATGAGGGCAACACAGGCAACGACATATTCTATAATCTGAACGGACAGCGAGTGAGCAACCCACAAAAGGGTATCTACATCCGCCAAGGCAAGAAAGTAATTGTTAAATAAAATATGGTGCAATGAAAAAGGAAACATACAGAAAGCCATTGGCCATGGTATTGCTGGTGGCAACAGAACAACTGATGATCGTAGCCAGCCCTGGCGTTGGCGGGGGCTACAACCCACACAATCCCATAGATGGCAAGGCCTCCGACTTCTTTGAAGAAGAGGAGGACGAGAACTTTGAATCCGAAGGCTGCAATGCCTTTGCCGAGTTTTAAACTGCTAACGCAGCATCGCGGTAAACCTCCCTAAATGGGTGTTTATATAGTAATTGAGCATTAATGAAAACCTGAATAGGGGAGCAACGATTGCTCCCCTATTCTCTTCTGTGGCCAAATTTGCGAGGGTGCGTTCAATGCCTAGCTGAAATTGTTCAGCAAGCTGTTGTGTATGTCTCAAACCACCCTCACCTAAACGTTTTAACCCCAAACGGTCTTAAATCGAAAGCCACAGAAGAGTGATGCTTTGAAATATACGTGTTCCGTAACGGATAACCGTTAGGGTGTTCCTCTCAACAACTACTATATCGGGATAAAGAATTTTTCGCAAGAATGCGCAAAGCTAGTAGGCAGTTGATAATAAACGTGGTACGAGCGGTGCCGTAGACAAATCTTTTTCTTTATTCTTCTCGCGCAAGTAATGCCTCGATTATACACATTCCAAGTCGAAGTGCAAAAACAACGGTTGTTTTTTCAACCCCAATCGGCCATTATAGCTTGTGCAGATTTTGTTTGGTTGTTGAGCGCATTGTCTGTCTTATTCTTGAAGGCATAGCGGGCTACGTCGAGAGAGTGAGACTGAAAAGCTGTCGACAAACAAATGAAATCAGCATAGGAAACGATGGAAACAACCTAAAATAATTGATAAGCGGTTTAACGAGCCGATTGGGGTTAAGGCACAACAATAGGCAAAAGTCGCATTTTCTTGCCCATTTTTTTGCTCGGCTAAAATAAAATGCGTACCTTTGCACCCGTTTTAAAAGTAGAGGGTAGTGTAGAACTGGCTAAAAATCAGTTTTCTTATGTCTTTATAAGTCGGCGCATGGTCGCATTTGGTCGTATGTTTTGTCTGTCCATTTTGCGATATTTGTCGATAATAATAACAATATTCAGGTACAAAGCTAATCAAAGAATGAAAAAGAATCAATTGAAAAGGAGTTTGTACACCAAACCCCAAGTAGAGGTTGTAGGTGTTGAAGCAGTAACGTTGCTCGACGCATCAGTGCCCGGACAGCATAATAAAGCTGTAAAGGGAGGAGAAATTGAGGAAGATGAGGATGAGAACTCAAAGTACTTTTAAGGAAAACCAAGGGCCTTACAAAGTCTGTTTTATGTTTTAAAGTAATCGAGAAAACAAAAAAAATCAAGTAAATAATGCAATTAACGAAGACAAATATAAGGAGTTTTGCCTTTGCGGCAGCTCTTGTTGCTTTGGTGACGGGATGTCAGTCGAACATTGACGAACTTACCCAAACCAAGACTCCAGACACCGGGAGTACAGAAACTACAGGCCTAACGGCATTTACATCAAATGGCAGCACAAGGCAGGTTAGTGCAACTACGCGTACCTCGATGAGCTATCCCGATGGTGCTTTCTATTGGGAAAACGCCGATAAGATTTACGTGTTGGACGACAACAACGCTTATCAGCGCAGCAGAAACAGTGTGAGTGCCGACAAGCAGGCCGGTTTCAAGTTCATGGTGCCAGGTGCTTTTGCCAACAGCAACACCTATATGGTGTTTTATCCTGGTGTAAACGGCACCAACAACAATGTTACCATTGCCGAAAACCAAACCCAGAACGAGCCTAACAGCACTAAGCATTTTGGCGAAGCGGGCGATTGCGGCATGGCCATAGCCACAAAAAACGGTGGCCAGTTCGAGTTCAAACTAGATCACAAGACGGCTTATCTCTGTTTCTTGCCTAAAACCAAGCATGCTTTTGTGAGCACATACATCGAGAAAATTGAGGTTACCTCAGACAATTTCATTGCCGGAAACTTTACGCTCGACCCCACAACGAAAAAACTAACGGGCCAAGGCACCAAGCAAACCATTACCCTAAACTTGGGTGGCACTGCTAATCCCAAAGGGTTTAAGTTGGAAAGCCCCAATGCACAACTCAACCAGAACGGAGCGTTCATGGTTATAAAGCCTGGCGCACACAAACTCACCATCAAATATTACCTCAAAGATGCTGTAACAAAAGTTGGAGGTGTGGTGACTAAGGTTGTCAAATCGAAGAACTATGAAGAGAATAAGTTCTACGATATCTCGCAAGACATTAATGTAAGAGACTATAGCTCACAGTTATATTATATGTGGGATGCGAAGAAAGACTATTGGTCTGGTGTAGCCAACCAACCAAAGGATAATAGTGATCCTGCTGGCACGGGTTACGCAACTTCAAAGGCGGATGAACGTTGGTACAATGAGATCAAAGGAGGAGGCCCTGCTCCTTTGAATGCAAGCAACAAAGCCAAGGACTGTCCCAATGCCAACGAATGTAAATGGTATGTGATGAAGGGCGACCCACATTGGGATAACAGTACGCTGTGGACTATTTGGGGACACCTTCGTTCTGGTGGTATATGGTTGAAGAAACAAAACGTTATCGCTGCAGAAAACAATATAACGCCTGTCTCAAAGCTTAAGGAGGGATATGTTCTTCCTAGCGGTAAAACATTCGACTATACGAAAAACTACACCGATGGAGGAGACGCCAACAAGACGGTTGCTAAGGGTAGGCCCAGTGATATAACCAATTATTTCTTTCTACCTGCCACAGGTTGCTATATTGCAGGCAAATTAGAACAGCTTGGTGTTCGAGGGTATTTCTGGACAAGTTCAGGAAGTTTATTCACACCTGAGCAGGCTTTCTATCTCCACTTTAATAAAACAGAGGTTAGGATGGCAAACCTCAACAAACGCAACACTGGTCAAAACTTATGGAAGGCCGAGTAAGCCACATTATTAATAAGCAATCATAGCCCGACTGTAAGTCGGCATCACGATAGCGGGGAGCAAACAGCCAAGTGGCGTTTGCTCCCCGTTTTGATTTTGTTGGCTTTAGTATGACAATAAAGAATGTACACATCATATATATGTTGAAACCGTCTAGACTTTTAATATTTCGAGGCCTCTGCAAAACTCCGCCACAAGGAAGTTTTAGAAGAGGCAACTTGTTGATATTCAATGATACCCCTTTTGAACGTATGAGGGTTTTGCAGAGATCTCGTTTCTATAAATTGAGTGGAATTTGTTATTTTTGTGACTCTCTGACACACGAGATAAATACTCCTCTCATATACGAAGTGCTGGACAAATCAACTCTCTGACTTTTAAACTTACGATAACCTAACCTATAAATAGTAGGTGTGAGTGTGCCAAAAATGGGGAAAACGTTTCGTAAAGAGTAACTTTTTGTTAACTTTGCAAGGCGGATGTAGCCAACATCTCTACGTTCAACATTAATGCAATGATACAGGAACTAACAATAAAAAACTTCTTGTCGTTTAAAGATTCTACCACATTTAGTTTTGAAGCAACAGACGACAAGACCCTCGAAGACTATCAAGTGGTGCAGATCGGTAATACACGACTGTTGCGTTTCGCCTTGGTTTATGGGGCGAACGCCAGTGGAAAGTCGAACTTGTTGGCCGCTTTTGAGTTTTTGTGGGCATTTTGGTTTAGTAGGAAACGCGCAAAAGACGAAGCTATCGGTGTACAGCCTTTTAAGCTCGACCAGGCAACCCCTAACGAACCTTCCTCCTTCGAGCTAGTTTTCTTCGTAGGAGATATGAAGTATAAGTACGAAGTTGTGTTGGACAATAAGTGGGTTTACTGTGAACGCCTGTCGTATTACAAAACCACACAACCCGCATTGCTGCTTAACCGTACCTTAGACAATGGTGTTTCGGTTATCAAATTGCATGCAGACCTTAAAGTCTCAAAGGCTGCATTAGAAGAATTGTCATTGAGATGTTTGCCCAACATGTCGTTTTTTGCTGCGAAAGAAATGGTGAATGTGGCGATACCTTTCGTTGACAACGCCTTTGAGTGGGCTGAAACAATTGTTCAAGATGTTGTTATCTGGCCTAAAGATGACATCTTTACACGCGCGGCACTTAATGTCCCTAATGACAAAGATCTAAAAGACTTTCTCTTAGAGTTTATGAGACGTTCTGACTTCAACATTTCAGATATAAAGGCCGAACGTAAAGCCATTCCTTTACCAGCTGACAAAATAAACGGGCTTATGCAAGACGGCAGACTTACGGACGAAGAGAAACAAATGGTTTTAAGCCAGGGGATCATGAGTCGGGTTTATATTGATTTCGAACATCAAGTAGTAAACGCACATGGTAAAGAGAAATATTCTTTACCTACAAGGGCTTTAAGTGACGGGACAAAAAGGGGCTTTGGAATTGAGACAGCCATCTACCAAACATTAGGCGAATGGGGCTTTCTTGCGATAGACGAGATAGAATCGTCGCTGCATCCTGAGCTTGTAGAGTTTATCCTCACCCGATTCTTGCAGGCGGAAGGGCGTAGTCAGCTGCTAATCACTACACACTACGACCCTCTTTTAGATGAGGTGGACGACATGTTTAGAAAGGACATGGTTTGGTTTACAGAGAAAGGGGAGGATGGTGCTACCAAACTTTATTCGCTTACTGACTTTAAGGGGCTGAACAAAATTAGTTCTTTCCGCAAGTTTTACCGCAATGGTCGCTTTGGGGCATTGCCTAACATTGGATAAGTATGGCAAGGAAACAAGCGCAAAAGCAATTAAAAGACCCTACGCCCATTATTGTGGGCGCGGGGATTACTGAGCAATGGTATTTTAAACATCTGCAAACGTTGCGAAAGTATAGGGTAAAAATAAGGCCACGTTACTTCGGACGGGAAAATGCGTTTGAACTTGACAAGCGTGTAGACATCATATTAAAAGACGAGGGCTTTGCCATTGTTGTGTTTGATGCCGACGTTTCGCTACGCAACGACAAGGAACGCCAAATGGTGGAGCGCATGAAGAACAAGTATGCCAACAACAAAGGCGTGCTGTTCTGCGACAGCTTACCTTCCATTGAGTATTGGTTTTTACTGCATTATAAGGAGGCGGGTAGGCTCTTTAAAACGAGTAACGAGGTTGTTGAAGAAATAAAGGAATACAATTCGCAATTCGACAAGAGCGAAAAGTTCTTAAAGAATGATAGCTGGGTAAGACAATTATGTGAAGGAGAACGTTTGAAGCAAGCCATAGAAAGGTGTAAACAACAAGAAGATAAGGTTAATAGGGGTGAGAGCGTGTCGTATTCAAAGGTGTATAAAGCAATAGAGCTGTTGGAGAAAAACCGCTAAACGGAAATTTTGTACACATACACATTCGAATGAAGTGGGGGCTGATGCCGTGCCGCTGTACCGCAAGTGGGGGCGCAACGGGGGGTGGCAGTGCCCTTTTTCGTAAGTGGGGGGGCAAAGGGCTGTTTGCTTCGTGTGAAACGGGGTGTTGCATGCGCCATTAGTCGAAATAACGTTGTGGATTTTGTGCTTTATCGGATGTCAATCTGATTTATCCAGACTTGACTTCTATCTTGTGTTGCATCGAAGTTCTTCAACATCAAGCTCGCATCATATCCAATGCGCTTGTCGAAACGCAACTTCCCGTTAACAAAAATGCGCACTTTCTTGTTCGTGTCTACCATTTCAGGAGCGATGTTTACCGTGAAAGATTTGATGCAAGACGTTTCTATATGGAAGACATTGTCTGCATACCTTGCCCTTATCTTGCCCGACTTACGTGGAAAATCGAAGGCCATCTTGTCGACGGTTTTGGTTATAAGACTGTCTTTTTCGTTATATTCTAGCCATTGGTTGATTTTGAAGTTCTTTTCTTTATGCCATCCTTCCTGTTTGCCAATGTGTCTAGCTTTATGTTTGTAAGCCAATCAATGTTTCCATATCGGTTATCGTCAAACTCCCATGATATTTCTTTGGGGAAGGGGTTTCTTTGTCGCTGAAGAAGGTCGGCAAACAAAATCTTGTATGCCGGTTCAGATTCGTCGAACTCTGGAAACCAATGTGGAAAACCATTGTAACGATATTCCTTATAGTCGGCATTGATGCTGTTCATCAATTTGGTAAAGTCGTCATTGGCATTTGGCGGATAATAGTAATCCTTATCTGTTGAGAAGTTGATGAACGAACGGTTTTTGATGTTCTCGACAAAGGTTCCGCCCGTGAAAACCTTTGGTTGCGTGTTGAAACCATAGAAGCCCGCAAAAGGCGTTGGCTGTTTCATCAGATACGAGAAAGAGCCTGTGGCCCCATTTGAGTGTCCTGTAATAAACACCTTGTTGTCGTCTACGTTGATAGCCTTTTTAACAAGCGTAAGTATCTTAGGCACCATAAAGAACCCTTTATCGGAGGTCATCCAGTTGAATTCTTTGCTACCTTGTGGAAAGACAAGTATCACATCGTTCAGCTCGGCATACTTGGTGTAGTATCTGTTCCAGTCGTACAGCACCCACGCGGCCGGCAGATAGTCGGTTAGGAGGTTGTTCCTTACTGCCCCATGTAGGAAGAACAGCAGGGGATAACGCTTGGCAGGGTTGTAGTTCGGGGGCAGATGAACGAAGAATGCCGTTCGTGCCGTGTCGTTTATCACCAGCGTAAGGGAATAGTTTTGGTGCTGCTTGGGCAGGTATCCAGCCTTTTTCTTCATCTCGCTGTACAGTGCCTTGCCGTCTTTCGTGTTGTTCAATGGCACTTTGTCCACAACGTAAAACTCTTTTTCCTGGGCTTTTAGGTCGTCGTAAAAAGTTTGTTTGGCTTTCAAGGCTTTGTTTTTCAAGTCACTCCATCTAGGGTCAGAAAGCAGGTTCGCATACTCGTCTTGGGCATACTCGCCAATTATAAGTCTCCAATTGGTAGACAGTGGAAGTTTTGAAGACAATTGAAATAGGCGGTTTAGATAATTAAATGCCTTGTCTTTCTCGTTCAGGTAGCCGGCAAGTACAGACGCCTTGTATAGTCCCATGTCTTCGATGCTGTCGGGGAAAAGCGAAAAGGCGTGCTCGTACATGGCCAGCGATTTCTTGTAAGTTGCGCTGTCTGCCGACTGCCACATGGTTTCCAAAGCCGCTCGCGTTAGGCTAGCATAGGTTTCTTGCCCATGTAGCGGCATGCAGATAAACGCATATAGCAGAAAAAGATGCTTTACTATTTGTTGTTTCATGTTGAGTTGTTGCTCCTTTGTTTGGCTCTTGGCGTTGCAGATGTTCGTTCGGGAGAGCCTTTTAAGTCAATAACGCCATGAGAACTGTTTTATTGTAGAAGTTGTTTCGACTTTTGATGTTTCTATAAATTGATGGGAGCTGATTGTCTTTATGCCGTAAAACCAATATGGGCATTCCTCTGATGTACGAAACGCCTGTCTAAGATACGATAAAATCCGAAAATTCTGCTGAATTTGCCTGCGGTTAAAACGTGAGTATGTATCAAAAAGGCAACCTTTGACGGGTGTGCCATCAATACATTTTTTACGAGTTATCGTGAAACAGAATTGCATTTGGAAAATTGTTGTTTGCAGCGTGCAAGATGTGCGTTGCAGGGAATGAACAATCCCTTACGCGGAAGAAAACGAGAGTTTTTGTTTGCTGATGATGCGGCTGTGGCTTTTCAAATCTCATTCTGTTTGACTATAAAAGCATCTTTACTGTGGCACATCATGAGGAAAAAGCAAGGAGGAGTTCTTTATGTTCCTTATGTTCTTATGTCAAAATGGACGTATTTATGCCAAAACGCGAAAAGAACGACTAATTAGTTCGCTTGTCCACTCGTCAACTGGTCCACCCATCAACTTGTTAACTTGTTCGCCCGTCCAGCCGCTAATACACCAGCCGATGTAAACTATTCGGTAAGGAATTTAACATTATGAGTACCCTTTCTGCTCACAATTGTCCGCCTTGCCGCAAAAAATCGATTCTCGCGGAGGTTAGTTTTGATGCAAAAAGGGGGCAATCCATGAATGCAACAAAATGAATTTTTATTTAAGGAAACCGCCGCTTGCACTAAATTTTGTGCCATTTGCAGCTAAATGTAGCGCGTTTTGGTGCTAAATGCAGTGCGTTTTGGTGCTAAATGCAGTGCGTTTTGATGCTAAATGCATTGCGTTTTGGTGCAAAATGCAAGGTAAAATGGTGCTAAATGCAGCACTAATCGATATGAAATGTGTGACGAAAAGCATAAAAATGCACTGCAATTGCATAAACAAAACCTTTATGAACCATTAAAAACATGGCCGAAAAGGGCGAAATAGTCGTCAAAAAGTGGGTTTTTAGGGGCTAAAAGCGTGTAATTCGGCTTGAAAAATTGTGAGCTGCCAACCAAACTAGGAAGGTAAAATGGTGCAAAATGCAGGCTTTTTGCTTAAAAATAGACAAACGGGAAGGCGTGAAAAGCAAGAAATGGTAGTGGTTTACCTACTTTTTAACCTTTAATTTCGCTAGAACGGAGCTAAAATTAGAGTGGTATTGTAAAATAAAAACAATAAATTTAAGATTGTGGGTTTGTGAGTTGACGAGTTAACCAGTTGATAGGTTAGCGAGTTGACCAGTTAACCAGTTGATGAGTTTGTGAGTTGATACTCTTGCACTTTATGTATGAGAGATGTTTGTTGTTTTGTTTGGCATCACAAAGACAACAAACTCCTCTCTAAGCATAGAAATATTAAAAGGCGAGAACACGTCGCAAAAAGAAACCGAACAAATAGGAGGTTTGCTCGGTTTCTTTTGGGGAGTTTCAATTGTTAGTTGACAAGCAGACCAGTTGACCAGTTAACGAGTAGACCGATTAGCGAGTAGACCAGTTAACGAGTTGGCCAGTTAACGAGTTGGCCAGTTGATGGGTTGACCAGTTAACGAGTAGACCAGTTAACGTGTTGACAGGTTTGCATGTCGTAGGTTAAACATGTATTTTGTTTTTTTGAAAGGCCCATTTGCGTGGTGTGAAGTTGTGGTGCAGTTTACTTCTTACCTTTCTTTTTGGCAGCCTTCTTGTCGGCATTTGCCCAATATTTAGCACCTTTGGCTTTCAGTTGGGCGGTGAATGCTTTGGCCTCGGCAAGTGCCTTGGCCTCGTCTTCGGGTGCTGCGTAAGCGTGTTTGTAACCTTTAATCTCGTTCCAATGACCGCGAGTGAAGTCGGGAACCTCTACGGGCATAAAGCCGTTGTCCATCGAGATGGAGCCAAGCTCGGCTAGGCAGCACCACTCGGCCAAGTCGTAAACGTCCATATCCAGTGGCAAGCCGTTTTGCAGGCAGTAAACCAAGCGGCTGTCCATGATGAAGTCCATGCCTCCGTGGCCGCCCACTTCTTTGGCCTCGTCGCCATATTTCTTCACAATCGGACTGGTATAGCGTTCAACAAGGGCCTTCATGTCGGCCTCTTTCAGGTAATCGTGTCCCGAAAGGTCATCGTTAGAGGGCGTAACGCCGGCCTCTTTCATGTCTTTGGCCGACACGGCATAACCTTCCACGGGATACTTGTTGGCAAATCCCTTGGTGCCCGTAAGCTGATACATGCGGTTATAGGGCTGGGGCGTCATCACGTTGTGTATAATTTCCATCACCTTACCTTGCTCTGTGCGGATGAGCGTTGTGGTTTGGTCGCCGTTGCGGAAGGTGTCGCAAGGCTCGCCAGAGTACTTTTCTGCTTGCTTTTTGCCGTTAAACGAGCGCGTATCCATGGCGATGAGGGTTCGCATGCGGTCGCCGCGGTGGATGTTCAGCACCTGTGCAATGGGGCCAAGGCCGTGTGTGGCATACACGTCGCCACGAAACTCCTTGTTATAACGTAGGCGCCAGCCCAGCTTGTCGTTGGGGCCGTTCTTCCAATAGTGTTTCCAAAAGGGCGACAACTCGTGGCGGTAGGCGCCTTGGGCGTAGATAACATCGCCGAAAAGTCCTTCTTGTGCCATGTGCAACGAGTTGAGTTCGAAGAAGTCGTAGCAGCAGTTTTCGAGCATGATGCAGTGCAGGCGTGTCTTTTCGGACAGGTTGATAAGTTCCCAAATCTCGTGCATGTTCATGGCCGAAGGCACTTCTATGGCCGCGTGCTTACCATGCGTCATGGCCTCTTTGGCCACGGGGAAGTGGTGAGCCCAGTCGGTAGCGATGTACACGAGGTCGATGTCGGGGCGTTTGCATATTTCCTTGTAGCCGTTTTCGCCGTAATAGATGTCTGCGGCAGGCATGCTGGCTTGCTTTAAATACTTTTGGCAGGCCTCGGCACGGCTTTTTTCGTAGTCGCAAAGCGCCTTAATCTCTATGCCGGGGATGTGGGTCCAGCGTTCAACGGCACCAGGTCCGCGCATGCCGAGGCCAACAAAGGCCACGCGCACAACCTTCATCTTAGGCGTAACGAGGTTGAGGGCGGGCTGTTGTCCTGCATCGCGTTGGGGAACATCGGTTACCAACGTGCCGTTTACGTTTTTGTATGGCCAGTTAAACTGCGCTTTCATCGCTTGCGGCATCAATGCGAGTGCCACAAACGACAATTGTAATAGTAGGTTTTTACGTAACATATATGTTGTTAAATTTAATGTTAAAGTCTACCTTTCAATATGATATGTTGTGATGTAAAGGCGTGATTGTTGCAGACAAAGGTAATAAAATATGCTGTGAATGTGTAGGAAATGTTCGGGAAAAAACATTTTTTCTCCCTCTCGGCGAGTGTCGGTTGCGTTGCCACGCATAACCAACGCCCCGCTAGCGGTTGGGCTAATGGGGCGCGAAGGCTGTTTGCGCGTTGCGCCTGTTACAGCTTTTCGTAATACGGCAGTCGGTTCAGCGGCACGTCAATGGTTATCGTTCGGCCACCTTTCAGCACGCGCCCGCGGTCGTCTTTCCATTTTCCTGGCGGAAGAACCACACTTCGGCTAGTGCCCGCTGTTACCATCGGCGCCACCATATACCGCGCGCCAAGCATCCATTGGTCGGTTATTTCGGCATAACCGCGGTTAGGGTAGGCGTATTCAAGGCTTTGAACGATGGGCTCGCCCGTTGTAGCCGACTGGCGTGCACACTGCAAGATGTAGTGGCCAAAGGCTGCATGCAGCTTAGCCATAGCCTTTACGGCTTGCAGGTGTTGGGCATCGAGAATGCGCCAAGGGGCAACCGAGAACTGCATCATGGGCATAAGGGCGTGAACTTGCGCCGAACGCACGATGAGCTGTTGGTCGAACTGGCTGGCGTCGATGCCTAAGAAGGTGGCGAACGACCCGCCGCCAATCATGTCGGGGCAAGCATAGGCGTAGCCAAGCAGCCCTGCCGCAATCATATCGGGGATAAGCAGGCGCACGGCTTGCCACGAATAGTCTTTGTCGCCCAAGCGTTGAACCAACTCTTTGCCACCCATTTGCCACCCTGCGCGGTATTCGTTGAAGGGAAAAGCAAGTCCCAGTTCGGCCCAAGCGCGTGTATGATCTACCGAAACGATGTTCCTTCCACCGTGCGAAACAAGGTCGGTGCGGTGGTAAAAGTGGTTGTCGCCTCCATCAAACTTAAAGCCGTCGATGCCGTAACGTTGTTGAACGCCGCGCAAAAGGCCGATAAAATGGTTGCGTGCATCGGGGTTGGTGAAGTCGTACACGGCACTTTGCCCGTTCCACCATTTAATAATGGCTGGCTGCGAGGTGGTGTCGGCTAGTAGAAAGCCCTTTTCGGCTAGGTCGCGATACTCAGGACTGTCGGCAGAAACAAAGGGACAGACCCACAACATCACCTTAAAGCCCATCTGGTGTAGGCGTTTCACCAT
>NZ_HE999446.1:3574-8257 GCF_000312305.1 Prevotella conceptionensis 9403948 | reverse complement strand
TCGGGGTCGGGAAAACGGTCTGGTTTAAACTCAAAGTTGCCGTAATGTCGCTGCCAATTGTCGTCTATCATGATGATGCCAGGGGGAAATCCGTTTTTCACGATGTCTTCGGCGTAGGCCAACACGTCTTTTTGGTTTTGGTTGTACATCAGTTCAATCCAAGTGTTGTACTGGGGCATGGTGAAAAACAGGCTGTCGGGCAACTTCCCGCTGGGTGGAAAGTGGGCGTGCATGGCTGCGAGGTAAGCATCGCGCAGGGTTGACCCCGCCTTTTTTGAGACGGTAATGGGTGCGAAGGGCGAGTCTAAGTGCAGGTCGCCTTGGCGCACGCTGAATGTAAATGGGCGGTCGCTCCATACGTATCGGCCTTTGTTGGAGACGAGTAGGGGCGACACTTGGTTGTTGTCGTTGCGGTTAAAGAGGTTGAACGGGGACAAGTCTTTGCCAAACGGCATCTTCGAACCTAAGGCTGTGGCTCCGCCCCACCAGCGTTCGCCAGGCAGCGAAGGTATGCTTGTGGCGTGTTGTGTACGTGAAACAAGAGCGAAAGCGAGGGCAAGGAGGAGGGTAAGGGTGCGATGGTGCATAATCTTTTTAAGGAGTTAAGGAGTTAAGGAGTTGAGGAGTTAAGGAGTTGAGGAGTTAAGGAGTTAAGGAGTTAAGCCAAATGCTTTGTTGCAGGGAGGCCAACACTCTTGTCAACTGGTCTACTTGTTAACTTGTCAACTAATAGTGGAGTTAAGCCAAATGCTTTAAAGACATTGGGGTTCTTTTGCTGTTTACCTTATAATTCACAAGGCATCTCACTCCCCTCTCCCCTTGGAGAGGGGTAGGGGGTGAGGCCGATTGTGGTAGGGGGTGAGGCCGATTGGTTGAGGCATTATCTTCTATTTCGCCACATATTCGAGGGTGAAGGGTGTTGTACCTTTGCGCACAACCTCGTCTTTGGGCGTTATATTGATGCCGTCTTTCAGGTCGATTACCACCTTATAATAACCAGAGCTCTTGGGGATGTTGAAACTGCCAGGCCCATTTCCTGTGTTGGCATACGTGGTGTTGAAGGCTGCACTGGGCAATCGAAGTGATTTTCCGCTGCGCGGATAGGTTACGTAGAAGGCAACATCGCCGCCCCAACCAAAGTTGTAGAACGTTCCTTCGTATGTTCCCTTGTTCGTGCGAGCCAAAGGTATCACCTTTTCGGCATTCCAAACGATGTCGGTTGCATCTTCTCTCGGAGCCAAACTCCAACCGTCCATGTAGATGAATTGGGGATAAGCGGAGGTGGGACAGGCGTAGAATTCGCCGTTAAAGAGGTCGAGACGCGTGTAGTATTTGTCGTTGGCGGTCTTCAATGTCCATGTGTCGTTGCCCACGCCATCAAACAAATCGGTACTGCCTTTAAAGGAAGCAAGACTGAATGGAGCCGAGATGGTTTGACCTTTCTTCATGTCGAGCAACCCTTCGTACACGTAGTTGTTGCCCGGTTTGATGTTCAGTTTCTGTCCATTGACGGCGATGGCGGCTTGCATCTCTTGTCCATTGACCGTTACTTTGCCGTTGGCAAAGGTGAGCGACTTGCCATCGCCGCTTATTTTCACCGTGGTGCAGACTCCCTTTTCGAACTCGGCGCGGATGGTGAAGTGCCCTTTATCGGTAACGGGGAAACTCTTTTTCTTGTCGTCGGTCTTGCTCATCACGATGTTCTTGCCGTCCCAAAGGATGTAGTTTCCTGTGGAAGGTTGTTTCAAACGGAATGTTCCTGGTGCGGTACTTCCCCACATACCCACATTGGGGTCTTCGCCTTCGGGGGCCGTCCACGTAAAGTATTGTGCGCCTTCGTAGCCAAATCCCTTCATGGCCATCTTGGTTTTGGGTTCTTTTATCTCGCCGTCTTTCCAATGACCTGATATTGTTCCGAGGATGTAATAGTTTTGGGTGTCGCCCAATGGTGCCCAGAAATGTTTCTCGCCCTTGGTTAATTCGAAGGTAACGGGGTTGAAAGACACTTTGAACGAGGCGTCAATGTCGGCGCCAATCACGATAGAATCTTTGGCCATCGTGGTGATTTCGCCGCCTTTCGTGCCCCAATAAATACCCGAATTGTCGGGTGTCGCGGCCACGATGCCTTTGGCATTGGCCGGGAAGAAGATGTCGTCGGATGCCGAAAATTCATCGCCGTTCTTTGTTAGGGGGTACACTTCGCCCGTAGAAAGGAACAGGTATAGTGTGTTGAACGTGGGTGCCGAGACGTTGGTTAGGTCGAAGTTTTGCACCAATTCGCCGTCGCGCGTGTTGTTCAGGCGCACTTGTAGTTTTAGGTTTTCGGCCTTAGCGTTCTTGGGCAAGGCCACAAGTAGGTCGGTATTTACGTGGAACGTGTCGCCCAACAGACTTTGTTGTTTGCGCACGAGCGTGTCGCCAGCGGTGTTGGTGATGGTCATCACGTATTGTTCCAGGTTTCGTTCGTCGGTCATCAGTCCCGAAACGTTCACCTTGTCGCCATACAGCAGCCCGTCCTGGGGCGTTACTTGTAGTTCCATGGCGGGTTTCGGACCGTTTTTCTCCGTGCTTATAGCGTTGTCGTTGTCGCTACATCCCACCAGCGCGAAGGCTAGCGGCAGCACGAATGCACAATAAATAGGCTTGAACATCATTTTATAATTTAAGTTAGGCTTTTACGAATATGTTTGATTTGTACATCCATCGCAACACGAGGAGTACGAAAATGCCCTGCATGGTTGCGCCAAGCACGGGGTAGAAGGTGCCAAGCAGGGGCTTGAATCCATAGAAGAACGAGTCGGTGAGCGAAGAAAAGCTCACGTATTCGCCCAGCACGTAGGCCACAAGCGAGTTGGTTCCGTAGAAACGCAGCCACAGTAGGCCGCGCGTATGGCCTTTAAGGTCAACCCAATAGTATGCTGCCGCCATGAGCAGGAAACAGATTCCGCCTGCAAGGAAGGTCATCGAGGTAGACCAAATGTGCTTGATAATAGGAACAATAGGACTTAACGCGAAGGCCAAAACAATGAGGCCGACACCCGAAAGCAACAGGATGCGCAGCTTGCTTGTGCCAGATTGACTTGTGCGCAGCACTACACCTGCCAGATAACCCAGGTAAACGGTGGCCACAAAGTTAAGCGATGATAGAATCCAAGTGTAATGGTAGGTTGCATCCCATTGCCATTGGTTGCCGTTCCATATTACTCCGTCGCGCCAACGACCCAGCACCTGCCGGTCTATCTCTTCGCAAATGTTGGCGTCGATGGTAAAATCCATCCGTCCCCAAATGGCAAACACGGCCACGTAAGCCACCATGCAACCGACAACAACGGCCAGTTGTGTTCGCCAAGAGGTGTAAACGAAGAGCAGCGCAACCACCACATAGCCCACGGCAATGCTCTGCAACGTGTTGCTGTAAAGGTGAAGTAGGCGGGCATCGAGGGCAAGCAGGTTGCCCTGAACCACCATACCCAGCAGCCAAAGCACCACAAATCGCTTGAGCAGACGTAGCAGGAACCCTGCGCCGGCCTTGCTTTCGCCTCGCCGATACTTGCTCATGGAGAAGGGGATGGTAATGCCCGACATGAACATGAATAAGGGCATGATGATGTCCCAAAAGCAAAAGCCCTGCCAAGGCACGTGGGTTATCTGCCCATAAACGGCTGCACCGAATGTGCCGGCTGCTGGTTGGCAGGCCTCTATCCACTGATACACCATAGGTTGGAACAGAACAAGGAAGGCCAAGTCCATTCCGCGCAGCAGGTCGAGCGACAGAAGGCGCGACGGACGCGATGTCGTCGTGTTGCCATTGGCTACCGTTGGGGGCTGTTGGGCTTGCTCTTCGCCGCTGTTATGGGGCGATGGCGTGCCGTTGAGGGGTGGGGTTGGATAAGTCATTTGCCTGTTTGGGGGTTACACTCGTTGTGTTGAGAAGAGGTTTTCTCGCTTCATACGATTGCTCAAAGGTCTACCACGGCCTTTCCTTCTTTGAGAAGACAAGGGTTGAAGTACCAGGTTTGGCATTCTTGTCTTTGGCCACATTCAGGGTGATATTTAGGTCGTTGTAACCCGTTAGTTCTCCCCAGGTCGTGTTATTGGCAAGTCGTACAGCGTATTTAGGATTTTCTTGCAACTTCTTATCTTTGTCGGGGAGCCACAATAAAAGCTTATACTTGCCCTCGGGCATGTTTTCAGGAAGCTTTAGCTTTGTCTGCATGTTGGTGGGTTTACCTGGTTTTACCATGCGGAAATCCAATCCCGTAGATACAATATACTCTCTGCCACCGTCAGTAGGACTAAGAACGAGGATGGCCAAACGGGGATTGTACATGCAAGCCGTACCGTAATTGTTTACCAAGAGGTTAACCGTTAGATCGCTTCCAGGTGCGTTTTGCTCCGAATATTCTATCTTTGTCAAGGCTAAACGATAGCCAAGGAACTTCTTGATTTTATTGAAATAACCACCAGTATTCCACGTTTTGAGTAGTTCCTTATAGTAAGCGTCGTTCAAGAACGACCAATGCAGGTAGCTAACTTCATTCCATGCCTCCTTGCCAGTAGCCCATTTAACACCCGATGGCGGAACTGCCGTCTCGCCTCCAAGTGGCACATACAGTGCATCTTGCGCAATATAGCTCTTATCTTTATCAATATCCCTATATGTGCCCATGTTTGTTTGGTCTG
>NZ_HE999446.1:0-2635 GCF_000312305.1 Prevotella conceptionensis 9403948 | reverse complement strand
TCTTTAAAGGCTGTATTGTCATTAAGAGGTGTGGCGTTGCCACGTATTCTTGCTTATACTTGGGTGTGCGCACTTGTATGCACCGTTCGGCAGGCAGCACTTCGAGCCATTTATTCAACAACTCGCGGTAGGCCGTGGCGTTATTTAGCTTGTTTGTAGAGTAATACCACTCGCCCCAAGCACCGATAAAGCCTGCCTGAACACAAGCAATTACGCCCACTTGCTTGTGCAATGTAGGTTTTATTTGATCGAGATGACGCTTGATGATGTGCATGGGGGCATCAGCTCCATTTTGTTTGTCGGTGTAGGCGAAACGCAAAATGGCCTTCATTCCTGCTTCACGCACTTGGTCTAAGTCCACTTCCAACTTCGTTGCAAAGCCTCCGGGGAGGTCTTTGTCGCGGTAATCGTCCAGGTAATACATCAATTGTACCAACGTCTTACCCTCACTCCTTAGTTTCCTCAGGTAGCTTAGGGCCACATAGTCCTTGGCGTTGGATTCGTATTGGGTGAACAATCCGCGTTCGGGATTGGCTATTTCGTCGTTGCTCAGTTGATATGTTACAGTTTTCAAACCCGTTTCGGGATTCTTCTTTGTGCCACTGTCGGGATTTTCCTCGTTTGTGTTGCTCCCGCATGCTAGGGCCAAAAAAGCTGCGGCCGCCAACAAAATGCAATGTCTTTTCTTCATGTCGTATTGATGTTTTGGGCTTGGCCGAAACGAGAAAAGTCTCGGCCAAGCATGTTTTTATTGATAACCAGGGTTTTGTTTCACTGCACCCTTGCCGTCGATAATGGCTGCGAGGGGTAGCGGATACACCTCTTTATACTCCTCGGCGTAAGCCGAACCATTTATTTTCTTTACCCAAGGGATGAGTTTATGATGACGGATGAGGTCGGCTCTGAACTGTCCGTTCTCGCACCAGAACTCGTGCCAGCGTTCCGTTAGCACGGCATCTAGCACCTTTTCGGGCGTGTTGAGGGCGTTGGCCGAAAGGTTTTCGATGCCTGCACGATGCCTAACAACATTGATAAGGTTTACCGCCTCCTTCAAGTCGTTGGCTGTTGCGCCCTGCTTTTGCGACAAGGCCTCGGCAAGTGACAGGTACACGTCGGCATAACGGTAGAGAATGAGGTCGATGTCCGACTTTCCTTCGGAGGCTTTAACCCTTGTGTCGTAGCCCATTTTCAGTGCGATGGGACCCACGGCAAGGTCTGAGCCGTGCGTGTCGCGGTCTATCGTTGCTCCGGTAGAACTGGTGTACGACGTAAGCAGCTTTGTCTGGCGCACGTCTTTGGGCTCGAACGAGTCGTAAAATGCCCATGTGCTGGTTACTGTTCCCCATCCGCCGCTCATTCCGCCTTGCGCAAAGTCGGTGGGAAGCACCATCATGTGCCACTGGTTGATGCTGGGTCCATTGTACGAGCAAGGCAATGCGTAGATGATTTCTTTGTTGGCCGAGCCTTGTCCGCCCAGTTCGAACATCTTTACGTAGTCTCTTTGCAGCTGGTAGCCATACTTCGGGTTCATCAATTCGCGTGCCAACGTCTCCACCTTATTATAATAGTCTTTGCTTATCGGCGTTTCGTGCAGGTACAGGCGTATCAGCAACATCTTGGCGAATCCCCTGCTAAACCGCCCATATTCCGCTTTGCCGGGCATGGGCAGGTGTTCGGCGGCGAACAAGAGGTCGTCTTCTATGAACTTCACTTGCTCTTCGCGCGTGAGCCTGGGCAGCGGTTGTTCTTTCAAAGGGTGCTTTAACACGTCTAACGGAGCGATAACCAGCGGCCCGTACATGTCGTAGAGCGTGTAGGTAAGGAACGCACGTGCACAACGAACCTCGGCTTCGTAGGCCCTTTTCTTGCTTTCGTCGATGGGCGCATGGGCTATATCGTCTAGCGTAAGCGTGCAAGTGCTTATTTTATTGATGTATCCGCCGCTGTAATCGGTGGAGTTGCGTGTGAAGTAAAACCACGTTATCTCTTCGCTCGTGGGGAAGAAGTTCAGTTCGGCGGCCATTTTCTGCGCCCCGAACTTACCCGACAGGGTGCCTGTTGTGCAGTCGTTGACGAACATCACGCCCCTTTCTGAGGGCGAGTAGATGCCGTCCCACCAGTCGCCGCGCAGTGGGCGGTAGCAGTTCATCACCAATGCCTGCACGTCGCTCTCGTTTTTGGGGAAATTGTTCGGGTTAATCTCCGAATAGTCTATGGGCGTAAGGTCTGAGCAAGCAGCCGTAAGGGCTAGCAAAGCCGTGCCCAACAGTGTGGATAAGCCTTTTATTCTTTTTCATCGTTGCAGAGGTATTGCGGTTAGAATGTTACGTTTATGCCCATGCTGTAGGTACGGGCGTTGGGATAAGCTGCCGCATAATAGTCGGTTTCGGGGTCCAATCCTTTATACGGAGTGATGCAGAACAGGTTGTTGGCGCTTAGCGACAGGCGCACGCGCGACAACACCTTGGTGCGCGAAATCCAGGCTTGGGGCAGTGTCCAGCCCAGGCTGATGTTGGTTAGGCGCACAAACCAGGCCTTCTGATAGTACCAGTCGCCCGAAGTGTAGTTGTTGTTCCAGCCGTTAAACGATGCCGGTTGCGTGGTCGAGGGGTTGTTCCAGGTCCAGCGGTCCTTT
>NZ_HE999445.1:464330-467771 GCF_000312305.1 Prevotella conceptionensis 9403948 | reverse complement strand
AACTGTATATCAGATTTACTGGTGATAATGTTTGGCGGATAAGAATATTGTGCTATATTGGAAGAGTACCAACAAATTTTTCAATATGAAACAAACAAACATCAAATCACTAATTACTACCTGTCAGGAGGAGATGATAAGCAATGGCTATAGTGAGAGCACTATTGCCACACACATATCGAATCTTGAACGGGGTATCCTCGCCTACATGTCAGAGCGAGGAGTAGAGTTCTATAATCCCGGCATTGGGGACTCTTTTCTTGAAAGCCTTACTAGAAACACCCAATGGGAAAAGCACTATCGTTGCATCGGCATGTTGAACTCGGTGTTAAGGTATGGGCATATAATGGCAAATCGTCCTCCAAGCCAAAGGCATGAACTTCCTGGAGAAATAGGAGCAGTGGCAAAACGGCTTATTGAACTAAAGCGTTCGGAACGTGTTTCCCCGAAAACGATAGAGATTTACCAACGTGTAATATCCCAGTTTATCGCAGTGGTTCAAATTAAAGGAGTCAAGCAAGTGGCTGAAATCACAGAGTCGCACATCATCGATTTCATCTCCACAAGTACAAACAGCAGAGGACAGCGACTGTATGTAATGAAGATGTTCTTCAAATATCTTTTGACGGAAGGGCATGTCAAGTATAGCCTTGGGGCATTACTTGATTCAGTAAAGGCTCCACAACGGGAGAAAGTACCGTCGGTTTACAATCAGGACGAGATTGCCCTTATAGAAAACTCCATTGACAGGAGCAATTTCGGAGGCAGACGTCTGTATGCGATGTTTCTGCTGGCATCAAGGCTTGGGCTGAGAGTGTCGGATATAATCCGGCTTCGCTTCGCAAATCTGGACTGGGATAAAAGCACCTTTTCCATCATTCAATACAAGACAAAACACGAGGTTGTGCTTCCGTTGCTGACGGATGTAGGAAATGCAATCATAGATTATCTTCAAGCAGAAAGACCGTCCTCGGATGATGAACATGTGTTTATTTCAATGCGTCCGCCATACAAAGGAGTGTCGCGTGATACCGTATGGCTTGGGTTGCAGAAGGCTATCCAACAGTCAGGTGTAAACATACAGCGTCGTCGGCACGGTATTCATGCGTTCAGACATTCCCTTGCATCTCAGCTCCTGTCCAAAGAGACTCCATTACCCATAATCAGCAGTACATTGGGGCATGTGTCCACGGCAACGACCTCCAATTATTTGAGGGTGGACTTGGCGAAATTGAAGTCTATATTGCTTTCGCCCTCGTTGGTCCCGGAAAGATTTTATACGCAGAAAGGAGGTATATTCTATGAATAAAGGATACGTCTTCCGTAGCGCTTTTGCCCCGTACATACTGGAGTTCTTGAAAATGAAAGGCAATCTTGTCGTCAATTCGGATGTTTACCGTCACACATTGCAGCAATGGGACGAAGCCATGTTGGAGAACGGGTTCAATGAGCTGTATGTCACAAGAGGAATGGTGTCGGCGTGGGAAAACTCTCTAAGGAACATCTGCGACAGGACATCCTATGCCAAACATACCCAACTCATCCAGTTCCTGAAATACATGTGTAGACTCGGCATAGAGTGCTTTGTGCCAAGGATTCCAAAGCGTCCATCCAACATGTACTTTCCCTATGTGTTCACACATGAAGAAATGTATCGAATCATGGAAACCATTGACAAATCGGAACAGAAAGGCTTCTGTCCCAAAAGTTGCCTTATCTGCATGCCATGCCTGTTCCGGCTATTGTATTCGACCGGAATGCGAATCTCGGAGGCTCTTAACATTAAGAATGGAGACGTCAATTTTCAGTCAGATGCAATTTTATTGACAAAGACTAAGAACGACAAGGAGAGGATTATCCCCATGAATCCAGAATTGAAAGCGGTATTGTTACAATACATGAAATATCGTGACCTGATGCCGGTGGAAGGAATCTGCAAGCCGGAACGCCACCTGTTTGTGTCAGGAAAAGGAAAGCCGTTCACGGCAACCACGCCATACACTTTCTTCAAAAAGATACTTCGGCAATGCGGGATAGCCCACAAAGGCAAAAAACAAGGCCCCCGGGTTCACGACCTCCGTCATACGTTCGCAGTACATACCTTACAAAAGATGGCAACCGAAGGCGTGGATCTGTATGCCGGATTACCAGTCCTGTCAGTTCTCCTCGGCCATGCGGGTGTCAGGGAAACGGAATGGTATCTGAGGCTTACGCGTGAGTTCTATCCCGAAGTGATTGATATAATATCTTCTACAACTGGAGGCATCTTCCCGGATGTTGACAAAAACAACATGTATTATGGAAAAAGAAACTGACTTTGCCCGGCACCTTACAATTTTCTTGTCGGATTATCTGATGAAAGAGCGGGGCGTTAGCCACCACACTCTTAGGAGCTATGCCTACACGTTTGACTTGATGCTGGACTATATGTTGGAGGTGGAGAAAATCCCGGCAGAACGAATCGAGCTGAAACACCTTACACGTGATTGCACGACAGGATTTTTAGACTGGCTACAGACTGAAAGAAAATGCACCGACAACACGCGTAACGCACGCCTTGCTGCGATACATGCGTTCTGCAAATATCTACAATACGAGGACGTTAAGAGAATCGGTTGTTGGCAACAAATAATGACAATAAAGGCCAAGCATAAAGCGTCAGGCACCATATCCTCATTGAGCATCGAAGCAATGAAAACCCTACTTGCAGAGATACCGACTGACACAATGCAGGGAAGACGGCATCTTGCCATATTATCACTACTTTACGAAAGTGGTGCCAGGGTGCAGGAGCTCATCAACCTTACTCCAACCGACTTGTCACTGGAACCGCCAGCATATGTGACTTTGTTCGGAAAAGGCCGTAAGAAGAGGGTTGTTCCATTACAAAAGCGGCTGGTATCCATAATGAAACTGTATCTGTCCGAACATAAACTCGATTTGCCGGGAAGAGAGAGAAGGTATCTCTTCTACAATAACCGTGGTGCGAAACTCTCAAACTCCGGAATAGCGCATATCATTACATTGTATGCAAACGATGTAAGGGTTAAGCACCCCGGACTTCTCCCGGATAAAATATCCCCACACTCTTTCAGGCACTCGAAAGCCATGCATCTGTTGCAGGCCGGCGTGAATCTTGTCTACATACGGGACATATTAGGTCATGCGTCCATCAAGACTACTGAAATATATGCTCGTGCAGACTCTAAGCAAAAGAGAGATGCGCTAGAGAAGGCATATGCAGACATCACCCCTGAACGTCCCGAGAAGGGAGAATGGGAAACTAAGTCCCACATAAAAAACTGGTTAAAACAGTTTACACGGAAGTAATATCATTAAATATTATCCCAAGCTATTATAGCAAGTAATGATGTTATATACTTAATAATCAATACTTATCGTTATTGGCTTGGGATAATCTTGGAGTGGGGATAATAGTGA
>NZ_HE999445.1:462171-463939 GCF_000312305.1 Prevotella conceptionensis 9403948 | reverse complement strand
CGGCAAGGGAATATACCTCCTCATCGGACAGACCTGCACACCCCATTCTTTGGACTTCCGTCAAGATGTAGGTAATGCACTCGTCTATGTTTTTATTCTCCTTGCGGAAACTCTCTGCAAAGAGTTCATCGTATGATGCTCTGGTTTCCAAATAGTTTTGGATAACGTCCTTGAAATGTTCTGTACCTTTCATTGTCTTTGATGTTTTAATCAGTTGAATAATGTTCCGTCGGATAGAAATTCGTAGTTGTTGGCTTCGCAACTCTCGGCAAAGGCTTCTTCGCTGAGTTGATATTCCATATCGTCCCTGCAAGCCTTGAAAAAGCCGTTTAAGCACTTGTTCATAAGTTCGTAAAGGGTGGTGTTGTCGGGGGCTTTCAGAAAGTCGTATATAGGCTGTAATATCTCATAGTCCATATAATAGCCCGTCAAAACACAATCATTGGTGACGAATACACGGCTCTTGCGCTTTGTCTTGTAATTGTGTCCCCAAATGGTTTTGGGTATATACAAGTCGTTCCAATAGTTATTGACAAGGTATTTCAGAAGTCTAACCCCTTTCAAATTATCTTCTTCCTCTCTGTAATGAGAAGTGAAACGATACCAATAGGAATAATCATCGTATGACCATCTGTCCACCTTGATATTGAATGTCTGTTCAAAAGCTTGCAATGTCTTTCGGTTTTCTTCGTCCCAACCATAGTTGAAATGTTCCGCCCAATGGCTGTGTGCCTTTGCTTGTGCCTCTTTGGTCAGTTCGTGAAGGTTATATACCTCGTATGTTCTTGTTTCCGTTCTCATATTCGTTTGGTGTTATCGGGCTGTATTATTGATGATGTCTTCTCCATTGTCCGCAAAGACCTCGATAGTAGGTTTCCCTCCGTTTTCCTCTACGGATAGGCTTTCGGAGGTGTCATATAATGTTTCTCCGTCCGTAATGATGACTTTCTCGTTGTCCTCAAAACAGAGAGCGTCCTCACCTTGCCACGACTTGACAAGAGCAACGGCTTCCTCGTAATTCTCGGCTGTTACTTCAAAGTGGGTGCGTTCCCAACAAGTAACCTTTCGGTCTTGGTAAAATCTGAATGCTTCCATTGTTCCTATGTTTAGATTGTTGCTAAAATGATTTCTTGGATATGGGTAGGGGCAACCTCTGAAAAGAGATAGGTGATAAACTCCTTTCTGTCTTTCCGATTGAGTTCCTTGTATAGTTCCCCAAAGGCGGATATGTTTCCGTTGAGGTAAACCGATACCATATACTCGAAGATGTTGTCCACTTCGTAGTATCTGCATTGCTGTGCGATTGTCTTGCTTCTTCTTTTCATATATCTGTCTGTTTAAGAAATGAGTAACCAAAGTATTCCTCCGATGATGAGGGTATAAGCCAAGATGTACACTGCGATTGCCAAAGTGATGGTAAGGAGTAGCCGAATAAGGAATTTCCCTGCACATATCCCTACCAGCCAAAGCCAGACGCTTCCGCCCCAAAGGAGAGAGCCTGCGAGTGCAAGTACCACCCAAATTGATATTTTGTATCTCAGTTTCATCTTGTCTGATTTTTTTGATTTTATGCGGATTCCAGAGGCGAGGGAGTTGAGTTTCCATTTTAATGTTCTCTGTCCTCGTGTTTCCGACATTTTTTTTATGCGTCTTTCCGTCGGGTCGGTCGTTTTCGTTTCAGAGGCGTAAAAAGGTAGGGCTTAGGACAAACAAGGTTTTACGGCGAGAATACTACCTGCAATGAAATGGAAGTGTGGAGATTGTCGTT
>NZ_HE999445.1:458803-461057 GCF_000312305.1 Prevotella conceptionensis 9403948 | reverse complement strand
GGAAAAGAATATTACATTAGCATAAAAAACAAGTGTGATACAAGAGGTATCCCATATGGTGAAAAAATAAAGATAAGAATTATCTATTTTGAGAAATTACGACAGCCGTATGATTTTACATATCCTTTTGCCATCATAACAAAGATTGAATCATGTCGCATGAAAAATAGAAGTGTCACAAATAGATTACGACAAAGGCGGCCACACCGTATACATCCGCATGGGAAATGGCACGGAAAGCACGTACGCTGACGACCACCAGCGCAAGCTGTTGTAGGGCATGTTGCTCATGGCCAACTGGGACTGCATCATGGACACGCAATTGTGCAGCATGGGGATTCCGTAAGCTGTTTCTCAACGTAAAGCACGTGGACGACACTCCGATACGCAGAGAAATCCATCAATACCTCGGCAGTTGCTCCACCTACTATCGTTACATGAACGGACAGCTCACCCTCACGCCCGAACAGCTAGAAGGTGTTATAAATATCTTCCGCGCATAAGCCTATACCGAAGAATTGGACCTCGATAACTACATTGACCGTTACACATATGAATAGATTAGAGCCTCTGAAAAATTCCAAGCATTGGGATCTACAGTTTCATCCTGTTAGAAAAAATAAAGGACATCAAGTAAAGGAAAATGGCAAAAAATAAAATAATCAAATTAAGTACTATTATCGGGACTTTATTTCTAATTGTTATGTGCTTTAATGGTCCCTTTTTTATTGATTTGTCTAAAGAGAAAAATAATATGACAATTAAAGACAAATTGGATACAAAGCGTACAGTATTGTCTTCTCTATTCAATGCTAAGGCAAACTCAAGACTTTCTGTGTATATTATTTGGGACTCGTATGATGTTAAGAATTTACCTAAGGAGATACCGCGCCACAAAATTCTTTATACAAAAAATAATTATCTCATAAAAAGATTATTGCAGGTGCCTTTTTTATACACAGGAGGAGATATGTCTACACTTAATAGCAGACTTGTTATAATTCAAGATGGATATAAATTATATGAGAGTCGAATTATATTAAGTAAGGAAGATATTGGTTTGCAAAATAATATCACAGGGTGGATTGTGCCTGAAAAGAAAAATGATTTAATTTCGATAATTTCAAGGTTTAGCAAATATAAATATCCATTTCTCGTTGTTAAATAGCTAATTCGTTTTGACTTTTAATGTTTCTACAAATTGAGAGGAGTTTGTTGTCCTTGTGACGCCAACACAAGATAAAAACTCCTGTCATATACGAAGTGCAGGGTAAAACAGCTCGCTGGCTGATAAACCCATGAAAGTCCAACTGCTCACGAATACATCAACTCACAAACTGACCAACCCACCAACTCATAACCTCATCAACTCACAAATTCATCAACTCATCAACTCATCAACTCACAAACTTACCACCCCACAAACTCATAACCTCATCAACTCAAAGCCTCATCAACTCATAACTTCATCAACTTAGAAACTCAAATTGTTTCTTTTGTTTTACAATGCCGCTCTAATTTTCGCTCCGTTCTAGCGAAAATTGGGGTTAAAAAGTAGGTAAGTGGCCACTATTTCTAGCCTTTCACGTCTTTTATTTTGTCCGTTTTTAAGAAAAGATCTGCATTTTGCACCATTTTACCTTTCTAGATTGGTCGCCACCTCATATCTTTATTACGCCCAATTACCCACTTTTTACCCCTAAAAACTCACTTTTCAACCACTATTTCGCCCTTTTCGGCCATGTATTTCATGGTTCTAAAAGGTTTTATTTATACCATTGCAGCGGATATTTATGCTTTTTGCCTCGCATTTAGCAGCATTTAGCACTGCAATTAGCATCATTTTACCTTGCGTTTTGCACCAAAACGCACTGCATTTAGCACCAAAACGCATTGCGTTTAGCGGCATATTGCACTGTGTTTTGCACCAAAACGCATTGCATTTTGCTGCAAATGGCCCCAAAACGAGTGTTGGTGGCGGTCGGTTTAAATAAAAATTCATTTTGCCTGCATGCACAACTAACCCCTTCTGGCATCAAAACAAACCTCCGCGAGAATCGATTTTTTGCGGCAAGGTGGACGGTTGGTGGACAGGAAGGCCACTTTTTATGTTAAGTTTCTTGCTGAAAATTAGACAAAGCCGATTGGGCCGCATGCGCGCCTTTGTGCAACGGCACGGAAAAACACGTGCGCTTGCTACCGCCAGCGCGAGCGGTTGTAGGGCATGCAGTCCACGGCCAACTGGGACTGCACC
>NZ_HE999445.1:455779-458009 GCF_000312305.1 Prevotella conceptionensis 9403948 | reverse complement strand
GGATGCTTACGCTACATATGCAAACTTATTCTTTTACCGAGATTCTACAGCTATTTTTGATTGTATCTCAGATACCGTCATGTTTTTGCGTTATAAGCTCGTCAAAGACACCTTAATTATAATAGATGAGAATAAAGTATGTACAAAAGATCCCATTCAAACACTTAACTCCAAAGAATTGGTTCTAGAAAGTTTGAAAGATTCGGAAAATAAGCAATATTTCATAAAAAACGAAACATTTGGCGAACAATTTGATAGTTCCTTTGTGAGGGAATTCATGTGAATGTGTATCTCATGCCCATGAAATAAAATACGATCCGTGGACAATATTTGAATGTTGCGAACGTCATAACATCGAAGGCATCCGAAAGGCCGAAGAACCTCAGGGGGGACAGCAACCACCCCACAGCTCCCACGCAGATAGGGCATAAGCATTATACTTGCAATGCCAATGGTAACCCAACACTGGTGGAGAACGACAGTCTGAACACCGAGCCGAGAATGTATTGGGACGATGACAACCGACTGATGGTTTTGTCGGACAACGGGTAAGACAAGCCGATACACCTATAATGCTGCCGGCGAGTGTATCGTCAAGTGCCACAGTGACTAATAGATTTCGCTAAAGATGTAGAAGTTGTCAAAACAACAAAAGATTTAAATTTGTATCGATCTTTTGGTGGAAATGCTGCGTATGTTGGTTCCTATCTCTCAAATGTACCAATTGGAAAATTTATTGATAGATGCGGACTTGCGCTGAGACCGGAATGGAATAATGCGATGGAAGGTATTGCGGAAATACAAGTTCCTAAAGGTTCTATTATGATAAAAGGAACCGCAAAGTCACCGGGGGGACAATGGATCGGAGGAAGGACTCAGTATTTTACGGTGGATAAACTGAATAGGATTAAATAGAAGTCTTATGAATAAAAATATTATATATGCAGAAATGGGGAATCCTTGGCAATTCCCTTCATTTTATGAAGTCGCTTCTTGTAAAATTCTATTTATGGATCTACACAATTTCGGAAAGGAAGGGCCTCTGTGTGGAAAATTGTTTATAAATGAAGTACAAATCATGACTCCTCATCATGATGGTTTTGGAGGGCCGATTATAATAAGTGATAATTATATTTATTTACCTCTTTATCACATGATAATAAATAACAGGTCGAACTATTCAAGGACTTACGTTGCAGAAATAGATATTTCAAAAAAGTCATATCGGATAATAGGAAAGAGGGTCGAATATGCGGTTGTTTTCCTTGATTCTATGGTAAACGACACGTTGTATTATTATAATTATTCGAGAAAGGATGATAAATGGCTTAGACGTATTAATATTCATTCTGTAAATAGGCCATGGAGTTGGAGTGAGAGATTCTTTCATTTCTATCATGAATTATTATTTTTCTTTCGTGATTTATTTTAATAAAGCAATATACAATTACTTCTGACTACAACTTGCTGTAGCACACCATAATGGCGAGCGTAGCGGATATTCGTACTTTTATCTACGATACCACCTACGACAGCTGGAATTGCGTGCGCAACATGACCTATCATTACAATGCGGAAGGGCAAATAGTTCGCCTTTCGGGCAATAAACAGGGGCGTGAGAGCGTTATTGTTGACAGGATAGGTTACGACAAGGACGGCCATACCGTCTATACCAAGCTCGGCAACGGCACGGAAACGACCTACACCTACGACAAGCAGCGTGAACGTCTGCAGGCGATGAACCTTACGGCGGACGGTAGGGCTGTGATGGAAAACAAGTACCAATACGATGCTGTGGACAATATCTTGGGTATTGCCAATGCCGTAGACCCGACGCAGGCCGCTAGTAATAACAACAATAGTAATAACAATAGTAATAACAATAACAGCAAAGCGAAACTTGGCGGTGCTTTCAACCACACTTATGCCTACGACGACCTTAACCGCCTGATAAAGGCCAATGGTGAGGCGAAGGGGGCGAAGTATGAAATGACGATGACCTTCGGACGGATGAGCGAACCGCTCACCAAGGTGCAGAAGGTGGACTCCACAAAGACCGTGCAGTCTTACGATTTCACCTATCAGTACGAGGACAGCAACCACCCTACGGCTCCCACGCAGATAGGGCATGAGCATTATACATACGATGACAATGGCAACCCAACACTGGTGGAGAACGGCAGCCTGAACAGCGAGCGGAGAATGTATGGGACGAGGACAACCGCCTGAT
>NZ_HE999445.1:452391-455649 GCF_000312305.1 Prevotella conceptionensis 9403948 | reverse complement strand
ATGAGCATTATACATACGATGACAATGGCAACCCAACACTGGTGGAGAACGGCAGCCTGAACAGCGAGCGGAGAATGTATTGGGACGAGGACAACCGCCTGATGGTATTGTCGGACAACGGTAAGACCAGCCGATACACCTACAATGCCGCCGGCGAGCGTATCGTCAAGAGCCACGGCGACCTCGAAGGCGTATACGTAAATGGTGCACCGCAGGGAATCACGTTCCACGAAACGGAGGATTACACCATTTATCCTGCCCCAATTATCACCGTAACGAAGAACCGCTTTACCAAGCATTACTTCATCGGTGACAAGCGAATTGCCTCCAAACTGGGAACAGGCAAGTTCAGCAATGTTTACGGCGTCAGCAGCAACAACGTTACGGCAGGCCAGAAAGACTATGCCGCCCGCATGCTGCAGATAGAGAAACAACGCGAGGAGTATTACAAGTCCTTAGGCACACCGCCCGGTGTTCCTACGATGAAGGGTGCAACGGCCGATCCCGACAACACCGGTTATGGCTACAACACCATCATCGGGGAGCTGGGCGACCGCTCTGTGCCCGAAGGTTGGGTGCAACGACCGAAGTTCAACGCAAAAGGAGATGTTCCCGGCCCACCCATTCAATGGAACAAGCCCGAAGACCCTGACAATGCGCAGCCGGGTTATGGCTATGTCCCAACGGACACCACCAACACCGAGGAAATCTTCTTCTATCATAGTGACCACCTCGGCAGCACCTCTTACATCACCGACGCCAAGGCCAACATCACCCAGTTCGATGCTTACTTGCCCTACGGCGAGTTGCTTGTGGATGAACACAGCAGTAGCGAGGAAATGCCGTATAAGTTCAATGGTAAGGAGTTTGACCAAGAGACGGGTCTGTACTACTATGGGGCAAGGTATATGAACCCTGTTACGAGTCTGTGGTATGGGGTGGATCCGATGATGGAGAAGTATCCGAATATAAGTTCATACTTGTATTGCTACGCAAATCCTAGTAAATTAATTGATCCCGACGGGAAAGATCCTATTTTATGGTTTCTTTTATATAAAGGTACAGCCGTCATAATGGAGAAAATGGTTCCTGTTAATAAAGTTAGACAAGCTGGTTATGCAATGCAGCATCCTATAATAGCATTAAGAGTGGGGGCGTATAAGGAGAGAGGTACGAATATTTCGTCGATCGCTTCCAATTTTCAAATTAATATAGCGCGAGCAGCAAATCTTTCATCAGGTAAGGAAGGAGATTTAGGTAATGCTTTTAGGCATACTCTTTGGCAAAGTATTATCACGAATAAATTTGGCGAGCGGAACGCTATGAGAATAGGAAATTCTCATGAAGATAATCCATACGTGGATATTACTCAAAGACATTTCAAGTCTATGAAAGCGGCTGATACTGTTATAGATTTGCTAAACAATATTATAGGTAGAAGAATAGGGAAGGAGAATAAAGGAGCCGACAATAAAACGTTGGCTTTAAAGGTGATAGAAGAGTTTTATAAGAAAGGGTTGTGGGTAGGTATCACTAAAGACGATGGTAGTGTTTCTATACAAAAAGAAACTATCACGAAAAAACAATACGATGCAGCCGTAAAAAACATAAGTAAAAAATAATAACAGTTTAAATGAATAAGTTAATATCAATATTTGTCTTTACAATAGGAGTCGCTCTTGTTTGCAGTTGTACAGATCACTTCCCTGAAAAAGTAGAACGGTATATTTCTAAACATAATATATTGAATGACCAAGGGAAAGGCGAATTGGATTTACGTGAAGTGCTAGATATAGACTATGACACGATGTATGTCTTTTATTCACTTACTCCACATAAATGGAATTCAAAATATAATCGGAATAAAAACATATGGGGATGCAGAAGATCCTTATACGGCTCTTATTGGGTCGGATTCTGAAATGTGTAGAATTATTTTCATAAAGAACAAGAGGGTTGTATACGAGGATTATTATTATTATTATGAATACAAGTTAAATTTAGAATTCGAAACCTTTCGTAGAATTAGCGGATATGGTATTTTTGATGGTAGTCCTATTACCGTATATGGCTATATATGTACAAAACACCATTTTACAGTAAGTAGAGTATCAGATGATGAATATACAATGAGATAGAGTGTTTCTGAAGTTCAGACAAGGCATGGGAGGATGTGCCATGATGGCACTAAATTGTCTATAAATGGTACGTATAGCAGCCACGGGCGACCCGCAGGCAACTACCGAATACGACGAGGCTGTCTTGACTTTTAATGTTTCTACAAATTGAGAGGAGTTTGTTGTCCTTGTGATGCCAACACAAGATAAAAACTCCTCTCATATACGAAGTGCAGGGTAAAACAGCTCGCTGGCTGATAAACCCATGAAAGCCCAACTGCTCACGAATACATCAACTCACAGACTTACCAACCCACCAACTCATAAACTCATCAACTTACAAATTCATCAACTCATCAACTCGAAACCTTAAATTGTTTCTTTTATTTTACGATGCCGCTCTAATTTTCACTCCGATCTAGCGAAAATTGGGGTTAAAAAGTAGGTAAATGGCTCCTATTTCTAGCTTTTCACGTCTTTTGTTTTGTCCGCTTTTAAGAACAATGCCTGCATTTTGTACCATTTTACCTTTCTAGTTTGGTCGCCACCTTATAATTTTTTACGCCCAATTACCCGCTTTTTACCTCTAAAAACCCACTTTTTAACCACTATTTTGCCCTTTTCAATCATGTGTTTCATGGTTCTAAAAGGTTTTATTTATACCATTTAAACGGATATTTATGCTTTTCGCCTCGCATTTAGCAGCATTTAGCACTGCAATTAGCATCATTTTACCTTGCGTTTTGCACCAAAACGCACTGCATTTAGCACCAAAACGCATTGCGTTTAGCGGCATATTGCACTGCGTTTAACACCAAAACGCATTGCATTTTGCTGCAAATGGCCTAAAAACGGGTGTTCATGGCGGTCAGTTTAAATAAAAATTCATTTTGCCTGCATGCACAACTAACCCCTTTTTGCATCAAAGCAAACCTCCGCGAGAATCGATTTTTTGCGGCAGGGTGGACGTTTGGTGGACAGAAAGGGCACTTTTTGTGTTAAATTTCTTACTGAAAACTAGACAAAGCCGATTGTGCCGCATGCGCGTCTTTGTGCAAAGGCACGGAAAAACACGTGCGCTTGCTACCGCCAGCGCGAGCGGTTGTAGGGCATGCAGCCCACGGCCAACTGGGACTGCATC
>NZ_HE999445.1:449826-451926 GCF_000312305.1 Prevotella conceptionensis 9403948 | reverse complement strand
CCCCCCAAAAGGACAAACGTATTGTAGGTGAAGATATTATAGGACATTGGCGCGCTGTGGACAATGATTACAGAACTGCTACATATGCAAACTTATTCTTTTACCGAGATTCTACAGCTATTTTTGATTGTATCTCAGATACCGTCATGTTTTTGCGTTATAAGCTCGTCAAAGACACCTTAATTATAATAGATGAGAATAAAGTATGTACAAAGGATCCCATTCAAACACTTAACTCCAAAGAATTGGTTCTAGAAAGTTTGAAAGACTCGGAAAATAAGCAATGTTTCATAAGAAACGAAACATCTGGCGAACAGTTTGATAGTTCATTTGTGAGGGAATTCATGTGAATGTGTATCTCATGCCCATAAAATAAAATACGATCCGTGGACAATATTTGGATGCAGCGAACGTCATAACATCGAAGGCATCCGAAAGGCCGAAGAACCTCATGGAGGGACAGCAACCACTCCACCGCTCCCACGCAGATAGGGCATGAGCATTCTACTTGCGATGCCAATTTGAATAGACATTCTCCTATTAGTACTCATGTTGGAGTTAGATTTACACCTATGTCATGGACAAATCCATTCCTAAAGATATATACATATAAAAATTAAGTAAATGATTCTGTTTTTTCGCATATTAGTGGCTCTTACAATGTACATTGTTTTTACAAATTGCGCAAGAGTGAAACATAACTACGTTGAAAAAGGAAATTGGGTAAGACTTCAGGAAGGAGAAACTATAGATGGTTATACACGTTTGGGTGATAGCATCTATGGCGGTTATGCAGATTCTGTATATCTACATTCTTATATGCGAGCATTGAAAGGTGTGGATGTAAAATCATTTAAAGTATGTAAGAATACAGGATATGCAAAGGATATACAAAGGGTATACTATCCTTTAAAAATTGTTTGTGAAGATGCAGAAGATGGTGGAGGGTGCTATTTTGAAGAATATATCATAGAAAAAGCCAATCCCGTGTCATTTAAATATATTGGAGATAGATATGCTTACTGATGGAGAAAAATTATTCTATGAAGGTCGGGAAGTGGACTGGTCACTCCTTAAGCAAAAATAAAGTATATGGTTATCATTTATCTCACGGCAGTAATATTATATTCACATTATAATAAGGACTTGCGCACGAATTTCTGGGACATGGATTATAATACAAACAGAGGAGGGAATACCCCATTTTAGACACGTCACAATAAAAAAAGAAATGAAGAAAATATATTCTGTTTGTATTTTTATGGTGTTGCCTTTCTTAATAGCTTGTAACGAGAATCATAGTTTCTCACTTGATGAGAGCCGGCAACTTTTGATAGTGCATAACTTTTTACATATGGAAATAGAGTCCGACTGTCTAGATCCTAGCGAAAGTCATCTGTTCTTCATTACAAAGAAAAATGAATTTGACACTAGGAGTTGTGACACAATAAACTTTAAAACGTATCGTCTGAATTATCTGTGGAGGAAATGAGCAGTTATGGTATTACTAAAAATCTTCGGAGAATTAAGTTTCGTCCCAATACAAGATATGTTGTAATCCATTCAGGAATGGGAGCTCAGGTGTATATCAAGGAATATTTCTGGGCAGATTCAAAGGGAAAATTAAGAAGAACTCGAAATCCAAAGTAGTGCTTTGTACAAAGAGGTAAATAAGCATGTGTAGTAAAGTAACGATTAAGTAGTACCTACCATGCAGCAGGACAAATAGTTCGCCTTTCGGGCAATAAACAGGGGCATGAAAGCGTTGTTATTGACAGGATAGGTTATGACAAGGACGGCCATACCGTCTACACCAAGCTGGGCAACGGCACGGAAACGACCTACACCTACGACAAGCAGCGTGAACGTCTGCAGGCGATGAACCTTACGGCGGACGGCCGGGCTGTGATGGAAAACAAGTACCAATACGATGCTGTGGACAATATCTTGGGTATCACCAATGCCGTAGACCCGACACAGGCCGATAATGGCAATAGCAGCAAGGCGAAACTTGGCGGCGCTTTCAACCACACTTATGCCTACGACGACCTTAACCGTCTGATAAAGGCAAACGGAATGGCGGAGGGTGCGAAGTATGAA
>NZ_HE999445.1:446802-449602 GCF_000312305.1 Prevotella conceptionensis 9403948 | reverse complement strand
CCAACACTGGTGGAGAACGACAGCCTGAACATCGAGCGGAGAATGTATTGGGACGAGGACAACCGCCTGATGGTTTTGTCGGACAACGGCAAGACCAGCCGATACACCTATAATGCCGCCGGCGAGCGTATCGTCAAGAGCCACGGCGACCTCGAAGGCGTATACGTAAATGGTGCACCGCAGGGAATCACGTTCCACGAAACGGAAGATTACACCATTTATCCTGCCCCGATTATCACCGTAACGAAGAACCGCTTTACCAAGCATTACTTCATCGGCGACAAACGCGTAGCAAGCAAACTTGGAACAGGCAAGTTCAGTAATGTCTACGGCATCAGCGGCAACAACGTTACGGCAGGCCAGAAAGACTATGCCGCCCGCATGATGCAGATAGAGAAACAGCGCGAGGAGTATTACAAGTCCTTAGGCACACCTCCTGGTGTTCCTACGATGAAGGGTGCAACGGCCGATCCCGACAACACCGGCTATGGCTACAACACCATCATCGGGGAGTTGGGCGACCACTCTGTGCCCGAAGGTTGGGTGCAACGACCGAAGTTCAACAAGAAAGGAGATGTTCCTGGCCCACCCATTCAATGGCAGAAACCCGAAGACCCTGACAATGCGCAGCCTGGGTATGGCTATGTCCCTGCCGACACCACCAGCACCGAGGAAATCTTCTTCTATCATAGTGACCACCTCGGCAGCACCTCTTACATCACCGACGCCAAGGCCAACATCACCCAGTTCGATGCTTATCTGCCTTATGGCGAACTGCTCGTGGACGAACATTCTTCGTCCGAGGAAATGCCGTACAAGTTCAACGGCAAGGAACTCGACCAAGAGACAGGATTGTATTATTACGGGGCGAGGTATATGAACCCTGTTACGAGTCTGTGGTATGGGGTGGATGCTCTGACAGAGAAATATCCCTCCATCGGTGGATATGTTTATTGTGCAGGGAATCCGGTGAAACTGATAGATCCCGATGGAGAGAAATTAGTACTAGCAGGAAATCGCCAAGAACGAATGAAAGTTCTAAAGTTCCTGCAAAAGCTAACAAATGATAACCTATTTGTCAATAGAAAGACAGGTGTGGTAACAATAGGTGGAAAAAGGTGGGATAATAGAAGTAAGAACCTGAAAACAGGGACATCCCTGCTAAGGGATGTAATTAACAATAAACATACCACAACCATTTATCAAAACACAGATGACGAAAGGTCTGCTATAGCATTAGAAAAGTGGGGAAGGAAAGAGTTTAAACATCCCACTGGTTCTCTACCGGGATCCGATGTCCAAATAGACATAGACTTGAGCCCAACAACAAATACTGTGCGGAATCCAAAAACAAACCGTTCTGAAAATGGTTATACGCCTGCAGAAATAACATTGGGGCATGAACTTATCCACAGTCTCAGATATATGGAAGGTATATCCACTTCGGAAAAAGAGGATTACAAATATACTGACGGAACATATCTTGTTACAGAAAAGAAACAGTCTGTAGAGGAGTTGCAAACCATAGGGTTGGGTCGGTATAGGAATAAGTATAAATACACAGAAAACATGTTGCGTAGAGAACATAATTTTCAACAGCGCTTATCACATATCTCAGATGATTAAATTTTTTCTAGCTATTCTATTTGTTGTTGTGACAGGGGGGTGCACCTCTCCCTTGTCTAAATTTAAGTGTGTCTATGACGTGTATGGTGATAGTACTGTTTATTATGAGATAACAATCAATGGAGACTATCTAAGGACTACTAAATATAAACATGTTTTACTGTCCAGCTTCGACAATTCAAAAAAGACGTGGCACACTCCGGTAGATAGTGTCTTTGAGGAAAAAGATAGTGTATTTCTAAATCGAGAATTACAGGATTCACTGATTTTTCATATAAAAAATGCGGTAAGGAATGAAAAAAGAATTACTTCTTACATCTCTACCAATACATCTAAAATAACGATGACTTGGAATAAACGAACTTATGAACTCCAATATCATAACATGAAACAACGTGGCTTGATTTCATTCCTAAAAAAACACTCTCCTATCCATATAAAATGACTGGTTTGTGCTGAAGTATGTTTATCGTGGCATGAGTATTGGAAAAACAGCATTTGGTCAGGAGATATATACTTCTGCACGGGATATCGGAAATATTGCTGCTGGTATTGTTGCTGCCAAAAATGGTATTCCATGGAGGGACGCATGAATTAACTTTGATGTATATCAAGGTGGAACAGGAGGTATTTCCACTCAGAATGCAGAATATTATGGTTGGAGTCAAACTTATACTCACATAAATTTTATAACATAGGAGTCTAATTTAAGAAATTCTGTGATTAGTTTTGTAAAAAGAGGATGGGCTGAATTTAAGAACTTATGGTAAAGAGAAGGTATGTTGTATTTGTGATATTCTTTTTGATGGTAATTTTGTCTGTCATAGTACGGTGTCGTCGTCATTCTGGTGTATATACTTATCACTGTAAAGAAATAGATTTCACTTTTCAAGTCTTAGAGAAGGATACATATGATGTCTTGGTTTTAGGAGATGGTGGTGATTCCATCTTTTACCAGGCACCATATAATGGTGGGTATTTGGGCATAGATTTTTTCTTATCTGTTGATTCTAATATTATATATTTAAGTCCTTATTTTCCTGTTATATATAATAAGGTTGAAAAGAAATATAAGATGCAATCAATAAAATCAACTTTTGAAGATGAAACTCCTTGTGCACCATATGTTAATGATAAATTTTGGAAATTTAGTGGAGGTTGTGATCAAGGAAGA
>NZ_HE999445.1:426581-445786 GCF_000312305.1 Prevotella conceptionensis 9403948 | reverse complement strand
AGTTACAGGAAGATACACATTTAGTGTAAGTTGTGATAAAAAAAATATGGCTTTATCGAACCCTTAGAATGGAACTGATATCCTGATGCTGAAAAGATTAGACAAATCGACAAGTGGTGGAACGCATATTAAAGAACAAAAAAATGAAGAAAATATATTCTATTTGCATTTTTATGATGTTGCCTTTCTTAATGTCATGTAACGAAAATCATGATTTCTCACTTGATGAGAGCCGGCAACTTTTGATTGTACATAACTTCTTGCATATGGAAATAGAGTCTGACTGTCTAGATCCTAGCGAAAGTCATCTGTTCTTCATCACAAAGAAAAATGATTTTGACACTAGAAGTTGTGATACAATAAACTTTAAAAACGTATCATCTACATTGTCCGTGGAGGAAATGAACAGTAATGGTATTACTAAAAACCTTCGGAGAATTAAATTTCGCCCCAATACAAGATATGTTGTAATCCATTCTGGAATGGGTGCTCAGGTCTATATCAAGGAATATTTCTGGGCAGATTCAAGAGGAAAGTTAAGAAGGAGTCTAGAGCCTGGGAGGTGATTTCCAAGATGCACTTATAAAATTCTGCAAGATTGCCACATAATTTATTTGATTAACAGATTGGTAAAGCAAGCAAATGTTTACAGAAGCATGGAGAAGGGTATGTTCCATAATAGATTGTTGGAGGTAATGTAATTACCTTCTAGGCTGATAGCATTGGTTATTACTGTACTGGTTGCATTTTCATGCGCAGAGAAGAGAGAACTTGCAGCTCTAATCAGTGGAGACAAGTCTAAATTATGGTATGTGAACCTCGACCCAAGATCCAAAATCCGCAGATGTTTTTATTTTAATAGGGATGGAACATGGAAAATGCTAGTTCGAGACTTACAAGGGAATTTATCTAAGTATGATCACCTTTGGCCTGGATATTGGATTTAAAGGGCGACTCGGTAATATCACTGGGTGGGACAGAGTATAAAATCCATGAAGTCAATCCCTCTTTGTTGATACTTTATGTTGATTCTACAAAAATAACTTTGCAGCTAGTAGACCAATGAATTCTTCAATATATCACTAACGGTGGTGGTAGTGTTTCTATACAAAAAGCAGCTAGCACGAACAAAACAATACGATGCTGCCGTAAAACATAAAAAATAATAATGGTTTAAATGAATAAGTTAATATCAATATTTGTCTTTACAATAGGAGTCGCTCTTGTTTGCAGTTGTACACATCACTTCCCTGAAAAGGTAGAACGGTATATTTCTAAACATAAGATATTGAATGACCAAGGGAAAGGCGAATTAGATTTACGTGAAGCACTAGATATAGACTATGACACGATGTATGTCTTTTATTCACTTACTCCACTAAATGGAATTCAAAATATAATCGGGATAAAAACATATGGGGATGCAGAAGATCCTTATACGGCTCTTATTGGGTCGGATTCTGAAATGTGTAGAATTATTTTCATAAAGAACAAGAGGGTTGTATACGAGGATGATTATTATTATTATGAATACAAGTTAAATTTAGAATTCGAAACCTTTCGTAGAATTAGCGGATATGGTATTTTTGATGGTAGTCCTATTGCCGTATATGGCTATATATGTACTAAACACCATTTTACAGTAAGTAGAGTATCAGATGATGAATATACAATGAGATAGAGTGTTTCTGAAGATCAAGCAAAGCATGGAAGAATGTGCCATGATGGCCCTAAATTGTCTATAAAGGGTACGATATAAAACGGCGGAAGGTGTAGAGATTGTTTATAGCCAGTCTCTTCCCGATTGGGCATATCATTGCGGATACCATTTTATGAATAATCGTCTTACTCGATATGAATTTGATTATCGTGATCCCTAAGAAACGATATGGCAAGAAAAAAATGAAACAACGTCACGCCTGGTCAGAAAGTTTACGCCGCCCGCATGACGCAGATAGAAGGGCAGCGCGAGGAGTCTTACAAGTCGCTTGGCACACCTCCCTGTGTTCCTACAATGAAGGGTGCAACAGCCGATCCCGACAACACTGGTTATGGCTACAACTCCATCATCGGGGAGCTGGGTGACCACTCTGTGCCCGAAGGTTGGGTGCAACGACCGAAGCGCAATACCACGCTGGTACACCATCGAAATCGTTCATTCAATGGGACAAGCCCGAAGACCCTGACAAAGCACAACCGGGTTATGGCTATTTCCCAACGGACAAGACCAACATCGAAGACGTCCTCTTCTATCACAGTGACCACCTCGGCAGCACCTCTTATCTCACCGATGTCAAGGCCAACATCACCCAGTTCAATGCCTACCTGCCTTTGGGCGAACTGCTCGTGGACGAACACGGTAGCGAGGAAATACCGTACAAGTTAAGCGGCAAGGCACTATGTAGTTACAGGTTCTAGACCATATCGCACTTCCAAAGGTGGAATAACAGAGGAACAACAAGATTACACATCCAAGGATATTCAAATAATGAACAGTACAACGACTTTCTCAATGGCTTAAATTTTATTATCCCCTTTGGGGAATATAAAGGATATATGGTTTTATTCGATTTGTCTTTTTCTGATGGGGGAATGACCTATCAATCCGAAATGGCGCTACTCAGGGAATTATGAAGTACGATCCAAGTAAACCAAGTTTGAAAGATGCTTAGGAATTTATAACAACTCCATTTTTACCAACAATAAAACAAAAAATGAAATACGTCTTTACTTTGATACTTCTCTTGAATGCAGGATATTGCCATGCGCGCAAACAAGGAGATTCTCTTTTTGCAGCAGAGTACACATACGTTGAGTTCATAAGGCCAGGGAATGATATTTACCCACTTGTTTTTGCTGCAGCTTTTAAGCAAGACACAATTACAGTTAATTTGGCCAGCATGGATTTGTTTATTAAAAGTATTTATTCTTTGGCCCCATGTGTTCCTCTTCCTAACAGTGCGTATGAAAAATGTTATGAAACAATTTATGGATATAGCCGGGATGTATTTGATGATTGTGCGTTATTTATAAATGAATTTAACTGTGAGTTTAATAGGCTTAAGCACAAAGGATACATTCTCCTTGCAACAGGCGAAAAGGTATATTATTACAGTTGCGGTATACGGGGAGTTTTCTTAGTAACAAACAAAGATAAGTTTTGGCATAATGCACAAAGCTCAATGAGTATTTTGGCCCCCACATACGTTGACGAGATAATTGTGCCAATAGCCGTTTCTAATTACAAAAAGAGACGAATCGTTTTAAAAGAGCATTAGGAGAAACAGAGCCAAGATTATTAAACAAGACGCAGCCCATGCAAAGAGGGCATGAGCATTATACATACGGTGCAAGGTATATGAATTCTGTAACGAGTTTGTGGCACGGGGTGGAACCCCTAATAGAGGAATACCAACTAACCGATTCTTATGTTTACTACCGTGGTAACCCAATTAAAATTATCGACATTGACAGAAATGATGAACTATATGAGACCTCTGAAAAAGAACTCCACAAGGAAGTTTTAGAAGAGGCAACTTATTGATAGTTAATGGCGGTTCTTTTGAGCGTATAGGGTTTTCTTTGATAAGTCATTTTAATGGGTCGTACGATAATAAGAAAAGTGATGAGGGAGATGCAAATATGAATGTAAGGAATGTCAAGTTATATGTCGGGGTGATTGTACTCCTTATCTGCGTGTGGCTTATCATCGTACCCAGACTAAAATTATACGTGGCTAAAAGGAATGCGCACACCTTAATAGAGAAAATAGAGTGGTATCATAGAATTCATAATTGTTACCCAAAGACAATAGATGCAATTGGCTTAAAGGTTGTGCATGAGAACGAAGAATTTAGATGGCACGGCTTTATATATATGTATACACAGGTTAGTGAAAGCGAATTTGAATTGGATTTATATTTAGATTCCCGCACATACGTCTTTTATTCACTTGCTAACGAGTGGTATATGGCTCAGTCTTCCTCTGCAATTAATCAACTTAAAAAGAAACTGTATGAGGAAATTTTACTAAAGGAGAAAAATGGAGAAATCGACTCTGTTGTGATAGAAGAAATTACAAAATCAAACCGAGACAGTGTCCGCAAGCATGAAGGAATTAATTCGGATAATGTTTATTTCGTGAGAAAATATTATCGCAATAAACAAATAGCGGGAAAGGGATATGCGGTTGTAAATAAGGAGGGAAAGAAAATGGATATAAGGAATGTCGGTACATGGACGGTATTTACTGGTGACGGAAGAAGTTTCCATGTTGCATATAGTGAGAACGACAAAAGAGGTTATGTTATAGAATATATAGATGTAAATTTTGATCTTTGAGAATACGGAAGAGATGTTCACAAGTCAAGGCCGTCTTGGCTTTTAATGTTCCTATAAATTGAGAGGAGTTTGTTGTCCTTGTGATGCCAACACAAGATAAAAACTCCTCTCATATACGAAGTGCAGGGTAAAACAGCTCGCTGGCTGATAAACTCATGAAAGCCCAATAGCTCATGAATACATCAACTCACAAACTGACCAACCCACCAACCTGCCAACTCATAAACTCATCAACTTACAAACTCATCAACTCACCAACTCACCAACTCATCAACTTATAACCTCATCAGCTCACCAACTTACACACTCACTAACCCATCAGCTCAAAAACTCAATCTGTTATATTTTATTTTACAAAGCGACTCTAATTTTCGCTCCGTTCTAGCGAAAATTGAGGTTAAAAAGTAGGTAAATGACCCCTATTTCTAGCCTTTCACGCCTGTTGCTTTGTCCGTTTTTTGAGAAAAGGCCTGCATTTTGCACCATTTTAGCTTTCTAGATTGGTCGCCACCTCATATCTTTTTACGCCCAATTACCCGCTTTTTACCCCTAAAAACCCACTTTTTAACCACTATTTTGCCCTTTTCAACCATGTGTTTCATGGTTCTAAAAGGTTTTATTTATACCATTTCAACGGATATTTATACTTTTCGCCTCGCATTTTGCCGCATTTAGCACTGCATTTAGCACCATTTCACCTTGCGTTTTGCACCAAAACGCACTGCATTTAGCACCAAAACGCACTGCGTTTAGCGGCATACTGCACTGTGTTTTGCACCAAAACGCATTGCATTTTGCTGCAAATGGCCCCAAAACGGGTGTTGGTGGCGGTCGGTTTAAATAAAAATTCATTTTGCCTACATGCACAACTAACCCCTTTTTGCATCAAAACAAACCTCCGCGAGAATCGATTTTTTGCGGCAAGGTGGACATTTGGTGGACAGAAAGGGCACTTTTTGTGTTAAATTTCTTACTGAAAAATAGACAAAACCGATTGGGCCGCATGCGCGCCTTTGTGCAACGGCACGGAAAACACGTGCGCTTACTACCGCCAGCGCGAGCGGTTGTAGGGAATGCTGCTCATGGCCAACAGGGACTGCATCATGGAAACGCAGACGTAATCGGGCATTGGCAGGTGGTCTTCAACTTGTAGGGCATGGGTTGAATGACTGCCATAGGGTTACTTTTTCAGGCCTAACCACGTTTTACCACAGACAAATGAGGGCAGAATTTCATATTTTATCGTATCTTTGTTCTGTACTTCGTACATGAGCTGGGTGCTTACCTTGGTTTCACGGCACAAAGATAATAAACGCCACTCAATTTGTAGAAATACTAAACTTCTGCAAGTGAATAAATCACTCTGCGATTTATTCGCTTGCGAAAGTTCAATAAAGTTTAAACATGAAATTAAAAAATAGATATTCATTTGATGATGAAATTGCAGAAAAATTCTGTTATGACAATGTCAATAGGTGCATTCAAATATATTTTTCTGGTTATTTCGACTTTATAGCAAACAAACACATAGAGTCAAAATGCAAATTTGTTATTTGTAATTGGCAACAAGCAAAAAGTAAAATCATTGATAGAGAGGGATATAGCTCTCTTGAGAGCAACTTAGGAATTATTAGTCTAATTCTAGATGCGGAAGAAGATGGAGATAATTTAAAATTAATTGTGAACACTCTAGACGGTAAATATATTGAACTATTTTTCTTTTCAGTTGAAACCTTAGTATTAAGTGTCTAAACTGTTCTCAAAGGCTTGCCACGCACATCACAAAGAATAATGGTCAACCGTCATCCGTAATGCGATATGGCATACGATGTCTGCGACAACTGAATCACTCTTTACCAAGCATTATTTACTGATGTTGGCCATGCTGGGCGTTGCTTATGCCATTGCCGTTAAGGGGCGAGCTTTTGTTGCACTCAACCATTTCCGCCTTTTGCAAAACATTAATAACAAATATAAAAATACCTAATTTGCTGTTTCTAATTCTAAAAATTATCGCTAACTTTGCCATGTAAGCAACTAGAAACCGCCCTGACATGAAAAAAATTGTTACGATATTGATACTCTTTTGTCTTACTGCTGTTGTCGGTAAGGCACAGAAAACACGTGTGATTTGCGGTGACGAGCGTACAGATGCGTACCTGCCCAAGCTGAAAGACAAGCGAGTGGCACTGTTTGCCAACCATACGGCAGTGGTGCAGGGCAAGCACATCTTAGACTTGCTTATTGATAATAAGGTGAATGTGGTGGGCATCTTCGCCCCCGAACATGGATTCAGGGGTACTGCCGATGCTGGCGAACATGTTAAAAACTCCACAGATAAGAAAACGGGCGTGCGCATCTTTTCGCTCTATAACGGAAAAGACGGAATGCCTGACATTAAAGTGTTGAAGGAAACAGACGTGTTGGTGGTCGACATTCAGGATGTGGGACTGAGGTTCTACACCTATTATATATCCATGTTGCAATTGATGAACGCCTGCGCGAAGACCAAAACCACGATGATGATATTGGATAGGCCTAACCCAAACGGATGCTATGTAGACGGTCCGGTGCTCGACATGAAGTACAAGTCGGGTGTTGGCGCTTTGCCCATTCCTGTTGTTCACGGATTAACTTTGGGCGAAATGGCGGGCATGATAAATGGCGAAGGGTGGTTGGAAGGTGGCGAGCCATGCCAGCTCGACATCATTGCATGCCGCAACTATACCCATTCTACGCGCTACAAGCTGCCTATTGCGCCCTCGCCAAACTTGCCTAACATGCAGGCCATATACCTATATCCCTCTATTTGCTTGTTCGAAGGCACGGATGTAAGCCTTGGGCGTGGCACAGGCTTGCCGTTTCAGCAATACGGACACCCCCAAATGACGGGCTATAAATACAGCTTTATACCCCGAAGTGTGCCTGGCGCGAAAAATCCGCCGCAGATAAACCAGCTGTGTTTTGGTGTAAACCTAAGCCACAAACCCCAAGAAGAGATTATTAAGCGGGGCTTCGACCTCACGTATGTCATCGATGCTTACCGCAACTTAAACGTCGGCGAGCGCTTTTTCACACCCTTCTTCACCAAGTTGGTGGGCGTGGACTATGTGCAAAAGATGATTATGGAAGGTCGTTCTAACGAGGAGATACGCGCTGTTTGGCAGCCCGAACTGGAAAAATATAAGGAGATGCGGCGAAAGTATCTTATATATAAGGAGGAAGGAGTAAGTAGTAAGGGAGTAAGTAGTAAAAGGAGTAAAGGACGAAGGAGTAAAGGTAAGTAGTAAAGGAGTAAGTAGTAAAGGAGTAAGTAGTAAAAGGAGTAAAGGACGAAGGAGAAAGGAGTAAAGAGGTAAGGAGTAAAGGAGTTATGGAGTTAAGCCAATAGTCCGCTACTCTTTAACTTTAAACTCATCAACTTGTAAAGCCTGTCAACCCCTAAACTTGTCAACTCGTCAACTATATTTAAACCAACATGATATGACCCCACTAGCAATCTTAGCAACCGTTTTGGCCTATTTCGCCGTATTGTTCCTTGTTTCGGGCCTTGCCCGGCGCAATGTGGATAATGCCGCTTTCTTCACCGGCAGTAGGCAAAGCAAGTGGTACATGGTGGCGTTTGCTATGATTGGGGCCAGCATATCGGGCGTTACCTACGTTTCGGTGCCAGGCATGGTGGCGCAAAGCGGCTTTGGTTATCTGCAACTGGTGTTGGGATTTATCGCCGGTCAGCTCATTGTAGCCTTCGTGCTTACGCCCTTGTTCTATCGTTTGCAGCTTACATCGGTTTACGAATACCTGCGCAACCGCTTTGGGCAGCAGGCCTATCACACGGGTGCATGGTTCTTTTTCATCTCAAAGATGTTGGGTGCGGCCGTTCGTCTCTTTCTCGTGTGTTTCACTTTGCAGCTTTTGGCTTTCGGCCCGTTGGGCATACCCTTCTGGGTTAACGTGGCCTTGTCGGTGGGTTGCGTATGGTTTTACACCCACAAGGGCGGCGTTAAGTCGGTAATTTGGGCCGATTTGATTAAAACAGCCTGCCTTATCGTGTCGGTGGCATTGTGCATTTGGTTCATCGCGGGCGACTTACAGCTATCGTTTGGCGGCGTGGTGAGCCACATTAGCCAAAGCGACATGAGCCGCATGTTCTTCTTCGACGACGTAAACAACAAGCAATTCTTCTTCAAACAGTTCTTTGCCGGCATCTTTACCACCATCGCCATGACCGGCTTAGACCAAGATATGATGCAGCGCAACCTGAGTTGCCGCAACAGTCGCGAGTCTCAAAAGAACATGGTGATTAGCATCTTGTTGCAGTTTATCGTGGTAGCGGCCTTCCTTATGCTGGGTGTGCTGCTCTACGAAGAGGCTGCACGCCACGGACTAACGGCTACTGGCGACCAACTTTTCCCCACAATCGCCACAGGAGGCTTGCTGCCGGGCATTGTTGGCGTGCTGTTCATCGTTGGCTTGTCGGCCTCGGCCTACAATGCGGCTGGCTCTGCGCTCACCGCACTCACCACTTCGTTCACCGTAGACATACTTGGGGCAGGCAAGCGCAGCGAAGACGAAGTTACCCGAATGCGAAAACGTGTACACGTAGGCATGGCCGTGGTGATGGGTTTGTCCATAATCGTGTTCAACATACTGAACAACACCAGCGTAGTAGATGCCGTTTACACCCTTGCCAGCTACACTTACGGCCCCATATTGGGCCTCTTTGCCTTTGGCATACTGATAAAACGGCCTGTGCGCGACCGCTGGATACCCCTCGTGGCCTTGGCCTCGCCCTTGCTTTGTTGGGTGTTGGACCGCCATTCTGAGGCTTGGTTCAACGGCTATCATTTCAGTTACGAGTTGTTGATACTCAATGCCCTGTTCACTTTCGTGGGACTTTGTCTGCTTATCAAGCGTGGCACGCCCCCCAAAAACATCATAAACAATGCTTAGACCCGTCCTTACACTAGCAACCCTTTGCCTTACGGCCCTTGCAACACGGGCACAACAGGCAGCCCCAACGACCTTCGCACCCCACTGCGACCAGCCGTTGGTAACAAACATGTCGGCTCCCACCACGCCCACACAGGGCCTTTTGGGCAGACACATCGCCGTTTGGCAAAGTCACGGCCGATATTATGAGCGCACACTAGACCGCTGGGAGTGGCAGCGCGCACGCCTGTTGCAAACCGTAGAAGACCTCTATACGCAGAGTTACGTGTTGCCTTTCCTCGTGCCCATGCTCGAAAATGCAGGCGCAAACGTGCTGGTGCCGCGCGAAAGAGATTGGAACACGCACGAAGTGGTGGTGGATAACGATGCCAACACGTTGTCGCCGAACGCCGTATATAAGGAACGCAATGGCCAGCAAACATGGCAGCAGGGGCAGGGAGAAGGCTTTGCCTACCGACATAAGGTGTACGCCGACTTTCAAAATCCTTTCCGCGATGGCACGTTTCGTGTCGTTCAGTCGATAAAGAAAGGACAGGAGAGCCTTGCCGAGTGGGTGCCAAACGTGCCAAAGACAGGCGAATATGCCGTGTACGTGTCGTATAAAACCGTGCAGGGAAGTACTGCCACGGCACATTACACGGTGTATCACCAAGGCGGTGAGAGCCATTTTCGCGTGAACCAACAAATGGGTGGCGGCACTTGGATTTACCTTGGCAAGTTTGTTTTCGATGAAAAGGCGGGCCAACAGCATCGTGTTTGTCTAAGCAACAACACGGGGAAAGTGGGCGAAATGGTGACGGCAGACGGCGTAAAGTTTGGTGGAGGAATGGGTAACATTGGTCGACCGGACGTTAGTGGCTACCCTCGCTTTACCGAGGCCGCACGCTATTGGCTGCAATGGGCTGGCGTGCCAGACAGCGTTTACTCGGAATCGCATGGCGAAAACGACTATACCGACGATTATAAAAGCCGTGGAATGTGGGTGAATTGGCTTGCTGGCGGCTCGCAAAGTTACCCCGAAGGGCAGGGACTTAACGTGCCCATCGACCTATCTTTGGCATTCCACAGCGATGCAGGCGTTACCAAAGACGACCGCACCATCGGCACATTGGGCATATATTACACCCAGAGTTACGACAGTGTGTTTGCCAACGGTGCCTCGCGATACCTCTGTAAGGACCTTACCGAGAGCGTGCAAAACAGCATATTGAACGACATTCGCGCACTGTACGAACCGCTTTGGAACAGTCGTGGCAGTCGTGATGCCTCGTATTTCGAGGCCCGCACGCCGCGCGTTCCCGCCATGTTGCTCGAATTGCTTTCGCATCAGAACTTCGCCGACATGCGTTACGGCCTCGACCCGCGCTTTCGTTTCACCGTGAGCAGGGCCATTTATAAGGGCATGTTGCGCTTTATCTGTGCCCAACGAGGGCAAACGCCCATTGTTGCACCGTTGCCCGTAGACCATCTTTCGGCATCGCTTAAAGGCCGAGACCAAGTGGAACTGACGTGGAACGCCGTGGCCGACACGCTGGAACCATCGGCCATGCCCGACCGATATATTGTTTATACCCGTTTGGGTAACGGCGCATTCGACAACGGCAAGGTGGTGAAACGCAACCGATATGTGGCTCGTATTCCTGCCGATGTGGTGTGTAGTTTCCGCGTTGAGGCCGTTAATAAGGGCGGAAAGAGTTTTCCTTCCGAGACAATGGCCGTGGCGCGATGTTCGGCCAGCATGGGAAAGAAGGCGTTAGTGGTAAATGGATTCGACCGCGTTTGTGCGCCTGCCGACTTTGTTGCGCCTGCGCCCATCGACACTTTATATGCCGGTTTCCTCGACAACATCGACCACGGCGTGCCTTATCTGCAAGACATCAGCTACACGGGGAGCCAAAAAGAGTTTAACAGAACCTTGCCTTGGCTCGACGATGATTCGGGCGGATACGGCGATAGCTATGGAAATGAGGAGACAAAGGTGATTGCCGGAAACACGTTCGACTACCCCGCGCTGCATGGCGAGGCCATATTGAAGGCGGGTTTGAGCTTTGAATCGTGTGCTAACGAGTGCTTAGACAAGGCGGAAGACGGCTACGTATTTGTTGATTACATACTGGGTAAGCAGTGCCAAACCAAGATGGGACGTGGAAATGTGCGCCCCTTGATGTTTAAAACCTTTGATGCGAAGGTGCAAAAAACATTGGCTGAGTATGCCCAGCGTGGCGTTCACCTTTTTGTTTCGGGTGCATACGTGGGTAGCGACCTTTGGTGTAACCCGCTGGCCAAGCCCTTAGAGAGCGACCAACGCTTTGCCACAGAGGTGCTTAAATATAAGTGGCGCAACTCGCGCGCTGCCCTTACAGGGGGTGTTCGCATGGTGCGTTCGCCGCTGCAACTAGGCGTGGGCGAGATGAACTACGCCAACACGCTGAACTCGGAGCAATATATAGTGGAGTCGCCCGATGCTATCGAGGCGGCCGACTCAACGGGATATACCGTGATGCGCTATTCCGAAAACAACCTCAGTGCGGCCGTTGCCTCGCAAGGTAGCTACAAAACGTTCGTTATGGGGTTCCCTTTCGAGAGCATCACGCAGGCCTTCTGTCGCGAGAAACTGATGAAAACCATCGTAGATTTCTTTATGCGTCAGTCCCACGAAGACATTTCGCACGACCCCAAAGGGGATGGGAAGAAGGCTAGACACATCACTTCGTTTACCGGGGAAGAGAAAAAGGTGAAGAAGTGAAAGGGTGAAAGGGTGAAAAGGTGACTTTTAAAGGTGAAAGGGTGAAAGGTTGAAAAGGTGAAAGAATGGCTAACGCCCTCTAAAAGTGAAAGGGTGAAAAGGTGAAAAGGTGAAAAGATGGCTAACGCCGTCAAGGCATTTGGCTTAACTCCTTAACTCCTTAACTAGGATGTTAGTTGACAAGTTAACGAGTTAACAAGGATTATCGTCCACTCTGCCACCAAGCATTTGGCTTAACTCCTTAACTCCTTAACTTCTTAACTTCCTAACTCACCAGCAGAACTCGTAAACTAATAAATAACAACGATATGAAGAAAATAACTTGTTTCGTACCTTATATAGATGAGTCGCAGGCAGGCAAAACCTTGTCGGCCTTGCGCAATTCGCAGTTGGTAGACAAGGTTGTTTGCCTTGACGAACCTGTGTTTAAGTCGGAAACCATCCGCCGAATAGCCGCCGAGAGCAATGCCGATTATGCCTTGGTTTATACCAAAACCACCACGTTAGAGTTGGGTTACATGGCCTTAGAGCGTCTTTTGCAGATTGCGCAAGACACGAATGCAGGCCTAGTTTATGCCGACCATTACCAAGTAAAGGGTGGCGAACTGGTTAAGGCGCCCGTTATCGACTACCAAAAAGGTTCGTTAAGAGATGATTTCGACTTCGGTTCGGTGCTCTTCTTCGATGCTGCTGCCCTGAAAGAAAGCGTGCAACGCATGACAGAAACTTATCAACACGCCGGCCTTTACGACCTACGGCTGAAACTAAGTCAACGCTATGCGCTGGTGCACGCCAACGAATACTTGTACAGCGAGGTTGAGGAAGACAACAGAAAGAGTGGCGAAAAACAGTTTGATTACGTTGACCCACGTAACCGCGACCGACAAATTGAGATGGAAAAGGCATGTACCCAGCATCTGAAAGAGATTGGCGGATACCTTGAACCCCATTTCGAAGATATTGATTTCAACCAGGGCGAGTTCGAAGTTGAGGCATCGGTGATTATCCCCGTTCGTAATAGGGAGGCCACTATCGGTGCAGCCATCGAGTCGGTATTGAAACAACAAACCAAGTTTAAGTTCAACCTCATCGTCATCGACAACCATAGCACCGACGGAACAACCGAAGCCATCGACGCATTTAAGGGCGATGGGCGCGTGATACACCTTGTTCCCGAACGCAACGACTTGGGCATTGGCGGCTGTTGGAACTATGGCGTGAACTCCAAACACTGCGGAAAGTTCGCCGTTCAGCTAGACAGCGACGACCTTTATAAGGACGAACATACGCTGCAAACCATCGTCGATGCCTTCTATGAGCAAAAGTGCGCGATGGTGATTGGTTCGTATATGATGACCGACTTCGACCTTAACGAACTTCCCCCAGGCGTTATCGACCACAAGGAATGGACACCCGACAACGGCCGAAACAACGCTTTGCGCATCAACGGACTGGGTGCGCCCCGCGCTTTCTACACGCCCGTGCTGCGTTCCATCGGCTTGCCCAACACCAGTTATGGCGAAGATTACGCGATGGGGCTGAACATTTCGCGCCATTATCAAATCGGACGTATCTATGATGTGCTCTATTTGTGTCGCCGTTGGGGTGGAAACTCCGACGCCGCACTGAGCATCGAGAAGGTAAACGCCAACAACTTGTACAAGGACAGAATAAGAACTTGGGAGTTGGAGGCGCGAATTGCACTAAACAAACAGCGCTAAAAAAGACAATAATTAGGTACTAAGATAAAAAGAATTACAGGAAAACATCCTTGCATTAATCCGCCTGCCGTCTTCACAAAGAGGGCAGGACGGATAGCAAGGTAAAAGATGTGGTCGGCAAATTAAGTGCCTAACCATAAGTTTGAACTTTCAAATCGCAAGTACCAACACATCTCGATGCAAGCGAAAATTTGCGTAAACAAAGTAGCGAAAGCAATATAACGAAGCAAGATCAGCAAAATGAAGAATGTAACAAAGAATATAAACCCGTGGCTTTGGATACCCACGCTCTACTTTGCGGAGGGCATTCCTTACTTCATTGTGAACAATATCTCGGTGATTTTGTTCACGCGTATGGGCGTACCTAATGGAGAGATGGCCCTCTTCACCAGCCTTATTTACTTTCCTTGGGTAATAAAGCCCCTGTGGAGTCCCTTTGTAGACATCCTGCGCACCAAGCGTTGGTGGATTATCATGATGCAAATCGTGATGAGCATAGCCTTCATCTTGCTCACATTCTCCATCCCTCACCCCTCGCCCGAAGTGATTTCGGCCACGGCCACGCCCGTTAGTCTCTTCACCTTCACACTGATACTCTTCGTGATAACGGCCTTTGCATCAGCCACCCACGACATAGCGGCCGACGGTTTCTACATGCTCGCCCTCAATCAGCAGCAACAATCGTTCTTCGTTGGTATTCGAAGTACCTTCTATCGCCTGTCGTCCATCTTCGGACAAGGCGTGTTGGTGTACATTGCAGGCGTGTTAGAAACCCGAACGGGCAACATTCCGTGGGCTTGGACCATCACGATGGCCATCACGGCCGTGATGTTTAGCTGCATTACCATCTATCATACGTTCTTTGTTCCGCGTGCAAAGGAAGACGCGGAGAAAGATGCTGAGAACCCTGCGGACATGGAAACGCGCAAACGGAGCACGACAGAAGAGATATTCGATGAGTTTGCACGCACGTTCAGTCTTTACTTCAAGAAACCCGGTGCGCTGTTCGCCATTGTCTTCATGCTGCTCTATCGCTTGCCCGAAGCGTTTTTGCTCAAGATGGTTAGTCCCTTTTTGCTCGACACACGCGCCAATGGCGGATTGGGATTGAGCACAGAGAGCGTGGGCTTTGTATATGGAACTATTGGCGTTATCTTCCTTACCGTGGGCGGGATAATCGGTGGAATGGCCGCCTCGCGATGGGGATTGAAGAAAAGTCTTTGGCCCATGGCGGCCTGCATGACGCTGCCCTGTTTCACCTTTGTGTACCTAAGTATAGCCATGCCCAGCTCGCTGACGACAATTAGCGTGTGCGTAGCCATCGAACAGTTTGGTTATGGGTTCGGCTTTACGGCCTACATGCTCTACATGATGTACTTCTCCGAAGGCGAATTTAAAACTGCCCACTATGCCATTTGCACCGCTTTCATGGCCGCCAGCATGATGATTCCGGGCATGGCGGCAGGCTATCTGCAAGAATTATTGGGCTACGAACACTTCTTCTGGATGGTTATCGCCTGCTGTATTGCCACGGTGGGCGTTACGCTAACCATCAAGGTGAACCCCGAATACGGACGTAAACGAATAGCGAAAGATGAAAGATAAAACCCTCTTTGCCTTCGTTTTGGCACTCGCAACGGTGTTCTTTCCCCTCAAAACGTGGGCAAAGAAAACCGTGCTGACGGGTATCGACGTGCTTACGCAGCAGCATTTTAAGTGTTTGCAGGGCAAACGCGTGGGGCTGATAACCAATCCCACGGGCGTAAATGCCAACCTTGTGTCTACTGTTGATGTGCTGAAAGCCGCCCCCGGCGTAAACCTCGTGGCTTTGTATGGACCTGAACACGGCGTGCGCGGCGACATACATGCGGGCGATAAGGTGGAAACGGCGCGCGATGCAAAGACGGGACTGCCCGTGTTTTCGCTCTACGGCAAGACCCGAAAGCCAACACCCGAGATGCTAAAAGACGTTGATGTGCTGGTGTACGACATCCAAGACATCGGTTGTCGCTCGTTTACATTCATCAGTACGATGGGCTTGGCTATGGAGGCTGCGGCCGAAAACGATAAGGAATTTGTGGTGTTAGACCGTCCCAACCCACTTGGCGGACTGAAAATAGAGGGAAATATCACCGACGACGACTGCATGTCGTTCGTCAGTCAGTTTAAGATACCTTATATATACGGACAGACCTGCGGCGAATTGGCACGCATGCTCAACGATGAAGGCATGCTCAAAGGCGGCGTTCGCTGCAAGCTAACGGTGGTGAAGATGAAGAATTGGAAACGCGCAATGGGCTATGCCGACACGGGTTTGCAATGGATTGCCTCGTCGCCACACATCCCACAGGCCGTAACCGCTTACTATTATCCCACTAGCGGCATTCTTGGCGAACTGGGATACGTGTCTATCGGCGTGGGATATACCATTCCTTTCCAGATGTTTGCCGCACCTTGGATAGATGCCGTGCAGCTTGCCGACGCCATGAACGCCCACCAAATGTCGGGCGTTACCTTTCGTCCCATCTACCTCAAACCCTTTTATAGCGTGGGCAAGGGCGAACTGTTGCAGGGCGTTCAGATGCACATCACCAACTTTCAACGCGTTGAACTAACGCCCATGCAGTTCGTTTTCATGGAAGAAGTGGCGCGCCTTTACCCCAAACATGCGGTTTTGGCGAACGCCGATGCCAAACGTTTCGACATGTTCGATAAGGTTTCGGGCTCTAAACAGGTGCGCATCAAGATGGCCATGCACAATCGTTGGGCCGACCTTAAACCGTTTTGGGACAAGGATGTGGCCCAGTTCCGCACGCTTTCAAAGAAGTATTACCTATATAAATAACCCCCAAACACCCTACCTATGGAAAAGAATAAGACCACCAGTAGGATTTTATCCATCGATATTTTGCGCGGATTGACCATCGCGGGCATGATAACCGTGAACAATCCAGGCAGTTGGAGTTACATGTATGCACCGCTTGAACATGCCGAATGGAACGGACTGACGCCCACCGACTTTGTCTTTCCCTTCTTTATGTGTGTGATGGGGATGTGCATTTACATCGCCATGCGCAAGTTCGACTTTGCTTGCAACCGCGCCACCGTGTATAAGATAGTGAAGCGTATGGTGCTAATCTACCTCGTAGGCTTGGCCATAGGTTGGTTTGCCAAGTTCTGCTACCGCTGGAACAGTCCACAAGAAGGGGCCGATTTCTTCTCCCAATTGTGGTACATGGTGTGGTCGTTCGACAAAATTCGCTTAACGGGCGTGCTTGCACGACTGGCCATTTGTTACGGCATAACGGCGTTGTTGGCCATCACCGTGCGGCATAAGTACTTGCCCTACATCATTGTAGGTCTGCTGTTAACCTATTTTGTTATACTGATGGCAGGCAACGGATTCGCCTACGACGAGACGAACATCCTCTCGATTGCCGACCGTGCCGTGCTTACCGATGCCCACATGTATCACGACAACGGCATAGACCCCGAAGGTTTGCTAAGTACACTGCCCTCGATAGCGCACACGCTGTTGGGCTTTATCATTGGCAGCTTGCTTTTCCGCAAGGCAGATGTAGGCGAACAACAGCTTGATGCACGCACCAACATCACCTTAACCAAGGTTGTTCCGCTGTTCGTTGTGGGTACGTCGTTGCTCTTCGCTGGCTATTTGCTTAGCTATGGTTGCCCCATCAACAAGAAAGTGTGGTCGCCCACCTTCGTATTGGTTACCTGCGGACTAGCATCCATGCTCTTAGCCCTGCTAACATGGATTATCGACGTTAGGGGCAGGAAGTCGTGGAGCAAGTTTTTCGAGGTGTTCGGCGTTAATCCGCTCTTCCTTTTTGTGCTGAGCGACTTCTTCGCCATTGTCTTCGGCGCATTCACTTTCCCCGTTGGCGACAAGCAGATGAACGTTACAGGCTTTGTCTACTCGCAGTTGTTGTCCCCCGTCTTCGGGCAATACGGCGGTTCGCTGGTTTATTCGCTACTCTTTATCGCCCTCAATTGGGTTATTGGTTATCAACTGTACAAGCGGAAGATATACATTAAGTTGTGAGAATTTGGGTGTTTAGGTTTTTGAGTTGTTGCGTTCATGAGTTGTCGACAAATTGTTTTAGGCCAACCCAAACAATTGCCTTATCATCAGCTCGAATTTAAAAGCGACTTAAAACCCGCAAGCCCAAGAACTCATCAACCCAAAAGTTCAAAAGCCATTGGCTTAACGCCTTTAACTCCATAACCCCTTAACTCCCGATACAGAATTAGCAATCTCGTAAACAATTAAAAATAAAATCTTATGCAATATATACTCATCGCCGATAGCGGCTCTACCAAAACAGACTGGTGCGTTGTGCAAAACGGACAGCAACAAGCGCGCTACGAAACCAAGGGAATGAACCCTTTCTTTCAGACGCAAGACCAAATGGAAGACGAGATACGCCAAAACCTCTTGCCCCAACTGCCCAACGAACAGTCCACTGCCGTGTATTTCTATGGCGCAGGATGCACACCAGAGAAGTCGCCACTAGTAAAAGAAAGTCTTGAACGTTGCTTTCCCAACGCAACGACCATTGAAGTAAACTCCGATCTTTTGGCTGCTGCCCATGCCCTTTGTGGCCGCCAACCGGGCATTGCCTGCATTTTGGGCACAGGTTCCAACTCTTGTTTCTACGATGGCAAGGGCATTTCGTTCAACGTTCCTGCACTAGGTTTCATCCTTGGTGACGAAGGTAGTGGGGCGAACCTTGGCAAAAGACTGGTGGGCGACATACTTAAAAATCAGTTCCCAGGCGACTTGAAGGCGGCGTTCTTCGAAGAATACGATACCAGCATGGCCGACATCATCGACCATGTTTACCGTCAACCCTTCCCAAGTAGGTTCCTTGCCGGTTTCAGTCCGTTCCTTTCGCGCCATCGCGAGCACCCTGCCGTGCACCAATTGTTGGTTAACGCTTTCAAATCGTTTATTCGTCGCAACGTGATGCAGTACGATTACAACACGTATGCCATGCACTGCATCGGCTCCATTGCAGATGTTTACCGCAACGAGGTGGCCGAGGCAGCACAGATATTGGGCGTAACCTTGGGGCGGATAATGAAAAGTCCGATGGAAGGATTGGTGGAATATCATTCATAGCCTCACCCCCAGCTCCTCTCCAAGGGGAAAGGGGGAGTAGTATGCAGGGCAACTACACAATGCAGCTACAAGGCAAACAAGCATCGTAAGCAAAGCTAGCACAAGTAAATAAGTATAGAATACAAAGCCATCACACAGCACATCACTCCCCCTCTCCCTTTGGAGAGCGGGCGGGGTGAGGCTGGTAGCAGGTTGCCGGTGAGGCTTTTATACCCACAATCATTATGTCATTCACAAAGATAACAGAGCAGCCGTCGCTCTACAACAACCTCGAAACCAAGACGGCAGAAGAATTGTTGAG
>NZ_HE999445.1:418325-426373 GCF_000312305.1 Prevotella conceptionensis 9403948 | reverse complement strand
GGCGGCAGAAGGATTGTTGAGGGACATCAACGCCGAAGACCGAAAGGTGGCAGAGGCGGTTGAGAAGACTATTCCACAAGTGGCGAAACTTGTAGAACTAATTGTGCCGCGCATGAAACGCGGTGGACGCATCTTTTATATGGGCGCAGGAACGAGCGGAAGGCTCGGCGTGCTAGATGCTAGCGAACTGCCACCCACCTTCGGCGTGCCTAAAACACTGGTCATTGGCCTCATTGCTGGTGGCGACACGGCACTTCGTAATGCTGTGGAAAATGCCGAAGACGATGAAGAACGTGGGTGGGACGAACTCACGGAGTTTAACATCAACGAGAAAGACACCGTCATTGGCATTGCCGCATCGGGCACAACGCCCTACGTAGTGGGCGCCCTTCGCAGTGCCAGAGAGCACGGCATACTTACCGCTTGCATCACCAGCAACCCCGATTCGCCTATGGCAGCCGAGAGCGATGTGCCTATCGAAATGGTTGTCGGGCCCGAATACGTTACGGGAAGTTCGCGAATGAAGTCGGGAACGGGCCAAAAGATGATACTCAATATGATTTCAACCGCCGTGATGATACAGCTTGGCCGCGTAAAAGGCAACAAGATGGTGAACATGCAGCTAAGCAACAAAAAGCTGATAGACCGCGGAACACGCATGCTGGTCGAGATGCTAGGCCTGGGATATGGCAAGGCTAAGAGTCTGCTTTTGCTGCATGGGTCGGTAGAAAAGGCTTTAGAAGAATATAAACGTCCACACGAGTAACCTCTAAAACAAAGACAAACGATGTTTAGGATTTTGCTCTTGGCACTTTGTGCCTTTACCCTTAACGTCTGGGCCAACAACGTTCCCACGGCTTCGCCCGAAGAGGTGGGCATGAGTTTGGCGCGTCTGCGCGCTGCCGACGAGGTTATATTGCGCGCCATCCGCGACAAAAAAACGCCTGGGGCGGTGCTGGCTGTGGTGCGCCACGGCAAATTAGCCTACCTAAAAGCCTATGGCAACCGCCAAACTTATCCCTCTACACTGCCCATGACCACCCAAACGGTGTTCGACATGGCATCGTGTACCAAGCCTATGGCAACGGCCATTTCGGCCATGTTGCTGGTGGAGCGAGGGCTGTTGCGCCTTTCCGACCCCGTCAGCAATTACCTGCCAGAGTTCAAAAACTGGCATGGCGAAGGTAAAGACAGTGCAACAATACGCGTTGAAGACCTGTTTACGCATACCTCGGGACTGCCTGCTTATGCCCCGGTAAAAACCTTAGCCGAGACCGACGGCAAGCCCAACCCCGCAAAACTGATGGCCTACATCGCCGGTTGCAAACGCGAATTTAGGCCGCGTTCAGACATGCAATACAGCTGCCTGAACTACATCACGTTGCAAAACATCGTAGAACGCATTACGGGACAACCGCTCCGCACCTTCGCGGCCAACAACATTTTCATCCCACTGGGCATGAAACACACCGACTTCTTGCCCTGCACGTCGGACAAGAGCGGCAAGTTGGTCAACACTTCTCAACCGCGTTGGGTCGCTAACGGCGAACAAGCAGGCCTTACGCCCATCGCTCCTACCGAACGGCAGCCCAACGGCGTGGTGAAACAAGGGCAGGTACACGACCCCTTGGCCTGCACGCTCAACGGTGGCGTGTCGGGTAATGCCGGGCTGTTTTCCACAGCCGAGGATGTGGCCACGCTCTGTGCCATGCTCCAAAACGGAGGCGCATGGGCGGAAAGCGCATCCTTAGCCCGCTAACGGTGAAGGCCATGCGTTCTGTTCCGCAAAACTTCAACAGCTTTGGGCGTAGCCTTGGCTGGGATGTCAGTTCGGCATACGCCTCCAATCAGGGCGACTTGCTAAGTTCCGAGGCTTACGGACACACGGGCTATACAGGCACATCTATCGTTATCGACCCCGTTAACGACCTCTCCATCATTCTGCTTTGCAACAGTGTTCACCCCGTAGACGCATCTAATGTGATACGTTTGCGCGCCCAAGTAGCCAATGCCGTGGCTGCAAGCATAACCAACGAACCCGCCGCATTCCCCCCATATTACTACGTAAGGATGCGCACTTTCGAGGACGAACCGCCCATACGCTCCACCGATATTGTGATGTTGGGCAACAGCCTTACCGAAGGTGGGAAGGATTGGGCTGAAAAATTGGGCAAACCCAACGTGCGTAACCGCGGCATTAGCGGCGATGTGGCACTGGGCGTTGATGCTCGCCTGTATCAGATTACGCCCCACAAGCCTGCTAAGATTTTCTTGCTAATCGGCATAAACGACGTTAGTCACGATGTAACGGTGGATAGCTTAATGACGGACATACGCACATTGGTGGACCATATCCGCGCACAAACGCCCAAAACAAAGCTGGTGTTGCAGAGTCTTTTGCCCATTCGCGAGAGCACAGGGAGATGGAAACGGCTGCAAGGCAAAACCGACATGATACCCCAAATCAATGCGCGCATCGAGGCTTTGGCACGCGAAAAGGGACTAACGTTTATCAATCTCTATCCCCATTTCACCGAGCCTGGCACCAACATTATGCGTGCCGAGCTAACTTACGATGGGTTGCACCTCACCAAAGCGGGCTATGATGTGTGGGTAAAGTTGCTTAAACCGCACCTGTAAGGGGGTTGGCTGCTGGCGCATACCTATTGTAGTAATGCCTAAAAAATATGAAAACAGTAAAGCGAACAGCAGGTGGGTTAAGGTCAAATGCTGTTCGCTTTGCCCAATATCACAACGCAATGAAGATGTTGTCTGTCTTGGCATTTGCCTTTATCGCTGCTAATGCAGCCCTGGCACAGAGCCAACCCGTTGATTATGTAAGCACACTTGTGGGCACGCAGTCCACGTTTCAGCTTTCTACTGGCAACACCTATCCCGCCACGGCCATGCCCTGGGGCATGAACTTTTGGACACCGCAAACGGGAAAGATGGGCGATGGATGGACCTATGGCTATCAGGCCAACAAGATAAGGGGACTGAAACAGACACACCAACCCAGTCCGTGGATTAACGATTACGGGCAATTTGCCATCATGGTCCACAACGGGTAAGCCCATTTTCGATGAAGAGGGGCGCGCCTCGTGGTTCTCGCATAAGGCCGAAACAGCCAAACCCTATCATTATAAGGTGTACTTGGCCGACTACGACATTACGGCCGAACTGGCGCCTACCGAGCGTGCGTGCCTGTTGCGCTTTACTTTCCCAAAGACCGACTCGGCAAACGTCATCGTAGATGCTTTCGACAAGGGCTCGTTCGTCAGGCTATTGCCCGACAAACGCACCATTGTGGGCTACACCACAAAGAACAGTGGGGGCGTACCCGATAACTTCAAGAACTATTTTGTTGTCGTGTTCGACCGCGACTTTGCTGCAGCGCGTTTGGCCGATGGTAAGAAACTACTTGCCGCCGACAAGCAAGAGCTGCAAGCCAACCATGCAGGAGCCATCGTTACTTTCAGCTGCAAGCGTGGCGAACAGGTGCATGCCCGCGTGGCCTCGTCGTTTATCAGCGAGGCGCAAGCCATGCAAAACCTTAAAGAGTTGGGCAACAGCTCGTTTGAAACGCTGCTGCAAAAGGGCAAACAACGTTGGAACGACGTGCTGGGACGCATCAGTGTGGAAGACAACAACGTTGATAACCTGCGCACTTTTTACTCTTGTCTTTATCGTTCCACGCTTTTTCCACGCAAGTTTTATGAGATTTCGGCCAGTGGCGACACACTGCATTACAGTCCGTACAACGGAAAAGTGCTGCCAGGAACGATGTTTACCGACACGGGCTTTTGGGATACGTTCCGCAGTCTTTTCCCCTTGGTGAACCTGATGTACCCTTCTATGGCGCGCGAAATGCAAGAGGGGCTGGTGAACACCTATAAGGAGAGCGGCTTTTTACCCGAATGGGCAAGCCCCGGACATCGCAATTGCATGGTGGGCAACAACTCGGCATCGGTGGTTGCCGATGCTTACATCAAGGGCATACGTGGTTACGATGTTGAAACGCTGTGGCAAGCTGTGCTGCATGGCGCAAAAGCGGTGCATCCGCAAGTGCCTTCTACGGGCCGATTGGGGTACGAATATTATAACAAACTGGGCTATGTGCCTTGCGATGTGGGCATTAACGAGAGTGCTGCACGCACCTTGGAGTATGCTTACGACGACTGGTGTATCGCCCAATTGGGCAAGGCACTGGGCAAACCCAAGAAAGAATGGGCCGAGTTTGAACGCCGCGCCGAGAACTATCGCAACCTTTTCAGCAAGGAATTTAACCTGATGCGGGGCCGAAAGAAGAACGGCGAATGGCAGAAACCTTACAACCCATTGAAGTGGGGCGATGTCTTTACCGAGGGAAACGGCTGGCATTACACGTGGTCGGTGTTTCATAACCCATGCGGCCTTATCTCGTTGATGAGCGGCAACAAGGCTTTCACGGCGATGCTCGATTCTGTTTTCGCCCTTCCGCCCGTGTTCGACGACAGCTATTACGGGCAAGTGATACACGAGATACGCGAGATGCAGATTATGAACATGGGTAATTACGCCCATGGAAACCAGCCTATTCAGCACATGACGTACCTTTACGATTGGAGTGGCGCGCCTTGGAAAACCCAATATTGGGTTCGCGAGGTGATGGATAGGCTTTATAGCGCACACCCTGACGGCTATTGCGGCGACGAAGACAACGGGCAGACTTCTGCTTGGTACGTGTTTTCGGCTCTGGGCTTTTATCCCGTGTGCCCTGCAAGCAACGAGTATGCCATTGGCACACCGCTTTTCGCCAAGGTTTCGTTGCACTTGGAGAACGGCAAAACAACAGTTATCACCGCCGACAGGCCACAATGGCGCTACATCAAGCGGTTAACCGTTAATGGTACGCCTGAAAAAGCCCATTGGCTGAACCACAAGACAATTACCGAAGGGGCGAAAATCGACTTTTACATGAGCGAGACACCTGCTCTGTGATGACAGTGAAAGAAGAAAGTAAAGAGCTTACGTCTTTTTCTTTGATTGCTTGGTGTTACGCGTACCCTCACTTTGTTCGCCTGCCTTTTTTTCTGTTGTTCGTATGCTCTAGCCAGTTTCATGGCCGTTTTGTCTAGCAGTTTTTGCATGTCGCCCAAGTAGCTGCTTGCCCTCACAATGGTGCCATCGGGCGCAAGCATAACGAAGAGGGGAGTGGCATCAGGCCCAAACGTGTCTGTAAACTGCTTCATGCCGCGCTTGGTAAGCCGGTATTGCGGCCACGACAGCTGCGTTCGTTCCAAGAACTTTTGCCACAGGTAGTCTTCCTTGTCGTCGGCCACACATAGAAAAGCCACTTCGGGGTGTTTGGCCACCATGTTTTTAAGTTCGGGTATGAGTTTTTGGTTTGGTTTTCGCCATGTTGTCCAAAAGCAAATAAACGCTACCTTTCCCGTTGGAATGGCCACAAGTAGGGATGTTGTGCGGTTTTTCTGGGTAAACATGGGTATGTCTTGAAGTGATTCGCCCACGGCCATAGCTTTTGCTGTGGCCACTGCTCGGCGATAAGCATTTACTCGTGGATAATCTTCGGGGCAGGCAAAGATGGTGGCCGTGATGTCTTCTATCTGCCGTTTGGTGAGCGTACGATTGTTTAGCACCATCTCTGTGGCCATTTTGATGGCCAGTGGCGATTGCGGATTTTTCTTCATCCACGTTAGGGAGTCGTTTTTTCGTTGGTTGAAATCGTTGAAGTCGGCTTGTGCTTTTCCGCCCGTAACACAGAGGTGTTTGCTGATGGGCAGGTTAGATGCCAAGTATTTGTACTTGTCGGCCTTTACCGTCATCGCCGTGTTGCTAACAAAGATGGGGGTGTAGGTCCATGTTGGCTCTTCTTTCGACTCCATGGCGTAGAGCAGCTTGTAATTGTTGGTAGACAAGGTGCAAAGCGTGGGATGTGTCAGACGGCCGGTAAGAACGAACTTACCGTCTTGAACAACGGCTCTGGCCACTTCGTCGTAGTTCGAACCCTCGGCCGTTTCGAGCTCCACCTCGATGCCGTCGGGCAGGTCGGGAATGTCGCTTGTTATGACAAAACCGTTTTTTGTTTGCGCGAAAGATGTGCAGGCGCAAAGTGTGCATAACAGGGTAAAGATTATTCTCTCCATATTTTCTCTTTTTACTTTTTTGCAAAAATAACGATTTTTTTGAGATAACGATGCCTTTGCTTGGCACTTTATTTAGTTACCGAAACGTTAAAAATAAAAATGGGGGAGTGCAGACAAGTAAACCCGTAGTTTGGAACTAAGTGCCTACTTGGTTGGGGATGAATTTGGGTTGGCCGCATGCTGATTTGTTGTAAATAGCGGAAAGCTAAATATTGTTAGGAGAGCTGGAAGGGTTGGTATAACTGGAAGTGCTAATGTAGCTAGAAAGACTAACCTCATCAGCCTACCAACCCCAAAGCCTATTAGCCTACTTGTAGTCAAACAGAATTGCATTTGGGAAATTGTTGTTGGAAGCACGCAAGGCGTGTGTTGCCTAGAATGAATAAATCTTTACGCGGAGGAGAGGGAGGATTTTTTGCTTGCTTACGGTGCAGCTGTGGTTTTTCAAATCCAATACCGTTTGACTATGACTGGCAAATCCGCAAGCGTTCTAACCCCTCTATCTTGAATATTGTAATATTTTAAGTATGTTTTTTAACATTATGAGTGCCTTTTTCTTCACCAATCGTCCGCTCGGGTGCAAATAATCCATTCTCGCGGAGGTTTGTTTTGGTGCAAAAAGGGCTTGCATGTTAATACCAACAAAATGAATATTTATTTAAACAAACCGCTAATTGCACCCTTTTGGGGGCTATTTGCTGCTAAATACACTGCGTTTTGGTACTAAATACACTGCGTTTTGATGCTAAACGCACTGCGTTTTGGTGCTAATTGCACTGCGTTTTGGTGCTAAATGCAGGGTAAAATGCGGCAAAACGCTGGGTGAAATGTATATAATTGCACAGCGAACAGAGGCTTAAAGCATTTTAGATTGGTTGAAAAAGGGTGGAAAATAGGGGTAAAAAGCACTTAAAAAGTAGGTTTTCGGGGGTAAAAAGCCGATTTTTGGGTGCTGAAAAAATACGAATGGGTGACTAACTAGAAGGATAAAGTGGTGCTAAATGCAGTCGGAATTCTGAAAAACGGATAAAAGCGGTGGCGTGTAAGGTTGATTTTTGTAGCGAATTGCCTGCTTTTAGGCTATTTTTTCGCTAGAAGCACGTGGCAAGAAGGATGTGTTTTGTAAAGGATTGTTACTGAATTTAACTAAAAGCAGGTTCGTTAGTTAAAGACAAGAAAAGGATTCCTAATGCGCTGCTTGGGCTTACATGTAGCACGCTTGCTTTCTATAAAGCCCTTGGTTGGCTGTTGACACGCCGTTTTTTTGCTGTTGGCAGTTTGCTTGTTGTTGTCAGTTTGCTTGTTGTTGGGCAAAGGGAAAAAATATGAGGATGTGCCCTCGGTAGTGAGGGCACATCCTCTAAGACTTATTAAAAAATTAGTCTCTAAGACTTATTAAAAAATTAGTCGAGTTGTGCCAGCTTGTTGTCAGAACCAAGCACTTCTTTAATCTTGTGCTTGTAGAGTTCCGTCATCAGGTCGCGAGCAGGACCGCAGTATTTACGGGGGTCGAACTCAGCAGGCTTTTCTGCAAACACCTTGCGAACGGCAGCGGTGAAAGCCAAGCGCGAGTCTGAGTCGATGTTAATCTTGCAAACGGCGCTCTTTGCAGCCTTGCGCAGTTGCTCTTCGGGAATACCTACGGCATCGGGCAACTTGCCGCCGTATTTGTTAATCATGTCAACGTACTCTTGTGGTACGGAAGACGAGCCGTGAAGTACGATGGGGAAACCAGGGAGCTTCTTCATGATGGCATCGAGAACGTCGAAAGCCAAGGGAGGAGGAACAAGACGGCCGGTCTTCGGGTCGCGGGTGCACTGTTCGGGGGTGAACTTGTATGCGCCATGCGACGTGCCGATAGAGATAGCCAGCGAGTCTACGCCGGTCTTCGTAACGAAGTCG
>NZ_HE999445.1:416056-417865 GCF_000312305.1 Prevotella conceptionensis 9403948 | reverse complement strand
GGGTTTGGTGTAGTGCGATTTCTCTGCCGCAACGTCGTCTTCAACGCCAGCAAGAACGCCCAACTCGCCTTCAACGGTTACGTCGAACTGGTGTGCATAGTCAACAACCTTCTTCGTCAGGGCCACGTTTTCGTCGTAGGGAAGTGACGAACCGTCGATCATCACCGAGGAGAAGCCCATGTCGATGCAGCTCTTGCAAGTTTCAAAGCTGTCTCCGTGGTCCAGGTGGACAACGATTTCGGGGTGATTTACTCCAAGTTCTTTAGCGTATTCAACAGCGCCCTGTGACATATAACGCAGAAGGGTGGGGTTAGCGTAGTTGCGCGCGCCCTTCGATACCTGTAAGATTACGGGTGATTTGAGGTCGGCAGCAGCCTTGATGATGGCCTGCAGCTGCTCCATGTTGTTAAAGTTGAATGCCGGAATTGCGTATCCGCCATTGATGGCCCTTTTAAACATCTCGCGAGTGTTTACTAGACCTAGGGATTTGTAATCTACCATAATTTTAATTATTATAAAGTTGGATGTGATGTCGTTATCTTATTTATACGTATGCAAAATTAATGCTTTAATTTGTCAACACAAAGATTTATAGGTGTTTTTATTGTCCAATTTGGAGGAAAAGTGACATTAATTGATGCTTATCATCCTGTGGCTTACGTTTTGTTAGCTTTGCTTTACATTTTCTTCATTTTGCTTTTAGCCCAACGGGAAGAACAAGGGTAGCAGGAATATCATGACAATGCCGATGATGAGTTGCAAGGGGAAACCCACTTTTACATAGTCCATGAAGGTGTATTGGCCTGCTCGCATAACCAATGCGTTGGGCGGCGTGGAGAACGGCGACATGAAACACATGCTTGCGGCGATGGTTACGGCAAACAGGAAGGCGTAAGGGCTGGCCCCAATCTCCTTTGCGGCAGATAGCGCAATGGGGGCCATCAACACGGCGGTGGCCGTGTTGCTGATGAACATCGTTAGGATGGTGGTGGTGAGGTAGATGCCTGCCAAGAGCACGATGGGGCTCATGCTGCCCAAGGAGTTTACCAAGGTATGGGATATTTCTGCCGACACACCCGTCTTTTCGAGGGCGGTAGACATCGGCATCATGGCCGCAATAAGTACTACGCTTTCCCAGTTAATGGTTTTGTATGCGGCCTCTACGTTTCGGAAACAGCCTGTGAGAACCATCAGCAGACCCGCAATGATGACGGCCGTTACGGGGGCGATGGGGATGAAGTCGAACATCATCATGGCCACCATCAGCAACATGATGGCGCCGGCGATGGGTGCCTTGTTGGTTAGTATCACCTTTTGGGCCTGTTCTTTGGGCTGACCCAGCACCACCCAATCGTCGTTTTCGTTTGCCAGTTGCCCGATATTGGTCCACGAACCCTGTACCAATAGCACGTCGCCTGCATGTAGGCGTTCTTCGGAAAGGTCGTTAAGGATGTAGTCGTGGCTACGTCTGATGCCCAGGACATTAATGTTGAAGTGTTCGCGAAGGCCCGAATTTTTCAGTTTTGTGCCGTTAAGTTGCGACGTGGGCATAAGTACCAGCTCGGCAATTCCCAGGTCGTAGAAGTCGATACCCGTGTTGTCCAGTTGTTCGAGTTTCATTTCTGCGGCGAAGAAGTCCATGTGTTCGTTGTCGCCTGTTATGTAAATAACGTCTTCGGTTTGCAAGATGCTGTCGGGCATGGGCATGCTTTGCTTCACGTTACGTATGAAACGCCCGCTGCGTGCAGCCTTTCTTCTGATTTCCATCACGCTGAGTCCATAGCGGTTGCGGAGGTCTAGCTCGGCTAG
>NZ_HE999445.1:407642-415489 GCF_000312305.1 Prevotella conceptionensis 9403948 | reverse complement strand
CGGAGCTGATGTTGCAGGTTGTATTCTTCAACCAGCTGGTCGAGTGTTTTGCCAACGTTGGCCGCATCGCGGCCTTTCTGCTTACGTTTGCCGAGGAACATGCGCGAGAGTGGCAGCATCAGGGCCACGCCCAAAAGCACAATGACGATGCCCACGGGGGGTGAACGAGAAGAAGGTTAGCGGCTGTTGGCCTGCTTTGGTTAGCACATCTTGTATCACAAGGTTAGGGGGCGTACCGATAAGCGTGAGCATTCCGCCCATGCTGCTGGCGAAAGCTAGGGGCATGAGCATGCGGCCGGGGTGTGTTCCCTTTTGTGTGGCCATGCTTACAACTACGGGCATCATGAGGGCTATCGTGCCGGTGTTGCTGACAAAGCCGCCAATAACTGCCGTTGTGAACATAACGAGGAGGAACATAAAGGTTTCGTTGCCGCCTGCTAGTTTCATCAGGCGTTGGCTAATGGCCTTGGCCAATCCTGTTTGGAAGATGGCACCGCCCACAACAAAGAGGCCTACCATCATGATGACTACGTTAGACGAGAATCCCGCCAACGCTTCGGTCGGGGTTAGAATGCCAAAGATAAGAAGGGCAGCCATGGCGCACACCGCCACTACATCCGAACGGAGGCGGCCGATGATGAACATGGTTACCGAAACGGCAAGAATAACTAATGTTGTGATCATGTCTTGAACGATTGTTTTGTGTTTTGCTGGCCGTGTTTTTAAAACTCTCTGTGGCCTGCGTTGTTGGTGAATAGGGATGTAAAGTTACAAATAAAATCCCGAACAAAAGGCAATGGGCAATTATATTATGTTCTTTTAGGGATTGGGTGCGGACGTGGGTGGAACTTTTGGTTGTTTTGGGTTTCGTGGTTGTTCTAGATTTCGTAGTTATCCTAGTTTTTTAGTTGTTCTAGGCATCTTAGATAGCCTAGAACCACTAGTAGCCTTAGCCTTTGCTGGCCATTTTCCACGCGTAAGCCAGCACAACAGCAAACCCTGCGAGCGGTAAAACGAAAGGCAAAACGGGGTTGCCGCCATCGGCTATCATCCCCATAAGCAAGAACCCGCAACCGCCAACGGGCGTCATCATCAAGATAGACGATGCACTTTTGGTTAGTTGGCCTAAGCCCGTAAGTGCCAAAGAGAAGATGGTGGGGAACATGATAGCCTCGAAAAAGTAGTTGGCCAGCAAGCCAACGAGCGACAATGTGCCGAGGTTGAGCAACACTAAGCACATGCTGCACACACAACCAATGGCACAAGCCAACAACACAAGCTGCGCCCGAACTCGCCGCATCACCCAACTACCGCCAAACCTACCTATCATAAAGAAGGCTAATGCCGCGGTAAGCACCATCGATGCGGTTTTGTCGCTCATCCATCCTTGCCCTGTGACAAAGTTGATGAAGTAGCTATTGATGGATATTTCGGCCACTTCGTAGGCCAAAAGTGCGGCCAAACCCAATACGAACATGGGGCGTTGAAACAGTGCGGCAATGTTTTTCAGACCGCTGCCGCCCGTGTTTTCGTCGTTGGTGGTTTGTATTTCGGGCAATTGTACGCGCGAAAAAACTAGCGCAATGGCCAAAACCACAATGCCTAACACCACGTATGGGATGGCTACATTGCCGCCTTCGCTGTCGTTTCGGAAAAGAAACAACCCCACGCTAAACGTTGCGAAGATGCTGCCCAGACCGTTAAACGATTGCGAAAGGTTTAGTCGGCTGGTGGCTGTTTGGGGCGCGCCCAACTCTGTAACATAGGGATTGGCGGCCGTTTCGAGGAAAGTTAGTCCGCAACCGATGGCGAACAGCGCGGCCAAGAACACTTCGAAAGTTCCGATTTGGTCACCCGGAACAAAGAGAAAGGCACCCAAAGCGAAAAGCGAAAGCCCGAATACCACGCCGCGACGATAACCAAAGCGGTTGATGAACAGCCCGGCGGGTATGGCCATGATGAAGTAGCCCAGGTAAGTGGTTACTTGGATGAGGGCCGACTGTGCTATGGATATGTGCAGCTCGTTTTGGAAATGCTTGTTTAGCACGTCGAGGATGGCGCGAGCAAAGCCCCATAAGAAGAAAAGGGTGGTAATGAGTACGAAAGGCAGAAGAAATCTGCGTTCGGTAAGAGAAGCTTGTTTTCTGTTCATTATTGATAAGGTGATGTAGGGAACAAGTTGTTATCCCTTTGTTCGTTCGCGTAGACTAGGCACTCTAATCAAATTGGTGCAAAAGTAATAAAAATTCGTGACATTCTCGCAAAAGCAATCGTTTAATTGCAGGGAATGTGGCTGTGGCGTGTTGCGAAAGCGGTTGGTTTGAGGCTGGGAATACAGCAAATAGACCATAAAATCTTTTGAATTAGGCAATAAATGGGCGGATAGCGGTGCGATTTGTTCGGTAAAAGACATGAAAAAAGGGCTCCGCTGAGCCCCAACCTTTTGTTAACCTTAAATCTAATACTATGAAAAACACATTACAAAGTTAATTCTTTATTATTTACTTTGCAAACGTTTTCCTAGATTTATGCCCCTTTTTAGGGTTTGTTATGTTAACGACCAAGGGCTTTAATACAAATTAAAGATTTGAGCCCTTTCGCTTTTGGCAAGGATGTTGCGTGGTTTTGCGGCGCAGTTTTGCGCTTAGGCGTATGTGTCTAGGGGCGAATTTCAGTGCTTTATCCGTGCTTTCTCACAGCTTTTGCGCCTGATGCGCATGGCATTCGCCCCCTCCCCGAAGGAAGGAGTGGGGGACTTAGGCTTTCAGTATCTTCTTTAATAAGAAGGTCGCGTTTTGGTTTTGAGCCACGCCACGCGTAATGCGATATGAGTAAGTTACGTCGTTTCCGAGTTCAATCTCAAAACAATAGTTGGCAAAACGACTTGGGTTTTCGTCTTCTAGCTTAGAAAGTTCAAGGTCGTGGGTGGCCACAATGCCGCTAGCAGGCAGCTGCGACATGGTTTGTAGAAACAGACGCGAACCGTTGAGCTTGTCTAGCGAGTTCGTTCCCTTCAATATTTCGTCGAGAATGATGAAGGTGTTGGGGTGATTGTGGCAGTAGCCGATGAGTTGTTCGAGTCGAAGCAGTTCGGCATTGAAGTAAGATATGCCGTGCGTAAGGTCGTCGGTGGTGCGCATGCTGCTGAAAAGCCAAAAGCACGAAACCCTCATCTCGCCGGCAAACACAGGCAATCCGGCCATAGCCAGCACGTAGTTCACGCCCACACACCTGAGAAACGTGCTTTTACCTGCCATGTTTGCACCCGTAACAATGTGGTATTGACCTTGTTCGATGTGCAAGTCGTTGCCAACGGCCTTTATTCCTAAGAATGGGTGGCGAAGGTTTGTGGCTTGATAAACGATGTTTGGTGCGTCTTCGATTTGTGGCTGGACGGTTTCGGGATGATTATATCTGAAAGTGGCCAGCGATACAAGTGCATCCGCTTTGCTAAGGCATTCTACCCACTGCTCGAAGTGTTTGAGGTGACTGTCTTGCCATTTTAAGAACTTGCGTACAAGAAAGAAATCGCTTAGAAAAAGGGCGTTGGCGAACATCAAACCCAAAACATTGCTGCGGCGGTCTAGGCTAGCCACCGTTTGTTGCAGTTGTTTGAAGGCGTGCAATGCACCTTGCAGTTCGGTTTGCAGTTGCTTGTTCAATGCGGCCTGCATGTCTTCGGTGGTGATAAGACTTAGCAATTGCACGCAGGCCGTTAGCTCGGCGTGCAACAGGTTGGCCGTTTTGCTCACCATGCGCAGCGGCTTGGTGCATATCAACATCACCACAAAGAAGTTGATAATGCCCCACCAAACGGGCACATTGGCACTAAGCGGCGTAAAGACGGCAAGAAACAAGGTGGCGAAAAAGCCCACAACGGAGGCGCAGGCTATGGCGAGGGGTAGGCGGGCGGCGGCAAAACGGGGGATGGAGACCTTTGCGGCGGCTTGCATTGTTTGTGTAAGGCGTGTGCTGTCTATGCCGCCTGCCTTGCCTTTTCCTTGGGCAATAAACTTCATTCGCCACGTTGCTTTGGCGGCCAACTCGTCTATGGCCTCGCGTTTTCGTTCCACTTCGGCCTTAGCCTGTGGCGTATGGCCGGGCAATTGAGTGAGTGCGGCGGCCAACGACCTACTTCCGCCTGTTGAAACTGTGCGGTTGAGCCGATGAAAAAGCGAAGACGGACCGAATATGTCGAGGTCGAGGGCGAAAGGATGGTGTGTGTCGGCGTGGCATGCACCATCGCCGAAGGGGGTAAAGTCGCCTTCTAGGTAGCGTGCCTCGTCTTCATAGGCTTGCCTTAGCTGGTCGACAGCAGTTATTCGGGCCTCGTTTTGCACGTCAAAGCGCCTGATAATAACATATAAGGCCAGGCAAACAGCGGCCAACCACAGTGTCCACGTGGCATTGTAGAGGGTGGTGGCCAAGACAACTAAGCCTAACATGGCAACGAACGAGACGATTTCGCCGGCCACGAAGTAGAGGTTGCGGCGCTTTAAACGAACGAGAAGAGCCGCCAGCAATGAACTTTCGGCAAGATATGCAGTTTTTAGGGAGGTTGTTTTCATAAGTGTGAGGGTTATAATAGGCATGTTCTAAAAAATCCCCGCAAAGGTTCACAGGTTGTTCTTTGTATTTTTTAGAACCTGCCTATGATAAAAAAGGAAATGGTTTTAGAAGCTTATCTGGCTTCGTGTAGCCTGTCATGTATCAGCGTAATGTTGTTTCCAGTTGCACTACAAGCATCTTGTAGTCCCAGTACAAGCCCCTTGTAGTGCTAGTACAAGCATCTTGTAGTGCCAGTACAAGCACCTTGTAGTGCCAGTACAAGCACCTTGTAGCGATAGTACAAGCACCCTTGTAGTGCCAGTACAAGCATCTTTTTCTTTGGCAAGTAAGGGCATTGATGGCAAAACTTGATGTTCTTTGCTATGGGCTTAATAGGGGGAACTAGGCTTTTTTTGAGGGTTTCTTGTTGTTCTTGGATGTCTTGCATGCCTAGGATAATAAGAAAACCAGGCCCAAGAAGAAAGACTAAACGCACCATTTAGCAGCCTTTCATTCCTCCATCCAATAGTCTACGTCGGGGTTTATCTCGCGCGCCACTTCGCCTTCTCTGCGCTCGTCGTAGTCTAGTAGGCCGTAACGGTCTACCGAATACACCTTGCGTTCGTAGTTGGCTACGAGCGTTTGCAAGAAGTTGAGGGCGTTAAGGCTAACGGTATCGATGAATGCGAACTCGTCGAGAAAGCTTATTGCCACCTCGTCTGTCTCTCTATTGATGGCATAATAGCCCCTGTCGCCATCGAATAAAAGCGGCAACCATTGTTCACCATGCACCAATTTGAAGGCCTCGTAGGCGGCGGGCCACTCGCGTAAGTGGGGTAGACGGAAGCCTGGAATGAAGTCGATGAGGCCTTCGCGCTTGCACTGCCGAGGCGTGCCCGACACCTTATTATATATGTACACAAGCAAAGGAGCTAGCGGCGTACCTGCCGCAAGTTCCAATTGCTGGGTGGAATTGGGCTCAGGGTGCCCAAGGCTCTCGATATGTCCTGGGCGTTTAATCTCCGACAGTTGCAGATAGCGGTCGAAAAGCAGTTCTATGTTCATCGTATTTTTATTGTACGTTTGTTGTTTCTTGTTTGCCGCTTGCTTGTGCTATGGGCAGCCTAGCCGACTTATCAATGCGCACAACACCGCTAGCGTGCACCAGCGTATGCTGGTGTAGCGTCTTAGCCGCGTGGTTGAAAACCAATGCAGGGTCTATGCGCTTGCCTTTAAACGACACCTCGAAGTGCAGGTGCTCGGTGGTGGCACGACCCGTACGGCCCGTCAGTCCGATAACGTCGCCGGCCTTAACGGCCTGTCCCACCTTCACGAAGTTGCGCGATTGGTGGCTGTAAAGCGTTTCTAGGCCGTTGTCGTGACGAATGACAATGCAGTTGCCATAACCGAAATATGGCCCCGAACGAACCACAATGCCACTGAAAGCGGCCAATATCTTATCATTAGGGCGAGTCTTGATGTCTACGCCCGAGTGCCTTCTGCGCCCTCCGTAAGGGCTAATTACATGGCTGCCAGGCAGTGGGTAGGCCCATTCGTTGGGCGAAAACTGGGACAAGAAAAGTTTGTTGTTTACGCTGCCCCTCACGTCTTTCTGCGGTTTAAGCAGCGTTTTGTTGGCGGCTTTCTGCTCTTCTGCCAGCAGCTTTTGTTCTTCTTTCAGCCGTTTGGCCTCTTCGCGTTTGGCTTTCTCTTCCTCTCTGGCAGTCTTTTTGGTATCGGCTTTCCCCTTTTTGTCGGCTAAGAGCTTTTCTTCTAGGTCTTTTTCTGTGGCCTGCCTAACGGTTACGCGTTGTCCGTTTTTCTCAAATCGCATCACTCCCTTGTTCAGTTTATGACTTTTGGGGTCGACGATGGTTTGCGGATTGATACGTCCGCCGTTTACCATCGTTAGGAAAAGGCAACGCCCCTTGCCGTCTTTCTTGCCCACGATGGCAATAGATTGGCCTGCCTCTACCGTTTCGTTGGGTTTCACTAGGTTCTGAGCGTTGTGCGCATACACCGTTTCCAGGCCGTTGTCGTGGCGTATCACCACCACGTTTCCCCACTGTTTGTTCTTTCTTGCCAGCCTAACTCTTCCGGGCATCATGGCCTTAACGGCATCGCCACGCTTGGTTGTAATCTCCAATGCGTTGTTTTTGGCCACCTTGGCCTTGCCCACAGGCAGCGGGAAGGCATAGTTTTTGTGCGCAATGGCATTGAGATCGATAAAGAAAACGTTGCCTTTATCGAACAAGCCAGGCGTGGCAATGCTAATTTGTTGGGTTTCGGCAGGTGTGAAATGGTCCTCAGCGGGCTTACCCGAACTGAAGAACAGGACGAGGAGTAATGCAATAAGCTGTTTCATTTGTGTAAAATATATATGCGAACAGGCACAAGCCAATGCCGCCACGCAAAGTGGCAACCAGCCATTTGGCCATGTTCAGCGGATGGTAACGCCCGTAAAAATGCGGCCAGAGTTGATGCCTAGCCTTCGGGCTGAAAAGAAATCGTTGCAGCGGTTGTAGGTGCAGATGTCCGTTGCGTATATGTTTTCGGCTTTAACGCCTAACTCTTGCAGTTGCAATTGGTTGCAAAGGGGTAGATTGATGTGCCATTTGTTGTGCCGTTGCGCAATATCGTTCATTGGGAAAGTGGCTTTGGCAAAGGCCTCGTACACTTCGTCGCCCACTTCAAAGTTTTGCAGCGAGATGCCTGGGGCAATAACAGCGCGTAAGCTTTGCGGGTTGGTGTCGAAAGCTGCGCGCATCTGCGCGATGGCGTTTTGTGCGATGCGTTTCACCGTTCCGCGCCATCCTGCATGTATGGCAGCCGTGGCGCGATGTTCGGCATCGTAGAGAAGGATGGGGATGCAGTCGGCCGTAGACACGCCAATGCAAACGCCAGGCACGTTGGTAATGAGTGCGTCAACACCATCTAAAACCATTTGGCGCACGTTCTGCGGCATCGAAAGCAGCTCGCTGCCCACCTGTCGCACGGTTGTTTCGTGGGTTTGGTGGGGCATAACGAGGTTAGAAGGGGCGATGCCCAGCACGCGGCACAGGCTATGGAGGTTTTGCGCCACGTGTTCGGGGGCATCGCCACAATAGGGATTGATGTTAAATTGGGCGTAAGCACCTTGGCTTGCGCCATCGGTACGCATGGTACTGAAAGCGTGAATGCGGTGGCCAAGGGCATATTCCAGCAGTTTAGGCATCATTTTCGTCTTCGTATTCAAAGTCGTCAAGGTCTTCGATGTCGGCATCGATGTACTCCACGTCGATGTCTTCGCCCTCGTCGAC
>NZ_HE999445.1:402252-407517 GCF_000312305.1 Prevotella conceptionensis 9403948 | reverse complement strand
CCAGTTCTTGCGCAAATATCCTGATGTCTTTGTCGCGGTGAACGAGGGTGTCTTCGGCCATGATGCTTTGCAGTTTATTGCTCTCGCTGTTCAGTTCGCGCCAAAGGATGTCTTTTAGTTCAGACAGTCCTTGCCCCGTAACAGCCGAGATAAACACCACGGGAAGGTCGGTGGGCAGCGTTTCGCGCAACATCTCAATCAGTTCGTCGTCTAGCAAGTCGCATTTGGTTATGGCCAATACGCGGTGCTTGTCGTTCAGTTCGGGGTTGAAGTTGTTCAGCTCGTTAAGCAGTACCTCGTACTCTTTCTTGATGTCGTCGGTATCGCCGGGCACCATGAAGAGCAAAAGCGAGTTGCGCTCGATATGCCGAAGAAAGCGCAGCCCCAAGCCTTTTCCTTCGCTTGCTCCCTCGATGATGCCGGGGATGTCGGCCATCACAAACGACTTATGGTCGTGATAGGCCACGATGCCCAGCGATGGTTCGAGGGTGGTGAAAGGGTAGTTGGCAATCTTAGGACGTGCCGAAGAGAGCGACGAGAGCAGCGTTGACTTGCCTGCATTGGGGAAGCCCACCAGTCCGACGTCGGCCAAAAGTTTCAATTCCAGTATGATGGTCATCTCCTCCATCGGCTCGCCAGGTTGCGCATAGCGTGGCGTTTGGTTGGTGGCCGTGCGGAATTGGAAGTTACCCAGTCCGCCTCGGCCCCCTTTTAGCAGCATCACCACCTGCCCGTCGTGCATAACATCGCAGACATACTTGCCTGTTTCGGCGTTGTACACCACCGTTCCGCAAGGCACGTCAATATAAACGTCCTTGCCGTCTGTGCCGTGACATTTGTCTCTTCCGCCGTTTCCGCCATGCTCGGCGAACACGTGCCGTTGGAATTTAAGGTGCAACAGCGTCCAATAATTGTGGTTTCCGCGCAGGTAAATGTTTCCACCGCGCCCGCCGTCGCCCCCGTCGGGACCGCCGTTAGGGTTGTATTTTACGTGTCGGAGGTGCATAGAACCCCTTCCGCCCTTACCAGAGCGGCAGTAAATCTTTACGTAGTCTACGAAGTTTGATTCGGGCATGAGCAGTTTAGATGTTGTCAATCACAGCACACACGTCGGCAAAGATGCGTTCCAGTTCGCCCAATCCGTCGATGTGGTTGTGGATGTTTTCTGTTTTATACCATTCGATGAGCGGTGCCGTTTGGCTGTGATACACGCCCAGTCGTTTTTTAATTGTTTCTTCGTTGTCGTCTGTGCGCCCGCTTTGTTGTCCGCGCAGCACCAGTCTTTTCATCAGTTCTTCTTCGGGAACGTCCAGTTCAATCATGGCAGCCACCTCGTGTCCGCGTTCGGCAAGCATCTTTTTAAGTGCCTCGGCTTGGGCAATGGTGCGTGGAAAGCCGTCGAAGATAACGCCTTTATGTTCTTTTCCAAAGCTGTCGTACACGTTGGCCAGGATGTCAATCATCAGTTCGTCGGGTATCAGTTGCCCGTTGTCGATATATTCCTTGGCTGTCTTGCCCAATGGTGTGCCGTTCTTTATCTCGTTGCGCAGGACGTCGCCCGTCGAGATATGTTCTAAACCGTACTTGGCGATCATCTTGTCGCTTTGTGTGCCTTTGCCCGAACCGGGTGCACCGAAGATAACGATATTCTTCATTTCGTTGTGTTTATTGTGAAAAAATTATTATGTGGTTTTTTACCATTGCATGTGAAAAAGCGTTGTGTCCTTACTCTTCCACCACGGTATAAATGTCTCTTAGGTTGCGCCCTTGTTGGTTATAGTCCAAGCCATAGCCCACAATAAAGTCGTTTGGTATTTCGAAGGCGGCATATTCCACATCGAGTGGAACCGTAAGTCGGTCGGGTTTAACCAGCAATGTGCAGATATGTATCGACTTGGGCGAGCGCGTTCCCAGCGATTCAATCATGCGTTTAATGGTCAATCCCGACTCAACGATGTCTTCAACGATGATAACCGTTCGTCCGGCAAGGTCTTCGTTGATGCCAATCACTTCTTTAATTTTTCCCGTTGATGTTGTGCCTTGGTAGGATGCCAGCTTAACGAAGGATATTTCGCAGGGTATGGTGAGCATGCGCATGAGGTCGGCGGCAAACATAAACGAGCCATTTAGTACGGCCAAAAGCAGCGGGTTCTTATCGGCCATGTCTTTGTTTATCCTGTCTGCAACGGCTTTAACGTGTTCTTGTATTTGGGTTTCCGTGATGGAGGTCTCGAAAACCTTATCTATCAATTTAATTCGAGCCATATAATCTTTTTGCTATTAAGCTGCAAAAATACGAAAAAAAAGTGGAACACGGGGACTTAACTAACGTTATTTAGGTTTTTATGGGGTTGAGGAGGGCGTTTAAAAGTGAAAGGGGGAAAGTGTGACGTTTAAAGGTGAAAGGGTGAAAAGGTGAAAAAATGACGTTTAAAGGTGAAAGGGTGAAAAAGTGAAAGGGTGAAAAAATGACGTTTAAAGGTGAAAAGGTGAAAAAGTGAAAAGGTGAAAAAATGGCTGCGCCCACAAACTTATCAACTCATCAAATTCATCAGCTTGCCAACTCACCAACTCACTAACTCACTAACTCATCAACTCATCAACTCAACAACTCATCAACTCATCAGCTTACCAACGCATCAACTCGTCAACTTAACAATTTATCAGCTTACCAACTCACCAGCTCACAAACTAACCAACTCACCAACTTAACAACTCATCAACTCAAAAACTCCTCAACTCACCAACTCCTTAACTCACCAGCTCACAAACTAACCAACTCACCAACTTAACAACTCATCAGCTCAAAAACTCCTCAACCCACCAACTCAAAATCTTAAATTCTTATATATTATTTTACAAATGCACTCTGAGTTTTACTCCGTTCTAGCGAAAATGTAGGCCGAAAAGTAGGTAAATAACTACTGTTTTTGGCTTTTTACGTCTTCCGTCTTGTCTACATTTGAGAAAGAAACCTGCATTTTGCACCATTTAGCCTTTCTAGTTTGGTTGCCGGCTCGTAATTTTCCAAGCTCAATTTCGCCCTTTTAACCCCTAAAACCCCACTTTTTAATGGCTATTTTGCCCTTTTCAGGCATGTGTTTCATGTCTCGGAGAGGTTATGTTTATACAATAGTGGTGTATTTATATGCTTTTCGCGTTGCATTTAGCACCATTTTGAGCTGCATTTTGCACCATTTTACCTTGCGTTTAGCATCAAAACACACTGCATTTAGCATCAAAACGCACTGCATTTTGCACCAAAACGCACTGCGTTTAGCACCAAAACACGGTACATTTAGCAACAAATAGCCTAAAAACTGGTGCAAATGGCGGTTTCCTTAAATAAATATTCATTTTACCTACATGTACAACCAGCCCCTTTTCGCATCAAGACAAACCTCCGCGAGAATCGATTTTTTGCGACAAGATGGGCGGTTGGTTGACGAAAAGGGCACTTTTTGTGTTAAAATTCTTACCGAAAACTGGACAAGGGTAGTTGTGCCATGTAAGCGTGCATGAGCAACAGAACAGGGAGCCAGTGCGCTTACTACCTCTCGGCGCAAGCGTTTGCAGAGTATGCTGACCACGGCCAACGCAGGCGGCATCAGGCAAATGCAGCAGTAATCTGCCGGCAATAGGCTGTTTACGGCTTGTAGTGGATGTTTGGAATGCCTTCCGCCAGGTGGCCTTTTGATGCACAACCATGTTTTGACATAGCCGAATGGGACAAAATTTCAGACTTAATCGTATCTTAATCCTGGTGTTTCGTGCATCAATGAGGGGTGTTTCACTTGGTTTTGCATCGCAAGGCAACGAGTCCCTCCCTATCTATGGACATCTTAATAGGCAAGACCGCTTTGTGCTGAATGATGGCGGATTTGTAAAACATTAACAATGCGTTTGGCCTAAATCGTTCATCAGAAAAAGATTTAAAGCTGTTGTAAGAGGGCTGATTGAGGGGTGGCAAAGCCTGTCGCCGTACCTGCCATAAAGCATCTTTATGGTGCATTTTGTTAGCATTTCGGCACAAAGAACATAATAATATGTAAATGTTAGGTGCTTTTGCTAGTCAAAAGTAATTTAATTTGTATTTTTGCACATTATGAAGATATTCACTGGCACTCAGATTAAGGAGCTAGACAAGTTTACGATTGAAAACGAGCCCGTGGCAAGCATCGACCTGATGGAACGTGCGGCCAAGGCCATTGTGCGCGTCTTGCGAGAAGAATGGGACAACAGAACGCCGTTCGTGGTGTTTGCTGGCCCAGGAAACAACGGCGGCGATGCGCTGGCTGTGGCCCGTTTGATGGCCGAGGCTGGCTATAAGGTGGCGGTGTTTCTCTTCAACGTTAACGGTAAACTGTCTGACGACTGCGCCACGAACAAGCAAAGGGTGATGGATTGTAAGCGCATCAAGGCCTTTACGGAGGTTGTGGTGGACTTCGACCCGCCTGAACTGACGGCCGAAACGGTGGTGATAGACGGACTTTTCGGTGCCGGACTGAACAAGACACTTACCGGCGGCTTTGCCTCTTTGGTGAAATACATCAACCAATCGCCTGCCAAGGTGGTGAGCATCGACCTGCCTTCGGGGCTGATGACCGAGGACAATACGCACAATGTGAAGTCGCATATTGTGAAAGCGAACCTCACACTGACGTTGCAACAGAAGAAGTTGGCCATGCTTTTTGAAGACAACCAGCAGTTTATAGGTTGCTTGCGGGTGCTGGACATTAGGCTTAGCCCAGAGTACATCGCGCGCACAGATGCAAAATACAAGGTGTTGGAGGAGGCCGACGTGCGCAGCCGAATGCTTAAACGCGGCGATTTCGTTAATAAGGGCCTGATGGGGCATGCACTTATCGTGGCCGGTAGCTACGGCATGGCCGGAGCAGCGGTGCTGGCCGGGCGTGCTTGCATGCGTTCGGGGGTGGGAAAACTAACCATCTGTACCCCTCGGCGCAACTACGACGTGATGCAAATATCTCTGCCCGAGGCCATTTTAAGCGCTGGTAAAGAAGATTATTTCTTCACCGAACCCCTCGACACCGAACATTATGATGCCGTGGGGATGGGTCCTGGCCTGGGACAACACGAAGATACGGCCATTGCGCTTATCTCGCAGATACGACGTACGCAATGTCCGATGGTGATTGATGCCGATGCGCTGAACATACTGGCCTCGCATAAGGCGTGGATGCAACAGCTGCCACAGAACTTGATACTGACACCACACGTGGGCGAGTTCGACAGGTTGGGCAA
>NZ_HE999445.1:388374-401701 GCF_000312305.1 Prevotella conceptionensis 9403948 | reverse complement strand
GACAGGTTGGGCAACGGTGGGAGCGAAGGCGACTACGACCGACTGTCGAAAGCACTCGACTTGGCTCAACACCTACAAGCCTATATCTTGCTTAAAGGACACTATTCTGCGCTTTGCTTGCCTACGGGAAAGGTGTATTTCAACCCCACGGGCAACGCCGGGATGGCCACTGCCGGCAGCGGCGATGTGCTGACGGGCATCATAACAGGACTGTTGGCGCGGGGGTATAACCGCGAAGATGCTTGCATCGTGGGGATGTACCTGCACGGACTGGCTGGCGACTTGGCGGCAAAACAACTGGGAAAAGAAAGCCTGATGGCAGGCGACATCGTGGCTTACCTGCCGCAAGCGTTCGAGTTTCTGGCTTAGTTTTAAGTTTCTAAGTTAGTAAGGAGTAAAGTAGTAAGTAGTAAGTGGTCGGTAGTAAGGAGTAAGTAGTCAGTAGTAGGTAGTAAAGTAGTAAGGAGTAAGTAGTAGGTAGTAAGGAGTAAGTAGTAGGTAGTAAAGTCGTAAAGTAGTAGGTAGAAAGTTATAAGCGGCAGGCTTTTAAGCAGTAAGTCGTTAATTGAAGGCCAGTAAGGAAGTAGAAAAATAAAGGAACAAAGTCAAATGCTTGTGAACTTTTAACGCATTTAAGGCGTAGGTTCGTGGGTGTGGGCAAGGCTTAAACCAAGGGGTCTGTTGGCCTAGGCTGCGTTCCTGATAAACTAATAAACGTGTCAACAGGTCAACTGCGATACCACAATAAAGTATCTCATTCCACTCGCCCTTTGGAGAGGGGGTGATGGTGAGGCTTTTTATTATATAATAAAATCAACAATAGATATGAAACAGCTATTCGTTACCATTGCAGCCTTGGCATTTGCCGCCATTTCTGGCTTTGCACAAGGCAATGCACAAGCAGAGGGCATCCCTTATTTCTTGCCCAAAACAGGAATAAGGCTCGCCGTTATGGTGGAGAAAACCACCTATACGCCAGGCGAACTGGCTATGTATGGCGAAAAATACATGAAGCTTTTTAACACACCGATGGAGAAATCCACAGCGTATCGCGTGGTTGGCATCAACATTACCGACTTTGGCACGCCCGACTCTACCAAGCATTACGTGGCGGCTATGGACAAGAAACACAGCATTAGCGACGTAAAGTTGGCCGATAATGGCTTGTTGCTGGCTATCAACACCACGCCGCCTGAACCCAAACAGCCCAAAAACTTTGTGCCAGCACGGGTTAAACGCCAGCTTAACCCCAAGGATTTCATGAATCAAGAAATTCTTTCGGCTGGCTCGTCGGCTAAGATGGCCGAGTTAATAGCCAAGGAGATATACGACATACGCGACAGCCGAAACCAACTTTCGCGCGGACAAGCAGATGCCATGCCCAAAGATGGCGAACAGTTGCGGCTGATGCTTAACAACCTAGACCTGCAAGAACGTGCACTGCTGCAAGTGTTTGCTGGCACAACGGTTAAAGATACCACCGAAACCGTTATCAACTTCGTGCCTACAAAGGCCGTAGAACGCGAGGTGCTGTTCCGCTTTTCGCGGCATTATGGTATGGCCGATAAGGATGATTTGGGCGGAAAACCTTATTATATAAGTGTAGAAGACCTGCATTCGATACCCACTATGCAGGCATCTATCGACCGCGGAAAGGTGAAAGACAATGCGGGCGTGTATGTAAATCTGCCTGGTAAGGTGAAAATCTCTGTGGCACAAGAGAACAACATGCGGGCCGTTATCGAACTTTACATGGCTCAGTTTGGCAAAACCGAACCGCTTAGCGGCGAACTTTTCGGCAAGAAACAGCTTACGCAGATGGTGGTTAGCCCCATAACGGGCGCAATTGAGAGCGTAAAGACTGAAAGCGTGAAGTGATGCCAGGCAGCAAGCTTTGCGCGTAAACCTGCCGAAAACGGCTTAACAAGCTTGTGGTCGGCAAAAACAACTAACACGATATTGTGCGCATTTGTCCAACGTTTGGCTTTGTGTCTAAAACTTTGCGGCAAACGCGCACAAGCTTTTTTTAAAACAAAACAACTATATGAAGAAAACAATCCTTTCTGCATGGGTATTGGCGATAGCCTTTACCTTTGCCTCGTGTACTTGCAAGAAACAAAACTGTAACAACCAAGACTCTGCCGCAACGCAGACAACCGAGCAGACAGCTGATACGGCTAATGCTGGTGATGGTGCCCAAACTGCCCCTGCCGAAGGGGGACAATATGCCGATTTTACGTTGCCCACGCTTGATGGTAAGCAGGTGAAACTGTCGGATGTGGTGGCTAAGAACAAGATAACGATGGTAGACTTTTGGGCTTCGTGGTGCGGACCATGCCGCATGGAGATGCCCCATGTGGTGCAAGCCTATTCTAAGTTTCGCGGAAAGGGTCTTGAAATAGTGGGCGTTTCGCTCGACGAAAAGAAGGAAGACTGGGAAAACGCCGTGAAAGATATGGGCTTGGGATGGATTCAAGCTAGCGACCTGAAAGGTTGGGAGTGTTCTGCTGCACGTCTTTATCAAGTACAAGGCATACCTGCATGTGTGCTTATCAACCAAAAGGGCGAGATTGTTGGCAGGGACTTGCGCGGCGACGAACTGCTGAGTCGCCTTAGTGAACTGCTGAAATAAGGCTTAATAAAGAGGTCGTAATATAGGTTACGCCTGTTGTGTAGACCTTGCTTGTCTGCCGAAATAGACTTAACAAAAGCGGTCGTAATACATGTGGTTGGACTGGCATGGCTTCTCTTAGCCCATGTTTTATGAGCTTCAAGCAATGAAACGAATTTGGCCAACAACGTCGGTTAAACCGATGCTGTTGGCCAAATGTGTTAATTGCACCAAGTTCTTTAAAACCTGTAAGTGGCTGTTGCCTTTATAAACAAAGGAGCACCAGGGAACGAACGTAGCTTATCGTAACCGCCAACCCAATAAGTCTTGTTCAGCAAGTTGTCGGCATTTAGTTGTAGTTGCATACTTCTCACCCGATAATACAAGGCTGCGTTCAGTATGGCATAGCCTGGATAAACGATGGTGTTGGCGCGTTTGCCCACTTGTCCGTAACGTTCGCTATTGGCATTTACGCCGATGCCGAAACCAAGATTGCGCAATGCACCATGCCGAAGGATGTATTTTGTCCATACGTTGGCGGCGTGTCGCGGCGTGTTGGGCCGTTGAGTGCCAAAGTCGCGCTCCTTATCCGTTGCCGTTTTGGTTATCTTTGCATCTGTATAAGCGTAGTTTGCCACCACACTCCAGTTCGGCAATATCTCGCCTGCAACATCAACTTCCACGCCCTTGGCCACTTCTTCGCCCACTTGCATCAGCAAGTTGGGGTTGCCAGCATCGCCGGCATTATATAAGGTGTTGTTCTTGGTGAGGTGAAAGAGTGCCGCTGTGAGGCTAAGTCTGCGGTCGAACCAATCGCTCTTTATGCCCATCTCGAGCAGCTGCGACTGCTCTGGCGAGAACGGGCCGCCCGTATTCGGGTCGCTTTGGATGCTGGCAGCCTGCGGTTCGAAACCCTTAACCCACGTTCCGTACACGTTAATGGCCTTGTTGAGGGCCACAACTGCGCCAACGCGCGGTATCAGTGCGTGTTGGGTAGAGCGGCTTTCGTCGGCCAACCGCCTGTTAAGGATGTCGGTAAAGAACTCTTGCCTTAGGCCCAACAGTAGCTGAAGCCTGCCGTATTTAAGCTGTTCTTGCACGTAAATGCCGTGCGAGTATTGTCGATAGGGGTTGATGGGGTCGGTGGTAAACACGTACTTGCTGATGTCTTTCATGCCATTTCCCGTTGTGGAGTTGAGGTCGAAGTAGGGAACGTTGGTCTTTGGGTTGCCGTCGGCATCGAGTACATAATTGTTTATCTTTCGTTTGTCGAACCGTGTTGTCGTCTTTCCATTCTTTAAAAGGTAGCCCTTGGCAGTCATCGACGATGTCCCGGCCAGCAAGTCGGTTTGGAAATAGTCCCATCCCACCAGCACTGTGTGGCGCACACGGCCCGTATTGAAGTCGATGTTCAGATAGTTGTTGAAGCTGTTGTTGCGAAAATGGCGTTTCCTTACCATCGCCTGCATCATTACGCGGCTGTTGTTCTGCGTGCTGTCGGCGTTCAGCACATAGGCGTTGGCCTGATTGTGCTCTTGCATGTCTTCGTCGTACGAAGAGTTGAGATATGTGCTGTTGAACGAAACGTGATTGGAAAGCTTGTGAGATAGTCCGAGCGTAATGTTCACCAGCCGTTCTTTCAAGTAGTCGTTGGCCGCCGACAACGAGCGCGAGATGGGCACCGAGTAGAGGTCGCCATCGCCGAAAATACTTTGTCCGCGGTCTATCTTTCCGTTGTATTGTTGGAAGAAAACGTCGACATTGAATTGTGTGCGGCTGTTGGGAACGTACGAAAAGGACGGCGCCGCAATGAAGTTCTGCCCTCCTTGCAAGTCGCGGTACGAGTCGGTGTTTTCATAACCCAGGTTTAGGCGATAGAGAAGGGTTGCTTTTCGGTCGAGCGGCCCGGTGAAATCACTGTAAACATTAAACGTAGAGTAGCTCCCCACGGTGGTACTTACCTGTCTGCGGTTTTCGGAGAGCGGCTTTTTCGTAACCCTATTGATTACTCCACCTGGCGATGCGTTGCCGAAGAGCGCCGATGCAGGGCCTTTTATAACCTCAACACGCTCGATATTTGCCAGAGATTGCTGTTTCCACAGGCTTGTTTGGGCGCGCATGCCATTGATGAGGTTTCCTGAGTTGCGGTTTCCTGTGGTGCGAAAGCCACGTATGGAGAAATCGTTGTAGAAGCTATATTGGTTAACGCCGCTGATGTTTTTTACCACGTCGTTAACCGTTGTGGCGCCTTGGTCTAGCACGAGTTCCTTAGTTACGTAGCCAATGGATTGTGGAACATCCTTTATGGGCGTGGCCGTTTTGGTGCCAACAAACGATAGCGTGTTTTTGTACGACCGCTCGTTGCGCCCCACCACCTCAACGCCTTGGAGCATTTCGGTGGCCTCGTTCAGCTGAACATCTTGCTTGCAGCTTTGCGAAAGGTCTACTTGTCGTTCGGCGGGTTTGCATCCAATATAATGGAAAGTAAGTGTTATGTGCGCCCCTTGTGGCGCGGAAAGCGTGTATGCGCCCTGCTCGTCGGTTATGGTACGGGTGTTGGTGCCTTTTACTTGCACGACCACGCCTATCAGTGGCTCGCCTTGTTTGCCCGTAACGTGTCCGCTAAGCTCCATCGGATGCTTTGTTTCCGCGTCGTTCGCGTTGGCGTCTGTCTGGGCGTAAGCCGTTGATGCTGCACAAATAATCATTGATGCAAGCAGCAGGTGCTTGCAATGTGAGATACATATCATATTGTTGTTGTTGGTTGTTATCCTTTTTTCGGCTGCAAAAGTAGGAACTTTGCAGATTTTTCACAATACTTATTATTAGGTAATTTGTAGGGCGGTGGACGAAGAAGAAGGACACGTGTGTGGAAAAAAGTTCGGCAGCTCTTTGCTCATTACAGGCTGTTCAGCCCATGTGTCTAGGCTTTTATGGGTTAACGAGAGGGCAAGGGGATTAGTTGACGAGGGGACAAGTTAACAAGAAGGCAAGTGGACGAGGGGATAAGTTGACGAGTTAACGGGTGGACAAGTTGGCTGGTTGACGGGTGTACAAGTTAACAAGTTGACGAGAAGATAGATTGGCGAGGGGACAAGTTGACGAGTTAACGGGTGGACAAGTAGGCTGGTTGGCGGGTGGACAAGTTAACAAGTTGACGAGAAGATGGGTTGGCAGGTTGATGATTTGGTTGGCTGAGCCACTCTTTTGCCGAGCCGTTGGCGGCGAACCTAACGAAAAAGACATAAAAAAGAGGCCAATAAGCAAGGTTAGCTTATTGATGGCCAGGGGATGTTTGCACATAGATGTGCAAGCCGTTGTCCATCTAAACCTTGTTTATTGGCCTCTTCGGTAATCTTTTAAATGTTCCTTAGGGCAGGCTGATAGCCTCGCTGGGACATACACTAGCGCATGTGCCGCACTCGGTGCAGGCATCTGCATCAATCTTATAAATATCGCCCTCAGAGATTGCTTCAACGGGGCATTCGGGCAAACAGGTGCCGCAAGCGATACAATCGTCACTAATAACGTAAGCCATAATAATGTTCTTGTTTAAATGTTTTTGTATAATATGTTCTGTTCGTGTTGCTCAAAAGTTGCGTTCCGTGCGCCGTAGTGGCCTTAGGTACAAGCAATCTTGGTGTTGTTCCTTTGGTTTTAGCAAAGGCGTTTTCTTGTAGTTGCACTTTTTTCATCGTGCTCCGTACTAACTTTTGATGATGCAAAGTTAGTAAATGTTTCGCTATATACCTACAAATAATGAGCGTTTTTTTGCTCGATACCTAAATTTTGTTGATTAAGAACAAGTGGAGAGGCGTTTTAAAGGTGAAAAAGTGAAAGGGTGAAAAGGTGAAAAGGTGAAAAAATGGCTGCGCCTTTTAAAGGTGAAAAGGTGAAAGGGTGAAAAAATGGCTGCGCCTACCAGCTTGTCCACTCGTCTACTTGTTAACTTGTCACCTTGTCTACTCGTTAACTTGTCCACTCGTCATCTCGTTAACTTGCCTACTTGTCATCTCGTCCACCTGTCCACTTCATTCAAAATAAAACGATAGGGCAATCATTTTACTGGTTGCGCGCGATGTGGAACGAGCATAAGGCACAAGGTTTTTGTCGCGAAGTCGGTCGACATGCTTAGCATCTAAGCAGTCGATAAGACTGAACATAAACTTCAATTCGGGGCGAAGTTTAAAGTAAGGCAGGTAGAAATCGCAACCAATACCCACCTCGGCAAACACATCGTGGCGTTTAAATCGCAAGATGTCGGTATCACTTCCGCTGAGATTGAGCATGGGATTAATGCCTGCCACAAGGTACGGACGATGGTTGTTGAACCGTGGTGCGGCAAAAATTAGGTTGAAAGCCGTAGAGATATAGGCCGTTTTCATGTCTTGCCGGTGTACGATGGGTTGGCCGTCGGCATCCGTTTGCCCTTGATTTTTAAACACCAGATGCCTATTTCCGAAGTACATTGCAGGCACGGCGCGCAGCTGGAAGTGTCGGTTAAGGCGCAGTTCGCCCGTTACGCCCACCACGAAACCTGGGTCATAGCGGTCTTGTTCGGCGGCGATGTTGGTCTCAATAACCTGTCCGCCGTCTAACGTTAGCGTCTGTGGACCAGCGTTAAACAACTCCACATCCTGCATATGAACACCCACTGCCACGCCAAAATGAAATGGACGCAGGTCGGTGTAGGGCCTGTTCTCTACGCGCCGTTGTTGTGCCATCGTAGTGATGGGCAACAAACACATATATATAATAAGGTATATAAGTTGCTTCATACGTTATATGTAAACGCAAAAGGTGGGCGGTTATTGTGTGGCATTTTGCTTTGCGCCCTGCTCCGCGCTTACTTCTTTCCCACTGTGAGCACGATTTTGCCCACATATACGGCGTTTTTCCCGTTCTGGTCATCGGGCACGGGCTTGCCGTCGAGGTCGTTGGCATAGCGTAATTTCTCGAAGAACGTGTGCGAATGGCCACCCAAAACCAGGTCGATATGGCGCGAACCTGCTATCATCTTCTGGTCGTCGTCGCCCCCAATGCCCCAACCTAGGTGCGAAATGCAAATCACCACGTCGCATTTCATCTTCTTTTTTAGCATCGTTGCCACCTTTAATGCCGTGGCGGCAGGGTCTAGGTACTTCACCGTTTTGTACATCTTAGCGAGTACAAGCCCCTCCAACTTGGGGTCTATACCGAACACGCCAATCTTTAAACCATTGCGATGGATGATGGTATATGGCTTAACTACGCCTTCGAGAGGCGTGCCGGTGAAGTCGTAGTTGGCGCAAAGGATGGGGAATTTTGCCTTTTTGAAGATGCGCGCCATGTTCTCCATGCCGAAGTCGAATTCGTGATTGCCCACCGTACTGGCGTCGCAACCCATGCGGTTCATCAGCTCTATCTCGACATCGCCCTTAAACATGGAGTAGTAGGGCGACCCTTGCGAGAAGTCGCCGCTGTCGAAATACAGCAAGTCGGGATGCTTTTGTCGTTCTTGCTTTATCATTTCCACGCGCCTAAGAAAACCTCCGCGCCCGGCGATGGCTGTGTCGGCCAGGTGTTCGCTCAAAGGCATGATGCAGCTATGCGTGTCGTTGGTGTGTAGTATAACCAGCTGTTTCTGTGCTTGTGCTGTAAGCAAGGCCATGCAAGCCACGGCCATTAACAGGTATTTCTTCATCTTTTGTGTCGTTTATTTTGAGGTTGTGGGCTGTTCGTTTGTTGTGGCATAACCCCATTGTTTAGCGAAATTGTTCTTTTCCGTTCCAGGGTTGGGGTGCGGTAAAACTCATGGACTAAGTGCCTTTCGCACGCACAAACTATTCAATTATTATTCTTCCCTCGCGTTTTCCGCACACGGTTTTGCCCGCTTTCATTTGCTCGCGAAAGTAATCCATCATCACATAGCGCACGTTGTTTTCCTCCGATTGGGGCGCAACAAGGTGCGTTCCTTCCTTAAAGGCAGGCATGCCGTCGTTGCCTTGCACCACATAATCGTTGGTCACCACGCGATATTGTGCCTTTGGGTCGATGGGTTTGCCGTCTATGGTGGCGCGTTTCAGTTGTCGGTTCTTGTCGATAACCAGTCTCACGCTGTGGCTTACGCCTTCTCCGCCGCGTTTGGCTATCTGTTCGAACAGCCGTTGCACTTGTTCGCCGGTAAGCGTAATGAAACACACCTTGTTTTCGAAAGGGGCCACGTTGATGATGTCGCCGCGCGTAACGTCTCCTTCGACGATGGCCGCGCGCAGACCGCCAACGTTGTAAACGCCAAACTGTGGCTGCTCGCCATAGCGTTGTCCGGCCCAAACAAGAATGTCAGTCATGAGGTTGGATAATGTGCTTTCGGGCCTTCCTGCCGACATGTTACAGCCCGCGCGCCCCACAATGGGTGCCACCAGACTGTCTACTTGTTGCTTATAGGGTGCGATGAAGGCCTGCAATTCGGCATCGTTGGCGGCATCGTAGCGTTTGTCTATCAGCACTCTGCTGCGCTCTATGCCCGTAACAGCATAGCGTGCGCCACATCCGCACAACGTAACGGCCGTTATTAGAAGCGAAAGAAAAACTTTTCTCCTGTTCATTTCTTAGTATAATAATAGGTGATTATGATGTTAAAACCATTGTTTGAGGGTGCGTCCTTGCCCCATGTCGGCTCGTTGAAGGCTGTTGCCAGAGCTGTACAAAAGGCATAGACCGCATCGCAAAGGTACGCATTTTTTGGTAAGCACGTGGTTGTGTGTCGCCATTTTCTTGTGCCTAGGTACGAAAAAAATGGTGTATTTGCCGTGGTGTGGCAAGCGAAATGGGCGCAGTGAGTGCTCTCTCGCCGATGGTGTTCGGCGATAAAACCAATGGCCAACAGCTCGCTGCTGTGCAAGGTTTTGCACCGAAACGCCAGCCGTACGCCCCTAAACGCAGTTTAAACGATGGACAACGACGCGCAGCAACAACGAGCGGATGCGCAGAAAAGCTTGTAAATGGTATGCCTTATGGTATAAAAAGTTAGAGGAAAAGTGTACGTGTCATACTGGTTGAAAGGTTAACTGGCGCGCGATAGTGCGCAAGAAAGTCTAGCCGACAGGCTAATGCCACCACCAGGGAAAAGTGGCCAACCCCTCGCTCGCAACATGGTTTAAGGCTTTTGTTAGATGCCGCAGGTGTTGCGCAGCCTGGCCAAATTGTCTGTCCAAATGGAGTGGAGGCTGTCCATTTCATCATCCCAAGCAAAGTCGGTAATGGTCAGCATGTAGTCGTTGGTGATGTGACTCTTGTCCATTCGCAGTTCAAAAAAGTTGTCGGGTCCCTCTTCGTCGTCCCAACTTACCTTGATGTATTGGTTCTTAACCTTCTCAACAATGGTGGCCGTTCGCACTTCGTGGTGGCTCCATAGTTCGCCCCACACGAAGGTTAGTCGTTCTCCCTCTTGTGTTACGCTGTCTGCCATCCATCGCGCCAGCCCCGAATCGGTGCTAATGAGGTCCCAGATGATTGCTGTCGAGTTAGATGTTAGCTCGTGCTCGATGCACAGTCTTTGCTTGTCCATAACAATACAGATAGTGGTTTGCTATTAAATATAATGTATGCTTGCCCTCCTTTTGTCCCTTGGGCCTACGTTGGAGAGGTGGCACGGGTGCCTCGCCGACCCCCTGCTTTATTTCATATCGTGTACAAAAATACCACTTTTTTACGGTATTCGCCCGAAAAAACACATTTTTTTTTGCTCGTTTCGTATTTTTATCTTACCTTTGCACCCGCAAACAAGCAAACGTTGGCGGGATAGCTCAGCTGGTTAGAGCGCATGATTCATAATCATGAGGTCCCCAGTTCAATCCTGGGTCCCGCTACAAAGCAGTCAGGCAAACGGCTAATGTCGCTTGCCTGACTTGTTTTTTTGCGGCTATGTCGTACTGCGCAAGTTCACTTTTCGCGCCAATCATTTGGCCAAGAACGATAAAAGCAGTACCTTTGCACCGCTTTTCGGCGTAATCGCTGGCAGGAAGAAGAGTTACCTAGCTATGTTACGTTGGGCGATAAACAATTTAAATATCAAGCAAAATGGATTTGATTAAAGTTGCTGAAGAAGCATTTGCAACCGGCAAAAAGTTCCCCGAATTTAAGTCGGGAGACACGATTACTGTCGCTTACAAAATTATCGAGGGTACAAAAGAACGTATCCAGCTTTACCGCGGTGTTGTTATCCGCATCTCTGGTCACGGAGACAAGAAACGTTTCACTGTTCGTAAGATGTCGGGAACGGTGGGTGTTGAGCGTATCTTCCCCATCGAGTCGCCCAACATCGACAGCATCGAGGTGAACAAGCGTGGTAAGGTTCGTCGCGCAAAACTGTACTATCTCCGCGCACTCACGGGCAAGAAGGCTCGTATCAAGGAGAAGAGAAGCGGCGCTGTTGCTCCTCAACAATAAAAAGAACAACTAGTTATGGCAAAGGCCCGGCATGCAAATGTCGGGCTTTTGATTTTTTATGTGGGGCTGTAAACGCCGCCAATATCGTTTTTGTGGGGCTGAAAGGGTAGTGGAAAGGTGCTTTTCTGTTTACGTTATTTCATAAGAAAAGCTGTTAAAACAAGTCGGCATGCGTGCCCGTACGTACGAGGTTTAGTATGTGCAGTTCCTTTGTTACAACGCCTTCCGCGGTTGTGAAAAAGTCTTCTTTGCCATATATCAACAGCCAATCAGGGTGTATGTGGCATTCGCGCAGTCCTGAAAACTTGCCTGTAAGTGCGTGGTCTCTCCTTTCAGCGGGCAGTGGTTGGTCTTCGGCTAGCAGGCGGATGACTTCATTGAGGTCGTCTTCTTGCATCTGGCGTTTGCGCGCACGTTTCAAATCGCGCTTGTATTGCCCTGTATAGACGATTTCATGTGTTATTTAACGCTTTCCAAATAATCGTCGAAAGTCTTGCAACGAGTTACTTTTCCCTCGCGCAACTCATTAAGCGCACGGCGTGTAGCCTCTTTCCCGTTGTCTGGCTGCGGTGTTGGTATTAGCCCCTTTTCACGAAGGTAGTCCACTATGCTGCGGCCTTCTTTTGTGCGTTCATTGATGTTTATGGTGTAGGTTGCCATAATCTGTCCTCCTATTTTATGTTGTTGTAGTGCAAATGTATCACTTTTCACCGGCAATCCCAAATCTTCATTATCCGATTTCGTTTTCACTTGTGCATGGAGTTGTGCCAAATTGGGTGGCGTTTAACGCAGGTTATAGTTGATTTGCTTACCGCTTAATTTGTTCGTAACATTTGTTTTGCGTATATTTGCAAGTGGGTAAACATCGTTGTGTAGTATGCAAAAAGCAGAGATAAAGCGGCAGTTATTGAAAAAACTGAAGCAAGAACATTGCTTTTGGTCTTACGATTCCAGTTCTATCAACAACATCACGGACGAGTTCTTGATAGAATTGGTGATGCTGCACCTTGACCTTAAAGACATTAACAAGCTTTTTCTGATTTACCCCTACAAGCAAATTAAGGCCTGTTGGGTTAGAAATCTCATCCCGCAAGGCAGCTATCTCTACACGCTCAACAAGTTTTTGGCATTCTATTATTTCAATGCCAAGAGGCCTGGCGCATACGTGAAGGCGATGGCGACAAGGCGATTAAAAAGGATGGAGAGATGATGCGTTGCCACTTCAACAGCTGTCGCTCCCCACTCTCCGTAGGGGGAGGGGGTTGTAAAGCTGCTTTTGTTGCCCATACGTGGCACTAAACGCGCGCAAAAAAAGCTACACTTCGTAATTGGTTTGTCCGTCGTCGTCGCCGTGCAGCGCGTCTTTAAAGTCCTTCCAGCTTTGGAAACCCACAAACAACGCCACCTTATCCAGCACTTCGGCCGAAGGTTTCTCGGCTCCCGAAAGGTGTGCCCAGAGCCGTTTCAGCGAGGTGGGCTGCAACATAACGTGCTGTCGAGCAAACGCCAAGGCCAATTTCTCGAAGTCGGTTGCCACCGTTATGCTCTGTCCTAATTTCTTTTCTACGGCTTTCACCAATGCCATTAAATCCTGTTTCATTATCTTAATGCCATTATCGGGTTGGCATGCAGTTGCCAACCATTTCGTTTCTATCGTTGCAAAGATATAAAAAAGGTTGCAAATTATACATCATCATGAGCCTGTTTCCTCCGAAAATATTTCCGAATGTTTCGGTAGTGTAGTGTGTTGGCATGCACCCCGCAGTACATTTACTTCTCTTTCTCGCTGTTTTCGCGGCCGTTGCACCCCGCGTTTTTATTTTAGACAAGGTATAAATACCATCTTTTAGGTATTGCCCAAAATGGTAAGAAATTGTATTTTTGCAGCTGCAAACAAGTAATAAGGCTTGCCTTTTGCCAAACGCCTTCCGCGCTTTTAAACTTTTCTGCCCCGCAAATGCAGGCACGAAGGCCAATCAACGCAGTGCCTTAGGCGCGCACGAGGCAGCCGCAACACAAAAACATTTCATTTAAAAACAAAAGCGACATGACACAAAACATATCCCAAACGCCAAACACGAACGACGAACAAACGTTTGGCTACCGACAGGATAACGACACGTTTTTCAACGCCTTAACCATCAACATCGAGGAACCAGGCACGCTTGAAGACCTCTTCCACGCCCTTAACCCCAAAGATATGACGGGCATCCGCGTGGTGGGTCCCATCAATGCGGCCGACATCGCCTTCATGGCCAAGCTTTCGGCGGGCAACGAACTCGACAG
>NZ_HE999445.1:383719-387602 GCF_000312305.1 Prevotella conceptionensis 9403948 | reverse complement strand
ACGACGAAGAAAGTGCTGGTGAAGTGAGGTTGCACGTTATGAGTTGGCAGGGACCGTGGGGTTGATGCACCTTTAAAGCCTTTGTTAATGGGCTTGTGCTTACTTTAAGCTTACGCGCTTGTGTGGCTTTGGGGCTTGCCTGCCCTTAGCTGGGTGGGTTGGGTTTAGGCCGCGCATGCCTTGGCAACCATAAAAGATACCAACTTGATTGGGCAAACAGCTTGTGATAGCCTGCATCTTGTCGGCGTTTGATGCGCCCGTAAGCAGGCCATCACCATGCTGTTTGTGTGTTTGTTGGGTTTAAGCGCATGGCAACGTTGCGCATTTATTGCTGAAAGTAAATGGTTTTCGAGCTCCAATCGCTGTTGGCTAATTGCTGCACCATTTGTATGTGGCAAAACGTGGTTGTACATCAACAAGGGGCTTTGGTTGAAGTCGTTCCGTGTGTTTTCTACAAGTTGAAAGTCGGCTGTAGATGGCAGCATGCCTCTGCCTTTGCATGATGCTACCTTCGTTGGTCGTGCGTGGCCTGCTCTGCAACCGCTTGCGCTGCTGGTTGTAAGCGTACGTACTTTCTGTGGCATTCCCCACATGTGTGTGTACGGCACAATTGTTTTTGTCTAGTTTTCAGCAAGAAATTTAACATAATAAGTGCCCTTTCTATCCACCAACCGCTCACCTTGTCGCAAAAAATCGATTCTCACGGAGGTTTGTTTTGATGCAAAAAGGGGGTAGTTGTGCATGCAGTCAAAGTGAATATTTATTTAAAGACATCGCCATTAACACCCGTTTTTGGGCTTTTTGCGGCAAAATGCAGTGCGTTTTGGTGCTAAATGCAGTGCATTTTGGTGCTAAACGCAGTGCGTTTTGGTGCTAAATGCAGTGCGTTTTGGTGCTAAACGCAGCGCATTTTGGTGCTAAACGCAAGGTAATATGGTGCTAAATGCAAGACGAAAAGCATAAAAATGCACCGTAATGGTATGAACAAAACCTTTTAGAACAATGAAAAACATGGCTGAAAAGGGAAAAATAGTGGTTAAAAAGTGGGATTTTAGGGTCTAAAAGCGGGTAATTGGACCTGAAAAATGATGAGTTGGCAACCATTCTGGAAAGGCAAAAGCGTGCAAAATGCAGGTTTTTTCTTAAAAACAGACACGTCGTGAGAGGTGAAAAGCAAGAAATAGTAGTGTTTTACCTACTTTTTAACCCCGATTTTCGCTAGAACGGAGTGGAAAATAACGTGTCATTGTAAAATAAAAATAAAGATTTTAAGTTTTTGAGTTGATGAGTTGGTGGGTTGATGTGTTTTTGAGTTCTTTCTCATTCCTCGAAAAGTGCGTTTTCTCACCATGACAATGCTTGAGCAAGCTCGACATTGTTCGTTCGGCTTAACGAAAACGTTCTTCTCTCGTTCCTCGAAAAGTGCGTTTACTCGCCATGACAATGTTCGAACAAGCTCGACGTTGTTCATTTGGCTTAACGGGAGCATTCTTTTCTCGTTTCTCGAAAAGTGCGTTTTCTCACCATGACTATGCTCAAACAAGCTCGACATTGTTCGGTTGGCTTAACGAAAACGTTTTTCTCTCATTCCTCGAAAAGTGAGTTTTCTCGCCATGACAATGTTCGAACAAGCTCGGCATTGTTCGTTCGGCTTAGCGGGAACGTTCTTCCCTCGTTCCTCGAAAAGTGCGTTTACTCGCCATGACAATGTTCGAACAAGCTCGACATCGTTCGTTCGGCTTAACGAAAACGTTTTTCTCTCATTCCTCGAAAAGTGCGTTTTCTCGCCATGACAATGTTCGAACAAGTTCGACATTGTTCGTTCGGCTTAGCGAAAACGTTCGAATTGTATGCCTGTGCAAGAGGGAGCAACGGCCAAAACGAAAAGAAACTACCCCTAAGCAAGGAAGAACGACTTTCAAACAAGAAAGGGCGACCTGCAAGCAAGGAGGGAACAACCGCACAACCGAACGAGAGCGGTACTCAAGGATGAATGAACAACCCACAAGCTTGCGGTAACGTCACCCAAAGTTGAGGGAACGCCCCACAAGCAGGAGGGAACAACCTACAAGCAACGGGGACGCCCCACAAACAAGAGGAAACAACCTACAAGCAAGGGGGAACGCCCCACAAACAAGAAAGAGCAACCTACAAGCAAGGGGGAACTACCCCACAAGCAAAGGGGTAACAACCGTACAACCGAACGGAGAATGCTTTCTTCGTAAAGGCAAACGGCATGCACACGCCGCCTCTGCTTACAAATGCAAGTTGTGGCCCATACGTTCTTGTTTGGTTTTAAGATACTTGTAATCGTACTTGTTGGGATGCACCTCAACGGGCACATTCTCGGTTATTTCCAGTCCATAAGCCTCCAATCCCACGCGCTTTACGGGATTGTTGGTGATAAGCCGCATTTTGTGCACACGCAGATGGCGGAGCATTTGCGCACCACATCCGTAGTCGCGTTCATCGGGTTTGAAACCCAAATGCACGTTCGCGTCAACCGTGTCGTAACCTTGTTCTTGTAGTTTGTAGGCGGCAATCTTGTTCATCAGTCCAATTCCCCTGCCCTCTTGCTGCATATAGATAAGCACGCCACGTCCTTCTTTCTCTATCATTTCGAGCGAATGGTGCAGTTGGTCGCCGCAATCGCAACGCAGACTGCCAAGAATGTCGCCCGTGGCACACGACGAATGCACGCGAACCAATATCTCATCATCGTCTTTCCACTCGCCTTTGGTCAGCGCAAAATGCTCCAATCCATTGCTAATCTGTCGGAAAGGCGTAAGTTTGAAATGACCATACTTGGTGGGCATGTCCACGGTTTGCCCCACTTCGATAAGCGATTCGGTTCTTAGGCGATAAGCAATCATGTCTTTGATACTAATCAGTTTCATGCCATACTTATCCGCCATCACCTTCAATTCGGGCAATCGGGCCATCGTTCCGTCTTCGTTCATTATCTCCATCAGCGCACCTGCGGGATACAAGCCGGCCATTCGGCACAGGTCTATTGCCGCCTCGGTGTGTCCGCTGCGCCTAAGCACGCCGTTGTCTTGGGCATAAAGGGGGTTGATGTGCCCCGGTCGGCCGAACGTTTCGGGCGTAGACTTAGGGTCGGCCAATGCTCTGATGGTTTCTGCGCGGTCGTGTGCCGACACGCCCGTTGAGCAACCTTCCAGCTTATCCACCGTAACAGTGAACGGCGTACCCAGCACCGAGGTGTTATCGTTTACCTGATGGGGCAGGTTAAGCTCTTTGCAACGCGACAAGGTGATGGGTGCGCACAACACGCCACGTGCATGTTTCAACATGAAGTTCACCATTTCGGGCGTTATCTTTTCGGCAGCCACGATGAGGTCGCCTTCGTTTTCGCGGTCTTCATCGTCTACAACAATCACGAACTTACCTTCTTTAAAGTCCGCTATTGCCTCTTCTACGCTATTGAGTTTTATTTCTGACATGTTTGTTTATATTATATTGTATTCGTTATTGTAAGACTCCCCAACGCTCTCCAAAGGAAAATACGGGGTCACTCCTTACTACTTACTCCTTTTACAACTTACTCCTTATATATATATACTCCTTACTACTTACTCCCTACCACTTACTACTTACTCCTTACTCCTTACTCCTTAACTACTCAAAGTTTCCCTATCTGCGCGATAATTTGGTTGTTGTTTTGCACCACCACGCGCAAGTCTTTTAGCAAGCGCAGCCTAAATCGCCACATTCTGATGTACAACACCAAACCAACGGGAACCAATATGGCCGCCACTGTGTTGAGCCATTGCCGGTTAAAAGGACGAGTATGGGCCTTCACCGACATGACGGGATATTCGTTCAGGAGGTTCAATATGGCCTTATCGCGCGTGTTGCCCAA
>NZ_HE999445.1:379684-383130 GCF_000312305.1 Prevotella conceptionensis 9403948 | reverse complement strand
GTGTTGCCCAAGTCGTCTATCGCCGTTTCAAGCAGCCTGTTAATCTCCTCCATCTCGTTATCCGCCTGATATTCGAAGAACACGCGCTTTACATTAGGAGCCGTTTTCAGTCTATGTGCCTCGGCGTAGGCCTGGGCCCTTTCCGTAACTTCGCTCAACAGCTCTGCATCGCGCCAATAGTCTGGCTCGTTTATTATCACCTCCTTCGCCATGATGTTGCGTTTCTGGCGCATGCCCAAAAGATTCATCAGCAGGTTTCGGTAAGCGTCGAAGTTAAACACTGCCGAGTCTTTGTTGGCCTTGTAGGTTACAAACACAGCCAACGGCACAAGCACCATCGTGGCCAACAGTTCGCCGAACCAAATGACCCAGATGCCGCGGCGCGCCATCTGATAGCCCGAATTGTCAAGGATGTAATACACGATGAACACCAACACCGACACGATAACGGGTATTCCCAACCCGCCCTTACGGATGATTGTGCCAAGCGGGGCGCCGATGAAGAAGAAAATAAGGCACGACAGGGACAACACAAACTTCTTGTACATCTCTATCTTGTGCTGCCTTATCATGCGGTTAGCATCTTCCGTCACCATCGCCTTGAACTCCAAGTCGGCATCCACGGCCTGCACTTGCGAACGGGCTATGCCCAACACACTTCGCTTTCCGTCGTTATTCAGTCGGGCAAAGGCACTATCCACGTTAAAAGTCTTCTTTCCTGCCTCCTTTATGGCGGCCAAAGTGTCGGTTCGACTGAGGCCCGACGTGTTGTAATAGCTCATCTGCACCTCATTATAAAACACGCGCCCAATACTGTCGTTGTTATGTTGCAGCGAGTCGAGGTCGCGATACAGCTTTGCCAATCCTTTTCCACGAGCATCGCCCGAGAACAAAGCGGCATCCGTCATATCAAAGTCGCCATTAAAGTCTATGAGCGTTTTCTTCTCCAAGAAAGTCTCCCTTCGGAAGGGCGCGGCAGCATCCCTACCCACCTCTTGCGCTTGATTAGAGAACCATTCGCCGTTCCACAACGTGAGCAACAAGTGTTGTTTCTCGGCCGTTGTCTGCAACATGCCCGAGTCGGCCAATATAATTTCCGAGTCTTCGTAGCTATTGCTCATGCGGTAAATCATGATGCCATAGAACTTACCCGTCTTTACGTCTTTCTTTTGCACGTAGATGTTGCTGTTAGGAATGCCATCGTAGAACACCCCCTCGGGTATTTCCAGCTCCGGGTTCTTCTGTTTCATCGACACAAGCAGCTGCGAAAGCTTGATGGTTGAATAGGGGCCGATGTTGTTTTGGAACACAAACGACGTGGCAGAGATAAGGCAACTCACCACAACCAACGAGCTAAAAGTGCGCGTAAGCGAGATGCCGGCCGACTTGATGGCGGTTAGTTCGGAACTTTCGCCCAGGTTTCCGAAGGTGATGAGCGACGACAACAATATGGCTAGCGGCAAAGCTTGCGGCACCATCATCAATCCCATCCACCAAAAGAATTGTGCCAGCACCTCTATCGTCAGCCCCTTACCCACCAGTTCGTCTACATAACGCCATAGGAACTGCATCATCAGCACGAAAAGGCAGATGAAGAACGTTCCGAGAAACAACATCCCGAACTGCTTACAGATAAATATGTCTAGTTTCTTTATTCTCAACATGTCTTTGTTGTTAAGCCTTCCTCCCGTGGCTTTCTGTTTGCCGAGTGCAGCCTAATTGCTGCAAAATTACCACAAAAATATAAGAAACGGCAAGCTTACAGCCGATAATTTGTCCCTGCGCCTGCCCAACACAGCCTCGCCATAACATCTTTTACACATTCAACAAGCAAACCCTATTGATAAATTTACTATATTTGCGGCACAATCATAAACCTGTTATTTATGCGTAAACTGCTACTTACCATCAGCCTTTTCGTCACGGTCATGCTCCCAACCACCGCCCTTTGCCAAACGGCAAAGCCCGACAGCATGATGCCCAAAGACACTGTCCAAGCCGTCCAAACCACGCCCAAAGATAGCGTTCCGCTGAAACTAACCGACCGCATGCTGAAAGAAGTGGTGGTGTTCGGCTACAGACCACCAATCAAGTTCAAGCTAGATTTCTCCTCAGTAGAGTATCAACTCATGAGCATTCGGCCCTCCGACCTGAACTTCAACATCCTCGGTTTCCTCGGCTACCTTTTTAAATGGATAGGAAAAGGCCAACACCGCGAGACGAAAGCCGAACGCACTCAACGCCTCTTGCGCGAATACGACCTCATCCCACCGCAATTGCCTACGACAAAGAAGGCCGCAAAATAAGGAATAGGGACCGTTCCCTTCCGTCGTTGTTCACCCAGAACATCCTGAACTAAAAGCTAATCTCATTCATCTACGCAGAAAAGGGCGGCAGTTTGTTGTTGTTTGCCCCACCTCATTGTGCCTTCATCCTCACATTGCCAGCCCGAAAACATCTGGCATCCCCCCACTTCGGCATACTATTAACCTTCTTTTTCGTTCCTCGAAAAGTGTGTTTTCTCGCCATGACTATGTTCGAGCAAGCTAGACATTGTTCATTTGGCTTAACGAAAACGTTCTTTTCCCGTTCCTCTAAAAGTGCGTTTTCTCGCCATGACAATGTCCGAGCAAGTTCGACATTGTTCATTTGGCTTAACGAAAACGTTCTTCTTCGTTTCTCGAAAAGTGCGTTTTCTCGCCATGACAATGTCCGAGCAAGCTCGACATTGTTCATTTGGCTTAACGAAAACGTTCCCTTGAACATTATTCATAACGCGCGTGAGAGAAGACTTGCGCCAAGCATTTGCAAACGCTGTTCCCAACGTTTGCATTAACCTCTACAAGCAAAGTGGGGGCAAAGAGCACACCATCAAATCTCAAATATTTCGTTAAACATTGTTAACCCCCCCCTAAATTGTTAAATATGTTTTATAACTTTGGGCATTCTAACGAAAAAAGCATCAATCAACAACCCAGAAGAAATAAAATCAGAGTAAACAAATCACGACAATAACTTAAATTATTTCTTAAACAAATATCCTAAATTTAATTAGCAATGAACAAAAGTAGTAAGCATTTCAGCCCGCGCCTAACCATTACGGCGATGCTGATGTTTTTCTGTTTTGTCCTTCATGCACAGCATATCACCGTGACAGGAACGGTGACCGACACTAGCGGTGAGCCTGCCGTTGGTGCCACGGTGCAAGTGCAAGGGACGAAAGTAGGCAGTGTTACCAACCTTGACGGACAATATTCCATACAGTGTTCGCCAAATGCCACGCTCGAATTTAAGTACATCGGGTACGAAACGCAGACGGTGGCAGTGCATGGGCGCACGTCGATAGACGTTGCCTTGAAATCGCTTTCCACCGACTTGAACGAAGTTGTGGTGGTGGGTTACGGCACTCAAAAGAAGGTTAACGTAACGGGAGCCGCGAGCATGGT
>NZ_HE999445.1:377710-379138 GCF_000312305.1 Prevotella conceptionensis 9403948 | reverse complement strand
ATAGAGGAATTGGAAAACGGTGGCATACATCGCACCAACGACGACCAGTTCACCCAGCAGATGAAGTTCATCTTTACCCCATTAGCGGGCTGGAACATCTATGCAGAAGGTGCATTGCGCGTAGACAACTACAAGAGCACCACGAGCAGAATACCCATCTACAACTATGATGCAGACAACAAACCCATGCTGCGCGACAGCGGATATGGAACGGTGAGCAACTATACCGACTACCGTTGGCGCGAAAACTATTACGCCGTGAACGTATATACCGATTATACACGCAGCTTTGGTCCACACAACTTAAAGGGTTTGTTGGGTTTGAACTTCGAACGCTACAACCAAGACCACGTTAACGGCTATGGCGAAAACCTCACGATGAACGAGCGAGCTTTCCTAAGCCAGACACAAAAGAACTTTAAGGCATCCGACGGATACTGGCATCGTGCAACGGCTGGTTACTTCGGTCGTCTTAACTATAACTACAACGACATCTACATGTTGGAGTTCAACATGCGTTACGATGGCTCGTCGCGTTTCACCTCCGACAAGCGTTGGGCGTGGTTCCCCTCGGTTTCGTTGGGTTGGAACGTTGCTCGCGAAGAGTTCTTCAAAAAGCTAACCGACAAGCTCAGCACACTTAAGTTGCGCGCATCATGGGGACAACTTGGCAACACCAGCTCAAAATACGACTCGTTCTGGGCGTGGTATCCCTTCTATCAACAGCAATCTCTCGCTTCGCAAAACAGCTCGTGGCTTATCAACGGCCAAAAACAGAACACGGCTTCACTTCCCAGCATCGTCAACAGGTCGTTGACCTGGGAAACCATCGAGACATGGGATGTTGGTTTAGACTGGGCCGCATTCAACAACAGACTCACGGGTTCGTTCGATTGGTATGTGCGCACCACCAAAGACATGATTGGCCCTGCCCCCATCTTGGGTTCGGTATTGGGGACAGATGCTCCTAAAACCAACAACTGCGACATGCGTTCTACTGGTTGGGAACTTGAATTAGGGTGGCGCGACCAAATTGCACAAGTGAAATACGGCGTGAAACTCAACCTAAGCGATGCAACCTCTAAGATATTGAGATACCCCTACGAAGGTAAGTTCGAGAACCAAAACATCAACGGCTACTACAACGGTAAGCAACTTAATGAGATTTGGGGCTACGAAAGTGTTGGCTTGGCACAATCTAACGAGGAAATGGCCGAATGGCTCAAAGGCAACAAGCCCAACTGGGGCAGCAACTGGGGAGAAGGCGACGTGATGTACAAGAACCTTGTTGACCGCGTAGACGAAAACGGGAACAAGATTGACGAAGGTGTGGTTAACGCCGGCAGCAACACACTGGGCGATCATGGCGACAAAAAGGTGATAGGCAACTCTACGCCTCGCTACAACTTCGGCATTACCCTCAACGCC
>NZ_HE999445.1:375448-376915 GCF_000312305.1 Prevotella conceptionensis 9403948 | reverse complement strand
TTCGGCATTACCCTCAACGCCGAGTGGAAAGGTTTCGACTTCTCCATCTTCTTCCAAGGCGTGATGAAACGAGATTGGATGTTCGGCGCAGGCCAACCCTACTTCTGGGGCGCAACGGGTAACGTATGGCAGTCTACCGTTTTCAAAGAGCACCTAGACTATTGGAGCAAAGACAACAAGGGCGCATACTATCCCAAACCTTATGTAGAGGGTGGAATAACAAAGAACCAAGAACCGCAAACACGCTATTTGCAGAACGCTGCCTACATGCGCTGTAAGAACATACAGTTGGGTTACAGCTTGCCCACCTCGCTTATCAGCCGTGCAGGCCTGTCCAACTGCCGCATTTACTTCTCGTGCGACAACCTGTTCACCATCACGAAACTCTCAAGCGTGTTCGACCCCGAGGGCTTAGGCGGCGGATGGGGTTCGGGTAAACTCTATCCCTTGCAAAGAACTTTCGCCTTTGGAGTAAACGTAAGTTTCTAAATTATTATTAAGAAGTATCATTATGAAAATCAACATAAAGAGTATTGGCGCATGTGCAGCGTTGGCTTTGGCCTGCTTTGGCACTACATCGTGTAACGATGCGCTCGACCTCAAGCCCGTGAACCAAATCACGCCCGACGACTTTTACAAGTCGGCCGACCAGCTGGCTGCCTATCTTAACAATTATTACGCCGGCTATTTGTCTAACCCCTATACCGACATGTTCCACGTTGAGGGGCGTTATAACGACGGTATGGCACAATCAGACGCCAACACCGACATCTTTGTGCAAGGAAACGGAAACACCAGACTTTACAGCGACAAGCATTGGGAAGTGCCTTCGGGCAAGGTGCTGCAAGGTTACTATGGCGGCGTGCGCATTTACAATTTCCTGCTCGACAAGATTAACAAAAGCCTTGCTGCAAAAGTCTTGGCTAAGGATGCGGCCGTGAAGAATTATCTCGGCGAAGCCTATTTCTTCCGTGCCCTGTCGTATTTTAATTTGCTGGCCAATTACGGAGACGTGCCTGTGGTGAAAGAAGTTTTGCCCGATGAGAACAGCGCCATCGTACAAAACAGCGTACGCACTCCCCGCAACGAAGTGGCTCGATTTATACTTACCGACCTAGATTCGGCCATAAATAACCTCTACAACAGAAGTGTGTTTAAAGGTCAACGCGTCAATAAAGAGGCAGCCTTGCTGTTAAAGTCGCGTATCGCACTGTTCGAAGCAACGTTCGAGAAATACCATAAGGGCTCGGGCCGCGTGCCGGGCGATGCCAATTGGCCTGGCGCACGCATGACTTACAACCAAGGTAAGACGTTCAACATCGACGGCGAGATTTCTTTCTTCCTACAAGAGGCCATGAACGCAGCCAAGCAAGTGGCCGATAAGGTTGAGCTAACTGCCAACAACCATCAGATGAATCCAAACGACGGACAAACCGCAAACTGGAACAACTACTTCGAAATGTTCAG
>NZ_HE999445.1:350242-375165 GCF_000312305.1 Prevotella conceptionensis 9403948 | reverse complement strand
TGTTCAGCCAGCCCTCGCTAGCCGAAGTGCCAGAGGTGTTGTTGTGGAGACAATACAGCAGCGCATTAAGCATAACACACGACGTGCCCATGCGTACGAAGGTGGGATGTAACGATGGATTTACGCGTGCCTTCACCCAGTCGTTCCTCATGGCCAACGGCAAACCCATCTATGCCGCAGGCTCTGGCTACCAAGGCGACAACACCTTGGATGCCGTCAAGAGCAACCGCGACGAGCGTTTGCAACTTTTCGTTTGGGGAGAGAGCAACAAGGTAGACACCGACCCCGCTGCGGGCAAGCCCCGAAAACTGTATGCCGCACCTGGCGACACACTGAGTTACATCACCACATCGGTGGTTGAAACGCGTTGCATAACAGGCTACCAACCCAGAAAGTACTACACCTACGACTATGCGCAAAGCATGAACGACGAGTTGCGAGGTACTAATGCTTGTCCCATCTTCCGCACAGCCGAGGCTATGCTCAACTATATGGAGGCGTGCTACGAACTAACTGGTGCACTCGATGCCACAGCACAAGGCTATTGGAAAGCACTCAGGAAACGCGCAGGTGTTGACGTCGACTACCAAGCAACCATCGACGCTACTGATTTGAGTCAGGAAGGCGACTGGTCGGTTTACTCTGGCGCAACGCCCGTTTCAACCACTTTGTACAACATCAGGCGCGAACGCATGAACGAACTCTTCAGCGAAGGACTTCGTTATCAAGACCTGATACGCTGGCGTTCGTTCGACAAGATGCTCACAACGAAGTGGATTCCCGAAGGGGCCAACTTCTGGGACGAAATGTACAAGAGCTATCTTGACAAGAAAGGAAACGCACCCAAGGCCGACGGAACGGCAGACGCGGTGGTGTCTTCCAAAGATTTGAGCAAGTATTTGCGTCCGTACAGCCGCTCCATGCAGGCTAGCAACGAACTAAAAGACGGCTACAAATGGCACGAGGCCTATTACCTCGCCCCCATTGGTGTGGGCGACTTGCAAACGGCATCGCCCGATCGCAGCGTGGCCAACAGCAACATGTACCAGAACGTGAACTGGCCAACTACTGCTGGTTCGCACGCTGAAAAGTAGTGAGTGGTTCGAGGTGGTGAGTTTCTAAAGTTATTTAGGCTTTAAGTTGGTAAGTTAGGAAGACAGCCAAACACCAACACTTAAAATACTACGAACGTTTTCGTTAAGCCAAATGAACAATGTTGAGCTTGCTCGAACATGGTCATGGCGAGAAAACGCATTTTTCGGGGAACGAGAAAAGAACTTATAAGCTCAACAACTCACTACCTCAATCACCTCATAAGCTCAAAGCAGCACCTTGCTGGCAAAATGAAACAAAGCGCCATTCGATGGACAACAATGATTTGTTGCCTATCGAATGGCGCTTTGTTCGTTTCTCTAACTCCTACGTTTCGTTGATTAAGCTGTCCGTCGTTTGCAGTGAGACAGCCTTTCTCACCTTGATTTCCTACGCCCGAGAGAACACACCTTTACCGTTTCTTATGCCTATTGGCGCGTTGTTCGCGATACTTAGCCTTTTGTTTGGCCGAACCGCTGCCATGCGCGCCCGTGATGTATTTCTTCTTCTTGGCCTTGGTTTTCACCTTATCCTCCTTCTTGTCGCCGCCAGAAGAGCCCTTGCGGAAAGTCATTCCGCCACCAGAGATTATCTCGTCGATGTCCATGTGCAAAATGTTTTGGGGATTAATGGTGGAAAAGCCTTACGCCCGTAAAGGCCATAGCGATGTTGTACTTGTCGCAGGTGGCCACAACATGGTCGTCGCGAACAGAGCCGCCAGCCTGCGCAATAAAGTCTACTCCGCTTTTATGGGCACGTTCGATGTTGTCGCCGAAGGGGAAAAAAGCGTCGCTACCCAAGCAAACGCCGCGGTTTTGGGCTATCCATTGGCGTTTCTCTTGCAGCGTAAGGGGTTCGGGCTTGCTTTTGAAGAACTGTTGCCACGTACCGTCTGCCAAAACGTCTTCGCTCTCATCGCCGATGTAAAGGTCGATGGTGTTATCGCGGTCGGCACGCTTAATGTTGTCGACAAAGGGCAAATTCATCACCTTGGGATGTTGGCGCAGCCACCACGTATCTGCCTTGCTGCCTGCCAAACGCGTGCAATGTATGCGACTTTGCTGACCTGCACCAATGCCGATGGCTTGCCCGTCCTTAACGTAACACACCGAATTGCTTTGTGTATATTTAAGGGTGATAAGCGCAATGATGAGGTCGCGAAGGGCCTCCGGCGTAAAATGTTTGTTCCGTGTGGGGATGTTCTCAAACAATTTCGGGTCGTCTAACTTTATGTCGTTACGTCGCTGCTCGAAGGTTATGCCGAACACTTGTTTCCGTTCAAGCGGTTCGGGTGTGTAGGCAGGGTCTATCTGCAACACGTTGTACGTGCCCTTCCGCTTTTCTTTCAGTATGGCCAACGCCTCTGGCGTATAGTCGGGAGCGATTACGCCATCCGAAACTTCGGGTTTGATGAGCAAAGCCGTCGACTCATCGCATGTGTCGCTCAGCGCGATAAAGTCGCCAAAGCTACTCATTCGGTCGGCTCCGCGCGCCCTAGCGTATGCGCATGCCAAGGGCGAGAGCGGCATTTGTGCATCGTTTACAAAGTAAATGCGTTTCAGCGTGTCGGTAAGCGGCAGGCCAACGGCTGCTCCGGCAGGCGACACGTGTTTGAAACTGGCCGCGGCAGGCAGTCCGATGGCCGCTTTCAGTTCCTTCACTAGCTGCCAACTGTTAAGCGCATCAAGGAAATTGATGTATCCGGGGCGGCCGCTTAACACCTTAATGGGCAAGTTGCCGTCGGCCATAAAGATGCGCGACGGCTTTTGGTTGGGGTTGCAACCATACTTCAAGGCAAGTTCTTTCATCTCTTTGTTGGGTTTAATTGCCTTGCAAAGATAACAAAAAATAATGTGAAATGCTGGATGTACGGGCAGGTAATTGCCTAATAACGTGTGCGCTGCGCCACACTTTCAAGTGGCCAACGCCCCAAGTTACGTCTTTCAAGGTACATAAAAGTGCGAGAACATCCTATTGAAACGCCCCAATGTTCTAGTTGAAATGCCTGAAAAGCAGGAAGGCCCAAACACATAACTCCCACGCCACAAACGCGGCGAACACGCGCTTGCGACTTAAAACTTGCTGTACTTGCGCATAAATCTGTTGCGCAAAAGGCTTTCGGCACAACCAACCGACCACAACACTGAGCGTAAAAACCAAGGCCGCAGGCGCAACAAGCAACACGTTGGGATTGGAAACCACGGCTTGCCACGGCTCGCCATGCAGCAAATGCACCAATCCACGCGTTGTTCCGCAGGCTGGACATGGCACACCTGTTACTGAACGTAGCGGACAGACAACCAAACCCATCGGCCAAACCACGTTCAACAACAGCCAAGCCACACCTATTATATATAATAAGGTGAGGATTTTAAATTCTTTCCTTGCCGCCAACGGTTAGATGATGTTCATCAGCTTTTGCAGATTCTGCTGGCGTGTCGCATCCATGATAAGGAACAGGTCGATAAGCGTCCATACGCCCAACCCACCGCAAGTAAGTAGCTTTGCAATACCAATGCCAATCTGCTCTAAATAAAAACGGTCTGCGCCAAACTGCCCAAGCAATATCGAGAGAATGATTGAAGTGATGGGGTCCTTAAACTGCGTGCAAGACAAAGCAGCAACTTGTGAGTCGTCTATATGTTCGAAAATCTCGCGCACCTGTGGCAAACTAGTTTCCGGGAAGTACTTGCCATAGGTTGCAAGCATAATGTTCACGTCTCTTTCCATAGTTATAAATGTGATGTGTTGCTGCAAAGTTACACATTTTTTATTACAAAAAAGGTTTCTCATTCCGTTTTTAAGTTTATTGTTCTAGATTTTTTTATCAGAATGTTTGTTGAGCATTGGGTTAGTAAAAGGCATCTTATCCTTTAATGTTTCCACGAACAGCGGGGTGTTTGTTGTCTTCGTGGTGGCATCACAAGGTAAGCACTCCTCCCATATACGAAGTGCAGGGCAAATCAACTCACCATCCTATAAACTCACGAAAACCACAACTCCCGAAGACATCCATTCATCAATTTACAATCCCAACAACGCATAACCTATCAACGTTTTCGTTAAGCCGAACGAACGATGTCGAGCTTGCTCGAACATTGTCATGGTGAGAAAACGCACTTTTCGAGGAACGAGAAAGAACTAGAAAACTCATTAGCGCACCAACTCATCAACTCAAAAACTTAAATACTTTATTTTTATTTTACAACGATACGTCATTTTTCACTCCGTTCTAGCGAAAATCGGGGTTAAAAAGTAGGTAAAACACTACTATTTCTTGCTTTTCACTTCTCCCAACGTGTCTGTTTTTAAGAAAAAACCTGCATTTTGCACGCTTTTGCCTTTCCAGAATGGTTGCCAACACATCATTTTTCAGGTCCAATTACCCGCTTTTAGACCCTAAAATCCCACTTTTCAACCACTATTTTGCCCCTTTCAGCCATGTATTTCATAATTCTAAAAGGTTTTGTTTATACTATTGCAGCGCATTTTTATGCGTTTTGCCTTGCATTTAGCACCATTTTACCTTGCATTTAGCACCAAAACGCACTACGTTTAGCACCAAAACGCACTGCGTTTAGCACCAAAATACACTGCGTTTAGCGCCAAAATGCACTGCATTCTGCCGCAAAAAGCCCAAAAACGAGTGTTAGTGGCGGTCAGCTTAAATAAAAATTCATTTTGCCTGCATGCACAACTACCCCCTTTCTGCATCAAAACAAACCTCCGCGAGAATTGATTTTTTGCGACAAGGTGAGCGATTGGTGGACAGAAAGGGTACTTGTTATGTTAAATTCTCTGCTGAAAACTAGACAAAAACAATTGTGCCGCATATACACATGTGGGTAATGCCACAGAAAGAATGTACGCTTACAACCAGCAGCGCAAGCAGTTGCAGAGCAGGCCACGCACGACCAACAAAGGCAGCATCATGCAAAGGCAGAGGCATGCTGCCATCTACAGCCGACTTTCAACTTGTAGAAAACACACGGAACGACTTCAACCAAAGCCCCTTGTTGATGCACAACCACGTTTTGCCACATACAAATGGTGCAGCAATTAGCCATCAGTGCTTTGGGGGCAACAGCCATTTACTTTCAACAATAAATGCGCAACGTAGCCATGCGCTTAAACCTAACAAACACACAAACTGCCCATGAGGGCCTACCTACCGGCGCATCAAACGCCGCCAAGATGCAGACTATCACAAGCTGTTTGCCCAATCAATTTGGTGTCTTTTATGGTTGCCAAGGCATGCGCGGCCTAAACCCAACCCACCCAGCTAAGGGCAGGTAAGCCCAAAGCCACACAAGCGCGTAAGCTTTAAACGCACAAGCCCATTAACGCACGTTCTCATTAAGCCAAATGAACAATGTCGAGAGTTTGCTCGAACATTGCCATGGCGAGGAAACGCACCTTTCGAGGAACGAGGGAAGAACGGTCTCGTTAAGCCAAATGAACAATGTCGAGAGCTTGCTCGAACATTGTCATGGCGAGAAAACGCACTTTTCGAGGAACGAAAAAAGAACGTTTGGCATGGCACCTATACCAGTTGGTCATAATACAAGGTGTTGTTTGCCCACCCAAATTCCAAGTGCTGAGTGCGTGATGCTTGCAAAACTACTCGTGGTTGTATGGATTGGAGCAATGCTATGGTGCTGTGTCAAATCGTAACCGTTTGTCTTTGCAGGCCTGACAGTTTGTAAGCTTATTGCCTGTTCCTGTCGTAATCATGTCGGTCGAAACTCCATCTAGTCTTAAAACGGATAACCCCATGTCGGAATCCTCGTTCGGCATGAAACGATGACAAATAAAAGAAAAAACACTTTTTTTGTAAAATAAAGTTGCTTTTGTTTCGTTAGCTGTGATATAATAAGTACATTTGCAAAATAAACCTTCTAAACAAGAATATGTATGGCACAATTATCTGACAGACTTAATCGGCTATCGCCTTCGGCAACACTCGCTATGTCGCAAAAAAGTAGCGAAATGAAAGCTCAGGGTATCGACGTGATCAACCTGAGTGTGGGAGAGCCGGACTTTAATACACCCGACCACATCAAGGATGCGGCCAAAAAGGCTGTGGACGAGAACTATTCAAGATACTCGCCCGTACCTGGTTATCCCGAACTGAGAAAGGCTATAGTAACTAAGTTGCAGAAGGAGAACGATTTGGAATATGGTCTTAACGAGGTGATGGTGTCTAACGGGGCTAAACAATGCGTGTGCAACGCGGTGATGGCCTTGGTGAACAACGGCGATGAAGTGATTGTACCTGCACCATACTGGGTGAGCTATCCGCAAATGGTAAAGCTTGCCGGAGGTACACCTGTGTATGTGAACGCCGGTTTTGAGCAGAACTTCAAGATGACGCCACAACAGTTGGAGGCCGCCATCACGCCTAAGACGAAGATGCTTATCTTGTGTTCGCCCAGCAACCCAACAGGTAGCGTATATTCTAAAGAGGAGTTGAAGGCTTTGGCAGAAGTGATACGTAGGCACGACGACCTCTATGTGCTGGCCGATGAGATTTACGAACATATTAACTATGTGGGACGCCACGAAAGCATCGCCCAGTTCGACGGCATGAAAGAAAGGTGCATCATCGTTAATGGCGTTTCAAAGGCTTATGCCATGACGGGATGGCGCATTGGCTACATGGCCGCGCCCGAGTGGATAATAAAAGGATGCAATAAGCTGCAAGGACAATATACTAGCGGCCCATGCTCGGTGAGCCAAAAGGCGGCTGAGGCTGCTTACACGCTCGACCAAGGTTGTGTGGAGGACATGCGCTTGGCTTTTGAACGGCGTAGAAACCTCGTTGTGAAACTGGCAAAGGAGATAGAGGGCCTCGAAGTGAATGTTCCCGAAGGCGCGTTCTACCTCTTCCCCAAGTGTAGCAGCCTCTTTGGTAAGCATACCGATGGCTATGTGATAAACAACGCTACCGACTTGGCCATGTATCTGCTGGAAGTGGGCCATGTGGCAACCGTTTCGGGCGACGCGTTCGGCGATCCGGAGTGTATTCGGCTTAGCTATGCCACAAGCGACGACAATCTTCGCGAGGCAATGAGGCGAATTAAAGAAACGTTAGCAAGACTTGTATAATATTGAGAATTGTGACAAAAAGCCGTTTTTTTCCTTTATAATGGTGCGTTTATGCTATTTAGCAGACTTGTTAGTAACTTTTCGTCGTTAAAACTTCTTAATTGTATTTCATTTTATACATTAATGAGTATCTTTGCGTGACCATTAAGGACAAAAGCCCAACAACAAATCAGCATTTGGACGAACGTCTATACTATAAGGAACAAAATAAACTTAAATATTTATTAACAACTAAAATTTAAAAAATTCAATTATGGCAACACAGAAAACAGCCAGCCCTGCTAAAAAGTCTCAGGGCTTTCAAGGAATTAGAGCAGCATTTTGGGTAATCGTTTGCTGCTTCATCATCGCTGCATGCTTCTTCAAGTTCTACTTGGGTAGCCCGGCTCACTTCCAAGGTGGAGATAACGAAGGACACCCACTCGACATTTGGGGAACGATATACAAGGGCGGTCTTGTGGTTCCTGTAATCCAGACTTTGTTGCTCACCGTGCTCGCACTCTCTGTTGAGCGTTGGTTGGCCTTGCGCACTGCATTCGGAACGGGTTCGCTCACCAAGTTCGTAGCTAACATCAAAGCAGCCCTTAATGCCAAGGACTTCAACCGCGCACAACAACTTTGCGACAAGCAAAAGGGTTCGGTAGCCAATGTTGTTTCGGCTTCGCTACACGCTTACAAGACAATGGAGACCGTTAGCGGCATTAAGCTTTCGCAGAAGATTGCTAAGATACAGCAAGCTCACGAAGAGGCTACGCAACTCGAAATGCCCACCTTGCAGATGAACCTTCCCATCTTGGCAACCCTCGTAACGCTGGGTACGCTTACCGGTCTTCTCGGTACGGTAACGGGTATGATCAAGTCGTTCCAGGCTCTGGCTGCCGGTGGCGGTGGAGACTCGCTGGCTCTGTCTGCTGGTATTTCTGAGGCTCTTATCAATACGGCCTTCGGTATTACCACTTCGTGGTTCGCTGTTATCTCTTATGGTTTCTTTACCAACAAGATCGATAAGTTGACCTACGCACTCGATGAGGTTGGTTATTCTATCGCTCAGACCTACGAAGCCAACCACGCAGACGAAGCTTAATTTTTTGCTAACCCTTTAAAATTTTATCACTATGGGTAAAGTAAAAATTAAGAAGAAATCCACTTGGATCGACATGACCCCGATGAGCGACGTCATGGTGCTCCTTCTAACGTTCTTCATGTTGACGTCTACTTTCGTCAAGAACGAACCCGTGAAGGTGGTTACCCCTGGCTCGGTGTCGGAGATTAAAGTGCCCGAGAAGAGTGTGCTGAATATCCTTGTCGATAAGACGGGCAAGATATTCATGAGTATGGACAACCAAAACGACACGCAGGCCGTACTCGAAGGCATGAGCGAGCTTTATGGAATGAAGTTCACACCGCAACAGGTGAACAAGTTCAAGAAAGACGCCATGTGGGGGGTTCCTATGAACTCTATCCAACAATATCTCTCGCAATCGGAAACCGAAATGGCTCAAACACTCAAGAACTATGGCATTCCTACCGACAGTATCGACGGTAAGGAAAGCGAGTTCCAACTTTGGGTGAAAGAGGCACGTAAGGTTAATCCCGACGTGAAACTAGCTATTAAGGCCGACGAGAAAACGCCCTATGCCTTGGTGAAGAAGGTGATGTCCGAACTCCAAGACTTGAGCGAAAACCGTTACTATCTCATTACATCGTATAAAAAGGTGGAGGATTAAAGAATGGCAGAATTAGTTGAACAAGGAAAAGGCGGCGGAAAACAAAAGAAAAAAGACGTCCGCGTCGACTTCACCCCTATGGTGGACATGATGATGCTTCTTATCACGTTCTTCATGCTCTGTACCTCTTTGGCTAAGCCGCAGACGATGGAATTGAGTATGCCTAGTAACGATAAGAATATCCAAGACGATGATAAGACCGTGACCAAAGCCTCGCAGACGATCACAATCTACGTGGCCGGTAACGATAAGATTTATCACGTGGATGGTTTGCCTAACTACAACGACCCCTCTACAATGAAGGAAACGACATGGGGGGCCAAGGGCATCCGTGACGTATTGATCAACCATGAAACGGAAGACGGTACGGTGCCTGTAAGGAAAATCATGCTTGCCAAACAGCAACTGGATAAGAAGAAACTTGAAAACCCCAAGTTCACACAAGCCGAGTACGACAAGGAATTGTCTAAACTCAAAAGCGGTGAAGTGGATGGACAGAAAATACCAACGCTGACCATCATCATCAAAGCTACCGACAAGGCTTCTTATAAGAACTTGGTGGATGTTCTCGACGAAATGCAAATTTGCAGTATAGGTAAATACGTTATCGACAAAATCAATCCCCAAGACAGCGAACTGCTGAAAAAGAAGGGTATTGAATAAGTCGGTGGCATGTTAATTATTAATAAGAAAGGAGAAAACTATGTCAAAGATTGATTTGGTTGACGGCGACTGGGTAGACCTCGTGTTTGAAGGCAAAAACCAAGCGTATGGTGCGTATAAGCTCCGTAAGGGAACCACCAAGCGCAACATCCTCGCCATGATCTCTATCCTTGCTGCTGCAGTATTGGTGTTCTCGATTGTTGCCATCAAAAGCGTAATCGAGGCTAGCCGAGGAAAGGTTGACGCCACTCAGGTTACGGAGATATCTGCTCTCAACCAGCCAAAGAAACAGGCTGAGGTGAAACAGAAACCCAAGGTTAATACCGAACCAGAGAAGGTTGTTGAGCGCGTGAAGAGTTCGGTGAAGTTCACCGCGCCCGTAATTAAGCGAGACGACCAGGTGAAACCTGAGGATGAAATTAAAACACAAGAAGAAATCATGTCTACCAAGACAGCTATCGGTGCTCTCGACGTGAAGGGTAACGATGATGCTGCTGGAGAGGTTCTCAAAATCAAGGAAGCTGTGGCACAGCCCGAACCCAAACCCGAGATTGAAACGAAGATCTTCGAGGTGGTTGAGCAGATGCCTCAATTCCCTGGTGGCGATGCCGCATTGATGAAATTCTTGTCGGACAACGTGAAGTACCCTGTCGTAGCACAGGAGAACGGCGTACAAGGACGTGTTGTTATCTCGTTCGTTGTGGAGCGCGACGGCTCTATCACCGACGTGAAGGTGGCTCGTTCGGTAGACCCCTCTCTAGACCGCGAGGCAGCTCGTGTTGTTAAGAGCATGCCCAACTGGATTCCAGGTAAGCAGAATGGTTCGGCTGTACGTGTTAAGTACAACGTTCCTGTTTCATTCAGACTGCAATAGCATTTTATGAGAAAAAGCATAACATCTTACACAATTGTAGGATTAGCACTGTGTAGCCTTGTTCTTGCCGCTTGTGGAGAAAGCAAGCGCAAGAACGGCCGCACGGACACATATTCGTCAGGGGTGATTAGTTTCGCCTCTGACGAAAGTTTTAGTCCCATCATCGACGAGGAACGCGAGGTGTTCCACGCTGTCTATCCTCAAGCTACGGTCAATCCCATTTACACAACCGAGGGCGAGGGCATCACACTTTTGCTTAAAGACAGCGTTAGCCTTGTAATCACCAGTCGTGATTTCAAAAAGAAAGAGTACCAGAGCCTTTACGATAAGCAGTTCCGACCACAAACCATCAAGTTGGCTTACGACGGGTTGGCGCTCATCGTAAACAAGAACAATGTCGACACTTGCATTTCTGTTAAGGACATCGCACGTGTGCTTCGCGGCGAGGCGAAGAATTGGAGCGACATCTTCCCCGGTTCAAAGCGGGGCACCATCACGGTGGTTTTCGACAATAAGCGGTCTAGCACCGTACACTTCGCCGAAGACTCCATACTTGGCGGAAAACCCATCACCAACCCCAATGTCGTTGCAACGAACAAAACGGCCGACGTGGTGGACTATGTTGAGAAGACTCCGAATGCCATCGGCATTATCGGCAGCAACTGGCTCAACGACAAACGAGATAGCACCAATCTCACTTTCAACAAGAATATTCGTGTAATGTCGGTAAGTAGAAAAGACAAAGGCACACCTGCCAACAGTTGGAAACCTTACCAATATTATATATATAACGGTAATTATCCATTGATACGAACCATCTACGCCCTCCTCAACGACCCTTATCATGGGCTACCTTGGGGATTTGCGCAGTTTATGGCATCGCCCAAAGGGCAGCTTATCATCCTTAAATCAGGACTGTTGCCTGTGCAAGGTAACATAACCATAAGGGATGTTAATGTTAATCAATAGATAAAACAATTGGAGCCTTCTGTCGTCTAAGAAGGTATAGGCATGCTTGCGGCAGGTTGCGAACTTGCCGTAACGCATCCCTTACGTTGAACTTTCTCATGTTGCTCGCAACGTAGGCACAGGAGTAGAACAACGAACAACTGACAAATGCGCAAGCACTGACGCAAGGCATGCGCTAGCTGTCAGCTCAGAAAGTAACGAACGCAAACAGTAAAGCGTTTTGCAGAACACGCTAAGAGTATTATAAGAACGTAGGATTATGAAAACAGTTAAATATCTTTTACTAGGTGCGTTGGTGGTAGGTATCAGCGCGCCGCTCATGGCGCAAGACAATAAGTCTACCATCGACGCCATCTCTAAGGTAATTATCGCCAACCCCGCTGCGGCAAAAGACCAAGTTAAAGAAGTGTTCAAAAAGAACAAGAAGAACGCCGAGGTGTTGGCTGGTATTGGACGCGCCTATTTCGAGGCCAAGGATACGGCAAATGCCAAGCAGTATGCCAACCTGGCTATCAAGGCCAACAAGAACTACGGTCAGGGTTACATCCTCTTGGGCGACATCGAGGTGTTGAAGGATGATGGCGGTGCCGCTGCTGCATGGTACCAACAAGCCATTTATTTCGACCCAAAGAACCCCGAAGGATACTTCAAGTATGCCAACATCTACCGCGGACGTAGTCCCGAAGAAGCTGTGGCAAAGCTTAACGATTTGCGTGCACAACGTCCCGACGTGGCCGTTGATGCTTTAGCCGGCCGTATTCTCTATGCCTCTAACCGCATGGAGCAGAGCTTGCAATATTACGATAAGGTAACCGACAAGAGCAAACTCGAAGATGTGGACATTACCAACTACGCTACCGAGGCGTGGATGCTGCAAAAGCGTGATAAGAGTTTGGAAATGGCTCTGTACGGACTTTCGCGCAACCCACGTAAGGCCGCTTGGAACCGACTTGCTTTCTATAACCTTACCGACATGGAGCGCACCGCCGAGGCTTTGAAGTATGCCGATGCACTTTTCAACGCCTCTGACAGTTCTAAGTTCACGGGTTTCGACTACACCTATTATGGTACGGCTCTGAAGAACGACAAACAGTACGACAAGGCTATCGAGATGTTTAACAAGGCGATGGAAGAGAACAAGGGCAACGAAGAGTTGGTTAATAGTAACCGCAAGGCTCTTTCCGACCTCTATCTATCAAAAGAAGATTTTGATAAGGCCACCGCTTATTATGAGGAGTATCTCAAACATGCCCCCAAGACTACGGCTAGCGACATGGCAGGATTGGCTACCATCTACATGAATTTGGCTGCAAAGCAGACGGGCGACCAGCAGAAAGCTTCGTTTAAGAAGGCCGATGATGTTTATGCGCGTCTGGGCGAGAAGTTCCCTGCCAACATCGACTTCGCCAACTTTATGCGTGCTCGCATCAATTCCAATCTCGACCCCGAGACCAAAGAAGGTCTTGCCAAGCCTTTCTACGAGGCTATCGTAAACTCTTTGGCTACCAAAACCGACCGCGACAAGGCCGACAATGCCCGCTTGACTGAGGCTTATCGCTACCTGGGTTATTATTACCTTGTGAAGAACGATAAGGCAACGGCTGACGGATATTGGAAGAAGGTGTTGGAGATTGACCCTGAAAACGAAGCGGCTAAGCAAGCTTTGGGCGTTAAGTAAGTATTTATCAACAACTGAGTAGCAAATAGGTTGGTTCTAAAGTGCTCAAGCGTAAGAAGTGAAATAATACTTACGCAGAAGTGTTCGATTTCTAGAACAAACCTATAGCCAAACTTATAAGTAATCATTGGGGTGTGTCACATTTGTGTGGCTCACCCCTTTTCCGTTTTATCCTTTTACTTTTAGGAGTTATGGAGTTAAGGAGTTAAGCCAAATGCTTGGTTGCAGAGTGGACGATAATCCTTGCCAACTCGTTAACTTGTCAACTCGTTAACTAACATCCTAGTTAAAGGAGTTAAGCCAAATGCTTTCTAGTAGGAGTTATGGAGTTAAGGAGTTAAGCCAAATGCTTGGTTGCAGAGTGGACGATAATCCTTGTCCATTCGTTAACTTGTCAACTCGTTAACTAACATCCTAGTTAAGGAGTTAAGTCAAATGTTTTTTTGTGAGTAGTTAAGGAGTTAAGGAGTTAAGCCAAATGCTTTTTTAATGAGTAGCAAAGGAGTAAGTGGGCAATGAAGTTAAGCCAAGTGCATCGGTGGCGTTAGCCATTTTTTCACCCTTTCACCCTTTCACCCTTTCACCTTTTCACCTTTTCACCTTTTACTAAGATTTTTCCTCTTTAATATTGTTTCATATTTCATTTTTTTGTAACTTTGTTGCGACGCCATAAACGTTTAATCCATTAAGCAAAAGCAAGCTTTTGCGTTGATTGTCAATGTAATCTGCCCACCAACATATACGCCAATGAAATCAAGATGCAGCATATTAGTCCTTTCTCTGTTTGCTTGTGCGCTTTCGTACGCACAAGATAAGGCCAATACAAGCGACAGTTTGTCTATCGACTCGCTTTATCGCGAACTACCCGAACTGGTTGTGAAAGGCGAACGCCCCACTGTTAAACTTGAAAGGGGCAAGCTAGTGTATAATATGCAGCTGCTTTTAGAGAAACTCCCTGCCGACAACGCCTACGATGCCATCACCAACATACCAGGCATTAGTGCAGCCGACGGCACCCTAAGCTTGGTGGGCGCAAACGTAACACTCATTATCGACGGAAAGGCCAGCTCCCTAAGCCAAGCCCAAGCCATAGCAAAGCTTAAAAACATGCCTGCCTCGCGACTGTCCAAAGCCGAAGTAATGCTTTCGGCTCCGGCACAATACCATGTTCGCGGAGCTGCAATCAACATCATAACCAACGACTACGGCGGGCAGCACCACACTTCGGGGCAGCTGCAAGCCACGCTCAACAAGTCGAAATATGCACGGGGCTATGGGCAAGGCAACTTGTTGTATGCCAATGGACGCTTTACACTCGACTTGAATTATACCTTTACTGGCGGTAAAGGATATGCAGAGGCAGAACACTATGCCCAACATCCGCTGAACGGAACGCGCGTGGCTTACAGCGACAAGACAAGCAACACTAGCACCGGAACATCCCACGACATCGGTGTTGACCTAGGCTATCGCTTTGCTGAACACCACACGGTTGAATTGGCCTATATTTCAAACGCTAACTTCATTGACAGCAAGAACACTACAACGGGCAGCAGCGTATCTGCACAAAGCAGCGAGGGACATAATCTGCTGCACAACATCGGCCTATATTACACCCTGCCTTTCGGACTGCGACTTAGCGGAACGTACACCTATTATAGTTCGCCGCGCAACCAATCTCTCAATGGACAATTGGGCGCAGATAGGAGAGTGGTGGCTGCAAAGAGCGACCAAACCATCCGAAAATGGCTATTCACGGCCGACCAAGTACACACCTTAGGGCACGGATGGCAGTTAAATTATGGTCTTGAGTGGCAAACCGCAAACAACAAAAGCTATCAAACCACACTCAACGATGCTGGCATCGTGCTGCCCGAGGCCACCAGCGAGGTGAACATCGACGAGCAACGCTTTAATGGCTACATCGGATTTAGCAAGCAGTTGGGCAAAGGGCTCAGCCTAGAAACAACCCTGGCCGTAGAGAATTACCATACGCCGCAATGGAACGATTGGCGCATTTTTCCAACCTTCAACGCCGCATGGCAAGTAAACAGCCACCACACGCTGAACCTGTCGTTCAGCTCTAACGCCACTTACCCAAGCTATTGGAGCACGATGAGCCATATTTTCTACTCCTCTGCCTATTCTGAGATATGGGGGAACCCCTTGTTAAGGCCCTCCAAAAACTTCGACACGTCGCTGTCTTGGCTCATCAAAGGCCGTTACACCCTTGTGGCATTTGCCCATATCTGCAACGATTACGCTATACAATTGCCCTATCAGCTTAGCAATCGCATGGCGGTGGTGATGCAGGATGTTAACTTCAACCACCGCAACATCTTTGGCTTGCAGGCAATGGCGCGTTTTTCGGCAGGCTCATGGCTCAACGGCAACGTTTATGTTACAGGCATGTTCATCAGCGATAAGAACAACCACTTCTTCGATTTGCCTTTCAATCGCCAACGTTTCTCCATGCGGGCGGGAGGCAATGTGTCGGCTCTGTTGAGCAAAAAAACTAATGTGCGCTTTTCCGTTAGTCCCACGTTCCAGTCCCGCGCCATTCAAGGGGTGTACGACATCAATGGCATGTTTTCCTTAAATGCCTCCATGCGGTGGGCATCTGCAAATGGAAAATGGAATGCAGTGTTGTCGGGGTATAACCTAACCAATCGCCGAATGGTCACACATTCGGGCTATGGCAACCAAGATTTTGGCTTGCGGGTGGTGCAAGATTGGACAACCCTTGCGCTCAGCGTTATTTATAAGTTCGGCAACTACAAGGCCAAAACGAAGAAAGAAGTTGATACTTCTAGGATGAGAAAGTAAGTAGCCGCCTGCCCCGCGCATTCTCTCACGAGTTAATGCTCCCTACATTCCTGCTCCGTGCGAATAGAGTAGGGGGTAGGGTTGTTCTTTTACCAATTATAGTCAAACAGAATTGCTTTTGGAAAAATGTTGGTAGAAGAACGCAAGGCGTGCGTAGCATGGCATCAACACAACCCGCACACAGAGGAGAATGAGAACTTTTGTTTGCTTACGATGCAGTTGTGGCTTTCTAAATCCATTTCTCCATAAACAACCTTTTCATCGTCTTAACATTTAATGTAGTTCCTCTGCATCATACGTTGTTAGTCTGTATGCTGTCTATGTAGCATTGGCATGCAGCCTTCTAATATCCTTGCGCGGGTACGTATGCCACACCCACGCAAGGAATTGTTTCGTTTTTATACATACGGCGCCATATATCTCACTTTACTTCTTGGGGCCAATATGTATCAAACGTGTTGGCTTTACTTCTCACTCGATGTCGTTCGTTCGGGTATATAGAAATGTTTCCAAGACACATCCTTCACTTTTGCATCAAGACACTTACGTACAATGGCCTCCATCCAAGCAGGACCAGCATGGCTGACAGAATCCCAAAAGGCACTTGACTCCCAGTGAACGTCTAAGATTATGCGTATGATATAAACCTCCTTATCCTTCATCGCTTGTTGAACGGGCTTGTTAAAGAGAGATAGACCATAGATATAGGTTTTGCCCTTATATTCTGCCCACGGGCTGGTTTCCTCTGGCCCAATGTTCCTTATCTTAAAGGCACTGCCCCTAATAACATCAAATAGCTTTTTGGCAGGTTGCCCAACAAATTCACTTCTTCGTGCATCTAGGGTAGGCAAGAAAGCTTCGAGCATCCTATTTTCTCTTTCGCGTTCAGCATCCGTCTGAGTGTTTTGGGCGTACATGGTGATGCCAAAGCATAGCAACACCATCAATATAAATAACCTTTTCATCGTCTTAACATTTAATGTAGTTCCTCTGCATCATACGTTGTAAGTCTGCATGCTGTCTATATAGCAATGGCATGCAAACCTTCTAATGCCCTTGCGCGGGTACGTATGCCGCACCCACGCAAGGTATTGTTTCGTTTTTATACATACGGCGCCATATATCTCACTTTACTTTTTTGGGCCAATATGTATCAAAGGGTTAGCCTTACTTTTCACTAGCTGTCTTTCGTTCGGGTATATAGAAGTGTTCCCAAGACATATCCTTCACTTTTGCATCAAGACATTTACGGATAATGGCCTCCATCCATGCAGGCCCAGCAGGTCTGACAGAATCCCAAAAGACACTAGAATCCCAACGAACGTCTAAGATTATGCGTATGATGTAAACCTCCTTATCCTTCATCGCTTGTTGAGCGGGCTTGTTAAAGAGAGATAGACCATAGATATAGGTTTTGCCCTTATATTCTGCCCAAGGGCTCGTTTCCTCTGTCCCTACGTTCCTTATTTTAAAGGCACTGCCCCTAATAACATCAAATAGCTTTTTGGCTGGCCGGCCAACAAATTCGCTCTTTCTTGCATCTAATGTTGGTAAGAAAGCTTCGAGCATCTTACTTTCCCTTTCGCGTTCGGCATCCGTCTGGGTGTTTTGCGCGTACATGGTGATGCCAAAGCATAGCAACACCATCAATATAAACAACTTCTTCATTGTCTTAACATTTAATGGGTTTGTAACTAACCTTCTCCGAACCGTATGTGGTATAGTCGGGCTTATCTGTTATATGGCATTTCACGATACTGATTCCACCATCAAAGTGATTAATGATTGTGCTTAATCTAGCAATGGCAGTTTCATCGCTTGATTTAAAGCTATTAATACTTCTATATTGGTTCAGTATTTTACCGCATTTTCCATTCGGTTTAAAATCATTATTATCTGCCACTTCGTTCTCAATCTCCTTGAACATGGCTGCCGCTTTCTGCCTATCGTTGATAATCAATGCGTAATAGGTGTTCTCGTCTATGAAAACAAATGAACCACGCATGTTGGTACACTCTGCGCTCGCTGCTGCCGCACAAAGGTTTAATAAATCTTTTGCTGATGGAGGAGTAAGATTGGGGTGGTTGTGGAGCGTATACTTGGTGCGAGGACCATAATGATATGGTGCTCTGTCTACAAGTCCCCCTCCTTCAGGCTCCAACATGTAATGGCGGTTCTCGTCGTACACTTCAATAGCACAAGCATGCTCCACATTACCATGTTCTTTAACAAGCTTTTTAAATTGGGAGAAGTCGATGTAGTTATGTTTCGCCCCTTTATAGGGTTTCAGTGAGAACAAACTGTCCAACATTTCCTTCATGGAGCTCTTAGCCTCATTGGAGTAAGGCAGCGAGTCGCATTCTTCTGGAATTTTGCTCTGGGGAATTATTCTTGAGGCATAGTTGTCTGCATAAAGCCCATCGTAAGGTTTGGGGTTATATTCACCTGTGCTCCCGCCTGTTCCATGGCTCCATCCAAGACGGTAAGTGCCATATACCTGATAAGTGACCTGTATAAACATATTAACCCTATGTGCCGCAGCCACTTGATGGAGCATGCTGCTATAGTCCATGGCAAAGACTCTTGGGTCTGAGCATTTGCGATATAACACTTCGCAATCAATGGCAACAACTATTTTATTTTCGTACCATTCTTTTTCCACTTTGCAATAGTAGGGTGGTATCTCTGAACGCCACAATGCTTCTTTTGCCCATTCTTCCATTGTGTTGTGCCCAACACCATGGCAGTCCCAATCTAGTGGACCAGTGTAGCTCGATGTATAGCTTAACTTAAACACAGCCTTTGCCCCCTCGGTGTAGGGATTTTCATACCTTGTTCTTGGCAACTGTTCCTGCGTTAATGGCATCATGCTGTCTTTAAGGAACTCGTACGCTTTAAGGCTATCGTCTACTTGCAATCCCTTATCAGATAAGATAGTAAAATCATTAGAATAGAGGAAACGCTGCGTTATTGGGATGTCGTTGTTGAGCGTTTCGGCATTAACCACTTGTGGGCTTTTAAGTTTGTTGTTCAGTTCAACGCGCTCGTCATCCAGCTGTGTAAAACCGACAGGATAATACAAAGCACCGCTTACCGTCCCTGTTCCTTCATTGCCAAAAGGCACAATAAACACCATGCCGTGCATCGAACTGTTGCACAAGCGAATGTCCTCGAAGTATACCTGCTTGCCTTTTGTCAAGCTTTGAAACCCAGGGTGCTGGTCGGTCGAGGCGTTTAATGCGTCAATAAACCGTTGGGCCTCTCTGTTTGTCACCTCATCTGGCAACGACAACCCCACATCGTTTTCTAATTGGTTGCAGGCGCAAGCCAACAAGACGCATAACCAAATCATTGGCGAAACAAAGTTCGTCTTCTTTACGTTTCGTGTCATCATAACTGTTTCATTTAGATTTCATGTTATTGTTAGTGAGATATATTTTATTAACTTATGCTCCAATGCACGCCTTTAAAGAATGTTTTAATCATGAGAAGTACAAGCTGTTACTCCTTATTATAGATGTAGCTTAATCGCAGGGAGAAGTCTCTTGCAATAAAACAATTGATGATTAGTACCGCTGTACAAGCCTGAGATTGACTAACAAGCTACTTATGTCTGCAAATTTAAGAAAAATATCGGTTCGTTCTACAAATACACCTATGTTTCTTAACATAAAAAGAAAGGCCATGCCCATACCCCCTTATGAGTATAGCATGACCTTTAAGCTTGTATTTCGCAACTTGCAAATAGCCAAGTTGCAATATAAAAAGGTGTGAACGAATCTAAGAAACCCTACATCTTCGTAACAATACCACCCTCGGTTGCCTCGATAAACTGCACGAGATTGCGTATTTCGGGACCGTCGGGCACTTGCTCTTTCACCTGCAACACCGAGTCGAACACGCTTGTTTGCCCGTGGAACACCAGTCGGTAGGCGTTAGCAATGTGCTTAATGGTTTTGGGGTCTACGCCGTCGGCTTTCAACATCACGGTGTTTACGCCACCATAGGCCAGCGGTTTGCCGCCAAGGATGATGTAAGGGGGCACGTCTTTCGAGAAAGTTGTGCCTGCTTGTATCATGGCGCGGTCGCCAACACGCGTCTTGGCGTTCTCGATAACGCCCGTAGAGAATATCACGCCGTTGCCAATTACGCAGTCGCCGGCAATCTTTGTGCCGTAGCCGAACACGCAATCGTTGCCTACCTGCGTGTCATGCGAAATGTGCGAGCCTTCCATCAAGAAGTTGTGATTGCCGATAACGGTTTTGTAACCCTCGTGCGTAGCGCGGTTGATAACCACGTTTTCGCGGATGGTGTTGTCGTTGCCGATGATGAGGAACGACCTTTCGCCCACGAAATTGAAGTCTTGGGGCAACGCTCCCAACACCGAACATTGATAAACACTGTTTCCACTGCCCATGCGTGTGCCGTTAAGTATGCTTACGAAGGGGTGGATAACGCAGTTGTCGCCTATCTCCACATCGTCTTCTATGTAGACGAAGGGGTAAATTTTGCAGTTGTCGCCTATCTTGGCGCGTGGCGACACCTCTGCTCTTGAACTTATATCGCTTGACATCTGTATGAGTTTTAATTAGTTAACGAGTGGACAAGTTGATGAGTGGACAAGTCAATAAATTAACTTGCATCCCGCTACCTCACACTCCTACTTTCCACCTCCCAACGCCATGTAGAGGTTTACAACCGCTTGCATCTTATAAAAGTCGTCTTGAACCTTCGAGAGTTCCACTTTCAGCAAGGTTTGTTGGGCGGTAATCACTTCGAGATAGCTACCTCTGCTCTCGGTGAGTAGCATCTTAGTATCTTCCACATTCTGACGGAGCGTAACGATTTGCTTGGCCTCTATGTCGCTCTTTTCGGCCGATGCGTTGTACAACACCAAGGCGTTGCTCACCTCGTTGCCTGCACTTAACACCATCTGTTGCCAAGTGTTGTAGGCACGTTCGTATTGTATCTTGGCCACTTTAAGGCCCGCGATAAGCTGTCCGCGCTGGAAAATGGGCTGCGTTAAGCTACCCACAGCCGAGAGCAACAGCTTGGCCGGGTTGGTTATACCCATGCCGCCGCTGTTGGTATAGCCGCCTTGCGCACTCAATGTGAGCGTTGGATAGAAACGGCTGCGGGCTGTTTGCACATTGTAGAAACACTGTGCCAAGCTCATTTCGGCAGCATGAACGTCGGGACGGTTGTTAAGCATCTGCAAAGAGATGCCCGTTGAGAAGTTGGTTGGCAGACTCTGACCATCGAATTTGCCGCGGGCAATGGTGCGCGCCGACTGTCCGAGGAGCAGCGAGAGGGCGTTTTCGGCCTCGCGCAGCTGACGTTTCAGCCCCACCTTTTGTGCCTGAACCGAGTAGTAATTGCTCTCGGCACTCTGCACACCCGTAGAACGAACGTTGCCATATTCCTTTTGCAGTTTCATGGTTTCCCATGTATCCTTGGCCAATACCTCCATTTCGTCTATCAGTTCCAGCTCCTTATCGAGCATCAACAGCGTGTAATAGAGGTTGGCTACGTTGGAAATAAGCCTTGTACGAGCGGCAAGTTGATAGTCTTTCATGCCTATCAAGGCCATTTGCGAACTGCGCTTGGCCGAGAGAAGTGTGCCGAAGAGGTCGATGGTCCAACTGGCCGACACGGGCAACGAGTAGGTTTTCACGGCCGCATGGCCGTCCCACGAGCTGATAGTTCCCTGCGGAGTGAAGGCAAACGAGGGCAAGAAAGACAGCTGTGCCGACTTTAATTGCGCCTCGGCCATCTTTACATTGAGGGCCGCATTCAGCAAGTCGTAGTTGTTTTCAAGTGCCGTGGCGATGTGAGACTGCAACTGCGGGTCGGTAAACACGCTACGCCAGGGCAGGTTTCCAAAGCTAGCCGTATCGCTAACGGCCAGCGTGTCGGTATCTGAAAGGGGCGAGCGAACCACGCCTGCGGCCTTAACCGCAGGGCGTTCGTACTTGCCATAGAGGCTCTTGCAGCCCGTTAGGGCTAGGGCTGCAAGTGCCAGGAGGATGAAATTCTTTATCTTCATTGTTTTGCTTTCACGTCTTTTTCTATCGCCATTTGGCGTGCATACTGTTTCAACTCGTTCTTTACCTCGCGGTTTTCTTCGTCGCCAAACTCCAAGGGTGTGAACTTCTCTTGCAAGTATTGGAAGATAACGAAGAGCGCGGGCACAACAAATATCTGCAACATCATACCGATGAGCATACCGCCAACGGCAGCCGCACCAAGCGTTTGGTTTCCGTTTTTGCCTACACCGCTGGCAAACATCATAGGCAAAAGACCGATAACCATAGCTAAACCGGTCATCAAGATGGGTCGCAAACGCGATGCCGCACCCAAAATGGCACTGTACTTAATGGCCATACCCGTGCGCCGGCGTTCCAAAGCAAACTCAACGATAAGGATAGCATTCTTTGCCAATAGGCCAATGAGCATGATAAGCGCAATCTGCATGTAGATGTCGTTCTGATGTCCGAAGAGTTGCGTAAAGATAAACGCGCCCGCCAAGCCGAAGGGCAACGAAAGAATTACCGACAAAGGCAACAGATAACTTTCGTATTGAGCTGAGAGGATGAGGTAAACGAATACCAAACAAAGGGCAAAGATAAGCGCAGTGGTGTTGCTTTGCTCGTGTTCCGAACGCGTCAGACCTGAGAAGTCGTAGCCATAACCCGTTGGCAGGTTCTGTGCAGCCACCTCTTCAATGGCCTTGATAACCTCGCCCGAAGAATATCCGTCGGCAGGTGTTACGTTGACGTTGATGCTGGTGAAGAGGTTGAAACGCCGCACGTTAGATGGGCCATACACACGTGTCAGCGTGCAATACTCGCTTACGGGCACCATGCCTTGCGAAGTGCGCACGTAGATGTTGGTGATGTCGCTTGGTTTCATCCTACTGGCAACGTCGCCCTGAATCATTACGCGATATAGCTTACCAAAGCTGTTGAAGTTGGATGCGTACATGCCGCCATAGTAGCCTTGCAGCGTTGAGAGTACCACGCGCGGACTGATGCCGCTCTGCTTACACTTGGCTACATCCACGTCTACCAGATATTGTGGGTAGTTGGGGTTGTAGGTAGTCATGGCGTTCATCACCTCGGGCCGTTCATTCAGTGCTTTCAAATAGTCTTGTGTCACCTTAAAAAAGTGGTCCAAGCTGCCGCCCGTCTTGTCTTGCACGGTGAAAGTAACGCTGTTGGCGAGTCCGTAACCGGGAATCATCGGCGCACCGAAGGCTATAATTTGTGCGCCTTTGATGCTCGAAATCTGCTTATAGATGGTGCCAAGAATCATGTTAGAGCTGCGCACGTCTATAAAGAAACGCATAATGCCGTCGCCCTGCCACAAGCCCGAAAGCTTATAGAAGAACCCGCCCGTACGTTCTTCAAACGGTTTGAGTTTAAGTACGAATGTAGCTTGGTCGGAACCTTGGCCTGCAATGAAGTTATAGCCCGCAATTTGCTCGCGACTCTGTATCATGGGGTTGTTGGCCAGCATCTCATCCACTTGGTTAACCACCTCTTGCGTACGCTCTTGGCTTGTGGCCGGCGGCAACGAGATGGTAACAAAGAGCGTTCCCGTGTCTTCGTTAGGCACAAGTCCCGTTTTGGTTGTGCTCATAGTGAACACCAAAACCACAATACCCACCAACACGGCCACACCAGTAATAACGCGATGACCAATAATATTTTCAACACCCTTGCGGTATTTGCCCAACACCTTGTTGAAGGCCACATTAAAGCCAGCATGGAAACGGTCTACAAAACTTGTTTTCCGCCCATGTTCGCCCTCGGCATGGGGCTTCAAGAAGATGGCGCAAAGCGCAGGCGAAAGGGTAAGGGCGTTGATGGCCGAAATGATGATAGACACGGCCATCGTTACGCCAAACTCGCGATAGAAGGTTCCCGACGTGCCACTGATAAACGAAACGGGGATAAACACGCAGGCCATAACCAGCGTAATGGAGATAATGGCGCCCGAAATCTCGTTCATGGCGTCGATGGCGGCCACCTTCGAACTCTTATAGCCCATATCCAGCTTGGCGTGCACGGCCTCAACCACCACAATGGCATCGTCTACCACGATGGCAATGGCCAACAACAGGGCCGAGAGCGTTAGCAAGTTGATGGAGAAACCGAACATCCACAAGAAGAGGAACGTACCAATGAGCGACACGGGTACGGCGATAAGCGGGATGAGCGTTGAGCGGAAGTCTTGCAAGAAGACGTAAACCACGAAGAACACCAGCACAAAGGTGATAACAAGGGTCATTACCACCTCTTCTATTGCGGCGAAAAGGAATTCGGTAACGTCGTAGTTTATCTTATATTCAAGACCAGGGGGGAAGGTTTTGGATTGCTCTTCCAGCACCTTCTTCACGTCTTGGGCAATCTGTGTGGCGTTAGAGCCGGCAATCTGCTGCACCATACCCATCACCGAGGGGTAGCCGTTGTTCTTCATCGTCACAGAATAGCCCAGTGCGCCCAGCTCAATCTTGGCCACGTCTTTCAAGTAAAGCGTTTGGCCCTGGGTGTTGTTGCTGATGATGATGTTGCCGTATTCTTCGGGCGTTTTGAGCCTTCCCTTATAGCGCATCACGTATTCGAAGGCCACATTGCTCTGTTCGCCAAACGAACCTGGCGCGGCCTGAATGTTCTGTTCGGCAAGGGCAGCCGTTATGTCGCTAGGCATCAGCCCGTATTGTTTCATCTTGTCGGGCTGCAACCAGATGCGCATAGAATAGGTACCCGAACTAAACGACTGCACGTTACCCACACCCTGCACACGCTTAATGGCCGGTTGGATGTTGATTTCGTTGAAGTTGGTGATGAACTTCTCGTCGTAACGTCCGTCGGAAGACGTGATGGTGTACATCACAACGTTACTCGTCTGCCGTTTCGAGGTGGTAACACCCACCTGCGTAACCTCTGCGGGCAACAGTGCTTGTGCCTGCGACACGCGGTTT
>NZ_HE999445.1:343129-349934 GCF_000312305.1 Prevotella conceptionensis 9403948 | reverse complement strand
GCGACACGCGGTTTTGCACGTTCACGGCAGCCATGTCGGCGTTAACGCCCTGCTTAAAGTAGATGGTTATCATGGCCGTACCGTCGTTTGTGGCGGTACTCTCCATGTAGGTCATGTTCTCCACGCCGTTGATGCTCTCTTCAAGAGGCACCACCACGGAGTTGAGAACCGTTTGCGCATCGGCTCCCTGGTAGTGCGCCATCACCGAAATGGTGGGCGGTGCGATGTCGGGATACTGCGCAATGGGCAGCGACACGATGCCAATTAAACCCAGCAATACAAGAAACACGGAGATAACCGTGGAGAGTACTGGGCGTTGTATGAATCTTGTAAATGTCATATCTTACTTATTGAGCATTTAAGTTTCGTGAGTTTATTTCGTTTTTTCGATGCTTTATGCCGAGGGCGAACAATGCCCCCCCCCCTAGAACCGCTTTTATCCGTATGATGCTTGTCGGGCTAATGCCAACGGCAAACAGCAACGGCGATGCGCATTTAGCTTGGTTTGCGAGGTCCGAAACGGGTATTTGCTTATGCCGCAACAGGCAACACACCTGCGTACTATCCATATTAAGCACAAAACAACGCATCGTAAAGCAAGGCTCACCGTGCCAAAACTCAAAGCCTAAGAAACTGATAAACTAATAAACTTATAAACTAGAAAAACTTAAACAACTATTGTTCTACTTCTTCTTCATCATGTCGATAAATCCCTTTGCGCTAGTCTGGTTTTTGCCAAGCTTAGCAGCATCCGACACCTTTTTAAGATACTCTTCCTCGGTAAGCGGCACAATCTTCATGGTGTCTGTAAGCGTAGTTAGTCCGCGGGTAACAATCTTGTCGCCGGCTTTCAAGCCGCTAGTAACCACATAATTGTTGCCGTCGTTTTGTGGGTCGACCGTAATTTCGGTGTACTTCACGCGGTTTTCGGCGCCCAACTTGTACACAAACACCTTATCTTGTATCTCGGTAGTTGCGCTTTGGGGGATAACCAGGCTGTTGGTGCTAACGCGCGGCACGATAATAGTGCCCGATGCACCACTTTTAAGCAGGTGTTCGGGGTTGGGAAAACGTGCTATAAGCGACACGGCACCCGTGGTTTGACTGATAACACCGCTCATCTTTACCACCTTACCCGTGTGTTTGTACATCGTTCCGTCGGCCAATTTCAGCTTTACTTCGGGGTAATCGCTAATGGCGGCGTGCGTTCCGCCCGCTTGTTTCGACATGTTCAACACGTCTTTCTCGTTCACCGAGAAATACACTTCGATGGTAGCCGCATTCGAAACGGTTGTCAATGGCTCTACGCTTTGCGCGCTAACCAACGCTCCCACCTTGTAAGGCAAGCTACCCACGATGCCGTTAGCCGGACTTTTCACAAAGCAAAAGCCCAACATATCTTTTGCCGAAGACAGCGAGGCCTGTGCTTGCGCCACGGCAGCACGCGCGCTTTCGTAGGCGTTCTGCGCCGTTTGCAGTTCGTACGAACCGATAACGTTGCGCTCGAAAAGTTTCTTGCTGTTGTCGAAAGTAAGCTTGGTGGTGTTAAGCTGCACCTTAGCCGAATTAAGTGCGGCCTGCGCTTGGCGCACAGTTGCCTGATACGTGGTGTTGTCGATGACGAAAAGCAGCTGCCCTGCCTTAACCACCTGCCCTTCTTGCACGCAAAGTTTGGTGATAAAACCCGACACTTTGGGCCTTATCTCCACGTCTTGCACACCCTTAATAGAGGCCGGATAAGTTGTTTCCGTCTCCGAACCTTGCGTGCCTACCGTCATTACGGGATATTCGTTGTTGTCCATTTTCATGTTGCCCTTGCCGCCACATGCAGCCAAGAGTGCAACACAGGCCACCAACATTAACCATTTCTTTTGTCTCATACTCTATTATCTAAATACTATTCTGTTTCTATTTTCAGCCAAATTGCTATCCTAATTGCAAAAAACCGACGCGCATATTGAGTTTTTGCACTGCAAAGTTACAAAGAAATATCAACCCATTTCAGTGCAGCCCACACCATTTAACTATAATTAGCACAGCGCAAACCTAAGGGTTAAGCAGTCGGCGCAATATGCCAATGCAGCATCATCGAACCCAACTCGCCTTGCTGATAATTGGCGATGGCAAGTGGGTATGGCGGTAAGCGCACTGCGTATGATGGTTTTTGGTTGACAAGCTGACGAGTAATCCTCCATTCTTTGTCCACTTTTCAGTATAATTTTTAACATTATGAGTGCCTGTTTTGTCCACCAACCGTCCCCTTGACCGCAAATAATCGATTCTCGCGAAGGTTAGTTTTTGCGCAAAAAAGGGTTAGTAAGCGAATGCGGCAAAATGAATTTTTATTTAAAAACGCCGCCATTTGCACCAGTTATTGGGCTATTTGCTGCTAAATGCAGTGCATTTTGGTGCTAAATAGAGTGCGTTTTGATGCTAAATGGAGTGCATTTTGATGCTAAATGGAGTGCATTTTGGTGCTAAATAGAGTGCGTTTTGGTGCTAAATAGAGTGCGTTTTGATGCTAAACGCAAGGCAAAATGCTGCTAAATGCGAGACAAAAAGCATAAAGATACACTGCAATGGTATAAATAAAACCTTTTCGAGTCGTTAAAAATATGGCTGAAAAGGGCAAAATAGCCGTTAATACGTGGGATTTTAGGGGCAAAAAGCAGGTAATTGGGACTGAAAAAACTGCGAACTGGCAACCAAATAGAAGGGCAAAGTGGTGCAAAATGCAGACGAAGTACCCGAAATTGGACAAAATAAAAAACGTATAAGACAGGTTTTTGCATCAAATCACTTGCCAATTACCTCCTATTTGCGCTAGAAGTAGGTGTTCAGACAGAAGTGTTTTGTAAAGTTTAAGTAACGTATTTAACTAAAATCGACCACAGAAAAAGGTTGGACGATGACCTTTAATCACCTAATTTGGATTAAACGGAATATACACGTGTGTACAGGGCTGCGCGCATGGGTATGGGACACAGAACATCGCAAACTCGTTTTTGAGGACTTTCAGGCGTGCCGGAGCTGTCCTTATGGCAGACCACAAGCTATGCAGGCATGACCGAAAGTAAGCGTAACAGCGCCTTTCTCATGTCTTTAATAAATGGAATATGCCTCAAACATAATGAAAATGCACGAACGCGCCAAGGGAAAATGTCTGTAAGATTGCAGGAATGTAGGAAGCGGTAAATGAACCCCGCAGGCAAAAAAAAATCAAGGGATACCACAAATACTTTGGACTTAATGAAAAGCACAATATACTATTTATAATGCAAACTAATAGTTAAATAGTTTGGAATTTACTCGCCAATTCATTATCTTTGTCACATATAACTATGACAACGTAAGTAATGAAAATCATGAACATCAAAGCTAACAGTCCATTGCAGGGGCTATCCAAACATATCGTGAGGGAAAGGCCCGGCAGGCGCAGCGGTATAGAATCGCTAACAAACGTCTGTGGGGGCATGCGGTTCTCCGGGTATCTGTTCGGCTCGGACGTGCAAGACATGCGCGCCGATTGGCGAGTTGTAGGAAACGACATGAGGAAAGCAATGCACGGATATGGAAAATAAGCGGCAACGCCAACAACTGCAAAAACCAAAAATCATATACCGCAACCCCAAGAGCATGAAGAACCCGTAGACTTGTATGAGGTGTTGCAGTCGGTGGAACCCGAAAAGCGAGACATCATCATAAGGGCATTTTGGGCAATGGAGGAACATAAGGCATACAGCGGACCGCTACCCGCTCCCGAAGACTTCGGAGCATACAAGGACGTGTTGCCCGATGCACCCGAACGTATCCTTGCCATGGCCGAGAAACAAATACAACACCATATCAGCATGGAAGAGAAAATCGTATCATCGGGACTCTCCGAAAGCAAGAAGGGGCAAAACCTTGGTGCTATCATTATATTGGCATGCATCGCAAGCAGTGTGTATCTCGGCATGAACGGACACGACATCTTGGCAGCAGCGTTGGTGGCCATCACAGCAGCAGTAGGCACAATCTTCGTGTTGAAGAAAACCCCACGCAGCGGTGGCAAAGGGATTTCCTTGAAAGAGGAAGATACCGGAGAATAACGTTTCGAGCTATAACAAATACGTCTTGATAATCAAGTAGGAGGTAAATGCTAATAGTAGGTGTTTACCTCCTACGTTAGTATTTGCCGACCACTCACACCACCGTACGTGCCGTTCGGCATATGGCGGCTCCTATTTTGTCTCCACGAATCTTCCGCTGAGCCGCCCAAAGCCGGAGCTATGGGCATGAGATAGGGGCAAAAACAAAAAGGAGTTGCGAACCTTGCGGCTGCAACTCCTTTTGTTATGTCGGGATTACTGGACTCGAACCAGCGACCTCGCGCCCCCCAGACGTGTGCGCTACCAACTGCGCTAAATCCCGAACATTGCCTTTTAAGCGTGTGCAAAGGTAGGCAATAAATTGATAACGGCAAAATTTTTATGGCGTTTTTTCGGGTTAAGTGTGAAATTATCGCTTTTTTATCGTATTTTTGCGGTGGCGCAGTGCATCTTTTCTGGCTGTTAGGGGCAGATGGTGCGGGTTGCCGTCATGTCTAATCCAATATATACGAAACAATGAAACAACGTTTGCTTTCACTTTTTATGGTGGCTGCCGCGCTTGTGCTGCTAACTGCCTGTGACAAGAAGGACGACCGTGCAACAATCCGCAAGCCCGAACCTGTGGAGCCTATAAAACTGGGCGTGCTGCCTGTTGTGTTCCATGTTTTCTATGCCGATGAGAACGATGCTACGCAAAAGGTTCCTGCCGGAAGACTAAAACAGGTGCTAGACAATGTCAACGGATTGTACCGCGGAGTTTATAGTGGAGCTGGGAATGCAAACATACGTTTCTTGCTGACACCCGTTGACGGGTCGGGCAACAGGCTCGACGAACCTGGCGTGGAGTATATCAAGCTGGAAGAAAACGAATATCCCATCGACCCCTATGTGCTGATGAACGACAAGTCGGGCAAGTATAAGCGGTATATGTGGGACCCAAACCGATTTATTAACGTGTACGTATACCACTTTAAGCAGACAAAGACGAACGGAATAACGCTCGGCATCAGCCACATGGCGATTTCGGCGAAGGGCGAACACGAGCTGGAAGGCTTGCTTGCGGTGCAAGCCAAACACCTAACTTTGGATAATTTGCCAACTCCTTTCTGTGTTTCGGTGAACAGTGTGTTTGTAAATGATGAGTCGAACCGCTATAAAGATTGGCCCAACTTGCGCTTTCTTCGCATCACCTCTGCCGACTTCAACGTTACGCTCGCCCACGAGCTGGGGCATTATTTGGGACTATTCCACGTGTTTGGCGAAGAGAAGGGGGAGTATATAGACGGATTTAAGGATACAGATTACTGCAAAGACACGCCCACATATAATAAGGTGGCATACGATAAGTTTTTGGCGGAATACCTTCAAACGCACAATGCCCAGACTGCAGACCTTAATGAGTTATTGAAACGTACGGGTAGCGATGGCAAAATGTTCAACTCTAACAACATCATGGATTATGCCATAAGCTTGGGACACACCTTTACACAAGACCAAACCAAGCGTATGCGCCACGTTCTTAATTATAGTCTGCTGATACCAAGGCCTGGTTCTAGAAGCAGAAGTGTTGACACGCACGCCAAACCTAAGGGCGTTGTGGATGTGAAGTTTAGGGTGATAGAATGACTTAAAAAGGTGAAAGAATGAAAGGGTGAAAGGGTGAAAAGGTGAAAAGGTGAAAGGGTGAAAAGAGGAAAAGGTGAAAGGGTGAAAGGGTGAAAAGATGGCTACGCCCACCAACTTGTCAACTCGTTTACTTGTCAACTCGTTTACCTGTCAACTCGTCTACCTGTCAGCTCGTTAACTTGCCAACTTGTCAACTCGTCTACCTGTCAGCTCGTTAACTTGTCTACTTGCCAACTCGTCTACTTGCCAACTCGTCAACTCGTTATATATAGTAGTGTCGTTCAGACAAACCCCTCTTTTGCTTGTTCCTCGCCACTGTGTGCGCCTAACACGCTAGTACTTAAATCGTGCTTAGTGCGAGGCAACAACGTAGCAACAGCGTTTTTATCCCTAACCACATTGAAGAGAGACTGGGGAACTTTTGTTTTGTTCTTTGGACATTGAAATGAGTCGTTTTTCATCTCTCATCACTACCAAACAGCAGACAGACAACACTTTATTCTCACTTTCTGTTGTAAGTTATTTTCTTTTTGCTTAATTTTGTAGTCGAATAACAACTGCTTACTTAGGGTACGCTTTGCATGACATCTGTTTTGTTCGTTGTGAACATTAAGTAATCAATGTGTTTTTTTTGTGGTGTAGTTAAGGCACTAAACAATCGCTTAGACGGTGCAAACTCTATATGTTTAGGCCCAAAGGCACAAGAAAGATTTAAAGCTTAAAACCACAATGAGCACGAAAGTGATTGGCTGCACTGCGTTTAAACCAGCAAATAGCGAAAACGAATGCACTTAAAGACCTAAATTAACTTAACTATATTTTATTTATCCTTAAACATGACTGAAATGAACGAAAAGCAGAAAAAGCCGCAGGCCTTTTGGCGGATGTGCTTGGTTGCATTGATATGTATGCTATCCAGCACACTTTATGCGCAAAACATCACGGTGACAGGAACCGTGAAAGACCCAATGGGCGAACCTGTTATCGGTGCTTCGGTGTCGGTGCAAGGCACGCGCGCGGGTACCGTTACCAACATCGACGGGCATTATTCCATCGAATGTTCGTCGCAAGCCACGCTGGTATTCTCG
>NZ_HE999445.1:330740-342988 GCF_000312305.1 Prevotella conceptionensis 9403948 | reverse complement strand
CGTATCTAGGTTTCAAAGCCAAGAGTGTTGCCGTGAACGGACGCCAACAGGTGGACGTGGACTTTGAAGACGATGCCACCGCACTGAACGAAGTTGTGGTGACGGCTCTGGGTATCAAGCGCCAAACCAAAGCCCTGGGATACGCCGTAACCGAACTGAAAAGCGACGAACTGGAACGCGCCAACACCGTTTCGCCTGTAACAGCACTTCAAGGAAAGGTGGCTGGTGTGGAGATTAGCCAGTCGGATGGTGGTATGTTCGGCTCTACCAAGATACAGATAAGAGGTGCATCCACGCTGAACGCCAACAACCAACCCATCTTCGTGGTAGACGGCGTGATATTAGACAACGCCACAAGCGACTCGGGCGATGCTGATTGGAACACCAATACAAACGACTATGGTAACCAACTGAAGAACCTCAACCCCGACGACTTCGAGAGCGTGAGCATACTAAAAGGTGCTGCTGCAACGGCCTTGTATGGTTCGCGCGGCTTGAATGGAGCCGTGGTTATCACCACCAAGAGTGGTAAGGCAGGCAAAGGAGTAAGCGTACGTTTCTCGCAAACCGTGGGTTTGGAAACGGTTTATCGCTCGCCCGACTTGCAGAACAAATACCTTTCAGGCTCGTTCCCTGGTGGAGTAGACTACGACGAATACTATACGAAGACAGGTAACACATGGGGAGACAACATGTCGTCGTTTGCTAGAAACTCAAAAGGCGACTATTCGTTTATCGAACAACATGATAATGGTCTTGCTTGGGGGCCTGAAATATCGTGGGCCGAAGGCAAGCCGTTTGAGCAATACGACGGCACCATGGGATCAGCCCGCATCTTTAAGAACAACTATAAGGATGCCTACGACACAGGCATTAACACCAACACCAACGTATCGCTGCAAGGTGGAAACGACAGAACGCAATTCTACGCCTCGGCTTCTTACAAATACAATAAGGGCACAACGCCACGTAACACCTTCAATCGTTTCTCTTTCCTAGGTAAAGCCTCGCAGAAGGTGGGCGACATCATGACCGTAGATTTCAGCATGAACTTCACCCAGTCGCAGCCACGAAACGCACCTCTGAACATCGGCGAGTACTTTGCAAATGGCACTTTCCCTAGAGAATACGACGTTAACCGCTATCGCCACCTGTACAAAGGCGAACATGGCGGACTGGCAGACGGGAAATATGGCGACCAATATCGCGCTGTACCTGGTAGGCGCCTATGGTGGAACATCTACGAAAACGACTATCGACAGACCGAAACGGTGTTCCGTCCTGTGCTCAACCTCAACGTTCAAGCCTTGCCTTGGCTGCAACTGTCGGCTGGCGGCTCGCTCAACTACTATGCCGTTAGTGGCGAATATAAAGAATCTGGCAGTGGTTATGCCAACGAAGGAGGAAGCTACGCACTATCGAACATTCAAACCACGCAAGAAAACTTCTATATTGGAGCCAACGTTAACTATCAAATCAACGACGATTGGGAGGTGCATGGATTCTTGCGCGAAGAGTATTTCAACCAATACGCACAAAAACATTCGGAAAAAACTAACGGTGGATTGATTGTACCTAACCAGTATTTCATCAAGAACTCTAAGCTCCAGCCCGACATTGATACCTATAAGTTCAACACCAAGCGCATCGTTTCTACCATCTTTATGGTGGGCACAAGCTGGAAGAACCAACTGTTCCTCGACGTAACAGGACGTAACGACTGGTCGTCGTCGCTTGTATATAGCTATGGCCGAGGTAACTTCTCGTACTTCTACCCGTCTGTGTCAGGTTCGTGGATTATCACCGAGAGCTTTAAAGACACCCTACCCAAATGGGTTAGCTTTGCCAAGGTGCGCGGTTCGTGGGCACAAGTGGGCAACGACACGTCGCCCTATTACATCAACTCGGGCTACGAAATTGCCACCTATCAACGTGGCGACAAGAAGGTGTATGGCATGAAAATACCCGATAACATGAAGAGCACCAACTTGAAACCCGAACGTAAGAACGCGTGGGAAGTGGGTCTCGACTGGCGTTTCCTTGACAGCAGAATTGGCTTAGACCTCACTTATTATAAGGAAAACACGCGCAACCAAATTATGACTATTGACGTGCCGGAGGCTTCGGGCGTAAAGCAAAAGCTCATCAATGCGGGTAACATACAAAACTCGGGTATAGAAATAGCCCTTAACACCACGCCATATAAACGCGGCGATTGGCAATGGGACCTTAACCTAACCTACACCCGCAACCGTAATAAGATTGTGGAGCTAAGTCCCGATGTTGCCTCGTACATCAATTTGGATGGCTTGGCAAACTACGGCAACTACCGCATAGCATCCGTTGCCAAAGTAGGATCAGACTATGGTATGCTTATGTCGGACTCGTGGATAAAGACCGACGAGAAAACAGGCAAGCCCATCATCGGTTACAGCAATAACTATCGTACGGTTTATTACAAGCGCGGCGGAACGGTTAAAGAGGTTGGCTCGATGTTGCCCGACTTCCTTGGCACGGTCAACACCACCCTACGCTGGAAAGACCTCAGCCTGTATGTGCTCTTCGATGCGCGCTTTGGCGGTTACGTGGCGTCGTACAACTCGCGCTACGCCACGGCATACGGATTCTCAGGCGAGTCTGAGAAATACCGTAAGGGCATGACTTGGACCAGCAGATACGACAACGCTAAGGACAAGGTGTTCACCGATGGATTTATTCCCGATGCCATCTTCGACCAAGGTACAGTTGTAACAGCACCCGATGGCACGCAGCATGACGTTAGTGGCAAGACTTACCAAGAGGCCTACGAAAAAGGACTCGTGGAACCTGCACACATGCAAGGGCACGGTTACTTTAAGAACAGCTGGGGCCAGGGCGTTATCAACGACGACTGGTTTAAGAAACTAAACTACATTGCCTTGCGCGAAGTAACCTTATCTTATAACGTTCCGCGCAGACTATACAGCTATATCGGAGCCAAGAGCTTGGCGTTAAGCCTAACGGGGCGCAACATAGCCTACTTGCTTAACACCGCACCCAACCACGAGAACCCCGAATCGGTTCGTGGAACGGGAGCAGCACAGTTCCGTATGCGTTCGTTCATGCCCTACACGGCTAGTTATCTCTTCACACTAAACGCCACATTCTAAACGCATTCTCATCATGAAACAGAATATTTTCAACTTCAAATCCCTAGCAATGGGGCTCTGCACGGCTTGCTTAGCCCTAACAATGGGATGCAGCGAAAGCGATTATGCCGACATCAATACCGACCCTTCGAAGGTAACAAAGGGCGATCCCATCTTCCTCTTCACGCAAGCACAGGTGGAGTACCAGCCTTTCGACTACCTGTTATGGTACTACGATGGAGCCTACACCTCAAAGTTTGTGCAGGCATATACGCCCGCGGCTAGCTTCAACGACCTCTTTAACAATATGGCCGAATTAGGCGGCGTGGGTTCGCAGAGCATCAAGGTTAAGCTTTACGAAAACGAAATAAATAGTGTTCTCGCAAATATGCCCGCCGATAAGGCCGCGCAATACACGCACCTTTCGGCTATGGCCAACGCCCTCTCGGTATATATGGCACTCTTCGATACCGACCTCTTTGGCTCTATGCCCTACTCTGAGGCCGCAAGAGCAAGGCTTGATGGTACGCTTACCCCAAAATACGACAGTCAACCGCAGCTTTTCGACCAATGGCTAAAAGAATTGGATGCCGACTTAGAGAAACTTAAAGCCACATCCCCCCAAATAAGCATTGGCAATAACGACCTTGCTTACAACGGCAATGCAGAGAAGTGGGTGAAGTTCATCAACGGAATAAAACTGAAAATCGCCGTGCGCTTGTTACATCAAGACAAGGCGCGAGCCATAAAAATTGCCGAAGAGGTGGGTGCTGCCGATGCCAATGTGATGCAAAGTATCACCGACGACTATGTGTATAACAAGGGTACAGGTGGCGATGGAGGCAACAACACCTATGGAACGGACAATAGTGTGAACTTAGGTGTAGGCAGTAAAAACGTTATCGACTTTATGCGCCGCAACAAAGACCCGCGTATGCTCGTGATGTTTACCAAGAACGACTTCAACTCGGAGGTGATTCAGGCCTTCTTTGATGCGCAAGCTAGGGGCGACAAAGACTGTGCCATCCCTAAGTACATCCTCGACCAAGTGAACTATACCACTGATGCGAAGGGGCACAAACATTTTGTTAGCTGGAAAGGCGACGGCGAACCGTGGGTACGCTATCATGGCCTGCCCATCGGCATTAAACTTTCTGACAACGCGGACTATACGGGCGAGAACAACTACTTTGTGGCTACACGATGGAAAGTAACCGATGGTGATAAGTCGAAGACTTATTCGCCACTGTCGTACTTCAACGAGGAGCTTGTGCGCGGACGAGTAGATTATACATTCCCCACGGCTCCCAAAGGTAAGGTGGTACAAGATGTAGAAGACAATCCGCTATACGAAATGACACTCTCTGCCGCAGAAATGAACCTCTACTTGGCTGAGTTTAAACTGCTGGGAGCTAACTTGCCACGCACAGCAGCCGATTATTTCAAGACAGGTGTTGAAACTTCGGCACAGGCTTACAGCCGCATGGCCACGCTCAACAAAATCCCTTATTACGATAAGGCGCATTGCAACGACCCGCTAGACAAGCCCGTTACCTACGAAGCCGATGCCATCAAGACCATGATGGTCAATGCCGACTATCAGCTTACGGGCAATCGCGATGCCGACTTGGAGAAGGTGTACGTCCAGCTCTACCTCCATTTCTACTATCAGCCACTCGAACAGTTTGTTACCGCCCGCCGTTCGGGTGTGCCAAAGGTGGGTAGTACGCTCATTCCATGGGTGGCCTTGAAGCCCAGCAAAGACATTCCGCGCCGTTTCTATATCACTCAGCCCGAGCTTTCCGACAAGATGAGGGCTATCATCGAGGCTGCCATGCGCGAACAAGGTTTCAGCTTTACCGACGGACAAAAGCCCGATGTGCTTAACACCGAAAGAGTGTGGTATGATAAGGGCGCACCTAACTTTGGCGAAGGACCGAATTATTAATGATGAGCGTGTGAGTTTATAAGTTGATGAGTTGACGGGTTGGCAAGTTGATAAACTCACAAGTAAACGCGCGATAGCATTATTTAAAGGAGAGCCACTGCTGTTAGTGGTTCTCCTTTATATATATGGTGGAATGACAAAACAGATCGTCCTTATTGCCCGTTCCACACCACTGCCTACACCTCACACGCTCGCCTTTAAATCGTAGTTTAACACGAAACACCAACAAAACACATGTTTTGCAACACGCTTTGCACCACGAACATTGCTTGTTATGCTCTAAATCCGTAACTTTGCCGCATGAGTACAAACCCGAATAACACATACGAAGAATGGCTCACGGCCATAGCCGGCACCCGACTGCTGTTTAATACGATGGCGGAATTGGAAAACTGGCTTGACAATCATTCGCTACACAACAACGGCGTGAAACGGAGTTTCAAGTCGGTTCAACGTATGCGCGCAGCTTTTAGAGACCTTAAAGAGCAAGTGCGACTTGATACCGACGAGGCTGAAGACCTGGAATTGCTGCTCGGCGAATACCAAACGGCATGGCGTTTCTACGAGGAACATTTATCGCGACGCGCCAATCCCGAAGAGCTAGCCTTCCAACTGCTCCAATTCTGCTATGCTCCTGCACCACCAACAAACCTAAACCCACGCATCTCACAAACGTTTTTGCAAGTGCAAACAGAACGCATCAGCACCCCTTTCCTCATCGCTTTCTTACTAAAAGCCATCCCAGGATATGGTTCGCGCGATGGCGATGCAACAGACATGCCCCAAAAATACGAGGCCGTGATGCAACTATTAGAGCGCGTTACGAGCAACACACCCACCTTCACCTTACTTCCTGCACTGGCTAAGGCCAAACAAGAACAGAACAAAACAAGGTTGATGCTGATTTACCACACCCGCGAAGTGTTGGAAATTTATAATGGCCTAACCCACCCACAAGGGATATACGATACGGTAGACTACGTGAAACAACAGACGATGGCGTTAGATTTGGATGGCTTTTGGAACGAATGCGAGGGGCGCAACGAGCATACACACTTCTGGCAGTTTGTTGAGGCCGACAATAACACAGGACATTTCATGTTCCACTGGGAGAAATTAGCCGATGGAACAATGCGCCACACGCGTTTCCTCGTCAGGTTCCTTTGTGGAGAACAGGGCAAACCTGTTGCCAACATCATGCACCCCTTAGCGTTTTGGCAACACATACAGGGCCATCCCTATTCTGATGCAGTTAACACCTACTACCTCGTAGAGAAGTCTAAAGGCAAACGACCGCTTAAATTAAACCTGCTTCGCGAGTTTCCTTGTAAAGAATGGCCTGCAAAAATAAACCTCACGCGCGTAACAGACGAAGCCTTGAACGAGCAATACGCCAATTGGATAGCGCACAACAAGGGAGTTACCGCCCAATATCCCTCGGCCGAATACGCGTTTTACCACAGTCTTTTCGCCGTCTCTATAAACTACATCTACATCTTATCGGTAATCGACGACTTTCTCTATCGCATCCCACGTGACGCACACGATGGCTTTGAGAGAATCAAAATGGGCGACAACGTGGGTGTACTTCTTATGGACAACAAAGCATATCTTGCCTTCGACGAGCTAGACGTCTACCTGCCCATCGAGCCCGAAACGTTAGAGAAGTATGGCATAACCCAGGTGGCGAATTGGGAAGAAACCCCAATATAGTTATTCCCCTCCACCCTCTTAATTGGCTGCAAACTCGCAATGTAGGCCGAGAGGGTGGAGGGGAGGGTGAGTGGAAGAGGACACTTTATACTTGTAGCACGCACCAACAAGCACATGTAAAGATCCTTTTATAGGAGCAAATCCTTTACAAAGAAACTATGTGCTAGTTGGAGAATGGTCTGTGAGATTTCTGCTTACTATGAAGTTCTAATTCAACGAACAATTGAACACTCTAATTTTGGGAGTGTTTTAGGACCTGTCTAAAGCCAATCCCAAAGCTAGAGTATTACATATTTGAACCTGCCAGGGAATGGTTCATTGAAGTTTTATTGTTGACATCTTTTTCCCATATTCATTTTCTGCAGTACATCCATTGTCTTTTACAAGATAGGCCTCAAGCACTTTGATTGTTTTACCTTTGAACATTGCACCATAACAATTCAATACATAGTGCAACGATTGCTCGTTAATATCATAATAAAATATCAGTGTACCCCAGTAGATAGCACCCACTCCTGCGCTAAAACAATTGTCGGGAGCAATAATCCAAATCTTTCCATTATGAAGTTTTGCCGCCGTAACACTTGATATATTGTGAGACTGTTCCTCCCATTCTAAGTCTGTTAGTGAAATTGTACGACCGCCCCCTTCTAGGTAAACTTCATTTTTTGAATAATCTTCTTTATTATTTTTCTCAACCAACATCCAGTCGTTACCTTCATAATATCCCAGCTTCGTTGTTTTTACAGAAGCGTCTTTCGTTCCTTCAGAAGCATAAGCAGCCATATCTTCTTCTAGAAGACTGTCATTGCTAGATAGACTGTCATGAGATGAAACGTAGGGGTAGTCTTCCTTGCTCTTGTTGTCGTTTGAAGCATGACACATCGCATATACTACCAGAATAAAGAAAAATACAATAAAACCTATTATACCACGAATAGCATACCGTAGGATTCTCTTTCTGAGGGAAGGCTTAGAATCATCACCATTATCTATAGGTTGTTTAAAGTTTTGTCGTTCCTCTTCATTCTGCTGTTGGTCTACTGCACCCAAGATCTCTGCTTTTACAGCCTCCATCTCAGTTTCAGTTAACAATCCTGCATCATAAAGCTGTTTTAATTCACTCAGTCTTTCAACAGTGGATTTATTTTTGTCTGTCATAGTCATTTCTTTTAATTCAGCATTCTCTTTTATAACATTAGAGCTCATTTAACTTATAATGTTTCATGTTGATGTTTCATTAAGCCGATAAGCATTTTGCTTTTCACATAAAAGTCAAGACGACTTCAATAAACACAGATCAACATTTATCATAAAGTTAATCTAGAAAATCTTTACGTCTACCTAAAGTACGTCATCATAAATTGCTTTAAGTCCATTTCTTGTATGGTTTCATACTCAACACGTGCACTCTTCCAAACGTTATATTCGACAAATGTAATGAATACGCTCACAACAAAGACCAGTGCAGAAAGCCACCATGACCAGTTCGTTTCTATCCTTTCAAACGAACCGAAGAAATAACTATCCGTAATGCCAGTATGGATTGTACTGTCCTCAATGCAGCAATACAAGAAAGTGTAAATTGTTATCAAACCTGAAAACAAAGCTATGGCACCATTAATGCGTACAGCTAATTTACGACTACTCTCTTTTCGTTTTTTTTCTACCTTCAATATAGCATCAGGTATCTCACTTAAAGCTGTTTTCAGAACATTTGTCCAAGTACTACCACATATAGGACATGCAAATTGATAAGTAGTAAACTCAAACAGCGATTTGTCTATTTCATTTGAAATCTTTTCAGAATACTTCGAAGCCTTCATAACAAGAAAGAGACTTATAATAAAGCCAAAAAAAGTACCAACAACAGGTACGATTGATGTTAGTATCGGAGTAACAATCGCCCAACCGAACAATTTCTTAACACCTGCAGACGTGCCACGACTAATTAATTTCCTTGATAGTTCCCTCTGTGCTTCACCATTAACATACGCTTTGCACTTTGAACACTGTTCTATATGTTTAATCATAATATATTTCTTGTCTATTATAATATTTCATTACGACCTATTGCCTCAAAGTATAGAGCCAATAGAGTCTATTTCTATGCGTTTTAAAACTCAGAAAGCTTAACCCAAATCAACCATTAGAGCCTGTACAGATTTTGTTTAAATGTTGAGCGCTTTGTCCGTCTAATTCTTGAAGGCATAGCGAACTATATCAAGAGAATTAATCAAACAAGATGCCGATAAGCAAACTACAGATGGACAGGAAACCATAAAAAGCTTATAACATTTGATAAGCAGTCTAATGGCAAAATTGGGTTAAAGTATCACTAGTTCTGCATGTGGAAAGCATCCTAGTTAACTAACAATATTCTTGTTTGAGAATAAGATTTAGACAAACAGCATAAGATGTTCCACTAGGTAGAAGTAAATAAACAAACTAACTCATGTTATACTACCATTGCTCATCTAGGTGTTTCTTCAGCTTTTTAGCCATTGGCTTAAATGTGAAGTATGTTGTCGCAGCAGAGATCGGAGCACCTATGAGTGGAATGGCCTTACCCATAGTTTTACCAACTCCATCCTTCGTAAGCTTTAGTCCGATCCACTTGCCAACTTGTTTTGCGATATTGTACATTGCATACTGAGTCAATGCCATTCTTGGTATTCGTTTACTGGTTTCTTTTGCAAGTCTCACAGCCAAGGTCTTCGCAAATTCGGAAGCTTGTAAAGAGCCAAACGCCACACCGATATATACAGTTAGGATATGCTTAGTTCCATCGTCAATTCCTTTATCTCCATTCCGTAGGTCTGGCCAGCCATAGAGATACAGAAGCTTTTGAACTAAGGCTAGTACGTTTCCATAGAATTGCGCCATGTCTGCTGGAACAGTTGCTAGCATAGCAAAACCACCAGGTATACCTGCAGCAGCAGAAATAGCACATGCACTGGTTAAGTGAAATTTGATGCACCCGTCTGCCAACTGCTGTATTCTTTGTTTTGTCAGAACATCCTTGGTTTTAAGTCTTCCTTCTAAAATGTCGTTAATGTGTTGCTCATCGCAGTATTGCGCTAATTGGTTTCTTAAAAAATCATTACGATCAACTTTAACAACAGGCAGATTTATTGCTGCTGAAAGTACTTTATCCCATACTTGTATTGTTTCCATTTCTTTTATTATTTTAGTTTAACATAAAATTAGTGTTCTTCTTTACAAGGATTACTTCCTATATTCTTTTTTAGCTTGGGATATCATGTCCTTGATGAGTCCCTTTTGTTTCAACACTTCCTTAACTGCCCCACTTAAATTTTCCATCTTTAAGTTTGAACCATCTTTTTCAGCAAGTGTGCAAAGTGCTTTAAGGTAGATCCAACCTGAAACTAGTGTAACTGCATACAAAGAAGCACTCATCACAATTGCTCCACCTATTGTTCCTATGCCAGGTAAGAACTTCATTGCACTTGCAACGCCCGACATGGCAATGTAACTAGCCAGGTTTGTTGCCACTCCAGAACCTATAGACTTGATAACATTATCAGAGAATGATAATCCTATTTTGTTGTTAATCCTTATATACATGCCCCATACTGTCGCTGCACCTGCTGCGACATCTGCTCCTGGTACAGGTATTAAGGCAGAACCAACGGCTAGCTTACTATGCAGTTTAACTATACCCACAATCTCTTGGGGTAGATTCTTGTCTGCAACTTTGTCGAGACGCTTTGCTAGTTCGAATGCTAATTCTAATAATTTTCTGTCGTCCATGATGTGTGGTTTTGTTTTGTTATTTTTTAATTGTGAATACTAAGTTTCATTTAAATTTGTTCTACACTCAACTCCCCCATGTTCAAGCAGCCTGCCTTTTTGATGTCAACGCCATAGATGCGGAGGAAAGCTTGTTGAACTGATGTGCCGCCATTGTTGACAACGGGGTTGCCGATGGTGGGGGTTATCACTTCCACGGACATGCCGGGCTCGATGCGAACGCCGTTTGTGGTTCGCAAGTGCTTGGTGGTTATGCGGTATTTTGCCATGTTTGGTTGATTTTGTATTGTTTATGCTTTTCTTATGAAGAAACGTTGCACGACACATATATAATAAGGAGTGGGCCTATGTCTATGTGTTGTCGTGGCGATTTCTTTATGTACTCAGTTTTTAATGTTGTTGGGTGCGGTTGGGCGACTGCGGCTTATAGCCGTGGCGCGCTGCCGTGGCACATCGCTGCTGGTTACGCATGCAAAGTTACGCAGAACCCATGTCGGCGCATTGACTGTGAGGGGCGAATGTGAGAGCGAACTGTACGAAATGCGAACATAATGTATCGACATACGTAACGACGGCAGATGCGGAAGGATGAAATGTGTCTTACACCTGTGCCGACAAGCCGTTCAAGGGTGGGCCACGCAGACTTGCAGCGCGAGAAAGCGGTGCTTATGGCCCTACAACGAGCGCGTAACCATGCCAAAGCAGAACAAGGGGAGTGCGTTGCGGCGTGTGCAGACTGCCGTTTGCAGGCATAGGCTGTGCATGTTGGCCTTTGAGTGTGGTCAACGGCCCAAACAGCAGTGTAGATGAGCGGTTTCATAGTTATTAAATGTGTGTGCCCTTGTGTCTCCATGATGAGGGCGAGTTTTCAGTGTTTGTTGGGTGCGGTAGATACATACGATAACAAAAAGCGCGGAGACTACCGTCACCCGTCCCGCGCATATAGGCTCTCGCATTGCCCTTACAGTAGAACGAGCAACTGCAGAGCCCCACGCCGATGCGCTATATATGGCCGCTCCACACAACAAAGGCCATGCGCGTGGCAACAGGCCGACGGCATTCTTTGGTGTAGAGGGCATGATAATCACATCATTGAGGACATCTACTTGTTGCCTCGTCTCTGACTGCAAGTTCGAATTTGCGAGATTCATATACGCCAAAGACAAGACGTGGGTAAACGTCTTTCCATTATGTATGTGCCGTCTTGACGGTCGTAATCCGCAAGCGGATGGGCGATGTCGCAAAGGACGGCATTGCAAAAATACTAAAAAAGTTTTAAACAATTGGTGGGTAGGATGGAAATTTTATTGAAACCGTCTTGGATTTTAATATTTCATTGAGAGGAGCTGGTTGTCTTTGTGATGCCAGCACAAAATAAACACTCCTCTTCATACGCGAAGTGCAGGACGGCAAATCCACTGGCTTATAAACCCACGAGAGCCCAACAGATCCTGAAAAAATCGATTCACCATCTCATCAACTCACCAACTTGCAAACTTATCAACTCATCACCTCACCACCTTTCCAACTTACAAACTCATTAACTCAAAAACTTTCCAACTTATCAACTTATCAACCTGTCGACTCGAAAAATCATCACCTCGCCAACTCAAAAAAACACTAACTCGCCACCTCAACAACTTAAAAACTCATCACCTCAACACCTTTCCAACTTATCAACTTAC
>NZ_HE999445.1:326882-330087 GCF_000312305.1 Prevotella conceptionensis 9403948 | reverse complement strand
CATTGAAAAGAGTAGGCAATTGGAGCTATTCTAAGCAAATCCTTATCCCGAACTGGCGTATCAACTTATCAACCAATCGACTCGAAAAATCATCACCTCGCCAACTCAAAAATACACTGAATCGCCACCTCAACAACTTACAAACCCATCACCTCACCACCTTTCCAACTTGCAAACTCATCAACTCATTAACTCAAAGCCTTTCCAACTTATCAACTTATCAACCTATCGACTCGAAAAATCATCACCTCGCCAACTCAAAAAACACTAACTCGCCAACTCATCAACTTACAAACCCATCACCTCACCACCTTTCCAACTTACAAGCTCATTAACTCAAAAACTTTCCAACTTATCAACTTATCAACCTATCGACTCGGAAACTCATCACCTCGCCAACTCAAAAAAACACTAACTCGCCAACTCATCAACTCAAAAACTCACTACCTCGCCAACTTAAATCCTTATTATTTTTTTTACAATTGGCCTCAAGTTCTCGTTCCGTTCTAGCGAAAATCTAGGTTGAAAAGTAGGGAAATAAGTACCATTTCTAACCTTTCACGTCTTCCTGTTTGTCTATCTTTAAGCAAAGAACCTGCATTTTGCACCATTTTGCCTTTCTAGTTTGGTTGCCAACTCGTGTTTTTCCAACTCCAATTACCTGCTTTTAGCCCCTAAAATCCCACTTTTTAATCGCTGTTTTGCCCTTTTTAGCCATGTTTTTCATGGCTCGAAAGGGTATTATTTATACCATAGCAGCGGATATTTATGCTTTTCGGCTTGCGTTTAGCTGCATTTTTCACTGCGTTTTGCACCATTTTACCTTGCGTTTAGCATCAAAACGCACTGCATTTAGCACCAAAACGCACTGCGTTTTGCGGCATATTGCACTACTTTTTGCTATAAATAGCCCAAAAGTTGGTGCAAATGGCGACTTCTTTAAATAAATATTCATTTTGCCGCATTTGCAGGCTAACCCCTTTTTACATCAAAACAAACCTTCGCGAGAATCGATTTTTTGCGGCATGGTGGATGATTGGTGGACAAAAAGGGCACTTTTGATGTTAAATTTCTTGCTGAAAAGTTGACAATGTTTGAGTTAGAGAGTTAACGAGTTGGCGGGTTGGCAAGTTAATGAGTTGACAAGTTAACGAGTTGACAAGTTGGCAAGTTGGCAAGTTGACGAGTAGACAAGTTGACGAGTAGACAAGTTGATGAGTTGACGAGTAGACAAGTTGACGAGTGGACAGGTAGACGGGTTGACGAGTAGACAAGCTAACCAGTTGACAAGCTAACCAGTTGACAAGCTAACCAGTTGACGAGTTGACAAGCTAACCAGTTGACAAGTTGACAAGTTAACGAGTTGACGAGTGGACAAGAGGACGAGTTAATTGTCCTTTTCTCTTTCCTCGAAAAGTGCGTTTTCTCGCCATGACAATGTTCGAGCAAGCTCGGCATTGTTCATTTGGCTTAACGAAAACGTTCATCTCTTCGTGTTGTGACCTAAATACGTCCGTTTTGACATAAGAACATAAGAAACATAAAGAAGTGGTCTTTCCGTTATTTTAGTTCTCTTTTTGCATTAGCGCAATCGTTTGCATCGTAAAGATAAACATTTCCCCGTTTTAAGGGCGAACCTCTTGCGAATAATGCCTAACTTTATGCCGAGTTTACTAACCCCTTAGTCTATGAATTTATATTTCAATATTGATTACCAGACCGTCTTCGGAGAAGAATTGGTGCTGAACATCGTTACTAATAACGACAAGGGCGAATGCCTAACAACGCAATACCGCATGAACACCGTCGACGGATTGCGCTGGATTTGTTGTATAAACAAGTTGCCCGACGCTTGCCAAAACGTCGTGCAGTACTTCTATTGTGTGGATAGTGCGGGTGTGACAAGGCGTAAGGAGTGGGCCTTGCATCCACATCGCCTGTCGCTTAGTGCGCTTAAAGCCAACGCTTATCACGTTTACGACCAATGGCATGCCATTCCCGAAGATGCCTATCAATACACTTCGGCTTTTGCCCAGTGCCTAAAACGCCGCAACCTGCAACCCATGCCCGCATCTGATTACGAGCGGACGTTGCGCTTGGTGGTGCGCGCACCACAACTGCGGGCCTCGCAACGCCTCGTATTAGTGGGCGACGACCTGGCACTTGGCGCGTGGGCACTTGACCGAGCCTTGCCCATGGCCGAGGTAAACGATTGCGAATGGGTGGTGGACCTCAATCTCGACGAACTGAAAGGCGAAGAAATAGCCGTGAAGTTTGTGGCCGTTGATGCCGACAACCGCGTTGCGCCGCTTTGGGAAACGGGTTATAACCGCGAGTTGCAGTTGCCGCAGATTGGCAAAAACGAGGTTTGCGTGTACCAATTGCACCAAGCTTTCTTCGAGCTTTGGGACGAACGCTTTGCCGGAACGCTTGTGCCCGTGTTCTCGTTGCGCACCAAACGCAGCTTTGGCGTGGGCGACTTTGGCGACCTTAAAGCCATGATAGACTTTGTGGCACAAACAAATCAGCGCGTTTTGCAGGTGTTGCCCATCAACGACAGCACCACAACGCACACCTGGACCGACTCTTATCCATACAGCTGCATCAGTATTTTTGCCCTTCATCCGCAATATGTAGACCTCAATGCGCTGCCGCTGTTGAAGAAAGAAGAAGACCGCATGGCTTTCGAGGCCTTGCGGCAGGAACTTAACGCGCTGTCGCAGATTGATTACGAATGCGTGAACAACGCCAAAACGGCGTATCTTAAACTGCTGTTCGAGCAAGAGGGCAAAGAGATGATGAAGGGAGAGGACTTTAAGAAGTTCTTTGAAGAAGAGAGCTATTGGCTGGTGCCCTATGCCCAATATTGTTATCTCCGCGACCTCTACGGCACGGCCGACTTTACCCAATGGCCCGACCACAACACGTGGGACGAGGCCGAACGCAAAGCCCTCTCAACGCCCACAACCAAGGCTTACAAGGAGGTGGCTTTCCATTACTTTGTTCAGTATTTGCTTTACACCCAAATGCGCCATGCACACGAACACGCTTGCGCTAAGGGCGTAATACTTAAAGGCGACATCCCCATTGGCGTAAACCGACACGGTTGCGACGTGTGGACCGAACCACATTACTTTAACCTCGACGGACAAGCAGGCGCACCACCCGACGATTTCTCGGTTAAAGGTCAGAATTGGGGTTTCCC
>NZ_HE999445.1:323775-326618 GCF_000312305.1 Prevotella conceptionensis 9403948 | reverse complement strand
CAGAATTGGGGTTTCCCAACATACAACTGGGATGAGATGTTGCGCGACGGTTGCGCCTGGTGGGTGCGCCGTTTCCAAAACATGGCGAAGTTTTTCGATGCCTATCGCATCGACCACGTGCTGGGTTTCTTCCGCATTTGGGGAATTCCCGTGTCGTGTGTAGACGGCTTGTTGGGGCAGTTCTCTCCCTCGTTGGGCATGAGTCGCGAGGAGATAGAGGCCTATGGGCTGCCTTTCAACGAAGAGGCGTTCACCCGTCCGTTCATCAGCGACTGGGTTCTCGACCGCATGTTCGGCGAAAATGCCGACAACGTGAAGGCTACTTATCTGCAACCCCTGCACGACGACATCTGGCAATTGCGCCCCGAATACGACACGCAGCGCAAGATTGAGCAGGCCTTTGAGGGCAAAAACGAAGATGCCGACCGCTGGTTGCGCGATGGACTCTTCGCCTTGGTGAGCGATGTGCTTTTCGTTCGCGACAGAAAAGACCCCTCTAAGTTCCATCCGCGCATCTCCGTTCAGCACGATTTTGTGTACGAGGCACTTTGGGATAAGGATAAGGATGTGTTTAACCGCATATACAACGACTATTATTATCGCCGTAACAACCAATTCTGGTATTACGAGGCGATGAAGAAACTGCCCAAGCTGGTTGAGGCCACACGCATGCTTGTGTGTGCCGAAGACCTGGGCATGGTGCCCGATTGCGTGGCGTGGGTGATGAACGAGCTACGCATTCTGTCGCTCGAAGTACAGTCTATGCCCAAAGATCCCCGTGTGCGCTTTGGCAACCTTTCTGCTTTCCCTTATCGTTCGGTAAACACTTTTAGCAGTCACGACATGCCGACACTCCGCCAATGGTGGGACGAGAATTGGGAACGAACCCAAGAATATTATAACACGATGCTCTACAAAGGTGGTCCTGCGCCGCATCCGCTTTCGGGTCTTTTGGCTCGCGAAATAGTGTTGCGCCAGCTTTTGTCGCCCTCCATGTTGTGCATTCTCAGCATTCAAGACTGGTTGTCCACAGACGAAGACCTGCGTTTGCCCGATGCTGATGCCGAACGCATCAACATTCCTGCCAACCCGCGCCATTATTGGCGTTATCGTATGCACCTCAATATCGAAGACTTGATGGCTAACACACCCTTCTGTACGGCCGTTAAGGATATGGTTCAACAAAGCGGACGCTGAAAGAGTGAAAAGGTGAAAGGGTGAAAAGATGGCTGCGCCTTTTAAGGGTGAAAAGGTGAAAGAGTGAAAAGGTGAAAAGATGGCTGCGCCTTTTAAAGGTGAAAGGGTGAAAAGGTGAAAAGGTGAAAAGATGGCTGCGCGTATCTGTCAACTTGGCCACTCGTCAACTTGGCCACTCGTCAACTTGGCCACTCGTTAACTTGTCAACTCATGAACTTGGCCACTCGTCAACTTGTGCACTTGTCAATTCGTCCACTCGTCAACTGGTCAACTTTTGAACTGCTCAACTTGTGAACTCGTGAACTTGTTAACTCGTCAACTGGTCAACTCGTGAACTGGTCAACTTGTGAACTGGTCAACTTGTTAACTTATCAACTCAATAACAACAACGATATGAACATAAAAGGATTTATCATGGCTGCCTTGTTTGTTTGCGCCCAAGGGCTTGACGTACGTGCGCAAGACATGAACGAAATGGCTTACTCGCCCCGTGAAACGGTGTTTAAACTCCATGCACCTGCCAATGCTAAACGCGTAACGGTAAGGATTTATGCCGAAGGACAGGGGGGAAAGCCACTGCAAACCTTGCGAATGAAACCCGCAGGCAAAGACATGTGGAGCGTTACAGCCAAAGGCGACCTCAAAGGACGTTTCTATACCTTCGACGTTCCTGCCTTTAACCTGGGCGAAACGCCGGGCATCTTTGCCAAGGCTGTGGGCGTAAACGGTAGGCGAGGGGCCATTATAAACCTCGAAGAGACTAATCCAGAGGGATGGAAAGCCGACAAACGTCCGCCGTTGGCATCGCCTGCCGACCTCGTTATCTACGAACTTCACCATCGCGACTTCTCCATCCATCCCTCGTCGGGCATCAAGCATAAGGGTAAGTTCTTGGCCCTAACCGAAGAAAAGGCCATCAGCCACCTGCGCCAATTGGGTATTAATGCCGTGCATATTCTGCCTTCGTTCGACTTTGCCTCGATAGACGAAACGCGTTTGGATAAGCCGCAGTATAATTGGGGCTACGATCCGCTGAACTATAACGTGCCCGAAGGCTCGTACAGCACCGATCCCTATCGCCCCGAAGTGCGCATTCGCGAGTTCAAACAGATGGTTCAAGCACTGCATAAGGCAGGCATTCGCGTTATTCTCGATGTGGTTTACAACCACACCTACGACCTTTCGGGCAGTGCATTTCAACGCACCTGGCCCGACTACTTCTATCGCAAACGTGCCGATGGAACGTATTCCGATGGGTCGGGTTGCGGCAACGAAACGGCCAGCGAGCAGCCTTTGATGCGCCAGTTTATGATAGAGTCGATGAAACATTGGGCAAAGGAGTACCACATCGACGGGTTCCGCGTAGACCTGATGGGTGTTCACGACATCGAAACGATGAACCGTATTCAGGCCGAAATGCAAAAGATAGACCCCTCCATATATATATATGGTGAGGGGTGGAGTGCAGGCACGTGCGCCTATCCGCAAGAAAAACTGGCCACGAAAGCCAATACTGCGCAGATGCCGGGCATCGGAGCGTTTAGCGATGAGCTGCGCGATGCACTGCGCGGACCATTCTCCGACGACCGCAAGCCTGCTTTTTGGCCGCCCTTAACGGTCACGAAGAGAGCTTGAAATTTGGCATC
>NZ_HE999445.1:304022-323293 GCF_000312305.1 Prevotella conceptionensis 9403948 | reverse complement strand
CCGTTCATGCTTTGTGGCGAAGAGATGCTGCGCGACAAGAAGGGTGTGCACAATAGTTTTTGTTCGCCCGACTCGATTAACGAGCTTAACTGGACCAATCTCGAACGTTATCCGCAGGTGTTTGCCTATTACAAGGGTCTTATTGCCTTGCGCAAGGCTCATCCCGCGTTTCGTTTGGGCAACGCCGAGTTGGTTCGTAAGCATCTCGAATTTATCAAAGCGCCTGCCAATGTGGTGGCTTACCGCCTGAAAGACCATGCTGGTGGCGATGCCGCAAAAGACATCGTGGTGCTGCTTAATGCCAACCGTGAGGCGCAAGTGGTGGATGTTCCGCAGGGCGATTATCGCGCTGTGGTGTGCGATGGCGTGGTGAACGGCGATGGTCTGTGCACGATGAAAGGCGGAAAAGTTACTGTTGATGCACAGTCGGCATTGATATTGATGAGCGGCCTCACTCCCAACCCCTCTCCAAGGGACTAGGGGAGTGATATGCCTAGCCGATTAAGGGTGAAGAAATGAAAAAAAGAAAAGATGGCTAATGCCCTCAAAGCTACGTATGGCTGTTTGCTTTTTGGTATCCTTAAATGGTCCTATTTTTCACAGATGTCCTCTAAAATCCCTAGGTTTTTTAGCTAGCGTAAGTCGCAAAGCTATCTACGCCCCTCTCCCCTTGGAGAGGGGTTGGGGGTGAGGCTTTAAAAACAACAACATGAAGAAAATACTTTTGGCCCTTACGCTATTCTCGTTAACGGCATCGGCCGCCGTAAAGGTGAAGAGAATAGACCCCACCAACTGGTTCGTGGGTATGAAAGACCCTTCGTTGCAACTGATGGTCTATGGCGAAGGCATACGCAACGCCAATGTGTCTACAACTTACCCTGGCGTTGAAATAACCAGCATCGAACGCATGGATAGCCCCAACTATCTCTTGGTTTACCTCAACATTGGCAAAGCCAAGGCGGGCAAAGTGCCCTTGGTGTTTGCCCAAGGAAAGCAAAAAACGACGGTAACCTACGAGCTTAAAGCGCGCGAGAAGAAAGGTGAAGAACGCATGGGATTTACCAATGCCGACGTGCTTTACATGTTTATGCCCGACCGCTTTGCGGCGAGCGGAACCAAACAGCACCCACTTCCAGGGCTTAATGCCTATCGGGTAGACCGCTCGCAGCCCAGTTTGAGGCACGGAGGCGACCTCGAAGGCATTCGGCGACACTTGGATTACTTCAACCAATTGGGCGTTACAGCCCTGTGGTTTACGCCAGTGTTGGAGAATAATGCTGCTGATAAGGGCAACTACAACATGTATCATGGTTATGGTACTACCGATTATTATAAGGTAGACCCACGTTTTGGCACCAACGCAGAATATCGTAGGCTTGTAGACGAGTCGCATACGAAGGGCTTAAAGGTGGTTATGGACATGATTTTCAACCATTGTGGCGTAGATCATCCGTGGGTTAAGGACATGCCTTCGCACAATTGGTTCAATCGTCCCGATTATAAAAACAACTATCTGCAAACCAGTTACAAGCTAACACCTGTACTCGACCCCTACGCTTCGGAAGTGGACATGGACGAAACGGTTGATGGATGGTTCGTTCCTGAATATCCCGACCTTAACCAACGCAACCCGCACGTGATGCGTTACCTCATCCAAAACAGCATCTGGTGGATTGAAACGGTGGGCATAGACGGCATCAGGATGGACACTTACCCCTATGCCGACCGCGAGGCAATGGCACAATGGATGGCACGCATCAACCAAGAATACCCCAACTTCAACACTGTAGGCGAGACATGGGTTACAGAACCCGCCTATACTGCGGCTTGGCAGAAAGACTCGAAACTGTCTACCATTAACAGCAACCTCAAATCGGTGATGGATTTTGCTTTCTTCGACCGCATTAATCAGGCCAAGAACGAAGAGACCGATGGTTGGTGGAACGGCCTGAATAGGGTGTACAACGACCTTTGTTACGATTATCTGTACCCCAATCCTTCATCGGTTATGGCCTTTATAGAGAACCACGACACCGATCGTTTCCTCGGAAACGGCAGCGATACCTTAGCGCTTAAACAGGCTTTGGCCCTTTTGCTCACCATGAATCGCATTCCGCAGCTGTACTATGGCACGGAGATATTGATGAATGGAACGAAAGAAAAGACCGATGGAGATGTGCGTAAGGATTTCCCTGGTGGCTTTCCAGGCGACAAACAAAATGCTTTTACGCCCGAAGGAAGAACCAAAGAACAAAATGCCATGTTCTCTTGGTTGAGCCGTTTGCTGCATTGGCGCAAGGGCAACGAGGTGATTTCTAAGGGCAAACAAACCCATTTCATCCCCTTCAAGGGTATCTATGTGTTGGCGCGAACCCTCGACAAACGTCACGTTCTCACCATTATGAACGGCACATCAAAGTCTGCCACCATGCCCGTAGCCCGCTATGCAGAGGTGATAGGCGATGCAGACGAGGTGCGCGACGTGCTTACTGGCCGAACCATCAGCTTGTTAGAGGATCTGCAACTCAGTCCTCGCGAAACGCTGGTGGTGGAGTGGAGCGAGTGATTTCTGCTGTAAACGCCCTTGTAATGTGTCTATGATGCCGACGGAATATTGGAGCTGAATAGCGGCAAGAACGATGATGATAATCCTTAGTAAGGTGGAGAAGGGGTACTCACTTCAACCACCGCATGCGTATAATCACTTACAAATAACCTACATAACTGCTGAATTATGGAAAAGAAACATGGGCTTGCAGCACTTCTATTGCTGCTCTTGCTGGTGGCTTGTGGCCCATCAGGCAACTATGGTTATCCCTTAAAAATAAGCTTTGGGCGAGAAGGTGGCACTAAAATTTGTTCTGGCAAGAGTGCTTTCACAGGTATTAGCATCAACGATTACAATGGAAATGGCGAAACAAAGCTTAGCAAGGGCGAAAACGACACCATCATCGCGACGTGTTATTGGCTAACAGTGAAGTACAAGGGGCCTTTTAATAATGAAATGAAGATTATTGCAGAGCCGAACACTACGAGGAAAAAACGAACGCTCTACGTTTATTGCAGTGTTGATAATTATGATGCAGAAATCAAAGTAACTCAAAGTAAGTGAATGAAGTTGTCTTGACTTTTAATCTTTCTACAAATTGAGCGGAGTTTATGTCTTTGTGCTGTAAAGCCAAGATAAACACTCCGCTCATGTACGAAGTGCCGCACAAAGATACGATGAAATATGAAATTCTGCCCCATTTGTCTGTGGCAAAACGTGGCTATGGCTCAAAACACGATCGGGCAGAAGAAATTCAATGCGGTCTCCACAAGCTGAAAACTGCTTGTTGATGGCCGCTTACTTCTGCGTTTGCATCATGCTGCCTTCGTTGTCCGTGAGCTGCATGCCCTACAATCGCTTGCGCTGGCCGTTGCAAGCGTATTTGTTTTCCGTACTGTTGCCATGTGAGCATATACGGCATAATTGTCTTTTTGTCTAGTTTTTAGCAAGGAATTTAACATTATGGGTGCCCTTTTTGCTCACCAATCGCCCACCTTGCCGCAAAAAAACGATTCTCGCGAGGGTTTGTTTTGATGCAAAATAGGGTTAACGTGTGCATGCGGCAAAATGAATTTTTATTTAAAAACGCCGCCGTTTGCACCTGTTTCGGCGCTATTTGCCGCTAAATAGCGTGCGTTTTGGTGCTAAACGGAGTGCGTTTTGGTGCTAAATGGCGTGCGTTTTGGTGCTAAACGCAAGGTAAAATGCTGCTAAATGCAGTGCGATTTGCCGCTAAATGTGAGGTGAAAAGCATAAACATCCACAGCAATTGTATAAACAGAACCTTTTAGAACCACGAAACACATGGCCAGAAAGGGCAAAATAGCCATTAAAAAGTAGGGTTTTGGGGGCTAAAAGTGGGTTTTTGGAGTTGAAAAATTATGAGTTGGCAACCAAACTAGAAAGGCAAAATGGTGCAAAATGCAGGTTCTAGGCTTAAAAATAGACAAACATCAAGACATGAAAGGGTTGAAATAGTGGCTTTTTACCTACTTTTTGACCAATATTTTCGCTAGAACGGAGCGAAAATTAGAGCGATTTTGTCGAATAAAAGATAGCGATTTAAGTTTTGGAGTTTTTGAGTTGGTGAATTTTTGAGTTTTTGAATTGGTGAGTTTTTGAGTTAGTGAGTTGGTGAGTTTTTGAGTTAGTGAGTTGATGAATTGGTGGGTGTGTGCGGTTGTGAGTTTATAAGTTAGTGAGCTGATGAGTTTGCGCGTTAGTGAGTTGGTGGGTGTGTGTGTGGTTGTTAGTTTATGAGTTAGTGAGCTGATGAGTTTGCGAGTTAGTGAGTTAGTGAGTTGATGTCTTCGGGAGTTGTTGGGCCTTAGTGAGTTTATAAGCCAGTGAGTTTACTTGTGCTGCACTCCTCTCAATTTGTTGAAACATTAAAATCAAGATTACTTCAATGTTTAGTGAAGTCTTAAATGTCTTTCTGTGGTGATGGGTGTCCTCGCTTAATCTTGTTGTTTGTCGTCTGTAATGCTGTTACGTATGATAAGTAACAAGGCCATTGGACTTTAGCGGCCGTGCTAGCCCGTATCTTTTATTAGCGTTGATGCCCGTGTGTCAGTGCTTTTAGTGGCTAGTTGTACGCCATTTGGTGTAAGTATAACCTTCATGTAACACCTAATGGTCTTTTCATCTATAATAATTTTTCTACATGTATTTTTGACCCAAGGTTTTGTTTATTCAAATAAAAGCATTACTTTTGCAAGAATAACATGCGTTATGTTACGATAGTTGTATTATAAAACTTATGCCGAGATCAACGATAATAGCCCAGGAAGTGATTATAGAAGCCGCTTTCGAGTTGGTGAGAAAAGAGGGTTTTGAAGTGCTTTCAGCCCGAAACATTGCTAAACAGATAGGTTGTTCCACTCAGCCTATCTATTGGTGCTACAAGAATATGGACGAAATCAAGGCCGAGGTATGTAGAAAGGCACTTCCTTACCTGCAAAACCTAATGCTCGGTTACGTTAAGACGGGCGATGCTTTCTTGGATTTAGGCTTGGGTTATGTGAGAATTGCATACGCCGAGCCTGCTCTGTTTAAAGCGTTTTATATGGATAACATCATGAAGGTGAAGCTTACGGATATATTTCCTGAGAGCGAACGGGTGGTGGAAGTAATGAAAAGTAGTGATGAATGCCGACATTTATCCGAGCAAGAGGTGAAAAATGGCATCGCAAAGGCGTGGATGTTGGCACATGGTATTGCCTCGTTGGTTGCGGTTGGCATGTTTGTTTACGACGAAGAAAAGATTATAGAAATTTTAAAATAACCCCACTGTGATATGGGATAACGCACCATTGAATGCCTATTCAATGGCACTTAAACCAAGGAAGGGTTGTTGTAGAAAGGTATTTGATGGGATGTTAGGGCAATTTTGTAGAAGAGAGAAAGTGTGTGGATAATCTGTATGATAAGCAATTTCAAGAACATGAAAGCCAATAAAAGAACCCTTCGGAACGTTATATTGTTCAGCTTTGTGGCTGTTGTTTGCGGTTGGGTGGGCGTTGGGGTAGATAAGCTGCTTGGTCAGCCCTCCAATTTAGAATCACTTGGGGCGTTGATTTTTATCTCTTCCCCCATCTTGTGTATGGTTTTACTTCGCCTTTTTGGTGGCGATGGCTGGAAAGACCTGCCGTTGAAACCTAACTTCAGGCGGAACGCTCGTTGGTATTTGTTTGCCATTGTTGTCTATCCTGTGGTCATTGGCATAACGTTGTTTGTAGGCAAGCTGTTTGGTTGGGTGGATGTAAGCAGGTTTAGTATTGCTGCATATTTTCCTGTCTTTATTGCAGCTTTCTTGCCCCAGTGTCTTAAAAACATCTTTGAAGAGTCGGTTTGGCGGGGCTATCTTACGGTAAAGGTGGAACAACTAACCCAAAACGAATGGCTCGTTTATTTGGTGGTGGCACTTGTGTGGCAGGTATGGCATCTGCCATATTACCTAATACTCTTGGACGATGCTTATTTAGCAAGCTTCTTCCCTTTCGGCAACGTGCTGTTTGTGGTAACTAGCTTTGTCGTTATTGGCGTTTGGACGATCATGTACACCGAGATATTTTTCCTTTCGCGCTCGTTGTTGCTCGTTGTCTTGATGCACGCGATGGAAGATGCACTCAATCCGCTTATATCCGATGGCTTTGCCGTGGTGTCGCCTGATAAAGCTCTGTTGGTTTCACCCAGCTTTGGACTTATTCCGCTACTGCTCTATCTGGTAACAGGCTTATGGTTAAGGCGAATAAGGAAAAGTAGCGCGCGTTACAGTTGAAAATGAATAAATGTAGAACTAAAATATTAGCAGTATGAATACAAACATGGAAATGCCTAAGTGCAATGATGGTTGGGATAAGATATTTTCGCAAAGCGATAAGGTAGAAAATAAAAAGGTTTCGTTCAGAAATCGTTATGGTATCACCCTTGTTGGCGATTTGTATTTCCCGAAAAACAGCGAAAACAATAAGCTTGCCGCCCTTGCCGTGTGTGGTGCTTTTGGGGCTGTAAAAGAGCAAGCATCGGGATTTTACGCTCAGACGATGGCCGAAAGAGGCTTTGTTACTTTGGCTTTTGACCCATCTTATACGGGCGAAAGCGGTGGAGAACCTCGTAATGTGGCATCGCCCGACATCAATACCGAGGATTTCTCGGCTGCGGTGGATTGCTTGGGGTTGCTGCCCTTTGTGGATAGAGAGCGGATTGGCATTATCGGCATCTGCGGTTGGGGCGGATTCGCACTTAACGCTACGGCCGTCGACACCCGTATAAAGGCCGTGGCGACGATGGTAATGTATGATATGTCGCGCGTTTTCGGCAAAGGCTACTTTGATAGCAACACGCCCGAAATGCGTTTGGAAATGAAACGCTCGCTTAATGCCATTCGTTGGACGGATGCAGAAAAGGGAACTCCGGCTCCGGGCTATTCGATGCCAGACACTCCGTCGGATAAGCTGCCTCAATTCTTGAACGATTATATTGAGTTTTATAAAACACCGCGCGGTTTCCACGAACGTTCGATCTCTAATAAGGTTTGGACGGCTACCACGCTGCTTTCGTTTCTCAATTTCCCGATACTTGCTTATGCTAATGAAATTAATGTGCCAACCCTTATCGTTGCAGGAGAAAACGCCCATTCGCGCTATATGAGCGAAGATGCTTACCAAGCCATAGGAACCGATAAGAAGGAGTTGTTCGTAGTTCCTGGTGCTAGGCACATTGACTTTTACGACAATCAGGGCGGAGTTGTGCCGTTTGATAAGCTGGAAACGTTTTTCAAGACGAACCTTCAATGAGTCAGGTTGGGGGCAGATTAAGGCACTAGGCCCCAAGCAATGGTGATTTGTAGACTTTGAATTTTCTGCATAAACGCAACTGTATCTAAGCCTATATGCAACGATGTGGCCTAAAAAAATGTAGGGATGCACACTGATGTGCATCCCTACAATTGCTTATCGTTTGGCCCATTTGCGCCAAGCGTTATTCCTTATTCAGGCGTTTGCGTTCGTTATGGTCGAGCGTCATCTTACGAAGGCGCATGCTTTTGGGCGTAACCTCCACAAACTCGTCGCCCTTGATGTACTCCAATGCCTCTTCCAACGACATGATAACCTTGGGGATAACACGTGCCTTGTCGTCGCTACCGCTGGCGCGCACGTTGGTAAGCTGTTTAGATTTGGTTACGTTGATAACCAAATCGTTGTCGTGAACATGCTCGCCAACAATCTGTCCGTAGTAAACTTCTTCTCCTGGGTCGATAAAAAACTTGCCGCGGTCTTGCAATTTGTCGATAGAGTAGGCGAAAGCGGTACCCGTTTCCATGGCAATCATCGAACCGTTGGTGCGCCTTGTAATCTCACCCTTAAAGGGTTGGTACTCTTTAAAGCGGTGAGCCATGATGGCTTCGCCCTGACTGGCGGTGAGAACGTTGGTGCGAAGGCCGATGATACCACGCGAAGGCACGTCGAACTCGATGTTCACACGTTCGCCTTGCGTTTCCATCGAAGTCATTTCGCCCTTTCTGCGTGTCACCATGTCAATCATTTTGCTGGCGAACTCTTCGGGAACGTTGATGGTTAGTTCTTCAATGGGTTCGCAACGCTGGCCGTCTATCTCCTTATAGATAACCTGTGGCTGACCCACTTGCAGCTCGTAGCCCTCGCGGCGCATGGTTTCGATGAGCACCGAGAGGTGAAGCACGCCGCGGCCGCTAACAATCCAGCGGTCGGTATAGTCTTCAAAGGGGCGTACGCGCAGGGCGAGGTTCTTCTCCAACTCCTTTTCTAGTCGGTCGTTGATGTGGCGCGAGGTAACAAACTTGCCTTCCTTGCCGAAGAAGGGGCTGTCGTTGATGGTGAAGAGCATGCTCATCGTGGGTTCGTCGATGGCGATTGGCGGCAGCGGTTCGGGCATTTCAAAGTCGCAGATGGTGTCGCCAATCTCAAACTTCTCAAGTCCGATAACGGCACAAATGTCTCCGCTGTCCACGTGGTCGGTCTTAACGTGTCCCATTCCCACGAAAGTGTGCAGCTCCTTGATGCGTGTGCGTTCTTTTTCGCCATTGCGATGCACTACGGTAACGTTCATTCCATCGGTGAAAGTGCCGCGATGCACGCGCCCCACGGCAATACGGCCCGTGTAGCTGCTATAATCTAGCGAGGTGATGAGCATCTGCGGCGTGCCCTCAATTTGTCTTGGGGCAGGTATTTTCTCAACAATCTCGTCGAGCAAATAGTCGATATTGTCGCTGGGAGCCTTCCAATCGGACGACATCCAGCCGTTTTTGGCCGAGCCATACACCACGGGGAAGTCTAGTTGGTCTTCGGTTGCGTTGAGCGAGAACATCAAGTCGAACACCATTTCGTACACCTCTTCGGGTCGGCAGTTGGGTTTGTCCACCTTGTTTACCACCACGATGGGTTTCAATCCCAGCTGTAAGGCCTTCTGCAACACGAAACGCGTCTGCGGCATAGGGCCTTCAAAAGCGTCGACGAGCAGAATGCAACCGTCGGCCATGTTGAGAACACGCTCCACTTCGCCACCGAAATCGGAGTGTCCGGGTGTGTCGATGATGTTTATTTTTACGTCTTTCCACGTAATCGATACGTTCTTCGACAGGATGGTTATGCCCCTTTCGCGTTCCAAATCGTTAGCATCCAGCACTTGTCCGCTGTTATCCTGCCCTTCGCGAAAGAGCTTTCCAGCAAGCATCATCTTGTCTACCAGCGTGGTTTTTCCATGGTCCACGTGGGCGATGATGGCTATATTTCTAATGTCTTGCATTGTCTTTACTTAATTGAAATCGACTGCAAAGTTACTGATAATTATTGGCAAATGCCCCCGTAACTGCGTTAAATCTGACGTTTTGGTACGTTTAGGCAACGAGAAAGATGCTTATGGCATTTGAATTTGATGAACAATGCACCTCATGTTTTAGTCGCCCTTCCTCCAATCTGCATGCACCTTTAATGCGTGTAGTAATTTCTTTTTTCTCTATTTTCAACCATTTTTCGCTTAAAAAGCATTACTTTTGCACCCGACTTACAAAGCGTGAGTTAAGGGGTGCCCGACATTTCGGGCTGAGATGAAACCCTCTGACCTGATCCAGACAATGCTGGCGTAGGAAAAAAAGAAGGATAAACACCCCTTTTGTGTGTCTTCATTCAAAAGGAAAAAATGAAAAAAACAATGACATTGCTCGCGGCACTGCTTAGTGTCGCCACGGCTTATTCGGCCAACCCCAAACAAGAAACACTTGATACGCTTCGCAGTTATCAGCTGCAAGACGTGCAAGTGGTGGCTACGCGCGCCACAAAGAAAACACCAATGGCCTTTACCAACATGTCGCAAGAACAGATTAAACGCCTTAACACGGGGCGCGACATCCCCTTCTTGCTCGCAACCATGCCCTCGGTTGTTACCACCAGCGATGCTGGCAACGGCATGGGATATACCGCGATGCGCATTCGCGGCACCGATGCCAGTCGCATTAACGTTACCACCAACGGCATCCCGATGAACGATGCCGAAAGCAGTCTGCTCTATTGGGTAAACATGGGCGACCTTGCATCGAGCCTTGGAAGTATTCAGGTGCAACGCGGTGTGGGTACTTCTACCAATGGCGCGGGCGCATTTGGCGCAACGGTGAACATGCAAACCGAAAACATCGGACTGCAACCCTGGGCCGCATTCGACCTTTCGGGCGGCTCTTACTACTCGCATAAGCAAACGGTACGTTTCAGTACAGGACTGATGGGCGGACATTGGGGCATCCAAGGCCGACTGTCTAACCTCGGTTCGAAGGGCTATGTAGACCGCGCATCGTCTAAACTAAACTCTTATTTCCTGCAAGCTGGCTATTTCGGTGAAACCACCGTGGTGAAATTCATCACCTTTAACGGAGTGGAACAGACTTATCACGCATGGGATTTTGCCTCGAAGTATGACCAAGAGCAATACGGACGTACTTACAATCCAAGTGGAAAGATGGAGGATGATGCCGCAGGGAACACCCAATTCTATAAGAATCAGAACGACAACTACCACCAACAGCATTACCAATTGTTGTGGAACCAGTTGATGGGAGAGTACTGGAACCTTAACCTTGCCCTGCATTACACCAAGGGCGGCGGCTATTACGAGCAGTATAAGAAGAACCAAAAGCTGGCGCAGTATGGCCTTGATGCCGGTGGAACGAAGGCAAAGAGTTCGCTTGTGCGCGAAAAATGGCTTGACAACTATTTCTATGGAGCAGTTGCCGCATTGAATTACGACAACAAACGCAACTTCTCGGCTACGCTGGGCGAGGGCTGGAACAGGTATAGCAACGACCACTTTGGCCGCGTTACCTGGGTGAAGAAGCCCGTAGACGACTTTATGCCCAACCATGAGTATTACAACAACAATGCGAAAAAAACCGACTATAATGCTTATCTGAAAGCCACTTACGAGTTTGTGAAAGGTCTTAGTGCCTTTGCCGACCTGCAATATCGCTATGTAAACGTGCGCATGGTGGGTCCGGCAGATGCCACAAGCGCAAAGCGCAGTTTCAGTTACGACCTAAACGAAACGTTCAACTTCTTCAATCCCAAGTTCGGACTTAACTACGAGCTGTCGCCCTTGCATCGTTTGTATGCCAGTTATGCCATCGCTCACCGCGAACCTGTGCGCAACAACTACGAGCATAACATGGATGCAGAGTTGGAAAAACCACGCGCCGAACGCTTGAACGACCTCGAAGTGGGTTACGAATTTACCGCGAAGAACTTCACGGCTGGGCTTAATCTCTACCACATGAACTACAAAGACCAACTCGTTCCTACGGGCGAAATGAAACTCGACAAACCCATTACGCGCAATTTCGACAAGAGTTATCGCATGGGTGTTGAGCTTTCGGCAGCCTGGATGCCTGTTGATTGGTTCCGTTGGGATGCCAACGCCACTTTCTCTAAGAATAGGGTGAAAGACGTAACCGTAAAGCTTACCGATGGAACGGTGCGCACCATTGCTGGCGAAAGTCAGTTGGCTTTCTCGCCTAACACGGTGTTCAACAACGTGTTTACGTTCGATAAGGCTGGATTCCGCGGTATGGTGATGAGCCATTTTGTGGGCGAACAGAACCTAACCAACACGGGCTTTAAGACGATGCAGACCAAAGATGCAGGCGGCAACATGGTGAACGACTTGATTTCGCTGAAACAATACTTCACCACCGACATCGACTTGTCGTACACTTTCTCGCTTAAAGCCTTGGCTTTGAAGGATGCTACCATCGGCGTAACGCTCTACAACGTGTTCTCTTCTAAGTACGACAACAACGGCTGGGCCACTCCACAGTATCGTTTAGACGGCTCTACGCTCGTTGCAGAGAATACTTGGGGCACGCGCGACAGCGATGCGGCTGGCTTTGCACCCTCTGCACCTTTCCATTTTATGGCTAGGTTGGCGGTTACTTTCTAAGATTAGAGGTTGACAAGTTAACCAGTTCGTCAGTGGATGGGTTAACTTGTCAACTTGTCTTTTTGTTCTACTCCTATAAAAATGAATTAGTTAGTTTGCCAACTTGTTGCATTGTTAACTCGTCGGCAGTAATTTCTCGCGTATGCTTTCTTTCCTTTCTCTTCATTGGCTCGACATTTTCACCACCATATTAGGCCTACTTTACATCTGGTTAGAATATCGTGCGAGCATAGCCTTATGGGTAGTGGGTATCGTAATGCCCGCCCTTGATGTGTGGCTTTATTGGCAACACGGACTGTATGGCGATGCGGGCATGGCCGTTTACTACACGTTGGCCGCCATTTATGGTTGCGCAGTATGGAAGTTTGGGCGCAAACGCGGACAGGCGGCAGGCCAACAGATGCCCATTACGCACATGCCGCACCGGCTGTTTGTGCCTACCGTGGTGTTCTTTGTCGTGGCTTGGGGTGCCACTTATTATGTGCTGATAACCTTTACCGACAGCAATGTGCCCGCGCTAGATGCCTTTACCAACGCCCTAAGCTTTGTTGGCCTTTGGGCTTTGGCTAGAAAATACGTTGAGCAATGGCTGTTTTGGATTGCCGTAGACGTGGTTTGCACGGGCTTATATGTATATAAAGGCATTCCCTTTAAGGCCCTATTGTATGGCCTGTACGTGATTATCGCCATGGCAGGATATAGAAAGTGGAAACGCGAGGCTGTGGTGCGGAGCTAAATATTGTGGTGATGTTAAGCGTTTGGGCCAATGGCTTGCCAATTTTGTAAGAGGAAGTCGTCTTGACTCTTAATATTTCTACAAATTGAGAGAAACCTGTTTTCTTTGTGCTTTAATATCAAAATAAATCCTTGTTCATGTGCGAAGTACCTGGACAAAGATACGATAAAACCTGAAATACGCCCCATTTGTCTGTTGCAAAACGTGGTTATATTTCAGAAGGCACCTGGCGGAAGTTGTTTCATACATTCTCTATAAGTTGAAGACCACTTGTCGATAGCAGGTTACTTCTGCGTTTTCATGGTGCAGTATGTAAGTAGCATGCCCTGCAACCGCCCACGCTGGCTGTCGGCAAGCGTACATGCTTTCGGTGCCGATGGCCACTCGCGCGTGTTTACGATACATTTGTTTTGTCTAGTTTTTAGTCGCAAATTTAACATTGTGAGTACCCTTTTTGTCCACCAATCGCTCATCTTGTCGCAAAAAATCGATTCTCGCGAAGGTTGGTTTTGATGCAAAAGGGGGGTAGCCTATGAATGCAATGAAATGAATTTTTATTTAGAGAGACCGCCATTTACACCAGATTTTGGGCAATTTACTGCTAAACACACTGCGTTTTGGTGCTAAATGCACTGCGTTTTGGTGCTAAATGCAGTGCGTTTTGGTGCAAAATACAGTGCGTTTTTGTGCAAAACACCAGGCAAAATGGTACTAAATGCAAAGCAAAAAGGTGCTAAATGCAAGGCAGAAAGCATAAATATCCACACTAATTGTATAAACAAAATCTTTTAGGAACACTAAAAACATGACCGAAAAGGGCAAAATAGTAGTTAAAAAGTGGGATTTTAAGGGCTAAAAGCGTGTAATTGGGCATAGAAAATTACGAGCTGTCAACCAAACTAGAGAGGCTAAATGGTACAAAATACAGGTGTTTTTCTTAAAATTGAACATATCTGGAGGAGTGGAAAGCTAGAAATAGGGGCGATTTGCCTACTTTATGGCCCATATTTTCGCTAGAACGGAGCGAAATTTGGAGCGATATTGTAAAATAAAAGATAACAATTTAAGTTTTTAAGTTGGTGAGTTTTTAAGTTGGTGAGTTGGATGTTTTTTGATTTTTTGAGTTGAGGAGTTGGTGTTTTTTGGAGTTGGTGAGTTAGTGGGTTGATTTGTCCGGCACTTCGTGTGTGAGAAGGGTGTTTGTCTTGTGTTGGCATCATAGAGAGAACAAACTCCTCCTCATTTATAGAAATATAAAAGGTAAAGACGGCTTCGAGGTGAACTTGCTAGTTATAAGGCAAAATTGTGGTGCTTAATGCTTGTGCAAAAAGACATTAGTATAACACTTGATATTAGCTAACACGCTTGCCGAACACACATTAGCCAAATACAAAACCGCCCCGAAATGTATTGCATTTCGGGGCGGTTTTATGATGAGCGTTTTACGCCTCTTTCTTCTTTCTTCTCCAATCTAAATACAGCGTTGCGGCAATAAGCAACAGCAATGCGGCGTAAGAGATGTAGGCGATGGTTTCGGTTCGGTTGATGCTCTTGGGATAGAAACTCAGCACAACCTCGTGCTTACCTGGCTTTATGGCAAGCGCACGCAGCAGGTAATTCACCCTGCCCAACTCGGCAGACTGCCCGTCGATGGTGGCCGACCAGCCCGGATAATACACTTCAGAGAATACCAACACGCCCCCCTTGTCGCTCTCTACGCTGTAATGCAGTTGGTTTGGCGCATACTTCTTCAGCTCGGCCTTAGCAATGGTGCCTTGTTGAACGCTCGTTCCCAGCACACTTTCAAAGCGTTTGTCGGCCACAGCCTCGTGTCGAAGGTTTAGTTTTGCCAGCGCATCCAGTTCGGCATTGGCGTTGTCCACATACTTCACCTTGTCTACCAACCACGCATTGCCAAAGGCGTATGGGTTTAGGAGCGGCACTTTCTGGTTGTTTTGCAGCGGCAGAATAAAGTATTTGGCGTTGAGCATGTTGATAACGGGATAGATGGAGTCGCCCTTTACGCGTGTCATATCACCGCCAGCCTCGGCCACGGCTTTCATCAAACCCTGCATTTCGGGGGCTATGTAAGCCTCAATCAGCTCTTGATAACGGCGCAGCTTGGCGGCGTGATACCCGCCAATGCTCTTATGATAGTACGAAGTTTCGTTTTCGTTAAAGGTGTTCGATGCCAGGTTCAGCACCCTATAATCCAACCCCTTGTCTTGCAATATCAGTCGGTCTGTATTGTCTAAGGGTTGCGGTTGGTCGCGAACAGAGGCCTCCACAAACATATCGTCGTGCAGATAGCGTTTGTTTACCTGCCACATGTCGATAAGGCACAGCAGCGTTAGTGCCCCAACAAGATACTCGGACTTCAATTTCTTGGCCTTATATAGCAGCAAGAAGGTTGTGCCGATGGCGATAATCCAGAACGAACGCCAGCAGTCGGCCCTGAATATGGCTTGCCTAACTTGGGTTAGGTCGGTAAGAATGGGGTTGAGTTGCTGTTGTGGAAACTGCGATAAGGCTTGCAGCTCGTCGCTAGATACAAACGAACCGAAGAACACACTGGGCATGAGGGCGAACAGCAAGGCCATGCCTGCCGTTAGTCCAAAGCTTATGTACACGTATTTTATCTTGTGTGTAAGCAGGTCGGGTTCGTCGATAATCTTCTTTAAAGCCATTATTGCAAGCAGCGGAATGGTGAATTCGGCGATGACGAGGATGGAGGCCACCGTGCGGAACTTGGCATATAGCGGCATGTAATCGATGAAAAGGTCGGTTAGCCACATCATGTTCTTACCCCACGAGAGGGCAATCGACAGCACCGTGGCGGCCACCAAAGCCCACTTCATCGGACCTTTCACGATGAAAAGTCCCAGTATGAAGAGCATCAGCACAAACGCTCCCACGTACACAGGGCCCGAAGTGCCTGGCTGTTCGCCCCAATATTGGCCAATCTGCTGATAGAGATAGCCCAGTTCGGGGTTGCCTTTCTCTTGTACAATGGGGTTGGCCGACATGGGTACGGATGCTCCTCCTTTGGCGTTTGGCACCAAGAGCGTCCATGTTTCGCCGATGCCGTAACTCCATTGCGTAATGTAGTCGCGTTCCAATCCGCTGTTCGATTGGTTGGCGTTGTTCTTCTTCACCAGTTCGCTTTTACCTCGCATCGACTCTTGTCCGTATTGCCAAGTGTGGTAAAGCGAGGTTAGGTTGATGCAAACGGCAAGTGTTGCGCCAACGGCACATGCCGCAGTGGCTTTAAAGAAACGCGCCAACTGTTTCTCCCTGATGGCTTGCACAAGATAGGCAATAACCATGAAGAAGATAATGAAGAGGTAATAATACGTCATTTGCACGTGGTTGGCGTATATCTCGAAGGCCGTAAACACGGCTGTAACAATCAGTCCGCGCACGTACTTTCCCCTATAAGCCCATACAATACCCGCAATCATGGGCGGCAGATAGGCAAGGGCCATCACCTTCCAGATGTGTCCGGCGGCGATGATAATGAAAAAGTAGCTTGAAAATGCCCATATCACCGCGCCAAGTGCGGCCAACGATTGCCTGAAATCGAATGCGCGTAGCAATATGTAAAAGCCCAAAAGGTAGGCAAAAACATACCACACATAGTCGGGCATCCACAGGTGGTAGGCCTTAGTTGCGGTCGAGAGCACGCTTGTGCTGGGATACGAGGGCGAGGTTTGGTAGGTGGGCATACCGCTGAACGTGGCGTTGCTCCATCTGGAAGTCTCTCCTGTCTTCTCTTTATACTTCAACACCTCTTGTCCTGCGCCTCGTCCTGCTGCGCTGTCGTGCTGATAAAGTATGCGTCCGTCTATGGTGGCAGGTACAAAATAGGCGTAGGCCAATACGGCAAAGGCCACAACGGCCACCACATCGAACAGGTATTTTTTTAGTATTTCCATTATGGTATAAATAAAATCTGTCCTGCAAAGATATATATAATATGTGTATTTCGCGCCCTTTATGCTGTTAATTTTGACAGAGAAGGGCAAATGTGTGGGGTAAGGGGAGAGTAAAAGCCGTACTTGCAGAAGGCCATTAGTATTGATGATGCTGCTTGTGGACGGTGAAATGGTGTGAAAGCGGGTAGGGAAGTGAATGCGATGCCCCGTAAAAACAAATGGTTGTGCCGCTTACCGGATTGGGGTAAGGGCACAACCAATGGGCGTTGTATGTTTTAATGGCGATGTTTTAGCCTTATCTAACAACGGTTTTAACGGTCTTTCCGTTGGCCATCTTCACGATGTTCAGACCGCGAACGGGAGCGGAGATGCGCTGGCCAGCGGCGTTGTAACGCGACACTTCGGCTGCGGTCTCTTCTTGCTGCAGCCCTTCGATAGACGAAGTGGTGAGGGGTTTAACCTCAAAACGAGAAGGCGACACGGCACTTGCTGCGAGAAGGGCATTCTTAAAGGTTTCCACTTTGTCGGCTGGAACAAAGAAGGTGGTTTGTGTACGAGCCAAGTAGAAAGCTTGTTTGCCTAGTTCGGGTACAGCGTTCATCACGTTGAAAGTAGCGGTAGAGAGGCGTGTGCCAAAGAAAGCCCTTTCGCCAATGCCGCTAGGACCGCCCTTAAACGTAACGCTAGTTAGGGCGTTGCAGCCCATGAAGGCCTCGGAACCGATGGAGGTTACCTCGGCAGGAATGACAATCTCGGTAAGTCCCGACCCTGCAAAAGTCTTCGATTGGATGTTGGTGATACTCTCAGAAAGCGTAATGTGGGTAAGGTTTTTTGCCCCTGCGAATGCTTGTTCGGCTATGCCGCCCACCGATTGGGGTACGATAAACGACTTATCTTCGCGTGCGATGGGGTAGAGTAGCAGTTCAGACTGGTCTTCGTTGTACAGCACACCGCCAACAGAAGAAAAGCCGTCGATGCCTTCTTCCACTTCATAGTTCTTGATGGGCGTATCTTTAAAGGTGTCGGCCGCTTTCTCAATGAACGATGCTGGCAAGGTAAAGGTGTTGAGCGAGGTGCAATTGGCGAAGGCTTTACTGCCTAATTCTTCTACTCCCGACGACAATTTTACGCTTTTCAGCGCGCTGCAACCATTGAACGTGTTTGCACGTATCTCTTTTATCTGGCAGTCTTCGTTGAAGTTTACGGTCTCAATGCTCGTGCACTCTGAAAAGGCAGCGGTGCCCATGTAGGTCACTGCGGCAGGTATGTTCACTTCTTTTAGTGCCTTACATTTGGCAAAAGCATTGTCGCCGATGTGGGTTACGGCTACGGGAATGGCGCAAGTGGTAAGTTTAGAGCAGCCCGAGAAAGCGTTATTGTTTATCTTTTGCGTAGTGGCTGGCAGTTTCACCTCAACCAGTTTGTCGCAGCCAAAGAACATGTATTGGTCTACGAGGTCGTTTTCTGATATGCCATATCCCACATTCGACAGGCCTTTCTTCATGAAGAAGTACGCCCCAGAGCTTTTGGTGAAGTGTGCGGCGCGCAGGTTAAGGTGTTGTAGCTTGCCTGCGTTGATAGGTTCGTTGTCGCCATTATTCGCACCAGCCATCTGGCGGATAAAGAGGATGTCGGCGGTGTTGATGGGACCAGTGATGGTCAGGTCGGTGATGGTTAACTTCTCGCTGGTAGCGATTTGTTTGCTCAACGTACCTGCCTCGGTCAGCGTAACGCTCTTTTCCAAGGCGTTGGCTGTGGTGCATAGCATGGCGAAAGCCATGATTGCCAGGTTCTTTTTGCTTGTAAAAATCTGTAACATGTATTGTTCTATATATTTAAATGGTTATTTGTTTATCGTTTGTTTGGCGTTTAACGTTCGTAGGGCAGAACCAGTTTAAAGCCTCTGCCGCGCAACACCACGTTTTGTTCTCTCACCTCTTCAACCGTAAGCTTGTGTTTGCCCTCGCGCAGGAGTGTGCCGCTGAACTCTTCTGGGTAGTTCATGCCGATGTTTACTTCCACCTTTTGGCCAAGCTTTGGCGCAACGATGGCGGGTTTTATTTTAAGCACTCGTCTGGCTGCTGCGGGGCGCGCGCCATTCATCAGCCAAACGCCGATACCCGGTCGGCGAACGGCCATTACGGTGTTCATCTGTTGATAAATACTTCGCGAAGTGGTGCCGTATACGCCCACCTTTTGTGCCGACCCGCTGCAACGTACGGTTACTTTAAGCGTTTTAAACTTGCCGTCTTCACCAATAGCCTTTATGTTGGCCTCGCCTTCGTAAGCGGCAGCAATTTCTAGGATGCCAGTCTTGGCGTTCCATTTGGTGTTGAGTATGCTGTCGGGGTCGTCTATGGTAAGGCGAGCGAGGTCGCCGCCGCCTGCAAGACTAACAAACTTGCTCTCGTCGCGCGGATAAAGACGTATTTCGGAGTCGCTGATGCTGATGGGCGGAACCACAACGCTGATTTTTAGCTTGCGGCGGAAGTCGCCCGAAAGGACGGTGGCGTAGGTTTCGCCTTCCAACAAGCCATTGATGCGCAGCGTGTCTTTTGATATGGAGATGCTTGCCACCTTCGAGTCGGCG
>NZ_HE999445.1:297965-303533 GCF_000312305.1 Prevotella conceptionensis 9403948 | reverse complement strand
CTTTTGATATGGAGATGCTTGCCACCTTCGAGTCGGCGATGTTGGCTTGGTATTTTCCCGTTCCGCCATGTAGCAGCACGATGCGTGTAGATTGCTTGTTGAGTGCCACCGAGTCGGTGTTGTTGGTGCCGAAGGCAATATCCGAAAGTTCTGTGTCTGTGGCATTGTCGCAACTGGTCAATGCCATAGCCGCGAAAACCAGCAGAAGGCATAGGCGGCTTGCCGTTTTGTATATTGGTGTTGTCATCGTTTAGTCTACGTTTAGTTTGTATTCTATTTCCCATTTGCGTGTCGGCGTTTCTTCAATCTCTATGCGTAGGGTGTGTTCGCCCTTTGAACCGAAAGTAATAGCGCCAGATGTGGGTGTAACGGGTTGGCCATCTATCCAATAAAGCATTTTGGCATCGGGGTTGGCCAAGTCGTGATAGTAGAGCGGAAGCGTGCGTGGTGCCGTTCCTTGCTCGCGAACCATATATAAATAAGGTATGCGGTCTTCTTCGTTTACGCCGAAATTTAAAGGCAAAGTGGTTTGCGATACAGTTGCAGATGCATCTGAAACGACAGAGCCTTTGATGGTTTTCACGCTGAAAGCGTAGCTTTTCCCTGGTTCCAGTTTTGTAACCACATATCTGGTTGCTTGTGTGGTTGCCGCTGCTTTGCCGTCGATGGTTATCTCGTAGGTTACGTCCGTTTCAGCCACAGCGTTCCAAGACAGTTCAATCTCTCGCTGTTGCGGCGTGGCATGTAGGTTAGCAGGCGGTTCGGGTTTGTTGGGCACAACGCCTTCCTTGGTTTTTACCATCGAGATGTCGTCGATAAGAATGTGTCTTCCTGCGTCGGCGTCTTCGTATACAGACAGTATGTAGAAACCCAATGCAGCCGATTCAACCCCAGCAGGTGCCTTAAAAGTGAGCGTTTTCTTTTTCCATGTGCCCGTAAAGTCTTTGGCCATGTCCTTTTGTGCCTTCCGTTCTTCTTTCTTAATGAGCTGTTCGCCCTTATACCAATCGATGTAAACCAAGATGTTGGGCTTGGTAACAGTGCCTTGATACCAGTAAGAAAGTTCGTATTCGGCACCCGGTTGCACCTTTATATAATGTGTGTTGAAGTCTTTATCGCGTGCGATGAACGACCCGCCATTGGGGAAAACGCGTATGGCGTAGTTGCCGCTGTGTGCCGTTTTCGTGCGTTCGCGCGACAGCGATGAGTTGAAATACCAATACTGGGGTTTGAGATAGGGGTCGAACGAGGGTGCAGTACCCCCTTCGCCGCTGCCTTCGTTGCCGTTTTGTGGCTTAACATAGACTTCAAATCCCCCGTCGATAACCAACTCTTCGTGTGTTTGGGCCGTGCCAGCCTGTGCAAAGGCAAGCGCGAGGGCAAGGATATGCAGTTGTTTCATATTATTCTTATTCATGTGTTGGCAATGTATATGTGGTTTTATTGCAGGCTTATGCCATACCTCTGTGCCACCTGCCAGGCCACGTTTCGCAGCGAACCTGTGGCGGATGTGTCGGCAAGGAGCCGTTGTTTGTCCCAAAGTCCGTTGCCGGCGGTTAGTTGGTCGATGAGCGTTTTTACTTCGTTGTAGGTGAAATGGGGCTTGCCCGATGCCTGTACGGTGAATTGCAGGCCATAAACTGCACCACATGCCTCGGACAAGAAGGTAAGGGCGTTGGCTGCATCCTCATCTATGTTGGCCATTGTGGTTTCGCCCGTAAGCAGATTAATGGCTCTTATGGCAGCCACTTTCGAAAGTTCGGCACGAATAATGGCTTGTTGGCGCAGCATGTCGGCATAGCGATATTGGGTAATGGCAGCCCTTCCTGCTGCAAAGGCGTTGTAAAGCGTGATACGTGATTGGCGTAAGGCGGGCGTGTTAGCAGCCTGAACGTAAGGCAACCAAAACTGATAATAACCGTAAGCAAGGTCCCAGTGGTGTTCTAACTCGGTGTAGTTGTGGCCTGCAACAAGCACGTTGTCTTCGTGGCTTTTGCGTAGGGCATCGCTGTTTAGTACGCTGTCGTTGAGGTGAGTGTTGAGAATCTTGTCGAGATAGATGCCACCATAGACGATACCTTGGAAGAGTTCGGCCACCACTAGCCCCTTTTCGTTGGCAAAAGCGAGGTTAACATCGCCGATGTTACGGCCTACATATCCGCCTTTTCCTGGCTTAGCCTTTTGGTTACGGGCTGTTCCAGGTCCCTCTTTACCCATCCCGCTGAGTGCCGCGGCTTGGTTGAAGATGTCTTCCACGTCTTTCTTTACGAGGGCACTATCGGCTTTGTGGGTTGGCGATGCCGACAGTTCGCGGCGCGGTTTCAACCCAAATTCGCCATTATTGTAATAGCCCTTCATCGTTTCCAGCAGTGTTCGGTTTTCAATTCTGGCCTCTTTAAGGTAGCTGTCGTAAATATAATCGAGTGGGTCGCGCAGTAAATTGCATTCCAGATAGTCTACACTACTGGTTCCATTCCTTGCGAATTTGTACTGCGGGTCTGGGTAGGGAGGCATCACGTAGGCCGATTCAACGGTTTCTCCTTCCCAGCGATTGCATGACGAAAAGACGAGTGGCGCCAACAAAAGCACCAAGAATATCTTGTGGTTCATCGTGTGTCGTTATATATATAATGTGTATGGGAGGGTTAGGGCAAGATGATGTAGGCGCAAAATGGGCCTTTTATCTTGTCTATTCCTTCTTCGTTTTGGTGTTCGTTCACTTTCAGAGGTTTCACAATGGTAAATCCGTCTTCGGAAATAGCCGAGATGGTGGCCTTTATTGACGAGCCACGAGGACCTACACCGTTAACCAAAAGGTACATGGGGAAACCTGATTTGGCTTTGAAATGCAGTTCGTGTTGCTGACCGTTAGACAGAAAAGACGTTGCGTCTTCGTTTGTTTTGTTGGTGGCAATGGTGGTGAGCGAACGGTTTGCTGCCACATAACGCACCACATAGCGCGACGCAAGTTCGGCCTCTGGCACGTTATTGCCCAAGATATCTACCTCGCGAAACGAGCAAGTAAGCGTAACATCGTAGGTTCGTACGTCTTTGGTTATCTCCACTCCGGGGTAAACGAAGTCGGAAACGGGTGCATCGGGGTTTCCCAATTGTACCACTTGGTCTTCGTAAGAAACCTTGGGCTCCTCTACACCTGTGAAGGGAAAGAGCTTATCGTAGTCTTCTTCGGCATAATCGGCAGTGCTGCGCGAGCAGCTTACAAGCAGTGCGACCAATGCTAGGAGCGTATATTTCATTGTGTTCATGTGTTCTGTTTGTTTTAAAGGTGGTGTATCAGCGGTCGTCGCCTTCGTCCCAAATCTCGGCAACAAGTCCCGTTGGCTTGCCTTCTGGGTGCAAGTGCTTGCTTACAAGGCGCGTTTTGCGAAAGAGTGGGTCGTAAACTTCTACCAGTTCGGCAACGAAACGTTGGCCTACACGTTGGAAATCGAAGAACATGATTTTGCTGTCGTAGCGCAATCCTGCACGGAAAGTGATGCCATGTTCTGTGCCTGCGTAGCCCGAACCCAATCCAACAATCTCTTTTGCAGGATAGTCTGGTATGGGATTTTTCTTCTGCGCAAAGAGAAAGAGGTAGTATTTCTTCTCCTTGATTTCGCGTAATAAGGATTGATTTGTCTCAACGTTGCGTTTTACATAAACGTCGCTGCGGAAGAAAATGCGGCTACCACGGTGAGTGGAGAGTTGCGGATTGACCATGCGTTCGAAGAAATCGCGGTTTTGGAAAGCTCTATCTGCAGTTTGTTTCCATTGCTCTTCGCTGGCAAGTTTGGTGAAAACGATGTATTCGCGGGCGGGTTCTAGGTAGCTGGCAGTGCGGAAAACGAGGTTGCCGTCTTCGTTCTTGCCCATGAACAGCCAATCGGAAGCGGCACGAAAGGCATCGTTAACCAACTGATGCACGTAGTTGCGGGTGACGAAACTCAGCTGTGTGAAACTGTTTCGGCCCACGCGATACTCGCTTTTCTGTGGTGTGGAGGCAGTTTGTTGGGTGAAGTCGGCCTTCATCTCCATAGTGTTGTCGGCGTTAAACCGCATGGTGAAACTGTCTCCACCATAGCCGTATCGTCCGCGGTAACCGAATTGTGGGATTAATTCTGATGGATTGGAGAAGAGCAACGAGTCGGTTCGTGGGAAATACAGCACTCGCCAACCATGCTCGGCACTGGTTAGTTCGGCTTTCAAGGCGGCAATGCTCTCTGCATTACGCTGTGCCGGCGAGCGGTCGAAGACGTCTTGACTGGCATCGCAAGCCGTAAGTAACGTTACGATGATGGCTGTTAGCCAAGCTTTGGTTTTACTGTGCATGTTGTTTGATGTAGTTGTTTATGCGGCGCAGACTGGTAATCTGCAACTGCTTTAAATTGATGTGCAGGCTTTTTTGCATGTATTGTTCCACAAAAGCCTGCTTAGCCACAATCTCTTTATAGGCTTGTTCGGCCTCTTTGTTGTATTGTTGCTGTACCTCGGGGTCGCTGTCTTGGTCGGGAGTTTGCGCTGTATTGATGGCATCGTTCACCTCTTTGGGTGTGGCACAGAGGGTTGAACTGATGATTTCAGCAAAGTCGTCTTCGGCCGAAAGAAAGGCTTGCATGGTGTAAAAGCCGCGTTTATTGGCATAATCGGCTAGTCCGAAGTAGTCTTTTTCTTTCTTCGAGTAGCCCAAGGGAGCGGCCAAAGGTTCGGTCGAACCCGTGTAGCGATGTCCGCTTATGGCCGTAAACTTGTCGCGATCGTAGGCCACAAGCTCTGCCAAACGACGTGCAAACTGGTGATGAACGCTGCGCATCAGGGCATACATCTTGTTGGTGTCGCCTGCTTTAAAGTCGTCTACGCGGAAGATGCACATCTCCGAGGGCGTGAGCTGTGGGTTGTTGAGCAGTTCAACGCTGTTCTCGTCTACGTTCTTCCCACCATATAGATATATTCGTAGGGGCGTTTTACCTTGCAGGAAGTGGTCTCCTCCAAGGTTTTCTTGTCGATAAGTCTCAAAGCATAGTTCGCGAACGGCCCTTAAAATGGCCTTCACGTTGTCGGGTTTTGGTGGCGAAACGAAGGTTGTACCTGTGTTGGCGTTCTTCTGCCAACGGTAAACCACCTCGATGTTATAAGGTGCGGTTATGCTGTCGGCTATCCAATGGTCTAGCTCTGTCTGTGGGGTTTGCACCGTTCCTGCATCCACCACGCTCTGCGGACTGAGCGATTCGTTGGTGCAGGCCTGCAAAAGGCATGGCAACAACAGGCAGATAATGTTCTTTATATTCATCGTTTATAGTTCTTTTTGCGTTAAAAGCCTTTTAATGTAAGGGTTCGTTGCGCTCGCGTGGGTTGGGTTCCAAGCCTCGGTTGATGCCTTCGGCTGGTATTTGCAACAGCTTTCGCGGGTCGTTTTTCTCCAAAGGGAAGTAGTAGGTGCTTTTAGACGAGCGTTTTACTGCGATATGAAAGCGGCGAAGGTCGAACCAACGCAGGCCTTCTTGGAAGAATTCTTGCTGACGGAAACCACGATGGTTTTCACCAAGGCCAACTGTTTGAGGGTCATTCCGT
>NZ_HE999445.1:295765-297474 GCF_000312305.1 Prevotella conceptionensis 9403948 | reverse complement strand
GGTCATTCCGTAGAAGGGCGTGTATGTTTTGTAGTTGTTGCGGTTGGTCGTTGTGTATACGTCGCGGTCGATAGAAGGCATAAAGCCAAACTTTCCTTGCATGTATTGCAGCAAATCGTCGATAGATTTGGTGTAGTTTCTTAGCATAGCGTGTGCCTCCATGCGGTTGAGCAACACCTCGTCGGCGGTAAACAGCACGTTGGTGACGTACAATCCACGCGGTTTGCTGCCTACACTCTCGGTGGTAGACAACTCATCGAACTTGGCTAAGTACCTACTTGAAGGTACACCAAGTACGCCAGAGGTGAATATATAGGTGCCGATGAAGTTCATTTTCTCATAATCGCCGCCGCCCTCAATGCCTTTTTGGGCGAACACTTTGTTTACAATGTTGAACGTAGAGCCATACTTCTCGGTGGGAAGGGTGCGTGCCAAGCGGCTCTCGGTGGTGGTTAGCAAGAGGTTTGCGGGCTCGTCGGTGGCCGTGTAGCGACGAAACAGGTCTTGGTGTCTGAACTCTAACTCGTTTGCATATGTCCGCCAAGGGCGCAATTGGGTCTTAGGGTCGCCGCCAAGTACATAGTCGGCGTATGCCACCACTTGTTCCCAGTCGCCCTTCATGAGATAGAAACGCGTGGCAAAGGCGTATGCTGCCTTCTTGTTAAAGTGGAATTTGGGGTGCTTGTAATACTCGTCGGCAACGAGCGTTATGCCTCGTTTCAGGTCTTTCTCAATCAGTTCGTACACCTCGCTCACCGTTTGTCGCTTATAATCTACCAGTGCCTCCTTCTCTGGTTTGGTGATATAGGGGATACCAGGGTCGGTGCTTTGGGTGGAATAGGGTTGTGCCCACATGTTAACCAGCATGAAGTGTAGGTAGGCTCTCAGCAAGAACGCCTCGCCATAAAGTGCTTTTACGCGTGCACTTTTGGGGTAGGTAGAGAGCAATTCCAGCGCTTTGTTGGCTTGGGCGATACCTTTGTAGCAGGCATTCCAATAGTTTAGGGGCGTGTCTAGGTCTTCTTGGTCGTAGTCTTCCCAAAAAAACATGGCCTCATTCAGTCGCGAATGCACGCCGTTGGGCCGTTCCTCAACGTTGTCGGTACGTGGTTCGAGAAACGGGATGTAGCTGGCTTGGGGGTAAGCACCCGTAAGTAGCTCGGCAATCTTGTCTTCCGTGTCGATGGCTACATCGAGATCGGAGTCGGGACTTTGGTCCAGAAAGTCGTTGCAGGCTGTAAACAGCGCGAGCAACGCCAGTAGCAAGATGTTATTCTTCATTTATATATGGAGTGATTTCGTTATGTTGGTGGGGTTTATATCGTATGTCCGACCGCTGTTTAGAACCCTAAGTTGAGCGTGGCAGTGAACTGACGGGGGGTGGGGAGCGACACACCGCCCGTGCGATAGTACTCTGGGTCTTGCCCTTTCAGCTTGCTGTCGGCATAGATGAGGAAGGGATTGGTGACGTTGAGGCGCAAGGATGCGGCGTGCAAGTGCAACTTTTTGAGCAAAGCAGGCGTGCATGTGTAGCCCAACGAGATGTTCTTCATACGCACGAAACTGCCATCGGCCACGTGATTTTGCGAAAAGTTGTAGGTGTTATACGTTTTCTCGATGTTCTCTTTGCCCACTTTGGCGATGAGTTCTTGCGATGGCAACGTGGGAACNTCCGTGCGCAGCTCGTCGCCTGGGTTGAGCCAGCGGTT
>NZ_HE999445.1:290176-295186 GCF_000312305.1 Prevotella conceptionensis 9403948 | reverse complement strand
GGAACTTTTCTTGGTCGATGTTCCACTTGGCACCAACATTCCATGTGGGCAACCATAGTGCGCGTGCCCCACGCCCCGAACTATTGGAGCCTTCGGTGTTGAGAACGAAGTTGAAAACGTAACGTCCGGCATAGCCGTAGGTCCCGTTTAGCGAGAAGGTTACGCCGCGTTCGTTGCGCTTATGCAGTCCAAAGTAACTGTTACCTTCGTTGGTTAGCTTGTCGAAGATAAGCGGATTGGTGTACACTTGGTTGCCGCGACCATATTGTATGCCGTAACCTTGGAAGGGTTGGTTGGAGCGATTGGCGGCGCGAACCTCGGTAAAGGCAAACGCTTTAAAGTCGTGCTGCCCCATGCGCTTATCGAAATCGAGGGCCAAACGTGCCAAAAAGCTGGTCATTGAGGTCTCGGTGCGGTTGAACAAGCCGCCGTGGGTAAGGCCAACCTTTGGTTGGAGCAGGGGATTATCCTTGTCGCGCACCAAGTAGATGTTCTCTTGTGCAACTGTGGGGTTGTCGTTGGCGCGATAAGCCTGCACTACGTTAGAGCCTTCGTCAACCTCGTGTGTGGTGACAGTGTTGGCACGGCGGGCCGAAAACAAGGTTTTCACGGCCAAGTCTGTCGTCAGTTGGTAGCTGCCTTCGGCTTGTAGCTTAAAGTCAAGCACGTCTACGTGGGTTTGGTTGTTGGCATATTCGTTCAGAATGTTGAACGGAGCCCAGTTGTTTCGATAGTAAGCCAGACTGCCGTCGGTGTTGTATGGGCGCAGCGTGCGGCTTGTGCCGAGGGCGTAAGAGAAGGGGTTGATGTCGAAATCGCGCTCAAACACACCCAAAGTGTGGTTTTTGCGTTGGGGCATGGTGCCTGGTGCCTTCTGTGAGCGTATGTTTCCTTGTGCCGAAAGCGTGGCGCGCATCTTCTCGTTAATATAAAAGGTGCTCTTGATGTTGGCCGTTAGGCGGCTAACCTTGTCGGCGATGGTCCAACCGCTATCGTGATAAAAGCCCACAGAGGCGTATGTTGCCACGTTTTTTCCGCCGCCGGCGAAGGTGAGCGAATGGTTGGTTGTGGGGTTAAGTGTAAAGAGCAGGTCGAACCAATCGGTGTTGGCGTATTCCCTTTCGCGCAGAAAGGCGTTGCGTGCCTCGGGCGTATTGGCTATTTGGTATCGGCCTGTTGAGGGGTCGATGGTGCTCAGCCCTCTGTACAACTCGTGGTAAACGCCTGCCCTTCGGCCGTAAAGCGCATTGCGGAGCCCAAAATATCCCTTGTCGTTCATCTCTTGATAGAGGGCCATTGTTTCTTGCGAGTTCAACAAGTCGAACTGGCTGTAACGCGGTTTCATGCGGATGGAGTTCTCTGTAGCGTAGCTTACGCGCAAGGGCGTTTCTCTTTTACCCGATTTTGTGGTCACAACGATAACGCCGTTGAGTGCGCGCGCGCCGTAAACAGAGGTTGCCGAGGCATCTTTCAGTACCTGAATGTCTTCTATGTCGGCAGGATTAAGGCCTGCAACGGCCGACCCAACCAGCGTGGCAGCATCGCCCGATGCCAGTTGGTCTAGGTTTAGGTGTACCAAGTCTTCGTAAACCACACCATCGATAACCCACAGCGGCTGCACGTTACCGATGATAGAGGCACCGCCACGGATGTTAATGCGCGGTGCAGAACCAAACGTTCCCGATATGTTTTGTATGGAAAGACCAGCCACACGCCCTTCAAGCATGCGCGAGAGGTCGGCTATACCTTCTAGTTTAATGTCGTTCATCTTAACCGAAGTGGCTGCACCGGTGTACACACGGTTGCGAATGTTCTGGTAACCAGTTACCACCACCTCGTCCACCATTCGGCTATCGGCCTTCATCACAATAGTCATGGGCTTGGCTTGGGCCTTGGTTCGCAGGGTGGTCATGCCCACATAGCTCACTTGTAGCGTTTGGCCAGGGGCGGCTTTAAGGGTAAAGTGTCCGTCGATGTCGGTCACGGCGCGCTCCGTGGTGCCTGCGGCTTGCACCAAGGCACCCACTAGGGTTTCGCCCTGTTCGTTCTTCACCGTTCCCGTTATGGTATTGGCGGTTTGCGCCATAGCCACTTGTAGGCAGGCCAAGAGCGCAAGGCAAAGGGTTAGGACTTTCTTCAAAGGGGTTGATATGTTTGTTGTCATAAGTTTGTTTGCTTAAACAGAGGGGGTTGTATGTGGGTGTTATAGGCGCCAGAGCACGCCTCCATAGATGCCAAGGGGATGGCCTGCGCGAAGTCCGGAGGGATGGCGCGACACTAAATAAACCTTGTTGGTGAGGTTGATGGCGTTAAGTGTGAGGGTGATGTGGCGGTTGAGATGTCCTTTTAGCGATGCATCTACGATGGCATGGGCGGGAATTTTCTCGCGTTCGGCAATGCGCCCTTGTCCTGGTTGGGTGCGCATGTCGCCGTTTATGCGCACGCCTATGTTGGCCTCAAAGCGTTTGTGCTCGAAACCTAGCTGGGCATTGAAGGCGTGCTTATATATATAAGGTATCTCGTCGCCATAGACAACGTCGCCCCACGACTCGCTGCTGAATGTGTTTCGCATCTCGGTATCGGTGTAGGTGTACGACAACTGCAAGGGCAATTGCACGCCCCAATGACGGGGTAGGGGTTGATAATGCAACATCAGTTCAAGACCTTTCACCACGGCTTTGCCCACGTTAAACTGGTCTAGTGTGCCTTGTCCGCCCTGTGCAGCAAGGTCGCTGCCCAACATGTTGTCGTAATTGTTGTAAAAACCGATGGCCTCTGCCTTCAAGTTATTGGTGGTAAGGCGCAATCCCGCTTCAAGGTTTACGCTGCTTTCGGCCTTTTGGTAGAGGGTGGCACTGGGTGGTGCGAAACCTTTGTGCACGCCGCCGAAAGCCGAAAGCACGGGGAGCAGACGATAGCTAACACCTAAACCGGGCAAGAAGGCTCGTGCGTGGTTGGGCGTTTCGATGCGAACCATGCCCGTGCGGCGCGGGTCGGCGGCAGTATAGTCGCGTTTTAGCAGGTCAACGTCTTCGTAACGAACGCCCAACGTTAGGGTTAGCGCGTCTTTGGCCCACTTGGTTAGGGCGTATCCGGCCCATGCGTGGGCCGTGGTGATGCGGTTTGCCTGACTTCCCGGCATACCTGCTAGGAACAAGTTCATCTTACCTTGCTGCATAGCGTAGGCATCATCCCGCTGAAAGCGGTCCTCGCCGTCGGCGTGATAGCGCAAACCAGCCTCGGCAGTGAAGTATCCGCCGAAGAGCATGGTGCGATATTCGGCCTTGCTTTGTATGCCTCGCGAGTGGTATGTACGGTAGTTGGCGCGCATCATGAGGGCCTCTCCTAGATAATCTTTTGCGCCAGTAAGGATGTCGAAGTAGTCTTTATTGGTTTCGGGGTCGGCAAGCACGCTGGCAATAGAACGTTTTTCGGCCTTGGTGTAGCCTGCCCGCACATCGCTTAGCTTGTACCAATTGCGGAAAAAGTGGTTGTAGTAGAGGTTAGTGGTTATCTTCCACTTGTTGGCTTTCTCTATGATATAGGTGCCAACCCATTGTGTGTGGCGCGTGGTAAGCTGGTCGCGTTGTGCGCCTGCGTAGCGAAAGTAAGGGCGTTGTGCGAAATCGGTTTCCGAAAGGCCAACGTAGGTTTCGTCGGAGGTTTCGTTGGCAAAGCCGAATTTAAGTTCAAAGAGGTGGTTTACGCCTTCGTCGTTGTCGGTTTGTGCCGAAACCTTGGCTATTAGGTCGTTGCGTTTAAAACCCGTGCGGTTGTCTGGCTCGTCACGGCGAAAGCCTTTCGATTGGTAACGCAGGTATTCTACCATATAACCCACGTGCTTGTGGCGGTTGCCAAAGCCTGCATACGATTTCAGGGTGTTGTAACTGCCATACGAAACTTGCGCCTTGCCCCACAATCGTTGGGGAATAGGCGTAGAAACCATGTTGATGGCACCACCCGTTGTGAACGGACCGTATTGCACTTGGCTGCTACCTTTAAGCACTTCGATGGCATACATGCGGGCGGCGTTTGGGAAATAGTAGGCGGCAGGTGCAGCGTATGGGGCTGGTGCTGCCAGTACACCGTCTTCCATGAGCGAGATACGTTCGCTACGTTCGGCCTTCGTACCGCGCAAACTGATGTTGGGGCGAAGTCCAAAGCCGTCTTCCTCGTACACGTTTACGCCGGGAACGCTTTTAAGCATGCGGTTGATGTCGGTGTAACCAAACTTAGCCAGTTCGGTGGGCGATAGGTAATAGGCCGACCCCGTACGGTTGCGAGCCTCGAACTTGCTGCCCAGCATTTGGTTGGAGCGCACCACCACTTCGCGAATGCGGTGTGTAGAGTCGGTCATGGCCTTGCTCTTGGTTGGTTCTTGGGCTTGGGCAGCGGTAAAGATGGCAAGCGCAAGGGTTGCAAGAGCGATAAGAAATTTCGTCCTGAATGTTTGACACATCATGATTTTTGGGTATTCTGTTTGTTTTCTGACAGTATTTCTCGACAGGCATTCTTCATTCCTACGCCCGCAGACGTGGACTAACCACGCTTTTCCCCCTCTCGGTTGTTGGTAGGCGCAGCGTTGTAGTTAGTGGCAAAAGCCTTTGTTTGTCAAGTAGATAATGTCAGTAAAAACAGTTGATGAATGGTTCCTTTTTATTCGTTTATTTATTTTCGGGTGCAAAATTAATAAATAATTAACTTTTATACAATCATTATTTCTCGGTATTTTAGATAGATGGGACTTTAAAGGTGAAAAGGTGAAAGGGTGAAAAGGTGAAAGGGTGAAAAGGTGAACGGGTGAAAGGGTGAAAAGATGGCTGCGCCACCAACTCGTCAACTCGTTAACTGGTCACCTTGTTAACTGGAAAAGGTGAAAAGATGACTGCACCCACCAACTTGTTAACTTGAAAGAATGAAAAGATGGCTGCGCCCACCAACTCGTCAACTTGTCAACGGTTGTAATGTTTTTAGTAAAAAATTTAACATTATAAGTGCCTTTTCTGCTCA
>NZ_HE999445.1:287808-289050 GCF_000312305.1 Prevotella conceptionensis 9403948 | reverse complement strand
AAAAATTTAACATTATAAGTGCCTTTTCTGCTCACCAATCCACACTTTGCCGCAAAAAATCGATTCTCGCGGAGGTTTGTTTTGATGCAAAAGGGGGTTAGCATGTGAATGCAGCGAAATGAATATTTATTTGAGGAGGCTGCCATTTGCACCAACTTTTGGGCTGTTTGTAGCAAAATATAGTGCAATATGCCGCTAAACGCAGTGCGTTTTGGTGCAAAATGCAGTGCGTTTTGGTGCTAAATGCAGTGCGTTTTGGTGCTAAACGCAAGGTAAAATGGTGCTAAATGCAGTGCAAAATGGTGCTAAGCGCAAGGCAGAAGCATAAAAATACGCTGCAATTGCATAAACAAAACCTTTAAGAAACATGAAAAACTGGGCCAAAAAGGGCAAAATGGTCGTTAAAAAGTGGGTTTTTGGGGTCTAAAAGTGGGTTTTTGGGCGTAAATAATAATGGGTTGGCAACCAATCTAGAAAGGCTAAATGGTACAAAATGCAGGTGGTTTTCTTAAAATTGAACATATTGTGAGGCATGAAAGGCTAGAAAAAGGGGCGATTTACCTACATTATGGCCTATATTTTCGCTAGAACGGGGCGAAAATTAGAGCGATGTTGTAAAATAAAAGATAAGGATTTTAACTTTTGAGTTGATGGCTTTTGATTTTTTGAGTTGATGAGTTTGTTGGTTTGTTAGTTTGTGGGTCTGTTAGTTGATGAGTTTGTTAGTTTGCTGGTTTGCGAGTTTGTTAGTTTGTTGGTTGATGAGTTTGTTGGTTTGTTGGTTTGTGTGTTTGTTAGTTGATGAGTTTGTTAGTTTGTTGGTTTGCGAGTCTGTTAGTTTGTTAGTTGAGGAGTTTGTTAGTTTGTTAGCTTGTGGGTTTGTTAGTTGATGGGTTGATGTCTTCGGGAGTTGTTCGGCTTTCGTGGGTTTATAAGGCAGTGAGTTGACTTGCCCTGCGCTCCTCTCAAGTTATAGAAACATTAAAAGTCAAGACGACTTCAGCATGTAGGTCCAGTTAAATCTAATAAATCTAGAATAACCAGTAAACCTAGTAAACTGGTAAAAATACTAAGGCTAGCCCCACTAGCCACCAATGCAATTGACTGGTGCTTTGCACTAAAAAGCCCCACGCAGCCTGGATGGGGATGCGTGGGGCTTGTATGTAAATGTGGTTTCGTGTGGACTCGTGGTGAAAGTAGCGGGCCGTGTGCACACAAGGCGAAGGGCGAATGTGGCACGTG
>NZ_HE999445.1:282730-287372 GCF_000312305.1 Prevotella conceptionensis 9403948 | reverse complement strand
CGAAGGGCGAATGTGGCACGTGTGCCGTTAGTCCACAACGTGAGTGCAACGTTTAGGCCAACGGCGTGGCAGGCTTATAGGCGCGTTGGCCCAGTTCCTTGTCTATCATGTAGATGCCGTAGCCGTTATCCTTAATCATCTTGATGTTGTCGATGATGGTTTGCACGTTCTCTTCTTCTTCCACTTGCTCGTCGATGAACCATTTAAGCATGCTTTGTGTGGCGTAATCGTTCTCCTCGGCGCAGAGGGCGAACAGCTTGTTGATGCTCTCGGTGATGGTTTGCTCGTGGCGCAACGAACTTTCGAACACGTTAAGGATGTTGTTCCACTCGGTGGGTACGGCCTCGATGGGGCGAAGATCTACCTTGCCGTTACGCGAGATAACGTAGTTGAAAAGTATTTTGGCGTGGTCTTGTTCTTCCTTGAATTGAACTTCGAACCATTTTCCCATACCTGGCTGACCTTGTGCGTGACAATAGGCGGCCATAGACAAATATAGATAGGCCGACCACATCTCGGCGTTGATTTGCGCGTTGAGCGCGTCTTCGATTTTCTTCTTTAACATAATGATGTTTGATTTAAATATGGTGAATACTTTTACTTGCTAACTAGCTCTATAATTCCTAAACAGTTTCTTTTGTGGCTATATGTACAAACATCGTGCCATTTTCTCCGGAACGAATAAAGGCAGAACGTGATTTTGGCATGATGGTTGCCCCTTGGCTATGTGCAGGACAGGGTGAACGGACCGCCATTTGTGCGCCGTTTTGGCTCTTCTAATATAAGCAAAGGGTGGGGTAAAGGCTGCGAGCAGCATCGTAAAGAAGTTTATGATATGTGGGTGATACTGGCGTTGGTGCAGCGGTTGTAGTGGAAGAGGTTATGCAGCAACTGCTCGGTTGGGGTTAAATGGTTTCGGTGACAAATGGGGTTTGACGTTTGCGTTGGCCGTTTTTGCGGTGCGGTTAAGCTTCGTCGTCTGCCCTTACGGCAATGGACAGCTGCATGCCTGGCCGCAAACCTTCCACTTTATACACAGGGCGCAATTGCATTTCCCAAGTTTGTGCGCCCTCGTTGCCACGTTTGTAGTTGTTGGGATCTAGGAAGTCGAAGTTAGCCTTAAAGCCAGATACGCGCATGGGAACGGACATGTTGAAAGGCTTACAATACACTTGTATGGTGTCGCCCTCTTTAAATTGCGCCTTCTCGTTGCGGGTTACTGCGATAGAACCCCACAAGTTGTCGAGCAAGGCAATGCTCATCAGGGTGTTGTTGGCCGAAAGTTGCTCGCCGCGTTTCACCACAATTTCGCTCACTTCGCCTTCAACCTTGGTGACGATGGCTATGATTTGCGGCCCTTTGCTGTTGCTCTTCTCGGTCTTGAGGTTGTGTAAAGCCTTCTCGTAATCGGCTTTCAGCGATAGGGCCTGCACCTGTAAGGTTTTGTATTCGGTAAAGACATTGTCGCGAAGGCTGGCAGGCGCTTTCCCGTTCATGAACTTCTGTTGCACGTCGTTGTATATCCTTTCGGCCTGTTCTTCGGCAGATTTGGCTTGTTGCCATCGGCCATAAGCGCGGTCTACGTTTCTGTTCCCGGTGCGATAGGGATGCAGGGTGGTGGCCAAAAGCTCTAATGTGGCGTCTTCGGGCATGGGTGTGTCGTCGGTTCTGTATAGGGCTAGGGTGTCGCCCACCTCCACATAGTCGCCCTCTTTCACCCTAATCTCTAACACTTTTCCCCTTTGTTGCACCTGCACAGAGTACTGCAAGACCTCCACCTGCCCATCTATTTGCCTGGGTTTGGGGGTCTTTAGCATATTGGCGGCAATGGCGACGGCAGCCGCAAGAACGACAACCGTCGTTCCGCCAATGAGCAGTTTAAATCTTAATCGCAGTTTTTTTTGCATGGTTAAGTTAAGGGGTGAGAGTGTTTGGGTGGCTGCTTGCGCGCCGCTTGTTGAAGGCTTGGGCGCGCCGTTCGCTATTTAAAAGCGAAACTACGCGACCCAATCATGTTTCCGTCGGCAAAGATGCTCACCTGATAAGTGCCTGCAACAAGTGCTTGCGACACGTTCCAGAAGAGCGTCACAGGTGTTTCCTCGCCATTATATTCCACGCTGCGTTTCATCGAATATTGCAGCGTTCGGTTTTCATAACTAAACGAACCCGCGCCGTTGAGCAGGCTGCCCGTGGGCGACATGATGCGCACATAGATGTCTTTAACGCCACTTGCTGCCGTTACGTTGCGTGTGATGTTAAAGCTCACTTGCAGTGTCGTGGCCTTATCTATTTGGTCGGTAGACTTTCCGCGCTTGTTTTTGGCTACGAGCGAGATGCCCGTTGCATCGAGTTGTGCGGCGATGGCCACCTTCTCGGACAACGAACGTTTCTCCGTACTCAATCCTTCTATCTGTCGGGTGGCGGCCTCGTATTGTCCTTTCACGCGCGTGTTTTCTTGCGTAAGGTTGGCATTCACCTTGTTTAGCGAGTCTATCTCCATCACATAACTGCGAATTACCGCCCTGACAGTGGCCAATTCTTTCTTCAAGCGGGTAATTTCGATGGCATCAGTGCTCTTTACTCTTCGCAGTTCGTTGAGTAGGCGTTGCGTCTTTTCTTGCTCAGCGGTGAGTTGTGCCACGATGGAGTCGTTGTTGATTTGCGTCTTCATCTCGCTGTATTGCTGGGCAAATTGTTGATACTCGTTCTCCATCTCCTTCTTGTCTATCTCTGCCAGTTCTTTGATGGCGGCGTTTTCTTCCTTCTGTTTGTTCAAGTTGATGAAGAGATAGGCCGTTACACCAGCCAAGATTAGCACCACGATGATGGTTGGTATCCAAATTTTCTTGTTCATAAAGTCAATCGCTTATATAGGGATTTGATTATATTTGCAAATTTATATATTTCTAACGATACGACAAAACAAATGTGCAAATCCAAACATTTAATAACTTAAAATATGTAGATTGCATGGTTTTGGAGGCTTTAGAGTGGGGGTTGGGCTGCCCATTTGCCTGCAACGGGCATGACTTGGCGGCCAGAGGTGTGTCCCTTTACGTCGGCGGAAAGTGGGGCGAAAAGGGCGTTCGGCTACGTAGTTGGCGGCTTGTTGCCGCCTGTTTGCAGCTCGTTGCCGCCGCAATGTTATAAGCCGGCTCGCCTTGTTGGCCGTTTGTTGCCGCTGTTTGCTGTCTGCTGCCGTACAAGTTGCGCCCTTAGAAGTCGCTATTTGGGCGCAGGTTGCCGTTTGCGCCTATGGCTCTGCTAGGTATGGGGAAGATGGTTGTATAGCCCGTGTCTTCTTTTCCAGGGCGTGGCGCAGGTCGTAGCTGTGCGTAAAGCGGCCAAATCGGATGAGATCTTGCCTTCGCCAGCCTTCCCACACCAGTTCCAGCCTACGTTCTTCTAGAATGTTGGCCAGTGTGGCGGTGCGGGAGGGCATGCCAGCACGAGCCCGAACGGCGTCCAATTCGGCCTGTCCGCTTTGTCCGTTGCGCACTTTTGCCTCGGCCAACATCAGCAACACGTCGGCATAACGATACAGCACGATGTCGTTGTCTTGCAGTTTCCCGTCTAAAAAGGAGTGCCTGTCTATCTCGTACTTGGCCATACGTGCGCCAGCTGTCTTGATATAAGGTGAGGTGGTGAGGTCTATGGCCACGTTCAAGGGCATATACACCAGCGGTTGACCATTGTCTAGCCGTACCGTATCGCCGTCTACCATCACCGTATCGGCATAAAAGTTCAGCTTAAAGCGTGTGTCTAGCTTTTCTGGTGTGCCGTATCCAAAGGCGCGAACGGTGGAAATGGTGGCGCAGGGTCCGTTTTCCGACCCCATTCCCAATGCCTTGCCGTGGTTGTAGTGCCGCGAACGAAAGAGATATTGGTATTGGTTGGGGTAGATGTTCTTGTCCATCGGAATGATGAAGATGTTCTCGCGCGAGGTCTCGTTGTGCACTTTGAAGTTGTCGGCATAGCTGTTTTCGAGCGTATAGCCGGCCGCTTGCAGCTTTTCGCAATAGCGGATGGTGGTTTGCCAGGCGTTAAGCTGCTCGTTATCGACGGTGAAAAGGATGTCCTTGCCTGGCTTGCGGGCGTGGCGCACGGGGTTGTCGCAGGTGTAAACCTCGGCGTTTAACGCTAGTTTGGCCAATAGAAAATGTGCAACGGGGCGAGTTAGCCTGCCATAATACTGCCCTTGCAGGTTGGAATGGGCATCTGCCAGATAGGGTGCAACCTGCTGCAACTCCTTAAAGGCAAAGCGAAACACCTCGCTGCGGCGCGTGTTAGACACCTCTGCAACCGACGTCTGGTTTCTTTCTAACAGCGGAACATTGCCAAAAAGGTCTATCAAGTAATAGTAATACATGGCCCTGATGGCCCTTGCCTCTGCATTGTAGGCCATTAATTGGGATTGGTTGAGCAGGCTTTTATGCTTGTCTATGAGGGCGATGGCATCGTTACAGCACACCACCGACTGGAGAAGGTAGCACCAAAGGTTGTACAGTTCTAGGTCGTTGGCGCTCCATTCGTGGGTGTACAGCCGTTTCCAAAAGCCGCCGTCGTACCAGTCGCCGCCCCTAATGGGCACGATGGCCTCGTCGGTTGTGAAGGTACTATAATCGTATATGCCTCGGTTTGT
>NZ_HE999445.1:262514-282086 GCF_000312305.1 Prevotella conceptionensis 9403948 | reverse complement strand
GAAAGGGCGTAACGCCCCAAAAGCGTGTACGAAAGACTGCCCATAAACGAGGTTAGCTTGGGCGATTCGTACCCACTTCCCGTGCCGTCTTGGGGGCGGATGCTGCCCGCGGTGAGGTTGTCGTAACCAAAATCGTTGCTCGAAAGGCCTTTCACCGTGGTGAAGAAGAACTGCTTGCGGTTGTTCTGATATTCTGCCGTGCCCGTCAGTTGCAGCTTGTGTGCGCCCCAGGTGTTGTTATAGTTCAGTTGCACGCTGCCAAGTAGGTCTTCGCTTTTGTTCTCGCGGCGGTACATTTTGCCTTGCGCCTCGGTCCAAGTGGGTTGGAATATGTCGTTTTCGAGCGTTGTGAACGAGTACGAACCAAAGAGGCGGGCGGTAAGTCCCTTGGCGAGGGGGAAGTCGAAAGACAGGTGTGTGTTGATGTTAAAGCCGCGGTCGTGGTCCTTTTGGTGCAAAAGTGCCATAGGGTGGGTAATCTGCGAGGCCAGGGTGTTAACGTCCCAGCCTCCTGCGGCGTTCTGTTGGGTGGAGAAAGTGGGGTTTTGCGAGGCGGCAGAATAAAAAAGTCTCTGCGTATCGAGTATCTTTTTGTTGGATAACGACGAGCCGAACAGCCCGAAGTTAACGGTGAGCCAATCGTCGAAGGCCTTTTGCATGAGGTCGAATTTGGCCGTAAAGTTGCGGTAGTTGTTGGTTCGCACCACCATTTGATGGTTCATCACGCTCATTGATGCGCGGTAGTTGCTTTGTTCTGTGCCGCCCGAAAAGGCCAAATGGTGATTTTGTATAAACCCCGTTTGCGTAATGGCGCGCAAGTAGTCGTTGTCTTCGCCGCCGTCGTTAACGCTTAGGCCAAGTGCCTTTGCCGTGGCAACGTAATTGCGCCCGCTCAGCATTTCGAGGTTTTTATACGCTGTTTCAAAGCCCACATTGCCGTCGTAAGAAATGTGGAACTTACCGCGCGCACCCTTGGCAGTGGTTACGATGATTACGCCCGATGCGCCGCGCGAGCCGTATTGGGCCGTTTCGGAGGCGTTTTTCAGCACTTGATACGAAAGGATGTCCGACGGGAAGATGGTGGAAAGCGTGGCAAGGTCGCTCGAAACGCCGTCGATGACCACGAGCGGGTCGTTTCCGCCCGTTAGCGAAGTGGTTCCGCGCACACGTACGCTGGTGAGGCTGGCTTGCCGTTGGTCGCCTCCACGCGACACATTTACACCGGCCAGGCGGCCTTTGATGGCGTCGAGCGGGTTGACGACGAGCCCTTTGTCGCCAAAGCCGCCTGTCTTTTGCCAGACTTGTATCAGCGGCTGGTCGCCTTTTAGGCTGTCGGGGATTAGGCGCGATATGTATTTCGGCTTGTCTTCGCCCACTTGTGCAAACAAGTTTTCGGCGCATACAAACGACAATAGGCAGGCCATGAATAGGTATGCGGCAAGCCGAGCACGCAATGCAACTTTACTTTTGCCTTGCCCAAAGGAGCAAAGGCGTGGTTCTGAATACGAAAAAGTACCAACTATGTTCATAAGGGCGATTGTTTAGGGTGATTGTAGCGTAAGTTGAGGGATGGTGGTGCACACGTCTGCGGGCTAGTTTTGGGCGGCTGCCTCAATGCTCGCCGGCAGTGTTGAGGTGTTAAGTAAGTGGCAGTGTATGCCAAATGCCTTTGGGTATGGCTGGTAAAGCCTTCGTTATGGTGCCTTGTGTGGCGGCTGTGCCCCATGTTGTGGGGCTGTCTGTTCTGTATTGTGGGGTGGGTGTATGCCTGCTTACTTGTGGGCTTTATAGTATTCCAAGCCAACCTGCACGTTCTTCATGATGGCATCCGACGAGTATGTGGCGCCCGTAATGGCGTCGGGCTCGTCTTCGATGGCCTTGCTAACCGGCTTGCCTTCCCAATATTTCAGCAGGGGTTTCACTTTGTCGAAGAACCTTGGCGTTTCCTGATTGGGCAACGCCTCTACCTTTACCACCTTGTTTTTTTTGATGTAAATCTTCACAGGGGTAGTGCCTTTAAAGCCTTTAACGTCGCGTGTAAGCTCGGTGGTGTTAACAACGATCATTCCCTTTTCTTTGGTAATGATGTTGTCGTTGTTGCTTGCGCTGGTGAGTGTTGCCGCGAAAACCGCGGCGGCTATTCCGAATATCAATCTGGATGTTACTTTTCTCATAACTGTTTGTTTACTGGTGTGTTAGCTGAAGGCGTCTTGCTGGTTGCCCGTTCGGTGGCGGACTTCGGAGACGCCGTTATTGCAAAGATAGGAATAAAAAAAGAAAAAGCCACCATGTAGGGGCAAAATGTTGTGCCATGTTGCGTGTTTTGTGGTTGTAGTGGTTGGGTTTTCGGTGCTGATGTGCTTGGTGTTGGTTGCCGCGGATAGCTCGAAGGGTTGGGGCGCGTTGAGAAACCTGGTGTTTGGCGGCGCGTTTCGCCTGGCTGTGGGAATGTGGTGGCTTACATGTTAGACTGGCTGTGCAGCAGCACTATCAGACCGTAAAAGGCGCAATAGGCCGTGGCCAAGGCCCATGCAATGACTTTTGTACGCCTGCTTTTGCGATAGGGGGCAAGGGCAAACCACAAGGCTGACACAGGGAACAAGGCAAGCAGGAACAGGCCTTTGGCTGTGGCTACACTTGTTGCAAAGGATAGGAGGTAAAACACAAGGTAATATGCAAATGCAAAGCCGATGGTTAGGCGCACTGCCAGGTCGCCTTTGGGCTTAGACGATATGGCATAGGCGGCGTAGACGAGGGCGAGGAGCGTAACCCAAACCACATCGTACATGAAGAAAAGGGTGAAGTTGTTCATAAAATGCTGACTTAACGGATGAATGTTTCGGCGGGCTGGTGGGCTTTCCGCTGTTTGATTGCAGTTTGAAATGTAGGCGAAAGCTTGTATACCTTGCTTTCTGCCACTTTCGTGTAGCAACAATTTGCCGATAGGGAAAGGCATGGCGGGGTAGGGAATGGTGCTTTCATAACGGGACGTATTGGGTGGATTGAACGGCCATGTATAACACTTTGCAAATATAGACCTTTATCCGCAGGCGTGAAATACCCAAAAGGGAGTAAATTTAGAAACGATGAACAGGGCTTGAACTACCTACAATTTGGTACGTTGGCTGGTGGCTGCATGATGAAGTTGTCTTGTCTGTTACCATTTCTATAGACTGTGACGGGGTTGTTTTCTTTGTGATGCAATGCCAGGATAAGTATTCCCCCTCATGTACGAAGTGCTGGACAACGATATGTTATAGTCAAACAGAATTGCTTTTGGATAATTGCTGTTAGAAGAATGAACCACGTAGACAGCATGGCATTAATAAATCTTTATGGGAAGTAAAACTGGGTATCTTGTTGGCTTACGCTACATGTGTGGCTTTCCAAATCCAATTCTGTTAGACTATAAGGTCTGAATTGCTGCCTCAATTGATTGTGGCAAAAGGTGGTTATGCGCCAAAAGACGGTTTGGCAGAGGTCATTTAATGCGTTCTCTGCTATAAGCTGAAATATTAGTTTTCTATTCAGGACGATTTGACAGAGGTCATTCAATGCGTTCTCTACCATAAGCAGAAATATTAGTTTTCTATTCAGGACGATTTGGCAGAAGTTATTCAATGCGTTCTCTGCCATAAGCTGAAATATTAGTTTTCTATTCAGGACGATTTGGCAGAAGTTATTCAATGCGTTCTCTACTATAAGCTGAAATGTTAGTTTTCTATTCAGGACGATTTGGCAGAAGTTATTCAATGCGTTCTTTGCAAGTTGAAAACCGCCTCTCAATAGCTAATTACTTCTGCATTTCTATGATGCTGTCTCCGTTGGCCGTGGGCAACAAGCTCTGCAACTGCTCGCACTGGCGGTTATAAGCGTACGTGTTTTTCCGTGCCGTTGCCCAAAGGTGTATAGACAGCACAACTGCTTTTGTTAAACTTTCAGCAAGGAATTTAACACAAAAAGTGCCCTTTCCATCCACCAACCGCCCACCTTGCCGCAAAAAATCGATTCTCGCGGAGGTTTGTTTTGGTGCCAAAAGGGGGCAGTTGTGCATGCAGGCGAAATGAATATTTATTTAAACCGACTGCCACCAACACCCATTTTTTGGCGATTTGCAGCGAAATGAAGTGCGTTTTGGTGCTAAACGCGGTGCAATATGCCGCTAAACGCAGTGCGTTTTGGTGCAAAATGCAGTGTGTTTTGGTGCTAAATACAAGGTAAAATGGTGCAAAACGCAGTGTAAAATGGTGCTAAATGCGGGGCGAAAAGCATAAATATCCACACGGATTGTATAAACAAAACCTTTATGAGCCATGAGATACATGGCCGAAAAGGGCGAAATAGTTGTCAAAAAGTGGGATTTTAGGGGTAAAAAGCAGGTAATTGGGTTTGAAAAATTATGAGTTGGCGGCCAAACTAGAAAGGTAAAATGGTGCAAAATGCAGGCTCTTTTCTTGAAAATAGACAAAGAGAATGGTGCGAAAGGTTAGAAATGGTAGATATTTGCCTACTTTTTAACCCCTATTTTCGCTAGAACGGAGCGAAAATTAGAGCCGTGTTGTAAAGTAAAAGATAATAATTTAAGATTTGGTAATAGGGCAAATTGTTTAGTGATAGATACATCGCATTGGGCAAGTGGTTTAAGGGTGTTGCTGCAAGTATAGCGATTATAGTCAAAAAGAGTTGCATTTGGAAAATTGTTGTTGGCAGCGTGCAAGACGTGTGTTGCATAGAATGAATAAACCCTTATGTGGAGGAAAAGGAGATTTTCTTTTTGCTTACGATGCAACTGTGTCTTTTCAAGTTCAATTCTGTTTGACTATAATTCTTTTCGTTCAAGCAATCTTAGCAAAAATCACATGGTTTTTGTCAAAACAAACGCAAAGCGCTGAGCGAATTTTGTTTGCGAACGAATATGCGTTGCAGGTTATGGAACTGAAAGGGGAGAAAAGAAAGGGCAGGGCAAAAGAGAAACAGGTGTTAAGCCCTTGCGTGGAGTTTTAAAACAGGCCTTAATATAATGTGTCGGTGAGTAGCTGTGCCACTTGCTCCAAATAATGCTTGTCGGTGTCGTCGAAAGTAGCGAGTTGTTTGCTGTCGATGTCGAGAACGGCAACGGGTTTACCGGCCTTTGAGAAGACGGGCACTACAATTTCCGACCGCGAAAGGGCGCTGCAAGCGATGTGTCCGGGGAATTGTTCCACGTTGGGAACAACCAAGGTGCGCCCCAACTCGAACGCTTGGCCACATACGCCCTTGCCAATGGCGATGGCATAGCAGGCCGGCGGACCTTGAAAGGGGCCTAAACGCAACATGCCATCGGGGTGAAGTAGGTAGAAACCCGTCCAAAAAAACTGGTCGAAGGCTTGGTGCAGGGCGGCGACAACATTGGCCAAAACGCCGGTCTCGTTGGTTTCGCCCTTAATGAGGGCGGCTACCTGCGGTAAGAGGGCGGTGTAGATGGTCTCCTTGTTCATTGTTTTTGGGCGTTCATTTCTTGTTCTACCATGTTGGTTAGCTGCACAAACTCGGCCACCGAAAGCTGTTCGGGGCGGCGTGTAAACATCTCTTGTGCATAAAATTCGGGCGAGGCAGGCATGCCGGCAAATAGCTGGCGCAGGCTAACGCGCAACATTTTGCGCCGCTGATTGAACACCGTTTTAACCACGCGCTTAAACAATGCCTCGTTGCAACCAAGGTTTTCTACTGCGTTTCGCGTCATGCGGATAACGGCACTCTTTACTTTGGGCGGCGGATTAAACACCGTTTCGTCTACGGTAAAGAGATATTCCACATCGTACCACGCCTGAATAAGCACCGAAAGGATGCCATAGGCCTTTGTTCCTGGCTGCGAGGCGATGCGCAAGGCCACTTCGCGCTGTATCATTCCTGTGCAACAGGGGATGAGATGCTTGTTGTCGAGCATCTTAAAGAATATTTGCGAGGAGATGTCGTAGGGGTAGTTGCCCGTCAGCACAAAGGGTTGGCCAGAGAAAACGCTGGCGAGGTCCATGCGCAGGAAGTCTTCGCCCAGCACGTTTTCTGCCAAAAGGGGGAAGTTTTTGTGCAGGAAGGCCACCGATTCGGTGTCTATTTCCACCACGCGTAGCGGCCTGTTCTTGGTGGCGAGATACTGGGTTAGCACGCCCATGCCTGGTCCCACTTCGAGGATGGGCAGCTCTGGGCACGCGTCTACGGTGTCGGCAATGCGTTGGGCAATGCCTAAGTCGGTCAAGAAATGCTGACCAAGATGCTTTTTGGGTCGTACAAGCTTCATCGTAAATATGTTGTTGCGTTTGCAAAGTTAGCAAAATATGGGGGGGATTAGGGCCGTTTTGAGGGCGTTTGTTTGGGGTGGGTGCGATGTTTTTTGTGTGGCTATGGCCTGTGTTGGGTGGCAAACTTCGTCCTCGCTGCCATATATTGTCTGCCCGAACGGCCGTTATCTCGGAAAAAAGTGTTTACTTTGCATGCTGTAAGAATGATGTTTGGCCGTGACAGGATAACCAAAGACGAGCAGCCAGAGCGGTTCTCGCCCAGTGGCGGTATTCACAAATGCGCCGCATGTGGCCAAACAAACGTAGTTAGTAACATTCAAAAATCCACAACTTCATGATTAAAGTAGCATTCTTCGATGCCAAATCGTACGACGAGGTTTCGTTCAACAAGACGAACGCCGACTATGGCTTTGACATCCGTTATTATCAAGAACATCTCAATCTTAAAACCGTTCCGCTGGCCAAGGGTGCCGATGTGGTGTGCATTTTCGTTAATGCGGAATGCAATGCAGCCGTTATCGACGAGTTGATTAAGAATGGTGTGAAACTCATCGCCCTGCGTTGTGCGGGCTTTAACAACGTAGACTTGCATGCAGCAAAGGGTAGGATAAAGGTTGTTCGCGTGCCTGCTTACTCGCCGCATGCCGTTGCCGAGTATGCCGTTTCGCTGATGTTGGCCCTTAATCGTAAGATTTTCCGTGCCGTTAACCGCACACGCGAGGGCAATTTTGCCCTTAAAGGCTTGATGGGTTTCGACATGTATGGCAAGACGGCAGGCGTTGTGGGCATGGGCAGGATTGCAAAAGAACTGATAAAGATATTGCATGGCTTCGGTATGAAGGTGCTTGCCTACGACCTTTACCCCGATATGGAGTTTGCCAAGCGGTATGATGTGCGGATGGTTTCGCTGGACGAGCTGTACGCCGAGAGCGACATTATCTCGTTGCATTGTCCGCTTACGCCCGAAACTACGTTCCTTATCAACGCCCAAAGCATTGCGAAGATGAAACCGGGCGTGATGATTATTAACACTGGACGTGGAAAACTGATCCATACCGAGGACTTGATTGAGGGCTTGCGCACGAAGCAAGTGGGGTCGGCAGGTCTAGACGTGTACGAAGAAGAAAAGAATTACTTCTACGAAGACCGTAGCGATAAGATTATCGACGACGATGTGCTTGCCCGTTTGCTGATGATGCCCAATGTGGTTCTTACCTCACATCAGGCTTTCTTCACAGCCGAGGCCATGCACAACATCGCGCTTACTACGCTAGAAAGTATTAAGGAGTTTAGCGAAGGTAAGGAACTGACGAACGAAGTGATGGAGAAGTAGAGGAGGGGTAAGCGGCTTTGAGTTGCTGAGTTTCCGAGTTCGTTGGCTTGTTTGTCTTATTGAACGCACTAGCAGGCCTGCGGTTTACGGCGTAGGTTAACTTGGGGAAGTTCGGCGATTAGGTAGCTTATCAATACGGGAAGACTTGAACTTTGAGACTTGAACAGCATAAAACGTCCCAAAAAGCAGAGGGGCTGCCATGTAGGCAGCCCCTCTTTCAGTCCCTTTTATCGTGCAGTATGAAAGCATATAGCAGACAAGTGCACTTTTTCTTCGTTGCAAAGATAGTTGATTTTTCTACGATTTGCAAGCCTTTTGTCGCTTATTTATAATGTGGAACTTCCAGGAAACATCAAATCGTAATAATAAGGACTGCATAATTCTTGAAAATCCATTGCTTGTAACGTCTTGTTTCATTTGTACAGACGTATATATATAAGTACCTTTGCCCATGCTGTCAGGAGTTATTTAAGGAATGCTATTAGAAGATAAACTACTGAAATATCTTTTCTCCTCTCATTCCATACTCATACATGCCTATCGCAAATCTTCGCGGTTCTTCAAGCTTATCATATTGCTTTTTTGCTGCCGGGTTTAACTTCATGTAGTCAATAATGAAGATGCTCATAAATGAAAGCATACATTTTGTTGCGAAACATGCCATATGAAGGTCTTCACGAGAATCTGGTTTGTACGATTCGCGAAACTGAATTAAAGATAGATATGAAGGATGACCATGAAGACTAAAATGTGAATATATAGTATCAAAAATACCTTCTTTTACGTTAAGTAACCTGTGTGCTTTGTCGTATTGAATAAACTCCATTGTATTATCCTCTTTAAAAAGATAGCGAAACTTTTTACCGATAGCGTTTTGGATTACATCTTTTGTGTGTTTATTCAACGTTTTATATAGTTTAGTTTCTTCGATGTTTTTTTTGCAGGCAGCAAAATCCTTCTTTTCTTCCTCTATTCTTTCGGGGTTTTCTTTATGAAATTCTTCATCAAGGTTTCTTAGTCTTTCAGATAGAGTATGAGCAACAAAGAGATTATAAACTATTGTCTGTTGGTCTGGGGTTTTTGGAAGAACAAACAAAAGTTCAAAAGCGATAAGTGATTCGTATATTCTTCTTGCTATTGTAAAGAGAGTAGGGAAATCTACTATTTTGTTAAGGCGGAAAAGTCCTTTAGAATAGCTGATGCCGTCTAGCAAACGCAGGAAAGAGCACCCTTTACTAAAAATAGTTTGTAGCCAAAGGTCTCTATCTTGTTCAAATTCAGAAGCTTCTACTCTGTTTGAAAGTGGATTGAAGACGTCAAAATAAAAATCGAGCATCACTTCCATATACTGCTTGCATTCATCTATACTTTCTAACTCAATGAATTTATTAATGTCCTCCTCGGAAAGTCGCTCATTAAGTTCTGTTGATTTAATCGGGTTGATTAAGTCCTTCAAATGTCTTTCATCTAACAACATAAATGATTGGTATTATTTATATAGCGCATTATGCAGATAGCTAACGCGACTGATATGGATGCCGACATCGGATATTCCTGGTAGCATGTCGCGTTTCATGTCGTGGTAAACGCTCACCACTAGGCTGTCGCCTTGGCGCAAATCGTGCTTGGCTATGGGGTAACTGTATTGGTAATAGCTGATACCACGCGAGAGACGAGTGCCGTCGGGCTTGCTAAACGTGCAGTTGATGGTGTCTGTTAGCTCTTGGTTGCCGGGCACAATGCGTTGCTTTACGATGAGTGTGGCCGCCGTAAATGGGTAAGCACCGTTGATGCGCACGTCTAGTTGCTGGGCGAATACCCCACCTTGATGAAGTCGGGGAACGTAAAACTTCAAGGTGTCGTTCTTCTCCCATCCGCTCACCGACGTGTGACTGTATCGGTGGTAGACGGTATCCATGCTGCATGCGCTAACTAAGGCGACTGCAAGAGCCACCAACGCGCCTTTCACTAAACGCTCCATCGGCTTGTTATTCTTGTTTTTACGGTTGATTATTCGTTGGCGAACCTCCTCTTCGTTGGTTATCGCGACGATGCCTGTTGCTGTTATTCTCTTGTTTGCCCTCTTGTGCCCGTGCCTGTTGTGGCCTTTGACGGCGTTTTTCTGCCTGTTGTTCGCGCTGCCGCTGCTGTTCTTTGCGTTGTTGCGGAGCACCATTTTGGGGTGCAGAGCCATCGCGCTTTTCGCCCTTGGGCTTGCCATTTGTGGGGCGTTTAGGGCGTTTCGACTTGTCGAATCGGCTCAGGTCGGCATTCGCCAAGAGGTCGATAGGCTTGTCGGTGTGTTGCTTGTGGCGTTCCTCTTCGAGCGAATCGGGCTTTTCGCCGCGGCGATTCATCTCGATAATAGCCCTTGCACGTTCGGCCGTAATGGTAACTAGGTTAGCGGCGAGGTTCTTATCTGTGGAGTAGGTAACCGTTCCGGCCAGAATATCTGTTTTGAAAACGAAGTGTTCGGCATCGCCCGTGTGCAGCGAAACCTCTTTGCTGGGCATGCGTTTGGCGGCTTCCACGTAGTTGTCTACTTCGTAATTAAGGCAGCATTTCAGCTTACCGCACATGCCGGCAAGCTTTTGAGGATTGAGAGAGATGTCTTGAAAGCGGGCTGCATTGGTGTTAACCGACACGAAGTTCTTGTTCCATGTGGCGCAACACAGCTCTCTTCCGCAGGGTCCTGTACCGCCTATGCGCCCTGCTTCTTGGCGTGCGCCAATCTGTTTCATTTCGATACGCACATGAAAAGTGTCTGCCAGCACCTTAATAAGCTGTCGGAAGTCTACTCTTTCGTCCGCGATGTAGTAGAAAATGGCCTTGTTTCCGTCGCCTTGATACTCCACATCGCCGATTTTCATCTTCAATCCCAGGTCTTTTGCTATCTGTCGGCTCTGTATCATCGTGTCGTTCTCGCGACTCTTAGCCTCTTCGTACTTGTCTAGGTCTACGGGTTTGGCTAAGCGATAGATGCGCTTGATGTCGTCGGCCGACTTTAAGTTGGCCTTCTTTATCTGCAAAGCCACGAGCCTTCCCGTAAGCGTAACCACACCAATGTCGTGTCCTGGGCTCGCTTCCACGGCCACCATGTCGCCTTTTGTAAGCTGTAAGTTGTTCACGTTGTGGTAATAACCCTTGCGTGTGTTCTTGAATTGCACCTCAACAAGGTCGGTTTTGTCGGGGTCGTTCACCACGTCGGCCAGCCAATCGTATGTATTTAGTTGGTGGTCCGAACGGCAACAGCCCCCACAGCATCCGCCGTGGTCGCAGCCAGTGGCCACCTTGAACTTCATATTTCTGTAATCCATTTGTTCGTTTTGTTTTATATATTGACGGCAGGATGTTGGCCTTGGTGGCGAAATATCCTGTCGGAGAGTGCTATTTTAGTTGGCTCGAACCTGCGCTTTGCCTCTGCAATTCGTGCGGGAGGATGCTTGAACGAGCCGCGGTTTAACCGCCTTTATGCCTTCTTGATGTAGAGAATCATGTTGATGGCATAGTCGAAGAACACCACTTTGGCGTTGGCGTTCTGCGAAATGTCGCGGATGCAGCGGTCGATGAGTTCGGAAATCTCCACGATGTTCTCTTCGTTTACGAAACGTGCAAAGTTTTTGGCGAAGTTTTCTTCTTCGCGCGACATGTACACAAGGTCGGCAATACCGAAGTTGAACATGAAGTTTTCGCGCATCAGACGTGCAAAGTAGGTCAGCATGCGTTTTTGTTTCTCGCGCCCATAGGTGGACACGGCATCGCTCCAACGGCGCAGTTCGCGTATGTTTCGTTGGTAAGCCAGCCGCATCAGCATGATAAACATGTCTAAAAACTGCTTGTTCTCGTTGTCTACGCTAAGTTCGGCCAGCGCGTTAGTCCAACTTCCGTTGGCTAATCGGGCCACCCGGCGCGCGTCTTCGGGCGTTATGTTGCGCTTTTGTATCAGTGCTTGCTGCATGTCGTGCACTGCGATGGGCGGCAAGTCGATGCGTTGGGTGCGGCTCTTGATGGTTTCGAGCAGCTGTTCGGGCTCTTGACACACAAGGATGAAGAGCGTTTGGGCAGGCGGTTCCTCCAAAAGCTTGAGCAACTTGTTGGCGCATTCTTGGTTCATACGTTCGGCAAGCCACACCACCACCACCTTATAGCCCCCTTGACTCGACTTCATGCTGAGACGTTTCATCAGCAAATCGCTTTCGCCAACGCCCATCTGAGCCTGTTGGTTGGCCGCGTCCATCTGGTCGAGCCAAAGGTCTATCGAGGGATAAAGCGTTGTTTGCAACATCTCTCGCCACTGTGGGGCGAAGTCGTCGCTGTTCATCTTGTGCTCACTGGATGTTCCGGTAGGGCGAATAACAGGGTAAGAGAAGTGCAGGTCTGGGTGTTCAAAGCGGCGCATCATGGCGCAAGCACCGCATTCGCCGCAAGGAGCGTCGCCTTCTGCATGGCGTTCGCAAAGCAAGTACGAGGCAAGAGCCAAGCCCAAGGCCAATTTTCCACTGCCGGCAGGGCCGCAGAGCATCATTGCATGGGGCAAACGGTTGTTGTGCACCATGCTTACGAGTCGACGTTTAACGTCGTCTTGGCCTATTACGTCATTCCAGTTCATAACAATTTTTTGGCCACTTCGCAGATTGAATCGACCGCCGAAACGGTGTAAAAGTGAATGCTGGGCACGCCTTTCGCATACAGTTCGCGACATTGTTGCGTGGCCCATTCCACGCCCAACGCCTTTGCATCGTCGTCGGTTTTGCACTTAACGATTTCGCTAGCCAACGCCGTAGGCAGGTCGCAGTGGAATGTGCGGGGTATAACCGTTAGCTGTCCCAACTTGGCAAACGGCTTAATGCCCGGCACGATGGGTATGGTAACACCCTTTTGGCGTGCCTTTTCCACGAAGTCGAAGTATTTCTGATTGTCGTAAAACAGCTGTGTAACGGCGTATTTCGCCCCAAGTTGCTGTTTTTTCAGCAAGTAATCGATGTCCACATCGAGGTTGGGAGCCTCCTCGTGTTTCTCCGGATAGCACGCCACGCCATACTCGAAACTCTCGCCAGGATGTTTCATCGCTGTTCCATCGGCAAAAAAACCAGCGTTAAAGCGGTTCACCTGCTCGATAAGGTCGGTGGTGTGTGTGTGTCCGTTGGGCGTAGGCGTGAACAATTGTTCGTCTCGCGCCTTGTCGCCACGTAGCAACAGCAGGTTCTGAATGCCCAAAAACTGCAAGTCCAGCAGTTCGTATTCAATGCTTTCAATCGTAGCCCCGCTGCAAATTATGTGCGGAATAACGGGTATGCCATAGCGTTGCTGTATGGCGGCAGCAATGGCAATGGTGCCAGGACGTCGGCGAATGCGGTCGCGTTCGTATTGTCCGTTGTCCAATTGGCGGTAAACGAACTCGCTGTTATGAGTGGTTATGTTGATGTAGTTGGGGCAGAACTCGCGCAAACGGTCGATGGTACGAAACAATTGTGCCGTGCCGTTGCCTTTGAGTGGTGGCAGAACCTCGAACGAAATGGCCTTGGCTGCTGCCTTTTTATTTAGGAAATCACTTACTTTCATCTTTATCTGGTGTTTGGACGGGCATCGTGCGCGCCCCCATGTTCCCCTGTTTGGCATGTCTGCTTGTGGCGTTTGTTGCGTCTTGGGGATGGAAAACAAATACGCCTAACTACTTCTGCCGTGCGTTTATGCTTGCGAAAGCAGTCTGTTTGTGCCAAATTGTTGTCTGCCAATGTGCCGAACGACGGTTGTAGGATGGGCAAGCAAAGACAACTTATTATGCAAAGTTGCCGCCAACGAGCGCAATGAAAACTTGTTTTCAAATTGCCGAGTGCAAGACAACTTATGCAAAGTTACAACATTTTTTTCGCTTATTGGTGTTACGCTTTGCCTTTGTTGTTTTTTAGCACAGAATGCTTACGTTTTGTCTTTACCTTCTCATGCCGTTTTATTCTGCATGAACCTAATTGAAACGCACACCTCATCCTTCTCCTTTCTTCATTGGGATAAGGTGACAATTAGCTTTGCTGCGGCATTGCATACCATTTTCTTCTCCCTTTGTAGTGGGGCAGAAAGTGAGGCTTATTCTGTGTTGTTCCCTTTACTTTTCTTCAGTAAAGTCTACGTATTCGCCCTCGTTTTGTTCAAAAATCTTTTGGTTCATTCGCTCGGATGTGCGACTGTCGATAATCACTTCGCCCGCTTTGCCTGCGCGTTGCGACCCATTGGTGGCAGAAGCCGTGGTGGCGTTGTTGAATTGGCGCATGGTTTGGCGCACGGATTTTATGATACGCCTAAACGTTAGCAAGAAAGCTATCAGCGCAACAAACAACACCGATAGCAAAAGTACGCCTATCGACTTCAAGATAAAATCCATTGCTATCGTTTTTTAGTGGCGTTGACATAGGCCGACAGCACCACATACCACGCAATGATGATGGCAAAGGCCAGCACTTTAAAGATAACGAGCAGCGGTATGCAGCTAAGTACGAAGATGTATTTCACCTCGTTGCCCTTCCATCCCCAGTGTTTGAATTTGAGTGCAAACATAGGTAGTTCGGACACGAGCAGCCAACAGCTGAGCAACATCAAGGCGATGAGCGCGAACGGTGCCCAATTTACGGCTTGCATCTGACTGTCGAGTCCCAACAAAAGCGACCCCCAAAACATGGCATTGGCTGGTGTCGGCAGTCCGATGAACGATGTTGTCTGCCGTTCGTCGAGGTTGAACTTGGCCAAACGGAGGGCAGAAAAAGCCGTCATCAGAAAGGCAACGAAAGGTATATAGCCCGTAATCTGCCACCGATAGACACTCCCGAAAGGGTAGTCTAAGACTGAAAGTTGATGAAAAAGCATCGCCGAAGGGGCTAAGCCAAAGGTGATGACATCGGCAAGCGAGTCGAGTTCTTTGCCGATGGGCGAAGAAACGTGGAGCAAACGTGCCGACATTCCGTCGAAAAAGTCGAACACGGCCCCGACAATGATGAAGAGCAGGGCGAGCCACAAGTCGCCATAGATGGCCGTAATGGTGGCGATGCAACCCGAAATGAGGTTGCAGCAAGTTATCGAATTGGGTATGTGGCGAGTGATTTTGTTTGCCATTTGCGATGCTCCTTTTTATTTAAGCTTGGCCAAAACGGTTTGGTCGCCCGTGGTAAGTTGCCCCATCTTTACACATATTTCGGTACCTAAGGGAAGGAATACATCGACGCGCGACCCCAGTTTAATAAAGCCGAGATGCTCGTCGATATAGCAATCTTCGCCCGGTTTGGCGTAAGTAACGATGCGCCGGGCCATTGCTCCCGCTATCTGGCGGCAGAGGATGTCCACTCCGTGGGGTGTAGTTATCACCACATCTGCATGTTCGTTCTCCTCGCTGGCTTTGGGTAACCATGCCTTATGGAAGTTTCCGTCTTTGTGTTCAACCTTCTTTACCTTGCCGTCAACGGGGAACCAGTTGGCATGAACGTTGAAAAGGCTCATGAAGATAGACACCATGATGCGGCGATCGTGGAAGTAAGTGTTCTCGTCCACCTCTTCTATTACGACTATTTTTCCATCGGCTGGCGCAACCACCACTTTCTCCGTGTCGCCATTGAACACGCGTATGGGGCAGCGGAAGAAGTTAATAATGATGCCATAGGCAATGCCGTATATCACCAGAAACGTCCAAAACGCCACTTTACACTCAAAAAACACCCATAAAAGAGGTGCTACGACGGCAAGTACGATGAACCCGAGCACCAGGGTTTCGGTGCCTTCTCGGTGTATTCTAATCTTCTTCAGTTTCTTTATTTTATTGACCATTCGCGGTAGTTGCTGTTAAATGTGGATGCAAAGATAATGATTTTTAACGCATTAGGCAAGTTCGTGTGACTTTTTCTTTATACTTTCGGTAAGAAATAGGCAAATTTAACGAGAAGGAACATGCGCTTTCGTGGTTTTTGGCGTGGCGGAACGTAAGTGGAAAGTAGGTGAGGTTGTAATTTTTTGAGCAGTTGGGTGCATGCAAACAATGAGTTTATGAGTTGTTGAGTGCATGCAAACAAAAATGATATAGGCATGCCTTAAAGCCCATTGGAGGTTTTTTAGAGCCTGCCTAATAGATAAACCCGTGTTGCACGGGATGGGCAAATGTGCTGCCCATCCAAATTTAAGAACCGCCAATAAAGCCCCGCGCGCTGGCACAAGTTCCCCTCAACTTGTTGTACAACAAGTGTTCCTTGTGCCGTTGCGTGAGGCTTTCTAGCAGGTTCCGTTACATGTTCTCACATTGTTCGTCCTTATGCACGGGAATTTTGGCATCCTTATCGGTCTTTTCTGCCTTATAACCAAATTTCTCGAATGCCTTTTGAAGCTTTTCCTCGGTTGTTTTCTTTGAATCGTAAGAAACGAAAACCTTTTGGGCCTCTACGTCTGTTTTTATGGCTTTCACTCCTTTTTCAAAGCGGAGGTTGCCTTTAATTTTCGCTTCGCAGTTGGCGCAGTGCATCTGTGGGGTTGTGGTGAAAACAACGGTCTTAATGTCTTTTGCGGTTGCAATCATGGCTACCATGAACAGCACCATCGAAATAATTGATTTTTTCATTTGTTTGTTGTTTGTGGGATAACGGCCTAAACTTGGTTTCTAACCGTTTGTCCCTGGTTGTTATTCTTATTTGTTTGCGCCGTTAAGGCGAGAGGATGGAGCGTTTAAAGCCGTTTCCCCAGGTTGACGCGGATGCCGATATAGGCCGATGCTCCCTGCACGGGGCCATATACCATTGTGGGTTCAAAGTTGTTGTCCCATGGGTTTTGGTATCCGATAATGGGGTTCTTCTGCCTGTAATTGCCCAAATTTTCGCCGCCTACGTACACTGAGAAATGGCGGAAATAGCGCGTAACCTGTGCGTTGAGCTGGCCGTATGCCTTGAAGTTGCGGCTCCACGACAGGTTGCCAGATGCTGTTGTGTAGGGTTCGGGCATTCTTCCGCCGCCGTTCAACACTGCCGTCGCATCAAACTGCCATAGCCCTAAGGGCGTTTTGTAGCTGGCTGTAAGCAGTGCCTTGTAGCGACTTTGCAGCGGTTTCCACATCAAGCGGCCGCCATAAGTGGCCTTAACGAGATTGTAGCGGTAGGCCGCCGTCAGGTCGAGCCCCTTAAAGAGCAGGTACGAAGCATCAATTTGTACGGTATGCGAGTAGCTCTTGCCGTTGAGATTGGTGATGTGCAGCTCTTGCGGGTTGGTGTCGTAGTCGATAAGGGTTTGCGAAAGGAAGTGCGTGTAATAATAGTCGGCGTTTAATTTCAGCGTTTGCTTACCTATCGGGATGAGGAAGCTCAGGCTGGTTCCATAGTTCCACGCGGCCTCTTGTTCCAGGTTGTCGATGATTAGTCGGCGACCAGACGCCATGAGGTAGTTGTTCTCGGCCAGTGCGTGCGGACTACGATAGCCCTTTCCAGCAGATAGGCGGATGGTGAGCAGGTCTGCCGGCATCCACTTCAGGTGGAAACGTGGCGTGAAGAACGTTCCGTACACGTTGCTGTGGTCGATGCGCAAGCCGGCCATGGCAATCACGCGGTTGTGCAGGTTATAGGTGTATTGTACGTATGCGCCAGGCGTTGTTTCGCTTTCTATGCCGCGCGTTAGCGGATAGCGGTTGCCGTAATCGGCAGGCACCACGCCCACAGGAAGCAACAAACGCTGGTGCAGGTAGTCGTGGTTAAGGCTTAGCCCGGCAGAAAGGTTGTGCTCGGGCGTGAAGTTGTTCTCGAAGATAAGCGATGCGTAGGCGTTCTTCTCGTTCACGCTGTACTGTTTGATGCCATAGCTTGCATCTTGCTTATGTAAAGACACGTTGCCCATGAAGGCGACATTGGTGCCGTGTGCCTCGTTTAGGATGAAGGCATGTTTCATATAGCCCTCGTAACGCTCTGTGCCAATGCCGATGCGGTAAGGCGTAGGGTTGCCGGGCGCGGGCTGTGCGTGTGCAACTTGTCCGCTAGTGCGGTCTTCTTTCAGCAACGCCAAGCCGGCGTGGAGCATGTAGCCACCTTTTTTCCAGAACCAGCGGTTCTGCAAGTTGTATTGTTTCACTTGCGGGTCGTCTTCAAATCCGTCGCCATTGCCGTCGTGGTGGACCCAATTGTTCTCAAAATGTACCAGCAGCTCCGTGCTGAGGTTCTTGTTGCCGTTGATGTGCACATTGCCGTCGGCGTTGGCTTCGAACTTTCCCATCGTGTTGCCATAGAGGTTGAGCGAAATGCCCTTCTCGTCCTCTGGTTTCACGTATTCAACGTTTATTTGTCCCGTCATGGCTTCGTAGCCGTTCTTTACCGAGGAGTTGCCTTTGCTAACCTGCATGCTCTTCATCCAGTTGCCGGGAACATAGCCTAGGCCGTAAGGCAGAGCCGCACCGCGGAAGTTGGGTAGGTTTTCGGTAAGCATCTGCACGTATGTGCCGCTTAGGCCTAGCAGTTTTACTTGCTTGGCGCCGGTAGTGGCATCGGCGTAGTTTACATCGACCGACGGATTGGTGACGAAACTCTCGCCTAGGTTGCAGCAGGCAGCCTTGAAAAGCTCGTCGCGTAGGATGTCCTTGCCGTTGATGGCACCTTTGAGCGAACGCACGGAGGCTTTGCGAGAAGTTACGGTGACGTTTGCCAGTGTCTGTTCTTTCAGTGTTATGGTGGAGTCGGGGTGTGTTTGCTGGGCTACAGCAGGCACAACGGCCAATAGCGTTGCACCTAATATATATGGAATTTTGTTCATTACGTTTGATTTTTTGTTGTCGTTAAAGTTCGGCCAAGTGCTACGTGCCACAAGGTGCTACCGTTTGGCTATGGTCACCTGTGTAGTGGCAGGGCGTTAGAACTGGCCCTCGGTTTGTTCACAAACATGTTGTTAGGGGCGAGTGTGGGGCGATGTCGCTGCAAAACCGTGGTGAGATAACGAACTTTCTGCCTCGGGCATCTTGTAAGAAAGAGGCTCGTGGACTTTGTTCTTGGACACGAATAAGGCAAGGGACGTAACCGCAGGCGTACGCGAACCCCCTGAGTATGCGCCTCAACGCATCAGGACAACGGATTGTCCGATACAGCTTTGCACATTTACACGTTTGTGAAACAGGCACAAAGGCTCTTCCTATTACGCTTAACGAATAACAGGAGGACACAAAAAAATCAAATCAAAAGTGTTGTAAGTAGCCGAAGATATTGGCGCGGCGGACCATGCCAAAGCCGTTGCCATGTTCTTTCGGAGGCCTTTGCCAAAACGGGCAAAGGCAATAAACCACAATCTGTTATGAGTTGCGGAAGAAGTGAGAACTGCACGGGCAGCGGCTGATGGAAGTCTGCTCGCTCTGCATTTGTAGGCGATAAGGTTTTTACCTGCATCTTCATGCAGTTGCTTGCAGCCGCATCCTTGCAGTGCATCTTCGACGGCATCTCGGCAACAGACACACTACCCGTATGCTCGCACACCACAGTCATGATGCCCGAACCAATCCATAATATCATTGTTGATAACAGGATTGAGAGTGTTATGTATGCCGATTTCCTCATAATTCGAACGGCAAAGGTAGTAATTTTATTTCATAACAAGGCAAAGTTTTGTGCTTTTTTCAATGGCGCAATCGTAAACGTTTCGTGTTTAACCGCTGTTTGGCGCAATGAAAGGCCGTCAAGATGATGTTTATAAGGCAGAATGGTTGAGAAGGTTTGCAAACATCATTATTTCCAACCCCTAGGGTTGAATGTTTAGACTGAGGGGTTAATGACGTTGTCTCCACCTTTCGTGTTTCTGTAAATTGAGAAGTGTGTGTTCCTTGTGGTGCTACACAACACAAACACTCCTTTATATACGAAGTGCAGAACAACGCAACTCGCTTACCTTTGAACTCACGAAAACCCAAAGTTCCCGAATACATAACTCTCCAACTCTCCACTTCATCAACTCACCGACTCACAACCTCATTAA
>NZ_HE999445.1:245346-261289 GCF_000312305.1 Prevotella conceptionensis 9403948 | reverse complement strand
AAACTTTAGTAAATAGCTTAACTGACCTTCTGGGGTTGACTGCCGAGGTATACAAATTAGTGGCAACGAAGGATGGTTATTATGATGTGTATGAATGGGGAAATGATAAACCCGTGGGCAAAACATATCTAAAAAAAGGAGATACGTGGAAAATAGGGGAAACAACTAATTTCAGAACAAGAAAGAATGGTACCGAAATTCAAAATAGGTATACTAAGAAATGGCTGAACAAGAACAATTTAGAATATAGGCGTTTGCAGTATTCACCCAACAAATCGGCAAAAGTTTCATTCCAAAATTATGAGACAAGTCGTACAAAGAAATTTGAGAAACGATTTTGGAAAAAAACCTCAGGTAATAAATGTTTTCATTAATATTATGGATAGAGTAAAAATTACTTCCGATTCTCCAAACTTCCTGAAAGTTAGTGAGATTAGTAAAGAGCTTCGATTGTTTTCTTTTGTGATAGAAACAAAATACGCACAAATGGATTTTGACTTTGTCTTTTGTTTCAGAGCGTTGTACACCACACGCGGCATCCGGTCAAAAGTCCGATTCGAAAAAGACTGCAATTGTCTAGGCATGGACTTAATAATGTCGTTAGATGAGTTCAATCCTTATAAGAACAACGTTTCTATGCAACGGCGGATTATGGGTAAACATTTCTTTCCATTTTTTGCAGAGAACATAAAGAAATACAGAAACAAGTTGCCCGTTCTCAAACCCATTGAAAAAGATTTGGTGGAGGACATGCGCCTATTTCTCATTGAAAACCTTTGGCTACCTGACGATAGTGGCAATTTTAAGTTGACGGTTATAGAGAATGTTTCTTACGATCGTGCAATGGCCCTGTTTGGAAGGCCAAAACAAAAAAGGTTCACGGATACTGATAACGGTAAAATACAGGACATATTGTGGGAAGTGGATGAACAGACAAAGCTATCAGCCCAATACAGACTGACAGATAAAGTTTGGACACTAGAATGCTATAACATTGAGTGATGGCAAGTCGCTGGGTGGAGGATGGGATATGTATGTGATTAATGCCCCGTGTGCGCACGTTCGACCCGACGGGGCGGCACGTACGTACGGAAAGCAGCCTCGGGGCGAGTGTGGACTACGACCACGACGGACAAGGAAGATTGCAGGAGATGTCGTGCGGGGAGTGGTCGGCCAAGTGGCTGCGCGACGACGTGGGGCTGGAGGCCGAACGCCACCTCACGGGCGGCGTGCACGTCACCACCCGGCGCGACAGGTTCGGGCGCGAGATGTACAAGAGCGTAGGTGCGCGCAACGTGGAGCAGTTCCGCCGCCGCTACACGTGGGACATGGGCAACATTGCGGAAAGCATATACGCTTACAGCAGCCAGAACGCGCGGTTGCGGGCATGCAACTTGTGGCAGACGGAAACGGCACCATGCCCATGCAGAAGTTGTCTGCCATTAAAAGGCCGTTCTCAACTTGTAGATAATGTTTTCTGCTTTTGCTTGCTCGTGTCGATAAAATGGCGTAACTTTGAAGGTGATTTTTAATTCGTCAGGAAACAAGAAAGACAAATGGAAGACTTCGTTCACCTTCACGTACACACATATTATTCTATACTCGACGGCCAATCGAGCATACAACGCCTCGTGGATAAGGCCATTGCCAATGGCATGAGCGGTATGGCACTGACCGATCATGGCAACATGTTCGGCACGAAAGAGTTTTTTAACTACTGCAAAAAGGTTAACGGCAAACGCAAAGAAGAAGGCTTGCCCGAATTTAAGCCTATCATCGGCTGTGAGATGTATGTGGCGCGACACCGCAAAACAGACAAGGTGAAGGAGAATGGAGATATGAGCGGCTACCACCTGATTGTGCTGGCGAAGAACTATACAGGATATAAGAACCTGATAAAGCTGGTGTCGAGAGCGTGGGTAGACGGATATTACATGCGCCCTAGAACCGACCGAGAAGACTTGGAGACCTATCACGAGGGACTGATTGTTTGTTCGGCGTGCATCGCCGGCGAAGTTCCGCGAAAAATTTTGAGGAACGACATCGAGGGCGCACGCGAGGCTGCGCAATGGTATCACCGCGTTTTTGGCGACGACTATTACTTGGAGTTGCAACGCCACGAGGTGAAGGACCCGCATATACGGGCCAACAGGGAGGCGTTTCCGCTGCAACAACGTGCCAATAAGGTGATGTTGGAAATGGCGGAAGAGATGGGCATCAAGGTGGTATGCACGAACGATGCCCACTTTGTGGACCAAGAAAACGCCGAGGCACACGACCACCTGCTGTGCCTTTCGACGGGTAAGGACCTAGACGACCCCTCGCGCATGCTCTACTCTAAGCAAGAGTGGTTTAAAACGCGCGAAGAGATGAACGAGGTGTTTGGCGATTTGCCCCAAGCCATGCGCAACACGGTGGAGATATTAAATAAGGTGGAAACCTATTCGATAGACCATTCGCCCATTATGCCTTTCTTTCCCATACCCGAAGACTTTGGAACGGAAGAGCAATGGCGGCAACGCATATCTGAAAAAGAGCTGTACGACGAGTTCACATCCGACGAAAATGGACAGAACCAGTTGCCACCCGAAGAGGGCGAGGCTAAGATTAAAAAGCTGGGCGGATACGAAAAGCTGTATCGAATAAAGTTTGAGGCCGACTATCTGGCTAAACTGGCATACGATGGGGCAAAGAAACTGTATGGCGAACCGCTTACAGAGGAAGTGCGCGAGCGTGTGAACTTTGAATTGCACATTATGAAGACAATGGGCTTTCCTGGCTACTTCCTTATCGTGCAAGACTTTATTAACACGGCACAGAACGAATTGGACGTGATGGTTGGCCCCGGACGTGGGTCGGCCGCAGGCTCTGTCGTGGCCTATTGTTTGGGCATAACAAAGATAGACCCCATCAAGTACGACTTGCTTTTCGAACGTTTCCTTAACCCCGACCGTATATCGTTGCCCGATATTGATACCGACTTTGACGACGACGGACGCGGGCGCGTGCTGGAATGGGTGGAAGATAAGTACGGACACGACAAGGTGGCGCACATCATTACCTACGGAACGATGGCCACGAAAAACTCTATCAAGGACGTTGGACGTGTAGAAAAGGTTCCGCTGAAGATTGTGAACGACTTGTGTAAGCTTATTCCCGACAAACTGCCCGATGGCTTGAAGATGAGCGTTGCCAATGCCATTAAGGCCATTCCCGAATTGCGCGAGGCGGAGGCATCGGCAGATGAGGGCTTGCGCAACACCATGATGTATGCCAAGATGTTGGAGGGAACGGTGCGCGGAACGGGTATTCATGCCTGCGGAACAATCATCTGCCGCGACGCGATAAGCGATTGGGTGCCTGTTTCTACTGCCGAGGATAAGGCCGACCCGGGGCATAAGCTGCTTTGTACGCAATATGATGGGCACGTTATCGAAGAAACGGGGCTTATCAAGATGGACTTCTTGGGCCTGAAAACGCTTTCCATACTGAAAGAGGCTGTGGAAAACGTGCGACTCTCTACCGGTAAGACCATCAACTTGGAGGAAATACCCATCGACGATCCGCTTACTTACAAGCTGTATTGTGAGGGAAGGACGATTGGGACTTTCCAATTTGAGTCGGCCGGCATGCAGAAATACTTGCGCGAGCTGCAACCCACGGTGTTTGAAGACCTCATTGCCATGAATGCGCTTTACCGCCCAGGGCCGATGGACTATATACCCGAATTCATTGCGCGTAAACGCGACCCGTCAAGGGTGAAGTATGATATTCCTTGCATGGAGAAGTATCTTAAAGATACGTATGGAATTACGGTGTACCAAGAGCAGGTGATGTTGTTGTCTAGACAACTGGCCAACTTTACGCGTGGACAGAGCGACACGCTGAGAAAGGCTATGGGTAAGAAACTTATTGCGCAGATGGATAAGTTGGAGACACTGTTCTACGAGGGCGGAATGAAAAACGGTCATCCCAAGGAAGTGCTCAACAAGATATGGGAAGACTGGAAGAAGTTTGCCTCGTATGCCTTTAATAAGAGTCATGCCACGTGCTATTCGTGGGTGGCTTTCCAAACGGCGTACTTCAAAGCGCATTATCCGGCCGAATATATGGCCGCCGTGATGAGTAGAAACCTTGCCAACATCTCGGAAATAACCAAGTTTATGGACGAATGTAAGGTGATGGGCATTAAGACGTTGGGGCCAGACGTGAACGAGTCGCGACTGAAATTCAGTGTGAACAAGCATGGCGAGATACGTTTCGGACTTGCCGCCATCAAGGGAATGGGCGATGCGGCGGCTCAGGCCATCATTCAAGAACGCGAAAAGAACGGACCTTACACGTCGGTGTTCGACATGGTGCAACGCGTGAACCTGAGTTCGGTGAACAAGAAAGCCATTGAAAGTTTGGCACTAAGCGGTGGTTTTGACAGCTTGGGCATTGCGCGCGAAAGCTATTTGGGGACAGACAGCAAAGGGGCTACCTTTATAGATAACCTTACTCGTTATGGTCAGCTTTTCCAAATGGAGCAACAGCAAATGCAAAATTCGCTCTTCGGTGCCAGCAATGCTGTGGAAGTGAGTACTCCACCTGTTCCCCAAGCTGAGCGATGGAGCAGCATAGAACGCCTAAACAAGGAGCGCGACTTGGTGGGGATTTATCTTTCGGCGCATCCGCTAGACGATTATAAGATTGTGTTGCAGTCTATGTGCAATACGGGATGCAACGAACTGGAAGACAGAATGGCCTTGGTGCAGAAAGCCGAGGTTACATTGGCGGGGATGGTGACCAACACGCGCTCGGCTGTTACTAAAACGGGGAAACCTTGCGGCTTTGTAACCATCGAAGATTATTCGGGTTCGGGCGAGTTGGCCTTCTTCGGTGAAGAGTGGGGAAGATGGAATGGCATGTTCGAAGTGGGCAGAACGCTTTTCGTGAAGTGCCGCTTTACGCAGAAATATCCCACTAGTTCGTTTGTTGACTTGCAGGTGGCGAACATCGAATACTTGCAAACCACGTTCGACAAACGGGTTGAACGGTTTACAATTCAGGTGGACAGCGCGCATGTCGACCAAACGGTTGTGAACGACATTGTGACGATGGTGAGCGATAGTCCCGGTCAAACGCAGCTTTATTTCGAGGTTTACGACAGCGAAAGTAACAATACGTTGCTGTTAAAGGCAAGCATTCCGCCCATAAGGGTGGGGCGAACGCTGGTTAACTACCTGGAAAGCGACCCGCACATGAACTATAAGGTGAACTGATTTGGCAGCATTTAGTGACATATTTACACGTGTGCGGACCCGTGCGTTGGCCGAAAGCGGACAGGTGTTGCCATTTTTGTTACTATATATATAAGGTGTAAGACGTGGCGTTAGCAGCGTTTAAGGCGTTTGGAAAGAAGGCGAAAAGCCTGTGGCACGCATTTTGTGGCACAGTGTTTGCATTGAGTTAATTGGACAAAACAAACCCAATAGAGATTAATAACAAATAAATAAGGAATACATCATTATGGAAGTAAAAATCACATCAGAAAACTTCGAGAGTTATAAGAATGGCGAATTGCCATTGGTTGTTGACATTTGGGCTACATGGTGCGGCCCCTGCAAGATGGTTGGCCCCATCATCTCTGAGTTGGCTAACGACTACGACGGCAAGATTGTTGTAGGAAAGTGCGACGTAGAAGAGAACAACGAGGTTGCCGCAGAGTTCGGCGTACGTAGCGTTCCCACTATCCTGTTCTTCAAGGGCGGGCAGTTGGTAGACAAGTTCGTTGGTGCAACCAATAAGGAAACACTCGAAGCTAAGTTCCAAGCTTTGCTGTAATGTAACTCGGCCTTTAATGGTGAGAAAATGAAGTGCAAGACACCTGATGCGTGTCTTGCACTTTTTACTTTTGTTTTCGTGGTGAATGTGTGAGATTTCTCGTTCTTCTTGTATGGGTAAAGTCTTATCGGAGGTTTGTAAAGTCGTTGTTGACTCAAATTGATTCGTTGGGGAAAGGTAGGAAAACGTTCTTTTTTCGTTCCTCGAAAAGTGCGTTTTCTCGCCATGACAATGTCCGAACAAGCTCGACGTTGTTCATTTGGCTTAACGAAAACGTTCTTTTCTCGTCCCTCGAAAAGTACGTTTTCTCGCCATGACAATGTCCGAGCAACCTCGACATTGTTCATTTGGCTTAACGAAAACGTTCTTTAATGGCGGTTTTTCGTCAATTTGTTTTACTTAAAAATTTCTTTTGGTTTTGTTTTGTCAGTTTGATACGTTGTTTGATGTTTAATGATAACGCTAGTGCTTGTTTTATGAGTAAAGTGCACATATCTTAAAGAGTATGTACTCCAATTAATATAGGCGTAAGAAAGATTATTTTACACTAAAAGTCTTGTGCTTTGTAAAATATTAACTATCTTTGTGGCGTGAAATAGTGTGCGAAATGTTTTAATCGCATCAATATGATAATGTAAGACCAACTCGCCCGCCATGCAGAACGCGAAGCAATAGAGAGTGATTGGCCATGCGAGACTAGGCGGCATCGCCGCCAACAATGAGAAGAGAGTTTTAGGGAGAGAGGAAAGTGATAGCCATGAAAAGCAAACCACATCGAACAGGAACTCGAACTCGGTTTAATTAAAGCTGATATGACTCGTTGATGGCGAAAGCCATAGCAAAAGTTCGGGGAAATATCATGATGACATAACTGAAAAAAGTATCTATTATGAAAAAGTGTTACATCTTTCGGAAGCTCAGAAGCTATCCGTTATTGCTAATCGTAGCCTTATTTTTGGCTTGGCATGGCGTGCCGCTGTCGGCACAAAACGCAACCATCAGCCCTGCATTGGGAAATCTAATAACAGCCTATACACACAATCCACTTGAGGTTGGCTTCCAAGCAGGCTATGGGTCACTGTGGCAACACAAGCAGCTGCCTATCAGCTACTCGTGTTCAGAAGAGGCCGTCATATCGCCCGATGGCATGTTGGGAAACCATACTTGTAACTTTGTTTACTATAAAAATAAGCTAGTGCATTGTACAGGGGTCTCGCCCAACTATTCGGCCATTGCATTACCCAAGGGTTATAAGATAACAGGTTATAAGATTGTTATCAGGGATAACCTCAAGATGCCCAACGACAAGAAAATACTCGACGACGTGTTCCCTGCCACACTACGCTTTGGGCGCGACATCGACTGGATATTCGGAGAGGTGGATAGGTCGGCTATAAAAGAGGGGCACACCATGGAAATACCTGCCTATCGGCCAGGAGAGAAGGTAATTATCCACAAGAACCAGCCTGGGAAGACATACACCATACAAAGGCAAGCACCCGACATGGGGAACATTATTTACTTTTGTTTCACTGGCAACATGTCTAATGGACACTTGGCCGCATTTACCTACGAAAGTATCGAACTAACTTTCACGGCTCACGACGCTTTTGAATACAAACTGGAACAAACTTTGGAGAATGAAACCAAAGTCAGTTTGGCAGACAACGACTTCGAGCTTGGCAAGACCGATGTGGGAAAGTTGGAGAAGCACACCAAGGCCGGCAAAACGTTTTATAGCTACGACCAATACAAGGGCCGTTCTATGACTGCTAGTGTGAAACTCTATCAGGAGGATGCACACGACGGCAAGACGTGGAAGGCAGAGAACGGACACAAAACCATTCGACAAGTAATCAGCGGTGGAAAGAAGTGGTACGCCTTGGATAACGCCACATATTATGTGGAAGCTCCCACAAAGGCCAGTGTGTTCTCTGAAAAGGGAGAAAGCCAGATAGACGTAGGCTACCGCATTGTAGGTGTTAAGGTGGATTATAAACAAGGGCAGTTCAAGTCTCCCGGATTTACATTCACAACCAAGTTTGTTGGCCATGACTATTATTTGGATGAGAATTGTGAATGGCAAATGGCCAGGAAGGTAATTTGGCATCGGACGATGAACGACGAACTCTTTACTATAAAGAATGGAAAACCCGTTTACATGTTTTGTGACCAAGATGCAGCTGCCAGCGACAAGTCTATCACAATGACACCTGATAACAAGCATGTGAAATTTCTTTGGGAGGATGGGAAACCTTATTTCTGGGACCGCCATAAACAAAAATGCTTCTTAAGGGGAGCATTGCACAAAAAGGCATTATTCAGTAATTATGCTTTTCATGGCAGCTATGCCTTCCCCAAAAAAGGAGAACTAGACGACTTCAAAACCTCCACAGGGTATAAGCTTACAGTGTTCGGCCCAACAGGTGAACCGTCTGACCCACTTACACAAACAAAAACAATTACGATGGGCTCTTCGGATGGAACCATCAAGATTGGCAAGTTTAATAACGATGCCGTGAAGATAAAGGTAGAATCGCTTACCCCTGGTAACCCAACTACCGCGTTGGTTAACATATCCGTCTTTATGGAGAACCTTAACCCGTACATATCCTCAGTAGATGTGGTTTGTGAGGGTAAGGACAATACCGAACAGGTGCGTACATTCGAGGCAACCAACTTCGAATTGGGAGGCGAAAAATTCGTTTACAGAGTTCCCATAGGGTTCTCAGACAAGACAAAGTTGCAGTTCTCGTTCCGAAACTTGAAGTCGAACTTTGCCGATGAAACCTACCTTAACAATCCTGGTACGCACAACTCGCGATATAGTTTCGTGGCATCGGAGTATTATGATGCGGTGGCCGACGACCTTTATGGGCACAAGGACATCGTGGCCGACTACGATTACGAAAAGAAAGTGAGGGTGGAATTGGCTGGAAACATTGCTTTCCCCTTTAACAACGCGGCCGATTTGGCTAACACCTCGGTAGGAAAGCAATCTAATTATTTCACCCAACGCCAATTCACTATGGCGGCCTATAAGAAGATGACGGGTGAAGTGGTGACGGAAATAGGCGGAGTGAAACACAGCCACTTTGAGAAAGGTAAGTTTGTGAAAGAGAATGCCCAGTTGCAAGACAACGAGACAAAGACCATGTATCTCTACACCACTGATGAAACGCGCTACAACATTGCGCCTACAACCAAGGAGCAACATAGGGCTTTCGCCTATTATCATACGGTCATCAAGCTGAAAATTGCCAACTACAAGGCAAGGGTGAAGTGGCATTCCATTTACGATAAGCCGATGTACTACAAGGATGCGGCCAACAAGCATTATGAGTCTACGCAGATGGTGGGTGCTGAAATCCAAACCACTGAGTCGGGATTTGAGGGCAACAAGCACCAGGTGGGCGCAACCAGTAAGTATGGCTACCTAACGCTCAAGCAGATAATTGATGTGATGAAGGAGTCGATTGCTAAGGGAACAGACCCCAATGTGCCAAAGAGCCTTAACGACGTGTTGTACGTAGACAATTCCAACCTGTTTGACATCATTCGGGAGAACAGTACGCAGAAGTTGAAGCCGATGATGGAAGACCTGCGCAGCAAGTTGTCTAAGAACGCGCTGATATTCTTACCTTACAGAGCTGCAAGCCTGGCGAACATTGAAAATGTTGCCATACAACGCACGGATGGTAAGGGCTTTGATGGGCATTCCAACGTAACACTTACCGATAAGATGCCATTCTTCACGCCATACAGCGTGCAATTGAAGTCTGATGCCTACGTCACTTACACACGCGACGTCACCGTGCAGGGTAAGGGGCGCGTGAAATACGCCACGGTGGTACTGCCCTACGCCCTGTCGTTAGACGGAAGTGCCATGCACAGCAATGCTGTTGGCCCGCAATCGAAGTTCTACCTGGCCAAGATGAAGTCCAATGCGCTGGCATTTAAGTCAGACAAGAAACATGAAGGGGCCGACTACGATGTTGTGGCTAAGTTCGATTACCTTACGGGTGTACTCAAGAGCGAAGCCAATGTGCCTTACATCGTAATGGTGGCCGAGGGTTATGGCGACGGCAACGTTTCGTTCGTGGCTACCGAAAAGGGAGCACTGATAGAGAAAACGCCTACCACGCAAACGGGTGTAGTGGGAAGTTACGAAGTTCAAAGTAAGCTAGACAACTCGCCGGTGAAGTTCAAGAGCTATTATACCTACTCTGGACGTGTGCTGAACAAGGCAGGAAACGATATGGTGTTCTACTTCTCGCTCGACAGATTCGTGGCATTCAAGAACCTCAAAAAGTCACAATTGTTCCTCTTCCCCTTCCGTACGTTCTTCCATTTTGAGAACCAAGGGCTACATTTGGCTAAGTCGCTAAACTCGTTCGAGATTAGTTTCGATGGGGAAGAAGAGGCTACGCCAACAGACATTGACGACGTTCAGGAAGAGGTGGTGCTCAAAGTAACGGTTTCTACCGGTCAGATTACCGCCGAAGCAACAAAGGATGTTCCATTAACTATATATACGGTGTCTGGTCAATGTGCTGCACGTGCCATGATAAAGGCTGGCGAAACGCGCACGTTCTATCTCTCGCCAGGCGTATATTTGGTGAACGGAAAGAAGATGATTGTTAACTAAAACACGAAAGATGATGAAAAGGAAGAAGTATATAACGCCACACATCGTGGCGGAGCAACTCTTACCAGAAGTCCACTTGGCCGCAGGCTCATTCCAATCAGACGAACCTGGCGCCAAGCCAGGAGACATGTTTGAGGAAGATTTTGAGGAGAACGAGGATTTTGACAACGAGATTTATCACATCTAAACACAAGATGGCGAGCTTATGGCAGGTGCTGTAAGCTCGCCTTCATTTATATTTATCCCCAATCGGTTGCTTGTTAAATGTTTTAGGTTGTTTCCTTCGTTTCCTGTTCTTCTTTCGTTTGCTTGTCGGCATCTTGCCCGTCTTATTTCCCCCATGTAGTCTGCCACGTCTTCAAGAATAATACAGGCAATATGCTCAACAATACACAAAATCTACACAGGCTCAACGCCCGGTTTGGGATAAAGCGATTTCTCTGGCACAGGTTGGGAGAAAATAGCTTTACCCGACAGCAATACATTGGGGTAAATATGGTATGCGTTTACATAAAAAGCGGGATGGTTATGAGAACCATCCCGCTTTCTCGATGTATGCTCATGCGTGCAAATCAGTGATTGCACGTAGGGTTCCACGGTTTAAGCTGGGTGAAGAAATCGTTGCCCTTATCGTCTACGAGGATGAAGGCGGGGAAGTTTTCTACCCTGATTTTCCACACAGCCTCCATGCCAATCTCTGGGAATTCCACACACTCGATGCTCTTGATAGAGTTCAACGAGAGCACGGCAGCAGGGCCGCCGATACTTCCCAAATAGAAACCGCCATGCTTTTTGCAAGCGTCGGTAACAACTTGGGTGCGGTTTCCCTTGGCAATCATAATCATGGAGCCGCCGTGGTCTTGGAATTCGTCTACGTAGGGGTCCATACGGTTGGCCGTGGTTGGACCCATTGAGCCGCATGGCAGACCTTTTGGCGTTTTCGCGGGACCGGCATAGAGCACCGGATAATCCTTAAAATATTGTGGCAGGTCGCCCGTTTCGTCTAGTCGTGCTTTAAGTTTGGCGTGCGCGATGTCGCGTGCCACGATGATGGTACCATTCAGACTGAGGCGCGTAGATACGGGATACTTGCTCAACTCTTTGAGGACCTCGGCCATGGGCTTGTCTAGGTCTATCTTCACGGCATTTCCTTCGCCTGCATGACGCATCTCTTCGGGTATCAATTCGCCGGGATTGTCGTCTAGTTTCTCAATCCAAATACCGTCTTTGTTTATCTTAGCCTTGATGTTTCGGTCGGCCGAACAGCTCACGCCCATGCCAACAGGACACGATGCGCCATGCCTTGGCAAGCGCACCACGCGTACATCGTGGGCAAAATACTTGCCGCCGAATTGTGCACCAAGCCCAATTTTGTAGGCTTCTTCTAGCAATTGTTTCTCCAATTCCACATCGCGGAAGGCGCGACCTGTCTCATCGCCCGTAGTGGGTAACGAGTCATAGAAGTGCGTTGAGGCTAACTTCACGGTGAGCAGGTTCTTTTCGGCACTCGTTCCACCGATAACGAAGGCAATATGATATGGCGGACAAGCTGCCGTTCCAAGGCTTTTCATCTTGTCGATGAGGAAAGGCACCAGCGTTCCTGGGTTTTGCAGCAAGGCCTTTGTTTGCTGGTAGAAGTAAGTTTTGTTGGCCGACCCACCGCCTTTCACCACGCAAAGGAAACGATATTCTTCGCCTTCGGTGGCCTCGATGTCTATTTGTGCAGGTAGGTTGCAGCGTGTGTTCACCTCATCGTACATGTTGAGGGGCGCGTTTTGCGAGTAGCGCAGATTCTCTTCCGTGTAAGTCTTGTACACGCCCTTAGAGAGCGCCTCCTCATCGCAGAAACCTGTCCACACGTGTTGTCCCTTCTCGCCGTGAATGATGGCCGTTCCTGTATCTTGGCAGAAAGGCAATTTGCCCTTTGCAGCCACTTCTGCATTGCGAAGAAAGGTCAGGGCCACGTACTTGTCGTTGTCGCTGGCTTCGGGGTCTGTAAGTATTTTTGCAACTTGTTCGTTGTGTTCGCGCCTTAAAAGGAAGTTAACATCGCGGAAAGCGGTGTTGGCGAGCATCGTCAGTGCCTCGGGAGACACTTTCAAAATCTCGTTTCCTTCAAATTCGCTAACCGATACGCCGTCCTTAGTGAGCAGGTAATACTCTGTTTCGTCTTTACCTAACTGAAACATAGGAGCGTACTTAAATTCGGGTGTTTGTGCCATAATGTTTGTATTTATATTTAATCGTTGTCCTTGTTTGGCACGTAAAGCACGGGGTGTTTGTGCCATAATCTTTGTATTTATATTTAATAGGGAGCTAAGGAATTAAGAAGTTAAGGAGTTAAGGCATGTTCTAAAAAATCCCCGCCAAGGTTCAATTGTTGTTCCTTGTATTGCTCTTCACTGTCTTTTTGCTTTTATCTGGCATCTTTCGCTTTCTCTTTCAGTTGCATAGCTCACTATGCTCCTTCAAGAAGTAAACAAAACCTGCTCAACTAAAAGCTAAAAATACAGCAAAGGTAATTTTTAGAACCTGCCTTAAAACCAATGGCTTTGGGGGCTCTAAGTTCACGGGTTTGTAAGCTCATGAGCCTTTGGCAGCATGAGTATGTAAGTTCATTGCGCATGCGGGGAATGTATAAACAACCCCACAAACTTATGAACTCACATACTCAGCACCTCCCAACCTCACTACTTAATATCCAAAAATCTCTTGGGTTGTTAGCTTTTTAATCTTGCCAATCTTCTCCAGGCCCTTCATGTCGAGGTTTTTCTCGTCGCCAAGGATGAGGTAGCGCAGGGGCTTTTTGGCCATTGTCTGCTTTTCAAATTCAACCATCTCTTTGAGCGTAATCTTGGGCAGCGCATTGTAAATGCGTTCTTTGATGTCGAAGTCTAGCCCCAACCTACGTGCTTGCAGATAAGCGTTGATGATGCCAAACTTGGTGGTACGTTCGGTGGCGATGCGCTTCATCGAAGCCTGTTTGGCCAGCTCGAAGGCCTTATCGCTTTGCGGCATTTCGTCGATGATGCTGTTAAAGGCGCGCACGCAGTCCATCATTTTGTCGTTCTGGCTGATGATATTGGCTTGTAGCGACTCCGTTTCGCCCACTCTCGAAGGTGTGTTATAGCGTGCAGAGGCGCTGTATGCCAATCCGCGAGTCTCCCTTAGCTCTTGGAAAACGATGCTGTTCATACCCGTTCCAAAGTATTCGTTAAACAGGTACACCATCGGACGCTGTTCTAAGTTCCAGCCTTTTCCGCTGTTGTTGTACAGCATCATGTAGATGTTTTTGGCTTCGTAGGGTGCAATCCACACCGCGTTTTCTTTGGTTTGCACCTTGGTGTAGGCCTTGTTTTGTGGTACGTTGGCCAGTGTCTTGCCGATGGCGTGATTTTCGTCAACTGCTTTTACCAGTTCTTCGGGGGTAGATTGTCCGCAATAAAGCACCTCGTGTTTGTAGTTTCTCAGGCCTTTAAGCAGGTTGAGCAGGCTTTGCGGGTTAGTTTTGTCTAGCTCGGCGTTGGTCATCACGTTACGAACGGTGTTGTATGGGCCATACATGCCGTAAGCCGCGAGAGCCATGAAGTTGGACACTTGGTTGCTTCGGCTATCCTTGCGTCCCTTCTTTACCAGTTCCACAAGTTGCTTGTAGGCAGCATTGTCTACCTTAGCGTTGGCCAATAGGTGTTCAACCAGCCACAAAGCCTTGGGCATGTTCTCGTTAAGGCCGGTGATGGTGATGTTCAAATTGTCGGCTCCTGCTGATATGCTGTAATCGCAAGCCAGTTGATAGAAACGTTGTTTCACCTGTTCGGGCGTCAATTTGTTGGTACCAAGATAGTCCAGATACTCGGTTGCGATGTCCAAACGCTTGTCGGCTTCCTTACCGAAGTCGTAGTGGAAGGCCAAAGTAAACAGTCCGTTGTCCTTGTTAGCCACGTAAAGTACGGGCAAACCTTTCTTCGTCTTCGTCTTTACTAGGTCTTTGTTAAAGTCTACAAAGCGCGGTTCGATGGGCGTAGTCTTGCTGGCGATGATTTCTTTCACGAAGTCGCTTTGCAAATCGCGATTCGAAGGGATGGGCGTTATCTGCGGTTTGTCTATTTTCTTTTGTGTGGTGTCTTCGCCTTGTCGCTTGTAAACCACCGCGTAGTTGTTGTTCAGGTGCTTATTGGCAAAGGCCACAATCTGTGCCTTGGTCATCTTCGATATGCGGTCGAGCCTTCCAACCACGGTCTGCCAGTCTTTGCCGTTGATAAAGGCGTCTACAAATTGGTCGGCTCGGTCTTTGTTCTTTTCTAGCGCGTGATAGTACTCCAACTTCATGTTGTTGATAACGGCGGGCAAGAGGTTGTCGGAGAAGTTGCCTTTCTTTAAGTTCTCTACTTCTCCCAAAACAAGTTTTTTCACGTCGTCAAGGCTCTGTCCTTCTTTGGGCGATGCCCATAATCCCAGCAAACCATATTCGGCTAGCTGAAAAGATATGCTGCCGCCGCCAAGGTATTTCATCTTTTGTGCCAGGTTAATGTCCATCAGTCCGGCCTTTTCGTTGCTTAGGATGTTGGCAATCACGTCCAAAGTGTCGCCTTGTAGCGACTTTCCGCCGTCAAATCGCCATGCCATCATCAGCTCGTCGGCCTCCGGACCCATAACGGTGGTGTCTTTCGGAGCCGTAAGTGGCTTTTGTTTGGGGAACTGTGGGAAGGAGAGGTTATCGCTTTTCTTCCACGAACCGAAATATTTGTCGATGGTGGCGATAACCTTATCGGGGTCCATGTCGCCCGCCATGCAGATGGCAACGTTGTTGGGAACGTAGTAGCGGTTGAAGTAATTCTTGATATTTACAATCGAAGGATTCTTCAAATGCTCTTGTGTGCCGATGGTGGTCTGCGTTCCGTAGGGGTGAGTAGGTGTCAACAACTTCGAAACGGCTTGCCAAACTTTGTTGCCATCGCGTGTAAGTCCGATGTTATATTCCTCGTAAACGGCCTCCAACTCGGTGTGGAAACCGCGTATAACCATGTTTTGGAAACGGTCGGCCTGTATCTTTGCCCAGTTGTCCACTTCGTTAGCGGGGATGTCTTCCGTGTAACACGTAACATCGTTGCTGGTGTATGCGTTGGTTTTTTCGGCTCCGATAGACGACATCAGCTTGTCGTACTCGTTGGGGATGAAGTATTTGGCAGCCAATTGCGACACGCTGTCTATGCCGTGGTAGGCCTTTTTGCGCTGTTCGGGGTCGGTAAGTGTGCGGTATTTCTCGTACCTTTCTTCGATGTCTTTAAGCAAGGGAGCCTCTTTTTCGGCATCTGTCGTGCCGAATTGTTTCGTTCCCTTAAACATCAGGTGTTCCAGATAGTGTGCCAAGCCCGTAGTTTCGGCGGGGTCGTTTCTGCTTCCCGTCTTTACCGCTACGTAGGTGTGAATGCGTGGTGTCTCTTTATTTACCGAGAGATACACGCGCAG
>NZ_HE999445.1:230037-245318 GCF_000312305.1 Prevotella conceptionensis 9403948 | reverse complement strand
AGAGATACACGCGCAGTCCGTTGTCCAAGGTGTAGATGCGCGTTCCCGTTGGGTCGCCCTTCACCGTTTGGTACTTGTAATCTTTTGCTTGCATGGCTGTTGCCGCTCCTGTGAGGAGCAAGGCAACCAAAATCGATTTAATGCTCATACGATAAGATTTGTTTTGTTGATATTATTCGGTTTCCTTATTTAGCTGTTCCACAAATCCGCGATATACATCCTCTTCCACATCGCCCAACTTGTATTCCTTCAAGGCATCTTCCCTTATTGTGGCAATCCATTGCCGCTTGGCCTCGCGCCCTTGGTCGATGATGTCTTGCCAATCGGCGTGCGTGGGCTGTGCTATGCCGTAGTATTCGTTTATCAGACGGTAGGCGAATGCCCATTCGTATTGCTCGTAACGTTCGCCAATCTCGCCGAAACGGTCGGTAACTCGCTGTATGTCGGCCATCTCGCCGCTCTTTATTTCCTCTATCAACCTTAGCTCTTCGCTTTCTGGTAGCAGCAGTCCCGATAAGTCGCTCCACTGCCGCCAGCCTGTGGTAGAGGCGGGTTCTGTAGGCCCATACTTCCGTACGCACCGCGCCAAGAACATCTTAATGGCCATGTCGTAGTTGCGCAAGCCGATGTTCAGCGAGTTGTTGGTTATCACGTATCCCCTGAAATTGTACTCGGGCACCATCTCGCCTTGTGCCTCGCGCAGCTTTTCAAGTATCTGCTTGCCTTGCAACATCTCGTTAACGGTGAACGGACTAAGCCAAGTAAAGTTCACAATGCTTTTTTGTCCGCTGCGTGGACGTATGTCGCGCTTGGGCCATTTGCGCACATCGCGATACAAGCCCACGGTGTTTAGGTTGCGCCCCGGCACAAGATACATGATGTCGCCATAGGCAATGAGGTACGAAAAGGGGATGTTGCGCGTGTCGGGATGGTGCATTAGCTTGCCAAAACACACCGAGAAAGCCCCGATGTTGGCCGGCATTAGGATGTAAGCACCGCTTGCCGTCTTCGTTCCACGCTCCAAAATGCCGTAGTGCATGGGCCCCATCTTGTAGGCATGATTACTGAAATTGGTGGCCGAACCTGCGTTATAAAATGAGAACATTGCCCCAATGAGCAGCGAACTTTTATGATGGCTGGCCGTGAACGGACCGCAAAAGGCGGCGCAGGCCTCGCCGTTGCTCATGTAGCTGTTGGCAAAAAACACGCTGGCCGATGCCGTAAAGCCATTGGTTAGCTGGCAAGCCTCGCCCACATAGCAGTCTTGCAGGTTGCAATCGTTGGTTATCGAAGAGCCGTCGGCCACGATAGAGTTCTCGCAAATAACGCCGCTGCCCACATATACGCCCGAACCTGCCGCGCTAAGCAGCGAGCAATCGAATAGTCTTGCCGCGCCGTTCACCTCGCAATTGTCTTGTACGATGGTGTTCACCACCTCGCGCGTGTTCACTATTTTCACGCCAAAGCCAATCGTTCCGCGGTCGGGTAGGGTGCGTTCAAGCTCTTCGGCAATCATTTGCCTAATCCTTTCGCGCAGTTCTTTGTCGGCATTGTGTTTCACCATGAATGCGGCCAGCTGGCTATTCAGCCCATCGAAGAGCGTAACATTGCCTTCGCCCACCTCGTTAAGCACCGATATGAGGTTGCCTTCGCCATAGGTTGCGCCCTCCGTTGTCTCCATCGTGCTAACGTTCGAGATATAGCATTCTTCGCCGATGGTATAGTTGTTGATGTAGTTACCGATGTTCTCCACCAGGCTGTTGTCGCCAATGCACACGTTGCGGAGCGTGGCATTGCGCAAGCCCGAATGTTTAAGGAACCCCCTACTAACCTCGATATTCTTCTCGAACACGCCCAGTTTGATGTCGCCATAAAAGGTAACGTCGTGCACGTAGGTGGGTTTGAAGTCTTCGGCCACCATAATTGCCTCCCAGTTCTCGGCCTGACAGCCGTGGTCTTCTAGCAGGGTTATTTCCTCATCGGTAAGTAATCGGTACATCATTCCATTTCGTATAAAAAGTCGTTATAGGGATATTTCTGCACGTGAAGTTCGCGAACCTTGGCGTATAGCCTGTCCCTTAGTTCGTCTACATTGGTTTTTTCGCGTGCCGAAATAAATATGCAGTTGTCGTTTAGTTTGGCCATCCACGTTCGTTTCAGGTCGTCGAGGGTCATATTTTCCTTAGTTGCGGGTGTAAGGTCGTCCTCATCTTTCTTCACAAAGGTGTAGTTGTCAATCTTGTTAAACACAATCATGCTGGGCTTGTCGGCACAATCCAGTTCGGTTAGTGTCTTTTCCACTACCGCAATCTGCTCCTCAAAGTCGGGGTGCGATATGTCTACCACGTGCACAAGCAAGTCGGCCTCGCGCACTTCGTCTAGTGTCGACTTAAACGAGTCAACCAAATCGGTGGGCAACTTGCGTATAAAGCCCACGGTGTCGGCCAAGAGGAAGGGCAGATTTTCAACCACCACCTTCCTTACTGTCGTGTCGAGCGTGGCGAAAAGCTTGTTTTCGGCAAACACTTCGCTTTTTGCAAGCAGGTTCATGATGGTGCTTTTGCCCACGTTGGTATAGCCCACCAGTGCCACGCGCACCATCCTACCGCGGTTTTTGCGTTGCGTTGTCTTTTGTTTGTCAATCTCGGCCAATCGTTCTTTCAGCAAAGCCATGCGCGCGAGGATAATTCGGCGGTCCATTTCGAGCTGCGTTTCACCTGGTCCACGCAGTCCCACCGAGCCTTTTCCGCCGCCACTACCCGAACCGCCGCCTTGTCTTTCAAGGTGAGTCCACAGTCGTTGCAGCCTGGGCAGCATGTATCTGTATTGCGCCAGCTCCACTTGCGTTTTGGCATTTGCCGTTTGTGCGCGCATGGCGAAGATGTCGAGGATGAGCGAAGTGCGGTCCAATATCTTCACGTTCAGTTCTTTTTCGATGTTGCGCATTTGTTTAGCCGACAACTCATCGTCGAAAATAACCATTCCCACTTCGCGTTCGGCCTCTTCTTCGGCCAGTATATATTGTTTTATCTCTTCGAGTTTGCCTTTGCCCACGTATGTAACCATACTAGGCGCATTAAGCCTTTGGGTGAAACGTTTCACCGTAACGGCGCCTGCCGTGTCGGCCAAAAACTCCAATTCGTCAAGATATTCTTTGGTCTTGGCCTCGTTTTGCTGTTGCGTTATCAGCCCCACCAGCACGGCGGTTTCGGCTTTAACCTCGGATATTACAAATTCTTTCATTTTAGGTGTCTTATTGCATCTAGTCTATTTCAGTGCAAATATAATGCAAAAACCTAAAACTACAAAGCCTTGCAACGTGTTTTTCTTTCCAATGCGCGTGTGGGCGGCTTTACCATTTGATAGCTTTGCGTGTTCTTTCGGTTACAAGTTGGTAGCTACTAGGTTAACTCGCCTCCGCAGGAACTTGCCAATTGCCCATTTTGTAAACTTACTTGTCGCGGCTACTGACATAAAAAGTCTCCTCAACAATTCTACTTTCGTGGCATTGTTTGTTATTCTCAACCGTGAAGATGTCTTGACTTTTAATATTCTTATAAATGGAGAGGGGTTTATGCCCTTTGTGCTGTAAAACCACGATAAACACTCCGCCCATGTGCGGGGTAGGCACAAAGGTACGATAAAATCTGAAATCCTGCCCCCTTTTGCTTGTGGCAAGTCGTGGTTATGTTTCAAAAAAGCAACTTGGCAGAAAGCATTCAATGCACCATCTACAAGTTGAAAACTGGCCGTTAATGGCGGCTTTACTTCTGCGTTTCCATAGTGCTGTGTCCGTTGGTCGTGAGCAACATGCCTGGCAACTGCTCGCGCTGTCGATAGTAAGTGTATGTGGTTTCTGTGCCGTTGCTCACGTGTTGGTATGCGGCATAAGTACTTTTGTCCAGTTTTTAGTAAGATATTTAACCTCATAAGTGCCCTTTTTATCCACCAAGTGCTCACCTTGTCGCAAAAAATCGATTCTCGCGAAGGTTCGTTTTGATACAAAAAGGGGTCAGCATGTGAATGTGGTAAAATGAATTTATATTCCAAAGAACCGCCATTTGCACCAACCTTTGGGCTATTTGCAGTAAAATACCCTGCATTTAGTACCAAAACGCAGTGCATTTTGGTGCTAAACGCAGTGCTATTTGGTGCTAAACGTGGTGCATTTTGGTGCTAAATGCAGGGTAAAAGGGTGCAAAACGCAGTGCTAAATGGTGCTTAATGCGGTATGAAAAGCATAAATATCCACTGAAAGTGTATAAACAAAACCTCTTCGAACCATGAAACACATGGCCAAAAAGGATAAAATAACCGCTAAAAAGTGGGTTTTGGGGGCTAAAAGTGGGTAATTGGGGGTTGAAAAAATACGGGTTGGCAACCAATCTAGAAAGGCAAAATGGTGCAAAATATGGGTTTTCTTCTTAAAAACGGACAAGCTGAAAGATGTGAAAGGTCTGAAATGGTAGTTATTTACCTACCTTTTAACCTGTTTTTTCGCTAGAACGGAGTGAAAATTAGAGGGCTGTTGTAAAATAAAATTTAATTATTTTGAGTTGACAAGTTGACTAGTTAACAAGTTGACAAGGCTAGTGGGCGCAGCCAGTTTTCACCTTAGTCAGTTGATAGGTTAACACGTTAACGGGTTGATAAGGTTATTGTGCGCAGCCATTTTTCACCCTAGTCAGTTGACAGGTTGATAAGTTAACGAGTTGACAAGGCTATTGTGCGCAGCCTGTTCTTACCTTAGCCAGTTGATAGGTTAACACGTTAACGAGTTGACAAGGCTAGTGGGCGCAGCCAGTTTTCACCCTAGTCAGTTGACAGGTTAACGAGCTGATGGGTTGGTGAGCTTGTAAGTTTGTGCGTTGATGGGTTTGTGAGTTTGTGGGTTTGTGAGTTTTTGAGTTAATGAGTTGGTGAGCTTGTAAGTTTGTGAGTTGATGAGTTTTTGAATTTATGAGTTGATGAGTTCGTAAATTGATGTGTTGATGTATTCGGAAATTGTTGGTGTTTTGTGAGTTTATCAAGCTAGTGAGTTGATTTATCCTGCTCTTCGTAATATGAGCGTGGTGTTTATCTTGTGCTGGCATCACAAAGACAACAAACTCCTTTCAATACGACAAACTCATTTTATGCGAACAACCGCTCATAGTAATTACCAAGACTTTCCGAATAAAGGTCTTTTTCCAAGCGTTTTAGCTCGTGTACAATTTCTTCATTCGAGTTAAAGTCTTTTGCTATCCACTTTTTATCATCTTCATCAACATCTTCTTTTTCCAAGTGGCGAAAAAGAATATCGCAAAGAAGCACCCTGTCGTCCGACCAATACTTGGGATGCCATTCTTCAATAAATCGCCAATAAGACGGGTTTGCCTCCATACGTCATCCATTTAATAATTTAATAAGCATTTCGTCATTCCCCTTATCGCCCCACGTTCATCATCCCAGCAAAGCCAATTCTGTCGCGTTCGTCGGCCGAAACATCGATGTAGGCGTGTCCGTTATCGTACACTTCTAGGTGATAGGCATAGCGGTCTTCGCGGTTGTTTACCTTTATTTCGATGTTCATTCGTCCGTCTTTGCCTTTGCTGATGGTGTAGTCGGTCATCTTTTCGGCAAAGTCTAGTGCTTTTCCTCCGCCATACGGCACGCGGTAAGCATGCCCGAAATAGGGCAGGTACGAATAAATGGAGTCGCCCGACACCTTGATGTAATAGCCATAAGACAAGGCTTTGGCCTGCATTCGCATGGGATATACGTGGCTTACTTCTATTGTGTATTGTTGCTTTTCTAGGCCTTCGTTCACCTTTTGTGCCATTTCGGCCTGCCTTTTCGCCTTTTCGGGCGATAAGTTTCGCGTTCCTGCGCAGCCTGCCAGCAATGCTATGGCCACGGCAACTCCTATCACTTGTTTCATATCAGCATCCTTTATAAGTCCTTATTGTGGTGTTCTCCGTCCACATTTCCTCATCGTGGGGTGCATGACCAACTTGGTTAAGCTTATCTCTCCGAGTGTGGGCGTGCCCTAAGTTACGCCAATTCTGCGACTTATGCAAGGTATTGCTGCTGATTTAACCAATTTTTACCAGTCGTTTTCCTAGGCTCGGGCTGTATGGCGTGTAGAGCCGTTGTGTTACTTATGTCTTTCTGGTTGCCCTCCTCCCACCAAGTATTTCAATCCCACTTGTTGCTTTCTATGCCCTATTCTTCTCCGCTTTAACCGTCTTTTCGCCCATGCAAGGCACGTGTTTTCTATCAGGAAAGAATGGTTTGTAACTTCTGTTTGCCGTACAATAGCAGCGTACAGTCCTGCAATAAGCCGCACTTCGCAAGGCTTTCAGGTGCTAACAGTGCATTTCTCCGCACAAGTTGTACACCAAACATTTGTTAATTGACCTGGCGATACCCACGTAACAATCTCCATTTTGCCACTAAAAACAAACCTCGTGAGAAGGGATTGTTTGTAGGCCGATGGGGAAAAGCCTTGAAACGCGATAGGGAAAATTTGCATACGGCCCTCCTTATAAGTTACGATTGACCGTTTTTTTCTTTCTCATTTGTCCGTTATTTGGATTTAAAGTGATACCTTTGTAAACAACTAAGAACAGCCAGCGTAAAACAACGTAAACATTAAAAATATTCCGCACGCTACCTAATTAGAGGCTTGTTGCCGCACGCTGCCCTTGGGTTTCGCCACCATGCGTTGCCTAACTTAATGAAATTTGGGGCAAATGGCCTAGAAAGGGGCTGGTTGGGCTTGGCGTATGGTATAATGAAGCTGTGCAAACAAGCAGAAACAAGTTTGCCGACACTCTGCAATACCTAGCCGAACACTACCATAAGGCGGACGTGCGGAGTGGGCTAAGCGTGCCAAATAAAAACAAGAAACATTGTATGCCGCCATGTAAACCGTGCCGAAACGTGGCAAGGAGCTTTAAGTGGGGGCATAAGTAAACAACAAATGCGACTAACAAAATGATAAAAGTACTTAAACGACTGGGAAACTACATGGGCAGGCGCAAGGCTTTGCTGCCGCTTTCGGTGGCTTTGTCGGCCATAAACGGGCTATTGTCGCTTGTTCCCTTTGTCTTGGTGTGGCTGGTGGTGCGCACGCTGCTCACCACTGGTGGCAATCTGGCCGCCACGCCCGTGTGGAACTACGCCCTTGCCGCCTTTGCCGTGTCTGTATTCAACGTGTTGCTCTACTTCTTGGCGCTAGCGCTGTCTCACCTAGCGGCTTTCCGCGTAGAAACCAACATGCGGCGGCAGGCCATGCACGCTTTGATGCGGTCGCCATTGGGCTTTTTCGACACCCATAACACGGGTGGCATGCGCAAGGTTATCGATGAGGACTCGAGCCAAACGCACACCTTCGTGGCCCACATACTGCCCGACGTGGCGGGCAGCATCGTCTCGCCGCTGGGCGTTGTCGCGCTGTTGCTCGCCGTAGACTGGCAGTTGGGCTTGGCTGCGCTTGTTCCCATCGTATGCGCCTTCGGCATAATGGGCTTTATGATGAACCCCAAGAACAACCAGTTTCAGCGACTATACCTGGATGCGCAAGAGCGGATGGGTGCAGAGGCGGTTGAGTACGTGCGGGGAATACCCGTTGTAAAGGTGTTTCAACAAACGGTTTTCTCGTTCAAACGTTTCTACAACAGCATCATCGCCTATCGAGACCTCGTTATTAAGTACACCCTGGTGTGGCGTACGCCTATGTCTTTCTACATCGTGGCCATCAACGCCTTCGCCTTTGTGCTCGTACCTGTGGGCATAGTGATGATAGGGCACGGGCGAAATGTCGCTGTCGTCATCGCCAACATGTTCTTATACGTGCTCATCGCCCCGATAATCGGGCTTAACGTGATGCGGATGATGCACCTTATGCAAAGCTTGTTCATGGCCAACGAGGCTATAGAAAGGCTGGAAAGGCTAACCGAGGCTACCCCATTGCCCATGAGCAGCGAACCGCGAAAAATCACTTCGTACGACATTTGCCTAGACAAAGTGAGCTTTAAATACGGAGATGCGGAGAAAGAGACACTGCACCGCGTTTGCCTGAACATGCCTCAGGGAAGCACAACGGCCATCGTGGGGGCATCGGGCAGTGGCAAAACAACCCTCGCACGGCTGGTGCCGCGTTTCTGGGACGTGTGCGAGGGCAGCGTAAGCATAGGCGGGGTAGACGTTAGGCAGGTGCACAAGGCGGAGCTGATGCAATGCGTGTCGTTCGTTTTCCAAAACACACGCCTGTTTAAAACCTCACTGCTGGACAACTTGCGCTATGGCAATGAGGGAGCAACCATCGAGCAGATAAACCGTGCCGTGGATCTGTCTCAAAGTCGCGAAATAGTGAATAGGCTGCCAAAGGGACTGGATACGGTTATCGGCGCAGACGGAACTTACCTATCGGGAGGCGAACAGCAAAGGCTGGTGCTTGCACGAGCCATCTTGAAAGATGCGCCCATAGTGGTGCTAGACGAGGCAACCGCCTTTGCCGATCCCGAGAACGAGCACTTGATAAGGCGGGCCCTGGCAAACCTTACAAAAGGGAAAACCGTGCTGATGATTGCCCATAGGCTTACCACCGTGCAAGATGCAGACCGGATTGTGGTGCTGAACAATGGAGAAATAGCCGAGCAAGGCACGCACGAAGAACTTATTGGGCGTCAAGGAAGATACTACCGCATGTGGAACGAATACCAACGGGCCATCGCATGGAGGTTATAACGACAACTTAAGGGGGCTAGAAATAATGATTAGATATTTTCAAAACCGTTTCGCACTGTCTGAAAAAGGGGCGAAAGACCTGCGTAGAGGCATATTCTTCTCTACGCTGTTAAACGTGGCGCTAATGTTGCCACCCAGCTATTTGTTTTTCTTCTTGATGGAATATGTTGACGTGCGCCGTGCTGCGCCGCCCCAATCGCTGTGGCTTTACCTTCTGCTTGCCCTGGTTGCCCTGTGCGTCATGTTCGTCGTTAGCAGGTGGCAGTATAACAGCACCTACGTAACCGTGTATGCGGAAAGTGCGCAACGACGCATAACCTTGGCCGAAAAGCTTCGCCGTTTGCCGCTGGCATTCTTCGGAGAGCACAACCTGTCTGACCTAACCTCCACCATGATGGAGGATTGTGCGCAGCTTGAAGAGACCTTTTCGCATGCCGTGCCCCAGCTTTTCGCCGCCGGCACAAGCGTGGTTGTGGTGGGCATAGGCCTGTTTTCTTACGATTGGAGGCTAGCTCTGGCCGTGTACTGGCCCGTGCCACCGGCTTTGTTGGTGTTGCTTTTGTCTGTGCGTAGCATAGCTAAGGCTTTCACTAAGCACTACAAAGTGAAACGCGCACTGACCGAACAGATACAAGAGGGACTGGAATGTGTGCAGGAGATTAAGGCATATAATGGCGAAGAGGCGTACGACAGGCAGCTGGACGAGAGGCTCAATGTCTACGAAAAGGCTCTGGTTAGCAGCGAATTGGTGACCAGTTCTTTGGTTAACGTCTCTGCTGTGCTGTTAAAGCTGGGCATGCCCTCGGTGTTGTTGCTGGGTGCGTGGCTCATGCAGCGCGGCGATGTGTCGCTGTTTGTCTATTTGGCCTTTGTGCTTGTTTCGGCAATGGTTTACAATCCCATACAAGATGTTTGCACGCACATGGTCGTATTGTCTTACTTAGACGTGCGCATTAAGCGAATGAGGCAGATAGAAGCCATGCCCACACTCGATGGGAGCAAGGATGTGGAGGTGAATGGTTACGACATCGCGTTTCGTGGAGTGAGCTTTTCTTACGAGACGGGCAAACAAGTGTTGCACGATGTGTCGTTCACTGCCCGCCAAGGTCAAGTAACGGCGTTGGTAGGTCCTTCTGGCGGCGGCAAAAGTACGGCTGCCAAGCTTGCCGCACGCTTTTGGGATGTGGACGAAGGGGAGGTTACACTTGGTGGAAAGAACATCGCCGAGATGGATGCAGAGGCGTTGTTGAAGAATTATGCAGTGGTTTTCCAAGACGTTTTGCTGTTCAATGCCTCTGTTGCCGACAACATACGCATTGGCAAACGCAACGCCACCGACGACGAAGTGCGGCAGGCGGCACGGTTGGCGCAATGCGACGACTTCATCAGGAGCATGCCGCAGGGCTACGACACCATCATCGGAGAGAATGGCGAGACACTATCGGGAGGCGAACGCCAGCGCATATCCATTGCGAGAGCACTCTTGAAAGATGCGCCAGTGATACTGCTAGACGAGGCCACAGCCAGTGTCGATGCCGAGAATGAAACCAAAATACAGGCTGGAATATCAGAACTGGTGCGCAATAAAACGGTTGTAATAATCGCCCACCGTATGCGCACTGTGCTAAATGCCGACCATATCGTGGTTCTGGATGGGGGAACGGTGCGCGAACAGGGCTCACCCCAGGAGTTGTTGAAGGAGAACGGCGAGTTCGCACGTGTCGTTCGGCTGCAATTGAGTGACTCTTAATCGTGTTGTAAAGTGTTTTTGGTCGGCCACATTGCAAAGGATGATTGACGTCAAAGCAAACGATGATGGACATCAAACAAACGATGGTTGGGCATCAGGCAAATGATGGTTGGCGACACAGCAAAGGATGGTTGACGACAAGGCAAAGGGTGGTTGGTCATCGGGCAAACGAAGGATGGCTAAAAAGCAACTGCACCATGTCCCAATGCGGCCTAACGAGGCGGCATTGGGACGTGGTGCGGTGCTTTTGGTGCTGTGTTCGGGCTAATACAGCAGCGTTGCTTAGACAAGTCTAATGCGGCAGAGCAGTTTCAATATGTTGTGCTTTCAGAACGTCACCGTGCGACTTCCGTCCGCCTGTTCCTCGATTTTTACCTTCACAACATCGGCAGGCAAAATCTCTTCGATTAGTTCGGGCCATTCAAGAAAACAGAGAGAGCCGCTGTAAAAGTAGTCTTCGTAACCCATATCGTACACCTCTTCGAGTTTTTTTATGCGGTAAAAGTCGAAGTGGAAGATGGGTTTGGGTGTTTGTTCGCTGTGATATTCGTTTACGATGGCAGAGGTGGGCGAGGTGATAACGTCGGTAACGCCCAACTCTTCGCACACGGCTTTGATGAAAGTTGTTTTGCCCGAACCCATCTTTCCGTAGAAGGCGAAGACCTTACCCGTGCCTATATTGTTGATGAATTGTTTGGCCACGTTGTGTATTTGGGCCAACGATGTAATTGTAAGTGTCATTGTATGTTGTGGTTTATGGCCGCAACTGGGGGCGCGTTGGCCTTTTGTTGCGGCTTGTTAAGTGGTTGTGTTGTGTGGGGTTATCCTATATTTTTGGTGCGTTGTTATCGCCTTCGCCGCATGGTGACTAGCGGAACGAGCATCTCTTCCATGCTGATGCCCCCATGTTGGAACGTATCCTTGTAGTAGGATACGTAGTAATTGTAGTTGTTGGGGTAGGCAAAGAAACTGTTGCCCGTGGCGAAAACGTAGCTGGTGCTGATGTTTGGCGAGGGCAGTTGAGCCTTGTGTGGCTCTTTGATGGTGAACACTTCTTTGGAATTATAGTTTAAGTTCTTGCCCAACTTGTAGCGTAGGTTGGTGTTGGTGTTGCGGTCGCCCACTATCTTTACGGGTTTTGAGGTGCGGATTGAGCCGTGATCGGTGGTGAGAACCACGGTGAAATCGCTCTGCGAAAGTCGCTTGAAGAGGTTGGCAAGAATGGAATGGCGAAACCAACTGAGCGTGATGGAACGATAGGCCGACTCGTTATTGGCCAGTTCGCGCACCATGCGCGACTCTGTTCGGGCGTGCGAAAGCATGTCGATGAAGTTGAACACCATCACGTTCAGGTCGTTTTGAGACAACTGCGAGAAGTGTTCGAGCAGCTTTTCTGCCTCTGCCGACGTGTTTACTTTGGTGTAGCTGAAAGAGTCGTGGCGGCGATAACGGTCTATCTGTGTCTTTATCAGCAGGTCTTCGTTGAGGTTTTTGCCCTCCTCTTCGTCCTCGTCTACCCACAGTTCTGGAAACATTTTCGCAATTTTATTGGGCATAAGTCCGCTGAATATGGCGTTACGCGCATACTGGGTTGCGGTAGGTAGGATGGTGATGTACATGTCTTCGTCGATGTCGAAGAGGTCGCCAATCTCGCTTTCCAGCGTTTTCCATTGGTCGTAACGAAAGTTATCGAGTACGATGAGGAACACTTTCTCGCCCTTATCGAGCAAGGGAAAGATGGAATGCTTAAACAAGTCGGGGCTCATTACGGGGCGTCCGTTGGATGTAGAGGCGCCTTCGGCCACCCAATCCATGTAATTGGCCTTTACATATTTGGCGAAAGCGTTGTTGGCCTCCTCCTTTTGGGTTACCAATATGTCGGCCATGCTGCTGCCCGTATTGCTTAGTTCAAGTTCCCAATGCACCAAACGGCGATACACTTTGCGCCAATCGTCAAGCGTTTTACAGTCTATTATCTGCATCGAAATGTCTTGGAAGTTTTGCTGATAGCCCGTTTGCGTAACCTCAGAAACAATCTCTTTGCGGTGAATGTTCTTCTTCAGGGTGAGCAATATCTGGCTTGGATTGACGGGTTTGATGAGGTAATCGGCTATTTTAGAGCCGATGGCCTGTTCCATGATGTTCTCTTCTTCGCTCTTGGTGCACATCACCGCGGGCGTGGCAGGCTGTATTTCCTTGATGCGTTGCAGCGTTTCGAGCCCCGAAAGGCCGGGCATCATCTCGTCGAGCATGATAAGGTCGAAGTTGCGTTGCTTGCATTGGTCTAGTGCATCCATGCCATTGCTCACGGTTACAACCTCATAACCTTTCTTTTCTAGAAATATAATGTGGGCTTTGAGCAGTTCTATCTCGTCGTCGGCCCATAAAATCAGTCCGTTGTTCATTGTCAAAATCCTTCTAAATCGTAATATTCATCATCGGGGTCAATCTCTTTTCGCTTGGGCTTGGCAGGCGTTTTGGTGCTGTCTTGCTTAGCGGTAGGCGTCTTTTGGGGGTTGGTTTTCTTGCCCTTGTTGCCTAGTTCGTCTTTAAAGTCGATGCCCGTGTCTTCTTTCTTGTCGGTCTTTGTGGGTTGTTTTTGGGGCTTTGGCTCTGTTTTTACAGGCGTTTTGCCCTTTGGCTGCGTTTGGGTTTGTTGTGTTTTGCCCTTTTGTTGCGTGGGCTGTTGCGGTTTTTGCTGCCCCTTATTGTTGTTTGGCTTGGTTTTTGGGGTGCTAGGCGTGTCGTCTTCTATCACGATAGTACCGTCATCGGGCTGTCGTGTGGGTTGTTGTGGCGCCTCAATCACCGTTGCGTCGTCGGCCTTTTGCTTTGTTGCAGAATTGCCTTTTTGCTTTTGGTTAGGCTCTTCGGTAATGGGGTAAGTGTCTTCGTCAACATCCGTTGTTGCCTTTTCGTTGGGCAGAACAAAGTCGTTATCCAGCGCGCGATCTATCTCTTCGATGGTGGGAAGTCGTACGGGAGCTTCGGGTTGAACGATTTCGGCAGGCTCGTTAAGCAGGCGGAAGGTGCTTACTTTCAGCGGAGCGAAGTGCTTGGCGTAGTATTTGTCGTAGTCGTCGAAACTAAATTCCTTGCCAAGTAGTTGCATGTTGTCTTCGCTTATTACGAGTGTGCGCCCGTTGTTCAGCCTTCCCACGATGCCCGTTTGGCGATGTAGCTCGCGTGCATACTGCAAAGCCTCGTCGAAATTGCGGAAACCGCTCACTATCATCAAGCGTAATCCGTTGTCGGTTTCGGTTCGTATCTCGAAGTTTCGCACCAAATAGTTGGTGAAATTGTATTTGGCCAAGGCGAAAATCAGCTTGTTTTCGTCTACGAAATCGGGTTGGTAGGCCATTACGAAGAGGAAATTGGCGTTGCGATCGTTGCTAAACTGCTTGCCTTTCAGGCTGTCGGCAGCGTTGGCGGCGGCCGTTCGGCGTTGCCAAACGTTGTTCAGGTCGAACCCACCTGCCTGCACTTGCCTGCCAGCCTTAATGCCGTTCACAATCATGGCGGCCATTTTGCTTAGCTCGCTTTGGGGAAATTGCTCCACCAACGTTTGCAAACCATTGAGACAAGCATCGATATTTCCGTCGTGTAGCATGGATAAGGCCTCTACAAACAGAAACTTGTCGCGGTTGGCGCCGTGTTTAAACTTGGTGGCCGATACCTTTGCGTTGCGTTTCACTGCTGCGTAGTTCTCGGCTTTGAAGAAGTCGTAGGTTACGGCGTAGAGCGAGTCTTCTATATGTTCGCCACGCTGTGCGTTGGCAAAGTAATAGGGGTCTGTTATCAGTTCGGTAAGCTCGTGCTTGGGATATTGCTGTTTCAGCAAGTCTGCATAACGCTGTGCTGTAACCTTGTCGCCCTTGCGCATGTAGAGTAAGAAAAGGTGGTAGTATGCCTGCGGCATCTTGTCGAACTGCGGATAGTTGTCGGTAAGCCTGCGTAAGGCTTTCTCGGACAGGGAGAGTTGGTCGAGCTTGTCTTTGAAAATCACGCCCGAATGGAACAGTCCATCGGTGAGCAATTGGTCGCTTGCCTGCCGCTGTTCGGCAGTAAACGGTATTTGCGCCAAGTAAAACTCGCGTTTATGTGGGTCGTTCTCGGCTGTTTGCATGGCCTGTTGTATGGAGTCGCGGCGCGCTTCCTCGGCCAAAATCGAGTCGCGTTGTTCGGCCGACGGCTCATCTAAGGGCGTGTTCAGTGCTACGGCGGCCTTGTTTAGTCGTTGCCAGTTGTCCACATTGTCGCGTTTGCCCCACTGTCGTTCGAAGGCGGCCTTGCCTTGACTCACTGCGATGGGGTTGTAGAAGTACCATCCGCCACCTTGTTGCGTGCGTTGCATGGGCGTTTGGGTGTTGGGCATGTTCGATGCAGAACTGTTTCGGGCGATAGTACGGCGTGCCGTCTCTTCGTCTTGCGCGTATTGTTCTTCTTTTTCTTTCTTCTTTAAAGCGGCAATCACGCGGTCGATGGCGGCGTTGCGTTGCGGTTCGGGCATAGTGGCCAGCTGTTGCAGCGAGTCTTGTAGTTGTACGGCCTCAATGTGCGGCACTAGCTCGTCGAGCACTTTCGAACGCTGCGAAAGTTCTTCGTAGTCGGGGCGTTCTTTATCGAGAAGTCCCAGTGCCTCGTTGTAACAGCGGCGTGCATCCGCAAAGCGTTGTTTCTGCCAATACACATTGCCCAACTTAAGCATCAGCACACCCTTCTCAATACCATTGCGTGTGGCTCGCTTTCCGCCGTTTTCGTAGGCGGCGATGGCGTTGGCGGTGTCGCGTTGTGCCAG
>NZ_HE999445.1:227249-229792 GCF_000312305.1 Prevotella conceptionensis 9403948 | reverse complement strand
ATGCCGCCTTTCTGAAAGCCTTATAAGCCGCATCGCGATTGCCCACAAGCCTTTGTAGCTGCCCCATGATAAACCATTGGCGCGCCCGTTGCTTGCGCCGCATCTCGTGTTTGATAACCTTTTGCAGGTAGGGTATGGCCTTTTGCCACTCGCCTGCGTGCAGATGATAGAGCGTATGCGTGTAATCCCACTCCTTAACTGCACGCCAATCCATCGAGTCGCGGCTCATGTTGCGTATAACATCTTCGGCATCGTACATCCATCCCTGTTCAATATAGGTCTTGGCAAGCCATGCACGCGCCTTTGCATATATGTGCGGTTGCGTGCGATAGAGGCGCGACATGTAGGCAAATGTAGATGCTGCTTGGTCGAAATCGCCCTTATGAAACTGCGAACGCCCCATAAGCATCCACACGCGCCACATGAAAGGATTGTATTCGCGGCGGTTTAGCCATTCGATGTCGCGTTGGGTTTTGCGCCGTTTCTTGTCCCACGTGGGGCGTTTCTTTATGCTGTGCAGCTGAATGGCCTTTTCGCTTTTCAGGATAGCGCGCTCGAAGTTGCCCTTGCCCAACTCTTTGCTGCCCTTGTTGGCCACGGGATAGAGGGGGAGAAGTTCGGTATAGTTGTCTCGGTTGCCGTTTTCTTTTTCCAACATACCGTCTACATAAGCCATGTTTCCGTTGTAGTAAACGTTATAACGGGTGTTGAAAGCTTGCCACCACCTGCTGCGTGCCGTGTTCTTACTTGCCGAACAGGCAGCGAGTAGCAGCGCGAGGGCGAGCCACAAGGCAAGGCTATATGTGGATTTAAATGGTTTCAAGTTGGCGTTGGCGTTTTTTGAAAGCAATGTTGCCCACCTTTAACACAAGATAAACAAGGATGCTGACGAAGATAATGGATGCGCCCGACGGAACGTTGAGGGCGTAAGAGAGGCCTAGACCCATAAGGCAATCTACCCAACCGATGACAATACTCCATGCAATCATGTGCTTGAAGTTGTGCGTTAGCACGTTGGCCGACATCTGGGGTATGGTAAGCAGGCTGATACTTAGCACTATGCCCACCATGCGAAGTGTGCCTACGATGGTTAGGGCGATGAGTGCCATCATCAGATACTCGATAAACGCCACGGGCAGGCGTTGCGAACGGGCGAAGTCTACATCGAAAGCCACACTTAATATTGTGCGATAGAGCAGCGCGAAGACTAGGACCACCACCACAAGCAGTGCGGCTAGCAGCCAAAGGTCGGCCTGGCTGATGGTGAGAATGCTGCCAAAGAGAAAGGAAGGAAGGTCGGGCATGAACCCCGGAGATAGGAAACAGCAGATGATGCCTAGGCTCATTCCGAAGGTCCAAAACACGGCAATGGCCGAGTCTTCGCGCACATCGCCCCTGCGCGACATCCATTGCACGCCGAAAGCACTGAGAACGGAGAACACCATGGCCGAAAGTATGGGGTTGATGCCTAAGAATACGCCTAGCCCGATGCCGCCAAACGAGGCGTGCGTGATGCCGCCACTGATGAACACCAGCCGCCTTGTAACGATGTATGTGCCGATAAACCCACACAGCACACTAGCCAAGAGCGAGCCTAGGAGGGCGTTCTGAAAGAAGGAGTATTCTAATATGTTCATTCAAAAATCTGTTTCACACTTGTTTGTTGGCCAACAATAAGCCGCAACTTACGGCTTTTGGAGGGGTGGGCGACGACTTTCAGGGGCAGACTTGCCTTGCAAACGAAGGTTTGCTGCATGCCAATCATGATTGAAATTGCCACCCGACACGGCAGACTTGCCTAGCAAACGAAGGGTTGCTGCATGCCAATCATTGTTGAAATTGCCACCCGACACGGCCGACTTGCCTTGCAAACAAAGGTTTGCTGCATGGCTTTGGCCTTGCGCTTTTACCTTTTCTTGCACTTGCCCTTTTGCCTTTTCTTGCCCTTTTGCTTTTGCCTTTGCTTGGGCTTAGGCACGCCATAAGGCAGCGCACGCCTAGACAAAAGGATGCTGAGGCGTGGCGCGGGTGAGGCGGTTAGGCCGACCTGGCATCGTTGATGACCATTATCACCTCGTCTTTCAGTTGGTTGGGCAGGTTTATTTGTCGCAGTATCAGACTTCTGTTCCAGCCTTGCACGTCGCTTGGGCGCATGGTATAGAACACCTCGGCAAACTCTTCGGCCTCGCTGTCGGTATAGTCGGCCGAGTCTCTTCCGCGGTATTTGTCCAACTCTTCGTCGTCGTAATATTCCACATCGCGCACTGCCGCCTCCAACATGCAATCATGTTCGCACCGTTCGTCTTCGCCCGAACAGGTGGCACACGATGCGGTGTCGGCCTTTACCACACCAGGCTCGCCCGCGTTTTTGTTGCGCGAGAGCAGTCCCAACACGGCCGCAAAGATTGCTAAGCCCAGCAAGGCCAACAGTAGTATGTGCATTGTTTATATTTCGTTTATTTCAAATCCCGACTGGCGAAGGTCGCTCCAAAATTGCGGATACGACTTGCTCACCACGCCAGGTTGGTTTATTTTTATTTCTT
>NZ_HE999445.1:219530-226761 GCF_000312305.1 Prevotella conceptionensis 9403948 | reverse complement strand
GTTAACGAAGGCCACGGGCGCAAAGGCCAAAGCCATGCGGTGATCTTCGTATGTGTCGATGGGTTCGTCTGACGGGCGACAGCGCATTCCGTCCCACGCCAACTCGCCTTCGGCCATTTCGCGCAGCACAAAGCCAAGCTTGGCCATTTCTTTCTTCAACGCCTCGATGCGGTCGGTTTCCTTTATTCGCAGGCTCGATAGCCCCTTGAAGTGGAAGGGAACGCCCATCATGGCACAGGTAACCACGAGCGTTTGCGCCAAGTCGGGCGAGTTTACGAAGTCGTATTCCAGCTTGGGCAGTCTTGTGCGAAGCTTTTTCAGGGTCACCTTCGTCAGTTGCCCCGCAGGATGCTTAGAGAAAACGGTCTTTACGCCCAGCAACGAGAAGATGTGGCGCACCACCGAGTCGCCTTGTTTAGAGTTTTCGCTCAACCCTTCCAGCTCTACAATGGTGTCGGGGTCGTTGCTCAGTGCAACCATTTCGTACCAATAGGATGCTGCGCTCCAATCGCTTTCAATGCTGTATTGTCGCGCCTTGTACTGCCCAGGCTTTACGCTGATGGCGTTGATGTCGGTCCAATCGGCTTTCGCCCCGTATTCGCGCATCATGCACAGCGTGAGGTCTATGTAGGGTCGCGATGCTATTTGCCCCGTCATTTTTAGCTCTAAACCCTTTTTGAGCGTGGGGGCAATCATGAGGATGGCCGAGATAAACTGCGAGCTGATGCCCCCTGGCATCTCCACTCGGCCGCCTTCTAGCGGCTTTCCGTAGATGCGTATGGGCGGATAGCCTTCTTTTGCCTCGTATTCTACTTCTGCGCCCACGTATCTAAGCGCGTCTACCAGCGGCTTTATCGGCCGTTGGCGCATGCGTTGTGTGCCAGTTAGGGTGTGTTCTCCCTTTTGGCAGCTTAGGAAAGCGGTCATAAACCGCATGGCCGTACCTGCTGCACGGACGTCGATGTTCTTTGGCATGTCCGAGAGCGCACGCACCATAACGCGCGTGTCGTCGCAATTCGATAGATTTTGCGGCAGTAATGAACTGCCCGACAGGACGTGCATAATGAGCGCCCTGTTGCTTATGCTTTTCGAGGCGGGCAGCGTAACCACCACCCTTAGCTTTTCTGGGGCAACGATTGAATATTGCATATATAAATAAATGTGCGATTAGGTTATTGCAAATTTAAGCATTATTATCGTGATTGACAAGTGTGGGGAGTTAATTTTTTTGTTGTGTGGGCATTTATTTGTGGCTGTTTGTTGTCATTAACGCATAAATGGTGTTCCATTTGTAAGAAATCTGTCCTTTGGTGTCGCTTTTCAGTCTTTTCTGTGGCGGCATATTTTTGTTAAATGTGGTAATTATGTTTTACAAATCATGCTCTGTTGGCCACCCCATTCTAGCGAAAATATAGGGCTATAAGCGGGCATTTATCCACAAATTATGCCTTCAGAGTTCCTTCTCCTTGTCTGTTTTTGCGCATATTGCCTGCATTTAGCACCATTTAGCCTTTCTAGAAGGTTGCCTGCTCGTGATTTTTTCACTTCCAATTACCTGCTTTTTGCCGCAAAAATGCCACTTGTTGACGGCAGTTTTGCTCTATTTGGCCATGTTTTTAATGGAACTAAAAGGTTTTGTTTATACAATCGCGGTGTATTTTTATGCTTTTCGGCTTGCGTTTAGCGGCATTTTGCACTGCATTTTGCCGCATTTTGTCTTGCGTTTTGCCGCAAAACGCACTGCATTTAGCAGCAAAACGCAGTGCGTTTAGCGGCATATTGCACTCCGTTTAGCACCAAAACGCACTACTTTTTGCTGCAAATGGCCCAAAAACAGGTGCAAAGGATGGTTGTTTTGGAATAATATTCATTTTGACACATTCGCCACCAACCCCCTTTTTACATCAAAACCAGCCTTCGCGAGAATCGATTTTTTGCGACAAGGTAGGCGGTTGGTGGGTAAAAATGGCACTCTTCGTGTTAAATTTCTTGCCGAAAAGCGGACAAAAGGCGGGTTTATGGGCTGCCAAGCCAATAAGCATTTGGCTTGGTAAGCTTGCGGGGTTGGCCTTTCTAGGTTTGCTAGTTGGCCTAGGTTTGCTGGTTATTCTAGGTTTGCTTGTTGTGCTGGGTTTGCTAGTTATTCTAGGTTTACTAGTTGTGCTAGGTTTGCTAGCTATTCCAGGTTTACTAGTTTTTCTAGGTTTACTAGTTATTCTAGGTTTGCTAGTTATACTAGCCCAACTAGCCCTGCTCGTTTATCGCCAGGCACAGCCATCTTTTCAGTTAATAAGTTAACGAGTTTACAAGCTTGTAGGCGCAGCCATCTTTTCACCCTTTCACCTTTAAAGGCCATCTTTTCACCCTTTCACTTTTTCACCCTTTCACCTTTAAAGGCCATCTTTTCACCTTTTCACTTTTTCACCTTTTCACCTTTTCACCTTTTCACCTTTCTTGGCGGCTTGTTTACGATAAAAAGCACAGGCTTAGAAACGCAAAAACTAAGAAACTTATCTTTTTTAATATATATAATGTGTTTTTTAGGCAAACGATTGGTCTACTCTTCGATGTTTTTCGTAACTTTGCAACTCAAATATCACAACTCAAATAGGTTTATGACTGAGACAAAAAAGATTAGGACGGCACTCGTGTCCGTATTCCATAAGGACGGCTTGAACGAGTTGCTAGCCAAATTAAACGATGAAGGTGTAAAGTTCCTGTCTACTGGAGGCACACGCCGCTTTATCGAAGAGCTGGGCTACGAGTGTGGTGCGGTGGAAGACTTAACCGCTTATCCTTCGATATTGGGCGGCAGGGTGAAGACACTTCACCCCAAAGTGTTCGGCGGAATCCTTGCCCGTCGCGACAACCATGCCGACAAAGCACAGATGGAACAATACGACATCAATCCCATCGACTTGGTTATCGTAGACCTGTACCCCTTTGAAGAAACCGTGGCCAGCGGGGCAAATCAGTCCGACGTCATTGAGAAAATAGACATCGGAGGTATCTCGCTCATCAGGGCTGGCGCAAAAAACTTCAACGACGTGGTGATTGTGCCGAGCAAAAACGAATATGGCATGCTGCTCGACATACTGAAAGCCAGCGGCGCCAACACCACTTTGGCACAGCGTAAGGCGTTCGCCACACGCGCTTTCGGTGTGAGCAGCCACTACGACACGGCCATACACGCTTGGTTTGAGGCTAACAACGCCTAACCGAAAGCCTGTCGGCACGCACTGTGGCAGCATAACCAACAAGCAAACTGCCTGCAAAACCAACGCAAGCAATAGTCGAACATGAAGAGGTACAGCACGTTCGGCAAAGGCAAAAAGAAGTACAAATCTTCGCACAGACGAACCAAAACACAGGCGGTTCGGACGCGATAAAAACGAGAAATAAAAGTTAATAAATAACGGACAGACAACACGCAAGACGACAAAACGCTGGGCAAGGCCAATCATGACGGGCGGCTTGGCATGGGGAACGCTTGTTTGTTGAGCCTGTTCAACAATCGAAAAACAAAGAAGACATGGGATTTTTTTCTTTCATGCAAGAGATTGCGATGGACCTTGGAACGGCCAATACCATCATTATCAGTGATGACAAGATTGTGGTAGACGAGCCTTCGGTCGTTGCGCTCGACCGCCGAACGGACAAAATGATTGCCGTTGGCGAACGTGCGAAGCTGATGTATGAGAAAACGCACGAGAACATACGCACCGTAAGGCCGCTGCGCGATGGCGTTATCGCCGACTTTACAGCTTGCGAGCAGATGATGCGCGGACTGATAAAGATGGTTCATACGGGCAGCCGCTTGTTCTCGCCTTCGTTAAGAATGGTTATCGGTGTCCCCTCGGGAAGTACCGAAGTGGAGTTGCGTGCCGTGCGCGACTCGGCAGAACATGCCGACGGCCGCGACGTGTACCTTATCTTCGAACCTATGGCGGCCGCCATCGGCATAGGCATCGACGTTGAGGCACCCGAAGGCAACATGATTGTTGACATCGGAGGTGGCTCTACCGAGATTGCCGTCATCTCGCTGGGAGGTATCGTCTCGAACAACTCTATGCGCGTGGCCGGCGACGACCTTACGGCAGAGATACAAGAGTACATGAGCCGTCAGCACAACGTTAAAGTGAGTGAGCGTATGGCCGAGCGCATCAAGATACACGTGGGGTCGGCCCTGACCGACTTAGGAGAGGAGGCTCCCGAAGACTATGTGGTGCACGGACCAAACCGAATAACGGCACTGCCGATGGAAGTGCCCGTGTGCTATCAAGAAATTGCACACTGCTTGGACAAGACCATCGCCAAGATTGAAAACGCCGTGCTGTCGGCTTTGGAGAACACTCCGCCCGAATTGTACGCCGACATCGTGAAGAACGGCATCTATCTTACAGGTGGTGGCGCCTTGCTGCGCGGACTAGATCGCCGTTTGCAAGAGAGGATTAGCATCCCATTCCACATCGCCGAAGACCCATTGCACAGCGTGGCAAAGGGTGCCGGCATCGCTTTGAAGAACGTTGAGCGGCTCTCTTTCCTCATGAGATAGGGGCATGCGCAACCTCTTTGCATTCATAGCGCGTTACAACCACTGGTTTGTTTTCCTCGCTCTTGAGGTGACAAGCGTGGTGTTGCTGTTCCAATACAACAGCTATCAGGGCAGCGTGTGGTTCTCGTCGGCCAACGAAGTGGCTGGGAAAGTGTATGAGGCCAACTCGTGGGTAGAGACATTCTTCTCGCTTACGCAGGTTAATAAGGAGCTTACACAACGCAACTTGGAGCTTGAACAGCAGGTGTCGGCCATGCAAGAAATGCTAACGAGAGCCAAGCACGACAGTCTTGACGTGGTGCAGACACAGAAAATGGCGCTGAGTGGTTTCAAACTTTACCCCGCAAGGGTGGTGAGTAACTCGTTAGACAGGAATGACAACTTTATCACCATCGACAAAGGCTGGGCTCATGGCATTAAGAAAGACATGGGCGTGGCCTGTGGAACGGGCGTTGTAGGCGTGGTCTACCTCGTTTCGCGCAACTATTCGGTGGTGATACCCCTGCTTAACTCGCATTCTAACGTCAGTTGTATGATTAAGGACCGGGGCTATTTCGGCTATTTGCATTGGAACGGGGGCGACCCAGGCATTGCATACGTAGACGATGTGCCGCGACATGCGCGATTTAAGCTGGGGCTAGACGTAGTTACCAGCGGTTATTCGTCTATCTTTCCGCCAGGTGTGCTTGTTGGCAAAATACTTCATGTGTTTAATTCGCCCAATGGCTTGTCTTACCGATTGCAGGTAAGGCTGTCGACCGATTTCGGCAAGTTGCGCGACGTATGCGTGATAGACAATGCCGGTATGGAAGAAAGATTGGAGATGATGCGCGCCGTGCAAGACTCGCTTAAAGTGAAACGCGAATAGGCGACACCTTCATCTTATGGCCAAAACAAGTCGACCGCTGCTTGCAACGGAGTTATAAGTGCCAACTTCCCCCACTTTCGGAAAACAAACAGAAAACAAGGCCGAAAGGCCGATAAAGAAGAGAGAAAGAAAACAAACATGACCGTAGGCGTATTGAAAACATTAGGAACGTTCCTAGTATTCCTGTTGGTGCAGGTGCTGGTGCTAAACCAAGTGCATCTCTTCGACAGCGCCACCCCTTTGCTATATATATATATGGTGTTGCTCTTTCCGCGCAATTACCCCAAGTGGGGTATGCTTGCTTGGGCATTCGCCATGGGCTTAGGCGTAGACATGTTTTCTAATACGCCCGGCGTGGCAGCCGCCTCGCTTACGCTTGTGGCCTTGTTGCGGCCTTATCTCTTGGAACTTTTCTTACAAAGGGAAAGCGCCGAAGACCTTGTGCCCTCGATGAAGGTGCTGGGCTTTGGGCGATACCTGTTCTTTGCCTTCATCATCGTCTTCACTTATTGCTTGGTTTTCTTTTCTTTGGAGGCCTTCTCGTTCTTTAATTGGATGCAATGGCTGTTTTGTGTGGGCGGCAGCACGTTGCTTACCTTGGTGTTGGTGATGGTGCTAGACAACCTTAGAAGTAGATAAGGGGGAACTGGGCGTGAAAGATTTCGAACTCGACAAAAGGCGGTTGGTTATCGGTGGGGTGGCTATATTCATTGTAACGGTCTACCTTATCCGCCTTTTCACGCTGCAATTGCTCAGCGACGACTACAAGAAAAACGCCGACAGTAACGCTTTCCTCAAAAAGATTGAGTACCCTTCGCGTGGTGCCATCACCGATAGGCACGGGCGTTTGCTTGTTTATAACCAACCCGCATACGACATCATGGTGGTGATGAACGAAGAAAAGGGACGGCTAGACACGATGGAATTTTGCAATGCCTTGGGCATTACCAAGGAATATTTCATCAAACGCATGAACGATATCAAGGACCGCAACAAAAATCCAGGCTATTCGCGCTTTACCGAACAGGTGTTTATGAGTCAGCTTTCGGATAAAGAGTTCAGCGTTTTCCAAGAAAAGATATTCCGTTTCCCTGGTTTCTACGTTCAGAAACGAAGCATCCGACAATACCAATACCCCTACGCCGCACACGTTTTGGGCGACGTGGCCGAGGTCTCGAAAAGCGATGTGGAGAACTCCGACTATTATCAGCCGGGCGATTACATCGGCAAACTGGGCATAGAACGTAGCTATGAAGAACAACTTCGTGGAGAAAAGGGCGTGCAGATACTTCTGCGCGACGCCCACGGGCGTGTTCAGGGAAACTATCAGAATGGAAAGTTCGACCGTCGACCCGTGGCCGGCAAGAACCTGACGTTGGGAATTGACATCAAGCTGCAAGAACTTGGCGAGCGTTTGCTCGAAGGAAAGATTGGCAGCATTGTGGCTATCGAACCCGCTACGGGCGAAGTGCTCTGCATGGTGTCGTCGCCAACCTACGACCCGCGCATCATGGTGGGCCGACAAAGGGGCAAAAACCACCTCGCACTTTCGAAAGACGTGTGGAAACCCTTGCTCAATCGTGCCATCATGGGCCAATATCCGCCGGGTTCCACATTCAAAACCACGCAAGGACTAACCTACATGACCGAGGGGATTATCGACGAACACACCCTTTATCCTTGCGCACGCGGCTTTAATTACCGCGGTCTGCACGTGGGATGCCACCCACATGCGGCTCCCACCAACCTCGTTCAAGCCCTTTGTACCTCGTGCAACAGCTATTTTTGTTGGGGATTGTTCCACATGA
>NZ_HE999445.1:216417-219356 GCF_000312305.1 Prevotella conceptionensis 9403948 | reverse complement strand
TGAGCATGGGCTTTGGCTATAAGCTTGGCGTGGATTTGCCCGGCGAAAAGCGCGGACTGATACCCAATGCCGCCTTTTACGACAAGGCATACAAGGGATCGTGGAACGGACTTACCGTCATCTCCATCTCCATTGGGCAGGGCGAGGTGAACCTGACGCCCCTGCAAATAGCCAATCTTTGCGCAACTATCGCCAACCGCGGCTATTATTATGTGCCTCATGTGGTGCGTAAGGTGCAGGGCGAACAGCTCGATACGCTTTATCGGCGCAAGCATTACACCAAGGCCAGCCGCAAAGCTTACGAATATGTGGTACAAGGAATGCGCGCATCGGTGGTGGGCGGCACCTGCCATGCGGCCAACAGGGCCGACTATTTGGTGTGCGGTAAGACGGGTACTGCGCAAAACCGCGGTCAAGACCACTCCGTTTTCATGGGCTTTGCGCCTATGGACAACCCCAAAATAGCCATTGCCGTGTACGTGGAGAACGGCGGATTTGGCGCCACTTACGGCGTGCCGATTGGTTCGCTCATGATGGAACAGTACATCAACGGAAAGCTTTCGCCCTTCTCTGAGGCGCAAGCAAGTGTTTACCAAAGCAGAAGGATAGCGTATGGCACGAGCAACAGATAGGCAACCCAGCATGCTTGGGTCGTTGGATTGGCGGACGATAGGCATCTATCTGGCGCTACTCACCTTCGGATGGGTGAGCGTTTGCGGTGCCAGCTACACCTATGGCGACACCGACATATTTAGTCTCGGCACGCGTTCGGGCATGCAAATCGTGTGGATTGGCACGTCCATCTGCCTTGGTTTCGTGCTGCTCACCCTCGACGACCACTTTTACGACACCTTCGCCTTTGTCATTTACGGCGCCATGTTGTTGCTGCTCTTCGCCACAATCTTTAATCCGCACGAGATTAAGGGTTCGCGTTCGTGGCTCGTGTTGGGTCCATTGCGCCTGCAACCAGCCGAGTTTGCCAAGTTTGCCACTGCCTTGGCCGTGGCCAAACTGATGAGTACTTACGGCTTTTCCCTGAACAATTGGAAAGATTTCGCCTCTGCCTGCCTCGTGGTTGTATTGCCGATGGTTTTCATTGTGGCGCAGAAAGAAACGGGTTCGGCCTTAGTTTATGTCTCGTTCTTCCTCATGTTCTATCGCGAAGGCATGTCGGGCAGTTTCCTTTTCACGGGCGTGGCGATGGTTGTGTACTTCGTTGTGGGCGTTCGTTTCGAAGAAGTGATGCTTTGGCAAACGCCAACGTCGCTCGGACGTTTCATCGTTTTGCTCCTTGTTCAGCTGTTTACGGCTGGCATGGTGCGTAGCTACACCAACGATCGCGGCCGAACAACGCGCCTTGTTGCGCTTGGAATACTCTTCACGGGTGTCTGTTTGCTCGTGTCTAAGTACATTGTGGCTTTCGATGTAACCATCGTGCAGCTTGTGTTGACAGCCGCCCTGGTGTGTTGGATTCTTTACCGTTGGCTTAGCGCGCGCATTCGCAACTATTTCTATGTGGCACTCTTTGCCGTTGGCTCGGTGATGTTCTTCTATTCGGTAGACTATGTACTTAACGAAGTGATGGAACCTCATCAGCGTGTGCGCATCAACGTGTTGCTTGGACTGGAAGAAGACCTTGCCGGCGCTGGCTATAACGTGCACCAAAGCGAGATAGCCATTGGGTCGGGTGGACTCAAAGGAAAGGGCTTTCTAAATGGAACACAAACCAAATTGAAGTTCGTTCCCGAGCAAGATACCGACTTTATTTTCTGCACCGTAGGCGAAGAAGAAGGCTTTGTTGGTTCGGCTGCCGTGCTGTTGCTTTTCCTTGCATTGATATTACGGCTCATCAAGTTGGCCGAACGGCAACCATTTAAGTTCGGTCGCATATATGGCTATTGTGTGTTGAGTGTGTTTCTCTTCCACCTTTTCATCAATGTGGGGATGGTCTTGGGCCTTACTCCCGTTATCGGCATCCCCTTACCGTTTTTTAGTTATGGCGGTTCCAGCTTGTGGGGATTTACGCTTTTGCTCTTTATTTTTTTACGAATAGACGCCAGCCGCAACAAGTCGCGAAGGCAATAAAACCATTTCGTCTCGTGTCTAGACATGGCCTTTGCAGGCTTTTCCAGTCTTGCTTACCGTTTGCTACAAGCCTCTTGTAGCACGGCTACCGATGGCTTGTAGTGGCACTACAAAAGAGTTGTAGAGCCACTACAATTTGTTTGTAGCAGCCCTACAAAGGCCTTTGTACGACAAAATATGCAGGCAATGCCTTTGCTTATTTCAAGCGAACAAACTTCGTTTCACACCCATTGTTGCTTACAAACAAGGTGTCTTTGTTGACACTCGCCTTCTCTCCCTTGACGAAAGACTGGGGAGATGAGGCCTATTATAGGGCGGTTTGCGCCAGTCTACTTCACCGCATACTTCTTTTTACCGATGATATACATGCCTTTGGGCAGCGTTTTCAGGGAGGTATCTATGTCGGCAGTGTGGCCCAATGCCTTTCCGTCTATCGTATATACGGGCAAACTCTTGGCCGATGGTGTGTTTTGTAAGGGCGATGTGATGCCTGTTGTTACGGGTTTCACAACACCTAGCAGCCCCTCAGCCGTATAATAGCCGCCATTTTCAAAAGGCAGGTCGGCCGTTTGCGGCGAGCCGTTGTTGCTGAAAATAATTCCTTCGTTGCCAGCAGAGCTTGTTTGTTTGCTGTTATTCCAAGTCCACTTCCACACGTGCGTGCCATTTGCAGTGGTCCCAACCTTTATGCAGGCAGCACCAGGCCACTGGTTGCCCGTGTAATTATAGCCCTTGTCCCATTGCCAGCAAGTTATTGTGTTGTTCCAGTTGGCAGGAGCCTCGAAGAAAGCACATCTTTCGCCTTTCTTAACCTTGCAGAAATCGGGTGCATTAAAGCCTGCATCCTCGCCCTT
>NZ_HE999445.1:195666-216064 GCF_000312305.1 Prevotella conceptionensis 9403948 | reverse complement strand
GCCCGCTGTTTGGGCGTTGTTCACATCGCCCAGCAGCAACAAGGCTTTACCCTTAGTACCTTGTGTGCACAATACGAACCCATTTGCAGCAGATTCTGCCTTAACAATCTGGCTTTGGTTGGTTAGTCCCACGGCTTTGCGTGTGGCAATAAGGCGTTTCAGCGACTGCTTGTACATCTTCCAGTGGCGCAGAAATACGCATGGCGTGCCCGGCATGGTAAGTATGTAAGCGTTGGCCGCCAATACGTTGGCATATAGTTGGGCACCGCCGTTTTCTTTGGGGCGGCCCGTATCGTGATTGTCTACAAAGGTAACTGCGTAACGACTATAAGCTTGGTCGGCGGCAAGCGTTGCATCGGTAAGTCTGTTCCAACTGCCTTGCCCGAAGGCATCGTTGATGGCATACTTCATGGGGAAGTCGAAGGCGGCACTTTGTATGGCACCGTTCGCACGCGTTCCCTCAATCCATTCTTTCACCTTTTGAACATTTCCGTCCCAATATTCGCCCACCGAGAACTTGGGATTGGCAGACGTATTGTACTCGCCTATGTAGTGTGCGGCATAGCCTTTCACCATGTCGTACCTGAAACCATCGTACCCTAAGTCGGTAAGCAGGAACGAAAGATAGGCCTTGATGTTGTCGCGAACGTTCTGTCGGGTGTGGTCTAGGTCGCGTCCGCCCCCGAAATCGTCGCCCGTGTCGGCCGCACCCGTTACGTTGTAGCCGTTTGCCTTCGTGTTCCCACCGTCGTCGTTGGCGCAGATGTCGGCCAAAGTCCACGTCATGGTCTTGCCGTTCCATTTCTCTGTGGGGAAGTCGCACCAGTTGGTGTTGCCTGCTCGGTGGTTAATCACCACGTCTTCTATAATTCCTGTCCCCTTACTTTTAAAGGTTTTAATCATTTGGCGCAATTCTGCTTCGGTGCCGAACGCGCTTAAATGGTTGAACCACCAAATGGGCAGGTAGCCCATTTGCATGTGGGTGGTGTTGCAATAGCCCGATTGCGGCACCCATATTTGGTTAAAGGCGGCCGACAACTCTGTGGCCTGAGCCTCTAATGTGGTCCAATGGGTGTCGTCGTAGCTGTCCCAATAAAATCCTTGGAGCATCACGCCGGTGTAGTTTTGTGGCCATCCTTGGGCCAAAGCCTTGGTGCAGACAGTTAGCAACAGGGCTGTTAAAAGTGTAAAGAGCTTTTTCATAAGTTTTTAGCGATTGATTGTTCGGGGCTAAGTTCGTAAAAATTTGCGTACGATGGCGTGTTCAATGCGCGATAAGTTGCACTCTTTTTGCGCAACCGATTGCACTACTGAGCCTCTCTTCGCTTTTGAATGGAATGGCAATGGCTTGGTTTTGGGTGCAAGTTTGTGGGCTTTGTTGCCTATTGTTGCAACCTCATGCGTGCGAATGAATGGCTAAGTGCGTGTTTGCAGGTTGAAAAAAGTAACAGACTTGTACGCTTACAACTCGAAAACTCAACAATTTTCTCCTTTTTATGGTATTACGAAAACAAATCTAACACGTTTATTAGGTATGTAAAATAAAAAATGTAACTTTGCAAATAGTGGGCTTGAACAGACATTTTACTTATCAAACTTATATGCAATGAAACAGAATATACGCTTAACAAGCTGCACAAAGGCAGCAAATGATAGTGAATTGGCGAAAAAAAGAGTGGGGCAAGGCCTGTTAAAGCTAGCCTTATTCTTCGTAATGCTTTTCGTTGCAGGCTCTTTCTCGGCCTCCGCGCAGCAGTCTAATAGTTCGGACGTGGCTCAGTTTGCTGCGAAAATGGACAAGGCGAAGTGGAAGAAATCAGGCTTGGGCTTTACTTATCCCAGCTTTTTTGTCGCTCGCGAAGTGTTCGACGACGACATTCCTACCCTTTATAACACATATAGTTGGCGCAAGGTGATGCTGGGATACTGCTTGCTTGGTGCATGGGCGGTGATAGACGATAACTTTCCAAATGAGGGGCAGCAGCTTATCAACAAGGTTAAGATGAAGAAAATCACTTATTACCCTAGGGGCAAAGGCGTGTTTTCGGGCTTTACCAACGATGGGCGCATATTTTATGCGAAGTGTAAGCCCACAGAGGGAGGTATGGTTACGCATTTGGAAGTGTTGGCTTTAATCTATCCCAAGAGTTATCAAAAGAGCGTGGACGTGCTGATTAAGCAGATTGCCAGTTGGTAGCCAGCAACGCTTGTCTGTTTTGCCATTAGTTCGTGGCTTAACAAAAGGCAGCCGTCTGGTTTAAAACGGTGTTTAAGTTGCAATAGGATATAGCCTCTCTATAAACGGCATCGTCGTACATTAGATAATATTAAACAGAGAAAGGAAACCCCATGAAACCAAACGGAAAGAACATTTGCGCGGCCTTAAAGCAGGTGAGAAAGCGCGTGGCCGACACCAACGGCATTGTATATGCCCCCAAAGAATGCCACTTTGAGGGCGACTGCAACGGCACTTGTCCTGCTTGCGAGGCCGAAGTGCGATACTTGGAGCATCAGCTTAGCCTACTGCGAAAGGCAGGAAAGGCAGCGGCGGTTATGGGCGTGGCCGTGGGAACGACGTTGGTTGCGGGATGTAAATCGGGCAATGCAAATGCTACTTCTACAACACCACAACGCATAGCCCAATGCAGTAACTTGAAGACAGACAATAATATATCCTCAGCATCCGATACATTACGCACTGATACGGGGAGTACTAAAAGAGAGTATATATTTGGTGATCTTCCCAAAGGGTGGGATTCGACCCATGAGACCAATACAATTGCTAAGCCTTCCTCACGTGATAAGATTGCGCCAGCCAAGCTAAAGAAGAAAAACAACGCCCAGACAACACCCCAAAAGAATAAGAAGAAAGGGCGCAAAAGGCGTTAAGGGAGAGGCCAAGTTGTTACAGAGAAATAACCAGACACAATAAAAACAAATGCGTATGAAGTCGAACGGAAAGAACATTTGCGCGGCCTTAAAGCAGGTGAGAAAGCGCGTGGCCGACACCAACGGCATTGCGTACACCCCCAAAGAATGCCACTTTGAGGGCGACTGCAACGGCACTTGCCCGGCTTGCGAGGCCGAAGTGCGATATTTAGAGCATCAGCTTAGCCTGCTGCGAAAGGCGGGAAAGGCTGCGACGGTTATGGGCGTGGCCGTGGGAATGACGATGGTTGCGGGATGTAAATCGGGCAATGCAAATGCCCCTTCTGCCTCTCCGCAAGGCCAAGGCCAAACAAACCGCGTGGAAACAGGCAGTAATACGATCCCTACACCCCAGACATCGTGTACGGATACCTCGTTGATAAAGAACACAAGGCATTCGGGAGAAGAAATTATACTGACGGGAGAAATTGCCGAAGACGACTCTGTGGAATCGCCGAAAGTTGATCCTTACGACCCTTTCCCGTTGGGTAAGATTGCGCCAGCTAAGCTAAAGAAGAAAAACAACGCCCAGACAACACCCCAAAAGAATAAGAAGAAAGGGCGCAGAAGGCGTTAAGAGAGCACCTAAGTTGTTACAGAGAAACAACCCAGACACAATAAAAACAAATGCGTATGAAGTCGAACGGAAAGAACATTTGCGCGGCCTTAAAGCAGGTGAGAAAGCGCGTGGCCGATACCAACGGCATTGTATATGCCCCCAAAGAATGCCACTTTGAGGGCGACTGCAACGGCACTTGCCCGGCATGCGAGGCCGAAGTGCGATACTTGGAGCATCAGCTTAGCCTGCTTCGAAAGGCAGGAAAGGCAGCGACGGTTATGGGCGTGGCCATGGGAATGACGATGGTTGCGGGATGTAAGACAAGCAATGGGAACGCTACTCCTACCTCTCCGCAAGGCCCAGGCCAAACAAACCGCGTGGAAACAGGAAACAATACGAACCCCACACCCACGGCATCGCGCACGGATACTTCGTTGATAAAGGACACAAGACATTCGGGAGAAGACCCCATACCGATGGGAGAAATTATTGAAGACGACTCTGTGGGCTCGCCGAAAGTTGATCCTTGCGACCCTTTCCCACTTGGTAAGATTGGGCCAGCCAAGCCAAAGAAGAAAAATAACGCCCAGAAAACGCCCCAAAAGAGTAAGAAAAAGGGGGGCGGTAAGGGAGAGTCTAAGTTGTTACAGAGAAGTGACCAGACACGATTAAAAACAGACGCGTATGAAGTCGAACGGAAAGAACATTTGCCATGCGTTGAAGACGATACGTAAGCAAGTGGCCGATGCCAACGGCATCCACTACACCCCTGCACCTTGCCGTTTCGATGGCGATTGCAGCGGCACTTGCCCGGCTTGCGAGGCCGAAGTGCAGTATATAGAAAGCCAATTGGGCAGGCTACGCTTGGCAGGTAAGGCCGTTAAGGTGGCAGGTTTGGCTCTCGGACTGACGATGGTTGCTGGCTGTAACTCCTCTTCGGGTACTCCACCTTCCGCAACGGACAAGTCGGCAGCAGCCAACGAAACCTCCCCAACAACCCAACCCAACCCACAACCGCAAGCAAACGCCCTTGTGTCGGCCGCCGATGAAGGTGCAAAACCCCACGCAAGGCACTATCATGTGCGTGGAAACAGCGGGCGTGCAGTGAAGAAAGGCGCGGCACAAGCCGACACGACGGCCATATATATGGCCGATTCTAGCGGATATGCACTACCCGAAGTGTCGGTAACGGGAAAGACCGTGCAGAAGATATGCAACATTGCTGGCGGCATACCCTATTACCAACGCATTGCTCGTAATCGCAACCATGTTTATCTAAATCCCGAAATCAGCCCCCGATACAAGAAAGGCGACGAGGCGATGCGGCAGTTTATTGCAGACCATATCCGCATTACGCCCCGCATGTCTGCCGCTTGTGGGCAGGTCAAAGTTAAGGTGGCGTGTGTGGTTGAACGCAATGGCAGACTCTCGGCCATGCGTGTTATCCAGTCGGCAGACTCTCTTTACGATGCCGAAGCCATACGTGTGTTGAAGGAGATGCCTCGTTGGAAACCTGCGCGAATGGAAGGTAAGCGTGTTCGTTCGCTTGTGGTGATAGCCGTTCCCTTTGTGTTAAAGTAGGCTGATGCCGCCTGGTGGATGGAGGTGTAACACATAACATCAACGTTTTCGTTAAGCCAAATGAACAATGTCGAGCTTGCTCGAACATTGTCATGGCGAGAAAACGCACTTTTCGAGAAACGAAAAAGAACGTTTTCGTTAAGCCAAATGAACAATGTCGAGCTTGCTCGAACATTGTCATGGCGAGAATTGGAAATCGCCAACACGGAGCTTTGGGCGAAGTGGAAAGGCAAAATGCACTTTTCGAGAAACGAAAAAGAACCAAGAACTTAAACATATACTTCGCATGAAACCAAACGGAAAGAACATTTGTGCGGCCTTAAAGCAGGTAAGAAAGCGCGTGGCCGACACCAACGGCATTACATATGCCCCGAAAGAATGCCACTTTGAGGGCAATTGCAATGGCACTTGCCCCGCATGCGAGGCCGAAGTGCGCTACTTGGAACATCAACTTGACCTGCTGCGAAAGACAGGAAAGGCAGTAACGGTTATGGGGGTGGCCTTGGGAATGACCTTAGCAACGGGGTGTTCTAGTGCCTCAAAGTCCTGTACTCCTATACCAACGGTGGAAGCACCTGAGAATATATTGGGCGAATTAAAGTATGAACCCCCTAAGCAGTTGCAAGAGAAAGGCTTGCATAAAGACTCTTTGCTTGATTGCGACTCGGTTTTTGTGGACTCGATAGCGACTTATGAAGAAGAGAATGCGTTGTTTTCTAACCTCCAAGAGCAACGAAAGGATATGTCGTCAAATACTTAATTCCGCCTAGAACACGCCACAACTATGAATATAACTTAAACAGATACTCCCCATGAAACCAAACGGAAAGAACATTTGCGCGGCCTTAAAGCAAGTGAGAAAGCGCGTGGCCGACACCAACGGCATTGTATACGCCCCGAAAGAATGCCACTTTGAGGGCAGTTGCAATGGCACTTGTCCTGCTTGTGAGGCCGAAGTGCGCTACTTGGAACATCAACTTAACCTGCTGCGAAAGGCAGGAAAGGCGGTAACGGTTATGGGTGTGGCCTTGGGAATGACCTTAACAACGGGGTGTAAACAGGGCAACGCCCCGAAGGCTTTGCAAGAAACGCAGGACAGCGTAAAAGCAAGCGAAAACCAAATGACAACAGGATTGGTTTTCCCGAAAGAGCGAACAACCTGTTCAGAAACCGATTCTGTGTCCGAAGATGCGACAGGGGAGATTATTCGCAGCGGCGAACTGGGATGATCAGGAACAAAAAAAGGAAAAGAGGAGAAGAATACGAAAGGTGCGGAAGGTCACGAAATTTGTTCCGCCGAGTAATAAGTAGCAGCCTGTTTGGCCATTTGCCCACACATCGAAGTTGTCTTCACTTTTAATATTTCTGTAATTTGAGAGGAGTCTGTTGTCTTTGCAATGCCCACACAAGTAAACACTCCTCTCAAAACGAAGTGTAGGACAAATCAACTTACTGCCTTATAAGCTGACGCCCCCGACAAACTCCCGACTGCATAAATCCACAAGCCCACAAGCCCACAAACCCATCAACTCACAAACTTACAAGCTCACCAACTCGTCAATTTACAAACTCACCAACTTATCAACTTGCAAGCTTACAAACTCGCAAACTCACCAACTTACAAACTTACCAAACCACAAACTTAAAATCTTAAATTTTATTTTACAATATCACTCTTGTTTTCACGCCGTTCTAGCGAAAATATAGGTTAAAAAGTAGGTGAATAACTACTATTTCTGGTCTTTCATATCTTTTGTTTTGTCTATTTTTAAGAATGTGAGCTGCGTTTTGCACCATTTTGCCTTTCTAGTTTGGTTGCCAACTCGTATTTTTTCAACCCCAAAATCCCCACTTTTAGCCCCTAAAACCCACTTTTTAGCCGCTATTTTGCCCTTTTCGGCCATGTGTTTCATGGTTCTAAAAGGTTTTGTTTATACACTTTCAGTGGATATTTATACCTTTCGTGTCGCATTAAGCAGTATTTAGCACTGCGTTTTGCACCATTTTGTCTTGCATTTAGCAGCATTTTAGCTTGCGTTTAGCACCAAAACGCATTGCATTTAGCGGCATATTGCACTCCGTTTAGCACCAAAACGCATGGTATTTTGCTGCAAATAGCCCAAAATCTGGTGCAAATGTCAGTCTGTTGGAATATAAATTCATTTTGCTGCATTCGCATGCTACCCCCTTTTTGCATCAAAACAAACCTTCGCGAGAATCGAATATTTGCGGCCGAGTGAGCGATTGGTGAACAAAAAGGGCACTTATAATGTTAAATTTCTTGCTGAAAACTAGACAAACACGATTGTGCCGCACACATGCGCGTGGGCAACGGCACAGAAAACACGTACGCTTACCACTGCCAGCGCGAGCCTTTGCAGGCCATGCTGCTCACGGCCAACGGAAACAACATCATGGAAATGCAGAAACAATCTGCCACTGATAGCCGGTTTTCTGCTTGTAGAGAAGGTGTTGAACGACTTCCGCCAGGTTGTTTTTTGATACACAACCACGTTTCGACACAGACCAATTGGGCAGAAATTCAGATTTTATCGTGTCTTTGTCCAGTACTTCGCACATGGGCAGCGTGTTTGTCTTGGTTTTACTGCACAAGGACAATAAACTCCGCTCAATTTATAGAAATATTAAAAGTCAAGACGAGTTTATCGTGCGCATTCTTCGTTTTTTTATCGTAACTTTGCAGATGTTGAGGCATGCAAAATCGTTCGCCCAAAGGCAACACGTTGCAAAGGCTGATGTTCGGCCATGCCCATACACATCTTTAATATAAGGAAACAACACAAGGAAAAATGAAAATAGCACTTATCGTGGCAATGGATAAGGAGTTTGTACAGCTCCGTTCGTTGCTCGAAAACGAAAAGGTAGAGACGCATCGCAACCTTACTTTCGTTACAGGAAACATCGGAACAAACGAACTTGTTTTGTTGCAATGCGGTATAGGAAAGGTGAACAGCACCATCGGAGCCGTGGAAACCATTACCCGTTACGCGCCCCAGCTGGTGATTTCTACGGGTGTTGCTGGCGGTGCCGACGTGGAAATGAAGCCCTTAGAAGTGGTGGTGGGCACGCATTATGCCTACCACGACCTGTATTGTGGCACCGATGTGGCCTACGGACAGCTGCCTGGCTTGCCCCCATGCTTTGATGCCGCTGCCGAAATGGTTAGCCGCGCGCTTTCGATTAAAGGCGAAACGCCCATTCATGGCGGACTTATCGTTAGCGGAGATTGGTTTGTTGACAGTAAGGAAAAGATGCGCAGCATACTCGAACACTTCCCCAATGCCAAGGCGGTAGACATGGAAAGCTGTTCCATAGCCCACACCTGTCACCGCTATCAAACGCCGTTCGTTAGTTTTCGCATCATCAGCGACGTGCCACTAAAAGACGAAAAGGCCGCGCAATATTTCGACTTTTGGGAACGAATGGCCAATGGCTCGTTCGCTGTGGTTAGCCAATTCGTGCAGAGTCTTTAAGCCCTGGCCGTGCCTTTACGGGCTAAGCGCGAACCGCTTGACAACAAAACAACTTTACACCATATTATAAAGGGCAACCCAGCGGTTGCCCAACATCACCCCTTAAACAAGAAAACAAAATGGATAAGATACCTAGTTTTACCATCGACCACAACAAACTGAAACGTGGCATATACGTGAGCCGTAAAGACAACGTTGGAAACGATGTTGTTACCACCTTCGACATCCGCATGAAAGAACCCAACCGCGAACCCATTTTGGAGCAGGGCGCTATCCATACGATGGAACATTTGGCCGCCACCTTTCTGCGTAACGACCCCGAATGGAAAGACCGCGTGGTGTATTGGGGACCTATGGGATGCCTTACGGGCAACTATCTGCTGATGAAAGGCGACTTGCAGTCGGCCGACATCGTAGACTTGATGCGCCGCACGTTTGAGTTTGTGGCTGATTTCGAGGGCGAAGTGCCTGGCACCACCGCCAAAGACTGCGGCAACTACTTGCTACACGACCTGCCTGCGGCTCGCCGCGAGGCGCGCAAGTATGTGGACGAAGTGTTGAATAACATGAAAGAAGAAAACCTTATTTATCCAGAATAGACGCAATATGACCAATGAAGAGCACCGCATTGCAGGTGGGCAAGCGGGCGAACAGCCTGTAACTTTGCCCATAGGGCCACCTAAGCACATGCCATACGTAAAGCCTATGCTGTATGTTAAGCAGACGGCAGGTAGCATCGACTTCTCGTTTAAGAACTATAAAACGCAATATCCCGCTGCCATTCCCTTGGTGGTGTGTTTCGTTTATTTCGTGGTAATGGTCTTAGGTGGTGTCAATCCGTTTTTCACCACTGCCCAAGACTGCTTGGAATGGGGTGGGGGACAGCGAGAAAGCATATATGTTGACGGCGAATGGTGGCGGCTTGTCACCAATGTTTTCGCCCATGCCGACGTGATACACCTCATGAGTAACGCTGCATCGTATGTATATGGAGCGATGTTCTTGTTAGAGATAATGTCGCCCAGAAAGGTGGTAGCGGTGTTTATTACTTGTGGCGTGGTGGGCAGTTTGGTCTGTTCGGTCACCAATAGTTATGTTTTCCTTGGCGCATCGGGTGGCGTTTTGGGCTTTTATGGTGCGTTTATTGGTTACGCATTGCTAGACACCAGCGTGTTTCAACGCCACAAGACAGCCTTCTATATCGCCTTGGGCCTGGTTGCCCTAAGCATATTGAGCAGTTTTAGGGTTGGCATAAGCCTTACCATACATGCTGTTGGCCTGCTCACAGGCTTTCTTATCGGCTGCGTACTGCCTTTGTGGAAACAACGAAATGGGGATTAAGCCCTAAAAGCAAAGTGGAGAATGGCAATTAAGGCAGGTTCTAAAAATTACCTTTGCTGTATTTTTAGCTTTTAGTTGAGCAGGTTTTGCATACTTCTTGAAGGAGCATGGTGCACTATGCGACTGAAAGAGTAAGCGAAAGATGCCAGCTAAAAGCAAAAAGACAGTGAAGAGCAATACAAGGAACAACAATCGAACTTTTGCGGGGAATTTTTAGAACATGCCTTTAGAAAAAGGCTGAAAGCTTGGGCACTGGCTGTCGGTTGGGCTGGAAGTAAATCTCGCATTCGTCATTTACCATAAAAAACTCCCCGCAACGTGTGGCGAACCACAGCTGCGGGGAGTAAGTTTTCGCAAGCGAAGGCAACCTTGTTGCCTGGTGTCTTAGCGACGCAGACCAAGAGCCTTGATGATGGCGCGATAGCGTTCGATGTCGCGGTCGTACAGATAGTCGAGCAAACGGCGACGCTTACCTACCAACATGGTCAATGATCTTTCCGTGTTATAATCTTTACGGTTCTTTTTCAAGTGTTCCGTCAAATGGGAAATACGGTAGGAGAACAATGCTATCTGGCTCTCAGCAGAACCAGTATCAGAGTTAGACTTCCCGTATTGTCCAAAGATCTCTTGTTTTTTTGCTTGATCTAAATACATAGAACTTTTGTTTATAAAATGGTTTTGTGCATAAATGCGGGTGCAAAGGTAATGCTTTTTATTGGTTCAACCATCCTCTTTACCAACCTTTTATCGCGCAATGTGATGATTTTTAACAAATAGGGGTGGCCTCTTTCTCGCCTTTTCCGCTTCTTTCATTGCTTTTATTCCTTGTCCACGTAGTTTTTCCGCGCCGTTTTCATCGCCTTTGTCACTGGTTCTACGCTTTTTTTGGTTGGCTCTTGGCAGTGGTACTTTTGCTTGCTGCGCGCAAAAAAGTTTTTCTTTCTCTCGCCTTTTTATTACCTTTGCACCGTTTTTAATAACAAATCATTTTATGTACAAATCATTATTCAACAAGCGTGCGAGCCTGCGTTTCACGCATTTCTCTCGTAAAGGATATGCGCTTTTCTCGTGTTTGGGAAAAGAAGTTATCGTGGGCACGCTGAGCGTTGCAACCTTGGCGCATGCCAAGGCTGAAGGCGTGAGCACCCGCACCCCGTTGGCAGCAGACACCCTTACGCATAAGGAGCTGAAACTGGACGAGGCTGTGGTAACTGGTTCGCGTGCGCCGCTCACCGCCTTGCAGGCGGCTAAGGTTGTTGCCGTTATCACCAGCGACGATATTCAGCGGGCTGCGGCAACCAGTGTTAACGACGTTTTAAAGTTAGTCTCGGGCGTGGATGTCCGTCAGCGCGGAGGCTTTGGTGTACAGACGGACATCTCTATCAACGGCGGAACGTTCGACCAGATTACCATTCTGTTGAATGGCGTGAACATTAGCAACCCCCAAACAGGGCACAACGCCGCCGATTTTCCCGTTTCTCTTTCTGATATCGACCGCATTGAGGTGCTCGAAGGCGCATCGGCACGTGTCTTTGGCGCATCGGCTTTTAGCGGTGCCATCAACATCGTGACCAAAACCGAGGGCCCAAAGCGGCGTTAGGCTGTCGGCCGATGGTGGTTCGTTTGGCACATTTGGTGGCAGTGCGGCCCTTAGTTTGGTGTCGAAGGCCGTGAGCCAGCAGCTTAGCGGTGGTTATTCGCAGTCGGATGGCGGAACAATCAACACTTATTTTCGTAAACGACAGGGCTATTACCAAGGCAATTTCGCGGCAAACGCGGTAGACTTGTTTTGGCAAGCCGGCCTTATTTCTAAGGATTACGGCGCAGGAACATTCTATGGCATCGCCAGCGACAACCAATATGAGGCCACGCGAAGGTTTATCGCCTCGGTGGGTAGCAACATCCGACCCGTGGCCAACAACGTGCTGACCCTCTCGCCAACCATTTATTGGCAGCGCAACTGGGACCATTACCAATGGAAACGCGGCATGACGGGTGCCGCAAAAGGCGAGAACTACCACCGAACAGACGTGTTTGGCGGGTCGTTAAACACGGTGGTAAACTGGCTGCTGGGCAAAACGGCCCTTGGGGCAGACCTTCGTAAGGAGGTGATTTACAGCACGGCGTACGGCGAAACCTTGCCTGCCGACCAATGGAAAAGCATACATGGCAGCGACAGAATGTACGAAAGACGGGGCGAAAGAACCAACACGAGCTTGTTTTTAGAGCATAATGTGGTGTTGGAACACTTTACGCTCTCGGCCGGTTTGTTGGCTAACCACAACACGTGGCTATCGGGCGGTTTGCGGTTTTACCCAGGTGTAGACATTTCTTGGCGGCCAAACGTGCAATGGAAGGTGTATGCCTCGTGGAACAAGGCCTTGCGTTTGCCAACTTATACCGACCTCTACATCAGCAACCGCGCACAGGTGGGCGACATGAACCTTAACCCCGAACGCGTGAACACCTACAAGCTGGGGGCGCGTTATCGCACAACGGCACTTGAAACGCAACTGAACGCCTTTTATAGCAATGGGCGCGACATGATTGACTGGGTGTTCGAGACGGCTGCATCAACGCGTTATCATGCCCTGAACATTGGCAAACTGGACAACATGGGGGCCTCGCTAGACCTCGCTTTCATGCCAAGAGAATTGTGGGCAAACAGTCCCTTCACGGCCGTTAAGTTGGGTTATGCCTACATTCACCAACAGCACGAAACCACGCAACCCATACATAAGTCGCTCTATGCCTTGGAATACCTGCGCCATAAGTTTACGGCATCGGTAGACCATCACATCGTTTCGCGCCTCTCGGCTCACTGGGCGATGCGCTGGCAACAACGTATGAATGGCTATCACCCCTATACCAAGGTAGACTTAAAGCTGCAATGGACGGCACCCAGCTATTCGCTTTATGTACAGGCCGATAACCTTACGGCTCATCCTTATTACGATTTGGGCGGCGTTAAGCAGCCTGGACTGTGGGTGATGGCTGGAGGCAGCGTTAAGCTGAATTGGTAACCAAAGGCTAAACGGACCCTACTACTCCAGTTGAAAGGCTCGTAACAGGGTATAGCGGCAAATTTCTCTTTGCGAGAAGTTTGCCGCTACTTTGTGTGTTTGCAATATCGGGCTTGCGTCGTTGTTGTGCAAGTGTTATTTAACGCTATTTGTTTAGCGAGATGTTTGATAAGTGTTACCTTTGTATGTAATTAACAACAAACAATTATGGAGTATAAGAAACTAGGAGCAACAGACCTCCGCTTGTCGGTTATCACCTATGGTTCGTTTGCTATTGGGGGCACAATGTGGGGTGGAAATGAAGCGGCTGATTCGATAGCGGCTGTTCGCGCATCTATCGATAATGGCATAACGAGCATCGATACCGCACCTTTCTATGGGTTCGGGCTGAGCGAGGAGGTGATTGGGAAGGCCATTAAGGGCTACGATCGTTCGCGTTTGCAGCTGCTAACAAAGTTCGGATTGGTGTGGGATGGCAGTAACGCAGGTCGTGGCGAACGTACTAGCGATGCGCTGAAAGATGGTAAAACCGTTAGTGTTTACAAATATGCGAGTAGGGGAAACATACTTAAAGAGGTGGAAGAGAGCCTTAAACGATTGGATACCGACTATATCGACTTGCTGCAACTGCATTGGCCAGACAGCACAACGCCCATCAGTGAGACAATGGAAACACTGGACTTGCTGGTGAAACAGGGAAAAATAAGGGCTGCTGCGGTGTGTAATTACAGCGTTGAACAGCTGGAGGAGGCTGCCAAAAGTATTCAGTTGGCAAGTAACCAGGTGCCTTACAGCATGCTGAACCGCCGAATTGAGGCGCAACTTGTGCCTTATGCACTGAAAAATAATTTGGGAATAATAGCTTATAGTCCGATGGCGCGTGGCTTACTTACTGGAAAATACTTCGAAGGAAGCCGCTTGAAGGCAGACGACCATCGTAATGAATATTTCTCGCGATTTAACTTAGAACGCGTTGAAGCGATGCTTAACCGTCTTAAACCGCTCGCAGAAGAGAAACAGGCGACGTTGGCGCAACTTGTTCTGAGGTGGACTACGCTGCAAAAGGGTATTAGCGTGGTGCTTGCTGGAGCGCGAAACGCCACACAAGCCATTAGCAATGCTGCTGCAATGAGTTTCTCGCTTTCTAACGAAGAACTGCTGTTTATCAACCGCGAGGTAGACGCTTGTACAGCCCCATAATGTATTTGGCAAGAGTTTTGGTTTGCTTGGGTGTTGCCTAAAAGCAGCTTCTGCCTGGTGGCTGATGGGGACGGGCTGGCTGAAAACTTGCAGCTTACACCAGGAAACCTTATTAATACAGGTGCTAGCGCATGTGCGTTTAAAGCAAAATCGGGATTGCCCGATGCCCCAAGTGGAGTGTTGGGACAATCCTGATGACGTGTGTTACAAACCTTATTACTGGTTTACCACCACCTGCGCATCTCTGTATGCCTTGTCTACAACGAGCAACATGATGGGACGGATGTAGAAATCGCGCTTTTCGCCCACCTTTACCTTGTAGTTGAGGTTGATAACCGAGGCGTTGCCGCTTAGAGATACGGCGGTGATGTCGGTTTCGCAGTCGGTTTCGGGCAGAACAATGGGCAGCACAAACTCGTTGGCGAAGTCAACGCGAGTGGGTTCGCCGCCTTTTCCCATGAATGCAGCCAAGCCGAAAAACCTGTCGAAGTCTTTGTCGTTGGTTATTTTTTGCCCCACAGCTAGTTCTTGTCCTTGGTTCAGAAAGAAATTCCGTGCCTCGTGATAGCTGATTTGCTCAATGTCGTTGTTGGTTTGTTTGCTGGCAGTGCAGGCTGTTGTTAGGGTAATCATACATAGAACCGCGAGGGCGGCGCATAGTATGCTTTTCGTTTGCTTTTTCATTGTGGTAAAGTGATTTGTTTCGTAAGTTGACGTAGCCAGGGTAGGCATTCTGCTCAACTTTCGGCCATTCTCTATATGGGCAAGTGGAGAAGTGAGGGCATAAAAAAAGTCTAAAGTGACATGGTTAGATGCACGCCTTAGACCCTTTTTCCTATTCCTTCATGAAGTCTTGCCCCTATTTGTTGTGCCTTACGCTAAGGGCAAGTTCCTGTTGTTGTGAAAAATCCCCACGTATATTTGTTACGTGTACCATATAGAAGAATCTACTGTTTGACCGTAAAGTTCTTCTTCATTGTAAACATTGTCGAGCTCATAGTCTTCCTGACCATAACTCTTTCTTTTAAGTTTCATGGTTTAACCTCCCTTGGGGCCCGTGGTCTCTGATAGACCCCTGTTAGTTGGTGATAGATGAAGAGACCGTCATCTGGTTGTTATAGATAGTAGAGTAACAATTAATGAAAACTATACTGAAATGCTGTATTAGTGACATTGCTCTGCAAAGATACACAATTATCTGTTAAGTTGTTACTTTTATAGTTCCTTTTTTCTGTGATTTAGCACTTTTTTAATTATTAAGCTAATGTATTTTCACTTTGTTGATTTATTTTTTAGTATATTTTAGTAGTTTTCTTTTAACGTTAAGTCGCGATAATTTACATTCTGTTAAGTTTTCGTATGCCAATTGTGCGCTTTTTGTTTACAACCTGAAAGTGCTAAATCGGTGTAGGGTGACAATGTGTGTTGGCGGATGTTTTGGATTAAACGATTTGCAAGAGCGATGTCTTTCACACCATTTTATGGCGCGCAAAGAATGCTTTTCCGTACTTTATCCTTATCTTTGTGGGGCAAACAACAAATAGAATCATGATGAAATCATTGCAGAACCGAACAACCATACGCCGATATAAGGCCGACGACGTGAGCGAACAGTTGCTCAACGGCTTGCTGGAACAGGCCGCACGTACACAAACAATGGGTAACTTGCAGTTGTACAGCGTGGTGGTTACGCGCGATGCAAGCCAAAAACGCCGACTTGCACCTGCCCATTTCAATCAGCCAATGACCACGCAAGCCCCTGTGGTGCTAACCATTTGTGCCGATTTCAGGCGTACCACGCTTTGGGCCGAACAGAGAAAGGGGCATCCTGGCTACGACAACTTTCTGTCGTTTATGAATGCGGCCACAGATGCCTTGCTCTTTACGCAGACTTTTTGCTGCTTGGCCGAAGAAGAGGGGCTGGGGTATTGTTTTCTTGGCACAACCATTTATAACGCCCAGCAGATTATAGACGTGCTGGAACTGCCGCATTTGGTGGTGCCTGTGGCTACGCTTACCCTTGGTTGGCCCGACGAACAGCCTGCATTGAGCGACCGACTTCCGCTTTCTGCCTTTGTTCACGATGAGGTTTATCGCGACTATACGCCCACGAAGATAGACGACTTTTATGCGGCGAAAGAAGATTTAGCCATTAACAAGGCCTTTGTTGCCGAGAACAAGAAGGAGACTTTGGCGCAGGTTTACACCGATGTCCGCTACACCAAGGTGGCCAACGAAGCCATGTCGGAGGCACTTTTAAAGGTGCTGAGACAACAAGGCTTTGTGTGATAGGCTTTGGTTTGCTGCACGAAAGAACATTGTATGCTACGCGCACGCGCGCACACGCGCGTGTATATATAAGGTGTGGGCTTATGGGCGAAGGGATGTTTGCGCACCGTTCCATCCAGCGTTAACGAGATAAGGCTTGGTGTGGGTGTATGGGCGAAGGGATGTTTGCACACCAGTTGCGTTTGGCTAGATATAAAATGAAAATGGCTAAAACAATCGTTAGGAAACAAATTTACATTCTTTCTGTCTGCTTGTCCGTGGTGGAGAAGGAATGGCCATCCGCATGTTCGAAGTTGTCTGCTATGGTTGGTGTGGCTTGTCTGGTGCTTTTGTCAATTAAAAGAGTCAAACAGAATTGGATTAAGGCAGCCACTGTTGCAGCGTTAGCAAATGGAAGTACCCCCTTCCCCCCCCCCTCGTGTGGGGGGGTGTTGATGACAGGCTGTGCACGTCTTGCTTTCTTCTAACGGCAATTTCCCAAAGGCAATTCTGTTTGACTATAACTTTGTAGATTTTCTTTTGTTTTATCTTGCATTTCATGAAAAATAAACGTACCTTTGCCAAAGGATACCATAACAAAAACACAAATGCGAGGTTGACATGTGGGGTGCGTGCCGTGTTAATGGGCAGATAGTGCACTGTTGCCATGTTACGCAAAGCCGTGGAAAAGATGAATATCTGTTTTAGAAACCAAGAAGAACGTTTTCGTTAAGCCAAATGAACAACGTCGAGCTTGCTCGGACATTGTCATGGCGAGAAAACGCACTTTTCGAGGAACGAGAAAAGAACGTCTGCGTTAAGCCAAATGAACAGTATCGAGTTTGCTCGAACATTGTCATGGCGAGAAAACGCACTTTTCGAGTAACAAAAAGAACATAGCATTAACACTATCAATAATCTAAATTGTACGCTTATGAAAAAGAAATTACTCTATCTTGTATTCGTGGCCTTAGCGGCTATGACAGCAAGCTTGTTGTCGTTAACATCATGTAGTAAGGACAATGATAAGGATGAAGAGGCTGCATCTGTTGCTGAACTTCAAGCAAAGTTCGTGGGCGAATGGAAGGCCTTGGGGCTTTTTGATGAAAAGGGAGAGAAAACGAGTGGAGCAGCGGATATTCGTTTGATATTTCAAGCTGATGGAACTCTGATAACTTTGCTTAACGGAAAAGAAAATGATCGTGAGAAATGGAAAGTGAAAGTTGATGGAGATAAGAGATACTTGTACATGGGCATTTTGAAGTTTACTATACTTTCCTTAAACCAAGATGTTTTCGACGTGCAGTATTTCCCAACCGTCTTCAATAGATACCAAAGGGTAAAGACCGCTGCTCCTCCTAAGAAATAAGCCCGTTTATAGATAACGAAGGTGCATTCTAAGTACGCAACCATGTAAAACGCACCTGTTGTACCGATTAACACCTCGTGGTTTAGTAGACAGCTTGCCACTAATAGAGGGTTAACTTGTTCGCAGGTGGGGCGTTTTGTGACCATGCAACTGCATGGGTTACGCAAAATCAGCTCAAATAAGGGATAGTCTTACCTTGCAATGCGTTAGTGTTCTACAGCGTGAACTGGTTTCAATCATCGTGTTTGGCTATGTTTTCATAGGCCGAGAGGTCTAGTTCGTGGCCGTATTTTGTTTCCAAAGCCCGTATGTTTTGCAGGGTTTTGGCAAGGAAAGTCTTGTATTCTGCACCGTCGGGATTGAAGGGTTTGTGGCTTAATGCGGCTTGCAGGGGTTGCCATTCTTTTAAAAAAGTGTGGGCAGAGAATGAGAGATAGGCATCGGCAAAGCGTTGCCAGATGTATTCCACGGCCTGTTCAGAGGGATGGAGCATGTCGGGAGCATAGAAACGGTAATCGCGCAGCTCGTCGTTCATTAGCTCGTAGGCGGGAAAATAGGTTGTACAATCGGGTCGAAGGCCAAGCAAACGGTGCGTGGCCAAAAGCAGTGTGGCCTTTGATAAGCCGCTAGCCACAAAACCGTATTTGGCATAACGGATGGGGCTGACCGTGAGAACAATCTGCACTTGCGGGTTGCGCTCTTTCAAAATGGCGACAGCTTGTTGCAAAAAGTCCACGCATTCGTCTACCGACAGCTCCTTTTCCTCGAAAAGCTTTTGGGGTAGCTTCCGGCAATTGTCGGCAATCTCGCCGGTTTCTTTCCAGTAATAAACATGGTTCGTGCCCAAGGTAAAGATGGCCACAGCAGGACTTTCGCCACAGCGTTCCACGGTATGCAGAATGCTGGCGGGGTTGTACATCACGCCGTAAGGGTTAACCGTGGCCCGAAATTGGGCATCAACAAAGCGTTTGCCCATGTTCTGGGCAAAGCAAGAGCCTACGAGGAGTATGCGTTCGAAGGGTGGAATGTCGAATTTGGGCTGGGGGATGGTTACGGGAGTTTGCAGTTGCATCATGTTGAACGGTTTGCCTCTGTTGTGTTGTCTACCTCAATATAAAGGACGCGTACGCATTAATTGCATGGCTGTTGGTGGCATGTTCGTGCATCCTGATGGGTGAGGTTATATGGTGGTAGACCTGTATGGGGTATGCCACGAGTGGATATTGGGAACTTTTGCTCTTGTTGTATATAAGGTGCAACGGGGTGAAAGGCGGGCGAAAAAGGGCTATGGGCGAAGTTGCCGACTAGTATTTACGAAGCACTAGACAAACGGGTTTACCCAGATTGATGCGCTTTCCCGTGTCGACGAGTAGCCCCGTGTTGGCGTTTCGCTCGAAAATCTGTATCGTATTATCGTCACGGCAGGCAACAAGTAGATACTTGCCGTTGGGTGTTATGGCGAAGTTTCGGGGGTGAAGTCCCGTTAGTTGGTAGCCCACCTTGGTGAGCATGCCCGTTTGTGGGTTGATGGAGAAGATGGCAATGCCGTCTTTTTTCAGGCGATGCGACGTGTAGAGAAACTTGCCATCGGGACTAATGTGTATGTCGGCACTACCTCGTCCGCCTCCTTCGTCGGCCATTAACGATTGAATTTCGGTCAATTCCCCGTCGTTATAGCGCATAACCACGCATGTTCCGCCCAATTCGTTGATGAGATAGAGATACTTTCCGCCCTTGTCTAACGTGATGTGGCGCGGTCCTTCACCACGTTTTACTTCGTAGACCACCTGGGGGTTGGTTAAGATTTCCGTTCCGTTGGGTGAGAAATTAAATCTGTGTATGCAGTCGTTACCCAAGTCGGTGGCCAAGAAATACTTGCCATCGGGCGTGGGAAGTCCACAATGGATGTGCGAAACGGCTGCCGAATCGCGTCCGCTAAATCGCGTCTGTTGGGCAGTTCCGTGCAGTCTGCCTTGTTTGTCGAGCTTAAACGCACTGATGTCGCCACCCGAATAGTTGGCCGTTATTAGGCAATGCCCATCGGTGTAGAGGTTGCAAGGGTCGCTACCTGGTCGATTTTCGGGGTCGTTGAGCCTGTCGCCTGCCTTGGTAGAGACGAAAGTGGGGTTTGAAAGACGCCCCGTTTTCGGGTTGTAGTCAAAGCTATACGCCCCTTGTCGCCCATCGTTGAACTCGCTCACGGCATACAATCGGTTGCCGTTTGGCGACAAAACCACGAATGAGGGATTGCCTGCCTTGACCGAAGACCGAAGTGAGAAGTGTCCCGTTTCTTGGTTGAAGTGGAACACATAAATACCTTCCGAAGGGCTATCTTCGGTGTAAGTGCCAACAAAGAGGGTGAGTTGTGCAGACGATTTGCCTTTGGCGAAACCGCAAAGCGACAATGCCGAGAGGACAAGGGAAAGCAAAGGGCGGGGATGGAGCATGAGAATGGTGAATAGTGTGGGGTTTGAAATGCTGTTACTGCGGAGAGCTTAATGCTGCTTTTGCACTGCCATAATGGAGGGTGGAGTGGGGGAAAGCCCCCTTGTCTGCTTGTAATTGGCAGCACATCACTTTTAAATATGAAACTAACGACAGGGGGAAAGCCCCCTTGTCTGCTTATGATTGGCGG
>NZ_HE999445.1:187786-195377 GCF_000312305.1 Prevotella conceptionensis 9403948 | reverse complement strand
ATTGACGTTCGTTCTTGTGTGGGTGCGGTATCACGAGGTCGGGTTCGTTCACGTGCAGGTCGTCGTAGAGCAAGATGTCGATGTCTATTGGGCGGTCGTGGTACTGTCCATCAGTGCTTTTTTGGGTGCGTCCCAATGCGCGTTCGATGTCTTGTGCGGCCTTCAACACCTCTCTTGGCGACAGTGATGTTTGGCTACATACGGCCGCATTGATGAAGGTGTTGGTAGAGTTGAACCCCCAAGGGGCGGTTTCGAGCAGAGCCGATTGGCGCACAACGGGTCCAATCAGCTCTGATATTTGTTTGATGGCTAGCTTGATATTGGTTTCGCGGTCGCCCAAGTTAGCCCCAAGACTCATGTAAACCTTATGTTCGTGCACGGCTGTTAGTCGTTGAGAATGAGCAATGCGTCGCCAAAGCAGCCAAACTTATACTCGTTTTCTACCGCCAGACGATAGGCTTCCATCACGAGATCGTAGCCTCCAAATGCCGCTGTCGACATCAACAATGTGGAGAGTGGGTGATAGAAATTGGCCATCATCGTGTCGGCTAGTCCGAAGTCGTAGGGCGGGAAGATAAAGCGATTGGTCCATCCCGTGTACTCTTTCAGCATCCCGTCGGTACCGACGGCCGTCTCAGTGGCTTTCACCACGCTCGTTCCGATGGCGCAGACACGTCTGCCTTCTGCTTTGGTCTTATTCACGATGGCGCATGCTTCTGCCCCAATGTGCATTGATTCAGAATCAACTTTGTGCTTGGTTAAGTCTTCCACTTCAATGTCGTGGAAGTTGCCCAATCCGCAATGGAGCGTGATGAATGCCGAGTTGATGCCGCGAATTTCCATTCGTTTAAGCAGCTCGCGACTGAAATGCAGCCCTGTTGCAGGTGCGGTTACGGCTCCTTCGTTGGCCGCGTAGATGGTTTGGAAGTCTTCTATGTCTTCTTCCGTGGCGTGGTGGTTCTCGCGTTTGTCGATAATGTAGCGTGGCAGGGGCGATTCGCCGAGGGCGAAGAGCGAACGTTTGAACTCATCGTGGTCGCAGTCGTAGAGAAAGCGTAGTGTGCGTCCACGGCTCGTTGTGTTGTCAATCACCTCGGCCACCATTGTTCCGCTGTCGTCGAAGAATAGCTTGTTGCCAATACGTATTTTGCGCGCAGGCTCCACCAAAACATCCCAAAGGCGCATTTCTTGGTTGAGTTCGCGTAGCAAGAACACCTCAATTTTGGCGTCGGTCTTCTCTTTCATTCCGTATAGGCGAGCCGGGAACACCTTTGTATCGTTGAAAATAAACGTGTCTCCTTCGTCGAAGTAGTCTATCACGTCGCGGAATTGCAGGAAGTCGCCCTTTACAGGTTTTCCTTTTTTGTCTTTACGGAAGAGGTCGATGGTGCCCGACTTCTTGTGAAGTACCATCAGTCGGCATTCGTCGCGGCGTGTTAGTCGCGACATTTCCTTTTCTCCCTTTTCGTTTTTTATCTCGTGATACACGCTGTTGGGATACAGGGCGATTAGCTCTTGCGGCAGCTTGAAGTTGAATTGTGATAGCTTCATGTTGATGTTTTATATTGTGGAGGGGTTGTTACTTAATGAGTTTACAAGTTGACGAGTTGACGAGTTTACAAGTTGACGAGTTGGTGAGTTAACCAGTTAACGAGTTTGCAGGTTCACAGGTTCTCAAGTTAACGAGTTCTCAAGTTCACAGGTTGACGAGTTTACGAGTTTGCAAGTTCACAAGTTTACGAGTTCACAAGTTTACAAGTTTACGAGTTTGCAAGTTCACAAGTTAGCGAGTTAATGAGTTAACAAGTCCGTTTCGCTCTCTGCAACTAAATTATTGGCTTTGCTCCTGACTACTTCCTTACTACTTATTACTTACTCCTTACAACTTTGCTCCCTTTCTCCTTACTCCTCTACTCCTACTACCTTATTCCTAAGAAAGGGAGTTCTCGATATCTTGTTGGTCGAGCCATTCCTTAAAGAAATCTAGTTGTAAGCAGTTCTCTACGCGTATGTCGCCCACCCTTGTACGTCGCAAGGCGGTGAGATATGCGCCACTTTGCAGTGCTCGTCCCACATCGCGCGCCAAGGCTCTGATGTACGTACCCTTGCCGCAGACCACGCGGATGGTGAGTTGCATTTGGCTTGGGTCGAAGTTCAGCACTTCTATTTCGTCTATTCGTAGCGTCTTTGGTGCCAGTTCCACGTCTTTTCCCTTTCGTCTAAGGTCGTAGGCGCGGTCGCCGTTCACCTTTACGGCACTGTATGTTGGCGGAACTTGTTGTATCTCGCCCACAAACTGTTGTAGGGCGTTGTCGATGGCCTCGCGAGTGATGTGACTTGTTTCAAAAGTCTCGTTAACAGGATGCTCCATATCGTAGCTAGGCGTGGTAGCACCCAGTTGCAGTGTGGCCACATACTCTTTGGTGTGGGCTTGTAACTCGGCAATACGCTTTGTTGCCTTACCCGTACACAGCACCAATACGCCAGTTGCCAAAGGGTCGAGCGTTCCTGCGTGTCCAATCTTTACGCGCTTAACGCCAAGACGTCGCGACAACAAGTACCTTACGCGAGCCAACGCCCCGAAAGAAGTAATCTCGTAGGGCTTGTCGATGCAGATAATCTCGCCTTCTTGGATATTCATTAGTCTACCATAGCTAGTGAATTACCTGCGAGCAGCCACGCTAAGATGGCACCACCCACGATGATGCGGTACACACCAAAGGCCCGGAAACCGTATTTGGTGAGGTAGGCGATGAAGGCTTTGATGGCAACGAGTGCCACAACGAAAGCCACCACACTGCCTAGAACCAGCGTTCCTACATGGCTGGCAAGCATAGAATAGTCGCCAGTCTTATGCATGTGGAGGAAAAGTTTCAGCAAATCGAGGCACGTTGCGGCGAACATGGTTGGCACGGCGAGGAAGAACGAGAACTCGGCAGCGTCTTTTCGCGTGAGCTTTTGTGTCATACCGCCTACGATTGTGGCCATGGAACGCGACACACCAGGTACCATAGCGAGGCATTGGAATACGCCAATGGCAAACGCACGGCGTGTGGTGAGCTTTGTTTCGGGCGAACCGTTGCCGAAAAGCTTATCGCAGAACAGCATAAACACGCCGCCCACAACGAGCATAACGGCCACCACCATCACGTTTCCCAGTAAGGCATCAATGTACTTGTTGAAAAGTCCGCCGATAATCATCGCAGGGATGAAGGCAACGAGCAGCTTATAGTAGAAGTCCCACTTGCGCAATGTGCGCTGAACGGGCGTCAGTCCTTCGGGAGGCGTGGAGTGGTCGAGCCTAAAAAAGCGTTTCCAATAAAGCACCACCACCGCGAGGATGGCCCCAAACTGGATGATAACGTCGAAGGCTTTCACAAACTCGTCGCTATGGATGCCCAGCAGGGCTTGTGTAATAATCATGTGGCCCGTAGACGATACGGGGAGAAACTCGGTGAGTCCCTCCACGATGGCCACGATAATGGTTTGCAGTATATCCATGTCGTGTTACGCTTCTTGTTGCTCTTCTTGCTGCTCTTTCGGGTCTTTGGGTTTGCGTATCACTGCGTAGATGATGGAGATGAAACCAATAAAGCACACCACGGGGGCGACTTTGATGCGTGTGGCACTGAAAATGTCGGGGTTGAAAGCGGTCTCGGTAGAGCCTGGCCCGCTCATCAGTATTAGTCCCAATAGCACAATTGCCATGCCCACGGCTAACAAGATGAAGTTCATCTTGTCGAAAGCGAAGTTCTTTTTATCCATGTTTGTTGTATTCGTATTTGTGTGTTGGCCATGTCGCGTGTGTTGGCGTAGTGCGACAGTGGCCTCAACATTGATGTTTCGATGTTTGTTTACACCATATAGTTATAATGTGCGGCGTGCGTTAGTCGGATGTTTTTTCCGCTTTGTTCGGTCGATGCACTCCTTATTTATAATGGTGGCGATTGTTCAAAGCAAAGTGTCGGCCGTTTCTTTCGGTCGAATTACACCTTATTATATATGGGCAGCGTGTGCCTTACCTTGCAATCTATTATATTTTATACAGTTCGCCAGCCTTCATACGCAAAAATCGGTTTACCGAAATGTATGCGCAAATGGCGGTGATGAAGATGCCGAAGAGCAGTACGGCACAGCCCGTTATGGCCAATACCTGCCAAGTGATGATGCTCAGCATATTCTCTTGGTAGCGATAAAGCCCGTACACACAACATGCCAGCACCACAATGGCCAACAAGGCGGCCACAATACCCACGCCGACGGCTTGCTTAATGAAGGGACGGCGGATGAATCCCCACGACGCACCAACTAGTTTCATGGTGTGTATGGAGAAACGGCGTGCGTATATGCCCAGGCGAACGGTGTTGTTGATGAGCGAGAACGACACGAAGGTGAGCAGTGCGGCCAGCGCCAACAGCACCAAAGATATTTTGCTTAGGGTACTGTTCACGTCCTCAACCAGTTCGTGTTGGTAAGTGATGTCGGCCACCTTGGGATAGGCTTTGAGTTCTTTCGAAATCCAATTAAGCGAGTCGTTATTGGCGTAATCGCCTTTAAGGGTTAGCTCGATGGATGCCAGGAACGGGTTGTCGCCCCCAACAAATTCGCTGGGGTCGCTGCCCATAGCGGCCGTTTGTTCTTTAAGGGCCTGCTCTTTACTGATGAAGGAGAGGCTCTTTATGTACGGGCGCGCCTGCAAGCGTGTGCAAAGGCGTTGCGCTTCGGGGTTTGTTAGGTCTTGGTCGAGCATCATGGTCACTACGAGGTTCTCCTTTACGTAGTTGGTAAGGTTGCGTGTGCTGAATACCGAGAGCACTATTATGCCCAGCAAAATAAGCACCAGTGCGGTGCTTATGCATAGCGTTATTACCTGCAACCCGTAGCGGCTGCGGGCTTTGTTGTGTTTCTTTCTCATTTTAAAATGGCACTATTACACCGAATTTCCTGCAAAGTAACGAAAAAAACTCTAACTATACAATGTTTTTAACGCTTATTAGCGAAAAATGGGGCGTAGAGGATGCCGCGCGATGGTGTAGGTGCATTAGGCTTGTTGCATCTAATTGCCCTGAGAATGCCGTTGGGAAGAGCAAAAAAACTTTGCGGTAGCTAGAAAAAGTTTTAAATCTGTTTGCGTTAACCTTTGGCGGTAGGCTAAAAATGTGTAACTTTACTTTTGCTGTCATTGTCGGTCGTCCTGCTGATGTAATCGCAGGCGCCCCACGAATAGTTTCTACCGGTGAAGTGGTATTGACTTTTCTCTTTCTTATACCTGCACTTTCCAAATCGACGTACACGTCGCTATTGGATTTTTTTGATGTTTTCTTTGGGGTTTTACCGATTGCTTGAACGAAAAGTGTTATCTTTGCCATTGGGAGTAGGCGAGGTGATATTCATCACTAAGATAAAGCTTATTCTTGGCGTTACTTCTTTTTAGTAAAAGCGTTTAGGGCAACAATGAATTAAACAAACAGTATTCATAAAAAGGTGGATACCATTAGAAAATGGAAGAGGTGTATTATTTAAAAGAGATAGAAAGAATTAAATCTATTTTAGAAGATTATTATAACGAAGATTTTAATTCAAATGAGGAGGACTTTTATGTAAACAAATCCAATAAAGAACTGATAGAGAAACTGATTATAAATGTAAAACGTGATGATGAAATACCTGTTTCCAACAAAAGTTACCTAATCAAGGAAGCACTTGTACTCTTAGCAAAGAATACTGGGTGCGCAGAGGATGAGGCTATTTCTGAAGAAATATTAAGCAGATTATTTGTTACGCAGACAATCGTTCAGCAGGATATTGAGTATTACTCTAAGCTAAAGTCTACCAGAAGATGGATTTAATTTTAAATTCGCTAGCAGACTCCACGCTGGCAAGGCGAGCGGATGGGCTGCACATGTTCTCTGAGTTGTCCACACAATGGTGTGTGCGGATTTGTTGTGTCTTTGTCGCACCGCTCGACAGCGACAAGCAAAAGGTGAAAGTTGGAAATACGCTCCACGCTTTTCTACACAAGGGGCAGTGTAACTGGCTGAACAACGAGTAGTAATAACTAAAAATAGGACATATGAAAGAGGAAGTATATGAAACCGTCTTAACTTTTAATCTTTCTATAAATTGAGCGGAGTTTGTTGTCTTTGTGATGCCAACACGAGATAAACACTCCGCTCATATACGAAGTCCAGGACAAATCAACTCACTAGTTTATAAACTCATGAAAGACCAACAACTCCTGAATTCATCAACTTACAAACTCACAACTCATCAAGTCATCAACTAGCAAGCTCACTAACTCCCCAACCCCCGAATACATCTACTCTCTAACTTACAAACTCTCCAACTCACAAGCGCATCAACTCGCAAACCTTACTAACTCCCCAGCTCCCGAATATATCTTCTCCCCAACTCAAAAACTTAAATTATTATCTTTTATTTTACAAAGATGCTCTATTTTTCGCTCCGTTCTAGCGAAAATAGGGGTTAAAAAGTAGGCAAATGTCTACCATTTCTAACCTTGTACGCCTTTCGCTTTGTCTATTTTCAAGAAAAGAACCTGCGTTTTGCACCATTTTGCCTTTCTATTTTGGTCGCCAACTCATAATTTTCCAAGCCCAATTACCCGCTTTTTACCCCCTAAAATCCCACTTTTTAACGACGATTTCGCCCTTTCCGACCATGTTTTTCATGGTTCGAAAGGGTTTTGTTTATGCAATCGTAGTGTATTTTTATGCTTTTCGTATCACATTTAGCGGCATTTCATACTGCGTTTAGCATCAAAACACACTGCATTTTGCACCAAAACGCACTGCATTTTGCACCAAAACACACTGCATTTAGCGGCATATTGCACTACGTTTAGCACCAAAACGCGCTGCATTTTGCTGCAAATCACCCAAAAACGGGTGTTCGTGGCGGTCAGTTTAAATAAAAATTCATTTCGCCTGCATGTACAACTGCCCTCTTTTTGCACCAAAACAAACCTTCGCGAGAATCTATTTTTTGCGGCAAGGTAGGCGGTTGGTGGGCAAAAAAGGCACTCATAATGTTAAAATTTGCGCCGAAAAGTTGACAATTTTAGGCTGGAGAGTTGACTAGTCTAGGTTGGCGAGTTGACTAGTTCGGATTGGCGAGTTGACAATTTCGGGTTGGCGAGTCGATAATTCCCAGGTTTAAATATCGTTAAAGGGAAGATGTTGGCCCCCTTAATTTGTTGCCGTTTTGGATTTGTTTTACTAACTTTGGCTTTCGGAGACAACTTAATTGCAAGTCTCCGGCTTTAATTTCCACCACGACTAGAAACCTCAAAAACAACGCCTATGAACCTGTGGACACCCAACAACGACATCGCCGTGAGCATCGGCGGCAAGCCCCTTTTCTCGTTCAAGTCACTCAGGCTGCACCAACCCATAAACGACCATCACCGCTTTGAGCTCGCCTTGGACTTCGAGGTGGCGGCCAAGGCCCTGGAAGACGGTACGGAATGGCTGGGCAAGCGCATACAAATCAAGAGAAGGGAGGCGAATTCGTTCCTGTTCGTCGGGGTCGTCACGCAGGTGAACGCCTGCCGGGAGAACCTGGACAGCGG
>NZ_HE999445.1:171597-187420 GCF_000312305.1 Prevotella conceptionensis 9403948 | reverse complement strand
CGAGTACCTCATCGTCGACATCGAGCATTCGGTGGGCGAGGGCAACTATTACGCCAACAGGTTCAGGGCCGTCTCATCGGGTGTGCGCAGCCTTCCCTTCCCGACGTGGAGCTGGCCGTGGCCGAGACGCAGATGGCTCGCGTTACGAGCAATGCCGACCCGGAGGGCAAGGGCCGCGTGCAGGTGCGGATGAACTGGCAGACGGGCAACATGCACACCGACTGGATACGCGTGATGACGCCCGACGGCGGGGGCTGCCGAGACGGCGTTGAGACCAACCGCGGTCTCGTTTTCATCCCCGAGGTGGGCGACCACGTGCTGGTGGGTTTCCGACATGGCGACCCCAACAGGCCGTATGTGATGGGCAGCCTGTTCAACGGACGGACGGGTAAGGGCGGCGGAAAGGGTAACAGCTGTAAGAGCATCACCACGCGCAGCGGAAGTACGCTGACACTGAACGACGAGACGGGCAGCGTGCGACTAGCCGACCCTTGCAAGGCGTGGCTCGTGATGGACGGAGCTGGGAACACGACGACGAGTTCGAAGAACAACTGCACCATCTCTGCCGGCAACAGCCACGTGGTAAATGCTGGGGCGAACTATGCCACTAACGTAGGGAAAGGTGCTAGCTGCTTGCAAATGGACGCTGACGGTAACATCCTGTTGGAGGGGAAAAGCAAGATAACAATAAAGGTGGGCGAAAACACGATTACCATTTCGGAGGAAGGCATCGTTACAAATGCAGAGACGGGCGACGTGAAATCAACAGCCGCAACAGGTGCGGTTGCCATAGAAAGCAAAGCGTCGGAGGCTACCTTCAAAGGCTCGACCAACACCAATGTCGGCGGCGGCGACTGCACTTTCGTGACGGGCGGTGATGTGGAAGTTAACCAATCGTGAAACAGGAATCGTTATGACAACACTACCATTGCCTGAAATAGGGCATCAATCCTATTACCTCATCTCGTCTGCCAACCGCGTACTTTTGGGCAACAAGATTACGGAGTTTGTTTGTGACCGCCTTGTGGAACTGACCCTTTTGGAGGATAATGGCGAGGAGCTGCTCTTCCGTATTGAACATCACCGACACGTTACCAAAGGTACGGCGCTTATACATTACTATAACGACGAACTTTGCGACGTGTATTCCGACATGTGCGTGGCCGTAGGCTATGACGGCGCGGTGAGGGACATTACCGACTTTGACGGCGTTAGGAGCCGTTGGGAGCTTAAACGGGCGGAGATATTGCGGGCATACTCGTCGGATGTGGAACCCTTGGTGGAAGGAACGTCCCAACTGCTGGAAGACAAGGAGAAGTTCGTGCACTCGCTCTTTGGCGGCTATGGCTTTTGGCGCATTTTCTTCCAACCTTGGTACCATAGGGAGTTCGAGGAGATGGAACGAAACGAACTTTTGCTGAAGAACTATTTTGGGGAAGTGGACCTGCCGCTCAATGTGGAAAACGACATCGCTCCGCGAGAAGACGACCGTGGCCTTGTGAAAAACGTCGTAAGCAAGGCCACACTTGCCAGTAGAGCCTTCAACCGGCCAGCATTCTTAAGGATGTTGAAGAACCTTACGAAGGTGTACAACATCGAGGCGCGCCTAAACGTAGACTTTGAGGAGAGCTACACTTTCTTAAAGAACGGCACCATCGCACAGGCGGAGCTGTACCTCAACACTTCTGTTTCAAACTGGTACGCCGTGGCAACGGGTCATCGGCTCATACAGGTCACGGCAAGGGGATTGGAGGTTCTCAAGGCTGCGGAAGACATGGTGGAGACGTTGGAAATGAACGAACCAAACACGGAGTAACTTATGGAAGAGGCTAAGAAATACATCCCGGACAACTGTACCCTGGTTTGCGACAAAGGGCAGTTTCCCACACAAATAAGGGTTACGCACAGCAACAATTGTCGCCTGTACGGTGAGCTTTTTGTTACGGAGGCCGACATCGTTCCGAATGTGAACATCCCCCCGTTCGGCATCTGTTCGCTGACGCACAAGCCATGTTGTTTCAATCCCTTGTATTGGGACAAGTGTGCTGCGGGGGTGAAGGTGAACGGCCATAAGCTGGTATTTGAGGACGCCTGCCTCTTATGCAAAGAGGGAGGCAAGATAACGGCAGACTTCACCGTCCCGTCGGCCGGCGTGCTCCGTGGGTTGGGACTGGGTGTCCCCCTCCAATGGCTCGACTACGACAGGTGCGTCGGTTTCGTACAAGACAGGGTGCTGTATGATGTGGGGAAAGGGATAATCGAACTTAATACCAACATTCGGAAAGGCAATTATGGAGAGATGGCGGCCAACAGGCTTTATGCCGCAAGGGGGATGCAGAACATTCGGAGCAAACATCCGTTGATGTACATCGACAAGCCTACGGGAAAGGGGTTCGATGGGGCATACACCAAGAATGGAGAGTATATTGTGGACGATGCGAAACCTTGGAAAAAGGGACCAGAGAAAACAAAGGATTCGGGCAAACAACTTAGCCAGAAATGGGTGGGAAGACATTTAGAACAAGGTGCCGTGCCTGAAAATCATGCGGAGGCAATGAAAGCAGCCAATGATAAGAACAGCTTACGACGCACTGTGACCCACGTTGATGGCGATGGCAATATGCAGATCAGCAACTACGCAACCAAGGGAACTGACGATGTGTTCTCTACAAGGAAACCAGAAAAGGTAACGAAACCTCCAACAAAAGCAAAGGGGTTAATAAAGTCCGTTCGTTCGGAGGTTGCCAATCTCAGACCTGTCAAGGCCATTTCGGAATTCCCCATCTCGAAGGCCGCACAAAGCAGCAAGGCTGCCGCGAAAGCCAACGATGCCTTGTGGAAAACCACGCAATACATTGAAAGTTCCCCTGTGCTTAGAACTGTGGGCAAGGTTGCGGGCAGAGCCTTAATCGTGGTGGGTATTGCTTGGGACGCATATTGCATCAACGAGGCCTATCAAGAGGAAGGGGAGTTTGGCGACAAGACGCAACAGGCCACAGGTGCGGCCGTTGGTGGCTTGGCCGGTGCATGGGCCGGTGCCGAAATTGGCGCAATTATCGGCACGGCCGTTTGTCCTGGCGTGGGTACACTCGTAGGCGCAGTGATAGTCGGTCTCATCGGTGCATTCCTTTGTAGCTGGGGCGGTTCAGCATTGGTGGATAGTATTTTCTAACTTAAATGTCAAGCGTAATTATGGGACTATTTGATGCAATATTTGGAAGTTCAAAGAAAGAACAGGAACAACCCATTAGGGATAAGTTGAAGGACAGGAAACATTTTGAAAAGATGTTGGAGAAGAGATTAACTTCAATCAACAAGTATAAAGCATATCTAACAACAGAGCAAGAAAGTGAATTGTTCTTTTGTTATATGGTAGGAGTCGACAGTATGGATATCATCCAAATAAGATATTCAATGGACGGTGGACTAAAAGAGCTACAAAAAATTTATATGGACTCTTTTGACTACTTCCTTCGTGATAATAGTTGTGATAATCCTGTATATGATGACATTCTAAACAGAATATCACTGGGCATTCTCCTAAACATTCCCGATGAAAACTTCATGCAGTTGGTAGACTACGTACAGCGCTTGGACGAAGAGGCGAAACCTGCGGACTGGACACCGGACTTGTTGCTTTGGTTCTTGCTGAACTCACGCTTGAAAGATAACGAGAAAAGGACACATGCCCAAAAGCTTGCATTCCCTAGAGAATGCAAGGGGCTATACAAGGTAACGCAAGCCGCAGACAGTAAGGCTGCCCTAAAAGCATTAAAAGACTATATAGGCAAATGGTACAACCTAAACAAGGATGCCTCTTGGTACGACAGTCATCTAAGAAAGAACTGCTATTCTGGTTATTGGGCATGGGAAGTGGCCGCCGTGGCCAAGATAATGCACATAGACGACACCGACCTAAAAGACAATCCTTACTATCCATACGACATGGTGCATTGGGAGGAGGACAAGGAAGAATAGGCAGCCGCGAAAGCCAACGATGCCTTGTGGAAAACCACGCAATACATCGAAAGTTCCCCAGTGCTTAGAACTGTGGGCAAGGTTGCGGGCAGAGCCTTAATCGTGGTGGGCATTGCTTGGGACGCATATTGCATCAACGATGCCTACCAAGAGGAAGGGGAGTTTGGCGACAAGACACAACAGGCCACAGGTGCGGCCGTTGGTGGCTTGGCCGGTGCATGGGCCGGTGCCGAAATTGGCGCAATTGTCGGCACGGCCGTTTGTCCTGGCGTGGGTACACTCGTAGGCGCAGTGATAGTCGGTCTCATCGGTGCATTCCTTTGTAGCTGGGGCGGTTCAGCATTGGTGGATAGTATTTTCTAACTTAAATGTCAAGCGTAATTATGGGACTATTTGATGCAATATTTGGAAGTTCAAGCAATATGCAAAAATGGCACATGAGAGATAAGGTGAAGGATCATAAATATTTTGAAAGGCAGCTAGAACGTAATTTACAGAGTAAAGTAATAACCGAACAAGCTCTTATCGAATCTGTAGAGAATAATAACAATCAAGTCGATCGAACTTTTTTGTATTGGTCATTGGCACAAAATGCATATTATAACATAGAGATAAAGTATTCAATGGGGGGCTGTATAAAAGAATTACAGACTGACTATTTGAATTCATTAGATGATTTCCGTCATGGGTGCGATATTAATGATCCCATCTATTTTGAAATACTAAATCGCGTGGCCTTAGGTATTTTGTTGAAAATACCTAATGAGCAATTTCGACTACTTGTAGAATACGTAAAACGCGTAGATGAAGAGACGAATCCCAATGATTGGACTGCCGACATGTTATTATGGTTCATGTTAAATTCACACTTAGAAGATAATGAAAGAAAATCGTATGCTCAGGCATTAGCTTTTCCTTGCATATACATGGGACTGTACAAGGTTACACAAACCACAGAGAAAGAGAAAACAAAGAAAGCACTGAACGAATATCTAGATAAATGGTATAATCTCAACAAAAATGCCCCTTGGCATAATACTCATCTACGTTCAAATGGCTACACTGGCTACTGGGCATGGGAAGTGGCCGCCGTGGCCAAGATAATGCACATAGACGACACCGACCTAAAAGACAATCCTTACTATCCATACGACATGGTGCATTGGGAGGAGGGCAAGGAAGAGTAGGTTGCCGCGAAAACCAACGCTGCCTTGTGGAAAGGCATGCAATAGTGGATAGTATTTTCTAACTTAAAGGCAAATGGCGATTTCGTTTGTGGGTAGATGTGTATTGCTGACGTACAACAAATTGTGCAAAATGGGAAACATTGGCAGTGAAAAGCGTGTTGAAGTTTTCCGTTTTAGTAAACTGATGCGTTGTGGAGGCAGGCCGTTGTCGTGCTGTTTGGTACACATTTGTTTTACAACTTTTGTGTTTCTTCTTTACTTTGAACCTTACTTTGTGAGCAAGATTAAAGTAAGGGTGATTGTGTTAAGTGTTTGATTTGTATTCGTTTAGATGTTCTCCCTATTTTGAAAAGGCTCTCTTAAAGTTTTAATGTGAATACGTCTGTATGAAAGTTAACCTTTGTTTATGTGGCGGGTGTTTGTAGTTCGTAATCTCCACAAATAGAGAACGTTTGAGAATAGATGGTGTACAATTCTGAAAATTCGGAGTAAAGGCGTTTGATAATATCAAAAATAGTTTGTAGCTTTGCAAAAGAAAATAGAGGTTTAGTAATGGAAAATAATAAAACTTATTCATATGAAGAGGCTTTTGCGGCCGCTTTAGATTATTTCGCCGGCGACGAGCTAGCGGCGAGAGTTTGGGTAAACAAGTACGCCATGAAGGATAGCTTCGGTAACATTTACGAGAAATCGCCCGAAGACATGCACTGGCGCATCGCCAATGAGATAGCCCGCATCGAGGGGAAATACCCCAACCCGCTCTCTGCACAAGAAGTCTACGAACTGCTCGACCACTTCCGTTACATCGTTCCTGCTGGTAGTCCGATGACAGGTATCGGCAATGGCTACCAGGTGGCATCGCTAAGCAACTGCTTTGTGGTGGGACTTGAAGGTGATGCCGACTCGTATGGGGCTATCCTGCGCATCGACGAAGAACAGGTGCAGCTGATGAAACGCCGCGGTGGCGTGGGGCACGACCTCTCGCACATACGTCCCAAGGGTTCGCCCGTAAACAATTCGGCACTTACATCAACAGGTCTTGTGCCGTTTATGGAACGTCATAGCAACTCTACACGCGAGGTGGCACAAGACGGAAGGCGCGGCGCGCTGATGCTGTCGGTTAGCATTAAGCATCCCGACAGCGAGGCCTTTATCGACGCCAAAATGACCGAAGGCAAGGTTACGGGTGCGAACGTGTCGGTAAAAATCGATGATAGCTTTATGCAAGCGGCCGTAGACGACAAGCCATACGTGCAGCAGTTCCCCATCGAAGGCGACAATCCGGAGGTGAAGAAGGAAATTTCGGCCAAGACGTTGTGGGAGAAAATCGTGCATAACGCATGGCAGAGTGCAGAACCTGGTGTGCTTTTCTGGGACACCATACTGCGCGAAAGCATCCCCGACTGCTATGCCGACCTAGGCTTTCGCACGGTTAGCACCAACCCTTGTGGCGAAATTCCGCTCTGTCCGTACGACAGCTGCCGCCTGCTTTGCGTAAACTTGTTTAGCTATGTGGTTAATCCGTTTACCAAAGAGGCCTATTTCGACTTCGACAAGTTTGCCAAACACGTGGCTGTTGCCCAGCGAATAATGGACGACATTGTGGATTTGGAACTCGAAAAGATAGACCTCATCATGGAGAAGATTAAAGACGATCCGCAAAACGATGAGGTGAAGGGTGCAGAATACCACCTTTGGGAGAAGATTAAGCGCAAAAGCAGCATGGGAAGGCGCACGGGCGTGGGCATAACAGCCGAAGGCGACATGATTGCCGCATTGGGTTTGCGTTACGGAACGCAAGAGGCCACCGACGTAAGCGTAAGTGTGCACAGGTGTTTGGCACTGGCCGCCTATCGTTCTTCGGTGGTTATGGCTAAGGAACGTGGGGCTTTCGAGATATTCGATGCCAAGCGCGAGGCCGCCAATCCCTTTATTTTGCGCCTGAAAGAGGCCGACCAGTCGCTTTACGACGACATGGTGGCTTACGGTAGGCGTAACATTGCCTGCCTAACTATCGCTCCCACGGGCACTACCAGCTTGATGACACAGACAACAAGCGGCATCGAACCTGTGTTTATGCCTGTGTACAAACGCCGTAGGAAGGTAAATCCCAATGATACAGACGTGCATGTAGACTTTGTTGACGAGGTGGGCGACAGCTTTGAAGAGTATATTGTGTACCATAAGAAGTTTATGGACTGGATGAAGGCCAACGGCTTTGATACCGAAAAGCGATATACGCAAGAAGAAATAGATGCCATTGTGGAACAATCTCCTTATTATAAGGCCACGGCAAACGATGTGGACTGGCTGATGAAGGTGAGGATGCAGGGCGAAATACAGAAGTGGGTGGACCACTCTATCAGCGTAACGGTGAACTTGCCTAACGATGTTGATGAGGCTTTGGTTAACCGCTTGTATGTAGAGGCATGGCGTTCGGGCTGTAAGGGCTGTACGATTTATCGCGACGGAAGTCGTTCGGGCGTGATGATTTCTGTATCGAAGAAAGACAAGAAGAAAGAGGATAAGCAAGAAGAACAGCCCATCGTGCCTTGCAAACAGCCCGAAGTGACCGAAGTTAGGCCCAAAGAGTTGGCGTGCGACGTTGTTCGTTTCCAAAACAATAAGGAGAAATGGGTGGCTTTTGTGGGCTTGCTCAATGGCTATCCCTACGAGATTTTCACGGGTTTGCAAGACGATGACGAGGGTATTGCCCTGCCTAAGTCGGTTACGAAGGGTAAAATCATCAAGAATGTAGGCCCTGATGGTCGCAGTCGTTACGACTTCCAGTTTGAGAACAAACGCGGTTATAAAACCACTGTTGAGGGCTTGAGCGAGAAGTTTAACCCCGAATATTGGAACTATGCCAAGCTTATATCTGGTGTTTTGCGCTATCGCATGCCCATCGACCACGTGATAAAGCTGGTGGGTTCGCTGCAATTGAAGAGCGAAAGCATCAACACTTGGAAGATTGGTGTTGAGCGCGCCTTGAAGAAATACATTACCGATGGCACCGAGGCAACGGGTATGAAGTGTCCTTCTTGCGGACAAGAGTCGCTCGTTTACCAGGAAGGTTGCCTTATTTGCAAGAACTGTGGCGCATCGCGCTGCGGATAAATTACGCATTTCCTTGCTCCACTTCGTAGCCTTGTGGCTGCGGGGTGGGGCGTATTTTTTGTTTAGTGGTAAGGAGTAGAGTAGTAAGGAGTAAGTAGTGTTTTCTGAGTAGTAAGGAGTTAAGCGGGTAAGGAGTTAAAGCGGTAAGGAGTTGAGGAGTTATGGAGTTAAGGAGTTATGGAGTTAAGGAGTTAAGCCAAATGCTTTTAAACTTTGAGGAGTTAAAGAGTTAAGCCAAAAGTATAGGTGGTGTTAGGCTAATAGGATAATTCTGACCAGTCTGACCTGTCTGACTTGTCCGAAAGCTAAAATGAACTAGAAACCTAGAAACCGCTAGACACCTTATAAAGGCGTTAGCCATCTTTTCACCCTTCACTTTTAGAAGTTAAGGAGTTATGGAGTTAAGGAGTTAAGCCAATAGCTCAGTTGTTAAGAAGTTAAGCCAAATGTATAGGTGGCGTTAGCCATCTTTTCACCCTTTCACCTTTAAACGGCGCAGCCATTTTTTCACCCTTTCACCCTTTCACCTTTGCACCTTTAAGCGGCGTTAGCCATCTTTTCACCCTTTCACCTTTAAACGGCGCAGCCATCTTTTCACCTTTAAACGGCGTTAGCCATTTTTTCACCTTTTCACCCTTTCACTTTTTCACCTTTAATAACCCTTTCACCTTTTCACCCTTTCATTATGTCCCATTACATTCATCTTCGGAACCTACATTTCCACGCCTTTCACGGCGTGATGCCCCAAGAACGAACGGCGGGAAACGACTATGTTGTGAACCTTCGTGCCGAATATCCCATCGAACAAGCCATGCAGAGCGACGATGTGGCCCACACGTTGAACTATGCCGAGGTGTACGCCGTTGTTGAAACAGAGATGCAAAAGCCGTCATGTCTACTCGAAAACGTGGCCTATCGCATCGCCCAACGGCTCTTTCGCGACTTCCCCCGAATACGTTCGATACGACTTGAAGTGGCTAAACAAAACCCGCCTATGGGCACTTGTGGAGGGCAAGCAGCCGTAGAAATTCAATTAAATAATGATAAAAGCCAGTGAGAAGGGCTTTAATACGGCCTTTTTTCTGTATTTTTGCATAAACAAAGCCGTTAATCGGCAGCTCAGGATACACAAGGGCGGGTTCTGAAACAGTCCCCTTGCTGGATTTTTAGGTTTTATCTGGGCATATTTCGCTTGGTTCTTGATAGGTGTCATAACAAGGCTTGACACTCGAAAGAACGAACGAAGGATGGCAGAAAAAACAGAGATACAGTGGAGAGTGAGACTCAATGCAGACTTGAAATGCAACGAAAACTTTTAGGACAAGCCCCAAATGTAACATGACATCGATGATACGGCTCTTCAAATCAGCGTGTATGAACAAAAAGATTGCCGCCCTCCTCGCCCTGTTACTCCTTCTGCCGTTTGCCGCAAATGCCGCAGGCAAGAAGTTCGTGTTGGTTATCGACCCTGGGCACGGCGGCAAAGATGCTGGCGCACTGGGCACTTTCTCGAAAGAAAAAGACATAAACCTGAGCGTGGCTATGGCCTTTGGAAAACAGGTACAGCGTAATTGCCCCGACGTAAAGGTGATTTATACGCGTACAACTGATGTTTTTATTGGACTGAAAGAACGGGCCAACATCGCCAATAAGAATAAGGCCGACTTGTTTATATCGGTACATACCAACGCTTTGCCCGGCGGAAAGCAGGCCTATGGCATGGAAACTTACACCCTGGGAATGCACCGAGCCGGCGACAATCTGGATGTGGCTAAGCGCGAAAACGCCGTAATCTTGATAGAAAAGGACTATAAACAAAGCTATCAGGGCTTTAATCCCAACTCGGCGGAGAGCTATATCATGTTCGAGTTTATGCAAGACCGCAATATGGCCAACAGCGTAGACTTGGCCAAGATGGTGCAACGCGAAACGTGTTCGGCAGCCAATCGTCCAGACAAGGGCGTGCATCAGGCGGGGTTCCTCGTGCTGAGAGAGACGTCGATGCCTAGTTGTCTCATCGAATTGGGCTTTATCACCACACCCGACGAAGAGCGGTTGCTCAACGATAAGGCGCGCGTGGAGAACATCGCCACGGGTATTTATCGGGCGTTCGTGAACTATAAGAATAAGTACCACAATGGAGTGGTGGTGCCTTATAAGCCTGCACCCGTGCCAACGCCTGCCGTTCCCGACGTTGTTCCCGATGTGTACAAGTCTAACGATGTGCCTGCAACGCCAACTAAGCCTGCACCGCAAACTTCAAGAAGAGTGGGGCGAACATCGTCTGAACCGCTAATACGCGATAGTGCAGCTGGCAGGACAGTGCCGCAAAGGGCGCAGGCCGGCAACCAAGGCACAACAGAACGCCCAACGGTGTATACGCCCGAACCAAGGCCGAACGAAGAAACAAGGTTGCCAAACGTTACGTCGGGAGATGCCGAAGAAAAGATAATATCCTTCGGCGAAACGGCCGTGGTACCCATCTTTAAGGTGCAAATCATTGCCAGTCCCACGCGCATACGTCGCAACAGTCCGCAATTTAAGGGGCTGAAAGACGTGGGATATTTCAGAGAGAACGACATGGTGAAGTACACTTATGGTGCATCGGCCGACTATAACGAGATAAACCGACTGCGGAAGAGCATTGCCAACAAGTTCCCCGATGCGTTCGTCATCGCCTTTAAAGACGGTGAGCGCATGGATGTGAACAAAGCCATACGCGAGTTCTCGGTTAACAGACATAAAGGAAACAAATAATTAAATATGAAAATCTTTACGAGAGAGGTAAAAATTGCCCTTGTAGCCATTGCCGGAGTGGTGATCTTGTTCTTCGGCATGAACTTTCTGAAAGGGTTAACCTTATTTTCCAACGATACAGGCTATAAGGTAATGTTCAAAGATATAACCGGTTTATCCAGCTCAACGCCAATCTATGCCAATGGGTTTGCTGTGGGCGTGGTAACCGGCATCCAGTATAACTACGACCAAAAGGGGGATATCGTGGTTACGATAGACCTCGATAAGAATATGCGCGTGCCGCAAGGAAGCACAGCCGAGATAGAGAGCGACTTCATGGGAAACGTGAAACTAAACCTTATTCTTGCTCCCAATAGCGGTCGGTTTCTTAGTCCTGGTGACGTGATACAGGGCAACGTAAGCAAGGGAGCATTGGCGCAGGTGGCCGACATGGTGCCATCTATCGAGCGATTGTTGCCCAAACTCGATTCCATTTTGGCTAATGTGAACGCTATTTTGGCCAATCCCGCCATCAACCAGTCGTTAGACAACGTGCAAGGGCTTACCGCTAACCTGCGCACCACTTCGCAACAGCTCAATGGTTTGGTGGCTGGTCTTAACCGAAGTGTACCTGCTATGGTGGGAAAGGCCAACAAGGTGTTGGACAATACCAACACGCTGACCACCAACTTGGCTGCGCTAGACCTCGACGGGACGATGCAACAGGTGAACCGAACCTTGGCCAACGTGGAGGAAATGACACAAAAGCTTAACAGCAACGAGGGCTCGTTGGGCTTGCTGATGCGCGACCCAACCCTTTACAACAACCTCAATGCAACGCTGATGAGTGCCGACTCGCTGCTTATCAACGTTCGCCAACACCCCAAACGCTACGTGCACTTCTCGCTCTTCGGGCGTAAAGACAAGTAGGGCTTTGAGTTTGTTAGGTTATAGCGTTGCAGCGGTTGTGCGGTTTTGAGTTCACAACCTCACCAACTTAACATCCATAAACACATCTCCGCCACCATTCTGCAAAGCTAGAGTGGTGGCGGTTGTGTGTCTTAGGGGGTGGTTGATACAAGTATTTGCCACGTCGTTAGCTAAGTTATGGCAAAGCATATCATACCCCCATATCCCCTTGGAGAGGGGTTGTGGGGTGAGGCCAGAACTCATGCGCGTTCACTTATTTGTCCTTAATATTCTCCTTGAATTCACCTGGTGCAATGTTTCACAAGTTTTGCAAAACCTTTCACGTCCTTAATCTTCTTCAAAAACGGCCTGTAATTTGCCAAAACCAATTTTTTTTGCGATATTTGCAGTAGATTTCAGAGACCGCGGCACGCCATGTGCCGAAAAACCAACAACAGTATAGATATAATGGACGTAACTCCCGATAAACATTGGGAAGCAGCTCTTGCGCTCATTGCGCAGAACGTTTCTCCACAGCAGTTTGACACCTGGTTCAAACCTATTGTCTTCGAATCGTTTAACAACGAAACGAAGCTTTTGGTGTTACGTGTGCCAAGCTCGTTTGTGTACGAGTATATCGAAGAACATTATATCGATCTGCTAAGCAGGGTGTTGTTCTCCGCTTTTGGTCAGCGCATACGCCTTACTTATAGGGTGGTGGTGGATAGCGAGCACAAAAAGACTCAAGACATCGAGGCCGACCCGGCCGAGGCGCACGCTACGCAGGCCGCCAAAACATGGGGCGCAAAGCAGAAAGCTGTGGAAGAACCGGCCAAGGAGCAGGAACTAGACCCGCAACTTAACCCACACCAAACTTTCTCGAACTACATCGAGGGCGAGAGCAACAAGCTGTCGCGTTCCGTAGGGCTGTCTGTTGCCGAGCATCCCAACACCAATCAGTTCAACCCCATGTTCATTTATGGGCCGTCGGGCTGTGGAAAAACCCACCTCGTAAATGCCATCGGCGTGCAAACCAAGCAGCTGTACCCCCAGAAAAGGGTGTTGTACATCAGCGCACACCTCTTTCAGCTGCAGTTTGTTAACGCAGTGTTGAAGAACGCCACCAACGACTTCATCAAGTTCTACCAAACCATCGACATGCTTATTGTTGATGATGTGCAGACGTGGGCCAGCGCAGAAAAAACCCAAGAAACGTTTTTCCACATCTTCAACCACCTCTTTCGCAACGGCAAACGCATCATCTTGGCTAGCGATCGCCCACCCGTTGAACTGAACGACATGAGCGATAGACTTATCACCCGTTTCTCGTGTGGCATCATTGCCGAACTAGAAAAGCCCAATGAACAACTCTGTGTAGACATATTGAACGCCAAAATACGCCGCGACGGCCTGAAAATACCTGCCGAAGTTACGCAGTTTATTGCTGAAACGGCTAATGGAAGTGTGCGCGACTTGGAGGGGGTTATCAACAGTTTGATGGCTTATTCGGTGGTGTATAACAGCGACATTGACATGCGGTTGGCCGAAAGGGTGATTAAAAGGGCTGTGAAGGTAGACGATACGCCACTTACCGTAGACGACATTTTGGAGAAGGTGAGCAATCATTTCAACGTTAGCGTGTCGGCCGTGAGCAGCAAAAGCCGCAAGCGCGACTTGGTTGTGCCGCGCCAAGTGTCGATGTATTTGGCTCAGAAATACACCAAGATGCCTGCCAGCCGCATAGGAAAGCTTGTTGGCGGGCGCGACCATAGCACGGTGCTGCATAGCTGTGCGCAGGTTGAGGCGCGCCTTAAAACCGACAGCCTTTTTGCTGCCGAGGTGGAAAGCATCGCCACATCGTTTAAGCTGAAAGGATAGGGGAGAAATTGTTTTTTTCTCCCCCATGCAGATATTACTTGTTGGTAGAGATAATTTTTGCGCGAAGGTAAAGCCAAAGATGTTTTCTAGCCACACTTGAAAGGCGCACATTTGTATTTGCTTATCAGTATTTCGCGAGGCTCTTTCCCCGCCAGATTGTGCTATTTAGTAGGCTTTATTCTCAGTGTCACTTCTGCATAGAGGTCGGCACACCCCGCAATCATCAGTAGATGGCTCTTCGATAGAGGCATGTCTTCGTTGTCTATCTCGCATTTGTACACATTATATTGCATGCTGCCTTTGCACGTTACGAACCATTTAATGGTATGCGGCTCATCGTTGCCGAATAGTTTTTTGCTTATAAATTCAAAGATATACGTTTCACGTCCCCAAAAATCTTCCTTCCAAATCCGCATGTCAGTGGCAGATACATTCAATGTTGTTCCCCCGAGAAAGTTGGGTATGGTATTTTCTTTTATGTACGCCCATCTGGTTCTGTTAATTTCCAGGGGTTTGAGGTCGCTCCCTCTATAAACACGCACTTGGATGTCTTCCTTTTTAGCATTCCATGTTTCGGGCTTTGTGTTGTCGATGATGTTTAGAGAGTCTGCAATGTTTGTGCCTTTGGGGCTTTCGAACCTGATGCTTACCCTAAAAGGGTCTACAACATGAGGGCCGTCTTCATCCGAACACGAGAGTAGTGTACATATACAGATGCAAAGCATGGCTTTTGTCCATATTGTTTTTATATAGGTCTTCATGATTGCTGCATTTTAATTGTATGTGAAATTGTGTTAGTGCTTTGTAAACGTGGCATACTTCAACAGATATTTATAATTAGTGCGTGTGCTTTCTGCGTTGTCGTTGTATGGAGCTGGAGTATCTGTGTTAAAAACATTGTCCGAGAGGTATCCGTTGTCTTTCTTGTCTGTGGCATTTGTTTCCACTTGTTGCGTATTTTTTGGGTTAGCTCACCCATGTTTTCTTCACTTGTTTTAGAACAGGCCACAATGAATATCCCTCCCAAGCAGTAAAGGATTGTTCGTTTGATTGAAAATTTGTTCATGTTCTTTGGTTTTAAAGTGTTGACACAGCAAATTTAAGTAAAATATTTTTACGCGCCAAGCGTTTAATAAAGTTTCTTTCGATTTATTTTTAATTTCCTGTTTTGTCTTCCGATTTACAACAAAAATGTACTAATATTAATAAGATTGTTGTGCATTGTGTGTGCCGCGATGGGGTGTAATAATGAAAAATAACTGTGTTTATCCTGCTCGGATGCTGAAAAGATGGTCTAGTAAGACGTATAGATATTGTTCTAAAAATATTGATGTTTGGTAAAACCTTTCTTATTGTTCTGAGGGGGGGAGGTATAAAATAACAGCCTTTTTGAAAGATAATTTGTTGCTTATCCAACCATATTCTATGAAAATGATGCTTTTTGGTGGTGGTTACTATTCGATACTAAAAGTAAACTATTATAGAGAAGCAAGGTGTGTGTTACCGATGAATAAAGGTGGTGTAGCTTGCAGTCTGTTGTTATCGGCTGGCGGAATTAATTCGTACACTCGTCAACTCGTAAAGCTACAAGCTCGTTAACTTAAAAAGAAATGTCCACTTTTCAGTGTAGTTTTTAACATTATGAGTGCCTTCTAAACTCACCAACTGCCCAGCAGGCTGCAAAAAAACGATTCTCGCGGAGGTTGGTTGTGATGCAAAAAGGGGCTAGTTGTACATGTTGGCAAAATGAATATTTATTTGGAACGACCGCCATTTGCACCAGGTTTTGGGCTATTTGCCGCTAATTACACTGCGTTTTGCTGCTAAATGCACTGCGTTTTGGTGCTAAACGCAGTACGTTTTGGTGCTAAATACAGTGCGTTTTGGTGCAAAACGCAGGGTAAAATGGTGCAAAACGCAGGGTAAAATGCGGCTAAATGGAAGGTAATAAGCATAAAAATACACCGCAAATAGTATAAACAAACCTTTTAGAACCATGAAACACATGGCCCAAAAGG
>NZ_HE999445.1:169616-171211 GCF_000312305.1 Prevotella conceptionensis 9403948 | reverse complement strand
TAAACAAACCTTTTAGAACCATGAAACACATGGCCCAAAAGGGCAAAATAACCATCAAAAAGTGGGATTTTAGGAGCTAAATGCGTGTAATTGGGCTTGAAAAATTACGAACATTCAACCAATCTAGAAAGGCTAAATGGTGCAAAATGCAAGTGGATTTCTTAAAAATAGACACATGGGACAGTGCGTAGGTCGTAAACTTGCGGCCAATTACCTACTTTTGAGCCTTAATTTTCGCTAGAATGGCATGGAGGTTGGGATGTGTTTTGTAAAATAAAAGCATCATATTTAACAATGGGAACTTGTTGAGAAGGGTTTGAAAGGGTACGTTCCAAGCACCGCTTTGGCTTTAACCCAAATCAGTCGTTAGAACGCTTACAACATGTTTTATGTTGTTTTCATCACTTCCTGTCCATCTTTTGTTTGCTTGTCGGCATCTTGCCTGTCTTATTCTTTTGTCGTAGTACACTACGCCTTCAAGAGTAAGATAGGCAATGTGCTCAACAATACACAAAATCTAAACGGCTCTAACGATCGATTTGGGTTTAACGCTGCTTTCATCCGCAGGAAACTTTTCTCGCTCTTGTGCGCGTATGAATGTTCGTACAAGGTGAGAAATGTTCTTGATGATGCGTGCAAAATAAAGGGGCGTGCCCGATAAGGCCGCCCCTTTGTTTGCTTGCCGTTAGCATTTTACAACTATGCTTGTTCGGATGAAGTTGAATGGCATAGCGTTTTTAAAACATGTAAGCAACAGAGGCAGAGAAAAGGTTCATTCTTGAATTGCCAAAAGATGAACTGAATTTGTTGAAACCCCTGTCGTACCCTAGCATAAACTGATACTTGTCTTTAACTTCTATTCCGAAACGGAGACCTGCTCCCCAACTGAAACGGTTCTGTATCTTTCTGCTAAGTGCATCTTTTGCAGTGAAGATATTGTCGTAAATGGTTCTTTTCTCGTTCATCGAAAAGTGCGTTTTCTCGCCATGACAATGTTCGAGCAAGCTCGACATTGTTCATTTGGCTTAACGAAAACGTTGCATTAAGTGGATATGTTGGCCAACTTTGCATAGTTTAACGATTTGGCGGGGCGCATTGAACCTGAAACAAGCAATGTTGAGATAGTCAGAACCTTGCATCGGCACACGCTTTTGTTATGTTGTTTAGGTGTGTTGGGCGTAAGACAGATGGTGGCAGCCAGCGGGGTTAAACAACATGCGCCAACTACTGCTAGTGGTAGTTGGCGCATGTGTGCGTTAAGTGGGGCGTATATGAAGTTCTATACGCTGATTTATTTCTCCTTGTCTTTTATTATCGACACGCAGAAAGTACCGATAATGAGCATTGCGCCTGCGGCCATCATCATGTGGCTTTGCACGCTGCCTAGCAGGTGCAGTATGGTGCCTCCTAAGGCGGCGGCGATGATTTGGGGAACGCAGATGGTTCCGTTAAATAGGCCTAGGTATGCGCCCATGTGTCCTTTTCCTTCCAAGGCGTTGGTTACGAAGGTGAAGGGCATGGCCAATGTGGCGGCCCAAGCGCAGCCAATGAGAATGAAAGGAACGAACATGAGGTACTTGTTGGCGATGTAGGGT
>NZ_HE999445.1:153921-169326 GCF_000312305.1 Prevotella conceptionensis 9403948 | reverse complement strand
AACATGAGGTACTTGTTGGCGATGTAGGGTACCAACAAAAAGCCGATGCCGCCCAATAGTAGCGAGAGGGCATAGGCCATTTTGCGACTGCGGATGTTGGGTAACACCACTGCCCATAGCACGCTGCCAATGGCTTGAACGGCGAAAAGTATGCCCACCCAGTTGCCTGCCTCTTGATATTGGGGTGTGCTGGTGGCCGAATGTAGCTGCATGTCGACGCCCCAAACGGTGTCGGCGATAGAGCCTGTGGTGTAGGTCCACATGTACATAAAGGCAGCCCAGCAGAAGAATTGCACCAGTCCTACGGTCCAGAACGTCTTGGGGGCGTTGCGCAGCAGGGCAAAGACGTTGGTCTTTTCCTTGTCGAGTGGCTTTTCCAGTTGGTTGTATTCGGCATATTCTTTCGGGTTCCACTCCTTAACCTTCAATGTGGTGTAGATAACGCAGAGTATAAGTATGGCTGCGCCCACGTAGAAGGACCAAATAACCGAGTCGGGGACGACACCTGCTGCGGCTATGTTGCTGATGCCGATGAAGGTGAAGAAGAAGGGGAAGATAAAGCCCACCACTGAACCGGCGTTGCAGAGGAAGCTTTGCATGGAGTAGGCCAAGGCCTTTTGTTTCTCGTTCACCATGTCGCCAACCAGCATCTTGAAGGGTTGCATGGCCATGTTGATGCTTGTGTCGAGGAACATGAGTGCCGTCAGGCCGAAAATCATGGCCATGCCTGCCGTCATGCCAAACGAACCGGCATTGGGTAGGAGGCACATCACCAGCACGGCTACCGTTGCACCCACAAAGAGATAAGGTATGCGGCGGCCGAAACGGGTCCATGTTTTGTCGCTGAGTGTTCCCACGAGGGGTTGCACAAGTATGCCCATTAGTGGCGGAAGAATCCAAAAGTAGCTTAGCTCATGTGGGTCGGCGCCAAGTGTTGCGAATATTCGCGAGATGTTGGCACTTTGTAGGGCGTAGGCTATCTGCACGCCGAAAAATCCGAAACTAAGGTTCCATAGTTTCCAAAAGCCCATGTCGGGTTTCTTTTTCAGTTGATTGTTCATATATGGTTATATTCGTAATTTGGCGTTACTGGCTTTTGCACCTCACTGAATGTTGGGTGTGGCATGTGTGGTTGGGTGCATGTTGTTGTAGGTAGTGCTGCTTAGGCCGTTTGTTGTGCCTTAGCTTTCTGGGATTGCGTTTGTTGTTCCACCGGTTTTCCCTTATCGTGCCCCGTATTGGTTTCCTTTGGCAGGGTTCGCGCCAACTGTTCGGTTATGGATGTGGCAATGGGGCGTGTGGAATCTCTCACCACGAGCCGGGTGCGAACCACTCTCCGTTCTGTCTTGCCTTTCTCGATGTGTCCCTCCACGTGTCGCATGAGAATTTCGGCTGCCGCTTCGCCCACCTGAAATCCATGTTGGTCTACGGTGGTTAGGGCTGGGTCGCAGGCCACGGCGCGTTGCCCGTTGGTAAATCCGCATACGCTGATGTCTTCGGGAATGCGAAATCCCCTGCGTTTGGCCGAGTAGAGTATGCCGATGGCCGTATCGTCGTTAACGGCGAAGAAGGCGTCGGGGCGGTCGTGCCTGTCTAACACTTCGGGCATGATGCGTTCAGCATCCAGCCGGTTGTCGCATTGGAACACCAGCGAGGGGTCTACCTTTATGCCGTGTTTGAGCAGTGCGTCGCAGTAGCCGTTGTAGCGGTTCTTGATATTTCGAGTTTCATCGACGCGTTGAAACAGGCCACGCGCCTACAACCTGTTTCCACCAAGTGGGTAACGGCGGCGTAGGCGCCGGCATAGTCGTCTACCACCACGCGGCTGGCGTTTACGCCTGTGCACACTCTGTCGTAGAAGACTAGCGGCACGCCTCTGTCGATAAGGTGTTGGAAGTGGGCGTATTGTGTGGTGTCTTTGGCCTGCGACACGATGATGCCGCATACCTTGTTCTCGAAGAACGACTTACAGATGCTCACTTCGCGTTCGTGCTGCTCGTTGCTGTGGGCCACCATGATGCGGTAGCCTTGTTTCTCTGCCGCCTCTTCAATGCCGGCAAGCACCGAAGCGAAGTAGAAGTGCGTTAGTTCGGGTACAATCACGCCAATGATTTTCATCGGGCGTACTCTGCTGTTGCGCAAGCTTTCGGCGATGAGGTTAGGCGAGAAGTTGTGTTCGTTGGCGTAGGCCTGTATGCGTTCGCGTTGTTGCCGGCTGATGCGTGGGCTGTTTTTCAACGCGCGCGATACAGTCGCAACCGAGACGTTCAACTCTCTTGCGATATCCTTCATCGTGATAGATGCTATTTCTCCCATAATTCTAAATTCTCTTTTGCCGCTAAAAAGCGCATGTAGTTGTTGTCTGTTAAGCCTTTCTGTGATGGCTTTTTGTAGAGGTAGACCTTGCAAAGATATAAATTTATTCTGTATTTCCTTATTTTTTATGCGGAATTATTCATGGTTTTCTGCATATTAGGATGAGTTTTTATGTTGATGAGCCGGTGAACTTTCGGGCTGGTTGGTTTTTAGGTCGGCGGGGCAATGGTTTTTTAAGCTGATTGGTTGGCGGGTTGTAGGGATGTTTAGGGTAAAGCCGGTTGGTTCGTTAACTGGTTGGTAGCGGGAACCCTTTTTGTTTCCTTTGGGCCTTTCATTTGCATACTTTTTCGCCTGATAAAGCTTTTCAATTCATTTTATGCAAACGTTTGCGCTAAACATTTTGCGCTTTTCCTGCGAAAAAAGCACAAACTAACACAAAGAAAGCTACTTTTGCAAGACAGATGTTGTGGCTCATTAAAAACCGTGGGCTCGACAAACCTAGACGAAACAATAAACCGACAGAGTTATTTGGATTGGTGACGAACCGCGAACGGCATTGCCGGAAAGAAAGGATGTGAAACCCGAAAGGGCGAAAAACGACCTTTTACGCGCGCGCGTACCTTATATATAATAACAGCAGACAACTATAATTTAAACAATGCATAACTTAAACTTTTAAAAACTGAGAATGATGAAGCAGCTAATTAATGCGATGCCTCAAAGGATAGCCATGCTAGTGTGTGGACTTATCCTCTCCGTCTGTGCCTTTGCCCAGCAGATTGTGGTGAAGGGACATGTGAAAGATGCAACCGGAGAACCCATTACGGGTGCTACGGTGCGTGTCGCCGGACAAGAAGGCGGAGTGGTTACCGATATCGACGGTAACTTCAGCATCAACGCTAATGCAGGCGCCGAGGTTACGGTGTCGTACATCGGCTATTCCGACGCAAAGGCGCCAGCCAGTGCCAACATGGTTATCGTCATGAAAGACGATGTCGCCAAATCGCTGAACGAAGTGGTGGTGATTGGTTACGGCGTGGTGAAGAAAAGCGACCTGACGGGGTCGGTAACGGCTTTGAAACCCGACTCGAAGAACAAGGGCCTTGTGGTTAACCCCCAAGACATGCTTTCGGGTAAGGTGGCTGGTGTGAACATTACGTCTGACGGCGGTGCACCTGGTGCAGGGTCGAGCATCCGTATTCGTGGAGGTTCGTCGCTAAACGCCTCTAACAATCCTCTTATCGTTATCGGCGGAATTGCCATGGACCAAAATGGCGTGCAGGGTTTGTCTAACCCCTTGTCGATGGTTAACCCCCAAGACATCGAGTCGTTCAACGTTTTGAAAGACGCCTCGGCCACGGCCATCTATGGTTCGCGCGGTTCTAATGGTGTTATCATCATCACCACGAAGAAGGGTCGCAAGGGTATGGCTCCGCAAGTGAGCTATAATGGTAGTGTAACCATTGGTGTTAAGAGCAACTCGCTCAAACTGATGAACGGCGACGAATATCGCGATTTCATTACGAAGAAATACGGGACAGGCAGCGATGCCGCAAAGGCATTGGGCACAGCCAACACCGATTGGCAGAAAGAAATTTACCGTACGGCCGTGAGCCACGACCACAATGTTGCTGTGCAGGGTGCGATTAAGAACTTGCCTTACCGCGTGTCTGTGGGCTATACTGGACAACAAGGTATCCTTAAAACTTCCGATTTCCAACGTGTTACGGCAGCTTTGAACCTCAATCCTTCGCTTTTCGACGACCACCTGACGATGAACCTCAACGCCAAAGGAATGTTCGCCGAAACGAATTATCCTAACTATGCTGCCATTAACGATGCTTTCCGTTTCGACCCCACGCAAAACATTTACGATAACGCTAGCCCCCAGAGCAACAACTTCGCCGGTTATTTCCAGTGGCGTTCGCCAGGTGGTTTCCTCGATGACAAGAATTACGATTACGCCAACAACAACTTAGCTCCCACCAACCCTGTTGCCGCATTGGCATTGCATTACGAAAGAGCTTACAGCCGCTCGTTCGTGGGAAGTGCGGACATCGACTATAAGATTCATGGCTTTGAAGACCTGCGCCTGCACCTTACCCTTGGCGCCGACGTTTCTGAGGGCACACAAAACAAACGCGTACCCCCCACTGCACCCGAAGCTTTCTATTATGGTAGCTATGGTTCGGCCAACAAGCTGAAACGCAATCTCTCGCTCAGCATGTACGCACAGTACTTCAAAGACTTCAATGAGAAACACCACTTCGACATCATGGCCGGTTACGAGTGGCAGCATTTCTGGCGTAACGAGACAAGTGATTATACTGGCTACTATGGCTCGGGTCATAAGTCGAAGGCTGGTCAAGAAACCCCGCACGTGCCTTATCACTCGCGCACCGAGAACTACTTGGTGTCGTTCTTCGGCCGTGCCAACTACACGTTGCTTAACCGTTACTTCTTTACGGCAACGGTGCGCGACGACGGTTCTTCGCGCTTTAAGAAACACTGGGCTTGGTTCCCGTCGTTCGCTTTCGCATGGAAGGCCAAGGAAGAAGGTTTCTTGAAAGACGTTAACGCAGTCTCGGACCTCAAGCTTAGGCTGGGTTGGGGTAAGACCGGACAGCAAGAAGGCATTGGCGACTATAACTATTTCGCCATCTACAACATCAACACGGGCACACAATCCTTCTATCCCATACTCGAAGATGGTAGGTTGGCCATGCCGCAGGCCTACGATCCGAACCTCACTTGGGAAACGACAACCACCTTCAATGTGGGTCTAGACTGGGGCATCCTTAACCAAAGGCTTAGCGGAAGCATCGATTGGTACTACCGTAAGACCACCGACTTGCTCAACTTTGCACCCGCAGCAGCCGGTACGAACTTTGACAACCGCGTGAACACCAACATCGGCGCACTGCGCAATACGGGTGTCGAGGCTACGTTAAGTTGGAAAGCCATCCAATCGAAAGACTGGTATTGGACGCTAGACTACAACGTAACCTTCAACCAAAACCGCATTACCGAACTGGTTGGCGCAAACTCTAAGCCCATAGAGACCGGCGCATCGATACACAGCGGAACGGGAAGAAAGATATTGGCATACGCCGTAGACCGTGCCGCTACTGCTTTCTATGTGTATCAGCAAGCTTACGATGCCAACGGAAAACCCATTGAAGGAGCTGTTGTAGACCGCAATCAAGATGGTATTATTAACGATGACGACCGTTATTTCTACAAGCAAGCAGCCCCGCCTGTAACGATGGGTCTCGCTTCGCGCCTTGAATATAAGAATTGGGACTTGGGCATGTCGTTCCGCGCAAGCATCGGAAACTACGTGTATAACGATGTTGAAGCCAGCCGAAGCGACATGAGTCAGCTGTGGGCACCAAGCGGATTCTTGGAGCAACGGCCTAAATCAGGCCTAGACTTGAACTGGCAAAGCAGCAAATGGACACAAAGCGACTACTTCGTGCATAACGCCTCGTTCTTGCGTTGCGACAACATCACTTTGGGTTACAGCTTCAACAATCTCATGAAGGCGGGCTCTTGGCACGGACTTAGCGGCCGTGTCTACGCCACTGCATCCAATGTTTTCACCATTACCAAGTATAAAGGGCTGGATCCCGAAGTGTTCAGCGGTCTCGACTATGAGCTATATCCCCGCCCCACCTCATTCATACTTGGATTGAGCTTGAATTTCTAACAACCCCAAAAGAGAAATTACAATGAAACGATATATTAAAAACATCCTTCCAGCAGCTGCGATGCTGCTCACCGTTGGGCTTTCTTCGTGTATAGGAGACCTCGACGTAACGCCTATTGACCCCAATAAGCGAACGGAACTGGACCCCGTAGCCTTGTTCAACCAATGCTATGCCAACTTGTCTATTGAGGGATTGGAAGGTCCCGGCAAGTCTATTGTTACTGCCGAAGACCCGGGTACGACGGGTTTGGTGCGCCAATATTTCAACACCAACGAATTAACCACCGACGAAGCCATCTGTTCGTGGAACGACCCGGGTGTGGCTACGATGAACACCAACGAGCAAGGATCCAGCAATGCCTTCCTTGCCATCTACTATAACCGCCTTTACGCGGGCATCTCTGTTTGCAACCACTACTTGGATGTGGCAGCAAACGTAGATGCTACGCGTACGGCCGAGGTACGTTTCTTGCGCGCATTGCAATTCTATTTGGCCATGGATGCCTTCGGAAATATAGCTCTGCCACTCACCGTTAGTGCCGAAAAGCCCGTGCAACGCACACGGGCCGAGGTGTATGCATGGCTCGAAAAAGAACTGTTAGAGATTGAACCGCTCTTGTCCGAGCCAAAGGCCAAGAAGTCTAGCGATGCTGGTTACGGTCGTGCAGATAAGGCTGCTGCCTGGATGTTGCTAACCCGCCTTTACCTCAATGCGGAGGTTTACAGCGGTACTCCACAGTGGCAGAAGGCTGCCGAGTATGCCGAGAAGGTGATAAAGTCGGACTATAAGCTCTTTACCGCAGGCACAACCAACTATTCTGCTTACCAAATGCTCTTTATGGGCGACAACGGCGAGAGCGGTGCCTCGGTAGAAGCAGTGCTGCCACTGCTGCAACAGGGAAATAAAACTGCTGCATACGGAAACACCACGTTTCTCATTTCATCAACCTACGAAAAAGATATGCCCGGTCATGGCATAAGTGGAGTTTGGGCAGGAAACCGTGCACGTCGCGAACTGGTACAGAAGTTCTTCCCTGGAGCTGTTCCCTCCGGAAACACAGCAACCATATTGAATGCCGCTGGCGATAAACGTGCTTTGTTCTTTGCAGTAGATCGTACGTTGGAAATATCCAACGACGATGCCATTAAGGACTTTAAAAAAGGCTATTCGGTAGTGAAGTTCACGGGCATAAAGAGCGACGGCTCGCCCACAACAGACACTGGCTACGCCGATACCGACTTCTTCTTCTTCCGTGTGGCTGAGGCTTACCTCGCATACGCTGAGGCAACGGCTCGCCTTAATGGTGGAAATGCCACAACACAAGGTATTGCCTATCTTAATGAGTTGCGCAAACGCTCGGGTGCTGCTGAACTCCGTGGTTTCTCGTTGCGCGAAATTCTCAACGAGCGTAGCCGCGAATTCTATTTTGAAGGTCAACGCCGCACCGACCTTATCCGTTATGGATACTTTGGTGGAGACAACAATTATATGTGGTCATGGAAGGGTGGAGCGCCTAATGGACGCACCTTCGACGTCCGTCGCAACATCTTCCCCTTGCCTGTTTCCGATCTCTCCGTTAATCCTAACTTGAAGCAGAACCCTGGATATTAAACCATTAATTCAGACAAACATGAATAAAATCATAAAAACATCCTTGATGCTGCTGGGCGGCATCTTTGTGATGGCAGCCTGTTCGGACGATAGGGACGATAACCCCACTATCAAAGTGCCGACAGCATTTAAGATGGAAACGCCTGCATTTGTATCCTCGCAAGTGAATTTGAACAACGCTGCCCAATTTAGTTTCGCATGGGAAAAGCCCGACTTTGGCTATTTTGCCAAGGTGAACTACACCCTTGAAGTGTCTAACACAGGCAAATTCACCGCATCGCCAGCTGATGAGGCGGCCGATCTTAGTGGTAAAGTCGTGGCCGACTATGCCGAGATTTCCACCATCTTCCCCCTAAACAAGGCCACCATCACCAACGACGACTTGGCTTTGGCCATTATGCAAGTGGGACAGTGGGAAAAGCCCGAACAATTGCCAGCAACGCAAAAGGTGTATATGCGCGTAAAGGCAGCATTGCCAAATGTCGCCTCGCTGCACTCTAATGTGATAGAGTTCACTGTTGTTCCTAAGTATGTGAAGTTGCCACCCAAAATTACCAAATGCTATATCACGGGTAGTGAATATGGATGGGGTGGGACTTGGAAACCACTTACGCCAGTAAGAGGTACCATCGGAAAGCAAGGTAAGGGCGTACCCACCTTCTGGATGATGGTTTATTTCAAGGCTGGTGAAGAGTTTAAGTTCGCTCCCAATCCTAAGTGGGAAAATGAGTTTGGCGCGGCTAACGCCACTATCACCGACCATGCAGGGGCTAGTCCCAGTGATGCAGGAGGAAATATTAAGATTGGTAATGCTGGTTGGTATCTCGTTGTCGTTACTAACGATGGCGAAAAGCGTACCGTTAGCTTCGAAAAACCAGAAGTTTACCTGCAAGGAGCAACCAACGGAGGGGATTGGAGCTGCAAGGCTGAGAATCGTTTCACCATCCCCACAACGGCTGATGGCGAATTTGTTTCACCCGCGTTTGTGCAGAGTGGTGAGATTCGCATGTGCGTAAAGCTTAAGGACTTCGAATGGTGGAAGAGCGAGTTTATCGTGAACAAAGCCGGCGACATTGTTTATCGTGGCGACGATGAAAAAGACCCGGAAAAAATCCCAGTAACTGCTGGTCAACGCTGTCATTTGAACTTCTCAACTGGTAAAGGCTCATACAAATAACGAGCTGTTTCGGCTGATGCCGAGAACATAACCTTTAACAAGGCCATACCTGCGTCTCTTCCATGAGGCTTGGGTGTGGCCTTGTTCGTTGTAGGGGCAAGGGTGGTTTTGGTGGATGTTGTCGTGCATGAGTTTACGTTGCCAATTGTTCTGTTTTCCTCTTCATGAGCCATTGCAATTAATCTAGTCATTAGCTATTAAGTAATAATCATGCAATGAATGTATCTAAATTTTATGTTGTATAGCATAAATAGAGAAACAAAATAATAATAGAAGAAGAAATTAAGTAAAGTGTTTTATTTTCTTTTAGAAATATTTGCACCTTGTTTAATTAATGTGTACCTTTGCATCAGTTTAATGAATACGACCGATTTCCAAAACATTTGAAACGAAAACCGAAATAATCTACTGCATAGAAAACTGAAATGCCTTGTAAAGGGGGCGGCTTATGCCGCCCCCTTTCTTTTTTCCCGTCTTGCTTTCTGTAAGTGGTGCATTTACAACGTTCTATTCCATGTTTGCAAGATGTTGCGCGTTTAGGTTTTTAGGTTTTAATAACTGCTTTATAACTGTTTTTTCTGTGTGTGCGTGCAAGGGTAATGCTTGGCTTGCTTTGGCTATGTTGCAGCAAAGCAGATGTCGCATTTAGCAAATCTCGTGCCTAATTCGGCTGCTTGCATATTCATGTGCAATTGCATATCATCCCAATTTTGTTTACATTTCCTTTGCGGTATGTTTTTTTTACGCTATCTTTGCAGCGCCTAGTGTTCTGCATTTCCCTTGTGCATGCCATGTCGTGCTTACGTGGGGGCGGTGCAGAGCGGTGGGCAACTTGATAGTTATTGAATATGATTTTTGGGCGAGTGGCATGCAAAGAACATCTCGTGATGCGCCGCCTTAACATTAAAACGAATAGTCCAATGAGTGCAACAGCAATCGTTATCATTGTAGTGGCCGTGTTGCTCCTGATTTGGGGCGTGGCATTGTATAACAACTTGGTGAAACTTCGCAACAATCGCGAGAACGCCTTTGCCAATGTAGACGTGCAATTGAAGATGCGTCACGACCTTGTGCCGCAGCTTGTGGGCACGGTGAAGGGTTATGCCGCACACGAACAAAGCGTGTTTCAGCGTGTAACCGAGGCGCGCGCCGCTGCTATGGGGGCTACAAGCATAAACGATAAGATAGCCGCCGAGAATATGCTTACCAGTGCCTTGTCGGGCTTGAAGGTTTCGATGGAGGCTTATCCCGAACTGAAAGCCAACGCCAATTTCATGCAGCTGCAAACCGAACTGGCCGACATCGAGAACAAGCTAGCTGCAACTCGCCGTTTCTTCAATTCGGCCACGCGCGAACTTAACAATGCCGTGCAGACCTTCCCCTCGGTAATCTTTGCCAAGATGTTTGGTTTCCAAAAAGAACCCATGTTCGAGATACCCGACAGTCAGCGCGCAGAAGTGGAGCGCGCACCCGAAGTTAAGTTCTAATCAACCCACGCCTTACAACGCATGAAGTACGTAGGAATGCAAACGCAGATTAGCCGCAACAACACGCTCAGCCTGTTGTTGTTGCTGCTCTTTCCCATCATCATCTTGGGTATGGTGTGGGTTTTCCTCGCCGTGGTCAACTATTTTGGTAACGGCTACTATGATGTCAATGGCGAGTTTCATCGCCAGTTAGACCTTCATGCCGTGTTAACAACCTTCGTCGAAGTTCTTCCGTGGGTTGTGGGCATCGTGGGCGTGTGGTTCTTGATAGCCTATTTCTTCAATGCAAGCATGATACAGCATGTGGTTCAGGCCAAGCCGCTCACTCGGAAAGACAATGCGCGCGTGTACAACATCGTTGAAAACCTCTGCATGGCCTGCAACATGGATATGCCGGCCATCTATGTTGTCGACGACAACCAGCTAAACGCCTTCGCCAGCGGCATAAACAAGCGCACCTATGCCGTTACCGTAACCACAGGACTATTGAAAAAGCTCGACGACGACGAACTGGCGGGTGTCTTGGCGCACGAACTAACCCACATACGCAATCGCGATACGCGCCTGCTTATCACCAGCATCGTGTTCGTTGGCATCGTCAGCACGGTGATGATGGTGGCTGCCCGTCTGCTTTATGGCTTTATGATTAGTGGCGGCTCGCACTCGCGCAGCAGCAGCAACAAAGACAATCGCAATGGCATGGCGGCCACATTTATTGTGCTGGTTGTGGTGGTGATATGTGCGGCCATTGCCTATTTCTTCACCTTGCTCACGCGTTTTGCCATTTCGCGAAAGCGCGAATACATGGCCGATGCTGGCGGAGCCGAACTGTGTGGCAATCCTTTGGCGTTGGCATCGGCATTAAGAAAAATATCCAGAAACCCTGGTTTGGATAGCGTTAACCGCGAAGACGTGGCTCAACTCTTCATCGTTCACCCCGATGAAATGGACCTTGGCTTGTTGGGATTTGTGAAAGGTCTGTTCAGTACGCACCCCGACCCAGAGAAACGCATTGCTATTCTCGAACAATTCTAGGCTTATTTTGAGTTTTTGAGTTTTTGAGTTCATGAGCTTTTGAGTTTATGAGTTCGTGAGCTTTTGGGCTCATGAGCTTTTGAGCTTGTAAGTTTGTGAGCTTTTGGGTTTATGATTTCATGATTTTTTGCGTTTATAAGTTTTTGGGTTCATAGGCTTTTGAGTTCATGATTTTTTGAGTTTGTGAGCTTTTGAGTTCATACGCTTTTTGAGTTCATGAGTTTTTGAGTTTGTGAGCTTTTGAGTTCATACGCTTTTTGAGTTGATAAGTTTTTAAGTTTTTGGGCTTTTGAGTTCATACGCTTTTAAAGTTCAAGGGCTTTTGGGGTTCATCAGTTTTTGAGTTCATATTTGTTTGAGTTCATAAGCTTTTGTGTTCATTATTTTTTTTGAGTTCATGAGCTTTTAAGCTTGCTTTTTTTGAGTTCGTAAGTCCTTAAATTCATAGGTCTATAAAGTTTCGCAGCCCTTCTGCCTTTTGCTTTTACCTGCGAAATAAGCTTGTAATCTCGTCGGCTTGTCAACTCGTTCCCTCGTCAGTTTGTCCTCTTGTTTCCTTCCCCTCTTGTTAACGCTTTCTCTCTTTCTCTCGTACCCTTGCCAACTTGTTAACTCGTCCTCTTGTTAACTTCTATTCTTGTCCTCTCGTTAACTTGTCAATTCGTTCTCTCGTCAACCAGATTTTTGTCTTCTTTTCAGTAAGATTTTTAACATTATGAGTGCCTTTTTATCCACCAAGTGTCCACCTGGCTGCAAAAAATCGATTCTCGCGAGGGTTAGTTTTGATGCAAAACGGGCTAAGTTGTAAATGCAAACAAAATGAATATGCCTTGCATAAAACCGCAATTTGCACCAGATTTTGTGCTGTTTGCGGCTAATTGAAGTGCATTTTGGTGCTAAACGCAGTGCATTTTGGTGCTAAACGCAACGCATTTTGGTGTTAAACGCAGTGCGTTTTGGTGCTAAATGCAGTGCGTTTTGATGCTAAACGCAAGCCAAAATGCTGCTAAATGCAGGGCGAAACGCATAAATATCCACGTCAAAGCGATAGGCAAAACCTCTCCTTACCATTAAAAGCATGGCTCAAAAGGTGCAAAATACCCATTAAAAAGTGGCATTTTAGGGGCTAAAAGCAGGTAATTGGACCTGAAAAATTACGAGCTGGCAACCAAACTAGAAAGGCAAAGTGGTGCAAAATGCAGGTTGTTTTCTTAAAATTGGACTAAAACAGGGAGGTGTAAAGCTGAAAACAACAGCTAATTGCATGCTTTTAGCCCGCTGTTTTCGCTAGAATGGGGTGGCGAACGAGGTGTATTTTGTAAAATATATCGTATCGTTTTAAGGTTTGTGAGGAGGTGAACTTGTGAGTTGTTAAGCTTATCAGGTTTGTGAGTTTCTGATTTGTTAAGTTCATAGGTTCATAAGTTTAATGCGTTGTTAAGCTTATGAGTTTTGTGAGTTAATGCGTTGTCCAGTTCATAAGTGTGTAAATTTGTAAGTCTATTCCCCGCTTTTTAACAAAGCATCTTATCGCATCCATCTAGCAAGAGCATCGTTCATTGCTATCTCGCACCCACACATCAATTCGCAAACAGGCAGCCGCCAAAGCCCGCCAATAGGCCAACCAGCAAGCCTATTCATACAGAACGAATTGCAAAGACCAACTGTCAAATTCGCCTGCATACGCCCATACGGCATCCTCATGAAAGGGGAAAAACACCGTTTACTTAGATTTTCTCTATATAAGTTGCCCTTATTAGGCTTATTTTGTGTATATTTGCAGTTCATAATCTTACAAACAAATTTATATTTAAAAAGCCATGCGATTAATAATAAAGGCAGATTATGACGGACTGTCCAATTGGGCAGCTGAACACGTCATTGAAAGTATTAACAAAGCAGCACCCACTAAGGAACGCCCCTTTGTGTTGGGATTGCCCACTGGCGGCACTCCCGTAGGCATGTACCAAGCTTTGGTAAAGGCATGCAAGGAGGGAAGGGTGTCGTTTAAAAACGTAGTTACGTTCAATATGGACGAATACGTGGGACTGCCCGTTGAGCATCCCGAAAGCTACCACTCGTTTATGTACCGCAATTTGTTCGACCATATCGACTGTCCCAAAGAAAACGTGCACATCCTTAACGGCAATGCAGAAGACTGGGAGGCCGAATGTCGCCAATACGAAGAGGCTATCAAGGCCGCAGGAGGCATCGACTTGTTTATCGGCGGTGTGGGTGTAGATGGCCATTTGGCCTTCAACGAACCCGGTTCGTCGCTCACTTCGCGCACCAGGCGCATGCCTTTAACCCACGACACGCGTGTGGTTAACTCGCGTTTCTTTGATAACGACTTCGAAAAAGTGCCCCGTTTCTCGCTCACTGTGGGCGTAGGCACCGTTATGGATGCACGCCAAGTGATGGTACTTATCAACGGACACGGTAAGGCCGGCGCTTTGCGCGATGCCGTTGAAGGCCCCGTTACGCAGATGCGCACCGTTAGCGCGCTGCAAATGCACGAAGATGCCATCATCGTTTGTGACGAAGCTGCCACCGACGAACTGAAAGTTGGTACTTACAAATATTTTAAAGATATAGAAAGGGCTTAACGATATGAGACTTAACCTAAGTTCGGAAATTGTTCTAAACAAAATTCCCGAAGAATATTACAACCCTAAAAACGCCGTCGAACGCTCTGAAATAACACGCTGCGAGAAAATAAACACCGACATCTTCCCCAAGATTGAAGAAGGTGCCGAACACATCGCACGAGCCATCGAGGCCGAGATAAAACTTAAAAACGATCAAGGCAAGCTTTGCGTGTTGGGCTTGGGAACGGGCAATTCGCTAACGCCCGTGTTCGAAGAGCTTATCAAACGCCACAAGGAACATGGGTTAAGCTTTGCTCGCGTGGCTGTGTTCAACGCCTACGAGTATTTCCCACTCAACGAAGGAAACCCACATAGCAGCATCAGCCAATTGCGCGAACGCTTTCTCGACCATGTGGACATCGCTCCCGAAAACGTGTTTACGCTCGATGGAACGGTGCCACAAGAGATGGTGAACAGCAGTTGCAAGCAATATGAGCAGCGCATTGCCGACATGGGCGGCATCGATGTGATGTTGCTTGGCGTGGGGCGTATGGGCAATATCGCCACGAACGAACCTGGTAGTGTGCTTACTTCGGGCTCGCGCCTGATACTTATTGATGCCGTTTCGCGCGAAGAAATGACGTTGAGCTTTGGCTCTAAGGAGGCCGTTCCGCCCTGTTCTATCACCATGGGCATCTCTACCATCCTCGGCGCACGTAAGATTTACCTCACTGCTTGGGGCGAAGATAAGGCCGACATCATACAGAAAGCGGTGGAAGAGAAAATCACCGACGTGCTGCCCGCCTCGTTCTTGCAGACGCATAAGGATGCCAACGTTGTCATCGACCTGCCCGCGGCATCGCGCCTTACGCGCATTGTGCACCCTTGGTTGGTAACTTCTTGCCAATGGACAGACAAGCTTGTGCGTTCGGCTTTGGTATGGTTGTGTCAGCTTACGGGCAAACCCATCCTCAAACTTACCAACAAAGACTATAACGAGAACGGTCTAAGCGAACTCTTGGCTTTGTATGGTTCGGCCTATAATGCCAACATCAAGATATTTAACGACCTGCAACACACCATCACGGGATGGCCTGGCGGTAAGCCTAACGCCGACGATACCTATCGTCCAGAGCGTGCAACGCCTTATCCTAAACGTGTGATTATCTTCTCGCCGCACCCCGACGACGATGTCATCTCTATGGGTGGAACGCTACGCAGACTGGTTGAGCAGGGTCATGAGGTGCATGTGGCTTATCAAACATCGGGCAACATCGCTGTTGGAGACGAAGAGGTAACGCGCTTTATGCACTTTATCAATGGCTTTAATCAGCTGTTCGCAGGCGATTCGGATACCGTTATCAAGGATAAGTATCGCGAAATAAAGGCTTTCCTCAAAGAGAAGAAAGACAGTATTGGCGATACGCGCGACATTCTTACCATCAAGGGACTTATCCGTCGCGGTGAGGCCCGCACGG
>NZ_HE999445.1:147914-153721 GCF_000312305.1 Prevotella conceptionensis 9403948 | reverse complement strand
TCAACGTATAACAACATCCCCTTGGAGCGTGTTCACTTCCTCGACTTGCCTTTCTACGAGTCGGGTAAGATAGAGAAACTGCCTATGGGCGAGGCCGATGTAAAGGTGGTTCGCGAGTTTATCCACGGCATTCAGCCGCACCAGATATACGTTGCAGGCGACTTGGCCGACCCACATGGTACGCACAAGAAGTGTACCGATGCCGTTTTCGCCGCCATTGACGAAGAGTTGAAGGCTGGCGAGAAGTGGCTCGACGACTGTCGTGTGTGGATGTATCGTGGCGCTTGGGCCGAATGGGAAATCGAAAACATCGAAATGTGTGTGCCCATGAGCCCCGAAGAGTTGCGCGCTAAACGCAATTCCATCCTCAAACATCAGTCGCAAATGGAGAGCGCGCCTTTCTTGGGCAACGACGAACGCCTCTTCTGGCAGCGTTCGGAAGACCGAAACCGCGGTACTGCTGCACTATACGATAAGCTTGGCTTGGCTTGTTACGAGGCTATGGAGGCCTTCGTTGAGTATAAGTTCAAGGAGATGTAGCGGATAAAGAGGGGAGGAGGGGTTCCTAGTTAACAAGTAGACGAGTTGACAAGCTAGCCAATTAGCACGTTGACGAGTTGGCGAGTTGACACGTTAACCATTCGCCCTCATCATACAGACAATACCATTTAAATCCCCGTTGGACTTATTCTTGCGATGCGTTTGCCGCCGTGCAGCGTATTTAAGCGTAAACCCAATGGGGATTTTGCCTAATCTAAACGATCATATTATCATCATGGAAGAAAAGAATTTGCTCCAACTGGTGTCGCATTTCAACGTGAATGGCACCGTTAAGAGCGTGAAACCACTGGGAAACGGACTGATTAACGACACCTATAAGGTGACGATGAACGAACCGGACGCTCCCTGTTACGTGTTGCAACGCATCAATAATGCCATCTTTAAAGATGTGGAACTGCTGCAACGAAACATCGAAACCGTTACCGCGCACTTGCGAAAGAAACTGGAAGAGCAGGGCGCAACCGACATCGACCGCCGCGTGCTGACCTTCATCAAGGCCGAAACGGGCAAGACTTATTGGCGCGAAACCGATGATACTTATTGGCGAATGATGCTGTTTATACCCGATGCCTATACCTATGAGACGGTGAACGAAGAATATTCGCATGCCGCTGGTTTGGCTTTCGGACAGTTCGAGGCCGCCCTTGTAGACCTCCCCGCCGAACTGGGAGAAACCATTCCCGATTTCCACAACATGGAATTGCGCGCCCGACAGCTGAAAGAGGCCGTGCAGAAAGACCCCGTTAAGCGCCTTTCTGTGGTGAAAGACATCGTTGAGGAGCTTAATAGCAACATGGAAGAGATGTGCAAAGCCGAACGGCTTTACCGCGAAGGCAAGCTGCCTAAGCGCATTTGCCACTGCGATACCAAGGTAAACAACATGATGTTTGATGCCGATGGCCATATTCTTTGCGTTATCGACCTCGACACGGTGATGCCAAGCTTTGTGTTTTCTGATTATGGCGACTTCCTACGCACTGGCGCAAACTACACCGCCGAAGACGATCCCAACCTCGCTAACGTGGGCTTTAATATGCCTATCTTTAAGGCTTTCACCAAGGGTTACTTAACTTCGGCAGGCGCATTCCTCACACCCATCGAACGCGAAAACCTGCCTTTCGCGGCCAAACTCTTCCCCTTTATGCAGTGTGTGCGTTTCCTTACCGATTATATCAACGGCGACGAGTACTACAAAATAAAGTATCCCGAACACAATCTCGACCGTGCTAAGAACCAGTTGGCACTGTTCAACAGCGTTTGTTCGCACGAAGAAGAGATGCAACGCTTTATTGCCGAATGCTAAATCATTGCGGCTAAGGCCCGGTAGGGGTGCAACCAAAGGGCTGCATCCCTGCTCGGCCGTGGCCAATTACACCCTAACACCAATTTCCAAAGTATGAATAACTATCTTGTAAAGTCTATTTCTGCCAGCGATGTAAAGGCCGAAAACGTGCCATCGCTGCTCGATAAGGCCGAAATTCCCTTTGAAACCATCGACAATGTTAATTGGGCAGAGGCCTTTCCTTGCAAGCCCAACGTGGCTTTTCGTATGGCTTATGTCGGCGATAAGATACTGCTAAACTTCCGAGTAGAAGAAGATAGCGTGCGTGCCGTTGCCCCAGCAGACAACGGACGCGTGTGGGAAGACTCGTGTTGCGAGTTCTTTGTTAGTCCTACTGACGATGGAACGTATTACAATATCGAGTGTAATTGCGCAGGAACACTCCTTGTTGGTTTTGGTCCTGGCCGCGAAGGGCGGCAGCATTTGCCCGTAGACGTGTTGCAAAAGGTTGGCCGATGGTCGTCGTTAGGTCGTCAACCATTCGACGAAAGGGTGGGGAAGTGCCATTGGCAAATGGCCTTGGTCATTCCCACAAGCCTTTTTATGCACCACCCCAACTTGCAATTGCAGGGCAACAGCATGCGTGCCAACTTCTATAAATGTGGCGATAAGACGCAAAAGCCCCACTTCTTATCGTGGAATCCCATTGCTTTGCCCAAGCCCGACTTCCATTGTCCGCCCTTCTTCGGCACCATTTCTTTCGCTCGTTAACCCCTCTTCGCCCCCTCCAATCAACGAATATGTCCAATACCACACAAGCTTGGCAACCCGACGAAAGCCAACAACGGGTGATAAACTTGCAACAAGGCATTCACCTTGTGTTGGCTCCGCCGGGGTGCGGAAAAACACAGATACTTACCGAACGCGTGCGCTTGGCTCGTAAAAACGGTGTGAACTACGCCGACATGCTGTGTCTTACCTTCACAAACCGTGCTGCACGCGGTATGGTAGAACGCATAAAGGCCAACATCAACGATGTTGCGGCGGCCGAAGTGTACGTAGGCAACGTGCATCGCTTTTGTTCGCGCTTTCTATACGACAACGGATTGATTGCCGCCGAGACGTCGGTTATCGACGACGACGATGCCCTGAGCATCCTTGCGCGCTACACCGAGGAAGACGAAATGAAGGTGGCCGAAAGCTTTAAACGCCGTCGCGACTACTTTGAAATTATCTTCTTGTCGCACCTGATGCACCAAATTGCGCACGCGCATCCCAAAAACCTGCGCCTACACGCCGACTGCTTGTCGGCCGAAGACGTGCACGCCATGCGCAAGTTGTGCGAACTGAACCGCATAGACTTCACGCCGCAGGCCATGACCGACATCTACCTGCACGCCTCCACCTACGAAACCATGTTGCAGGGCGCACAGATAGACTACGCGGCACTGTGTCTTGTGGTGGCCCTTTTGCGCAAAATGAAGTTCGCCAAGCAATACGAAGACTACAAACGAGAAAACAAACTAGTTGATTTTGAAGACCTTTTGCTCCTTACTTACGATGCACTCGTGGCCGATGTAACGGGCGTTTATCGGCGATATGCTTGGTTGCAGGTAGACGAAGTGCAAGACCTTAACCCCCTGCAACTAGCCATTGTCGACGCGCTAACGGCCAAAGAAAACCCCACGGTGATGTTTCTGGGCGACGAGCAGCAGGCCATTTTCTCCTTTATGGGGGCGAAACTCGATACGCTTAACCAACTTCGCCAGCGTTGCGGAACCAATGTTCACCACCTTTCCGTTAACCATCGTTCGCCAAAATACTTGCTCAACGTGTTCAACACCTACGCCAAAGTCATGCTCAACATCGACGAACGACTGCTGCCCGAGGCCGACAACAGCGACATGGGCACAGGAAATGAACTGCAAGTGGTAAGCAGTAACGTGCTGGACACCGAGTATAAGGACGTTGCACGGCTGGCAGGAAACCTGCAAACACAAAATCCCAACGAAACAACGGCCATCATCGTGAACGCCAATCGCGATGCCGACGACCTTAGTCGCGCACTTCATGCGCAGGGCTTGAGCCATTTCAAGGTGTCGGGACAAGACCTCTTCGCCTCGCCAGAGGTAAAGCTACTCTTCGCCCACCTTAACATATTGGCCAACGCTCACAACTTTATTGCTTGGGCTAGGCTGCTAAAAGGCTTGCGTGTATTTGAAGGTAACGCTGCCGCACGCAACTTTGTGCAAGCCCTTTTGCGCTGTGCCATGCTGCCAACCGACCTGCTTTCGACCGATAAACCTAGTTATATCGAGCGTTTTGCCCATTGTTTCGATACCGAAGAGATAGTGGTTTTCGACACCGAAACCACGGGTCTGAACGTCTTCGAAGACGACATCGTGCAGATTGCGGCCGTGAAAATGCGTGCCGGATGCGTGGTGGAGGGGTCGGCTTTCAACGTTTTCATCAAGACAGAACGCCCCGTTCCTGCCATGCTTGGCGACATTCCCAACCCCATTGTGGCCGAATTGCAGCACAACACCTGTCTGCCTGCCGCACAGGCCCTGCAAAGCTTTATGCAATATGTGGGCAACAGCATGCTGTTGGCTCACAATGCCGACTTCGATTACAACATTCTCCGCTTTAATTTGCAACGCTATTGCCCCTCGATAGACCTGCATGCCACCCATCCCACATACTTCGATTCGCTCAAAATCATTCGGTTGCTCCAACCTGGACTCAAACAATACAAGCTTAAAGCCTTGCTCGAAGTGCTGCATTTGGAAGGAACAAACTCGCACTTGGCCGACGAAGACGTGCAAGCCACGGTAAGCTTGGTGGGCTATTGCAGGCAAAAGGCGGCCGAGATGATACCTGCCCAGCAGCAATTTCTGGCTCGTCAGCGTGTGCAACATTGTGCTGCGGTGTTTCGCCAACGTTATGCCGAGCTTTTCAATGCTCACTATGCACGGCTCTATTGTGTGCCCATCGAGGGTTCAAAGCCAGCCTTGGTGCAGGCGATAAACGATTTCTACACCTTCCTTCTCGAAGAAAACCACATCCAACCCGTGCCCAACATCGCCTATGTTGAGGCCTATTTGCAGGGCAACATGCTTGCCGGCGACGAGGCGCAAGCCTTGGTTCAGCAACTGCAAGCCCACATTATGGAGCTGAACACCTTGAAAGAGGCCGACCTTTGCGGTAGCGATTTCATTGCCGAACGCATCTACGTAACCACCATCCACAAGGCTAAGGGGTTGGAGTTCGACAATGTGCTGATATTCGATGCCGTAGATGGGCGTTATCCCAACTTCTATACGCGCACCGATGAACGGCAAACAAGCGAAGATGCGCGCAAGTTTTACGTGGCCATGACACGGGCCAAGCGACGCCTTTTCGTGTCGTGGGCACTGTCGCGCGAGGCATACAACGGCACGTCGCGCCCCTGCGAGTTAACCCCTTTCATGCGGCCTGTGCTGCATCTCTTTGCAGGTGGTTAGTCCTACGATGTCTTTTCCTGCTTTATTTTTCATCCAAACACACACTCATACCATATTATAATATATGCGAGCAAAACTGCTTATCCTTACGTTTCTAACCTTCGTGCTTATCACTTTTGCCATTCCCACCATGCCAGGGATATGGCGAACGGCCAAGCTTGCCGATGGAACAGAGATACGCCTTGAACAAGTGGGCGACGAAAACCTGCACTATTGGCGCGATGTTCGTGGTGTTTGCTATAACGTAGACGATGAGGGCGTGGCCACACCCATCGCCAATATTGGGGCAGTAAGGGCGAAAGCGGCTCCCGAATAGCACAAACACGCCCGCCGCGCCGCTGCCGCCACCCGCACGGTGGGCATTTCGCGCCGACATGTGGGTAAACGCAAGGGGCTTATCCTGTTGGTTAACTTCACCGACGTGCGTTTTCAGCCCGCCCACACCAAGTCTTTGCTTTCGC
>NZ_HE999445.1:123385-147612 GCF_000312305.1 Prevotella conceptionensis 9403948 | reverse complement strand
ACTTTAAAGACCAAGTAACGGCCTGTTCCATCTCACTTTCGATGTGGTAGGTCCTGTTCAGCTACGCCACGACATGGCTTATTATGGCAAAGACACGCTCGATTGGCGTGGTTCGCGCAGCGATGTGCGGGTCGGACAGATGGTGGCCGAGGCTTGTTTGGCCATTAAAGACTCGGTGAACTTTCGCGATTATGACTGGGATGGCGACAATGTAGCCGACCAAGTGCTGGTTATCTACGCCGGTTATGGGCAGGCATCGGGTGGTGGTAGCAACACCATCTGGCCGCACGAGTGGGCTTTGCAATACTCCGATTATGGTAGTGTGTTGCGCATTGGTGGCAACCTGCTGATTAATACCTACGCATGCAGCAACGAATTGAACTTTAATACCACTAAGTTAGGCGGCTTTGGAACGGCTTGCCACGAGTTTACGCACTGCCTAGGACTGCCCGATATGTACGACACTTCTGGGAAAGAAAGTCTTGGTATGGGCTTTTACGACCTGATGAGTGCAGGCAATTACAATGGCGAAGGTTATGTTCCGGCGGGCTATACCAGCTACGAAAAGATGTTTGTGGGCTGGTTAACGGCCCAAGAACTGATGCGCGACACCACCATTACAGGCATGAAGCCGCTGAGCGAGCATGGCGAGGCCTTCATCATACGCAACGATGCCAACCCCGATGAGTATTACCTGTTGGAGAATAGGCAACGAAGTGGTTGGGACACGCACTTACCTGGCGAGGGCTTATTGGTGCTCCATGTGGACTTCGACCAAATGGACTGGCTGACCAATCGTGTAAATGCCAGCCCCCAACATCAGCGTTGCACCCTTGTTCCGGCCGATAATCGCCAACGAAAGATATTTAATGCGCAAGACAGCATACCCTATCCGCAAGCCGGAAACGACAGTATTACGGCCACATCGCTACCTGCTGCCTCGGTTTTCACCTCCGATTTTGACGAACGTTACAGACTAAACAAGTCGGTGTTGGGCATCAAAATCAACGACGAAGGCCGCGCATCGTTCGCCTTCCGCATAGACGACTTGCGACCAAAAGGCTTGAAAGGCGACACCCTGTTTTACGAATCGTTCGATAGTTGCGACGGCAAGGGCGGCAACGACGGACGGTGGGGCGGCTATATTGGTGCAGGTAAATTCAAGCCCGACCACGAAGGCTGGCGTTTTGCGGTGCCCGAAGCCACGTCGGCAGGCAGCCGTTGCGCCCTGATTGGTTCGAGTACGAAGTACGGCATTGTTGAAAGCACCCCCTTGTTTTACGTTGAAGACGGCAGCACCATCACCTTTAAGGCCGCCGCATGGAACAACGAAGAGGGTAGTTTAACAGTGGCGAGCCTCAATCCAAAGGTGCAACTGTCTGAAACCCGACTCAAATTGCCCAACCGCTCATGGCAAACCTTCACGCTTACCGTTAAGGGCAGCGGTTTGTTACGTCTCAGTATGCGCAATGGTCAGCGCCGTTTCTTCCTCGACGAACTGCTGGTTAAGCGCCCTGCCACCACCTCTATCACCGACATTCCCACTGCCCAGCCCGCCCCTCGCGCCACCTCTGGCCGCATATATAGTCTCGATGGCGTGTATCTTGGCACCAATATCAATGCGCTAAGCAAGGGTGTATATATTGTGGATGGAAAGAAAGTGGTGAGATAGAAGTAACTGCCGGCCTCACCCCAACAGCTGCTGGCCTCACCCCCAGCCCCTACCGGCCTCACCCCCCAGCCCCTCTCCAAGGGGAGAGGGGAGTGATATGCCTTGTTGTGATGGTGCATTCTGGTCAGTTGTCTGTTTCTAGTGGGCGATAGTTTACACGCTTTTTTGGGGGAGGATGTGCCCCTTATGGGTGCTTAAATAACGAAGTGATGACGTTTCTTGAACAATAAAAACGATGATGAGAAAAGCATTTTTACTTGCCTTTTGGGGCATTTTCGTAGTATGGGGAGAGGTGTTGGCACAATCTAAGGTGCTGATTTGCGATGCCGTAAGCAAGGTGCCAATTCCGTATGCCAATGTTTTTAAGGCCGAAGAGGGTAAGTTTCGTGGCACAACAAGTGACGAAAGGGGCGTGGCAATCGTTAACTTCCCCTTTCGTCAAATCACCATTAGCCATGTTAGTTACGCCTCGTGCACACTCAATGTCTTACCCGATACCGTCTTTCTTACGCCCAAAGAGCGGCTTTTAGACGAGGTTGTGGTTGGCAATGCCGAGCCGCAATGGATTCGTAGCTTTCTAGAAAAGTTCGTATTAAAGAAGAAAAGCACATACCGAGCTGTGCGAAAGAACTTCAATTACAGCTATCAGACGAGAAATACCAGCGACAGCAGCGGCTATTGGTTTGAGAATACGGGTGTGATATGTGTGCCTGCCACCACAGAAAAAAGGCTCTTTATGGTTAAACCCGCTACTGGTTACATTCATTTCAAAGACAAAACGGCGGGTTGCGACTTTGCGAATATGAAACGAATGGTTTATCATGACTTTGTAGACGAATTGGATGGTAAGTTCATTAAGCGCCATTTGTTTCAGGTGAACGATGCTTTCAGCAGCCCTAACAAAAACATTGTTCAGCTTTACTTCAAGTCGGTGAAGTATGGCAGTGAGGATAAAGGCTACATTACTGTTGATACGGCGCAATGCCAAGTGCTTTCTGTTGTGCGCAATATGGGCCTAAGTTATAACGTAGACAATAACACCAATAGCTTTACTCGCAGTGCATTTGGCCTGCTTATGGGGTGGAAATATGCCAAATGGGTTGTTCAACAGTCGTCAACATACCATGTTTCCGATGCTGGTTGTTACCTGTCGTCGTGCAGATACAAAGCTTACATTCTCGCCGAATCGAAGAAAGGCAAGTACGCAGGTACTAAGTTCGACTCTTCTGAGGCAGAAATAACGTTCACACCGACAGGCGATGACATTGCTCCCCCGTTCCTTACACTCCCCGAACCTTGGTATATGAAGTTGATAATTACAAGGAAAGAGCGGCAGGCCGAGGAACAATTGCAGGGGATTGAGAAAGAACACGTTGTATATTAGGGGTGTTATGTAAAGCCTAGTGTTGCTTGTTGTCTTATAGGTGTAGACAAAATGCTAGGCAACATGTTTGTTTGCATTAATTATGGTGCAACTTTTACTTTCCTTTCTCCTTTGAACAAACTTGTGAGTCTCTTTTGCTGGCTTTGCAATCCCCTTTGAATGTTGGCCATTAAAGACCAGGTAAGAACCTCTTTTGAAGTTCGGCAAGAGAACAAACGCTTTGCAAAACCATTCCCATTAGGGCACAACTCGCAACCTCATTAATTTATAAAGCTGCCAACTTACAAGCTTATCCCCATTGACTAGAACTCGCAAATCTCTGCTACATAATTCCAGAGCCATTTCATTTTAACCATTAACCCCAAAACCTCACAAACTTATTAAACTTGAAACCTCCAAAACCTCACAAGCTTATGAAGTCAAAAGCTCACAAACTCACCACCTAATAAACCCGTAAACTCGCAACATCACTAACTCATAACCTACAACCTCACCAACTCATAAAATCATATCCTCACCAACTCATCAACTAATAACCTCGCCAACTTTCCTCCTTATAAAGTTAAAATGGGTAATAAACCTTTACAAATAGTATGCTGCTCGCCACTCCATTCTAGCGAAAATGGAGGGTTAAAAACATGCTATTAGACACGTTTTTTAGTATTACTAGTTTCTTTTTCATCCCATTTTTGAAGACATTACCTGCATTTTGCACCATTTCGCCTTTCTAGTTTGGTTGAATGTTCGTAATTTTTCAGGTTCAAATACCTGCTTTTAGCCCCTAAAACCCTGCTTTTTAGTGGATGTTTTGCCCTTTTGGGCCATGTGTTTCGTGGTTCGAAAGGGTTTGTTTATACCATTTGCAATGTATTTTTATGCTTATCGACTCGCATTTAGCAGCATTTTGCACCGCGTTTAGCACCAAAACGCCTTGCATTTAGCACCAAAACGCACTGCATTTAGCACCAAAATGCACTGCATTTAGCACCAAAATGCGATGCGTTTAGCACCAAAATGCACAGCATTTAGCGGCAAATCGCAGTTAATTTAGCCGCAAATAGCCCAATAACTGGTGCAAATGGTGGTGCTTTGAAATAAATATTCATTTTGACGTATTCGCATACTAACCCTTTTTCGCACCAAAACGAACCTCCGCGAGAATCGATTTTTTGCGGCAAGGTAGGCACTTGGTGGGTGAAAATGGCGCTCACGATGTTAAAATTCTTACTGAAAAGAAGACAAATCTTGGTTTGTTTGCTATCCTATGTCGACAACTCCTTTTCGTCCTTCGTTTCCTAATGTGGGAGAAAGGCAGAAAACTGCGTGACTAAGCGCCAAAACAACCCACTTGTTGTTGGCTGTTATGGCCACTTAATGCTGGTTAGACCATGAAGAAAGGCTAGGCACGCGATGCAGGATTTTTGAAAATGGGAATGTCGTTGTGGGCTAGCTGGTTTGAAAGATGTTTGGGGTATAAGGCTTTTATAGAAACTTTATTTGCTGTGTCGACACCTTTTTTATCCTCCACCATGCAACTTTTATGCCCTCGCAAACGTCTAATAATAAACAAAAAACATTACGTAAGATGAATACAAATAAAGGGATATATCGGTCAAGAGACCGCAAGATAGCAGGGGTTTGTGGGGGCATCGCCAAGTATTTCGACTGGGATGTCACATTGGTTCGCCTAGTTTACGCCCTCGCTACCATTACCACCGCCTTCTCGGGCGTGTTGGTTTATCTTGTTGCATGGGCCGTTGTACCCAGCGAAGAGTTTGACCCACGACAGCAAGAATAGGTCTTTGACGAATCGGAACACCACAAAAGCGTTTTAAATTACTCGTATCGGTGCTTAGCAAACCTGCAAAGCACAACCATTTGTGCCAGCAGCCACAACCAGGTTGTTGGCACAAAGCTTTATATATAGCCCGTTGTCGTTTTGTTTTAGATAGGAACTCCTTTCATTTTACATTCTATTCTTCTGCGATTTGCCTGCGCCCGTCCCCTGATATTTGCTCTTGCTGGTGTTGAAACGATAGCGAAGGGTGAGTTTAATTGTACTAGACGAGAACTTGGAAAGGTAACTGGTGCGTAGTTCGCCCGAATAGAGAACGAAATGTTGGTCTTCTGTTCCGAAGATGTCGCTGGCATACAGCTGTAATAAAAGCTTTCCGCCAAGGCACGATTTATATAAAGAGAGGTCGGAACCAAAACTTCCCTTGCGCAAAAACACGTTTTCCGTGTGGCCCTCAGTACGCGTTCGCATGATGAACGAAACCGTAAACCACTTCGTATCGAAGGTGTTCGATAGGTTAAACGATGCCAAGGGATGGTTTATGCTGCCGCCTTGATGTGTTTGCATCTTAAACCACTGCTTGTAGAACATCGTTTCGAGCGAGGGATGCCATACACCCCACGAAGGACTAAGCGATAAAGAGGCTTGCACCTTATTGTAGGTGGGCATGTTTTCTGGGCGAAGTAAGGTCGTTGTCGGGTCGCTTTTGTAGGGCTGCATGATGTAACATGTTTGGTTGGAAACGCGTGCAAACATGGCAGAAAGCGAAATCCACTTCCAGGAGAGGGCATAACTAAGGTTGCGACTGATGGCGGGGAGCAGGAAGGGATTGCCCGATTCATAGGTAAAACGATTGTCGAACTGAACGCCACTGCGCAGCATTTGGAACGTAGGGCGATTGATATCTGACGAGTAAGAAAGTTGCATCTGCACCGCATGCACAGGGAACGACAGGGTTAGGGATGGAAACCAATCTGCATAACGTTTGCTTTGGGCATGGACGAGCACATCCCTTTCGTAGTAGTTAAAGCCTACCCGTTCGTACCTAAGCCCCACTTGCAGGCCAACCTTGCCAAACTGTTTGCTATAATCCATAAAAATAGAGGCGATGTTTTCTTTTATTCGGTTGTTTTCATCGTCTACCACGCCTGTGGGCAGCACCGCATAAAGGTTCTTTCGCCTTGAATGCGAATACTCGCCTCCCACAGAAAAATCGCCCTTAGCCAAGGGGAAAGACAGCACCAATTTATTGGCAAAGAGCCTGCTAGTGTTGTTTTGCCTACTGTTAACCAAACGTTGTGTTTCCGTTTGCCCCACTTCCTTATACCTTTCATCATTATACATTGGCCTGCTTTCTTTCTTCCAATAGTAGTCCGAGTTAAAGTCTATGCCCAGTTTCCCTATCTTTCCCACGAAATAGGCATTGGTAGACACCTCGCTTTTGTTGCCATTCAAACTATAGTTGCCATCCATTTCATCATGTTTTTCCCCATTCCGGAAGTTTTCTGAGTGCGAATTTCCTGCGGCAAAAAGGCCTGCATATCGGTCGTAATCTACACTCGCGCCAATGGAAGTGTTGGCGTCTATGCTGTAACTACTGGCTAAACTCAGGTACAAATTGGTTGTTCCATGCTCTTGGTCGATGTCAAACTGCTGCTGCCATGTATCATTTAAAAAGGTAATGAGCCGCACGCTCGTATTGTCTTGGGTGTGCGTATGCTCACCATACACATGTGCGTTAACATCCCAACCGCCTTTTCGCCAATTTAGTTTTAGGGTTTCGAAACCGCTTGTGCGTTTCTGTTCGTTTATGCTGCCAACGGTTTTGCAGTCAAATCCAAATCCTTCGCCGGCAATTTGCTTGGTGGTGATGCGTAAAACGCTTGTAACGCTTTTGCTATATCGTGCTCCGGGGTTGGTAATTACCTCTACGCTCTTCACGTTTTCGGGGTTTAGGCGTTCCAATTCCATTTGGTTCATCATGCGTTTGCCGTTGATGTATATCTCAGGTGTACCTCTTCCAAGCACCTCCACTTTGCCATTTTGCATTGAAACGTGCGGGATGAAGTCGAGAAGTTGGTCTATTGAGGTGGTCTTTTCAAGCACAGAGCCTGCCACAATGGTTGTCATGCCCTCGCCTTTGAGTATTGTTTGTGGCAGTTGGCCGTGAATAATGGCCTCGCCTAGCTGAAAAGCTTTCTCGGTTAACTGCACGGTTAGCCTTTCTTCGCCTGCATATTGCAAGAATTTTGTTTCATAACCAATGAGCGAAATTTTGATGATGTTTCCCTGTTGGGGTTGTTTGAGGGTGAAATGACCATTGTCGTCGCCAGTTGTTCCGCTAAGAAAAGTGGAGTCGGCAGACAATACCACGATGTTGGCTAAGCCTAAACCGCCATTGTTGGCGTCTGTAACCACGCCAGAAACCTGCTGTGCGCACAACCTTACGAACAGCATAGCCAATAACGTAACAAGTATGAATTTCCTCATAAGTACATGTTTCTGAATTTCTTGTGGCATATTTTACCCGATTATCAGTTGATGGACAGACAAGTTAACGAGTTTTCAGTGGCATTTGCCATTGTGTGTAACCAAACATTTGGCTTACCTGTTTAACTTCTTACTCCTGAACTTCTATTAAGGAGCAGCACTTTACACTTCGCAAAGATAAAAAACATCTTGTAAAGTTCCAAAGCTTTATCCGCTCTTTTTACTTACTGGCGTGTCGGATTTATCATGTTTCGGCGTTGTATGCTTTTGTGTTATGCAGTTATTTCTATATAAAAACATCATAAAAAGCGAATGTTTAACCTGTATTTTTACTATATTTGCAGTTGAAACCGCAATACAAAGGAGGTAGTTATGTGTGCAACAATCTTTTATTCTGCATTTCGCTGCAAGCAGTTATGTGTAATGGCGATGTGTTTGGTGTGCCTTAATGCCAATGCACAAGGCAGAAAAGACAGCGTGTGGTGGCCCCCTTACTCCCTTTTTGTTAAGCCAAAGTTCAGGACTTCGCCAGCACATAGACCGCGTGTTTTCCGCGATGAAGACTATGCAAAACCCAAGTTTCCGGGTGGCGAAGAGGCTTTGGAGGCCTTTATAGATAAAGAAAAGGTATATCCAGAAGAGGTACAAGACGTTAAGGGCAGGGTGCTATTGTCTTTCTTTGTGGAGGAAGACGGTCAAATAACAGACATTAGGCTCCTTCGTTGCGTGCATCCTGCATTAGATAAAGCGGCTGTTAGCGTTGTTAAGAAGATGCCAGCTTGGATTCCCGGCAAACGTAAAGGCAAGGTGGCACGCTTGAAAGTCTGCATGGGCATTCCTTTTTATGTGATTAAAAAGGGCGGCGCAGAGACAGAACGTAGAGATAAATAAGTGGCGTTTTAAAGGATAGAAAACTTGCAAAGGATTGATAGACAACCCTTATTAAGCGATAATAGTAGTTGAAACAATAAACCAAAGGAGGTAGTTATGCGAACAATGAGCATTCATTCCGTATTCCGTTGCAGGCTATGGCTTGTAATGGCGATGTGTTTGGCCTGCCTTAGTGCCAACGCACAAGGTGGGAAGGGCAAGCATAAAAAACGAAATCAGCCCACACAAGTTAAGTCGGCAACTACTAAGGCCGAGGAAAGCCAGCGTTTTATGTGTGAAATTTTTGAAATATCTCCACAATTCCCTGGCGGTGATAAGGCACTGATGGAGTTTTTAAAGAAAGAAGTGCGACAGCCTGATGAGGCAAAGGACGTTAAGGGTAGGGTTGTTATCAGCGTAATAGTGGAAACCAGCGGCGAACTAACGCATTTTAAAGTAGCCCGCAGCGTGCATCCTGCATTAGATAAAGAGGCATTAAGAGTTGCCAAAATGATGCCCAAATGGATTCCAGGCAGCATTTATGGCAAACTTGTAGCTGTAAAATATAATTTAGTTATTGCATTTAAAGGCGAGGAAAAGGGCGGAACAGAGCCTGAACGGAGAGATAAATAAGTGGCGTTTTAAAGGATAGATAACTTGTAAAGGGCTGAAAGACAGCCTGAAGTCATCTAGACTTTTCCATCTTTATTATCTCTTCGTTTTTTATTTAGATTGTTAGTTATGTAATTTTTAATACAACAATAGGCAAGGATGCTGGCGAAAAATACTAACAAGGAAAGTATAACGATGATAGGTGTTGAAGTACAAACAAACGTAATTCCTATTGCCAAAAAGCCATCTATTATCATCATGCATAATAGAAGAACGTCTTTCTGTAATGGTTCCTTTAAAGGACTAAAAAAGTTTTTCCCCATATGAATTAATATGATACATTCTCTGCAAATATAATTCTTATATTCCATATAAGCAAGCGTTTGTTTTTTAGGAATGAAAGAACTTTTTATTTCAGAGTATATCTGCTACAGGCCGGGTTATTTCTCTACCAAACGAAGTCGGTTCTATATTGTGAAGATGTTCTCTAATCATTAACCTTTTGAGTTCGTTTTGTGCAAACTCTACAAGTTAGTACATGATTACAGGACGAAGGGGGGAGTTCAGGCGAGTGGTAATGGGGTTTCTTCGAACACATTGCAGATTACAAAGAAGAGTTGGAGGCACTTCTAACACCGAATTTCGGTTGGTTAATTCCAAAACTATTTCGTTGTGACTATAATATAATTGTTGCATTTAAAGGCGAGGAAAAGGGAGGAACAGAGCCCGAACGGAGAGATAAATAAGTGGCGTTTTAAAGGATAGAAAACTTGCAAAGAGCTGGTAGACAATCCTTATTAAGCGATAATCGTAGTTGAAACAATAATAAACCAAAGGAGGGAGTTATGCGAACAATGAGCATTCATTCCGTATTTCGTTGCAAGCTATGGCTTGTAATGGCAATGTGTTTGGCCTGCCTTAATGCCAACGCCCAAGGCGGGAAGGGCAAGAATAAGAAACGAAATCAGCCCAAACAAGTTAAGTCGGCAACTACTAAGGCCGAGGAAGCCCAGCGTGTTGTGTGCGAAATTTTTGAAACACCACCTCAATTCCCTGGCGGTGATGTGGCACTGATGGAGTTTTTAAAGAAAGAAGTGCGACAGCCTGATGAGGCAAAGGATGTTAAGGGTAGGGTTGTTATCCGCCTAACAGTGGAATCCAGCGGCGAACTAACGCATTTTGAGGTACTTCGCAGCGTGCATCCTGCATTAGATAAAGAGGCATTAAGAGTTGCCAAAATGATGCCCAAATGGATTCCAGGCCGCATTTATGGCAAACTTGTAACTTCACGTTGTTGTATAGTTGTTGCATTTAAAGGCGGGGAAAGGGGCGGAACAGAGCCCGAACGTAGAGATAAATAAGTGGCGTTTAAGCCTCGAAAGCTACGCCTATTCTTCTTTCTTCTTTTTTATCCGCACACGTATTTTCCAGCCTGTCCACAGGCACCAAAGTATGGCCATGCCCACGATAAAGATGTAAACAACCGACATCGAACCTAAGAAAGTGTACATCCTACCCGTGTGTATCTCTAATGCAACGTTGCGAAGCGACATCGGCAACGAAGACATCCATTGGGGCATTGGGGCAAAATCGGTGCCTGCCGAATAGTTAACTACGTATTCGTTTGGACCGAAATCGCTGCTGAAACCTGCCACGGCATTAGCTCCTACGGGCGGACCTTGCACGGCTATGGCCGGTTGCTCCGTGAAATAGTCGATTACCATCCCCGTACTACGTTGCCAAATGCACAGTCCGCTGAACGAACCTAGCAGCCAATAATCGCCGTCGACCGTTTTTTGCACGTTCAATCCCATCACGCTCACAGGCGGTTGAACGTCTAGTTTGTTAGGTTTTTCCGAGAGTGTGGCTAGCGAGTAGAACCCATCCGAGGTGTAAAGAAGCCAATCGTGCATGCGTTCGTCCCAACGCAGCGAACGCAGTTTGTCGTACCACGGGTTGTTGCTGCTGGTTTTGGTTAGCGGGATGGCAGGTACTTTTACATTGGCTACAAGCAAAAGCAGGGGCGGACGAAGAAACCAGCCGGTAATGCAGACAAGTAGGGTGAGTATGATTGTTAGGCGGCCGATGCGGTCGTGCCACGAAAACAGCCATTGCCTTGCAGCAGTGTGCGCTTTCTTTCCCAAATGGGGCAACAGCCAATAAACAACTCCCGAAAGGCAAAGGAAAATAAGTACCAGCGCAACCACGTCCACAACGAGCTTGCCAACAAGTCCAAACAATTCGCCACTATGCAGCCACCAAAGGGTACGGAAGAGCGAAAAACGAGGCGCACCGCCATCGGGCGCGGCCAGTTCTATGCGTTGAAAACTGCGGTAAGGTGCGCGGGCAAGAAACACTTGCGACCGCGTTGTTACCACGAGCGTGTCTCCGCGTGTGGCAATATCCGATATTCTGTCGCCGTGCAGCAGGTCTAAGTTCACGGCTTGCCAGGTCTTTTTCCCGTCAAGTCTGAACAATCCATACTGTCCTGCGGCGAAAACTTCGCCCGTAGGCACGATGGCCATGCCGCGAATATTGCGGTTGTCCACTCCAAGGGGCATGCCTTTGTTAAAGTCCATGAATGCCTTAGCGGTGCTGTCGGTTAGCCATACGCCTGCGTTGCCGTATAGCAGAACCTTGTTGTGCCACTTAATGGTGCCGCGAAACAGTCCGTTGTTCCACTTGTCGTAGCTATATTCTTTGGGTAAGAGGTTGCGCCCCACGTTAACGCCTGAAAAAAGCGTTGGGTGGTTAAGTACAATTCCCGATACGCAAAACATCAATAAGAAGAAAGCCAGCACCAATCCGAAGTAACGATGGTGCTTTGTCCATTTTTTCTTTTTCACTTTTCTGTTGTTTGTATGTTACTGCACCCGTTCTTGTTACGAGCCATGTGCAAATGGCTTGGCATAACCAATGAAAGTGGGTGAGGAGTAAAAAATGAGCACTAGCCGTTGAACCTATGTCGTGGTCAACACAGTGTGGCAAGCCTTTTTGAGTGCACAAAAATACAAAAAACGACTGATTTTGCAAAATCAAGTCGGCCTAAAATGAACGGAACGCACGCACTTTAAAACGAAATGGCGTACTTGACCCTAATCGGTTGTTAGGCCGCTTGTCAATTATTGTAGGTTGTCTGCCTCGCTTTCTGCTCAACCTGCAAACAACAACTGCACAGGCTCTAACGGTCGTTAGGGGGTTAATTGCATGGGTTAATCCCCCGATAACACATTTATACGCGAGTGGGAGAGAGGAACAGTGTTTATCACCACATCTGCGTTTGTCTTTTTTTGTGTCGCGTTATCCTAAAAACGGGGGGATGGCTAGGTGATTAGGGGTAGCCGTAATGGCTACCCTCTAACTTCTTTTGGGCTAATGTTGCTGGTTTACTTTCAGTATTCCCTATTGGTCTTAATGTCGAGCCAACCCGGTATTCCTTTCTTGACAATGTGGTAGAAGGAGTCGGTTACTTTCATTATTTTATCATATACGGGTACTTTGTCGCGGGGGTATAGGCCTACTTTCTTGTCCTTGTAGAAGTAAATGAAACCATCGGAGCGCATGATGAGGAAATCGTTGTTTATCGGAAAGATTGTCTTTCCCACGACTTTTGCGGGTGGATAGATCATAATTGTCTTATCCCTATTACCCAAAGATTCGTAATTATACTCAGGTAGCACACTTTTTTCCCTATAATATTCATAGGTCATGATGCCGTACTTCCCTTTCCTGCATACCCTTAGCATTTTAGGGTACGCTTTATCTTCTGGGTCATCGCTGTTTTCATCATAGCTAAATGATTTTCTCCCATCGAGGAATGTCACAGCATCTGACGGCAGGAGGTCGGAAAGCCAATAACGTTCGTCTATATCTGGGTCGCCTGGGTCTTGAGTATAGATTTGCACAAGATGTTTGCCTTTATTTTTAAGAATGTTGTGTGTCCAGTAAATCACTGTTCCACACTTTATTCGACCCCACCTCCTGATGGGCTTTTTAATCTTTTGGCCCATTTCGTCATAGTAGAAAGCTCCTTTTTCGTTCAATACTTCAATACATCCAACCATGCACGTTTCAATCTCTCTTGCTACTTTTGCTTTTCCAACGTTTAGTTTGTTGAGGTAAAGGTTGAAAACGTCGATGCGGTTTCCTCGCTTTGCAATGATAAAGCGATAACTGCCGCTAATCCAGTCGTATTCTTCTTTCAATACGTTCTCTCCCAGTTGATTAATCAGTCTGAGTTTCCCAGTTTCGGTCTTTTCAACGTCGTAGAAACTATATCTATTGAAGTACTGAAATTCGTAAGGCTTGGCTCCGTCGTACTTGTCCCCAACCTTTGTCAGCTCCCTTGGATAAAGAGGCTTATAGAACGGATACATCAGTCCGCCTTTTGGACTGGGAAATATCACATATTTAATGCCTTCCTTGTAGAGTATGAATATCTTTTTGCCTCCTTTGATTTCCAAAATAAGTGGAACGAAGTAGCTTGAACGAGTCGAGCGCCAAGTAACGACAGAGTCGGGAAGGTTGATTGAAAGGGTGCGGTTGTAATCATCATGCTCTCCATCCCCATAGACAAGATCCTGAATGGTGGCAAAATCTTGCCTTAAAAACTTCAACACACTGGTGGGGTCGTTGGTTTGAGGCTTTTGTTTCTCACGGTCGTCAATGGTGAAGGTCTTGTTGATGTATTCGTCCAAAGGCATTGCATGTAGTTCTTGGGCATCTACCAGTCTTTGCTGTGGCTTGTCGATGTCTTCTCTGCTCAATGTGTCTTTGTGTGGATTTATGTTCCACCTTATCAGCATGATGTTGGGAGATTTGTCATGTCTTGTCTTTTCTTCTACTTGTAGGCTTTGCCTTGTGTATTGGTTCGGCCCAATTTTGGTGTACACTTTGAGGTCATTGCTACTGTCGTCAAAACTAACGGCATCAACATCGGGCAACGAGATGGTTTGTTGCGCATGCAGGCTTGTTGCATGATAACAACAGAGAATAACGAGGGCTAATAGCTTTTTCATAGGCGCTTTTTTGTTTGTGTTGTGAGCAAAGATAATCATTTCAATGGTAAAATGCTAATTATTTAACAAAAGAATAAGGGAGATAAGCGTGTGAGTAGTGTTTGTATAGGGCAGAATGTGAACATCTACAACAAAAGCACTTGCCTTGTTCTCTTGCGTATATTCATTTTGTGCGTGCAGGGAGAGTGGCGATTGGCGAAATTTATTGCAACTTGATGGTGCATGATTTACATGAAAAAGGCATTTTTGTGATATGGTATAAAGCGCATTAGGCATGCCGTAATGGCCACTCTCTAATCTCTTCTGGGCTATTGTTGCTGGTTTACTCCCAATATTCCTCATTGGTCTTAATGTCGAGCCAGCCCGAGATTCCGTTCTTAACAATGTGGTAGAAGGAGCCAGTTACTTTCTTTATTTCATCATATACAGGTACTTTGTCGCGAGGGAAAAGGCCTACTTTCTTGTCCTTGTAGAAGTAAATCAGACCATCGGGGCGCATGATGATTGAGTCGTTGTTTATCGGGAAGACTGTCTTTCCCACGATTTTTACGGGCGGGTAGACCTTAATTTTCTGTTGATAATCATCTATACGCTTGGTAACTAACTTCGGTTTAACCCCCTTTTTCTGCTTATATTCATAGGCTATGATGCCGAATTGGCCTTTTCTGCCTACTCTTATCCATTCAGGTTGTACGTCGATATCGCCGCAAAGCGAGCTGTTTTCACTTTGGAAGAATGATTTTTTCCCGTCAAGGAAGGTCACGGCGTCTGATGGTAGTAGGTCGGAAAGCCAATAGCATTCGTCTTCTATGGGAGAACCAGGCTCGTCGGTATAGATTTGCATTTGGTAGTTTCCCTGCTTTTTAAGAATGTTGTGTTGCCAGTTAGACACCATTTTGCATATACTAATGCTGCCCATGATGGGGTGTTTTAGCCTGTTTCCCATTTCATCATAGTAGTAAGCCCCTTCCTCGTTCAACACTTCAATGCAGCCAGCCGCACAAGCATCAACCTTTTTTACCACCTTTGCCTTTCCTATGTTTAGCTTTTTGTTGTAAAGGTTGAAAACATCGATGTCGTTTCCTCGCTTTGCAATGGTAAAGCAGTAGTGGTTGATAATCGAGTCATATTCTTCTTTCAGCACATCCTGTCCGAATGAGTTAAACAGTCTGTATTTCCCAGTCTCGGTCTTTTGAACGCTGTAAAAGGTTTTTTTATTGAAATACCGCAGGTTGTAAGACTTGATATCGTTACATTCTTTTGCAGCTATTGTCGGCTCTCCGGGATGAAGGTTCTTATCAAATTCAAACATTTGCCACCCTCCTGAACTGGGAAACAGCATATATTCAACGCCTCTGTTGTAGAGTAAGAATACCTTTTTGCCTTCTTTGAGTTTCAAAATCACGGGTACGAAAGACTCCGAACGAGTGGAACGCGGGGTAACAACAGAGTGGGGGATGTGGCTTGATAAGGGGCAGTCGTTATTCGTGCCCCCTCCATTTCTACAAGCAAGTGGCAGTATAATGGCAAGATCTTGCCTTAAAAACGTCAACACATACGTGGAGTTGTCTGTTTCACTTGTCCTTTCCTCGCTGTCGTTCATGGTGAAGGACATGCCTAAGTATGAGTCCCAATCTATTGCATGTAAGTCTTTTGCCTCGATAAACCTTTTCGGCAGTTTATCAATGTCTTCTCTGCTCACTGTGTCTTTGTGTGGATTTATCTTGGGTTCTATCAGCGGTATGTCGGGAGATTTGTCCTGTCTTGTCTGCTCTTCGATTTGCAGGCTTTGCCTTGTATATTGGTTTGGCCCAATCTTGGTGTACACTTCGAAGTTATTTCCATAGCAATCAAAACTAATGGCATCTGCGTTGGGCAACGAGATGGATTGTTGCGCATGCAGGCTTGTTGCATGATAGCAGCAGAGAATAACGAGGACTAATAGCTTTTTCATAGGCACTTTTTTATTTGTGTTGTGAGCAAAGATAGGAATTTCAATGGTGAAATGCTAATTGTTTAACAGAAAAATAAAGCGTACGAATGTGGAAATACTATTTGTAAAGGGTGCGATATGAACCTATGTAACGGATTTCTTGCCTTGTTTTAAATCCTGGAAACCAGCCTTTTTTAAATGGTAATCTCAATGAGATTGTCTTCAAATCCCACAATACAACTTTCATAATAGCCGTCGCCTGTGGTTCGCGGACCATCAAACACCTCAAACCCATTGTCTTTTAGTTGAGCCGTTAGTGCGTCTACCCGCTCTTTACTGCCAACACTGAACGACAGATGAGCGAAACCTGTCCTGTTAGGTTCTTTCTCTCTGTCTGCCATTTTGGGCTTAGTCATTAACTCCAAGCGCGTGTTGTCGTCGAATGAAAGGAAGAAAGAGCGGAAACCCGTGCGTTGGTTGTGGTAGCCTTCGTTGCTCTTTGCCCCGAAGTAAGTTACGAAAAAGTTACGTGCGCCTTCAAGGTCGCAAACGTAAATGGCTATGTGGTCTATCTTCATTTGTTGGGATGTTTGTTCGTTAGGCGTTTATTAATTGCAAGGAGTAATGGCCGTTAGTCTGGCTTGGCACACGCTGTTGACTATCAAAGGCGTGATAGCCTAGGATGCTCTTTCGCTGTTGGCTAGAACAGCATGCAGGCATTGCCTATGTGTTGCGGCCCAAGTGATAGGGGGGTGATATGGGTTTCGCCCCGCCTTAGGTAGCTTTTGTCGCTGCGAGGGCGGGGCGAATGGGCGTTATTTCATCTTCGTTTCCATAAACTCTCTCAGTATGTCGCAGTGTATAATGTAGGCAGCCTCCGTTTTCGAGCTCTTCACATACTTGGCCAACTTGGTGTAATTGGTGTTGATGTCGGTTTCGTTTTCTAGGTCTTCAAACCAAGAACCAGGTCCTAGCAGTCGCGGTAAAGTGGCGATGGCGTACGAAACGTAGGCCATAGCAAAGAGAGATGGCAGCTTTAACTCGCCATTTCGGCTGTTGGCACCTAGTTTAAGCAGGTTAAGCGCCTGTTCGGGAAAGTCCATTTCATAATTTCCCGGCTCGTCGTAACGGCTGTAACTGTCGCGCGTTAGATACCAACAATCGCCATGTATGGATGCTTGGAAATAGTGCGAGGCAAGGGTATAGGCCACTTCGGCCTGCACATCCTTGTTGCGGGCGAGGCGATATTGGCTTTGAAGTTGCAGCATGTCGCGGCAGAATTTCAGTCTGGGATTCACTGTGAGCCTTTTGTTTCTCTCGCTTTCCGAGGGTTCTGGGCTATGTGTAAACCAGCGGTCGAGGGTGTAATCTGTGCCAGCGACGTACTCGGCATAGTAGCACGTGTTGACATAATCGAGGCTAACCTTCTCCAAATACGGAATGGCCTCTGCAAAATTGCCTTCTCGCAAGTAGGCTTTACCAATGTAGCTGTTGAAGAAGTCGGCATTTTTGGATGCCTTTTCGAGTGCGAAACGTTGCAGCGGGTCGGCAGGCGACGAGCGTAAATATTGGTAATAAGCCAGCATTTCCTTCGAGGTGAGCGTGTCTAGTCCTACCTTATACTCCCACGAACTAGGTAGGTCGGCATGCCCTTCTGGTTCGCTTTGCAGGGCGATGCCCATTAAGGCGTCTATCATGCCCAGTAGGGCGAGGGTTTGATTGTTGTCTTTCGCCTGTTGGTAGCGCGGTATAAGGTGGTTGTACACCACGTTTTCTAGTGCCGTGGCGTGGTAATAGTCGTATCTGGAAACGTCGTTGGCTGGCTTTCGTTCGGCAGCTCGGCCAAGCAGCCATTTTATTTCGCCCACAACATAGGCCGAATAGGCCTCGCCCAAAGGCTCGGTATGTATCGAGGCAAGTAGGGCGATGCACCGCGCGCAGTCTTTCGCGCGTTTCGTACCACTAAGTTGTTGTGCCTCCGTGGCATACTCTTGTGCCGCTTTGTAGTTGGTTAATTCGAACAGCACCATAGCCTGTGCTGCCTTCCACATGGCTTTGTTGCGTACGCTTTCGTTGTGCAACACGTCTGTTTGTACGAAGTTGATGAAGTCTTCTGCCTCTGCCTTCGTGTCGGGTTCTATTTGGTCGGCCTTTAACGAGCTTTCGTAATTGTACTCCCAACCATATCCGCCGTTTACGTAATAGTGCAGTAGGTAGATTAGGGTGGGCGAGTTGGGCTCTTCCTTGTATATGCGTTTGATGCCGGCCAGGTTTCGATAGTTGCGCATGGCCCACTCCATACTTTCCCAATCGCCTTGTTTTACATAGATGTCGCATGCCTTTCGCCATTGTCCTAGGTTTAGTATGGCGTTTGCATAAAGGCTGTGCATCATGTCCTTAAACACGCTTTCGGGTAGCTTAGATGCAGTGAGTACCCAGAAGTCTTGGTTGGCGCGATAGTCTTTAAGCACAAGGTTGGTGCGCATATATAGTAAGGCGAACTGCGCCTTTAAGCGTTGGCCGCCATAGGCCTTGGCCGTTCGTTGCATGGCGAGCAGCGTTTTGCGGCGTTGGGCCAGTTGTTGTGCCGTGGGATAGGTCCAACTGTCTTTCAGTTCTTCGCAAACCTTGTTGTATTTAAGTGTTTGGCGGAGATAGAGCAGCATCTCTTCGTCGTGTTTTTTCTTGGCGGCGGTAAATAGGCGGGCGCAATTGTTCTCGAAATAATAGTCCCACGCGTTGCGGTATCCCTTGCTCCAATCTTCGCTAAGGGGTGTTCGGTCGCCCGTGTACTGGGCCCAAAAGCGTGCCAGTCTTTCGCCGCTCACCAGCTCGTAGTCGTGAGAATAGACGTCGAAGAAGTTTCCTTCGTGCCAACCCGAACCGTCGGCGCATGCCCATGTCTTGCTGGTAAAGAACGATATGCAGGCAAGTAGGCTAAGGGTTATAAATCTTTTCATAATCGTTTGATGAATATTTTGTTAGATTGCGGTTGTTAATGTCGTAAAGAATAATCTCGTTGTGCACATCGGGACGATGTTTGTTTATTAGTTGTTGCACGCTTTGCAGGTCGGCAAGGGTGGTTTCGCGCACGGCGATCGAGTCGGTCGTCAGCACGGGATATTCGTCTTTGGTATGTATTATCCCTACGAATTTGCCGCTACGAAACAGCGCACGAACCCTAAACAGCGGGTAAGCGGCATTGAGCGGGAGCGAATACGAACGCAAACCGCCGATATATTGGCGAACAACTTCGGGGTCGAGAATGGGCTTTTGGTTGGAAAGTTGCCGAAAATCGCCTGTGTTGTAGAGCATCAGCGTGCCTTTGTCTACGGGCGGAGCCTGCATGCCAAGCTGATGAAGCCGAATGGTGACCGAGAGTTTAAGGCCTGCCTTGGCTAGCAATTGGTGCAGCTGACGAAGGAACTGAAAGTAAACTTCTTGTGTTTGCTTGCTCCAATCGCAGTCTATCTGTATTTCTTTCACGTTCTTCACACCGTGAGTTTCGTTCATTTGGCGAATGCGTTGCCACAGTTGTTCGGCAAACAGGGGTGGCTGGCGCATACATTCGTTGGTGATGAACACGGTGGGTATCACCTCGATGCCTTGTGGAACGGAGTCGTTGAAGGTGATGGTGGCGTTGGGTAGTGGCTCTTGGTTGGGCTTTTTCACCACGTCGAAATAGCGTATGTATAGCCTTTGCACGTTGTGTGTCTTGTAGAATTGGCGTTTCAGACTGTCGTTTACAAAGGTGGTACTCCAATAATAAAGGGAGCGAACGGGCTTTTGCCGTGTACCAGAGCATGCCCCAAGGAAAAAGGCTAAGGCAACGAGCAACGCAAAGGCGATGTTCGGGCCGTGTTTTTGGGGTGGCGTGGTAATTTTGTTCATAGGGTTAGTGGTGTTTTTAAGAGCTTAATTGGCTTCCAATCGTTCTAGTCGTAGCGTTTGGTCTGAATAGTCAACCACGGCCAGTCGGTGGGTAATGAAGATGATTGTCTTATCTCTCGATGCCAATATGTTGCTTAACAGCTGGCGTTCGGTTTCTGGGTCGAGCGCACTTGTGGCCTCGTCGAAGAGCATGATGCTACGGTCGCGCAGCAATGCTCGTGCAATGCCAATGCGTTGGGCTTGGCCTTCGCTCAGTCCACCGCCCGATTCGCTGCACACCGTATCAAGTCCGTGCGGCAGTTCCATCACGAAGTCGGCGCAGCTTTTGTGTAGGGCAGCAATCATTTCTTCGTCTGTTGCGGCGATGTTTCCTAGTTTAAGGTTCTCTCGAATGGTGCCGCTCATGAGGGTGTTGCCTTGTGGAACGTAAACAAAGTTGCAGCGCATCAGTGGCGTAAGCTCTCTCGAAGTGCTGCTGTTGTAGATGTTCACGCTGCCTTTGGTGGGCGACACCAATGCCAGGAGCATGCGGATGAGTGTGGTTTTGCCTGCGCCCGTTTCGCCAAGCACGGCAGTACAGCTGCCTGGCTTGAAGTCGAAACTGAGGTCTTTCACGATGTTGCGCTCTTTGTCGCTGTAAGCGAAGGTCACATTATCTAGTTTCAGACCGCAGGGCGCATCGATGTATTCGGGCTCGCCCTGCTGTTCCAATGGGTTTTCTTCAAGTTCCATCAGTCGTTCGGCGGCTGTGAACACTGCTACAAAGGCGGGAGCGAGTTTTGTTAAGTTGCGTGCGGGGTTTTGTATGCGGTTTACAAGTTGCAAAAATGCGGTCATTCCGCCAAACGTCAAGGTGCGATCGGCCAACCGAATGGCGGCCCAAAGGAAGGCCACGAGGTAGCCTAAGGCGAAACCAAAGTTAAGGACAACGCTCGAAAATACGGAGAAAAGCGTTCGGCGCACCACGTGTTGGCGCAGTTCGCTTTGGGTTTCGCCCAGCTTGTTCACCATCATGTTGTCGCTTTCAAGCGTCTTAATGAGCATGCGGTTTTGGATGGTTTCTTGCAAAACGCTTTGCACTTTACTGTCCGAGTCGCGCACCTTGCGTGTTAGTTGGCGCATCTGCCCCACGTAAGTGCGGCTGGCCAGTAAGAAAATGGGCAGTATGCCCACGATAACCAAGGCCAGAATGTGGTCCATGGCAAAGAGATAGCAGAATGCTCCCACAAACATGGCGAAGACGGAAAGCGACGACGGGATTGTTTCTGTGAGGAAAGTAACCACTTGGTTCACGTCTTGTTCAAGCCTATTAAGCACGTCGCCCGAGTGAAAAGCCTCTTTGCCGTGCCATTGCGATTTGAGCAGTCGGTCGAGCATGCGCTGTTGCATGCGGTTTTGTGCCTTTATTCCCAAGAGGTTTCTCACCCATGTGCTGGCTATGCTGAGCGAAAAGTCGGCCAGGATAAACAGTCCCATCACGCCCACAGCCCAGTAAATGGACCCGGGAACAGAACCCGAGGCCACGTCGATGGCGCGCTTTACGGCCCACACCTGAGCCAAACTCACCACCACTTGCATCACGCCGATAGAGGCATTGAGCATTGCTTGCAGCCTGTTGCCGTTCCAAGCCAACCACAACCAGCGAAGAATGGTTTTGGTGGAATATTTGTTGTCGGGTATCCTAAGTAGTGATTTAATTTGCATGTTTCAACATTTGGGTGTGTTATGCCTTGCTGTACGGGCCGTGGGTGGCCTCCAAACTTTTGCTTCATGTGGGTTTGCAGGCAAGCTGCTGTTCCTTTTGCGGTGCTTGTTGTGTGGCAGCAGGCTGTTGTTATCCTTCTTCAGGGTGGCTGTTGGGCATGTCGGCGTTTCTACTGTCCGCGCCCCACATCATCTTGTTTCTAAGCGTGGTGAAGTAGGTTTGGTTGTTTCGTCTTACCTGTTTCACCACGTATGGGGCTTTGCTGATGTGTATGTCGACCCCTTGCACCAGCTTGGTGCTCCGCCCGTCGATGGCTACGAGATAGTTATGCGACCTACTTTCAACGCTGAGTTGCAGCTCAACGTTGTCGGGTAGCACGATGGGGCGCACGTTCAGGCTGTGCGGCGCCACGGCCGTAAGGCAAAGTGCGTTGGTGTTGGGTGCCACAATGGGGCCGCCGTTTGAGAGGTTGTAGGCCGTAGAACCTGCTTGTGTGGCCACGATAAGGCCGTCGGCCTGATAGGTAATGAGCCTTTCGCCATCTACACGCACACCAATGGTAATCATCGAGGCGTCATCGCGTTTCAGTATGGCAATGTCGTTCACGGCAAAGGGGTTGCCGCCGAAAGGCTCGTTCCCTGCCTCCACCTTCATTACCACATGCTCTTCAATGCGGTATTCGCCGTCGAAGATGTCGTTCAAAGCATCTTCGGCCTTGCTTGCAGGCACGTCGGCCAGAAATCCCAAGCGGCCCATGTTGATGCCAACAATGGGTATTTGCTTTTGTCCTATTCGGCCGGCGGCTTTCAGAAAGGTGCCGTCGCCTCCCAGAGAGAGGGCAAGTTGGGCATCGAAGTCGTTGCCGGAGAAAGGTGTTAAGGGGTAAGCGGGTAGGTTGCCGCTCTGCCGAAGGTAATCAAGAAACGGCTCGTCAACGTACACTTCGGCCTTGTGCTGTGCCAAACATTGCACAACACGGGCTATGGCGCGCTCGTTATGGAGTTGACATTCGTTGCCGAAGATGGCTATTTTAAGCGGACAACTGGGCATGGCGTGTATGTTTATACTTTATCTGTGGTGTTTCTCGGCGTTGTTCGCTAAGGCATATTGCCTGCGTTTTGCCGTCGTAACCTTTACAAGTCCTTTCTTGCAAAAGTAAACAAAAAAAGCGAGAATGCGGCCTTTATCCTGTAAAATATGTGAAGGATGCGAAAAAAGGACAATAGGATAGGAGCGTTGGGAGAAACGAAAGTCTGGCTTTCGGCCCGCTTGGCAAGCGGACTTTCGTTGACATCGGATGTGCTGCAAGCCTTCACGCAGCCATATATAATCAAATATTGTTGGCAGCTAAACTATAAATCGGCTCGGTTTCTCTATCCGCAATGTCCGTCAATAGGCGTTGCGGATTGCGTTTTCGAAAAGTAAGTTCCCTTTCAGGCTATCCTTCATCCCAAAAGTTCTTTCGTGTAAGTGCTCTTTTACTGGCACAAGGATTATAGTCAAACAGAATTGGATTTAGAAAACCACAGATGCATAGTAAGCAAACAACATACCTCCTTTTCTTTTGGGTAAGGGGTTGCTGATACCATGCAACCCACGTCTTGCATTCTCCTAACAACAACGTTCCAAAAGTAATTCCGTTTGACTATAAATTCACGAAAAGCCAATAACTCCCGAAGTGTTTCAACTCATCAACTCACTAGCTCATCTATTCAAAACCACTAAAAACGCAGAAACTCACAAGCTCATCACCTTACAAACTAAAAAGGACCTCAACTCATCAACGCACAAAACTTAAGAACCCATAAAATTATAAACTCAGAACTCACAAGCTCATCACCTTACAAACTAATAAAGACATCAACCCCCTCAACGCACAAAGTTTAAAATCGTTACTTTTATTTTACAATACCTCTTCAAAATCCACGCCGTTCTAGCGAAAATATAGGCTATAAAGTTGGTAAAAATCCACTTTTTATACCCTTTCATGACTTGGAGCTTGTCAAGTTTTAAGCCCGCAACCTGCATTTTGCACCATTTAGCCTTTCTAGATTGGTTGCCAACTCATAATTTTTCAGGTCCAAAAACTCACTTTTAGCCCCTAAAATCCCACTTTTTAACGGCTATTTTGCCCTTTTTAGTCATGTATTTAATGCTTTGAAAAGGTTTGTTTATACCATTTGCACTGGATATTTATGCTTGTCGACTCGCATTTAGCAGCATTTTGCACCGATTTTGCACCAAAACGCCTTCCATTTAGCACCAAAACGCACTGCGTTTTGCACCAAAATGCACTGCGTTTTGCACCATATTGCAGTGCGTTTTGCATCAAATCGCAATACATTTAGCCGCAAACAGCCCAAAATTTGGTACAATTAGCGGCTTTCCCAAATAAATATTCATTTTGCCTGCACTTACAACCAACCCCTTTTTGCACCGAAACAAACCCTCGCGAGAATCGATTTTTTGCGGCAAGGTGCGCGATTGGTGGATAAAAACGGCACTCATAATGTTAAAATCTTTACCGAAAAGGAGACAAAATACAATTGATGACAGAACGAGTTGACAAGTTAACGAGTTGACAAGTTGGTGGGTGCAGCCATCTTTTCAACTTTTCACTCTTTCACCTTTTCACCCTTAAAAGTCATCTTTTGTTGGTATTTCAACGCAATATAAGAAAAAAGGGTGATAAAAAATTGGAAGCAACATGAATATTGATTATATTTGTAAGCGAATATTAACTAAAATAATTTATTATGAAGAGTTATCTAAAAATTTTATCGGTAGTACTCTTTATTCTGAGTGGGTGTAGTGACAAAATGGATGAAGTAGATACCGTTATAGGTAACGGTTATAG
>NZ_HE999445.1:107488-122345 GCF_000312305.1 Prevotella conceptionensis 9403948 | reverse complement strand
ATTTTCATCTGGCGGAATAAAAAAGGATTACAATGAAACAGACATTGTTAATGAGTTAAGGAAAGGATACTATGTATTAGTAAGTGGTTATGCAAAGGAAACGAAACCCAAAAAGAAATTTTTAGGCATTACTATAAAGACTTGGTATTCATACTCAGGTGGGCATTGTTGGTTGGTTCACGGATTATTGGAAATGAGCCGTTCTGTCTTCCGCATAAGAAATGGGCAAACCATAAGTTCTTATACACAACGAAGGTATTATTTGTTGTGTAATATGGGATGGAATGGCTGGGATAGTGGCTATTATTATAGCGGTGCTTTTAATACAGATAAAGGTCCTGAGACAAATTTTGAAAAAACAAGAAGCAATAGTAAGGAAGGTGGTAATTTTCGATATAAACTATCTGCTATCACAGGAATACGGAAATAAATAATGAATACGAGAGGGCTTTTTTGTTTTGAAGCCCTCTCGTTGTATTTACCCAATGTTCTCACAAGATACGACTTTGGTATTTTAAAAGTCACCTTTTCACCCTTTCACTTTTTCACCTTTAAAAGCTTGTTTGCATTATTTTTCGTATTTTTGTAGGGCAAAAAAGATTGAGACAGAAGCAAATGAAGATATTCGCCATTGGAATGAACTACGCCCAACACAATAAAGAGCTGGACGGAACGTTATATAGACCAGAGACGCCCGTGGTGTTTACCAAGGCCGACTCGGCACTGTTAAAAGACCGCAAGCCGTTTTTCGTACCCGACTTTATGGGGCGCATCGACTACGAAACGGAATTGGTGGTGCGCATTTCGCGACTGGGCAAGGGCATCTCGCAACGCTTTGCACACCGATATTACGACGCTGTGACGGTGGGCATCGACTTCACTGCGCGCGACTTGCAACAAAAGCTACGCGCACAGGGGTTGCCTTGGGAACTTTGCAAAGGGTTCGACGGCTCTGCCGCCTTGGGCGAATGGATTCCCATTGAACGATTTAGAAGTGTGGATGCACTGCATTTTCATCTTGACCAAAACGGGAAGACGGTGCAAGAGGGCTGCACGAGCGACCTTCTCTTTAAGGTTGACGAACTCATCGCCTACATCAGTAGTTTCTTTACGCTGAAAACGGGCGACCTAATCTATACGGGTACGCCCGCCGGTGTTGGGCCTGTGGCCATAGGCGACTACCTGGAAGGCTATCTAGAAGACAAAAAGGTGCTGGAAGTGAGGTGCAAATAGAGGAGGAGTTAAGGAGTTATGGAGTTAAGGAGTTAAGGAGTTGAGGAGTTAAGGAGTTAAGGAGTTGAGGAGTTAAGGAGTTGAGGAGTTAAGGAGTTGAGGAGTAAGGAGTTAAGGAGTTAAGCCAAATGAATAGGTGGCGTAGCCATCTTTTCACCCTTTCACCCTTTCACCTTTAAAAGGCGTTAGCCATCTTTTCACCTTTTCACCCTTTCACCTTTAAAAGGCGTAGCCATCTTTTCACCCTTTCACCCTTTCACCTTTAAAAGGCGTAGCCATCTTTTCACCCTTTCACCCTTTCACCTTTAAAAGGTGTTAGCCATCTTTTCACCTTTTCAATTTTTCACCCTTTCACCTTTAAGGGGTCGGGGGGAGGCCAAATTTGTAAGTACTTTATGTCAAAATATATACGTTCAGCCATATCATTGCTTTTCCTCATGGCATCTTTTGCCATGCAGGCGCAGCGTTTTTTCAACCTCACTTACGACCAAGTGCGGGTAGACAGCATATTGCCACACTTCGGGCATGCCATTCCACTAACGGGAAACTACCAAGACTCTACTTATACGGCAAGCATTGTTTACCCCGAATTTGCAGAGATGACACGGGCAGACATCGCCAACTATAACGCTAATTGGGGCAAACAGCTGCCAGAGATGCCTCAGTTGGAACAACGCATTGTGCTAGACCGCAAGCGCGCCATACTGAATGTTGGCTTTTGTCCATTGGTTTTCCGCGACAACCGCTACCAAATGTTGGTGGGATTTATGCTCAAAGTGGAGGCTAAACCCCTGAGACGTACGCAAAGGAAGACGTTGGCAGTAACACGCGCCACGCCAAAGGCCGCACGATATGCCAACAACTCGGTGCTGGCCACAGGCCGTTGGGCCAAGATACGCGTACCAGCAAACGGCGTATATCAGATAACCGAGAGCCTGATTAGGCAAGCGGGATTTAACGATATGAATAAGGTAAAGGTGTATGGCTATGGTGGAAACCTGCAAAACGAACGCTTAGAAGGCGCCGAGTTGCAAGCCAAAGACGACCTTAAAGAGGTGGCAACCTGCTTTGTGGACGGCAAAAGACTGTTTTATGCCAAAGGTCCTGTAAGCTGGGAGAATGCCTCTGCCGCAATACGCACACGCAATCCCTACTCAGATTACGGTTATTATTTCCTCACACAAAGCGATGGCGAGCCACTTCGAGTGGACGAAAGCGCATTTTTAAACTCCTTCTATCCGTCGGCCGACGATTATCACAGCTTGCACGAGATAGATAATTTCTCATGGTATCCAGGCGGAAGAAACCTCTTTGAGAACACGCCCATAAATCGTGGAACGAAGAAAAGTTACACCATTGATGCCCCCATAGCCGACACGGGGGGAAGTGTTACGGTGACGCTTTCGGCAGGAACAGCCACACGAGCCAACATCAGCATTAACGGCAAACGGCTAGGCGAGATAAATGTTTCCATTCCTAGCAAATACGACAAGGGCAACAGGGCCGATTTTTTTGCCAACATTGAGCAGTTTGCAGCCAAGAACGAAGTGACAATCGAAGTAACCCAAGGCGGTCCGGCACGGCTCGACTTTATCTCTATTGCCACAAGTAAGCCCCGAAACGCACCCGATTTGCACGCGGCAACGTTCCCCACACCCCAATATGTGCACAACATCACCACCCAAAACCTACACGCACACGGGGCGGCAGACATGGTGATGGTGATACCCACATCGCAAAAGCTGCGACAAGAGGCCGAAAGGCTAAAAGCTTTTCACGAAAAACACGATGGCATGCGCGTGCGTATCGTGCCTGCCGACGAACTATATAACGAGTTTGCCAGCGGCACACCCGATGCCAATGCCTATCGTCGATACCTCAAAATGCTATACGACAGGGCTGAAAACGAGGCCGACCAGCCCAAGTACCTGTTGCTCTTTGGCGACTGCGCGTGGGACAACCGCATGAAAACAGGCGATTGGCGCACAACGTCTGTGGACGATTACCTACTTTGCTTTGAAAGCGAGAACTCGTTTAATGAAATAACTTGCTACGTAGACGACGGCTTTTTCACCCTGCTCGACGACGGCGAAGGAACAGATCTAGAAAGGAGCGACTTGCAAGATGTGGCCGTTGGTCGTTTCCCCGTGGTACATCCCAACGATGCGCGAACGATGGTTGACAAGACCATTGCATACGCCCAAAATGCCAACGCAGGCGCATGGCAAAACACCATCATGTTTATGGGCGACGACGGAAACGACAACCTACACATGAGCGATGCCAACAAGATGGCCGACAGCTTAGCAACAGAACATCCACAATACCTTATTAAAAAGGTGATGTGGGATATGTTTAAGCGCGAATCTAGCGCAACGGGCCACACTTACCCCGAAGTAACGAGCATCATTAAACAGCAACAGGCCGCAGGCGCGTTGGTGATGAACTACGTGGGACATGGTCGTACCGACCAAATTTCGCACGAATCGGTGTTGCGCCTCAACGACTTCAAGGCCTTCTCCAATACCAACCTCCCCCTTTGGATAACTGCCTCGTGCGACATCATGCCCTTCGACGGAGCCGTCCCCACCATTGGCGAGGCGGCCGTGCTGAACAAGAATGGGGGTGCAGTGGCTTTCTTCGGCACAACACGAACGGTATATGCCTATTACAACCAACGCATCAACATGGCCTACCTGCATTTTCTGTTTAGCGAGAATGGGGGTAAGCCTATGACCATTGGCGAGGCGCAACGCTTAGCCAAGAATTATATGATAACCGACGGACAAGACCAAACCACCAACAAACTGCAATATTCGTTGTTGGGCGACCCCGCATTGGCCATCAACAGACCCACGGCACGCGTTGTGGTAGACAGCATCAACGGTACACCCGTACAAGCGGCAATTCTGCCCAAACTAGCGGCAGGAAAGGTAAACAGCGTCGTGGGACACATCGAAGGGCACACCAACTTTGCAGGAGTGGTGACGGCCACCGTGCGCGACCGCAAGCAACGCCTGGTGGGTAGGCTGAACAACCAGTCGCCAACAGAGGGTGCCGACAAGCCTTTTGCATATACCGACCGCGTTAACACCATCTTTAACGGAGCCGACAGCGTGCGCAAGGGCCAGTTTAAACTTAGCTTTGCCGTGCCGCGCGACGTGGATAACGACAACGGAACGGGCCTTGTTACCCTATACGCCGTGAACAACGAACGCACCATAAGGGCCAACGGATATAGCGAACGCTTTACCATCGGCAGCGGAACGCTTAGTGCCAACGACTCTATCGGGCCTTCCATTTACTGTTACCTCAACTCCACCTCGTTTACAAACGGGGGTAACGTAACACCGCAGCCGCTCTTCGTGGCCAAAATTTCGGATAAAGACGGACTGAACGCAACAGGTAGCGGCATCGGACACGACATGCAATTGGTTATCGACGGCAGCATGCACAAAACCTATAACCTGAACGACCACTTTACGTTCGACTTCGGGTCGTACACCGCAGGCACGGTGATGTTCAACATTCCCACGCTTTCGCCAGGTAAGCATAAACTGCAATTCAGAGCTAGCGACATACAAAACAATACGTCGCAAGTGACGCTCGACTTCCATGTAGTGGGCGGACTGATGGCCGACAACATCTGGATAGACGCCACCGAAAACCCTGCACGCACCACAACCACCTTCATCGTAAACCACGATATGGGCAACACGCCAGTAGATATAATCATCGAAGTGTTCGACTTGACAGGAAAACTGTTGTGGACCAACGAAGAACGAGGCACACAAACCGTAGGCAACTACACCCGAACATGGGACTTGGTGTGCACAGATGGGCATGTGCTGTCGACGGGCGTTTACCTCTATCGTGCCAAAGTAGCTGCACAAGGCACCGCCAAAACCTCGAAAGCGCGTAAGCTTATCGTGCAAGGCAAACGATAAAGAGGGGGTAATGCCAAAACCATGATGCGTAAACGTGCCAGATTTTAAATGTGTTTGCCCCTTCACAACAATAAAACGCGCAACCCTGCGTTTATAAAGCGAACGAGTAAAGCACGCTTTTGCTAAGCGCAATGCGTAGTGCCAAGCTTGCCAAAGCAATCGTGGCCACTCGTAAACTCGTGAACTTGTCGACTAAATAAAGAATAAATAAATGACAAACAGCAAACGTATAGCCCTTGCCTTCACGCTAGCCATAGCGACGACCACTGCTTGGGCCGACGACAAAAAGGAGATATTCAACCCCGTAAGAACCTCGGTAACATCGCAAGGCATTGCCCCTGATGCACGTGCAGCAGGTTTGGGCGATGTGGGAGCGGCTACCGAAGCCGACGTTTACTCGCAGTTTTGGAACCCAGCCAAATATCCTTTCGCCATATCTAGGGCCGGCGTAGGGCTTAGTTACACGCCTTGGTTGCGCCAATTGGTTAACGATATTGGTCTGGCTCACATGTCGGGCTACTATCGCATAGGCGACTATGCCGCCATTTCGGCAGGCATCCGCTACTTCTCGTTGGGCGAAGTTACCACCAACGACAATAGCGGAGGCTCGAGTTCGGCACCCGCACTCACCATTCGCCCTTATGAAATGTCGGCCGATGTAGCTTATTCGCTGATGCTAAGCGAAAAGTTCTCCATTGCAGCAGCCGTTCGTTGGATATACTCCGACTTAACTTACAGCTACACCGACAACACAACCCCTGGTTCGGCATTCGCTGCCGACCTCGCCTTATATTACCAAAACTACTTGAACATCGGACAACGCGAATGCCAATTGGGTATCGGTATGAACGTTTCTAACATCGGTAGTAAAATAACGATGGGCGAAGACGCCAACAGCGAGTTTATCCCCACTAACCTAAGATTGGGCGCATCGTTGATGATTCCCGTTGACGAATACAACCGCTTTACCCTAGCAGCCGATGCCAATAAGCTGCTGGTGCCCACTTATCCGCACCAAAACGAGGGCGAATCGACCGAAGATTACCAACGCCGAGTGCAGAAAGACTATTACGATGTGTCGTCTATCGGTGGCATTTTCAAAAGTTTCGGCGATGCACCGGGCGGATTTAAAGAAGAGTTAGACGAGATTAGCCTAAGCTTTGGAGCCGAATATGTGTACCACGACCAGTTTAGCGTGCGTGCCGGATACCACCACGAAAGCGCTAATAAGGGCAACAGAAAGTATTTTACCGTGGGTGCTGGGTTCAAAATGAGTGCCTTTACGCTCGATGCAGGCTATGTTATCGCCACAGCCAAGAGCAATCCGCTGGACCAAACAATGCGTTTCTCGCTTACGTTCGACATGGACGGACTGAAAGATTTGTTTAAGCGTAGGTGAGTTTGATGAGTTGTTGAGTTGATGAGTTTCGGAGTTGTTGAGTCTTTTGGTTTCGGAGTTATTAAGTTGATGAGTTTCGGAGTTCGCGAGTTAATGGGCTTAAAAACTCACCCATTCAAAAACTTATAAATGAAAACTCTCAATAACTCGATAACTCACAAGCTCAACAACTCAATAACTCATAAACTAAAAACTCACAAACTCATCAACTAAAAAAATCAATAACTCACCAACTCACAACCTCAAAATATGAATTACAGGATAGGTTTCGGCTATGACGTACACCGCATGGTGGAAGGTAGAGAACTATGGTTGGGCGGCATACGCATCGACCACACCGTGGGATTGCTGGGCCATAGCGATGCCGACGTGCTGATACATGCCATCTGCGACGCCCTTTTGGGAGCGGCGAACATGCGCGACATCGGCTTTCACTTCCCCGACACGGCCAGCGAAACGCTGAATATGGACAGCAAAGTGATACTCGAAAAAACCGTGGAACTTATTGCCACGAAGGGTTATCGCGTGGGAAACGTAGATGCTACGGTGTGTGCCGAGCAGCCAAAACTCAATCCTCACATACCTGCCATGCAGCAATGTATGGCCAAACTGATGGGCGTAGACCCCGATGCGGTGTCTATCAAGGCCACCACTTCCGAACGAATGGGCTTTGTTGGGCGACAAGAAGGCATGGCCGCATACGCCACGGCATTAATAGAAAAGGTGTAAAGGGGAAAAGGGATTAGGGCTTAATTAAGTGCCACTTGTTGCTTGTTCACCAGTGTTTGCTGTGGTTTGGGGTGCAGTTCTGCCCAAGCCTCATCGTATTATGGTTAGAAGAGATTGATTTTATAGTCAAACAGAATTGCTTCTGGCAAAATGTTGTTAGAAAAATGCAATACGTTGCGTAGCATGGCATCAATAAACCCTTGCGCAGAGGATAAGGAGGATTTTTGCTTGTTTACGATGCACCTATGACTTTGCAAATACAATTCTGTTTGACTATATAAGTCTGTGAGAGGTTTTGGCCTGCACTTCGTGTACGAAGGGAGTGTTTATCTTGTGTTGGCATTACAAAGGTAACAAACTCCTCTCAATTGATAGAAATGTTAAAAGGCAGGGCCACTTCGTTTTGAGCAATTCTGTTAATCAACCCTTTTAGGTGCATTAATGGCATAGACCCCTTTTGTGAAGTATGGCGTAAACTAATGATTTGTCGTTAATGCTAATGAAAAAACAGCTGCCCGTGTTGTACAAATACCTATTGTTAGGTATTGCATGTAAATATGTGTTTTTATAATTTTGTAGCGATTTTTTAAATGTATAACGACGTTAAGTATAATGGGCACCTCCACGTTGAAGATGATGATACGCATTCAGGCGCGTGTGCATGATAAAAGTAAGAGGTAAAAGATGTTCCTTCTTTATAAAAAGGCAAAGGCGGCACGGTCAGTACGTATGCTGTGCTGTACTGTACGCTTGTTGTGTGTGGCATGCTTGCTCGCGTTAAGCGCCACTTTAACCGCGCAAAATGTAGTGGTTTATGGTACGATAACCGACGGCCGAAGTAACGAGCCACTTATGGGCGCGTACATAGAGGCACTGGGTACAAAGGCTAATGCCGTGAGTAGCGCGAGTGGCAGTTATCAAATCGTTGTTGAGAACAATGCCAACATCCGTTTACGAACCACGTATGTGGGGTATGGAGAACTGATGAAACAAGTGAAAACCTATGGGAAAGACAGCATCAAGCTCGACTTGGTGTTGATGCCAGACGAACACACGCTACACGATGTGACTGTTACGGCACGTAGCGAAGCCCGGAAGATACGCGAGGGTGCTATGCCTGTGTCGGTTATTTCGCAACGCCAGCTACAAGGAACGGCAACCAACATCAACGATGTGTTGGCGCGTACCGTGGGCGTAACCGTACGCAACACGGGTGGAATGGGTAGTGCATCGCGCATATCGGTAAGAGGATTGGAAGGTAAGCGCATGGGACTTTTCGTAGACGGAACGCCTTTGGCGCAGATAGGAAACTTCGTTGCCCTGAACGATATTCCCACAAGCATGATCGAACGCATTGAGGTTTATAAGGGCATCGTGCCCTATAAGTTTGGTGGTTCGGCCTTGGGTGGTGCTGTTAACGTGGTTACTAAGGAATATCCACCTGTATATCTTGATGTGGCTTATGAGATTAGCTCATTTAATACGCACCAGCTTTCTACCGTCCTAAAACGTACCAATGCCCGAATGGGGTTGCAATTTGGTGTGGGTGGCGTGCTCACACATTCGGATAACGACTATACCATGCGTTTGGAGAACCTCGGCGGACGTGTGGTGAAGCGCGACCACGACAAGTTTGATAAGGCCATGGGGGGCTTTTCGTTTAAAGCAACTAAGTGGTGGTTCGACGAAATAAAAACAGAATTAATCTTTACGCGTACCAAACAGCAGATACAAGGCATAGACCTGCCGGTGAAAGAGGCCTATAACGAGTCGAAAAGCTTGGTGAGCGCATTGAAGTTGAAACGCGAGAACTTCTTCGTTGATGGCTTAGACTTCGACCTCGACGCGGGATATGTGTGGGGATGGTATGGCATGCACGATACGGCCAAACACCGATACGATTGGGACGGTACGCAGTTGCCGCCCGTTTCGGGCTTTGGAGGGGAGCAGGGAAACCATCCCACCGATGGGAAAAACCGTTCGCAAGACTTTATTGCCAAGCTGAACATGGGCTATACGCTTAACGAGCACCATGCGCTGAACCTCAACGTGTACGAAAACTATACGCGGCTGAACCCCAAAGACACGCTGATGGACCGTGCCTTGAACTATCATGCCAACTTTCCCAGTAACATGAATAACCTCACTGTTGGCTTTTCGCACGACCTAACGCTCTTCGGCGGCCGCTTCCAAAATGCTCTCACCCTTAAAGCTTTCTTCTATTCGTCGCATTCTAGGGCCATAGAGGTGTATGGCGTAAGTGATCCCGAACCCGTTTCGGTGGCCAAAAGCTACATGGGATTTAGTGATGCCATGCGCTTTAAGTTTACGCCCTACCTGATGCTTAAGGCTTCGTTCAATTCGGAAGTACGCATCCCCACTAGCGAAGAGCTGATAGGTAATGGATATTCGATATTGCCGTCGCCTACACTTAAGCCCGAACGAACCACAGGTACAAACCTTGGATTGCTTTATAGGCGGCAAAGTGATGCAGGACAAGTTGTGGAATGCGAACTGAACGGCTTTTACAATGTGTTGCACGATATGGTGCGCTTTACGCCCGACATCATCCCCACAATGGCCCGATACCGCAATTTTGGCAATGTGCGAACGGTGGGTGTGGAGCTAGACTGTAAGGCCGATGTGCTGCCCTGGGCTTACCTTTATGCCAATGGAACGTGGCAAGACCTTCGCGACACGCGCCGTATGATGCCTGGCACGCAGGTGGAAAATCCCACATATAACAAGCGCATACCCAATGTGCCCTATCTGCTGGGCAACTTTGGAGCGGAGTTGCACAAGGAAAACCTCTTTGGTGGAAAAGGACAAAACACGCGATTGCTCTTCGACGCATCTTATGTGCATCAATATTTCTACGATTTTGAGATGAGCATATACCAAGACCGCAAGATACCTACATCGTTCACTATGGATGCAGGCTTGGAACACAGCTTCGGTAACGGCAGATGGACTTTGACTTTCAAGTTAAAGAACATCACGGATAGGTGGGTGGTGAGCGAACTTAACCGCCCGCTGCCTGGTAGAACGTTGGCCTTTAAGGTGCGGTATGTATTGAAATAATATGTAAGGAACTTAACTAACGTATTAAATACAATGTTATAACCATTAAAAGCATTAGAGTATGAAAATGAAACAATTATGTATGGCCATCATCGCAATGGCCGCTATGGCCGCTTGCGGCGACGACAACAAAGAACAACCAACGCCGCAACCGGGTGGAGAAGGAGGAAAGTTTGAAGGTGTGCTCTTTGCAACGTCGGTAACAAACGCCGATGGCAATTCGGGGGCAGCATACTTGCAAGGAATACCAAAGCTTACTGCCAATACCATAGACAACTCGAAGGGACGTCCAACTGGCTTTGGGACGACACCCATCGTTGCACCCAGTGGAAACGTTTACTCGCTACCCGACTATATGGGGAACAGCCGTTCGGCAATAGTTCGCTATGTGCCCAATGCAAACGGCGAACTAGTGGAGAAAGGGAAACTGGAACTCACTGCTGGCGCACAGGCTTGCAATGTGGTAGAAGTGAACGCCGAGAAGGCATACGTTAGCTGTCAAGGCACGGGAAAGATTGTGGTGTTCAACCCGACGACGATGAAGCAGGCTAAGGAAATAGACCTTAACGCCTATGCACAGGCGGGGATGAATGTTGCTCCCTCGGCCATGATTGTGCGCGATGCAGACTTGTTTGTAGGTCTCTCTCAGCGCGATGCAAATTGGATGCCCACAAAGGCGAGTGCCGAACTTGTTGTTATTGACACCAAGACCGATGCAGTGAAGAAGCACATTGTGAATACTACACTGGGGCTAAGCATGGCTACAAGGCCTATCGACCCGCAATCAATCTTCATGGACGAGAACAAAGATATCTATATCAACTGTATTGGAAGCTTTGGAATGAACCCAGAGTTCCCCGGAGGTATCATTAGAATAAAGAATGGAACGATGGAAATAGACCCCGACTATTCGTTTAAGTTCAGCGAAGTGAAGGTTTCAGGACTGGTAGGTGACTATGGAAAGTTCTTAGGAACCGTTTGCTACATGGCTGGGGGTAAGCTTTACGCGTACATTAACGCACCCCAATTAGACCCTGACTCGAAAAATCCGTATCTAACAATTGCTTATTGCCCCGTAGAAGTAGACCTCTACAATAAGACGATAACAAAGATAGAGGGCTTGGGATACTCTAATCCCCACGCTTGTGCTGTGGCTAAATACGGAAACAAGGTGGTTTATGGACTGTCGAATAAAACGGAACATGGGTTCTTCAGCTATGACCCTGCTACCAAGAAAGTGGAAGGGCCAATACTTAAAGTAACAGGTAACCCCTTGTTCTTTTATAGTTATGGTGCTAAGTAAGCGCACATGCTGTGGAATAGGTTAGGAATTCTGCGCATACAATAAGAACATAACATGATTAAGCGAAACTGCTGGGCGATTGAGAAATTGATGCCGCGGTGGTTTCGCTTATTTTTTTAGTATATTTTTCTCTGCTACTAGGTAACTTTCATCGCGCGCGCGTATTATATGAAGGTGTAGACTGCTTTATCTGTGAATGGAAAGATGGGAAAACATATTGGTTAACCCCAACAGGTAAAGCATGTAACGAAAGCCTAAAAACACAAAAGGGGCAGGCAATAGAAAAGTACTTTCGCTCTTCTTTTGCCTGACCCGTAGGTTTGTTTCGCCTTACCACTTATCCGTTCTGAATGGGATGAGGGGCAATGCGGCTTGGTTTTTGACGTTGCCTAGCAAGAAATTGCGGTAGCAATAGCGTACGGCCACAGGCTTGGGAACGGCCTTTGAGGTGAGGCGGAACTTGTTGTGGCGAACGTAAGTGGCGTGGGCTGGATGGAAAATGCGGTCGGAACCGGCCACTTCAAAGCCTTCGTAGGTGGATTGGGGTATAATGCCTGTGTAGGTGTCTTTGAGATGAACCACGCAAGTGTCGCCCTTTATCTCCAGCTTTTCGAATGCCGGCTGCTTGTACATCACCTTTTCGTAGCCGTAGTAACGTGCTAGGGCGGTTAGTGCAAGCCGTTCGCCGATGGGGCGTTTTTGTGTGGGATGTATCTGTCGCACTTCGTAGGGATATACCAAGTCGTTGGTGCTTATCATGGCGCAATGGGGAATTTCGAGACTGGCTTTGTATTGCTGTTCGCGTATAAATGCCGCGCTGGTTCCCATTTCTCCCTCGTAACGATGGGGCGCAATCTCCACGATAAGCATCAGCATGTTGTCCGAAAAGTGCTTGCGCCATTGTTGTGTAAGTAGTTTTAGGCGTTCGCCATAGGTGTTGGGGTTGTGGTCTACGTTGGCACAACCTTGATAATACAGCACGCCACGCACGCCATAGTTGATGATGGGGTGGAAAGTGCCGTTGCCCCAGAGCAGCGGGCGCAACCATTCGTAGGCGTATTTGCGCGCAAGCTGTACCGAGTCGGTGGGCTCGTCGGTGTATTTGCGCAGGTTTTCGGCGTTTAACCAACTCTCAACCATCGTTCCGCCCTTGTTGGCTAGCACCAATCCTACGGGTATTTGCAGGGCTTGTGCCAATCGTTGGGCGAAAAAGAAGCCCACGGCCGAACAGTCGCTCACCGTCTTGGGGCTCATATTCACCCATTGGCAGGGTGTATCTTCGAGCGGAACGCTACTCATTCGCGGTGGAATGCTGACGTAACGCACGCCGCGCATGTTGGCCGATGCCCATACAGCATCTTGATAACCCTCAACGGGACATTCGTTAAAGCCGCGAACGGGCATCTCCATATTGCTCTGTCCGGCACAAACCCACACCTCTCCAGCTAGCATGTTGTTGATGGTTGTTGGCTGTCCGTCACTGAATGTGATGCTTAAAGGATGGAAACTAGCTTTGGGTGTGCGTAGCACAACGCGCCATCGTCCTTGCGAATCGCTTTTCACCGTCACCCTTTTTTCTTGCCATGTGGGTACAACGGTTACGTTGGTGTTGGGCGTAGTCCATCCCCAGAAACATACATCTGCCTGTTGTTGCACCACCATCCCATCCGAAAGGATGTGCGGGAGCCTGATTTTTGCCTGCAAAGGCATGGTTGCCAGACACGCAACCATAGCCCCAAGTAGGCGTAAACGTAGTGAAAATACAATTTTTTTCATCGTGTTATCACATTAGGATTAGACATAGCCGACTTCCACCAAGCGTCGGTGGCATGCACAACGCCACCGCCAGGGTACCACGGCATAAAGAAACTCCACTTGGCATCGGCATTCCATTGCGCCGATATGTCGGCAACGGTGCCGCATTCGGTAAGGGCAATCATCTTCGTGGGGTAGCGATAGGCCAGCTCGTTAAAGCGTTGGGCGGCGGTTTGGGCAGTTACGGGTGTGCCGTTTTGTCCGTACATGTCGGTGCCGATGATGTCAACGTATTCGTCGCCAGGATACCAATCGGGGTCGTTCTTTTCGGAAGTCCACACCCAGATGAGGTTGTTTACGCCGTGTTGCTTGAAGAAATCGAACATGATGTGCCACAGCTTGCGATAGTTTTCGGCCGTTCCGTTGCCCCACCAGAACCATTTTCCTGCCGCTTCGTGTAGCGGTCGCCACAGCACGGGGATGCCCGCACGCTGCAATTGTTGCAGGTAAGGCACTATCTTTTCCAGGTCGGACTTCATAAACCGATTAGCCCACGTGCCTTCTGTAACGGCATCGTTGAGGGTGAACTCGTTCTTGGCGGCGTAGAAATCGTACTTCACGGTGCCTGCCGCCTCAACGGTAACGCCCGTAACGGTGTAGTCGTGTCCGCCAATAATCAGTCCGTTGGCGCGCATTTCGGTAAGCGTGGTTTGGTCGAGCGTCATTGTATAGCTGTCGCCACTGATGTTGAAGTAGTCCCAGTTCTTTCCGTTCTCGTCTACAAAGCCTGCCCATTTGCTGTTCTTAATCGAGCCTTGGGCGTTGGCTTTCGCGTTGGCGATTTTCACAACGAGCTTACTTCCAACCGAAGCTTTGGCCAAAATGTCTTTCGTTGCTTGCGTTGTGAGTTGTATGTGGCCGCTCCAGTCGGACGGCATGTCCTTATTTGGACCGCCATAAAGCACAACGGGCACCGTGGAGGCGTAGGGATTGGACGTGGGAACGTTCCAATGCCAGCCTATTGTGACCATTCCGCCAGCATCGTGCCAGGTCCTTACGGGCGCGATGTTGGCATAATCGATCCATCCGCCGGGGCTGGTAGACTGCAAATGGATGTAGTCGTAACCGTTGATGGCCGGATATTTGCCCGTCAGCGCGTGCACTTGGTTGGATATTTTGGTGTTCCAAGCCACGTCGGCCATTGCTCCCGAAAATGTTTTCTGACCATAATTGGCCGCCAACTTCTGGTACAATGCCTTTGTTTCGGCCGTTGCCTTGTCATTTACAAGCGCAGTTGTGATTTGTTGCGACTGCGCTTTGAGGGTGGCTTTTACCTCTGGGGCGGGCATGTTATTGGGACCGCTGACCACGCCTTCGGGGATAAGCAACTCGTAACTCTCGCCCCGAACG
>NZ_HE999445.1:102637-107017 GCF_000312305.1 Prevotella conceptionensis 9403948 | reverse complement strand
ATATTAGCCATCAGCAAAAGCTTGTTAGACGAGCCGATAACGTTGGCACTAACCACGGGTTGGCCGTTGAGTGTGATGCGTTGGTATTGCGACGATGCAAAGAAAACGTTTTTATCGTAGGTAACGACGATGGAGTCGAGACCTGCTTTGATGTTCTCTTGCGGACTAACACCAACAAACGCAGGCGCACCAACAGCTTGTATGTTGTGTTCAACAGCATCGTTGCAGGCTGTTGCCGACAGCGACAGAGCCGCGAAAACGGCTAGGTATATCGTATTTCGTTTCATTGTAATCGGTTTTAATTATTTGGCAGGCACAAGCCTAACGTTGTCGATATAGAGTTCGGGCTCGCAGTCGGTTCCTTCAACGCCACCGCTCCAAAGGAAGAAGGTGAAGCCTGTGAGTCGGTCTTTGGTAAGTGCCGAGCCAGCCGTTTGTCCGTCGCCCGTTTTGTTGAATGTAGAGAGGGGCATGCTTACAGTCACCCATTTGTCGCCCGTGTTATAGCTTCCAGTTGCTTGCCAAGGAATCCACAAGCCGCGCGGCAGGTCTTTCTTGCCGTAATATTGGCTGTTGGCATTGGTATATGTCACGTCGGCATTGCCTGTAAAGATGACTTGTAGGGCCGAAGCACGCCACGTCTTGTTGGCAGGTACGCGGCATTCGAACTTCAAAACGAGGTCGGAAACGCTGCAAGTGTCGAGCATCGCGGCAATGGTAGTGATGCTAGAAATCTCTGGGAAGTTGTTGTTTGGTTCGGGCCAATAGTTCATGGCGAAGTTATCTTCGGCCCAAGTAGCACCAACTTTGCCCAACATCTTTACACCACCGAAGTAGAGATAGCTGCCGTCGATGCCGCCAGCGCGTATGTTTCCGGCGCGCCAACCATGTCCTTTGGTCATTCCACCGTGCGAACCGTCGAAGTCGAAGATGATGTTGCGCGTGTCTTTATATACGAAGTCGGACTCGCCTTTGCCGTAAACCGACTGTACAATCACGCGACCCGCGGTGGCCCCTGTGGGCATGGTGAAGGTGATGCTGTTCTTCGTGATGCCCTTGATGTCGGTAACGGCCAATGCACCATCGTTAAAAAGAACTTGCAAAGGCTTGTAGGGGTCTTGTATAAAGTAGTCGCCCGTGATGGTCACTTCTTCTCCTGCGGGTGCATACTCGCAGTTCATGGCCTTTACCGAGGGCGGCGGAACAATCACGTGGAAGGCATGTGTGGTGGTATCTCCATCGCCATTCACCATATATATCTTATCGGTAACGGCCGAAGGTATTTCTCCGGGAATGTCTACAAGCAGCGTGTTGTCGGTGATAAAGCTAGAATTGAGCACCGCCTCCTTGTCGTTGAAGAACATTCGGCGCACACTTCGCAGGTTGCTTCCCACCAAGCAGATGGTGCGTTGCATGTAACTTTGGGTGATTATCGAGTCGACACTCTCAGGCAAACGTATGTATTGCACCTGGGGAGAACCGCCCGTGGGCTTGTATTCGTCGGGTTGGTCGCTACATGCGGTAAGGGCTAAGGTTGCCAAGGCAAGCCATGCGGCAAGCGAACGCAACGTTATGATGGAACGTTTCATTGTATGATGTATTTATTGGTGGGTTAATAAGAATAGGTTGAACGCACGTCTACGTGTACGGCCTCGTTCAGAAGATTGCCGTTGAACACCACATCCTGACTTGGGAAGGGCAGCGTAAAGCTCTGTGCTGTTACGTTAGGAGCCTGTGCGTCGGGGTTGTATCGCATGTCGGTGGTGTTAACGTTCCATGCGCCACTCTTGTAATAGTTCTCGTACAGGGTGTTAAGACCGAAGAACGCGCCGCGCTTTTGGGCTTTAAGTTCGGCTATGCAGCCTGCCGTGTCGTAGTAGCTGCGGCGCACAAAGTCGTACCAGCGGTCGCCCTCCATCGCCAATTCCAGTCGGCGTTCTTTCCAAACGTCTTGCCAAGAGATGCTTGTTGGGCGCGATGCCGACTTCACTGCCCTGCTGCGAACCTTGTAAAAGGCATCGATGGCCGAGGCATCAGTGGTGGATGTGCCGTTGCCTATCACGGCCTCTGCATACACCAAGTACACGTCTGAGAGTCTAAGCACGGGCGTTGGCAAACTGCTGTGCATGTTAGATGCCGATATTCCGTCAATGGCGAACGTCTTATGGTCGTACGCATTGCCGTAAAGATGTTTCACATTGTTGGCACCTGTAGCGCTTTGCAGCTTGCCAGGACCCCCGCTACCATAGTTGTCGGCATCGTACATAAACTGCAAATAGTTGAAACCCTTACGCCCTTTGTTGTCTGTTTTGTCGGTCCAGAAGTAGTCGTAAAAGTCGCCTGCCATCATCATTGTGGCCTTTCTGCGGGTGTCTACCTCACTTCTGCTTTCGGGATTTTCGGTTGGCGACACGCCGAAAGCCTCTTGCAAATCTATCGAAGGGCCGTTATATCCGCCCCAACAATCGCCAAATTCGTCGAAACCCACCATGGCTAAGTCGCTTTGCAAGGTGTTTTGCACGGTCCAAATACTGGTGTCGGCCGTCCACATCCATGCGAAAAGAAACTCTCTGTTCATGGCGTTTTGCAGGCGGAACACATCGGCGTAGTTCGCCATCAACGTACGTCCGCTGTTGTCTATCACGTCTTTGGCATACGCTGCGGCCTTTTTCAGGTCGTCGGCGTTGCGTTGTCCGTTACCATTAGCGTTCACCCGCTTTTGGTTAGGTACACTTTGGCGAGCAATCCCTCTGCGGCGTAATAGTCTATGCGGCCTGGCGAACCCTGGCGAGGCAGCAGTTGCATGGCCTTTTCAAGTGTAAGGATGATGTATTCGTACACGTCGGCCTTCTTTACTCTACTTACATTACTGTACGAACCGTCGGCAAGCATGGCCGAGTTGTCGTGAATGATGGGCACATCGCCAAACGAACGCACCAAGAAGAAGTAGGCCATAGCCTTCCATGCCAAGCACTCGCCCATGCACTGGTTCTTTACGGCTTGCGATGCCGTGGCGTTTTTAAGGTTGTTGTACACGGTGTTGGCATGCCCGATAACCGACCACAGCGAGTAAGACATGTTCATCAAGTCGCCGTCGGTGCCGTTAACGGTGAGCGTTAAGTAAGGACTAGAACCCCAATAGTAGTTGCCCGACATCACTTCGCCTACCTTAATGAAGCCGCGTTGGAAGTCGTACCAAGGCGAATTGTACAGGTAATTCACACCTTGCAGACACTGGTTGTCGTCCTTATAGAACGTGCCGGCGTTGTAAGAGTCTTCTGCGGGCCTGTCCAGAAAGTCGTTGCACGATGTTGTAAGCGCGCCCGTTGCTAGGGAGATGGCCATATATAGATATGTTAAACGTTTCATCTTGAAGAAGGTTTATTGTTAGAAGGTGAGGTAAGGCCAAACGAATAGGTGGTTGGCGAGGGGTAGCGGCCGTTGTCTAAGCCGTAAGTGTAACCGTTGATGTCGGCAGTGCTGGCGCCAATTTCGGGGTCGTAGCCATCATAACCCGTTATGGTAAGCAGGTTTTGGATGTTTACATACACGCGAAGATTGTCTATTCCCCATTTAGAAATCCACTTCTTGGGCAGCGTATAGCCCAAGGCGATGTTCTTTAAGCGGATATACGAGCCGTCTTCTATATAGCGGTCGCTAATCACATCGTTGTCGTTGGGGTCGGTAATAGTGGCGCGGGGGATGTTTGTTCCGGGGTTGGCCACGCGTATGTTGCTGGCATCGGTGTACCAATAACTGCCTGGCGCGTAGGTTTTCGACGGGTCGATGGGTTCCAATCGGGCGCGTTTGGTAACGTCTTTAAGCTGATTGCTCCACAAGCTGTTCATGTGGGTGAGCTTCATTTTCATGTAGTTGTACACCTTGTTGCCGTAGGTTCCGTTAACAAATACGTTGAGGTCGAAGTTCTTGTAGCGGAAAGTGTTGGTCCATCCGAAGGTGAACTTGGGCATGGGCGACCCGATGTTGGTCTTGTCGTAGTCGTCGATAACGCCGTCGGGCTTGCCTTCTGGACCGCTGATGTCTTTGAATTTAAGGTCGCCAATCCAAGGAGTGGTGTTGCGATCAAAGCTTTTTCCGTCGGCTGGATATTTCGCAGTCTTGGGCGAAGTTTCAAGGTCGGCCAGGTCTTTATACACGCCATCGGTAACGAAACCATAGAAACTGTACAGCGATTCGCCTATGTTCGACACGCTAATCACATCGTTCCACTGTCCGTAACCCACGATGGCGGCGTTTTTTGTGCCCGAAAGAGCCACCAACTTGTTCTTGTTCCACGATATTTGGAACTCCGAATCCCATTGCAATGCACCCGTCAGGGGGTGTGCGTTCACCGTAAGTTCTAATCCCGTGTTGCGTATT
>NZ_HE999445.1:81499-102402 GCF_000312305.1 Prevotella conceptionensis 9403948 | reverse complement strand
CGTATTGTGCCGTAGTTTCCGTAGGGAGCGGCCAAAACGGAGGAGATGTTGCCCGACGTTCCCATGTAAGAAGGAAGTTGAAGGGGCATCAACATGTCGCGCGACTCTTTGTGATACCAGTCTAAGGTGAAGGAAATGCGGTCGTTCAGCACACCCAAGTCCAGTCCCACGTTCCATTGTTCTTGACTTTCCCACTGCACATCTAGGTTGGGAATGTTATCTGGTCGGTAGGCTTTGCCCAACAAGGTGGGCATGGCCTTCATCAGCGTTCCCCACTTATACGAACCAATGTTGGCATTACCCGTTTGTCCCCAGCCAGCGCGTAGCTTACCGTTGCTTATGTATTTGGCTACGGGGCTCTTTACGAAGAAAGGCTCGTTGGTGAAACGCCACGATGCAGCGAACGAGTGGAAACCGGCCCAACGCTTGTTTGGACCAAAGTTCGAGCTGCCGTCGTAGCGGTAGGTGTAGGTGGCGTTATAGCGGTCGTTGAAGGCGTAAGTTAGTCGGGTGAAGAACGATGCCATAGCCGAACTGCCGAAACCAACGCCGATAGCGGGCGTGCCTGCGCCCAAAGCGGGGTTGTTAACGGTGTTTGCAGGCAGGTCGGTGTTTTCTGTTCGGTTGAAGTCGTACGAGCTTTCCCACATCTCTTGACCTAACATGGCCGAGAACGAATGCTTGCCTATGGTGTTGGCGTAGGTTATATAGTTCTTCAATTGCCAGAAAGTGCCCGACGACTTTTGCACCGATGCAGAGTTCTTCGTTCGTTTCCAAGTACCCAAATCAACTGTGGGCATAAAGCGGCGACCGCGGTCGGAACTGAGGTCGTAGCCCACTTCGGCGTGCCAAACCAGATGTTTGATGGGGGTTATCTCGAAGAAGAGGTTGCCGTTTAGCTTGCGCCTGTTCAGCAATATTTGGTTGAGCATGGCCATAGCGATGGGGTTGGGGTTGGTAAATCCCTCTTTCGACACCGACGAGTAGCCGCCGTTGATGTTGTATATCTGTATGTCGGGCGGTGTGGTGAGCGAGTAGTTGATGATGCCCGCATCGCTATCGGCCAGTTTCAAGTCGTCGTTGGTGTTCGAGAAGTTTACGCTCATGCCCAGTTTCAGCCACGATTTAAGTTGCGCATCGAGGTTGGCGCGCATACCCAGTCGGTCGAACTTGCTGCCGATGAGCGTTCCTTCTTGCGACATGTAGTTGCCCGACACGTAGTATTGCACCTTTTCCGACCCGCCTTGGGCTGATATTTGGTGCGAGTGTTGCAGTGCGGTGCGGAAGATGGCGTCTTGCCAATTGGTGCCTTTACCCAGCAATGAGGGGTCGGCAAAGTGCTTATCGGCATCCGCAGGGTTTATTTGGCCCGTTGTTACAAAGTCGTTATAGTAGTCGGCAAACTCTTGTAGGTTCATCACTTGTAGCCTTTTGCCCTGCCGGCTCCATGCGGCCATGCCGTCGTAGGTGAACTTGGCCTCGCTGGCCTTACCTCGGCGGGTGGTGATAAGCACCACGCCGTTTGCCCCTTGGGCACCATATATGGCCGTGGCCGATGCATCTTTAAGTATCTCCATCGACACAATGTCGTTGGGGTTGATGGTAGACAGGGGCGAAACGGTTGACACCTTGCCGTTGCCCAGTGCGTCGCCCAGTCCCAAAGAGGAGCCGCTGGCACCGCTACCTTGTATAATTACGCCGTCGATAACGTACAGCGGTTCGGCGTTGGCGTTGATGGTGGCCTGCCCGCGCACGCGGATGCTCGACGATGTGCCGGGTGCGCCCGACGTGCTGATGGCTGTTACGCCTGCTGCACGCCCTTGCAAAGTTTGGTCTAGGGATGTTACGATAGATCCGCGAAGTTTCTTTTCGTCCATCGTAACCGATGCACCAGACACGTCGCTCTTCTTCATTACACCATATCCAACAACAACCACCTCGTTCAGCGTGTTGTTGTCTTCGCTCAATACGATGTTTAACGGGCCTTGCCCACTGGCCTTTACTTCCTTGGGCGCATATCCGATGTACGATATTTCCAAGGTTGCGCCCTGCGGCGCATCGAGAGAAAAGTTGCCGTCTAGGTCGGTAACGGTGGCGTTGGTGGTGCCTTTCACCTTCACCGTAGCGCCGATAACAGGCTCGCGCCCATCGGTAACGCGTCCCGTTATCTTACGTGTCTGTTGTGCGGCAGGCGCAACGCTGTTCGTTATGCCTGCCAACACCCTTGGCGAATGCCCCAACATCGTGAGTGTGAGGCATCCCGCAAGCAATGTTACTTTGCTATAATTGAAATCCATTGTTATTGGGGTTAGATTGATTGTACTATATAAATATGTCGAAAGGACTGGGAATTACAGCTCCCTGCGGGCTGAATGATGGTCGTTGCACTTTGCTTTGGGTATCGGTGCACGTTGGTCTTGGGTTCAATTTTGTTGTTTGGTTGGGACCTATGCCCACATTTGGATATCATCTTTTAATTCTGCTGCAAAGATAGTTATTAATGTTGTTGCAGACTAACACTATTTTATTATTTGCTAATACTATGTTGCTCAACTTGCAAAAAGTGGGGCGTAATGCCCCGATATGTGCGATAAGAAAGAAGAGAAACATAGTTTTGGCGATGTTCTTATTGGCTTGTTTTTGACTGTTTTCTGTGAAATCTGGTTCGATTTTGCATGCAAGCAACACCATCTATACCTCTTTTATGTTGGTAAGTTAACAAGATTGGTTGGCGAGTTGGTTATTCCTCTTGTTAACTCGTTAACTTTAAAATGTCATGATTTCAGTGTAAATTTTAACATTGTGAGTGCCCTTTTTGCGCACCAATCGCCCATCTGCCGCAAAAAATCGATTCTCGCGAAGGTTTGTTTCGATGCAAAAAGGGATTGGTTGTACATGCAGACAAAATGAATTTTTATTTAAACTAACCGCCACTAACAGCCGTTTTTGCGCTGTTTGCTGCTAAATGTAGTGCAATATGGTACAAAACGCAGTGCATTTTGGTGCTAAACGCAGTGCATTTTGGTGCTAAACGCAGTGCGTTTTGGTGCTAAATGCAGTACGTTTTGGTGCTAAACGCAGGGTGTTTTGGTGCTAAACGCAAGGAAAAATGTTGCTAAATGCAAGACGAAAAGTATAAATATACGCTGAAATAGTGTGGACAAACCTCTTTCTAACCATCAAAGACATGGCCAAAAAGGACAAGATGGCCGTTAAAAAGTGGAGTTTTAGGGGCTAAAAGCGCGTAATTGGGTGTGAAAAATAATGAGCTGGCAAGCAAACTAGAAAGGCAAAATGGTGCAAAATGCAGGTCCTTTTCTTAAAAATGGACTAAAACGGGAACGTGCAAGGGTGCAAAATGCGGCTAATCGCATGCTTTTTGGGGTTAATCCACGCTAGAAAGGGACGGCGAGTGGAGTGTGTTTTGTAAAACATAACGTAATATTTTAAGGTTTGTAAGCTTGTGATTCTATGCGGTTATGTAGTTGTGAAGTTTTAAGTTTATGAGTTTATGGGGTTGTAGGTTTATGGCTTTGTGGGTTTGTTTGCTTGTTAGGTTTTAAGTTTATGGGGTTGTGCTGTTTGTAAGTTTATGACTTTGTATGTTTGTTTGCTTATGGATTTGAGAATTTGTTGGCTGATTTGGTCATGAGTTTGTAAGTTTATGAGTTACGTAAATAAAGTGAATGGAGAGAGAAAATGGCGTGATTTGGCAGAATCTAACCTGGTAAAAATGGATTGAAGGATGGTTTCTGAGGGTTGATTGGTGCTTGTCTGCATTGTCGGTCTATTCAGTGTTAATGGCTTTCAGTCAGCGGCTTGCACCGATATAAGGTGTTCTCGTTCGCTTGTTCCCGCTTTTTCACGTGCTTAAAACCTAAAAATAAGCGGCAAACAATTAAAATAATGTAAATTCGTGATAATGTAAAAAGAAATTCATATATTTGCAATATGGCAACGAATGCTTTGCGTTAGCGAACGTAGAACGTTTAAAATGAGCTTGATAATCAGCAAACTTGCCAACACAATCTGGTCAACTGCACCGCTCTAGTCAACTCGTCAACTTGTCAGCTGAGCAATGCTCTCGTCAACTTGTAAACTCGTCAACTCGTTAACTTGCCAACTGAGCAATGCTCTCGTCATCTTGTAAACTCGTCAACTCGTTAACTTGCCAACTGAGCAATGCTCTCGTCATCTTGTCAACTAGAAAACATTGCTTTGGCAAGAACGCATGCTTTACTAGGAACGAGCAAATAACTATTAACAATACCCAAATTATTACATTAAAAGCCTAGACATTATGAGCAGAATTTTACTTCATTTGGCTGTATGCGCTTTATGTAGCGTATCGGCAGTAGCACAAAACAACAAGGATGCCGCGACTTATGCGCCGACGGCGACAGGTGAACAACTCACCAACCTGTACCTCAACTCTGCACTTTTAAACGGAGGAAACGCTGTACTTCCTGGCGGTGTGGCAGGAGATGCGCGCGGTATGGCCACGGTTAACGGTAAGATGTACGTGTGTTGCAGAGAGGGAGCCGTATCGAAACTGATAGAACTTGATGGGAAAACTGGTGCGTTGCTCCGCACAATCACCCTTCCAGAGGAGATGTGGAAAGAGGGCGAAGCGGCTCTTGGCCTTATCTGCAACGACGTTCAGGTGGACAACGCCGGGCATATCTTCGTTTCTAACCTGGCAACCGACATGCGCGGAGATGGTGCGGCCCATCTTTTTAGGGTGAACTACGTGGATGTTACCAAAACACCAGTGGCATATAAAACGGTGTTGAACGCCACTTTGCCTGCCGATTTGCCCAAAACGATGCGCATAGACACGTACGACTTGTATGGCGACATATTGAATGGCGATGGTATCATCATGCTACCCGTGAGCGGTAACGAGGCAGGAGCAGGCAATACCGTTATTAAATATACCGTTACAAAGGGCGTGGCAGATGTTGCCAACCGGCAAACGATTGTACTTACAAAGTTTAATCCCGAAAAGGCGGTGGCTTCTGGTGCCGCTCCACGCATCAATATCGTAGACAACGAGCTTTTTTATCACGACGGATTTAACACGATGCCGATGTTGTATGACATGAATGGGGCTGCGGTAGACGGATTTCAAAACAACAAACCGCTCACTCCTGTAAGCACGGGACAAAATGGTGTGACGGAGTTTGAACTGAACGGCGCTTATTATCTGATTGTGGCATCAACCAATACCGATGATAAAGAAGCACCGCAAGCCTTCGACATCTTTAAGTTTAAGGACGAAAGTCGCTCGTTTGCCGACATGACTTTCCTTTATCGCTTTCCGCAAGCTGGATTAGGAAGTGTTGGAAATCCAGTAAGAACGGCGTTGCCCAGAGTGGAAATTGTTGACGGAGTAGGCGGACAAAAGAAGGCGCGCATCAACATCTATGCCTATAAAAACGGTTATGGCATCTACGAATTTGCCAACAATGTGTCGACCAACATCGCCAAGGTAGAAGGCGATAAGTTGGATTATACGGTTCGTGGAAACGTTATCACGGTGAATGCCGATGTTAAGTGCATCACGCTTTACAACGCCATTGGACAGAAGGTGGCCGAAACTGCAAACGCACAAGCGGTTAAGGCTCCTGCACGTGGCGTTTATTTGCTGCATGTTCTGGGTAAGAACGGCAATGCGAAAACGATAAAAGTCGTTGTCAATTAACATGAACGGCCGATAGAATGCCCTGAAAAGCGGGTTCTATCGGCCTGCTTTTTCCTTCTTTTTATGGTATAAACACTTATTCGCCTTATGAAAAAGATTCTTCTAAGTCTTCTTGTTCTGCTGATGCTGGCAGCTTATGCGCAGGCAAGAGACGTTGTCATTGATGGAAAGAGTTATCGTGTAGACACGGTTGCCTTGTTTAAAGCCGGACCTGGAACGCAATACATGGCCTTAGCGTTTAAAGGGGCAAGGCGTATCAATGCTTTCTTTTTGAAAGTAGACCTCACTAATCCCTATGTTGCTTACCGCGCTGCTTTGGGGCGCGACTCAATCTACGGAGGCGAGCAACCAACGCAGGTGGCAGCCCGAAAGAGCAAAGAGAAAGAAGTGTATATTGCTGGAACAAACGGCGACTTCTACAATGTGTCCGACTATGTGGGCATGCCTATTGGCTGTACGGTGGTTAATAACGAGCTGGCCAACAACGCTGCGGTGTCTTATCATCGGCAGGTGTTCGCCTTCGATAAGGCTAAAATGCCCTATATCGGTGCAATGAGTTATTCGGGAAGTCTGCAAATCGGAACGGAACGTTACGCAATTAATCATGTTAACCACCTGAGAGAAGAAAACCAATTGGTGCTTTATAATCAGCACAACGGAGAATATACTCACACAGGTGCTGATGGAACAGAAGTGCTGCTTGCCCTCTCTAAGGGCGAAACATGGCAGCTGAACAAGGAAATTCGTGCAAAGGTGGTTTCGGTTGTGCGGCATAAGGGCAACATGCGCATACCAGCAGGCGGTGCAGTATTGTCTGCCAATGGGGCGATAGCCGGTAAATTGGCTGCCCTAACAGCTGGGACGGAGGTGAAAATCGCACTGAACTTGTCTATCGGTGGTGCCACTGCGCCCTTTGCCGACGTGGTTGGCGGCGACCAGCGCAGTCCCATGTTGCAGGATGGTAACGTAAATACGACCGAAGTATGGAACGAACTGCACCCGCGAACGGGGTTTGGTTACACGCAAGATAAGAAGACGGCCATTCATTGTGTGGTAGACGGACGTAGTACCATTTCTTCGGGAGCAACGACAAAAGAGTTGGCCGAGATTATGCGGTTTGTTGGCGCGTACACTGCCATGAACCTCGACGGCGGTGGTTCTAGTTGTCTGTTCCTGAAAGACTTTGGTCCGATGAATAAGAACAGCGACGGAACAGAACGAGCCGTAGGCAATGGTATCTATGTGGTTTCTACCGCGCCCACGGATAACACAATAACCGAGATAAGGAGCCTTCAAACAAAGGTTAGGCTGCCTCGTTATGGTGTTTTTAAGCCTACGTTTTACGGATATAACCGGTATGGCGTGCTTGTTTTGAAGAATGTTGAAGGCGTAAAGCAAACAGTAGACGCCAAAGTGGGTGAAGTATTGGCCGACGGCAGTTTCTTTGCATCGGGCAATCAATCGGGGGTAATCACTGCTAGCTACAACGGAGCGACGGAGAAAATAGAAGTGGAACTGCTGCCAGAGGCTCCTGTTGCCATCCGTTTAGACTCTGTTTTACTCGATAACAAGGTGACTTACCCCATTGAAGTGCAAACCGAAGTGGGGGGCAATGTGTTTAATCTGTATCCAGGTGCAATGAAGTGGGAAGTTGCCGACCCATCTGTTTGTGCTGTTACCGAAGGAGTTGTTAAGGGCTTGCAGAATGGGTCGACCATTGTAACGGGTAGGTTGGGTAGCTTTACCGACCAGCTTAAAGTGAACATTGAGATTGCCGACAAGCCCTCGCTTACTGCTTGTGCGTTTACCGATGCAACTTGGAAGGTTACTCATTCGGCCAACTTGAAAGATGTTGTCAATACTCCTACGAACGATGCTGTTAAAACAACGTTCACTTACAAGCCTGGGCGCAATCCCTATGTGACCTACAACAACGACTTCCCACTTTATGGTTTGCCCGATAGTATTAGGCTTACGTTTAATGCAGGCGAGACGAATATCAGCAAGCTTAGTTTCCGCTTTAAGGAGAACAACGGCGGCATGGCCACTATCAATAAGGAGTTTCAGGGCTTTAAAAAGAACAGGGACAACACCATTAGCCTTGCGTTGGCCGACTTAATGGACCATCCCAACGACCGAGCAGCCTATCCGTTGCACTTCAATTTCATGCAATTCTCCATCAATGGTTCGGGCATGACGAGCGATAAAGGCTACGACATTACCATTAAAGAGTTTGTTTTGGTGTATAAAGGCACCACCACGGCCATTGTTCGTCCAACAAACAATGCCTCGCAAAGGGTGTTTGTGGGTGGCACGAAGGACAATAAGCTAACGCTACACCTTGATTTAGACAAAGAAGAGCAGGTGCAAGTGCAACTCATCTCTGTGTCGGGTAAGGTGTTGCGCAAGGTTAGTTTAGGCGTTGTGGGGAAGGGTAGCTACGTTATCCCCATGCAACAGCCAATGTCTGGCGTGTATTTGCTGAAAGTGAACTATGGTAATAAGTGCGAAACGGTAAAGGTAATGATTTAAATTCCATCCCTATACGCTCTTCAAAGGAGAAAAGCCCCAAGGGATATATAATAAGGAGTAAAGGTGAAAAGATGCCGCATGTGCATCTTTTCACTGATTGGATTTGGGCTTGTTGCTATCGCAATAAGCCTGCATATATGAACTGCCTATCTCAACCTACGCCCGAAGAAGACGGTGAAGAGTGAGAAAAGGAGGGCAAAGCCCAGTGTCTCGATTGAGGCGAGGATGCTTTGCGCAGCTATATGTTCGTCGAGAACCATGCTTTCGAACATTTTCACGACGACAAATATTACGTATGTAACTACGAATTGAACGGCGAATTGTTTTGTTCTGTTTGGTTTCATGGTGTAATATTATTGGTTGCGGTTATGGTTTGTTATTAATCAAGGTGTTGTTTCGTGGTTCGGCAGGTGTAGAAGGTTACTTGTAGTGCGTGCCGTGGTTTTGCAGAAAAGTGTATTCCGCTTTGTAACGTTCCATTCGGGCATAGTCTTTGGATGTAGGTTTTGGCAGCCTTGATATGTCCATGTTGTGCGTTAGGTCGTTTAACTTTACGGCTGTGGCCAGCGCATTTTGGGCTATCGCCTTGATGTAATAGTCCCTGTTTGGTGCGCTATGGTGGTTAAGGAGCGACAAGGCAGTGGATATTGTTGCACGTTCTGCGGCCGAAAGAGACTTGCTACATTCCTTTTCGAGTAGCGTTATTACCTCGTCCACGCTGTGCGTAGTGTCTTCGCTCGCATCATGTAGGTAGCCAACAACGCGCTCTTGCCACGTCTTTCCCATTTTGGCCACGGCCGATAGATGCCCTTCAAAGTAGTCAAAACCAGCTTTGTCCACTTGTTTCTGGTGTAGTCGTTTGGCCAAACGCGCCGCCGCATCGCACCATTCGTTTTCGTTTATTTGCATGGTCTGGCGTTTTTTCGTGTTTATGCTACCCCTCTTCGTCGTTTTTCCCCCTGCTATTCCTTGGGTTTTTCTTCGCGCAGAATGGGTAGCGAGATGTGATAGCGCATGGCCAGGAACCGCACAAGGCAGATGAAGAGGAAACAGATGAGCACAATCAGGCTTACCTCTACGCGTAAAGCGTACAACGCCCAATAAAGCAATCCGCCTGCAATGCTGGCCATAGCGTATATCTCCTTGCGGAAAATGAGTGGCACGTTGTTGAGCAACACATCACGAATGACACCGCCTGCCGAGCCTGTTATGCAGCCCATGATGATGGCAACCCAGAAGGGATGGCCCAAAGCGAGGGCCTTTTGTAGTCCTGCAATGGTGAAGAGTCCCAGCCCAAGCGTGTCGAATACGAACCACGCATTGTCCAGTCGCCGCACGTATTTGGCGAAAACGATGATGGAAAGGAGGGCCAACACGGTGCAAATCATGTAAACCGACGAGGTCATCCAAAAGGGTTTAACGCCTAACATCATGTCACGTAGCGTTCCACCGCCAATGGCTACGGCGATTCCGCACACCAATCCGCCGAACCAGTCAACCTGTTTGGCCGACGCATGGCGTATGCCTGATATGGCAAAGGCGAAAGTTCCTACTATTTCTATTATGGTTTGAACGGTCTGAACCAGTTCCGGGTCTCTGTATGTCATCTCCTTTTGTAATTATCCTGAAAGGGTAGTGGGCGCGGCGCACGGGCACTTGCTTTCTTTATGTCCATCTGGCACCCATGCTGTTGGCGAGGCTTTCAAGGCGTTGTGCACTGTTGGCTATGTGGCTGCAACGCCTTTTGCAGACGTTTGTTTACGCCGTGCGCCATGCCTATTTACAGCCCGTTCACCACGTTTTGGGGCTTGCCTGCGATAAATGCCTTGGCATTTTCTATGGCCGTTGCCATCAGTCTGCCTCTCGCCTCGGCCGTTGCCCATGCAATATGGGGCGTGATAAAGGCGTTGGGTTGTTTAAGCAGCGGGTTATCTGCCTTTGGTGGCTCGCTACTCATCACGTCGCTGCCATATCCAGCCAGCCTACCTTCGGCCAAGGCCTCGGCTACATCGGTTTCGTTTACCAGCGGTCCGCGACCCGTATTCACCAAAATGGCTCCGCGTTTCATCTTTGCTAGCGATTGGCGGTTAATCATTTCGCGCGTGTTCTCGCTGAGCGGACAGTGCAACGACAGCACATCGCTTTGCGTCAGCAACTCTTCGAGATGGGCTTTCTCCACGCCTTCGGGCAGTTCTTCGGCCCTTTTACTCGTAAAAGCGATAACCCGCATGCCGAAGTTAAGGGCGATGCGTGCCACCTTTTGCCCGATATTACCTAGGCCAACGATGCCGAAAGTCTTGCCGGCCAACTCGCTAAGGGGCGTGTCCCAATAGCAGAAGTCGGCCGCTGCGCTCCATTGTCCCTTGCGGTTTTGGTCGGCATAGTGTTCAATACGGTTGGTGATGTTCAGCACATGGGCAAACGTCATCTGCGCAACGCTGTCGGTGCTGTATGCAGGAACGTTTGTCACCACGATGCCCCGTGCGCGCGTTTCGTCAACGTCGATGATGTTATAACCCGTTGCCAAGATTCCGATATATTTGAGTTGGGGTAGCTGTGCAAGCGTTTCGCCCTTCAATACCACCTTGTTTGTTAGCACCATGTCGGCATCTTTGGCTCGTTCAATTACTTCGTCGCGCGATGTTCGGTCGTATATTTCAACCTCTCCAAAGCTATTAAGCTCTTTCCACGAGTAGTCGCCGGGGTTGGCGGTGTAGCCATCTAGGATTACTATTTTCATGTTTCTAAGTTTATTTTTGTACTAATGTGGGTTGTTGGTTTACGTGTTTACGAGTTTTATTGGTTTACGACAGGTTGGTTTTCCTGTGTGTTGTGGCAAGCCGTCTTATCGTTTCGCTAGCTTATTGGGCTTGCTATGCCGTTGCGATATTCGGCCCATTTGGTGCTACCTTGCCCCCTGTGCGTTTGCTTATGGCGGCTTATTTCTTCTTGTCGCCCCACAGCTGCACCATTCGTTGGTACAGTTTCTCTTCGGCAGGCGAATGTTGTGCAAACCAAAAGCGCGCGTCTTTAAGTTCGTCGGGCAAGTATTGCTGAGGGGCAAAATGTCCTTCGTAATCGTGCGCATATTTGTAACCGCTGCCATATCCCAGCTGTTTCATCAGCTTGGTTGGCGCATTTCGAAGATGCAGCGGCACGGGGAGATTGCCCGTTGAACGTGCCGTTTCGAGTGCGGCATTGATACCTTGGTAGGCCGAATTGCTCTTTGCACTCGTGGCTAAGTACACTGCGGCCTCGGCTAAGGGGATTCTTCCCTCTGGCCAACCAATCTTCATCACGGCATCGAAGGCCGCATTGGCAATGAGTAAGGCGTTGGGGTTGGCCAAACCGATATCTTCTGCCGCACTGATAACCAGTCGGCGCGCAATAAACTGCGGGTCTTCGCCGCCTTCAATCATCCTCGCCATCCAGTAAAGAGCCGCATCTGGGTCGCTGCCGCGTATGCTTTTGATGAAAGCCGACACAATGTCGTAGTGCATTTCGCCGTCCTTGTCGTAGGCCAAGGGGTTTTGTTGTAGGCATTTCACCACCGTTTCATCGTCTATCAGCACAGGGTTTGCGTTGGCAGGCGAGGCCTCAACCACCAATTCGAGAATGTTTAGCAGCTTGCGTGCATCGCCTCCGCTGTATCTTATCAGGGCTGCGCTCTCTTTTACCTCGATGTTTCGTTGTTGTAAAACCACATCGGTGTGCAGTGCGCGTTGTATCAGTTCTTCAAGGTCTTCCTTGCTAAGGCTTTGCAGCACATATAGCTGGCAACGCGAAAGCAATGGGCGAATAACCTCGAACGATGGGTTTTCGGTGGTGGCTCCGATAAGTGTAACGATGCCTTTTTCTACTGCTCCTAACAGCGAGTCTTGCTGCGACTTGCTGAAACGATGTATCTCGTCGATGAAGAGAATGGGCGAGTGCGACCCGAAAAAGCGGCCGCCTTTGACCTTCTCTATCACTTCGCGCACATCCTTAACGCCGCTTGTCACCGCGCTTAGCGTGTAGAAAGGCGTTTCTAGTTTCTTTGCAACGATTTGTGCGAGCGTAGTTTTGCCTACCCCAGGTGGCCCCCAGAGTATGAAAGAGGGTATGCGGCCGCCCTCAATCATGTTGCGCAGCACGGCGTTTGGCCCTACTAAATGTTTCTGCCCTACGTAATCGTCGAGCGAGCGTGGGCGCATTCTTTCGGCTAATGGTTCACTCATTGCTGCAAAGTTAGCGAAAACGTGCTACTCCACAAAATAAATGGGAGGTAGATTAGGCCCGTGTAAGATGGTATGTGGGTGAAAATCGGTGGACTTTTGCTCCCAAATCTACTTTGTTTGGTTATGAACAGGTGTTGATAAAGCCGCCAAGCGGTGTGTGATAACTTGCATGTTGACAAAGCATTATAAGATGTTTTCTGCCCAGTTGTTGGCGCGATGCAATGCAACAAGAAACGCCTGTGCCGTACAACTCAAACTAAATGTGTTAAATTAGGTTTTTAATTTTTACAAAACTGTACCTCCACAGCGAGGCGTTTTAGAGAAAATAGGGGGCGAAAAGCATAGAAAACGCCACGTTTTTCCGCCTTTTCTGCCCCCTTTTTCTTCGTTTTAGGGTTGGCTAACCTGCATTTTGCACCATTTAGCCTTTCTAGTTTGGTTGCCAACTCATTATTTCTTACGTCCAATTTCGCACTTTTAGCCCCTAAAATCCCACTTTTTAACGACCATTTTGCCCTTTTTGGCCATGTTTTTAATGGCACTAAGGGGTTTTATTTATACCATTGCAGTGTATTTTTATGCTTTTCGCCCTGCGTTTAGCAGCATTTTGCACTGCATTTTGCACCAAAATACCTTGCGTTTTGCACCAAAACGCACGGCATTTAGCACCAAAACGCACTGTGTTTAGCACCAAAATGCACTGCGTTTTGTACCATATTGCACTACATTTAGCGGCAAATAGCCCCAAATTGGGTGCGAATAGTGGTTTGTTTAAATAAGTATTCATTTTGTTGCATCCGCAGACTAACTCCTTTTTGCACCAAAACAAACCCTCGCGAGAATCGATTTTTTGCGGCAAGGTGGACGATTGGTGAGCAAAAAGGGCACTCATAATGTTAAAGTTTTCGCTAAAAACTTTACATCATAGGCGGAGTTGCAGCAGATGTGGCTCGCGATATGGATGAACTATGCGAAAAATCGACCAGTATTGAAGTGCCAATAAAAGGGGGCAATGCTCGTATGGAGGGTATGGGCAGCAAAGGAGTGGGGTGCTACAACAGCAAAGTAGTGGGAGACTACGGACGGGGAAAGGGTCTGAAATTACGTGGCGGCATGATTGTTGGCGAGTTGCTGCGGCGTCCGAAAACAGCACGTTCAAGTACGTCGCGTACTAATTCGCCCACTGGAATTTCTAGGGTGAACTTCTTTGAAAAATGATATTTGGGCGTGACAATAGGGGAAACAATCCATTCGCCGCGATAGGGGTCGTAACGCCGTTGCACGCCAAGGTCTATGCCCCAACGCCCATTGTCGAGGGTGAAATAGCCGCCGTAGGCCGAACTGTTGACGTAAGGCAATGCGGCCATAGATAGGTAAGGCTGCACGCTATAATAGCTGCCGAAGACTGTTGCGCTGACATACGGACTGAAACGATAGGTTAGCGCGCCGCCAATACCAAATTGTGTGGCCGTGTTGAACGTGCGATAGCGGTCGGCCGAGGCGTAGCCCGTGAACGAAAGGTTGTTCCAAGAGCGGCTAACGGCCACCAGGGCACCTTGCCTTACAAGCATGGCCGGAAAGTTTCGCGGTAGCTTTGCCCGTAAAAGTTTAGGCCATGCCATTCGCCTAGTTGGCCACCGCGGTTGTAGTTGGTGGCGGGTGTGGCAGATAGGCTCGTTGCTTGTGTGGCCATGGGCTGCAACAGGCGCAGGTTCAGGCTGTCGTTTGCATGCCAAAAGTGGTGAGCTGCGGCAATGGAGTCGGCCGTTGAGAGCGGTTTTTCTTGCACGTTGGGTGTGGTGATGGGCGCCGTTGTAGGGCTTAGCGTGGGGTTTGGCTCTGCCAATCGGGGTTTGGGCAACGGCCGTTCGGTGGTTCGCGCCGTTTTTCGGTGCTTCTTTTGTTCTTGTGCTAGGGCGTTTGTGCAACATAACAAAACACAAACCAATAAGCAAGCGTGTTTCATGTCGTCGGCGTTTGATTATCCCCCCTGTGCGCATGGCGTTAGGGGAGAGGGGGTTATGGGGTGGCGAGGTGTGCGCGAAGTTCGTCTTTTGTAGAGCATCCAACAAAGTTTCCCTTTTCGTATTGCTCCCTTGCCTTGTCTATCCGCGCTTGCAATTCGGGCGTAATTGTATATTCATCACCATCCAAGGGAACAAGGATAAAGGCCTGTTTCCGCCCCCTTCGTATAATCACGTCTTCTTTTATTGCCAAGTCGAAGTACTTCTTCTGGTTGGCTCGAAATTCTTTTGTGTTGACGATGTGCATGGTGACGTTTCTTGTTTAATTAAGTATAGCAAAGTTAGACATTTCTTTCCAATCTTGCAACACCTGGCGTATTAAATTGTGTACATTCGTGTTGCGTGCCTGTTAGTTGGCCAACAGGCAGCAAGGTGTTCTTTGGCGTATGCCTTTTGTTTAATGACAGAACCCACCTTATATAATAGGTGTGGCCATGTACCGACTCGCGGCCGTGCGCGCACCACCAAAAATGGGCATTGAAAAATACCCTTTAATATTTTTGGAGTAGATAATTTTTTATTAACTTTGTTGTTCAAACAGGCGGAACGGGTGGCCAAACGTCACTTAAACCGCAATCATCAAGAAAGGACATTAGTACGAATATGAACGATTTTAGAAAGTATGCCACGGGTCATCTCGGCATGAACGGCATGGTGGTAGACGACGTGATGAAGGCCCAAGCGGCTTACCTCAATCCCTATATCTTGGAAGAACGCCAACTGAATGTTACGCAGATGGACGTGTTTTCGCGATTGATGATGGACCGCATCATCTTCCTTGGCACCGAAATTAACGACTATACGGCCAACACGCTGCAAGCACAATTGCTGTATCTCGACTCGGCCGACGCGGGAAAAGACATTTCTATCTACATTAACAGCCCCGGCGGAAGTGTTACGGCCGGGTTGGGCATCTACGATACGATGCAGTTTATTTCTAGCGATGTAGCTACTATATGTACGGGTATGGCCGCCTCGATGGCCGCCGTGCTGCTCGTTTCGGGACAAGAGGGTAAGCGTTCGGCACTGCCACATAGCCGGGTGATGATTCACCAGCCGTTGGGCGGCGTGCAAGGACAGGCCTCAGACATCGAAATCGAGGCAAAAGAAATACTGAAATTTAAGAAAGAACTCTACACCATCATATCTAACCATTCGCATACACCCTTTGAGAAGGTATGGAACGACTCTGACCGTAACTACTGGATGAACGCCGAAGAGGCTAAGGAGTATGGAATGATCGACTCGGTGCTGGTGAAGAAGTGACATTAAAAACGGCTCTTTGCGCGTGGGTGTGCTTATGCCGCCCACGCCAACAGCCCTTTCGCCTTCACTCGGCATTGGCCGTTGGTGGGCAGATTTGTCTTTACACAGACGGCGAAGGCAAGGCGGCGAGGGGATGAAATGCAGGCCGTTAACTAACGAAAATAATAGATGTCAAAGAATGTATGCAGCTTCTGTGGAAGAAGCGAAAAAGACGTAAACTATCTCATTGCAGGACTAAACGGGTATATCTGCGACAGCTGCGCTCAGCAGGCCTACGAAATTACCCAGTCGGCCAACGCATCGAAAGCCCAGTCTGCTAAGGGAAAGAAAGTCGATGCACTGAAAAATGTGCCCAAGCCGATGGATATCAAGGCTTACCTAGACCAATATATCATTGGGCAGGATGAGGCCAAGCGGTATCTTTCGGTGTCGGTTTACAACCATTATAAGCGTTTGGAACAGCCCATTGGCGACGATGGTGTGGAGATTGAGAAAAGCAACATCATCATGGTGGGTAGCACCGGAACGGGAAAAACCCTGATGGCGCGAACCATTGCCAAGCTACTCGACGTGCCGTTTACCATCGTAGATGCAACGGTGTTTACCGAGGCGGGATATGTGGGCGAGGATGTTGAGAGCATACTTAGCCGACTGTTGCAGGTGGCCGATTATAATGTGGCGGCCGCCGAACGCGGCATCGTCTTCGTAGACGAGATTGACAAGATTGCCCGAAAGAGCGATAACCCAAGCATTACGCGCGACGTGAGTGGCGAAGGCGTGCAGCAAGGACTGCTGAAACTGCTGGAAGGAACCACGGTTAACGTTCCGCCAAAGGGTGGACGTAAGCATCCCGACCAAGATTACATTCACGTGGACACGCGAAACATCTTGTTTATATGCGGCGGAGCATTCGACGGCATCGAAAGGAAGATTGCACAGCGGCTTAATACGCACGTGGTGGGCTATAACTCGGTGCAGAACGTGCGCAAGATAGACAAGGGCGACTTGATGAAATACATTCTGCCGCAAGACTTGAAGTCGTTTGGACTGATACCCGAAATCATTGGTCGTCTGCCCGTGCTTACTTACCTCAACCCGTTAGACCGCGAGGCCTTGCGCCGCATCTTGGTTGAACCGAAGAACTCTATCATCAAGCAGTACGAAAAGCTGTTTAAGATGGATGGCATCAAACTGAGTTTCGCCACCGAAACGCTAGACTACATCGTGGATAAGGCTGTGGAGTACAAGCTGGGCGCACGCGGATTGCGCTCTATTGTAGAGGCCGTGATGATGGATGCCATGTTCGAGGTGCCGTCGAAGAAGGTGAAACAGTTCGACGTTACTTTGCAATATGCCAGAGAACAACTAGACAAGTCGGGCTTGCAAGAGCAGGCCAGCTGAACGATAGGGCTGTGAACGGACGGCATTGGAATATAAAATTCCTCACGCACACAATGTCGTCCGCTCACAAAAACCACCGCGAAAGCCAATAATCTCACATCTGTGAAACCTAAACCATTTATGACTAAGGACGTTAATCTTACAGAACCGCTAAAACAATACTTTGGTTTCGACTCGTTTAAGGGAGACCAAGAGGCTATTATCCGCAATTTGCTTGCGGGTAACGACACCTTTGTGCTCATGCCGACAGGTGGCGGAAAAAGCCTGTGCTATCAGCTGCCGTCGCTCTTGATGGAAGGAACGGCCATCGTTATCTCGCCACTCATCGCCTTAATGAAAAACCAAGTGGACGTGATGAACGGCATGAGCGAAGACGGTTGCGTGGCCCATTACCTCAACTCGTCGCTTAACAAGGCCGCCATTCAGCAGGTTATGCACGACATTAAGCGCGGCGCAACGAAACTTTTGTACGTTGCACCCGAATCGTTGGGTAAGGATGAGAACGTGGAGTTTCTGCAATCCATCAAGGTTTCGTTCTATGCCGTAGACGAGGCGCACTGTATTTCGGAGTGGGGACACGACTTCCGCCCCGAATATCGCAACATCCGACCAACCATTTCGCGTATCGGACACGCCCCCGTGATTGCCCTTACGGCCACGGCCACCGACAAAGTGCGCTCGGACATTAAGAAAAGTCTTGGCATTTGCGATGCAAAGGAGTTTAAAAGCTCGTTCAATCGCCCCAACCTCTACTACGAAGTGCGCCCCAAAACGCAAGAGGTGGAACGCAACATCATCAAGTTCATCAGGCAACATGCAGGCAAAAGCGGCATCATCTATTGCCTTTCGCGCAAAAAGGTGGAAGAGCTTTCGGCCATATTGAAGGCCAATAACATCAAGGCCGAACCTTATCACGCCGGCCTGGACAGCGCAACGCGGTCGCAAACGCAAGACGACTTTTTGATGGAACGCATTGATGTGATTGTGGCTACCATCGCTTTCGGCATGGGAATAGACAAGCCCGACGTGCGTTTTGTTATCCATTACGACATCCCCAAAAGCTTGGAAGGCTATTATCAAGAGACTGGACGTGCCGGACGCGACGGCGGCGAGGGGCTTTGCATAACTTTCTATTCAAACAAAGACCTGCAAAAGCTGGAAAAGTTTATGGAAAGCAAGCCCGTGGCTGAACAAGACATCGGTAGGCAGCTGCTGTTAGAAACGGCCGCCTATGCAGAATCGTCGGTGTGTCGCCGCAAAATGTTGCTCCACTATTTCGGTGAAGATTATACGGAAGACAATTGTCATAACTGCGACAACTGTTTGCACCCCAAAACCAAACGCGAGGCAAAGGAGGCGTTGCTCATCGTGTTGAAGGCAGTTCTGGCCATCAAGGAAAACTTCAGAAGCGACTATGTTATCGACTTCGTTAAGGGTAGGGCAACCGACGACCTTGTATCGCATAAGCACAACGAGCTAGACGACTTCGGCGCAGGAGAAGACGAAGACGACAAGGTTTGGAACCCCGTGATACACCAAGCGCTTATCGCGGGATACCTGAAAAAGGACGTGGAGAACTATGGTTTGCTGAAAGTTACTGCCGCAGGGCGCCGTTTCATCAAGCATCCGCAGTCGTTCATGATTGTGGAAGACAAGGATTTTGACGACGATTTCGTGGAAGAGTCGCGCGACGGCTGTGGCTCTACCCTCGACCCCGACCTGTATGTCATGCTCAAACAGCTGCGTAAAGACATGGCCGAACGGCTTAACGTGCCGCCTTACGTCATTTTCCAAGACGTGTCTGTGGAGCAGATGGCGGTGACATATCCCATTACGCTCGAAGAATTGCAGAACATCCCCGGCGTGGGCGTGGGCAAAGCCAAACGCTACGGAGAGGCTTTCTGCCAACTGATAAAGAAACATTGCGAAGACAATCAAATAGAGAGACCTGAAGAATTAAGAGTAAGAACCGTAGCCAAAAAATCTATGAACAAGGTAAAAATCATACAAAGCATCGACAGACAAATTGCGCTGGATGACATTGCAATAGCCCTTAACCTGGGATTTGACGACCTACTGAGCGAAATTGAAACCATCGTTAACAGCGGAACGAAACTGAATATCGACTATTTCCTCGACGAGGTGATGGACGAAGACCGCGTGGACGACATCTACGACTATTTTAGAACGAGCGAAACAGACGACCTGGATGTGGCTATTGAGGAACTGGGCGGCGACTATACCGAAGAGGACATAAGGCTGGTACGCATCAAGTTCCTTTCGGAAATGGCGAATTAAATTTGCGCCTTTATCGCATAGCGCATAATGGACGTGGCCTAATGGCATGGCCAAGGCCAGCGAAACTGCGTTTTTAAGCACGCCTATCGCAGGTTGTGTTATGCCCAACAAAACATAAACAGGCACAAGGACATGCTAAGGAGCATGCCTTGTGCCTGTTTGGGTTAGTGGGGATGTGCATCGTTTTCGCCCTTTTCCTCCCTGTTTTTTGCCCAATAAGGGCTTTGGTTAGTGGGGGAATGCGCATCGTTTCCGCGTTTTTCCCCAGCGCATCGCAGCTTGTTTGTTAGCTTACTGCATGTGCCTTAGTCTGCTTTAACTTTGTTGCGATGAAATGCCGTTGGTCTTAATCTTTACATGTTTATATATAGGAAAGGTGTGGAAACCGATAGAGGGGGGATGAAAGGAACGCCAATAACCTGGTTGTGGAATTTGGCGTAACGACAGTTTCTTATGCCCGAACGGATGCAAGAGCAGCTGTCTTTTTTGCTCCATTTGCCGTGTTTATATGAACAAATGATGCAAATATAACCTAAAAGCTTGTTTATATGTAAAATAAATCTTAAATTTGCGTACGTAAATACACATATTAAACCAAGAAGGGCGTTTGCCGAGGCGTTGTGCCTTGACACATACGATATACTAGCCACATTGCTAACCCAGTGCCGACCGTTCTCCATGAAATGCCGACACGCAAACAACTAGCTATACAATAGCCATGAACAAGGCTTACCAGATGCGTTAGCGCAACCTGTTGCCAAAGTGAACATGGACTACAAGAATACCAATCTCAAAACAACTGATTATGAAAAAGAACCTAGTGCTAAGAGGCTTTGTCTTATGTTCACTTCTGCTTTTTCCCCTTTTCTGCGCATGGGCCGTTGTACCCATTGCTGATAAGGACGCGCAACGTGCGCCCCGTACACAAAAGGGCAACGACGGAAGGGTGGACGTGCGGGGCAATGTTGTGGCCGATGAAGACGGATTGCCCGTGATGGGAGCTACCGTAACGGCAACGGCCACAGGCCAAAAGACCGTCACCGACGGCGATGGAACTTCTTCTTGCCCAGCATTCCGCAGGGAAGTGAGTTGCGCGTAACCTATGTGGGCATGCACCCCCTAAGCGTTAAGGCCAAGGCCAGCCTTACGATAAGGCTCAAATCAGACGCCAAGATGCTCGACGAGTTTGTGGTAACGGGTATGTTCAACCGGAAAAAGGAGGGATTTACAGGCTCGGCCGTCACCATTAAGGGCGAAGACATCAAGCGTTACAGCACCACCAACATCGCCAAAGCCTTGTCGGCCATCGCACCAGGCCTGCGTATTGCCGAGAATATCGTCAATGGGTCTAACCCCAACGGCTTGCCCGACATGCGCATGCGCGGCGGGGCAAACATGGATTTGGGAAGTTCTGCCGGTAGTAAGCTGTTGGCTGTGCAGGGCGAATACGAAACTTACGCC
>NZ_HE999445.1:71127-80948 GCF_000312305.1 Prevotella conceptionensis 9403948 | reverse complement strand
AGATAATTCTACGGCCGACGAATCGCCTTGGGGAAGTTTCGACCAGTACACCCAACTCAACCCATACCTTAAACCTTATGGCGAAAATGGCGAGTTGCTGAAACGCCTTGACGACTTTTCAGGATTGGGCGGAGAAGTAGATTACCTCAATCCGATGTACAACACCACTTTCAACAGCAAAGACCGAAGTAAGAATTTCAGCGTGCGCGAACTGTTTAAAGTGGAGTATACGCCCCTGCAAGACCTGCGTTTTGAGGCTGCCTTCTCGCTATCGAAGAGCGTAGGCAACCGAGATAAGTTCCGTCCTGCACAGCATACGGCCTTTGATGGACAAACCGATCCTACGCTGCGAGGCGATTATCGCCGCAGCCAAAGCGAGTTGGTGAAGTGGGGCGTAGACCTTACGGGTAGCTGGAACAAGCAATTGGCCGACCATTACATAACGGCCAATGCCCGAATGAGCGTTCAAGAACATAGCCGAGAAACATACGGCAACTATGTTACGGGCTTTCCCAACGACAATATGGACAACTTGCTCTTCGGAAAGAAGTATAACGAGAAGGTAGACGGCATTGAAACCACCAGCAGAAGTATTGGATGGGTAGTGGCCGGCGGCTATTCGTATAAGTATAAGTACTCGGTAGACTTTAACTTGCGACTCGATGGTTCGTCAGAGTTTGGCAAAGACAACCGTTGGGCACCATTCTGGTCAACGGGTTTGCGTTGGGACGTGAAGAAAGAGTCGCTCTTGGCCAACTTGTCGTGGCTCTCCGACTTCGTGCTGCGTGCCACCTATGGCACAACGGGCTCGCAAGGGTTCAACCCTTACCAAGCTCACGGCTATTACACCTACGCCAACTTGCTTTTGCCCTATTACTCCTCGGATGCCACAGGCAGCGAAATACTTGCCATGCACAACGAGAAACTGAAGTGGCAAACAACGCGCAACCTAAACTTCGGCTTAGAACTAGGCGCGCTAGACCATCGGCTTACCGCACGCGTGGAATACTATCGTAAGGTTACCAGCAACATGATAACAATGGTTAGCCTTGCTCCATCGGTGGGCTTTGCCCAATATCCGGAGAACATCGGTAAGCTAGAAAACCGAGGTTGGGAACTAACGCTCTCGGCCATACCTTATCGCAACGTGGCACGACAGTCGTATTGGACCGTTACCCTTAACGGATCGCACAATGCAGACAAGCTGTTGGAAATATCAGAGGCCATGCGCCACATCAACGAAGTGAATGCTGGCAACCTGAAAAACGCCCCTTTGCCGCGCTACGAAGAGGGACAGTCGGTTAATCGCATTTGGGTGGTGCGCTCGTTGGGTATCGACCCCGCATCGGGCAACGAGGTATTGCTGAAACGCAACGGCGAAATGACCAGCGCAGTGAACTGGGATGCGAAGGATGCAGTGCCTGTTGGCAACACCGAACCAACTTGGCAAGGCCACATCAACACCTCGTTCACCTACATGGGCTGGGGTATCGACGTGAGTATGCTGTATCGTTTCGGCGGACAAGTGTACAATCAAACCCTCATCGACAAGGTTGAAAACGCCAATCTTAAATATAATGCCGACCGCCGAGTAACGCAACTACGATGGCTAAGGCCTGGCGACAGGGCCATGTTCCGCGAAATAAACCCCCGCGGGTCGGAAACGAAGGCCACTTCGCGTTTCGTCATGGACGAAAACGTGCTGCAAGGCAGTTCGCTTTCGCTCTATTACCGCATGGACCGCAACAATACACCCTTAATTAAACGCGTGGGCATTAACTCGGCAAGGCTCGCTTTCAACATGGAAGACTTCTTCTACCTCTCCACCGTTAAGCGCGAAAGGGGTACAAGTTATCCTTTCTCACGCCAATTTATATTCTCGCTCAACGTCGGATTTTAACTTAAGTAGGACACAATGATGAAGAAAATACATATATTATTGCTGGTGGCGATGTTGGGACTTACCGCTTGTAACAACTGGTTAGACGTAGAACCCAAGACCTCCATACCCACCGATAAACAGTTTAGCTCGGAGTCGGGCTTTAAAGATGCCCTTACGGGCGTGTACATCAAGCTTGGTTCGGCCACGCTTTACGGCGCCGACCTCTCTTATGGCTACATAGACGAGTTGGGCGCACTGTACACGGGCTATCCCGGATACGAGACTTCGGCTGTTTTCGACCAAAGTTTCGTGTACGATTACGATAATAAGTTCAAGTCGAAAAAGAACGCCATATACGCCGATCTCTATAATGTCATCGCCAATGTGAACAACATTATCGGCTATACCGAGACCAAACGCAACGTGCTGGTAACGCCCCGCTATTACGAAACCATACGCGGCGAGGCCTTGGGCTTGCGTGCCTTTTTGCATTTCGACCTGTTGCGCCTCTTCGGACCTATATATAAAGAGGAGCCCAACGCAAAGGCCATACCTTATAGAACCACATACAACCGCGTGCCAACGCCCGTGTTAACTGCCCAAGCGGTGGTAGATGCGGTGCTGAAAGACCTGCACGAGGCAGAGAACTTGCTCAAAACATCCGACCCGCTCGACTTCTTCACCGACACAGACGACGAGGAGTACAAGCAGAAGAACGGCTTTTTGGTAAACCGCGAGTTCCGCATGAACCTCTTTGCCGTTAAGGCCATGCTGGCTAGGGTGTACTGTTATAAGGGCGATGCCGAAAGCAAAGCCTTGGCCGTGAAGTATGCGCGCGAGGTGATTGACGCCAACGAGCATTTCAAACTCATTGATGCGCAGTCGGCCGCCAACTATAATTCCATCCGTTATAGCGAACAAATCTTCGGCATTTCGATACACGAACTCGACAAGTTGCTTACGGCTAACCACATGGATGCCGAGGGTAAGCGCAGCGACATGCACTATACCACTAGCGAAGACAACTTCAACGAGTTCTACGAAACCGCTGGCGCAGGCGTAACCGACTGGCGCAAGCTGCCCGAAATGTTCGAACTTACGGGCAGTAGCGACGTTGTGGCCTTCTGCCGTAAGTACAATCAAAAGCCTTTGAAGGAGGCTTACGGCTATGTTGGGGCAAATGCCATACCGCTAATTCGCTTGCCAGAAATGTATTATATCGTGGCTGAGTGCGAACCCAATGCGCAGAAAAGCGCCGATGCACTTAACGCTGTGCGCTTTGCACGCGGCATATCGTTTACCGACGAGATACGAACCGAGCATTACGACGACCCTGAACCCATGCCGGGTGTTAGCAGAACGCAAACCAAACGCATCAACGAAATCATGAAAGAGTATCGCAAGGAGTTCTTTGCCGAGGGCAAACTCTTCTTCTTCCTCAAAGCGCACAACTATGAAACATGGCTGGGATGTGCGGTGAAGAGCATGGCCAAGGCGCAATACCAAATACCGCTGCCCGACGGAGAAACGATACATGGTAACAACAATTAAGCGTAAAAAGGTATGAAACACATCTTATATATACTCTCCGTGCTGTTTGCATCAGCCGCTTTTGTGGGGTGCAAGCAAAACGAAATAGAACTTTACGACCAGTCGCCACGCCTAAACTTTGAGTGGAGTCAACGTATTATAGAGTTTGTAGACACCGATTACATAAAGAAAACGGCGTTTAAAACCGACAGCTTTGAGGTGCGCATACAAGGTGTACACCTCAATGCGCCACGCGATTTTTGCCTGAAAGTGCAGCCAGCAGAAGGATATGAGGCCGCACCCGAACTGGAATTGGCCGACAAGTACACCTATTCGGCCCTCGATACCGTTTGCCAAACCTATCGTTTACGCGTGAAACGCCCCGACCTGAAATGGGGAAACAGGGCCTTCGGTTGTTATGTGGCGTTCGATTTGGGCAACGCTGCCCATCAGTTCGACAAGGGACTGGTGGAGAAACACCAAATGTTGGTGAACGTGCGCTGGCGGTTGAGGCCTTATGATTGGGAAGAAGGAGATTGGGGAAAGTACAGCAATGGCAAGTACATCTTTATGATGGACGTGCTGGGCAAGGCCTATTCTAACATTTCTTACGACGATTATGAAACCGTTACCAAAGCCTACGAGGAATATGTGAAGGCTGGAAAGCCCGACATACTGGATGATGACGGCAATGTCATATCGTTCTAGGCAAGGTACGTGTGTGGCTTTCGGGGATGTGATGGCAACTTCCTTGCCGCCTTTATCTTTTGAAATGCCATAAGTTAGTTCTTATATGGGACAGGTAATTGGATTTATAAATCCCTCTGGCAATGAGTAATGGGTCAATACAAAGCCGCTTGTACTGGGGCTACAAGCACCTTGTAGTGCCAGTACAAGGCCCTTGTAGCAGCAGTACAAGCCTCTTGTAGTGGCAGTACAAGACCCTTTGTAGCGATTAAAAGTGTGCACATGGTGCCGCTGTTTGTTGCTTACAGGCTGTTGCAGGCAATGCCTAGTCTTTTTACCATAAAGTGTAAACCCCGATGCGAACGGCCATTCGGGGAGAAAATAATAAACGATAAGAAAACGATAATGAAACCAAAACTCGCGAAAACAATTCTTGCATCTGTCTTGGCGTTTGCCTTGGCCGGATGCTACGAAGATAAGGGAAACTACGATTATCACGATGTGAACGGCGTTACCATAGAACTTGCCGAACAGCAAGTGCGCATGCCGAAGGCGGATGATGTGGAGGTTACGCTTACGCCAACCATTGTGCAAACGAAAGAAACGGGCGAAGAGAACCTCGATTTTCAATGGCTGATAGCCAAAGAAGGTGCCAAGGCCTTGTCGGATAAGATGACCGACTACACCCCTTACGCCAAGGGAAAAACTTGCAAAGTGACCGTGAAGACGGGGCAAGCAGACAACATCGGGCTGCTGCTTGTTGTGACAGATAAGCTTAACGGCACGCAATGGTTTAAAACAACGCAGGTGAAAATAGTGAAACCATTCAACCCTTGTTGGTTTGTGCTGTACGAGCAAGGTGGAAAGGCCCAGTTGGGAGCCGTTGAAGGCACGCCCGAAGGCCACTTTGTGTTTGCCGATGTCTACCAATCAGAACGCAACGAGCCTTTCCCGCTTAGCGGTAAGCCATTGGCCGTGGCTGCGCGTAAGATATATGGAAACAAGGAGGCTGCCAGTTTGTTCGGCTTTGTAGGCTTTACGGCCAATCCTGGTATGGTAATCGCCACCACAGAAGGCGTGGCTTTTGTTACGCCTAGCACGCTTGCCGTAAAGTATTCCACAGACAAAATACTCTTCGAACCCATTGCCAAGGGTACGCCTATAAAGATAGGAAATTATAAGATGGACACCCACGGCGAGCTATTTGTTAATAACGGCAAGGCCTACTTTGCCCACATGGATGGCGCGTGCGTGCCTTATTCGCTCAAAGAGGGCGACAAGTACCCCGCCATCTCGGCTTACGGGGCTGGCAATAACGCCCTGTACTTCTACGATTCGTATGCCCATCGTTTCTTGAAACGCGGCTCTTTGGGCTTGCAAGACTTCTATGGTACACCCAAATCATCGGTTTCGTTACGCAAGGGTTACGGCTCGTGGACCGATAGGGGCGTAGAATTGAAACCCGTTGGGCAACGAAGCACCTACGTAAATGTGTTTGATCCCGACAATGTACCTGCCGAATTGACCATTGCCGACATTGTGGCAGGTGGTGCTTTTGGCAATCAGCTATATGCTGTTGGCTATAACAATGCAGGCAAACAGCTAACCGTGTTCAAGTTCAGCTGCCGTAGCACGGAGCCATTTTGTGCAGCTAAATACACCGTAGACATGCCAAGCGAGGTGAATGTAAAGACCGCTAAGTTTACTGCAAGTTATGCTTATTCGGCCGATTTGCTCTTTATGGCTGCCGCAAATAAGGTGTATCGCATAGACTTAAAGCGCAATAAGGTGGTGGAAATATATGCTGCACCTGCCGATGCACAAGTGGTTTGCGCGAAGTTTAAGGACCGCGAAACAACAGAAACACTAGGTACGACGTTGGGCGTGGCCTATAATCAGGGCGATAAAGGTACGGTGGTAGAACTGAAACTCACGGCCGCCGGCGACTTGGCACGTACTTCTAACGCCAGTTTTGTTTATGGCAACGGCAGTCTGCCCTTTGGAAAAATAGTCGACATCGCATTTAATTACGAATAAAGGCCATGTATAGAAACGCCCGTCTGTTGGCTTCTCGCCATCGGCGAGCGTTTCTTGCGTATGCTGTCAACATCTGTCATCATGTATCGTAGATTGTGTTTGGTTGTTTTTTCTGCCTTGTTGTCTTTTGCGGCTAAGGCGCAAACGGCTCCATGTTTCTTCGCAAACAATCCCCAAGCGTTGGTTTCTCATGGTCTGTTCACCACATATAAGGTGGGCGAGCGGCTTTATTGGGAAATCCCCGACACGCTGTTGGGGCGCGAATTTGTGGTGTCGCTCACCGTATTAACCGCCCCAAAACAGACAATAACAACCAAGGAAGGACCCAAGTGGGGTTATGCTGGCGATATGATTGGCCCTGTTTTCTTCGGTATAGAGGAGCATGGCGACAAGTTATGGATTACGCATCCGCAGTACAAGCGTATGTTGGTAGACAGCACTTCGGTGTTTTCGCGCCTGGCATTGCAAAGTCCTACCACCCGACTTTACGACCGTCTGCCCATTGTGCAACGCTCGCCCAACAGCCTTTTGGTTGAAGTGGGCGAGTGGTTTAAGGACTTTCCGCTATTCTCCCTGGGCATTGCGTACTACGATTTGCGACTGGGAGAAAAGCAAAAGCAGTTTGATAAGATTGAACGGATAGACGTAAAGCCCGACCGTTTCTTGTTTCAGATTTCGCGTAAATACGAACGGAAGTCGCTGTTTAGTGATACGGAGTCTGACGATACAACCTCGCAAGCCGACCTTTGGCGGACGGGCGTGTGCATTGCACTGCTGCCTAAACAGTCAATAGAGCCTGTGGAGGCGCATTCTAGAGCCTTTTTTCGTATCAATCGCACATGTTACGATGCCAAGGGTGCACCCCGTCGACGCGCGTTCGTTAAGCGTTGGCGGCTGGAAGTGCCGCCTGCGTTGCGCCAACGCTACCTAAATGGCGAACTAGTTGAACCCGTACGCCCCATCGTGTTTTATGTAGACCGCCAAATGCCGCCGCAATATCGTGCTGCCGTAATGCAAGCCGTGCGCAATTGGCAGCCTGCATTCGAACAGGCAGGCTTTAAAAACGCCATTGATGCGCAGCTCGCACCAGCCGATTCGGCCAATTCCGACTTCTGCCCCTACGATATTGGCGTGCCGTTTATCTCTTGGAAAGAGTCTGCTTTCCGCAATGCCTATGGCCCTACGCCGTGCGAACCGCGCGCTGGCGAAGTGGTGGGCTGCCATATTGGTGTGTTTAGTGGGGTGTTAGACCTGCTTAGGCAGTGGTATTTTGTACAATGTGGAGCCAACGACCCTGTGGGGCGACAGGCAAACTTGCCCGATTCGGTGATGAATGTGTTGCTTGAAATGGTTCTTACGCACGAAGTGGGCCACACTTTGGGCTTAGAACACAACTTCTTCGGGTCGTCGCATTTCTCAATAGACAGCCTTCGAAGTAACGCTTTCCTCACGCGCAATGGCATAACAACCACGATCATGGACTACGTGCGGTGCAATTACGCCCTTCGGCCTACGGATAAGGCAAGCTTGCGCAACCGTATTGCACGACTTGGCGTGTACGACCACTGGGCGATAGAATGGGCTTACCGCCTTTTTCCTGGTAAGGATGCGGCTGAAAGACAGGCAAACCGCGAACGTTGGACGAAGAAATCGCAGGCCGATAACCTGCTGGCTTTTCGCGACGGACTAGATGTTATGGCGCAAGCAGAAGACTTGGGGAACGACCATTTGGCCGTTAATGCACAAGGTAAGGAGAACTTACGCCTGCTATGTGCCGACTCAACCAATTGGATTTGGCGCGACAGTGTGGAGCGCAGCCGCTTTCGCGACCGCCAAGAAGGGCTTGTAGAACACTATTACGACATGCTACGCCAGGTAATGGCGCACTTTATTGGCAAACGCGTCGCCCCCTCTGCAGATTCGCTAATCTTCGTTATCGAACCCCCAGCCGTGGCGCATCGCACGCTGAACTTTATAGAAAAGCATCTTTGGCATCCGCCTTATTGGCTCTTTGATGCAGAACGTGGCCGCCTGTTGGGCATCAACATGAAGGACAAAAGGGATAAGTTTTGCGAGGAAGTTTTTGAGATATGGAAACAAGCGTTAATGGAAATAGATCGTTGGGACTGCTCTCAATCGCCGCGATTAACGTCTGTTGAGATGTTGCGGAGTGCCTATACAGCCTTGTTTGTGTCGCAAACAGAAACAACGAAAGGTAAAGAACTGTTGCAAGATTTTCGCGAGAAACATCTCAAGCTGCTTTTGAACTTGAACGGGGAAGAGGCCACTTCCATCTCAGCTCCTTTGCTTGTAGAGGTTAATTGGCAGATGAGCAAAGTGTGTGTGCCCACCAATAAAAAACCGTTAAGGGGTAGGCGACAAGTCAGGCGGAAGTAAATGGGCGTGGTATGATGTCCACGCTTTGGTGCGTACCCTTATCAGCGATGCTTTGATGAGTGTGCTTTCGCGCGCCTATATAATAAGGAGTAGTGCAGGGCATCACACGATAAGATGTCTTTCTCCGTATAGGCTGGTTCTAAAAAAATATCTTTGTTGGCTTTATTGTTGCGTTGTTGTTAGCCTATTGTCGCGACACGGGGTGTCTTGATAGGCCAACAACAACGCATAGTAGTGTAAATGTCCCAACCTGCTTGGGTTTATATTAGGGTTGGTTGTTCGGCATAATTGGTGCGGCTTGCGGATTGGTTTGTTTCGAGAATGGCAAGCGTGCTGTCCCGAACAAAGGCAACAAGGGGTTCTCCTTTTTCGGCCGCGTACAAGTAAAGCGGTGCACTTACGCCACAGGCTTTTGCCTTATCTCACCACAAATTTCTTTTTGCCGACAATGTACATGCCTTTCGGCAGACCCATTAAGGCATCCTCTTGTTGCACGTTGGCGCGTATCAGGCGGCCGTCGATGGAATAAACGTTCACTCCATTTGTTTCAACTTGCGGCAGGTTACGGATGTCTGTCGTTGCGGTTGATACGTACAGCTGAATGGGTTCTTGTTTATTCGACTCCATATAGCATGCAAAACGCGGTTGGCTGCTATTGTAGTTAATCATACGTACGGTGGCTTGCTTGTTGCTGATAACAGCATTTCCCTCGCTGTCTATGCTTATTTGCCATTGGGCACTGGCTGCCGTTGCATCGTTTGCATTGTTTAGTGAGTTCTTCGGACCCGTGTAAGCCAAGTACTTTTTCTCAGTGGCATCAAACCACGTATAGTTCCCAACCGTTCTGCCAAGTGTCAGCGCGTGTGGTTTTCCATTCGCATTCACTTCTGTTGTGATGGCATTTCCGGCAATTTCTACCGTAGCATGCGCGCGGACATTCTTGCTTGTTGCGCTCAAAGCCGCCTTAGCCGTCTCGTTAACGATAAGGTAATATTTGCCAGCTTGCAAGTCGCTAGTCGATGTAACCTTGTGGAACACCATTGCGCCTGCTGGTGGCGTGGTCTCGTTGCCTGGGTTTTCGGGCTTTTTGGGCTCGTCTGGTTTGTTGGGTTCGTTAGGATTGTTGGGCTTGTTGTTTCCGTTAGGAGCTACATAGTTGGCATAATCGAATGCCGTGCTCGTTTGCGTTCCCCACACGTATTGTTACGCCAGTTCGGGATAAGAAAGTTCCCTAAAAAGTTGGTAATCTCACTATTATTTTGTAACTTTATAGGTGAAAATCAATAAC
>NZ_HE999445.1:41359-70227 GCF_000312305.1 Prevotella conceptionensis 9403948 | reverse complement strand
TTATGAATCTCTGTGCGGCACTGGCAGCATACTGTTTCTTCGAGAATAAGCCCGAGGCACTGCCAGTGCGCATTGAAAAGAGTAGGCAATTGGAGCTATTCTAGGCAAATCCTTAACCCGAACTGGCGTATTGTTCTAGTCCGGGATAATCCACATACGGGTTCCTGTTCATTTGCAACTTATACACAGCCTTGTTTCTGTCCACTTCTTTTTGGCTAACAGGGTCTTTTCCCGACCAGCGAATGAACATATCCAAAGCCCATTTTGCCAGTCCTGGGTAACTACTATTCCCATAAACGCCGCCGCTCCAAGTGCCAACCTTGTCTTCATAGCGCGTGGCCATATAGAAATAAGCCCTGGCTAAGTCACCCTTAAATTCGTCGGCAGGTTCGAAAACTGTTCCATCATAGCCTGGTGTGGTGCTTTTTCCTAGCTTGCTAAACCCATTTTCCGACTTATATTGCTCGCCGTTAGTTTCGCCTAGGGGAAAGTTGCTGCGCTTGTTGTTGACATATCCATCTGAGGGGAACACGTGGTAGAGGTCGGCTTTCATTGGACTAGCTTTCTTGAACCAACTTTGCGGCGTGGTGTGTTCTCTGTTATACACGTCGCCCTCTTTCTTATAACTCCCCTGATGGCCTGTTTCGGGGTCGTATTTGGTTATGTTCGAGTAGATGTCCCAAATCGTACCGTCTGGTCGGACGTCGGTTGTTTGGTACGCTTTCCAAAGTGCATTGTAACCTATGTCTACCGCACCTGTAGAGATAATTTTGCTCAAGGCGGTTTTTAATGCCTCTCCCTTTTGTCCGTTGGCGTTTTGGTAATATGTTCCCGACCCGTTCGGACCTTGTGCCCATGCGCATGTGGCCATTGCAAGAGCCAAGAGAATGTGAGTAAATCTTTTTATTCCCATATCGTTTTTATTTGTTTATAGTTGATGTTGTGCAAATATAACGATTTTCTTTCAAATATGTAGCCATTGTCTTGCCTTTTCTTTCGGCTTTCTAAGTAGGTTTGTTTCCGTGAATTAGACCAATGATAATGCACCGAAATGGACAAATGCCCCTAAGCTTATTTACTTTAAACTCATTTCCACGCAAGTTGCAAAGTGAGGTAGTGTCTTAGGTATCGTGTGTTAGTGAGTGAAAGATGGCAGAAAGATTGATTAGTTCAAAGGAAAAAGTTAACTTTGCAACATGCAGCAATGCTTGGTTGTTATCGTTTTTGGCATTGATGATGCTATTTCATTTCCTAACTATTGGCTTGGTATCAAGCAGTGTTTCGTTGCATGGGCAGAATGTGACGAGCGACTCAACTTTGGTTGATAGCACCAAAACCATCAACTTGCACGAGGTGGTGGTGTCGCAAAAGGTGGTGCAACATAAAGCTAACAAGGATGTTTATACTATTACACTGCAAATTCGAGAGGGTGCGTTCACGGCGATAGACCTTCTTAAATAGCAGGTTGAGTTGGTTTTCTAAGCGATGGGGACTTAATGCCGAAGTGGAGTATGCCAAGGAAATGGTGCGCAACCCCTTGCTGCAAGGCTGGGAAGAAGTGGGACAAGGCCTTTGGCAAGTGTCTTTGCAAAAGACGTTGTTGCAGCGAAGACTAAACTTGTCGCTCAATTATGTTCCGCCTCTTCGCTGGTTGGTAGGGCAGTCGCAACAACGCAATGTGGATGCCGCCTTTTACAAAGAGGTACAGAGGTTGGACTTGCGAACCTACGATAACTTGCTGATGTTTCGCGTTACATTGAGCCTAGGGCGTGGTAAACGTAAGCGAATGAAGGAAGTTAACGCACCATATATTATTGAGGAACAAAAGGGTAGGGGGCTATTGTAGCTATTCTAGCCAGATTTCGCATTTAGTTTTGCAGGGTTATAAGGGGCTTTGAGGGCTTGTTATGGACATTTGCATTCGTACTAATGTTGATTACCTCTTCGTCTTATGGCAATGTAAGTTGTTTTTCCTATTTGCGTATGAGTATCACTCATCCACTTACGAGCTTAACCATTTTCCATTCATGAACTTATCAACTCATAAACTTGAGGTTTCATAAACTCACAAACACGTAACTCCCCCAACTCCCCAGCTCGCAAACGCACGAACCATTACGCTTGTCAACTCGTTAACATGTCAACTCGTTAATTTGAAATTCTGTCAACTTTTCAGTGTAGATTTTAACATTTTGAGTGGCCTTTCTGCCAACCAACGGCTCACCTTGCCGCAAAAAATCGATTCTCGCGAGGGTTTAGTGTGGTGCAAAAAACGGTCGGTTGTACATACAGTCAAAATGAATTTTTATTTAAACATACCGCCACTAACACCCGTTTTTGGGCGATTTGCAGCTAAATGCGATGCGTTTTGATGCTAAATGCACTGCGTTTTGATGCTAAACGCAAGGTAAAATGGTGCAAAATGCAGTGCGTTTTGGTGCTAAATGCAAGGTGAAATGGTGCTAAATGCAGTGCGAAATGGTGCAAAATGCGAGCCGAAAAGCATAAAAATACACTGCAATGGTATAAACAAAACCTTTTAGAACCATGAAAAACATGGCTGAAAAGGGTGAATTAGTTGTTAAAAAGCTGGATTTTATGGTCTAAAAGCAAACATTTGGGCGTATGGAATAATGAGTTGGCGGCCAAACTAGAAAGGCTAAATGGTGCAAAATGCGGCTCTTGTTCTTGAAAATAGACAAAACGAAAGACGTGGAAGACTAGAAATAGTGGCAATTTGCCTGCTTTTTAACCTAAATTTTCGCTAGAACGGAGTGAAAATCGGAGCGGTGTTGTAAAATAAAATTTAAGTTTTTAAGTTTTTGAGTTGATGAGTTGGTGAGTTGATGAGTTGACCAGTTTATGAGTTTTTGAGTTGATGAATTTGTGAGTTGGCCAGGTTGTGAGTTTGTGAGCTGATGAGCTGATGAGCTTTTGAGTTGAAGAGCTGATGAGTTTATAAGTTGACAAGGTAGTAAGTCCATAAGTTCACGAGTTAGCAAGTTGACAGGCTAAGGGGGGTAATGCGTTTGTATGCTGGCAAGTTGAGCTTCGGCCACGTTACGCTCCGCATGGAAATAGTATGGTGTTGTTCCTTAATCAATAGCCTTAACATAAACGTACCAAATTCGAAAGGTTTTTAGGCTGTGGGCCAATGTTAGGTTGCCGAACATGCCTTAATAAATAAGAAAAACGCGGCAAACCATCAGCTTTGTGGAATTTTATTGCTAAATTTGCATGCAATAAATTTCTAAATTCTCCACTATGTCATCATTTGTTGCAGATAAAATTGTGATGGACGGCCTTACATACGACGACGTCCTGCTCATACCCGCTTACTCCGACGTGCTGCCTAAGACAGTAACGTTGAAAACAAAGTTCTCTCGGAATATCGAATTGAACATCCCTTTCGTTACGGCTGCTATGGATACTGTAACCGAGGCGGCCATGGCCATAGCCATAGCACGCGAAGGAGGCATCGGCGTGATACACAAAAACATGTCTATTGAAGAACAAGCGCACGAGGTGGCTGTGGTGAAACGAGCCGAGAACGGAATGATTTACGACCCCGTTACGATACGGCGTGGTCGCACAGTGAAAGATGCACTCGACATGATGCGCGACTATCACATCGGTGGAATACCCGTTGTTGACGAAGACAACTGCTTGGTGGGCATCGTTACCAATAGGGACTTGCGCTTTGAACATCGCCTAGACAAGAAGATTGACGAGGTGATGACGAGCGAAAATCTTGTGGTGACACACCAACAAACCGACTTGGCAGCCGCAGCAAAGATTCTGCAAGAAAACAAAATTGAAAAGTTGCCCGTGGTGGATGCCAACAATCGCATCGTGGGACTAATTACATATAAGGACATTACCAAGGCAAAGGATAAGCCTATGGCCTGCAAAGACGAGAAAGGACGATTGCGCGTGGCCGCCGGTGTGGGCGTTACGGCCGATACTTTGGAACGCATGAAAGCCCTTGTTGAGGCTGGTGCCGATGCGATTGTTATTGATACGGCGCACGGACATTCGAAATATGTGGTGGAAAAGCTTGTCGAGGCTAAGCGAGCATTCCCCAATGTGGACATCGTTGTGGGTAATGTGGCCACTGGCGAGGCTGCTAAACTGCTGGTGGAACATGGTGCCGATGCCGTAAAGGTGGGCATCGGGCCTGGCTCTATCTGCACAACACGTGTGGTGGCAGGCGTGGGCGTACCCCAGCTGAGTGCCATTTACAGTGTGTTCGATGCGCTGAAAGGTACAGGCGTGCCACTTATCGCCGACGGCGGACTGCGCTATTCGGGCGATGTGGTTAAGGCTTTGGCCGCTGGCGGTAGCTCGGTGATGATTGGTTCGCTGGTTGCCGGTACGGAAGAAAGCCCTGGCGAAACGATTATCTTTAACGGCCGTAAGTTTAAAACCTATCGTGGTATGGGTTCGATGGAGGCGATGGAGCAAAAGAATGGCTCGAAAGACCGCTATTTCCAAGGCGATACGTTGGAGGCAAAGAAACTTGTTCCGGAGGGTATTGCAGGCAGGGTGCCTTATAAGGGTACGGTGCAAGAGGTGATTTATCAGCTCATTGGCGGCTTGCGTTCGGGCATGGGCTATTGTGGAGCGAACGACATTCTTGCCCTTCACAACGCTAAGTTCACCCGAATAACCAACGCGGGCGTTCTGGAAAGCCACCCGCACGACATCACCATCACGAGTGAGGCACCCAATTACAGCCGTCCTGAATAACCAGTCACATGTATATATAATATAAGGTGTAACTTCTTGCCGTGCGCGGCTTTGTGCCAATAATGCCCCCTCGGCGAGAAGTTTTCGCCGCTTAACCTATAACTAATGATACGTAGAGCCTTGTCTGTGGCATTGATGTTTTGTGCTTTCGTGGCACACGCCCAAGACGACCCCACCATTATGACCATTAACGGGCGGCCCGTAAGCCGTTCGGAATTTGAGTATTCGTATAACAAAAACAACACGGATAATGTTGTAGATAAGAAGACGGTGGCTCAGTATGTGGAGCTCTTCGTAAACTATAAGTTGAAGGTTGAGGCTGCACTTGCCGCCCGACTGGATACCACGCAGGCCTTTCGCAACGAGTTTGCCGACTATCGCGACCAGCAGGTGCGCCCCTCGTTCGTTAACAACGACGACGTGGATAAGGCTGCACGCCAGCTATACGACGACACAAAGCAGCGCATTGAGGGGCAAGGCGGACTGATAAGGGTGGCACACATTATGTTGTTGTTGCCCCAAAAGTCGGCCAAAGACTTGCAACGCCGCGCCGAACTGCGCATCGACTCTATTTATAATGCCCTTAAACGCGGGGCCGACTTCGCTGCGTTGGCTCGTAAATTGTCTGACGATAAAGGTTCGGCGCAACAAGGTGGCGAGCTGCCTTGGCTGCAAAAGGGTCAAACGCTGAAAGAGTTTGAAGATGCAGCCTTTGCCCTCAAGCCGGGCGAGATAAGCAAACCCGTGCTTTCGCCAGCGGGTTACCATATCATTAAGATGATAGAACGGCGCAGCTTTCTGCCTTACGATTCGGTAAAGGCCGACATCTTTGCCTACATCGAGCAGACAGACATGCGCGAACAAATTATCGACAACAAGCTGAACGAATTGGCTAAGGCATCGCCTACGCCCCGTACAACGGCCGATGTGCTAGAAGAACGCGCACAAGCGATGGAGGCAAAGGACCCTGCACTGAGGTATCTTATTCAAGAATATCACGACGGGTTGTTGCTTTACGAAATAAGTAACCGCACTGTTTGGGAGAAAGCGGCGAAAGACGAAGAGGGTTTGCGCTATTATTTCAACAAGAATAAGAAGAGATACGCCTGGGACAGTCCGCGATTTAAGGGCATTGCCTGCTATGCCAAGAGCAAGGCAGACTTTAAGGCAGCAAAGAAAATGGTAAAGAATTTGCCCTTTAACGAATGGAACGAGGCTCTAAGAAAGGCTTTTAACAACGATTCTACCATCCGCATAAAGGCCGAACGGGGCGTGTTTAAGCTTGGCGACAACCCCTTGGTGGACCGCGATGCCTTTAAGCAAAAGGTTGCAATAAAGGACGATGCCAACTTCCCCGTTGTGGGTGTGATAGGAAAGAAACTTAAAGCCCCCCAGGAAATGGACGATGTAAGGGCGCTTGTAGTGGCCGACTTCCAAGAAACATTGGAGAAAGAATGGGTGAAAAACTTACGAAAAGAATATAAGGTGGAAGTGAACGAGGCGGTATTAAAGACCGTGAACAAACACTAAACGCCCCGATAACGACATATATAAAAACGATGAGAACCAAAACGAAGATATTCTGCGGCCTGTCTGCAATGATTTTGACCGCCGCCATTTCTGCCAATGCCAAGCAAGGGTTGGCTACAAAGGTTGCTGAAAACGATAGTACTGCAACTGCAACCAATAAGCCCGTGAAAACCGAACCAGCCGTGCCAGAAACAAGTGTGGTTGACGAAGTTATATGGGTGGTGGGCGACGAACCCATACTGAAATCGGACGTGGAGGCCGCTCGCTTGCAGGCCGAGAACGAGGGACACAAGTTTAAAGGCAACCCCGATTGCTCCATTCCCGAACAATTGGCTTTGCAAAAGCTTTTCCTTCACCAAGCTGCCATCGACAGCTTGGAGGTGAGCGAGTCGGAAATTTCACAAGGAATTGAGGAACAGATAAACTATTGGATACAGCTGATAGGTTCGAAAGAGAAACTGGAAGAGTATCGCAAGCAAACCGTTTCGGAGATGCGACAAGCAATGCACGATGACTATAAGAACAATCGCCTTATCGCCATGATGAAAGAAAAGTTGGTGAGCGATGTGAAAGTGTCGCCTGCCGATGTGCGCAAGTACTTCAAGGACCTGCCTGCCGATAGCATTCCTATGGTTCCTACAATGGTAGAGGTGGAGATTATCACCCAAAACCCAAAGGTGAAGACCGAGGAAGTGAACCGCATTAAGGACCAATTGCGCGAATATACCGACCGCGTAACCAAGGGAGAGACAACTTTTGCAACCCTTGCGCGCCTTTATTCGGAAGACCCAGGCTCGGCAAGACAAGGTGGTGAGTTGGGCTTTACGGGTAGAGCGGCCTTCGACCCGGCCTTCGCTGCCGTGGCTTTCAACCTTACCGACCCCAATAAGATTTCGAAAATCGTTGAAACGGAGTTTGGTTACCACATCATACAGCTTATCGACAAGCGCGGCGACAAGATTAACGTGCGCCATATCTTGCTGAAACCGCGCATCGCACAAGACGACATCGACCGTTCGAAAGCGCGCCTCGACTCCATCGCCAGCGACATAAAGGCCGGTAAGTTCTCGTTCGAAGAGGGGGCAACGTTCATCTCCGACGACAAGGACACGAAGAACAACCACGGACTAATGGCCTACACCGACAGAGAGTCGCGCTCGTTGTCGTCTAAGTTCCGTATGGGCGACTTGCCCACAGAGGTAGCGCGCGAAGTGGAAGGTGTGAAGGTGGGCGACATCTCCAAGCCTTTCCAAATGACCAACGCACGCGGAAAGACTGTCGTGGCCATCATCAAGTTGAAGAATAGAGTGGACGGACATCGCGCAACCATAACCGAAGACTTCCAAGTTATGCGCAATGTGGTGCTGGCCAAAGAACGTGAGAAGAAGTTGCACGACTGGGTGGTGAACAAGATAAAGCAAACATACGTTCGTATGGGCGACCGCTATAAGAACTGCGACTTTGAATATCAGGGATGGATTAAATGAGATTAAAACCAATATCGACATCTAATGGCGATGGGCATAGCGGCGTTTTATGGGCGGTGCTATGCCTTTTTGTGCTATGCTTGCTGCCTGCGCTTGCCCAAAAGAAGGTGAAAACGGCACCGCAGGCCGACGACCGCGTGTACCTGGTGCACTCGGACGAGCTGCGCTACGACCAATTCGGACCCGTCCCCGATGCCCAAATCGTGAAAGGAAAGGTGCAATTTATGCACAAAGGGGCGCGAATGTGGTGTGATAGTGCCTATTTTTACCAGCAAACAAACTCGTTTCGCGCCTTCGGTCATGTGCGAATGGTACAGGGCGACACGCTTTCGCTTACGTGCGAACGTGCGTTTTACGATGGTCAGGCACAGATGATGGAGGCTCGTCAGAACGTGTGGCTGAAACATCGTGGGCAAACACTCAACACCGACAGCCTTAATTACGACCGCCTTTACAACAATGCTTACTTCTTTGAGGGCGGAACGCTCACCGACAAGAACCAAAAACTGGTGGCTGACTGGGGACAATACAACACCCAAACGCGCGAGGCCGTGTTCTATTATAACGTGAAAATGATTGAGAGCGACCGCGTTATCACCACCGACACCTTGCACTACAATACGCAAAATTCGATGGCTCATGTGCTAGGTCCGTCGAAAATAACCTCTAAAACCGGTGTGATAGAAACGCGCGATGGCTATTTCGACACCAAAACGAGTAAGTCGAAACTATTCGGAAGGTCAACTGTTAACGATAAATACAAGACCATTACGGGCGACAGCCTTTATTACGACGACAAGACTGGCCAAAGCGAAGGCTACGGCGACGTGATATATGTGGACAAGAAGAATAATAATAGCTTGCTTTGCCAACGTTTCAAGTATAACGAAAAGACGGGCGTGGGGTGGGCCACAGGCAAGCTTTTGGCTAAGGACTATTCGCAGAAGGATACGCTTTATGTGCATGCCGATTCGGTGAAACTTTTCACCTATAACATCAATACCGACTCGGTTTATCGCCTTGCACATTGCTTTCGGCATGTACGCGCCTATCGAACAGACGTACAAGCCGTGTGCGATTCGATGGTGGCAAACTCTAAGGACTCGTGTCTTACCATGTATCGCGACCCCATTGTGTGGAATGCCAACCGCCAATTGTTGGGCGAAGTGATAAAGATCTACATGCAAGACAGTACTGTTCGCGAGGCACACGTGCTGGGTCAGGCGCTCTCTGTGGAGCAAATGCCCGACTCTGTGCACTTCAATCAGCTCTCGTCTAGGGACATGTTCGCCTATTTTGTCGATGGCAACGTGCGCCGCAACGATGCCATAAGCAATGTGCGCTCCATCTATTATTCGGTAGATGAGAAGGACAGCACCCTTATCGGACTGAATTATCTCGAAACCGATACCATGCGAATGTATATCTCTCCGCAGCGGAAATTGCAGAAGATATGGACGTGTCGCTTTGAGGCAACGCTCTATCCGATGACCCAAATACCGCCAGGAAAAGAGCAATTGGGTGCGTTTGGGTGGTTCGATTATGTGCGGCCACTTAATAAGGACGACCTATACGAATGGCGTCCGAAGGCAGCGGGAACTGAATTAAAGAAGGTTCAGCCGCGAGTGTTGCCCAAGCAACGACTCGATGACGATGAGAAGAGTGGGGGAAACACCAACTCTGATAAAGAGAATACAACGGAGCAAGCCACAAAGCAGCTGGCAGTGGATGACGAAAACAAGACTGATGCAGCAGCAACAAAGGCTAAGTCTGCTGTAAAGTCTAGTGCGAAGAAGGGCAGTAGTGCTGCAACGACAAAGAAATCTACTGCCAAGAGCCGAACCACAACAGCCAACCCAAAGCTAAAGTAGGCTGTTGCCGTTAGCTGTAAATCGGCAGGATAGCCCAAACATCGAAAAGGAAAACGCGCGTTTTTGCCGACTTCTTTCAGCCTATTATTGGGGAAGTTTGCCAGTACTGTTTAGGCTTACCACGAACAAATAACGTGCCTATGGGAATGTTTTCAATGCGCAAACCGCGCAGGTTTCATCACGAATACATCTACGCCAACGACCGAAAACAAAGGTTGGAGGCCATAGAGCAACGTGCAAAAGAAGAGCTGGGGCTAACAGAGAAAACCGAGGGACAAGACGTTTCGGCACGCGATGCCGACCGATTTCGGGGTGCGTTCACCCCACCTAACAGCCATTTGCACCGCCGTGGACAGTCTTATGGTGTGGCTTTTGGTAGTCGCATCTTCCTGCTCGTGGCCATCTTCCTGTTTATGGGCTACGTTCTATTTAGGTTACTCTTGGGCTAAGCCTATTGTTCTTAGGCTATTTCCTTGGCACATTTTGCCGTTCGCCCCATGTAAACACACATATTATATATAAAGGAGAAACAATCAATGAGCGACGTAATACAACTTTTACCCGACTCGGTGGCCAATCAAATAGCGGCTGGCGAGGTGATACAACGGCCTGCATCCATCATTAAAGAGCTGGTGGAGAATGCCGTCGACGCAGGTGCGACACGCATCGACGTGAATGTTATGGATGCTGGTAAGACCTCGGTACAGGTTATCGACAACGGTCGGGGCATGTCTGAAACCGATGCACGCTTGGCATTCGAGCGTCATGCCACGTCTAAGATACGTCAAGCGTCCGACCTTTTCGCCCTCAACACGATGGGTTTCCGTGGCGAGGCCTTGGCTTCTATCGCTGCTGTAGCGCAAGTGGAGCTTAAAACGCGCCTTGCCAGCGAAGAGATTGGCACGTCCATCTCTATCGCCGGCTCACAATTCACAGGACAAGAGCCTTGCGCATGCCCTGTGGGGAGCAACTTTGTATCGAAAATCTCTTTTATAACATCCCTGCCAGGCGCAAGTTTCTCAAATCTAACGCCACAGAACTCAACAACATCATCACCGCCTTCGAGCGCATAGCCCTTGTTTATCCCGACATCGCCTTTACGCTTCGCAGCAACGGAACCGAGGTGTTCAACCTGCCTTCGGTGGTTCTTAAACAGCGTATAGTAGACGTTTTCGGCAAACGCATCAGTCAAGACCTGCTCTCGTTCAACGTGGAAACGTCTATTTGTAAGATACATGGCTTTGTGGGTAAGCCCGAATCGGCACGCAAGAAAGGCGCACACCAATATTTCTTTGTGAATGGTCGCTACATGAAACACCCTTATTTCAACAAGGCCGTGATGCAACCTTTCGAACGATTGATGCCGCAAGGCGAGCAAGTGCCTTACTTCATCTATTTTGAAGTGAACCCCGAAGACATCGATGTGAACATACATCCCACGAAGACGGAGATAAAATTCGAGAACGAACAAGCCGTGTGGCAAATCCTTTCGGCTGCGGTTCGCGAGGCAGTAGGATTGTTTAACGATGTTCCCACCATTGATTTCGATACCGAAGGGCGACCCGATATTCCCGTATATAACCCCAATGAGAATGCGCCTGCGCCCAAAGTGAACTATAATCCGCACTACAATCCCTTTGACGATACGCCACAAGCAGCCTTACAAACCAAAAATAATAGTAGGTGGGAGGACCTGTATGCCAGCTTGAAAGCCGACGAAGAGGCCGACCTTGGGCTTTTTCCTGATGTTGGGAGTGGCGGGCAGAGTGGGGAGACCGAGCGGATGATTGAAGACAAATCGCCTGCTCATTATCAATATAAAGGTCGCTATGTGATGACCGCCGTTAAGTCGGGACTGATGGTTATCGACCAACACCGCGCCCACGTGCGTATTCTTTTCGAGCAATATCTTCGTCAGGTGTCTCAGCGTTCGGGCGCATCGCAGAAAGTTTTGTTTCCCGAAGTGGTGCAGTTCACGGCCACCGAAGACCTCATGGCACAGAAAATAATGCCCGACTTGCAAGGCTTAGGTTTCGAACTGACCGACCTTGGCGCGCGAAACTATGCCGTTAACGCCATTCCCGCAGGGCTAGAAGGCATCAATCCCGTGGCGATGATACGCGACATGGTGGCAACGGCCATGGAGAAAGGGGCTGGTTTGCACGACGAAATCAACGAGGCACTGGCTCTAAGTCTTGCTCGCAATGCCGCCTTGCCTTACGGACAAGTGTTGGGCAACGATGAGATGGAGAGCCTGGTCAACGCCCTCTTCACTTGTCAAAACGTGAACTATACGCCAAACGGACAAAAGATACTGGCCATTATGGCACAAACCGACTTGGAAAAGCTCCTTGGATAAAAGCCCTCAGCACATTCTAAAATGCTATCAATCAGGCCTGCATGCGTGTCAGCATGCAGGCCTAGCTTTTGCTCTTTAATGTTTTGTAATGCCATTTTGCATATTTGAGATAAATCAAGATTACAGCATAAAGTTAGTTAAAATCAGCATTTTCGCGCCAGACTATGAAAAAATAAAGAAAATAATCACTAACTTTGCAATGTATTTAGGTAGGTACAGAATTATAGAGAGAAGATATTTTTGCTTATTAATAAAATTAGTTATGAAAAAATTATTGATTGTATTGGCGCTTGCAGGGGTTTCTACTGCATCAATGGCGCAGGATTCTGATCCCGTACAAAAGTATAGCGTGGCTACCAATTCCTTTTGGAACAACTGGTTTATCCAGGTAGGTGGCGAATGGAACGCATGGTATTCTGACCAAGAGCATGGAAAGAACCTTCCCGTTAGTCCTTTCAAAAGCTTCCGTGGAAGCCCTAGTGCTGCTATTGCAGTAGGTAAGTGGTTTACTCCTGGCATCGGTCTTCGTACCAAACTGCAAGGTATTTGGGGCAGAACCGTTGTTGACGAGAACAAGCGTGAGAACAAGTACTGGAACCTTAACGAACATGTGCTCTTGAATGTGAGCAACATGGTGTGTGGTTACAACCCCAACCGCGTTTGGAACCTCATTCCTTTCTTCGGTGGTGGACTTGGTCGTACGATGACTCACGACCTCTATGCAATGAACCTCAGCGTAGGTGTACTTAACACTTTCCGCGTTTGCGACAGAATGGCTATCAACCTCGAACTTGGTTGGAACCGCTTTGAAGAAGACATGGACGGCAGATGGGGCAACACCATAGCCGATCCACATGTTAACCGTGGTTGGGAAGATAAGGACAACTTGCTGTATGCTGAATTGGGTTTGACCTTCAACTTGGGTAAGTCTACTTGGAACAAAACTCCCGACGTAGATGCTTTGAAGGCTCTATCACAAGCTCAGATGGACGCTCTTAACGCTCAGCTGAACGATGCTGCTTCTGAAAACGCTCGTTTGAAGAACATGTTGGCTAACCAACAGCCTGCTGAAACGAAGACTATTAAGGAATTCGTAACCACGCCGGTATCTGTATTCTTCAACATCAACAAGACCAACATTGCTTCGCAAAAGGATCTTGTTAACGTTCAGGCGGTTGCTAAGTATGCTAAGGAGAACAACTCCAACATCAACGTTGTGGGTTATGCTGATAGCGCAACAGGTTCGGTTAACCGTAACCAATACCTCTCTGACAAGCGTGCTGAGATGGTTGCCAATGAGTTGGTTAAGATGGGTATTAGCCGCGATAAGATTTCGACCGTAGGTAAGGGTGGTGTAGACGACTTGTCGCCTATCTCGTTCAACCGTCGTGCTACTGTTCAGATTGCTGAATAATTCTACGCGGAACATGTGATTACCAATAAGCTTTGGTAACACCAGAGAATAAAAGGGGGATGTGCCTTAATGGTACATTCCCCTTTTCGTTTTTTAATGAAGTCGTTTTTGACTTTTAATATTTCTATAAATTGAGCCGAATGCAGGACAAGCCAACTCACTGGCCTATAAACTCATGAAGGCCCAACAACTCCCGAAGACATCAACTCACAAATTCACAAACTCCGCAATTCACAAACTCCGCAATTCACAAACTCACCAGTTCAAAAATTCATCAGCTCAAAAAATCATCAGCTCAAAAACTCATCAACTCATAAGCTCACGAACTCATCAACTCAAAAACTTAAATTGTTATCTTTTATTTTACAATGTCGCTCTAATTTTCGCGCTGTTCTAGCGAAAATATAGGCCATAAAGTAGGTAATTTGCCACTATTTCTAGTCTTTCGCGCCTTCCAATTTGTTCGTTTTAAAGAAAAAAGGCTGCATTTTGCACCATTTAGCCTTTCTAGTTTGGTTGCCAGTCCATTATTATTTACACCCGATTACCCACTTTTAGCCCCCAAAACCCACTTTTTAATGCCCATTTTGCCCTTTGGGGTCATGCTTTTAACGGCTCTAAAAGGTTTTGTTTATACAGTTTCAGTGGATATTTATGCTTTTCGTCTTGCATTTAGCACCATTTTGCACTGCGTTTAGCACCATTTTACCTTGCGTTTAGCATCAAAACGCACTGCATTTAGCACCAAAACGCACTGCGTTTTGCGGCATATTGCACTACATTTTGCTATAAATAGCCCAAAAGTTGGTGCAAATGGCGACTGCTTTAAATAAAAATTCATTTTGCCGCATTCACAGACTAACCCTCTTTTGTATCAAAACGAACCTTCGCGAGAAACGATTTTTTGCGGCTAGGTGAGTGGTTGGTGGATAAAAAGGGCACTCATAATGTTAAAATTCCTGCTGAAAAGATTACAATGGTTGGCGAACCAACAGGCGAACAGGTTGGCAAGAAGACAAGTGGACAAGTGAACGAGTTAATCGTACTTTTCTCGTCTCTCGAAGAGTGCGTTTTCTCCCACGCCAATGTTCGTGCCAGCTCGACATTGTTCATTTGGCTTAACGAAAACGTTCATTTTTCGTGTTTTGACATAAATACGTCCATGTTGACATAAGAACATAAGAAATATAGAGAAGTGCTCTTTACTTTTTTCTCATTATGTGTCCCTGGAAAGATGCGTTCAACTTGTAAAGAATGTATTGAAAATACTCTCGCCGGGTTTGCATTTTGAGACTGAGCCATGTTTGCCACAGACGAAAGGGGCATAATTTCAATTTTCATCATGTCTTTGTCGGGTACTTCGTATATGTTCGGGGCGTTTATCTTGGTTTTACAGCTCATAGGCATAAACTCCTCTCAATTTGTAGAAATGTTAAAGGTCAAGACGACTTCAATGTAGCACGACGAAGATAATCAAGTTAAATCCAAATCTCTCATTTGGATTTCAAAGTACGATATGGTTGTGAGAAACAAAAACGACTGATTTTGGTTGAAATAACTATTGGGATGGCTGCGGCCAACTATCTCCGTCCCAAAAAGGCAGAACGCGAGTTTGTGAACTTTAAAAAACAACAAACGCCACCCTCGCTTTGGGCAAGAGCGGCGTTTGCAGGATGTATACGGAGTGCGTTGCCATCGCCAATATTTGGTGTAACTATTTACACACAAGCCAGCGAGAACAACACTTATAACTTATCCGTAGATAATCTTTCCGTTCTCGTCTTCGTAAGGACCCAGGTCCTTGCTGTATTGGTTCATGGCGCGGAGGCTCATACCCATGTTCGAGAAACCACCATCGTGGAAGAGCGTTTGCATGGTAACCTTACGCGTAAGGTCGCTGAAAAGGGTTACGCAATAGTCTGCGCACTCCAATGCAGAGGCATTTCCAAGGGGCGACATCTTGTCGGCGAAGTCCATCATGTTGTCGATGTCCTTGATACCCTTACCCGCTGTTGTGGGTGTAGGCGACTGCGAGATGGTGTTGATGCGCACGTTCTTTTCGCGCCCATAGATATAACCAAAGCTGCGAGCGATGCTTTCGAGCAGGCTCTTGGCGTCGGCCATATCGTTGTAACCGAAGAATGTGCGATGCGAGGCAATGTAGGTAAGTGCCACAACCGAACCATATTCGGCAATTGCGTCTACCTTTTTAGCGGCTTGCAGCATCTTGTGGAAAGAGATAGCCGAGATATCAAGAGTCTTGTTCAGCCAATTGTAGTCCAAATCATCGTATGTGCGGCGTTTGCGCACGTTAGGGCTCATTCCGATAGAATGCAGCACAAAGTCGATTTTGCCGCCCAACAGTTCTTGTGCCTTTACAAAGACGTTTTCCAAGTCTTCGTAGCTGGTGGCGTCTGCTGCCACAACAGGAGCGTTAATCTTCTTCGCAAGCGCGTCTAGTTCGCCCATACGAAGGGCCATTTCGGTGTTGCTCAGCACGATGCTTGCGCCTTCTTCGGCACAGCGTTCTGCCACTTTCCAAGCGATGGACATGTCGTTGAGCGCACCGAAAATAATACCGCGCTTACCTTTTAATAAGTTGTATGACATAATTGTATTTGATAATAATTCGTTGCAAAATTACGCTTTTTAAGCTAGAACACCAAGAGATTGGGGGGAAAAGGGCGTAGGAAAGGGTGAAAGGGGGAAAAGGGGAAAAAGTGAAAAAATGGATTTTAAAGGTGAAAGAGTGAAAAGGTGAAAAAATGGCTGCGCCTATCAACTTGTCAACTCGTTAATTGTTAATTGTTAAACAAAAAGTTGAATTTAGCCAGATACGCAGGGGGCGTCAGCCATTTTTTCACCTTTTCACTCTTTCACCATTAGGAGGTATGGAGTTATGGAGTTAAGCCAAATGTATAGGTGGCGTTAGCCATTTTTTCACCTTTTCACTCTTTCACCTTTTCACCTTTAGAAGGCGTTAGCCATTTTTTCACTTTTCACCTTTTCACCTTTTCACCTTTTCCCCCTTTCACCTTTTCTTCGCCCTTTCGCGGCGCAACACGTTTTGAAGTTCGTACACCACGTTTGGGTTTTCGTTGGCCACGTTGTCTTTTTCGTACTCACCCTTGCTCAAATCGTATAGTTGTGGCGTGGGATTGTTGCCCGTTTCTATCTTCGGACCCCACGAAATCATCTTCTCGCCGTCGCTAGGCTCGATAAACTTCCATTGCGGCGTGCGCACCGAAAGAACGCGCGAACTACTCTGTTCGATAACCCAAGGGCGACTTTGGTTGTCTGTCCCCAAAAGATTTCCCAGTCGGGGCTCGCTATCGCAGGCTGTTCCCTTTGGCAATCGCGCCCCAACAAGCTGAGCCAAAGAGGCTAGCCAGTCTATCTGCGACATCAAAACGTTGCTTTGCCGACCGCCTTTCACGCCCTTTTTCCACGACACAATGACAGGAATAGCCGTTCCGCCCTCGAAAGCACTGTACTTATTACCCCTGAATGGGCCAGCAGGACTATGCCCGTTAAGCAATTCTTCGGCCCTGTCGGCATAGCCATCGTCTACCACGGGGCCGTTGTCGCTGCTTAATATAATGAGTGTATTGTCGGCCAAGCCATATTGTTCGAGGGTTTTCATCAGTTGTCCCACACTCCAATCAAACTGCACAATGGCATCGCCACGATAGCCCATAGGGTTCTTTCCGCGAAAGCGGGCGTGCGGAAAGCGCGGAACGTGCACATCGTTGGTGGTAAAATACATAAAGAAAGGCCGATTTTGGTTGTCGCGAATAAAGTTAATGGCGTGCGCGGTGATAGAGTCGGCGATGTTTTCATCCTTCCATAGTGCCTTTCCCCCACCCTTCATAAAGCCAATTCTACCAATGCCGTTAACGATACTCATGTCGTGTCCGTGGCTAGATTTGAGGTTATAAAGCAGTTCGGGATGGGTTCTGCCCGTTGGTTCGCCCTCAAAGTTACGCTTGTAACTCACCTCAATGGGTGCCGAAGAGTCGTAGTTGGCCACGCGCCCGTTTTCGATAAACACGCAAGGAACGCGGTCGCTGGTGGCCGCCATAATGTAACTGTAATCAAAACCAAGGTCGCCCAAAGCGGCAGGCAGTTGCGCATTCCAATCTTGTTCGCCGCCTTTGTCGCCCAGTCCCAAGTGCCATTTGCCAATGGCACAGGTGGCATAACCCACACTTTTGAACATATCGGCCATGGTAAACTGTTCGGGACGGATAATCAAGCCCGCATTTCCAGGCGCTACATCGGTGTCGGCACGCCGCCATGCGTATTCGCCCGTGAGCAACGAGTAGCGCGAAGGGGTGCTAGTGGCTGCCACGGCATGCGCATTGGTAAAGCGAATGCCCTGGCCGGCAAGGCGGTTTACATTGGGTGTTTCCACGTTTCTCGCGCCATAACATTGCAAGTCGCCATACCCCAAGTCGTCGGCGTAAATGATAATCACGTTTGGGCGGCGCGTGTCGTCGGCCCGACTGTTCTTCACCTGCTTGGCGTGTGCGCCTACGGCCGTAAGCAATGCAGGCGCAAGTAGCGCAGGATAGGTCTTTATCTTCTTCATTGTTCGCAGTATTGTTTTGGTTGTAGCCGTCGCTTACGTTGGCTGTCGACATAGCTTTTGATTGTTTGTGTGCATGACTTAGTGGCGCATGCTACGTTTAATTTGGGTTTTAGTTCTGTTTGGTGGAGTATAAAAACAGGATGCAACCAACTTCGCCACTCTGTATTGCTTGCTATCTAAGTGCCCTGTTGTGTGCTGAGTTGTGGCAATCATCCCCCGCTTGACGGTTTCTTCTTTCAGAAACCAACGGCAAAAGTTTTTTAGTTCTCACCTTAATTATAGACAAAGGTACATCTTATTTACGACAAGCCCCCTTTCTTCTACGATAAATCGTGTGGCATTGCTATAAACTACGTCTCACCAAATACTGGAATACGGCTAATTAGGACAAGTGAATTTAACGTTTTGTCACCTAGAAAAAAACATCTTCTGCTTGCTTTTCAAGGGGCAAACAGAAGATGAGCAATATAAATCTCAAAGATCGTTGAAAGCGATTTACAAAACATATTTCAACGTTTCTTTCTCTTTAACACCAACAACACTAGCGAAAGAACCAGCACTGCTCCCGTTAAAGCAAACGCCCATAGGTTCTTTTTGATTATGCAGGGCGATATAACCACATCGCCAGCCATTAGTCTGTTACCCGTAAGTCTGCTTAGTGTGGACGGATTATCAGCACCGAGAAAGGTAAGTTTATAATCGATGTTGAACATTGATAGGGCAAGGAAATCTCTTTGAGCGGCATCAACTTCTATCATCAACGTGTCATTGTCGAGTATTTCCGAATAAACGTCCGAATGGAAGATTTTTTTAAACCACTTAGACCTATCCATATGGACGGCAGTTAGGTCGGTTTCTCTTGAATATTCTTTCAAAAGCGTGTCGTGCAAGGCAATAAAACGCTGTTTGTCTATGGCTTTCGTCGCTATGCGTGAATAGTTTTTGAGTATCGTTTGATAGGTCAGTTCAAAATCATTGGCAACAAGCCACTGGGTGTATTTTGTTTTAAGGTGCTGCGTGATGTCGTCTATCTCAATGCCATTAAGACCTCCAACAAGGTCGGGTGTTCCGCTAAACCAAAACCCAATCTCGTCTTTGGTAAAGAATTTACTCATGGGGATGGGGCAATTGATGTGTTGCTGGGGATAAACTTCTTCGTATCTGTACTCAGTACGGAAGAAACCTCGCGTACGTTCAAATGTTATTCGCGGTGTGATACGCCGTGAGCCCACAATGAACGTTGTTGCTTTGGCCATTTCTTCCACAGAAGCGAAGTTACATTTGGCATACACCAAGATGGTGTCTGCTGCCGTACGCCCATCTTTCCAACACTGCCTGCTAAGTGCTTGATAGGCTTTAAGGCCTACGGGGAATGTATGTCGAAGGCTGTCACCCTTTATTCCCCATGTCAGTTGCCAACCTTTGTCCCACCTCAACATACTTTCATCTGCGTTGAACACACCACTAACCAACTGCGCCGAATCGAGTTGGAAAGACAATTCCCTACTACATGTTCCGTCTTCGTTAACAACCGTGGTTGCGCTACCTTGGTACTTATTGTTGCATGCAACCATAAATGTTGCCAAAAGAAGGAGTATCAAACTATCTTTTGTTTTCATAAATGCTTTGTTTTATAAGTTCATATTGGTTTCTTTTCAAATACTTGTTCTGGAGATACACCCCGTCAGCCTTTTGTGGAAGGGTTTCCTGTAAATAGAGCAATGCCATATCATTGTTTTTTGGCACAGTTCTAACACATACTGAAATGCCAAATACCAACGCCAACGATGCAGCAATGGCGCAGACACGAAGAACAATAACGTACGCGCGTTGGCGGTTTCGTTGTTCAATACGAGCCATCACGCCATCTATCATGTCGTCTGGATGTTCAAGGGAAGGTCGTTTCCCCTGCAATCCCCTTATTACATCAGCGTATAGGTTGTCATTCTTGTTCATAACCTAGTTGTATTAGTTGTTGTTTAATCTGTTGTTTAGCAACATATAGGTTGCTCTTTATCTTGGTTGAATTCATATTGGTGATACGCTCAATGTCTTCAATTGGAAGGTTTTCTAGTACGCGCAGGGTGAAAACAAGTTGTTGTTTAGCACTGAGTTTTGCCGTCAACACCTTCACGATAGACACCCATTCTGCATTCATGAGTTGCCGTTCGGGAGATGGGTTGGCAGCGTAAGCCCTGAATTTGCTTTCGTCTGACGGCATGGGTAGTTGCGGTTTACGACGTTTAAGCTTGTCTAGGCAGATGTTAGAGGCAATGGAGTATATCCACGTGGAAAACTTTCCCTTCTCCGAATTGTACTTGTGCAAGTTCAGCCAAACACTAACGAAAGTGTCTTGGCAGGCATCTTCTGCATCCTTTTCATCACAAAGCATCTTGAGCGTTAGCGAGAAAACCATACTTTGGTATTCTCTCACTAACCGTCGGAAGGATTCTTTGCTACCTTCCTGGCATTGAACGACAATTTGGTTTACTTCGTTTTGTTCCATCTGGCCCTGTTGCTTTTACTATTTATTACGATTAAAAAGATTAAAAGTCGAAAAAGAAGATTGTGAAAACGGATGTTTGGCACAGATTTAATTAACACCATAAGAAAGGAGAGAAGTTTGCTTTACGCCCATATGCCATTAATAAGTCATGAGATTTCTGTTATCCCAAAACAATGGGAATAAAACCGAATAAAAGAGCTATAAGGATTAAACACACAAAAAAGGACACCCTTACGAGTGCCCTTTTCGTGATCCGCTTGGGGCTCGAACCCAAGACCCCAACATTAAAAGTGTTGTGCTCTACCAGCTGAGCTAGCGGATCTTCCAACAAAGCGTTTTTTGTTTTGCGAGTGCAAAGGTACATACTTTTAGCCAATCTCGCAAACAAATTGCATGTTTTTTATCCGCCAAAGCCGTTTTATTTGGTTTTAGGCATCTGTTTTTGCCGGTGTTTCGGTGGTTTCGGGCTCAACATCCACCTTTTCTTTGGTAACATATCGCTGCCAGTAGGCAATGATAAGGGTGGTGAGCGGCAAGGCAATGATAACCCCAATAAAGCCTAATAACGACCCCCACACAGACAACGAAAGCAGGATGATGGCCGGATTTAGCCCCATGGCCTTACCCATTACGCGGGGCGTTACCACCATATCCGAGATGATTTGCACCACGGCGAACACCAAAATGGCCGTTCCGAAGATAATCCAAAAGTTCTGTCCTGTGTCGGCAGCTTTGAGAAGAGCCAAGAATGCCGTAGGAATAAGGGCGAAAGTGTGCAGGTAAGGCACCAGGTTCATCACACCAATAAGAATACCCATGCCGATGGCCATGGGAAAATCAATGATGGTGAAACCGATACAAAACATGATTCCCATGATAAGCGACACCAACCCTTGCCCACGAATGTAATTGTTAAGCTCGCGCGAGGCATCTTGCGCAAGTTCGTTCCAGAAGGGGCGATACTTCTTTGGGAATATGCGTACCCAGTTGTCGGTAAGGAACTCGTAATCGAGCAAAATGAAGAACATATATAATAAGGTGATGCACGATGCCACGACACTCACCACCACACTTGCCGTCTGTCCCAAAAGGCTAAACAACTTGGGCATGGCCGTGCGCACGGCATCGTTAAAGTCTTTGCTCTTGATAAGGCGGTCGATGTCTTCTTGGTGTTCGCGCAGCCAATGCTGAATATAGCCAGAGAGGTCGCCCGAACTTTTGGAACTGCCCAAATAACGTGCGGCCAACTCAGAAATCTTGTCGAACTGATCTATCAACGACGGCACCACAAGCAGCCCGACGCCTGTAATCAAGCCCACAAGAACCAACAAAACGAAGAGGATGGACAGCGTACGGATGCGTATGTGCAGGTATTTCTCGGTGAATTTCACCAAAGGATAAAGCAAGTAAGCCAACAAGCAAGCAACGAAAAAGGGCAAAAGCACCTCGCTCATGCTGTTGGTAATGAAGAAAACCGCAAAGATTATCAGGCCACAGACGACCCATCTTATCAGCTTGTCTAGGGTTATTTTCTCTTCTAACATATCTATTGTTGTTTAGTTTACCTCTGGGATAGGGGAAAGGGAAACGGAAATGATAAAACAAACAAGACATTCGGGAGCGGCAAACTTAGGCAGATTGTTTTTATCCGTCCTATCTGCTTCGGCCCTCTTAACGGCTCTTTTGTTTCATCCGTCACGCCACTCCTATTTAACATTCACCCTTTCCTCCTTGCATGGCCTTTTGATAACAATGCCTGCACAGGGGTTCGTACTCTTGCATCTCGCCAAGCATCACACGTTTCTCTCCTTCCACAATGCGATGGCTCACGTAAGCCAATGCACCGCACTTTACACAAATGGCATGTACCTTCGTTACTTGGTCGGCAATGGCGCAGAGTGCAGGCATGGGACCAAAAGGCACACCTTTAAAGTCCATGTCAAGACCAGCAACGATAACGCGAACGCCTCGGTTGGCCAGTTCGTTGCAAACAGCCACCAACCCCTCGTCCATAAACTGCGCCTCATCAATGCCCACCACGTCGATGTCTGCCGAAAGCAACAATATCGCCGCCGACGAATCTACGGGCGTGCAATGTATGGCGTTGCGGTCGTGGCTCACAACGTCGTCTTCCGAAAAGCGCGTATCAATGGCTGGCTTAAATATCTCAACCCGCTGTTTGGCAAACACGGCACGTTTCATACGCCGTATCAACTCCTCTGTCTTGCCCGAAAACATCGAGCCACAAATCACTTCCACTCTTCCTTGGCGGTGGTTTTCGCCGGTTACATTATCAATCATTCTGATGCAAAAGTACAAAAAGACGTTTTAAAAATTGCAAACAAACGCATGCTTTTTTTGCTACTAGGAATATATATTGCTATATTTGCGTACAATATGGGCATCTTATACATTGTACCCACCCCTGTGGGCAATATGGAGGACATCACGCTACGCGCCATTCGCACCCTGAAAGAGGCCGATTTGGTACTGGCAGAAGACACCCGAACGACGGGTATCTTGCTTAAACATCTGGGCATTGAGGTGGCTCACCTGCAATCGCACCACAAGTTTAACGAGCATGGCACGTCTGCCGGAATTGTAGAACGCCTTAAAGCGGGGCAAAACATCGCCCTCGTTAGTGATGCGGGAACGCCGGGCATCAGCGACCCAGGTTTCTTCTTGGCGCGCGAAGCGGTGGCGGCAGGCATAACCGTTAACTGCTTGCCAGGCGCAACGGCTTGCATCCCTGCCGTGGTGTCGTCCGGAATGCCTTGCGACAGGTTTTGTTTCGAGGGGTTCATCCCCCAAAAGAAAGGGCGGAAAACTTATCTCGAAAGCCTAAAAGACGAACAACGTACGATGGTGTTCTACGAATCGCCTTACAGATTGGTGAAAACCCTTACCCAACTGGCCGAAGTTGTAGGCGCCGAACGACAAGTGTGCGTATGCAGGGAAATATCCAAGTTGCACGAAGAAAACGTGCGGGGAACACTTCAAGAGGTGGCCAAACACTTCGAACAAACGCCCCCACGTGGTGAAATAGTTATTGTTTTAGCAGGAACTAGTAGTAAAAAAGATAAAAAATCGAAAGGAGAAAAATTATGAAGAAACTTGTTATCGCGTGTTTCGCAGTATTGTCGTTGGCAGCCTGCAAACAAGGTAAAACCAATGGAGAACCGCAACTTAACGACTCTTTGCAACAGATTATCCAACAAAGAGACAATCAGTTGAACGACATGATGGCCACCATGAACGAAATCCAAGACGGATTCCGACAGATTAATGAGGCCGAAAACCATGTCAATATCGCAAAAGACGGCGAAGGAGCCAACAAGTCTGAGCAGATTAAAGAAAACATCAAGTTCATCACACAACGCATGGAAGAAAACCGTGCACTGTTGAAGAAACTGCGCGCACAACTGGAGAAAAGTACGTTTAAGGGTGCAGAACTGAAGAAAACGGTTGACAGGCTGATGAAACAGCTGGACGAAAAAGACCAACAACTGCAACAACTTCGCGCTGAACTCGATGCCAAAGACATCCATATCTCGGAGTTGGACGAAAAGGTGAGCAACCTGAACACCCACGTTACGAAACTGAAAACCGACAACACGGCGAAGGCACAAACCATTAGCGACCAAGACAAGCAGATACACACGGCTTGGTACGTGTTCGGAACGAAGAAGGAACTGAAAGAACAAGGCATCCTTGTAGACGGAAAAGTACTGCAAAGCGCTTTCAACAAAGCCTACTTCACCCGCGTAGACATTCGCACGCTTAAAGAAATTAAGTTCTATTCTAAGTCGGTTAAGCTCCTCACCACTCACCCCGCTTCTAGCTACTCGCTCGAAAAAGACGTGAACAAGGAGTATGTGCTTACCATTACCAACCCCGACGTGTTCTGGAGCACAAGCAAATACTTCGTTGCTGTTGTGAGATAAAGTTTCCCAGCTTATTTAACCGCAGCGCACACTTTGTTCTAACGCATTTAGCCTTAAACCCAATGGCCAAACAAAGGCACAGAACAAGCCGCTGTACACACAACGAACCTTAACAACCCCAAGGGGGATGCGACATGCCAGTTGCCGCATCCCCCTTATATATTCTAACAATGAATCATAATAACCAACTCGACTTTTTCAGGGCAATACTCATTGTCCTAGTTATACTTATCCACATCGTTAACTTCGGTGAACACTATCCGCTACTCAAAAACGCCATTCTAGCCTTCCTCATGCCAAGCTTCTTGGTCGTTACGGGCTTTCTAGTAAACGTGGAAAAGCCTGTGAAAGCCTACGCCCTTTACCTCTCTAAAATAGCCCTGGCCTATGTAGTAATGGTTTCGGGATATGCAGCCTTGTCGCTGTTTTTGCCTGTAAGAGACGGGCTTACCCAGCCCACTTGGCAGGCATATGCCCATGTGCTTTTCATTAAGTCTATCGGCCCATACTGGTTTTTACACCTCATGGTGGTGTGTGGCGTTCTTTATTATGCCTCGTTTCGTGTCGCCCCGAAAGTCAGCATGGCGGCCAAACTCTCTATTTTCGCCACCCTCATTATACTCACCGCCCAGTTCACGCCCCTACTTAACATCAGGTTTGCCGCCTACTATTTCGTTGGCGTAGTTATCAGGCATCTTGTTAAAGACTTTTCTAAGGTGTATGTAAGCAGTCTATAGCCCATAATACCCTTCCTACTTTTGGTAGGTACGCCCAGATTTCAAGACTGGGGCACCATCTCCATCCTTGTAAGTGTGTTTTGTTTTTTCTGTTTCGCAGCCAAGTTGCACACCTATTTGGGTAACAAAATAAAAGCTGCGGCACATTACATTGGCCGCAACACCTTTCCTATCTACATCTTCCACCCCATCTTTACCATGCTCGCCAAGTTCATACTTCCCGCTTTCGCCTTCGAACCCACTGGCCTATTGCATGCAGCTGTTTCGGTTGTAATGGGCGTTATTGGCAGCATTTATTTGGCTCGCGCCCTCGACTACACACGCACGTCTTACCTATTTGGCCGCAGCAAGCTGATAAGATAGGGTTAAAAGATGCCGTCGGGGCATAAGCTGTCCAACAAATTATTTTCGTAATCCGCTAAAAAAGCTCTTCATTAGTTCGCGACACTCCTCCTCTAACACGCCAGCCGTAACCGTAGCCTTAGCATGCAGCACGTTTGGGGTAAAGCGTTCGTAGCCCCGTTTCTCATCTCGCGTACCATAAACAATGCGCCCCAGCTGCGCCCAACCGCATGCGCCGGCGCACATGGGGCAAGGTTCAACCGTTACATAGAGCGTGCATTCGGGCAAATACTTTCCGCCAAGCATGTTTGCAGCTGCCGTTATGGCCTGCATTTCGGCATGCGCCGTAACGTCGCAAAGCGTTTCGGTAAGGTTATGAGCACGCGCCACCACCCTACCTTTGCAGGCAATCACTGCCCCAATGGGCACTTCGCCCTGCTCCAAGGCCTGCTTTGCCTCGTCTAAAGCCTTGCGCATCATCTGTTCGTCCACTTGTCTTTGTTCGTCTAATTGCCTTTGTTCGTCTTTCTGCGCCATTCTATCAAGTTTTAGCGTTTGGTATGATATGATGTTGTCTTGACTTTTAAATATTTCTATAAATGGAGTGGAGTTTATCGTCTTTGTGCAGTAAAACCTAAATGAACTCCCCCGCTCATGTACGAAGTACTGGACAAAGATACGATATAATCTGAAATTCCGCCCCATTTGTCTATGGCAAAACGTTGTTATGCCGTGAAAAAGGAATGAACTAATATGCTTGTCAAAGAGGAGTGACGGAGTAAGGGAGGAAGTAGTAAAGTAGTAAGGAGTAAGGAGTAGAGTAGTAAGTAGGTAGTAAGGAATAGAGTAGTAAGGAGTCAGGAGTAAGGGGTAGAGTGGTAAGGGAGGAAGTAGTAAGTGAGTAAGTAGTAAGTGAGTAAGTAGTAAGGGAGCGAAGGAGTGAAGGAGTAAGGGATTTTGCCAAATATCAGTCTGCACGATGACACTCGCTCTTGTTTACTCGTTAACTCGTCAACTCGTCAACTCCCTAACCTACAAGCAAACAACCCAACGCTCTCGTCAACTTGCTAACTTGTCAACTCATTAACTTGAACTCTTGTCACCTACCCAACCAATAAACACACAACCCAACGCTCTCGTCAACTCGTTAACTTGTCAACTCGTTAACTTGAATTCTTGCCAACTACCAACCAATAAACACTCAACCCAACGCTCTCGTCAACTCGTTAACTTGAATTCTTGTCACCTACCCAACCAATAAGCACACAACCCAACGCTCTCGTAAACTCGTTAACTTGTCAACTCATTAACTTGAACTCTAGTCACCTACCCAACTGATAAACACACAACCCAACGCTCTCGTAAACTCGTTAACTTATCAAATCGTTAACTTGAATTCTTGTCAACTACCCAACCAATAAGCACACAACCCAACGCTCTCGTCAACTCGTCAACGAAACCTCTCGTTAACTTGTCTACTTGTTAACTTGACAACTAAAAGATCTCGTTAACTCGCCAACCGACAATCTTGTCAATTTTTCAGCACAAATTTTAACACTATGAGTGCCCTTTTTATCCACCAACCGCCCACCTTGCCGCAAAAAATCGATTCTCGCGAAGGTTAGTTTTGATGCCCAAAGGGGTTAACATGCGAATGCAACAAAATGAATATTTATTATACGGAACCGCCATTTGCACCATATTTTGGGCCATTTGCAGCAAAATGTAGTGCAATTTGCTGCTAAATACACTGCGTTTTGCCGCTAAACGCAGTGCGTTTTGGTGCTAAATGCAGTGCGTTTTGGTGCAAAATACAAGGCGTTTTGGTACAAAATGCAGTGCAAAATGGTACTAAATGCGAGGCGAAAAGCATAAAAATCCACCACAAATGTATAAATAAAACCTTTTAGAACCATGAAAAACATGACCAAAAAGGGCAAAACAACCATTAAAAAGTGGGTTTTTAGGAGCTAAAAGCGAGTTTTTGGGCGTACAAAATAATGAGTTGGCAACCAAACTAGAAAGGCTAAATGGTGCAAAATGCAGGTTTTGCTCCTGAAAATAGACAAAACCAAAGGTACGAAAGGTTATAAATAGTGCATATTTACATACTTTTGGCCTAAATTTTCGCTAGAATGGAGTGAAAATTAGAACGCAATTGTAAAAATAAAAACAAAAAAATAAGCTTTTGGGTTAGCGAGTTGATGAGCTTATAAGTTGATGAATAGATGCGTCGATGAGTTGGTAAGTTTGCGAGGTTGTTAATTGGTGAGTTGGTAAGTTGCTGAGTTAGTAAGCTGCTAAGTTGTTAACCTTGTGAGTTGGTAAGCTTGTAAGTAGGTGAGTTGATGGGGTACGAGGTTGTTAGTTTCCGAGTTTTGAGTTGATGAACTGGCGGGTTGGTGAGGTTGCGAGTTGATGTATTTGGTAGAGGTTGGGCTTTCGTGAGTTTATAAGCTAGTGAGTTGATTTGTCCTGCACTTCGTATGTGATAGGGGGTGTCTAATGTCGGCATCACAAAGCCAACAAACTCCGCTCTGTTTATAGATACATTAAAAATCAAGAGGCTACAATATTCTATTATGCTCATCTTATAATGAAAGTGTCAGAATAAGTGATCAAGCCCATATCTTTATAGCTAAAACCGCAATAAACCTTTAAACGAAAAGTTCCTTTTTGATTTAATTCATTAGTCATTTTGCTTTGAACTTTGTGCTTTCTCATATAATAAAGCACTTGATTTCTTAATTTAAAGCTAAGCCTAGAATGTCCGTTTGGTTTTAAGCATAATACAATGCTCTTGCCATACGGACTATTAAACACATCTTCTGTATATAAGACATACTTTTCTCCTCTCTTTTTCTTTTCTAACTGTACATTGAAAAACACATCTAAGGAGTCTGTATTACAGACCGAGAAAGATATACTATCATTTAAAGTAAATGTATGAGTACTCATTTGTATATCTATTTTTTGAGGTTTAGCATCAAGAAAACAAAGTATGAGTGCCACAATAAAAATAATTCTTCTCATCTTGAAGTCGTCTTTATTTTTAATATACCTATAAACTGAGCGGAGTTTGTTATCCTTGTGTTTCGAGAAAATACAAGATAAGCACTCCTCTCGTGTACGGTGTATGGTACAAATTTACAATAAAATCTGAAATCCAGCCCCATTTGTCTGTGGCAAAACGCGGCTATGTCTTGAAAGTAACCTATCGGAATTACTTCTGTGCATCCGCTATGAGCTGCAAACCAATCCTTTTGAAGAAGATAAGAAAAGGGTGAAAAGTAAAGATGCCTTCATGCCTGTATAGGCCTTGCCATATACAAAAGTAC
>NZ_HE999445.1:12213-40680 GCF_000312305.1 Prevotella conceptionensis 9403948 | reverse complement strand
GAACTGGCGTAAAAGTAATACAACAATTTGACATGATAGCACATAGGCGCATTCTATAAAAGTGGAAATGCAACATTCCTCCCTTTTATAGAACGCGCCTATACCCTGTATGCGGTGCGCATTAGCAGTGCGCACAGGGCTTAACGCCTATTTCTTAGGCTCCTCTTTCTGATAATACAAGTCGCCCGATAGAATTTGTTTTACTCGCGTAACCAACTCTTCGCCCTGCAAAGTCAACGAGATGGCCTTGCCTTCTGGGTCGATAAGCACATTGGTGGGCGTTTCTCCAACATTGAAAAGGCGAACGGAAGGCGATGCACTACCCTTGAAGTCGCAGGCCTGCAACCAGTCTGCGGCATCTATGCCAAGCGTTTTCATGGCCTTTTTCCAGTCTTTGGGGTTCTTGTCGAGCGAGAAACCAATCATCTCGAACTTGTCTTTCGAGCCACGAGTTTCGTCATACAGCTTTTTAAGCAGGGGTAAATCGCGTTGGCAAGTGGGGCAACCCGATGCCCAGAACGTAAGCAATACAAACTTGCCCAAGCTGTTGCTGAGCTGACGAACGGTGCCGTTGGCCAGCGGAAGGGCAATGTCTGGCACATCGCTACCTTGCATGAGGTTGCGCGAACGCACGCTATTTTCGAGCGAACGGGCATAGGGGTGCGTAAGCACCTGCGGAGCAACAGCAGCCGAAAGCTGACGGCCGTATTCTTTATTAAAGATAGGCAGCATGTCGCGTTCCACAAGTAAGGGCATCAGGGGCGATGTGTTATGGTCGAGCAAGAATTGGAAACGTTCGGCCGTCCATCCAATATCGGCGGCACGGCGAATGCCCTCAACATCTATCTTACCATCAGCCGTGTTGAGATATGCCTCGCCCTTAGTGCTGCGAAGTTTCGCAAGGTCTTCTGCAATTTGCTTGTCACGTTGGCGTTCTAGTGCTAGATATTCTTCGTAAAGCGGTTTGTCGGGTATCTCTTTCACCTCGTTGGCCACAGTCTTTGTAGCATCAGCCTTAGCTTTTGGGCTATCAGCACGCTTGGCAACGGTACTCTTCATCTTCCTTACGGTCTCAATAAGCTGTTCGCCACGCAGGTCGAAGGCTACAATGTTGCCTTCGGGACTGATAAGCACCGTGCGCGGAACGGCCTCAACGTTATAAAGCTTGGCCGCAGGCGAGCCCCATCCCTTCAAAGCAGAGATGTGTTGCCAGTTGGCGTGCGTTAGGCTGTTGCGTTCTATGCAGTCGGTCCACTCCTTCTTCTTACTGTCTATGGAATAGCTCAACACCATGAAAGGCACCTTGCCTTGTGTTTCCTGCAAAGCTTGCTTGATAACGGGAAATTCGCGGCGACATGGTGCACACCACGATGCCCAAAAGTCTATCAATACGTATTTCCCTTTCAGGTCAGACAGGGCAAGTCGTTTCCCATCAGGCGTTAAGCCATCAATGTCGGGTGCAGGTTTGCCCACTTCCAAATTGGCTGCTCGCACCAAGTTGGTTAGTTCGCGATACATGGGGTGCTTACGCACGGCTGCGGGCACGGCGTTGAGGTAGGTTTCTTCCAGCACTTGGGGCGTGAAAAACCTGAAAAGGTCGTATTTAATGATGTAAAGCGTTACGGGAGAGTCGAGGTGACGAGCCACAAAACGCATGGCAGTTGTGCGGTGCGACAAACTGTTTACATAGTATGTGGCACGCTGATAGGGATAAAACGCCTTCTCATCGTTACGCTGTTCGGGGGGTAGGCTAGCCAAAACCTTGTCCATACGCTGCTTGGCTATGTCTACGGCACCACTTCCCGATTGCTGATAAGCAAAGAGAACGTCGTTGCCAGGCGTGCCCTTTACGCTCGCTCCTACTGGAAAACGACCATCGAAAGGCAACACCGTGATTTCTCCCGGTTCGAGAAACAGCTGCACGGTGCCATTGTCAAAGCCCGAAATGCGATAAGGAGCAAGTACGCCAGGAGCTTCACCTTTGAAGGTAAACCGCCCGTTTTCAACGGTGGCAGAGTCTACAACTACGTCTTGCCCTTGAACTTCGTGGGTTAGATACACCTTCTTTATACGTTCGGGCGTGTAGCGCAACGAGTCTACCGTCATCGTTCCTTTTATTACATAGCTGCTGTTTTGCTGTGCAACGGCAGCTCCTGCACAGGACAGCAACAAGCATATAAGTTCTTTTTTCATGTTGTATGGGATGTTGTTATTTCTATTTTAAAAGTTTTGCAATACGTTTCTTTCTATACATTCGAGTTGAGCAAGCGGCTGTTTTGACAGCTTACGAGCCTGCAAATGCCAAACACTCTCCCTACTTTGCAGCCTTATTGGAAAACAAGTTGGTGACAAACTTGCGCAAGTCGTCGCCATGCAGCCCCGTTGCAAGGATGTTGTTGTTGGCATCTAGCACAAAGATTGCCGGAATGGCAGTTACGCTGTAGCTTTTGGCCACTTCGTCTTTCCAGCCTTTAAGCGAAGAAACCTGCGTCCATGTAAGCTGGTCTTGTTTAACGGCAGCCAACCAACGGTCGCGCTTTTCGTCTAACGAAACATTCACAATTTCAAGTCCTGCGGCATGAAAGTCGGCGTATAGCTGGCGCAATACGGGGTTGTTAAGCCTGCACGGACCGCACCACGATGCCCAAAAGTCTACGATTTTCACCTTCCCGGGCATCTTGCTAAGGGTGAATTTACGGCCATCGGAGGTAGGCAAAGTAAAGTCGGGGGCTTTACTTCCCTTGCTCACTTGCTGCAAACGTTCTATGCGTTGTTTCAAGATAAGTCCGCTACGGCTCTGTTGTGCTTTGCTGCCAAGCTGCGCATAAAGCTGTTGGCAGGTTTCCAAGGGGGCGTCTTGGCTTTCTGCCTCTTGAAGAAGCAGACTGGCGGAAAGGATGTTATCGTTAGCAGAAATAAAGTTAAGGCGTTCGTTTTCCAACGTTTTTCGCAATTCGGCAATGGTATCGTTTACCCTACTGGCACTACCATAGCGCAAAGCTTTGCGAAGACTATCGGCCCGTTGTTGTAGCTTTGCCACGCTTTGCACTAGGCTTAGGCACTTCTGTTGGTATGCCCTGTCGGTGTCTTGCAAGCCTTTACCGCGCACAAACCAGCCCTCGCCATCGCGCAAAGGGCGCGATAATCTGTGCCAGGCTCTATAAAAAACGAGAAACCGCCTTGATAACCAGTTACCATTAAGCGGGCTGGCAACGGTTCGGTAAGTTCTATATTGGGCATGGAGAAACGTCCGTTGGCAAACGCCACCGTGTGGATGAGCTCCCAACGGCTCTCCGAACTGCGTACAACAAGTTGCAGTTGCCCCTCGGAAATGCCTTCTATCTCGCCTTCGATACTGCTTGATTGCTGTGCTAAGAGCGTGGTGGCAAAGAGCGAGAAGAGGAATGTGAAGATGTATTTGTACATGAATGGATGTTTTTTTAGTGTGAAATTGGGAGTTAGTTGACGAGATTGTTAGTTGACTAGTCAACTAACAATTTCATCAACTTAACACCTTATTTGTTACTTGGCAACGCATACGAATACTCGCGAACAAACTGAACATCGAGGATGTTCCCCAGTTTATGCCCCTCGCTATCCTTGTCGTAGAACAAGGGTGTGTAGGTTTCGTCCACGTCTGATGCCGTATTGAGCTTAATTTCGGCAATGGCACCGTTGGCCCCATTATTCAATCCGATGCTCAGATAACGTCCTAAGTCGGTAGAATAAATAAAGGTATCTTCCGAACGGAACTTCATACACGCGATGGTATAGCCCGCAGGAGCACTGTACAACACGGCCTTATCGCCGTTGTTCACATTATATCGCACCACATCAGCACCATCTGCATAGAAGAGATAATTGGTGCTGAACCACGTATTATAAAGGATAGTGGCGAGAGAAGAGGGCGTAAAGCCTTCTAGTTTCTGTCCCTTGATGGTGTAAGCAGGTTCGTCGCCACTGCCGCCAGAGCCCTTATCGCCATCAGTTGCCGTTGAGGTGAGTTGGTAGAGGTAATAGTTGGGGGCGGCTTTATCGCGGAAAATGAAGTAAGGCGTGGCCTTATCGTAGTTTTCGCGATACTGAATATAGCCGTAAATTGCCTTTTTCCCAACGGGCGAAAGCCCTTCTTTAAGTCCCGAGAAGTCAACGTGTGCATCCAGCACAGGATTGTTTAGCTGTGCTTGATACGCCTGTTGTTCTGCCCAAATGCCGTAACCATCGTCTTTGCTTACGTACAAGAAACGGTTGTTACGTCCGTCCCACAGCACGAAATGGCTTGCCGTGATGGCGGCAGCGGTAACATTATAGTTAGACACAGAACCCTCGGTGGCGGGCGTTTTGAAAGAAGGAATGGTGCGAGCCGTTAAGAAACGGCCGTCCTTACCCAACATATAGTAGAAGTCTGACTGGTTAGAGGGGTCGCCCGTCATGCCAATCTTATCTGCCAAGAAAGCGCCTTGTGCACTCACGGGCACAACAAAATCCTTGTATGCCGTGTATCGTGGGGTTAATCCGAAGGGGTCGTAGGCCTTCACTTCGCCCTTATTTAGAAACACAATAAAGTTCTGTTTCTTCAAGAAATCCCTACCTTCGGCTACCAATCCATATTGGAACATCAGCTTATAGGCATCGGCAAAGGGGTTTTTCTCTTCTTTAAAGATAAGTTTATAGGCATCGCTGCGCACGTTGGTAACAGCACCAACCGTCTCTACATTGCCCAACTGAACGCTGCCCGCCTTGCCATGAAGGAAGAAAAGGCTGTTTTTATAGATGGGACGAGTGGCTACCGCAAAGTTCTGATAGCGCGAAAGGCCCGTGCTACGGTCGTGTACTTTAAGGTGAACGGTGAAACGAGTGGCCTTGCCCACGGGCAGTTCAACATCCAGATACCCCTTAGTGGTAAATGTATCTGTTACAGTTTCCTTGTTTTTCTGATAAGAACGAATCCATTGGAAGTCCAGATGGTCGGTGTTTTTCAACAGCGTTTGCCCCACCTGCACTTCGATGCGCTTGTGCGTTTCGTCCGCAGTGAGCGGCTGGGTAAATTCAATGGTCTGCCCCGTAAGCGTTTCTACCGAGGCAGGTGAGAATATAAGCGTGTCGATGGCGTTCATTCCATCGAAGTTGTAGGTATAGTTTCCCTTGTCTTCGTAGCAGGAAGAGAACATGCCGGCAACAAGCAGAGAAAGGCAAGCGGCCTTGCTCCCAACGCTTTTCCAAGGCGAACGGAGAGGCGTTCTCATACGCTTACTCACCGTCTGTATGGTTATATTATTCGTCATTTCTAGTTAATTTATACGTTATTTTATGGATTTGCGTTTGGCGCACCAATCGTTTAGTGCGCCAAACACACCTTCTTATACCCTCGCTTGCCTTATGGCACAGTGGGGAACGTAAAGGGATAAGAGCCTTGTGCGGCCTTTTCGCGGAACAACTTGTTGCAAGCCTTGATGGCCGCTTCGCCTCCAAGCGAGGCATCCCAGTGCACATCGCCCCACTCGTTCATCACGGGGAAGAGCTGATTAAGCACGAAATCTGCGCCTTTGTGCGCAAGCCACACGTTTATCATAAAGCGATATTTCGCCGCAGAATAGGGTCCGTAGTATTTCTCTATCATCGCCTTGCCGCCTTGTTCGTCTTTCCAAGGCTGCGGTTCAACCACTTCGTAGGCCACATTAGGCAACATGGGGATGTAGAAACTGCCCTTGTAGCTGTTGCCCGGTCGCCATCCGTCCAGATAAAAAGTGTTGTATCGTTGCATCATCAGTTTCACCGCGCGCAGGTTCAAAGCCTTCATCGCCGCCTCGTTGCCCCCTAGTTGGGCATATTCGTTGGCCGTAGTGATGTCCATGCTGTTGCAAAGTCCTACGAAAGAACCACTCTGATAGGCGCCCAGATAGGTGTCTTGGAGCGATGTCCAGTACCAAGGCTTGGCGTAAGTGTTGTCGTTGGTGAAGGGGATGTCTACCTCGATAGCCGTTTGCGGGGCAGCCTGTTGCTGACGACGAAGGCTATCTATGGCGGCGAGGTTCCACTGCACAAACTTGTAATAGTCGTTCTCGGCGTAGAAGTTGTTACGTTTCGTCACCTTAACCAGCAACTTTTGTTTAGCAGCCGACCATGTTCCGAAGTACGAACCACCCATGCCGTCCCATTGAGACGGCTTGGTATAGGCTTCCTTCACATGCAAGGTGAAAGTCTGAAACTCCTTTATCCCCTCGCCTATCTGCGAGGCTGGGTCGCTGGCATCGATGTAAACTTCCGCCTTAAAGGTGCTGTCTACCAATGAGGGACGTTGCGCCAACACCATCACCGACTTCTCGTTTTCGTCTGGTTTGAACACCACTTCGGGACAAACCACGGTGGCTTCGGCCACGCCCTGCACGGCTCTGGACTTGAGAACCACCTTTCTGGGTTGGTCGGAATTGCGCCCCATCAACTTAAGCTTTAAGGAAACGCCAATTTCTTTGGGAGCGGTGAGAATGGAGTCGGCAAAGTTTACTGTGGCGTTAAGTGCATCTTTGTTGCCGTAATTGAAGTAAACGCCGTCGCCATCATCGGCATAAAGTGGCACCATTTCTTCCTTGCAAGCGGAAGAGAGCATGCAGCCAAGGGCCACGGCAACGACATATCCAAACTTATTCTTCATCTTCATCGTGGTTTAAGGGTTGGTTTGTGGGGTTTGTTTGCCAGCTTGTGCATCGTGAGATGCGGTCCAGCCATATTCTTTCTCTGCATCGGGAAGTGGGAACACGAAACGTTCTTTCGACAAAACGATGCTGTTATCGTAGGACAGCTCCGTTATTCCGTGGCGTTTCAAGAAGTACCAATACTGCCCTTCGGCATAAAATTCCTTGCGGAACTCGCGGTCTAAGGCCTTTAAGCGACTAGCCTCGTCGGTGAAGTTTACGTTAAGCGAGCGCGAATAGCCACGCTTGTTGCGCACGGCATTGAGAAATCGGGCAGCCTGAGTTAGGTCTGGCGTCATTTCGCAGAGGATGTAATACATCTCTGGCAGGCGTATCAGTGGCACTGCCTCCTTGGGGTTGGTGTTGTACTTACGCGACAAAGCGGTCTTTGCTGCTGCGTGTTCGTAGAACGCTGAACTCTTCGAGCGCATGTCTTCGCGGCGGTCGCCCGACACTTCAAAGTAGCTGTTGAACCGTTCTGAACGGATAAAGTACTGGGTTGTGTACTTTTCACCATCAGCCCAATGCGACGAAAAGGTTTCGTTAAGGTGGTAGATGTTAAGCGCAGCGATGCACTCGGAGAAGAGGATTGGGTCGTCTTGGTTGCTCGAAACCAACGTCAGGCCGCAATTATCTACCACGTCTTGCGCGCAGGCCACGGCATTTGTGGCATCGCCGGCATAGCAATAGATACGTGCCATGAGGGCGTTTACGGCATGATAGTTAAAGCGGAACTGGCGTTCGTTGTTGTCCAAGCGCATTTTTTTCTCATGTTCCAGCAGTGTTTTGGCCTCATCTAGGTCTTTCAAGGCTAATTTCACAATCTCTTTCGCTGGCAAAAGTGGCTGCTTAGAATTATCGGCCACCATGCGATAAGGAATACATGGCACATCTGCTGCGGCCGCATCCTTACCATACTTCCACGGTCCCCAAGCCCTAAGCAGGTCGAAATGGCAATACGCCCTTACGGCAAGAGCCTCGGCGCGGAAAGTGTTTCGCGTCTTCACATTGCGTATAACCGACTCTCCATTGCGGTCGAGCCACTTAATATAGTTATTGCAATTGGCAATTACATTATAGAGTTTCAACCACGATTGGGCAATCTTCTGCTTGGTTCGGAAACCATCCGAGGTTGCCGTGGCGTAGTTATAGATGGCTGCACGGTCGTTGGCTCCGTCGGGGATGTAGTCGTATTGTTGCGCCAGTTGGTCGAGCAAGCCGAACGACATGTTGCCGCCGTAAGCCCCTTGGTCGGTCATCAGCAGGTAGATACCCGTGAGCGAACTTTCAAAACCCGACTCGGTAGAGAACATCTCATCGGCTTTGAGGTCGGTCTTGGGGCTTACATCAAACCATCCCGAACAGGCCGTTACCAGCGAACAAGCCAAAAGGAGGGTGCCCATGCGGCACACCTTATATAATATGGAGGGGAGAATTAAATGCTTCATAGGGCTATTTACTTAAAGATGATGGAGCAAGTTAATGTATAAGAACGTGAGAAGGGATAGCCAAGACCGCGCTCCATCTTCACCGTTGACAGGCGCAAGAGGTCGTTGGTGGTGAAATTGAGCGACAGCACGTCGATGTTTAGTCGGCTCAAAAGCTTATAGTCGGTTTGCTTAAAGCGGTAGCCAACGTTCACGCTTGCCAACCTCAGTTCGTTATCTTTCATGATAAATCGGTCGGAAGCAGGCGTTTGCGAACCATTAAGATCTATGCGCTTGTACTTCGTTACGTCGCCGGGCTTGCGCCAACGGTCTTGTGCAGCGCGGCGGTCTAGGTTATAAGCGATGTTGCTGTTCTCAATCTTGTCAACCAACGTTTGGTTGTAAACGATACCGCCCCACTTGTAGATGAAACCGAGCGTACACGAGAGGTCGCACCAATTAACCGACGAACTGATAGTGCCGTTCATCTTCGGTGTTGTGTCGCCAACGGGAACTTTATCTGCGGAGTTCCACTTAAAGGTCTTCTCGCCATTACGCGTAAGGAACACTTCGTTACCGGTCATTGGATCGATACCCAACGAACGCACCGCGTAATAAGTGGTGGTAGACTTGCCTTCTTGGTAAACTGGCAGCGGAGCCGACTTGGATTTAAGTTGCTCCTCGTTCATTTTACGAAGGTAGTCGGATATCTTACGTATCTTGTTTCGGTTGTGGTTCATACCCAAAGCCACCGTCCAATAAAATTGCTTACGGATATTCTGCAAAGCGATAACGTTGAGCGTAGCATCGAAACCGCGGTTTTGAAGTTCGCCGGCGTTGATGTATTGCGACTCGAAACCTGTTGAGGGAGCAAGGTCGTAGTTGGTTAACAACTGCCTACTGATATTGTTGTAATAGTTGAACGAGAGGTTGGCACGGTTCTTCCACACGCCCACATCAAGCCCAAAGCTCATATTATCTGTCTTAGTCCACTTGATGTTGGGATTGTTCAGGCGCGACAACACCGCCCCCAACGTGGAGAACGAGGCATAAGGGCGCATCGTTTGGCTGAACGTGTAATACTCGATGGCATCGGCAGGACTAGAATTTTGCGCACCCGTTACACCATAGGTGGCTCTAAACACAAGGTTAGACACGCGACCAGCCAACCACTTTTCGCGATAAGCGTTCCACCTTAAACCAACGCTCCAAAAAGGAGTGAGGTTGTGGTCGGCATATCTTGATGTTATTTCGCTGCTCACGTTAACATCCACCGAGTAACGGTTGTCGTAGCTATAAGAAAGCTGCGTGATAACTCCCATCGACCTTGCGATAGACTCCGAGCCGCTGGGATGGGTTCTCATCTTGTTTCCGAAGATGAAATCGTCCATGTGCGAATCGGGATAACCCACGGCCGAAAGGTTTACATAGTTGCTGCGGTCTTCACTAAGTGTCCAGTTGCCAAACACGCTGAGCAGGTGCTTTTTAAAGGCCATGTTCCAGTTCAAGCCCAGGTTACTGGACCACGAGGTCATCTCGCCCGTGTTCTTGGTGTAGCTACCACGCAAGGTTTTGTCCAATTCGGTAATGAAAACCGTGTGCGTAGCAGGCAAGAAATTCTCCGTTCGCGCCATTCCGCGCATGTAAGAAATGTTCTCGGTGAGCCTCAAATTCTTCAACAAGCGATACTCCAAGTTAAGGCTAGCCGTGATGTTGGTGTTGCTTGTCAGGTCTTTTATGCCCACATTGGCATTATAAAGGGGGTTGGCAATGGGCACACTACCCGAACCCGTGTGGTTGTCTAGCTGTTGCAAATACTCTCCAAAGTCGTTTGTCGGACGATAATAGGGGTTTACTCGCGTATATTCGGAGAACGAGCCGTAGGGCGAATTGTGTCCGTCTGTTTCCGAGAGGTTAAGACTTGCACCTACCGAAACGTTTTCTTTACGATAGGTCATGCTGAAATTAAGGCTCTTATTGTTTTGTTCCGAACCTTTCATCACGCCAGGGTTAAACGCGGCGTTAAGGTCTAGGCTATAACGGAAAACCTCTGTACCGCCGGCTGCCGATATCGAATGGCGGTGCGTAATGGCTGTACGCAGCGGCTTGCTCAGCCAATAAGTGTCTACACCGGCCAGCACGTTGCGCAACAATTGGTTGTAGCGGTTCATGCTCTTGTCGTTAGACGGCTCGTAAACGCCAGCATCCCATTCCATCTGCAACTTCTCGCGAGCGTTCATTAGCTTATAGTCGGTAAGGTCGGGCGCCTGTACGGTCAGCCCGCCATTATAGCTAACAGACAGCACACCATCGGGCGCAACTTTGGTTTCAATAACCACAACACCGTTAGAGGCGCGCGAACCATAGATGGCTGTTGCGGCTGCATCTTTTAATATCGTAACGTTTTCGATACGTTCGGGGTCGAGTTGCAATATGCGACTCATCGACACGATGAACCCGTCAAGCACAAAGAGCGGTGTGTTTGGACGGCTCGAAACGTTGTCGAGCAACAAGTCCATACTGTTAAGCGATGCCGTTGTGCCCAGGTTTTGGTCGCCGCGGATAAGGAATTCGGGCTGTGCATTGGGGTCCGAACCACGCGTGTTGCTTTCCAACACTTTGAAACTGGGGTCGTAAAACTGCAAGCTTTTAAGGATGTTGTTGGGATTTAGCTTGCGCAACTCTTCGCCTTTCACCGACACGTAGTTGCCTGTAAAGCTAGATTTGCTTCTCTTACTAAGACCCGTAACCACCACCTCTTCCACCATGTGGCCATCGGCTTTCAGCGCAATCCTCATGCCGGGGTTCGACCTGGTAATCTGCAACGAAACGCTTTCGTAGCCCATATACGACACTTTGATGGAGCTCTTGCGCGGAACTTGCAGCGAAAATTTGCCGTTCACATCGGTGATGCTACCCTTTACGCCGCCCGTCTTAGTGCCATCGGTAAGCATAACGGTGGCGCCAACCAGCGTTTCGTTGGTCTTGGCATCCGTAACCACACCCTCGATGCGTAGCATTTCTTTGTCTTCTACATCTCTGTTGTAAGACGAAATGATGATGTGTCGGCCCGTTTCATAGCGCACCAACACGTTTTGGTCGCCAATTAGGTTTCCCAAAACCTTGTCTAACGGCACGTCTTTTACGTTTAATGTAGTTGGACGGGCAATGCCCACAAGTGCCACTTCTTGAAATTCGATGGTGGCATTGGCTTGTTTCGCCACTTTTTCGAGCACCGTTCCCAATGGTTCGTTGCTCACGCGCAGCGTCACAGGCGTATTCTTCCAGTCGTCTAGTGCCCCACTTTGGGCTTTCGCACTGGTAACACACAGCAACATGGCACATAGCATACATAGCCACCCAAGTGCTGTTTGGTGGTTGTTTTCAGTTGTTCTCATCGATAAGCAGGATTAGTTTATGATGCGTTTCGAAATTGGTTGGCGTGTAGATTGTTGCTTAAAGGGGGTTTTAAAAGGCAAAGGGCTAGGCACAAACCACGTTAAGCCCTTTGTATGCCCCTCCGTTTAGAGGTGCAGATGTGCGGCATTACAGCCTATTCCATCAGCTTTTCAAGAATGTCCAGATACCCCTTGTCCACGTTATACTTAGCCTTATATTCGGCAAATAGAGGTTTGGCGCGTTCCAATTCTTTCCCATTGCGTATAAAGCTAACGAGCAGTTGGTAAAGCACGGCGTCGCGTTGTGCGCCTTGATAGAAGGCCGCCAGCTCCTTATACATGGTTTCGAGCTGTCGGGGCATGGTGTATGTTGCTTTTTTGGCAACAGCTTTTTTCTCGTTTTCGTAGAAACAATAGCGCATAAGGAAACTCACGTAGTCGGGGTTACGCAATGCTCCTTCGCCCGAACGTGTCTTAACGCCGTCCATCAGTTTCCAATAATCGCCAATGCCTTGTTCGGCGATGGGTGTCTTTCGGGTGTCGGCATACATCTGCGGATATTCCATAAACGAGATGTAGGCGGCCGCCTCGGTATTGGCTAGGATGTATTCGGCTGCCACATCGCTTAACTGCGACTTTTGCTTAGCCACCATCTCTTGTACCTTCGATAGCAGTGTTCGCGAGTCTTCAATTCGCTGCTGCGGCTTAATGTCTACCACGACACAAGCCAGCAGCTGACTTTTATAACGCATCTGCCGCCGCATGTCGTCGATGCTACTTATCAGGCGGTTGGCCGATACGGCCTTTTCACTTCCACTGAACACCACCTCCGAAGGGCGTTTTCCATCGTAGCGCACCACGGCATGTACGCTGTCGCCTGGCATCAGCAACACGTTCACCTGTCCGTTGATAAGCATGCACACGGCATTTTTGGTTTCGAACGAGTACAAATGTTCGTCGCCAGGGTTGGAATGGAACTCGGCATTGAAAAAAGGCGACTGCAAACAATCGAAATATACCATTTCTTGTTTGTAGCCATAAACCTCAGCACTTAGTGTCGTCTTCTTCTGAGCATAGCCATTAAAGGCCAATACGCAGAGCACTCCCAGAAGAAATTTTCTTGTCTTTGCTGTCATTGGGTATGTTTAAAAGCGGTTAGAAATATAAATTGTCAAAGGCATCGGGTGCGGATGATATATTCCTTCACTCATATCTATCCGCAAATAAAATTCATCATCTATCTTTACTCGGCTGTAAAATTAGTAAGTGTAAACCATCCAATATCTTAATTTTTGGTTAAAAAACATAAATAGCACATGCGTTCATGCTATATAACATAAAAAACGAGCATTTTAGGTCTGCATATTAACTGCAATTATATCGAATTTTAAGTTTCTAGATACCGACGTCGTTTTGACTTTTGATGTTTGCATAACATGGGGAGGGGGGGTACCATCTGTGTGATGCCAAACCAAGATAAACGTTCTGCGCATGTACGAAGTGCAGGACTTATCAACTCAACAACTCCCAACTCATAAACTCACGGCCTACCCCTCTCGTAACTCGCCAATTTGTAAACTCGTCAACTAAATCACTCGTCAACCAAATTACCCGTTAACCTGTCAACTCGTTAGCTTGATATTCTGTCAATATTTCAGTGCGAATTTTAACATTATGAGTGCCCTTTTTGCCAACCAACTGCCCACCTTGTCGCAAAAAATCGATTCTCGCGGAGGTTTGTTTCGGTGCAAAAAGTGGTCAGTTGTACATGCGGTCAAAATGAATTTTTATTTAAACAGACCGCCACTAACACCCGTTTTTGGGCGATTTGCAGCTAAATGCGGTGCGTTTTGGTGCTAAATGCAATGCGTTTTGATGCTAAATGCAGTGCGTTTTGGTGCTAAATGCAAGGCGTTTTGGTGCTAAATGCAATGCGTTTTGGTGCTAAATGCAAGGCAAAATGCGGCTAAATGTAAGTCGAAAAGCATAAAAATACACCATAAATGTATAAACAAAACCTCTTAGAAGCATCAAAAACACGGCTAAAAAGGGCAAAATAGCCGTTAAAAAGTGGAATTTTAGGAGCTGAAAGCGGGAAATTGGAGTTGAAAAAATACGAGTTGGCAACCAAACTAGAAAGGCAAAATGGTGCAAAATGTAGGTTCTAGGCTTAAAAATAGACAAACACCAAGGCATGAAAGGGTAGAAATAGCGGTAATTTACCTACTTTTTAACCGATATTTTCGCTAGAACGGAGTAGAAACTAGAACGCAATTGTAAAGAATAAAATAACAATTTAAGTTTTTAAGTTAGCGGGTCGAAGAGTTGGTGAGTTGATGTTGTTGAGTTGGTGGGGTTGTAAGTTGATAGGCTTGTGAGTTGGTAAGGTGGTGAGCTGGTAAGTTAATGCTTTGATGTTTTTGAGTTAGTGAGGTTGTAAGTTGATGGGCTGGTAAGTTGCAGAGTTGATCCATCCGGTAGCAGTTGAACTCTCGTGAGTTTATAAGCCAGTGAGTTGGTTAGCCCTGCACTTCGTTTGTCCTATGTTGGCATCATAAAGACAACACGCTCTTATCACTTTATAGAAACACCAAAAGTTAAGGCGGTTTCATCATAACAACCATCTGCTGCAACTGACGTAGGCATTTACAGACCGCACATTTAGCACGTCGTAGCCAAAAAACACGTGCCCACACTTTGCAAACTGCCATAAAAAGGCTACTTTTGCAAGAAAGAAAAGATATATAGGCATGGCAAAGCACAACGACTTGGGCAAATGGGGCGAAGATTTAGCTGCCGAATACCTGCAAAAACAGGGATATGTTATTCGCGAACGCGATTGGCATTGCGGCAAACGAGACATCGACCTGGTGGCGATTACAGCCGACTTGACCACCGTTGTGTTTGTTGAGGTGAAGACACGAACGACAGACGAGGTGTCGGAACCTGCCGATGCGGTGAACAAGCAAAAGATAAGAAACCTTGGAATTGCCGCCAACAACTACATCAAACAGTTTAATGTGGTGGAACAGGTGCGTTTCGACGTGGTGACAATCGTTGGCAACAGCAACGAAAACGCCAAGCTGGAACACATCGAAGACGCCTTTAACCCGCTGCTGGCTTAGGCATGAAGATTAGGCATATACATTTGGAAGAAACCACTTCGACCAACATATATATAAAAGGAGTGGCCTTAGAGGCAGACGAAATGGTGGTGGTGAGCACCGATTGGCAAACAGCGGGGCGCGGGCAAGGCGTTAACCGCTGGGAAAGCGAACGGGGAAAGAACCTGCTTTTCAGTCTGATGGCCCGCCCTTTGTTCGTTGCCGTGCAACAACAGTTTGCCTTGTCGATGGCAGGAGCATTGGCCATCAAGGATGTTTTGGACCGCTTTACGCCCGACATTCGCATAAAATGGCCGAACGACATCTATTGGCGCGACCGCAAAATCAGCGGAACGCTTATCGAGACGAGCCTTGCGCATGGCGAAATCAGTCGCTTTGTATATGGTATCGGACTGAACGTTAATCAGGTTCAGTTTGTTAGCGATGCGCCAAACCCTGTTTCGCTCGCTCAGATTACGGGCAAGCAAGTGGAACTGATGCCGCTGCTCGACAATATTGTTGAGGCATTTATCGCCCAATGGAACTTGTTGAAGGCAGGCAACACCCACCTCGTCGCCGCGCGTTACAATGCCGCACTCTATCGTGCAACAGGATTTCATCGTTACAGCGACAAACAAGGGGCATTTGATGCTGAGCTTGTTGGGGTGGAAACTAATGGCCTAATAATGCTACAAGACAGGCAAGGCCAGCTGCGAACTTACTCGCAACCTTATGCCCCCAACGGCGAAATGGCCAACAAACTGCGGTTCGAGATTTAGTGCAACGTGCCAGCCGTGTAAGTTAGAACAAACCAATAACATTATATACAATGTACAAAAGAATATTATTAAAGTTGAGCGGCGAGAGCTTGATGGGCACTCAAAGCCACGGAATAGACCCACAACGTCTGCAAGAATATGCCCAACAGATTAAGGCTGTTCATGAGATGGGCGTGCAATCGGTATCGTTATCGGTGGCGGAAACTTCTTCCGCGGACTTAGTGGGGACGCAAAAGGGGTTCGACCGTGTTAAAGGCGACCAGATGGGCATGTGCGCAACGGTGATGAATTCGTTGGCATTAAGTTCGGCCTTAGAGGCCATCGGCGTGAAAACGAAGGTGCTTACGGCCATTCGCATGGAGCCAATCGGCGAGTTTTACAGTAAGTGGAAGGCCATCGAGAGCATGGAATCGGGCTACGTTTGCATTTTCTCGGCCGGAACTGGGTCGCCTTACTTCACAACAGACACGGGCAGTTCGTTGCGCGGCATCGAAATAGAGGCCGACGTAATGCTTAAAGGTACGCGCGTGGATGGTATCTATACGGCCGACCCGGAGAAAGACCCTTCGGCCACAAAGTTTGCAGAAATAACCTACGACGAAATTTATACGCGTGGCTTGAAAGTGATGGACCTCACCGCCACTACGATGTGTAAGGAGAACAATTTGCCCATATACGTGTTTAACATGGATGTTGTAGGTAATCTCGAACGCGTTATGCGCGGTGAGAATATCGGAACGTTGGTGCATAATTAAAAGGATAAGCATTCTAGCTTTCAGACCGGTCGGACCTGGTCTGACTGGTCCGACTGGTCCGACGATCCCAACTAGCCTGCCCCACACCAAACACAAGCGGCAAAGCATTTGGCTTAACTCCTTAACTCCATAACTCCTTAACTCCTCAAAAATAACTCCACAACTCCTTAACTCCCCAAAAACAACTCCTCAAAAAATATGGAAATAGTTTTTGCCCTTATCGTCATTGTGGCCGTAGTCTTCGTTTTCGTACTCTTTAAGAATACGAAGGCGGGGTACGAACGGCAGATTGATGAACTGAAAAAGCAATTGGAAACAGAACGCGAGTATGCTAAACGCATGCTCGACCAAGCCGACGACAACCTGCAACGGGCTAACCAAAACCTTGATAGGGAACGCCAACACGCCGAAGACTTGCGTAAGGAAAGCGACCAACGATGGGAACAAAAGCTGGAAAGTCTGAAAAAAGACATGCAACACACTGCCGCTAAGGAACTGGCAGCTAAACAAGAGGAATTGCAACGGGCGAACCGCACGCAGATGGACGACCTTTTGAGGCCTATTAAGGAACAATTTACAGACTTTAAGCGGGCTGTGTACGAGAGCAAGACGCAAAATGAGGTGAACAAAACCGAACTGCAAAAGGCTTTTGAAAACACAATGAAACTGTTTCAACAGCAACAGCAACAAACGGTTGACAGCTTGAAACAACAAACGGAACGCATCGGCGAAGACGCTGCTAACCTTTCGCGAGCCTTGAAAGGCGAGAGTAAGACGCAAGGCGATTGGGGAGAGATGGTTCTTGAAACGCTTTTGGAGAATAGCGGTCTGCAACGCGATGAGGAATTCTTCGTGCAAGAATCGGTGAAAAGCGAAGATGGCGCAACGTTTCGGCCTGATGTGGTGGTGAGATTTCCCGAAGGACGGTCGGTGGTGATTGACTCTAAGGTGTCGTTAACGGCATACGCCGACGCCGTTGCCACTGATGACGAACACGAACGCGACCGCTTGCTGGCCGAACACGCCAAAAGCGTGCGCAGACATGTGGACGAGCTGTCGGCCAAAAGCTATGATAAGCTAGTGGAAGACGCTATCGGGTTCGTGCTGATGTTTGTTCCCAACGAGAACAGCTACATCGCTGCCATGAAACAACAGCCAGATCTGAGCCGCTATGCGTACCAAAAACGCATCATCATCATTTCGCCCAGCAACTTGCTCATGGCTTTACAACTGGCCTATAACCTGTGGCAATACGACAGACAGAGCAAAAACGTGGAGAAGATAGTGAAAACTGCCGCCGACCTGTACGACAAAGTGGCGGGCTTTACCGAGACGTTCACCGACCTTGAAGGTCAGCTGCAACGTCTTGCTCGTAACTTCGAGCAGGCTCGCGGTCAGCTTTTCGACGGGAAGGGCAATGTGCTTAGACGCATTGATGGCCTTCGCGCCCTGGGTGTAACACCTAAAAAGAGGATTAAAGGATTGGAAGAGGAGGGATTATGAGGAGTTATTTTTGAGGAGTTAAGGAGTTAAGGAGTTATGGAGTTAAGGAGTTAAGCCAAATGCTTTGCCGCTTGCGTTTGTAGGTGGTGTCTGGCTAATAGGACAAGTCAGACAAGTCCGACTTGTCAGACCAGTCCAAGAGCTAGAACGAACTACAAATCTAGAAACTGCTCGGCTGCTTTAAAGGGCGTTAGCCATCTTTTCACCCTTTCACCTTTTCACCTTTATTCTTCCCCTCCAACTTCTTTTTCCGCACCAGCATACTAATAAACGACTGCTCCGCCATGAACGAAGAACGCACAAAGGGAGAGCTTTCAGCGTTCTCGTAACCAATGCGCACAGCAGTTCGCTTATAGGCCAAGAACGTGTCGGGGTGAACATACTCCACCACGTCCAATTGCTTTTCGCTCGGTTGCAGATACTGCCCAATGGTTATCATTCGGCAGCCAACATCGTAAGCCTCTTGCAGCAAAGCGTTCACCTCTTCCTGCGTTTCGCCCAAGCCTACCATTATTCCCGTCTTGGTTATAAAGCCCTGTTCGGCTATCTCGCGCAAGGTACCCATGCTGTTTCGATAGGTGGCGCGGTGGCGAACACTCGGTGTTAGTCTTTCCACCGTTTCCAAGTTATGCCCAACGATGTCGGGCGCAGCCTCTAACACCGTTTGCAACTCCTGCCCGCGATAGTCGGGAATAAGCACCTCGATAATAATCTCTGGACAAAGTTCGCGTATCTGGCGGATGGTTTCAGCCCAATGAGCCGCCCCTTTATCGGGTAAGTCGTCGCGATCTACCGATGTTATCACACAATGTCTTAGTTCCATAGCTCTCACACTACGCGCAATCTTCAACGGTTCGTGAGAGTCGGGCGGCAAAGGATTTCCAGTTTGCGTGGCGCAAAATCGGCACGCACGTGTACAACGGTCACCCAATATCATGAAGGTAGCCGTTCCACTTTTCCAGCAATGTCCCTTATTCGGGCATTTTCCACTACTGCATATCGTGTGCAAACCATTCTCTTCGAGCGTTTTCTCTACAAATCCGTATTTCTCTCCACCCTCAATCTTGGTGTAAAGCCATTTAGGTTTTCTCAGATAAGGTTTGCGTATAGATTGTTCTTCCATTGTATAGCACATTTAGGCTGTTGTTAATGATGCTGCACGCTGTACGCCGCATAACAGGGACGTAACAATTTGCACGGCAAAGATAAGGTTTTTAACCTAAATAGAAGAAGATACAAGGCACTTTTTTGCGCCCCCATCCTTGGGACAGGCCCATACATTTTTTGTACGTGCACGAAAGAGCAGACCGAGAAGTAAGCAAAAATAACATTCATACGCATTGCCAATGAACATTTATTTTTATCTTTGCAATACATTAATCACAAACAGATAAACGATGAAAAAAACAATTGTTATATTCGGTTCGTCAATGGGCACCTGCCAAGGCATAGCCGAAAAAATAGCCGAGAAATTGGGCGTGGAAGCCATTAACGTGGGCGACCTGACTGCCGACGTGCTTAACGAAAACGAGAACCTGCTGCTGGGAACATCCACGTGGGGTTCGGGTGAGATGCAAGACGACTGGTACGAGGGCGTGAAACTGCTCGACGAGGTTGGCCTAAAAGGCAAAACGGTGGCCATTTTCGGCTGCGGCGACTCCAATTCCAACGCCGACACGTTCTGCGGAGGAATGGCCGAGCTGTGTGAAGCCGCCACCAATGCGGGGGCTAACGTGCTCGAAGGCGTGCCTACCGAAGGCTACACATTCGAAGACAGCCCTGCGGTTAAAGACGGAAAGTTTGTTGGACTGGCTCTCGACAATGAGAACGAGGCCGACAAGACCGACGAGCGCATTGATGCGTGGCTGGCACAAATTAAGCCCGCGTTGTAATGTGGGCAAGCCAACGTGGCGCGAACCGTAGGTAAAAACGTAAACGGAACTAGCGGAAGACCATCCTACGCTAGGTTTCCGTTTACATACTTGGTGCATAAGAACAACGCATCTGCCCCTACAATCTGCGTACGTCTCACTATCGCAACAGAAGGCCTCTCACAAAAAGGGCAGCGAAGTAAAGACAGGAAATGGCCGCCCCTAAAAAGAAAAGAACAAATGCAACGCGGCTTATTCGCCGTCGGCAAACAACGTACCACCACATCAAACCATTATCTCAACAATGAAGGTAAAGCTAGACACAAAGAAGTTCTATCCTGGGTACCCCGTCTTCATCGTCTCGTATTATGGCAAAGACGGGCAGCCCAAGCTCTCCACACTGTCTTCATCGTTCAGCATCGGCAATGTTTTCGCGATGGGGATGCATGCCAACTCGTACCTTTCCTCTTGCATCAAGCATAAGAAAGGGCTGTGCATCAACTTCTTAACCCGCAACTACCTACGAGCCATTGAACGCGCAGGACTGGTGTCTAATTTCGATTGCGAAACGAAAACAGCCGACACAGTGCTGACATTCTCTAACAACGAAACCACCAATTCACCCTACATCAACGAGGCATCCGTAGTTCTGGCCTGCGAGACGAAAGACGAAACAACCCTTCGCGACGAAGGACTTAAAGTGGTTTTGGCAGACATCCGAGAGCGATTGTGCGAGGAAAAGCTGATTGAGGACGGCCATTTTAAGTATGAAAAGCTAGACCTGCCGTTGCTGGAGGCCGATTCAAGCGGCATTTTCTACCGTTTCATGAATAAGGAATTGCAAAAAGGAGGGAGTTTCTTCAAATAGCTCCTGGTACAAAAGGGGCCAACCCAAGCCTGCAGCTCGGATATTTGGCAGGCATCGCAACATGACGTTCCGCAAACCCCAAAACGGGAAATCAAGCAGCCGACCCCCTACTTGTTTGCCACTCGTGGCAACTTTGTATTGGCATTTACTACCACGACACCATTAGAAACGGCATTTGTCTCCCTCCAAAAAGGTTCTACACGTTTGCAACGTGTCCAGTAAAGTATCCGCATTTCATCAGATTACAGGAGGTATTCCGTACCCTCATCGCCTTCAAGTTTCCCTGATGAAACGCATGGAAAAGACCACTGCTGCCATAAGAAACAAAAAGAAACTATATGGGAAAGAATAAGCTTTTAACCATTGCCCTATCAATAACCCTTGCATTGGCGATGGCTGGCTGCACCAATAAGCATCCTTATCAGGTAAGACAAGACTGTTATGCTGCCATCGAAACCTATGTTGCAAGCCATAAAGAATACAACAGTTTCTTATTGCTGTCTACCCAAAAGCTTTTCAACGAGGATGGAACTCATCCCGGGTTCCTTATCGGACCACTATATAAAGGACTTAATAAAGAGCTGAAAGACTTTGCACCCATCGAGTTTTTAGAGGTTGATGGGAAAAAGGTCTATCTCTTTTCTGAGGTTTCGTACCTTACTAACAACGACAATAACCCCATAAACAACTATTGTAAACCCGATAGCACATTGCTGTTAAGTTATGACAACCAACAGATATACTGCCACTATCGCTTGGTGAACTATCTGAAAAGGGCAAAACTTTTGTTCTTTGAACAAGGTAAGTTACGCATATCCAACTCGCCCGACACGCTGTATTTACCCACGATAAAGATAGATTCCATACGCAAGTTCTAGTGAGCTAACAGCATAATTCTTGTTGGCTGCATGGGGTTAATGCATTATTTTAAGCCACACCGCTTTTAAGCGATAACAACAAAACAACTAGCATACAAAGGTTTCATAGCCTTGCAACTTTTTCAATTTACCATTATGGCACATTTCAACATCATTGACAGAATATACTTTGCTGGCGAACGCAGCCAAGATAGAGGCGACAGAAAGGTTAGCGGACCAGGTGGAATAATGGCTGGTTTACTATTCCCTTTACTCATATTGTTAGACAAATTGAATAAACTACACCTGCTGCCTTTTGGTAAGCAACTCTCAGTACTTTATGTATGCGGTTCCTTTTGTGCCCTTTTCTTCGGCATTTGGCGGTATTATGTAAAGTCGGGTCGGCACGAACGCGTGATGAATTATTATCGCGGAAGGGCAACAGACACCCCTGCATATAACTATGCGTATATCATCGGGTGGATGATAGTGTGTATTGTTGTTACGATGATAATAGCCCAATGCAATATTTCTCTACCTCCAAGACGGGTTTTATAGCGCATCTTCAATTGTTGCCGATGTCTTTTAGAGTAACACAGCAAACTGCATGATGAAGCTTGAATTGGAAAAAACACTTAAACAAAACCCATGATGAAAGAACAAATAATAGAACTGTTAAAGCAAGGACGTAAGTTAGAGGCCGTAGCCACGGCACATCGCTTGGGCGGAGGCACGTTGCTGCAGGCCAAACGATATGTAGATGCCGTGGAAAGGGAAATACTGAACGGCAATTCGCCTGACGATAACGATCGGGTGGTGCGCAGCTGGTCGGTGAAATACGATGGTGGCAAGCCCGTTACCATTACCCTACGCGACCAGTATGGCGAACGACAACTTGTTGAAGGCACGCTAGAATGGAACGCGATACTAGCTGAAATTACACAGACGAGAAATGAACGCGATTCAACGACAGAAGGAAAGGGTAGGCGATGGAGGTTCTCATGGTGGTCGAAACGCAATCAAGAGCGCATGGCCAACGCCAATACGTCCACTCCTTCCAAATGGAAGTTCTATCTACCCTTTGGTTTGGCTCTCGTGTTGTTTTTTGGTTTTATCACCTTTTTGACGGATTGTACCTATGGCTACGTGGGGTTGTTGCGCCAAGCGGTTATGACTCTTATCATGTTTCTTATTACTTATGCAGGCTATTTGTTGGCCATCGAGAAAAAGGAAAAATGGTATTCGCGTCTTTGGGGTGTAGTGATATGCTGTGCTAGCTGCGTGTTTGGGGTGGCTCTTGGCATTGCCTTGGTGAAAGACCTCTGTACCGACAGCCTGAAAGTATATCAAGGAGAGGTGGAAGTGAATCGCCATTCAGGACGTAGAGGCACTCATTATACCGTGGAATGGGCGGACGACGATTCTCCTTGGTGGGCAGATCATAGTATAAACCGCAGCATTTACCAAGACATGCAGGGGTATAAAAAGGCTCGTGTGGAGTATTGGCAAAATTCGGGTGTGGTAAAGAGTATACAACCGCTGTAAGTTATAGTCAAACAAAATAGGAGTTGGAACGCACGTTCCACCTGTAGACAAAGCAAACGGCTGATAACTCCCCAACTCATCAACTCGCCAACCACCTCTCAACTCACAAACTTATCAACTCCCAAATTCACCAGCTCATCAATTCACTAACTCACCAGTTCATCAATTCACTAACTCACCACCTCTCAACTCACAAACCTATCAACTCCCAAATTCACCAGCTCTCAATTCACTAACTCACCAACTCTCAATTCCTAAACTCACCAGCTCATCAACTCGCCCTCTCAACTCCTAACTGCCAAACTCCCCAACTCGCCCCATCAACTCTCCAACTCATCAACTCCCCAACCAACTCCCCAACTCTCCAACCAGCTCTCAACTCCCAAACTCCCAAATTCACCAACTCACTAACTCACCAACTCATCAATTCATTAACTCAACAACTCTCAATTCCCAAACTCACCAGCTCACCCTCTCAACTCCCAAACTCCCAAACTCCCAAACTCCCCAACTCAACCCATCAACTCACCAACTCTCAACTCCCAAACTTCTCAACTCATCAACCCACTAACTTGTCAACTCGCTAATTCATCAGCTCCCCAACTCTCCAACTCATAATCTTAAAAACTTACGATATGTTTTACAAAATGCGATTTGTTTTCCACCCATTCTAGCGAAAATATTGGTTAAGAAGTAGGTAAATTTCCGCTATTTCTACCCTTTCATGCCTTGATGCTTGTCTATTTTTAAGCCTGGAACCTACATTTTGCACCATTTTGCCTTTCTAGTTTGGTTGCCAACTCGTATTTTTTCAACTCCAATTTCCCGCTTTTAACCCCTAAAATCCAACTTTTTAACCACTATTTTGCCCTTTTCGGTCATGTTTTTAATGTCTCTAAAAGGTTTTATTTATACCATTGCAGCGTATTTTTATGCTTTTCGACTTGCATTTTGCAGCATTTTGAACTGCATTTAGCACCATTTTGCCTTGCGTTTAGCACCAAAATGCACTGCATTTAGCACCAAAACGCAGTGCGTTTAGCGGCATATTGCACTGCGTTTAGCATCAAAACGCACTACATTTTGCTGCAAATTGCCCAAAAACCAGTGCAAATGGCGGTGCTTTTAAATAAAAATTCATTTTGCCGCATTCGCATACTACCCCTTTTTTGCATCAAAACCAACCTGCGCGAGAATCGTTTTTTTGCGGCAAGGTGAGCTGTTGGTGGACTATAAGCCACTCATAATGTTAAAATTTATGCTTAAAAGTGGACAAAAATGGGGGGGGGGTGGAGCGTTTATAAGTTGAGGGGTTGCCGAGTTCGTAAGTTGACGAATTCGCAAGTTTATGCCTTTACAAGGTGGTAGATTTCACGAGCTGGTACGTTTACACGTTGACGAGTTAATATGCTGGAAAGTCTTATGGCTTTACGGGTTTATTAGCAGGCAAGGTAACCAGTTTGCACGTTAACAAGGTGGTAGATTCTACTAGTTGGCGAATTCGCAAGCAGACAAGTTATAGTCAAACAGAATTGGATTTGCAAAGCCATAGGTGCATCGTAAACAAACAAAGGTCCTCTTTATTCTCTGTGCAAGGGTTTATTGATGCCGTGCTACGCAACGTCTTGCATCCTTCTAACACCAATTTCCCAAAAGCAATTCTGTTTGACTATAACAAGTTTATGTGTTAACATGCTGGTTAGTGTTGTTGCACTAAGCCTATATCCTGCACATTACATCTTATTATTTTTGGGGAGAGGTAAAATCTCTTAATTCGATTGTTTAGTCGTTCTAAGGTCTTTCTATGGCCTTGTTGTGCGAGTTCTAGGCGTGGTAAATGCACATCAGTGCGGCTCCACGTTGTTTCTCCTTTTGGTATGGACACAAAAAATCCACCTCATTTGCCACTCAATGGTAAGTTGGCAGTGGCAATGAGGTGGATTAAGCGTATGTAATTACTTCAAGAGTAGTTCCACAGGGCAGTGGTCGCTGCCCAATATGTCGGTATGAATTTTGGCGTCTAGCACTTCGGCTTGTAGGCGATTAGACACAAGGAAATAGTCGATGCGCCACCCTGTGTTGCGTTCGCGTGCCTTAAACCTGTACGACCACCAACTATATGTAACCTCTTCGGGATATTTCCAACGGAAGGTATCTGTGAAACCTGCATCTAGAAGTTGGGTCATCTTTTGGCGTTCCTCGTCGGTAAAACCAGCGTTGCGCCTGTTGGTCTTGGGATTTTTCAAGTCTATTTCTTGGTGTGCCACATTCATATCGCCGCAAACAATCACGGGTTTACGCTTATCCAAGTTGTGCAAATAGGCCTGAAAATCGTCTTCCCACTGCATGCGGTAGTCTAGTCGGCGCAGCTCCTCTTGCGAATTGGGCGTGTAGACCGTTACCAAAAAGAACGCGGGCATCTCTAAGGTGATAACCCTTCCCTCGTGGTCGTGTTGGTCGATGCCGATGCCGTAGCTAACGTTCAGGGGTTCATGGCGCGTGTAAATGGCCGTGCCTGAATAACCTTTCTTGTCGGCATAGTTCCAATACGATTCGTAACCATCGAACTGTAAGTCTAGCTGACCTGCCTGCATCTTTGTTTCTTGCAGGCAAAAGAAATCTGCATCAAGTGCTTTAAAAGTGTTCTCAAAGTCTTTGCCAACCACGGCGCGCAGCCCATTGACGTTCCAAGAAATAAACTTCATGTGCCTAATTAAATCTTTTTCCCTTGCAGAACGACAGGATTCTTAATTTCGTAAGGGGTGTTCTCGTACGTTATTTGCTTTACAAGCAAACGTATAACTTGCTTTTCTTTGTAGTATTCCAGCAATTGTTGCACTTGCTGATGCTGCATAGAACCAAATTGGATGACATTGGTAAATGCCAGTTTGCCAGGCTTTCCGGCAATCGTTATGTCGAAATCTTTGGCTGCAATGGGGCTTGCCAAGTAATAACCTTTGTTGTAATAGTCTTCCAGCGTGTAATTGGGCAGCTTTAATTTCATCTTTACCTCAACGGGGTCTGCTGCGCCTAGCTGTTTTACGAAGGTTTCAGAGGCACTGACCGAGCCTGTCAAAACTCTAACGGGGAATTTGTCGATAACAAGTATCGTGTCGTTTGTAACGGTCCAAGCGATTTTCACCGAGTCGATGTCAGTGGGTTTTGGACCCTTGACAAACTTCAACTGGCCAGAGTAATTACCAACAATGGAACTCATGATAACCGTTTGCTCTGCCTTTGTTATTTTCTTATACTTCGGTTCTTCACCTCCGTTTCCGCCGCTAAGACATGAACTGAGCGACAACATGGCCACGCCGAATAAGGCGACGGCAACCAAATTCAATGTTTTTTTCATCGTGTTCTGTATTATTGTATTTATAATTTAAAGCAGGATTAACGTAGAACTTGCATCTAAAAGATATAAAAAATGTTATTTTGGGCGTATGAGGTTCATAAACTCCTCGCGCGTTTTGGCTTGGTTGAAGGCACCGCTGAAATCGCTGGTGGTGGTGATGGAGTTTTGTTTTTCCACGCCGCGCATCTGCATGCACAGGTGTTTGGCCTCTACAACCACCATTACGCCTAGGGGTTTAAGCGTGTCTTGTATGCAGTCTTTTATTTGTTGGGTCATTCGTTCCTGCACTTGCAGGCGATGGCTAAATATGTCTACCACTCGTGCTATCTTGCTTAGGCCCGTGATGTAGCCGTTGGGAATGTAGGCCACGTGCACCTTTCCGAAGAAGGGCAGCATGTGATGTTCGCACATCGAGAAGAAGTCGATGTCTTTAACGATAACCATTTGGTTGTATTTCTCTTCGAAGAGTGCAGCTGTAAGCACTTTGCGAGCATCTTGCGTGTAGCCGCGGGTTAGTACCTGCATGGCCTTTGCCACGCGCATGGGCGTTTTTTCTAATCCTTCGCGGCTAGGGTCTTCACCCAAAAGGGCTAACACTTCTTTGTAATGTACGGCTAGCTGGTCTAGCCCTTCTCGGTATTCTGGTTCCAAGTTCATGTTTCAGATAAGTGGCTTCTTTATGTATGTCGTTGCATGTTGGGCAGTCTTAGTTCTGCACCGTTATCTTTCCTTTTACGATGACAGCCTGCTTGTAGCCCAAGGCTTGTATGGCGTTGAGCATGCGTGTGGCCTCTTCTATGCTGCGGTAGTTGCCCACGCGGCAAATCCATCGTGGCGAATAGAAGTGCACGTAGATGGGTTGGTCGGGGAAGGCGGCTTTTATCCGGTTGCCTATTTGCTGTGCGCGGTTCTTGTCGTCGCGCGAGTTTCCGCCGGCGTATGCCTGCACCCGATAGCCGTCTACCTTGTATCCGCCCACCATCACCTTCTTGCGCGTGTCTATTACGGGGATGTTCAGGCCGTCGCCATCGTCGCCGAGGGCGTTATTCTTTTGTGTGGTCTCTTTTTTATTGGGGTCGTTCTTGCGCGTTTGTTCCGTTTCGCGTTTCTCGTTAGGTTGTCGCGCAGGGCTCTCTACCTCGGTTACTGAGGTACTTTTCCCACTGTTGGCTGCGCTGCCGTTGGCGGTTTGGGGTGTGCGTTCGTTGGGATTGGGGGTTGCCCACTTCCCTGCGCCGCCCTTTCCGTTAACCAATTGTTCTATGGCGGCACTCTGAGAGATGGTTACAACGCCTTGCGTCTTTGGGTCGCGTCGGCGCAAATGGTCGGTAAAGGTTTGCGCCTCCATTGCAATGACGGTGCAAATCCAAGTGAGAATAACGGTTACCAGACGTTTCATTGTTGTGGGGTGTTGAGGGTTGCGCTAGGGCGAAGTGGCCTGTTGCCGACCAATCCGCACGTTTGCCGCATTTGGAAAGTGGATGAATAAATTGGCGAGGCGACACGCCCGGCACACTTTCGTAGGCCGAAAGTGCCGCTCCGCCGCATTAGCTGTTGCTTGTTGTTATTTCTTCCAAGCGTCGATGATGCCCTTGAAGTCGGCGCATTTCAATGCTGCACCGCCGATAAGGCCGCCGTCAATGTTGGGTTTGGCAAACAGTTCGGGTGCATTGCTGGGCTTTGCACTGCCGCCATAGAGGATGGAAGTGTTCTCGGCAACCTCGTTGCCATACTTTTCGGCGATTGCCGAACGAATGAAAGCGTGTATCTCTTCGGCTTGTTCGGCCGTTGCAGTCTTACCTGTACCGATTGCCCAGATGGGTTCGTAGGCTACGATAACGTTGGCAAACTCTTCGGCAGAGAGGTTAAACACCGAACCTTCAAGTTCTGCTTTCACCACGTCGTTTTGCTTATTGGCCTCGCGTTCGGCCAAAGTCTCGCCGATGCAGAATATCACCTTCAACCCGTTTTTAAGTGCCAAGAGCACTTTTTCCTTCAATATCTCGGGTGTTTCGTTGTAGTATTCGCGACGTTCAGAGTGTCCCAGGATAACATATTGTGCGCCCGTGCTCTTCACCATCTCGGCCGAGACCTCGCCCGTGTATGCTCCTTTTTCCTTGTCTGCGCAGTTCTCGGCACCCAAACCAACGAGTTGGCTGTTTAAAACGCCTGCTACGCTAGCCAAATGAATGAAAGGTGTGCAGATGATAACGTCGCAATTGGGTTTGTCGGCGGCCAAAGCGTCGTTCACTTCCTTTGCCAAGGCCAGTCCTTCTTGCAGGTTCAGGTTCATTTTCCAGTTACCTGCTACGA
>NZ_HE999445.1:4745-11906 GCF_000312305.1 Prevotella conceptionensis 9403948 | reverse complement strand
TCTCATTTTTCTTTTTTTCTTTAAGAGTGTATATAGTTTATTGCGTTTTCTTTGTTTCTTTATCCATTTGGTCCATGCCCATAGACGGTCGGCCAAGGTAAGCAAGAACAGCGGGAACACGAACCAAAGCACTATCTTGGTGATGCGTGTCGTTACGCTGGTGGGGTCTATTTTGCCGATGCTAAGCTTGTCTAGTGGGGCATTCAGCGTTTCTTGTTTGGGCAAGGCGTTGTGGCTCCATTTGTTAATCACCACACCATCTTTAATGAGTATCAGCCCAGGGTTGCTCCTTATCATCGTTTTCAGCGTAGTGCCGTCGGTGATGTAGAAAGGATATTCGGCACCAGTGAGGTCTTGCCAACGGCTGATGGCGGCTTTTCCGCTGGCGGTTAGGCACATCATGGGCACGTTATGCCGTTTGGCGTACTCGTATATTCGGTCTATCGCACCGAAGTTGGTGTCGTCGGCTTGCTCTAAGTAAGGCGAAATCAGCAAGAAAGTGTAGCCCTTACGGCTTAAGACGTCTTCCGTGATGTCGTTGCCTGTGGCCTCGTCGGTGATGGAGAAGTCGTGAATGGGCGGTACGTAGCCTTCTTCTGTTTGCACGGTCTTGCTGTCTACGAAGGTCCAAGTGGAGTCTGGGTAGTTGTCTAGCGTAAACTCGCGCGTCTCTCCGTTCTTGCTTAGCACGAAGGTTGTTTCAAATTTGGGCTGTTTTGCATCCGCAGGAATTTCCATTCCCTTACGAATGTCGGCTCCGATGTGGTATGGACGGAAGTCGAATGGGGGGAGCGTGTATAGGCTCCACGCGCTCGACACGATGATAAAGAACAGCGTATAGTTGGTAACAATCCATTGATTGGTCTTTGAAATGAACCTCACCATGCGCAGCGGCCATCTTGCCACCACTATGGCGGCCAGCAACAGCACGATGTTTTTTGCCAAAGTCTGCCCATTGCTCAGATGAAGGGCATCGCCGAAACAACCACAATCCTTTACAGGACTAGCAAAGTATATCCACACCGTGATGAGGGTCATCATGCCGATAAAGCCCAACAGCAGCTTTGAAACCAAACGCCGCTGTATGGCGAAGAGCAAATACACGCCCAAAGCGAACTCTGTGGCGGACAAGGCAACGGACGTGAAGAGCGTGAACCAATTGGAAACGAAGCCTGAAAGACCGGCGGCCATCAGGTAATCGTTTATCTTATATTGAGTGCCAAGCGGGTCGATGGCCTTTACATAGCCCGACAACACGAAGGTTGTGGCTATCAAAAGCCTGCACACGTTGGTAAGTATGTATATCAGTCGTTTCACATTCAAAATGCTCTATTGGCCAGTTGGTGCGGCATATACGATTGGTTATCGCTTTTAGCAAAGCCGCAAGCATGGTCTTTATCGTACTTCCTTCTCTTTTAGTTTAATGGCTCCAAACACTGCATAGTTGATGATGTCCATATAGTTGGCGTCTATGCCTTCGCTAACAAGGGTGTCGCCTTCTAAGTCTTCCATTTCCTTTATGCGTTGCAGCTTAGTTAGTATCAAGTCGGTATAGCTGCTAACGCGCATCATCCGCCACGCCTCGTCGTAGTCGTGGTTCTTTTTTAGCATCAGTTGCAAGGCTTCGTTGGCGTATTGGCGATAAAGGGCAAGTGCCTCTTCGGGTGTGAGGTCAACCTCGTCGGCAAAGCCTTTGTCTAGTTGAATTAGGCCGATAATACCATAATTCACCAATGCGATAAACTCAGGTCTGATGCCTTCGTTCACCATTGCCGTTCGTTTTATTTCGTAGCGAGCGTATGCGTTTGGCCTTGATAAAGAGCTGGTCGGTAAGCGATGTGGCCCTCAGAATGCGCCACGATGCGCCATAGTCGTGCAGTTTTCTTTCAAAAAGGTCTGCACACTCTTTCAGCGTTTCCTCAAACTGTTTCTCTGTCGTTGCTTGTTCTGCCATCGTTCTTGTTCTTTTGAGCCTCGGTGAGGTGGGGTAGGGCGCATCGGTAGTGCAATGAAAGTTTACTTTTATATTGCCGAGTGCAGCCTAATTTCTGCAAAATTAGTGCCAGCGAGCGCAATGAAAGTTTACTTTTATATTGCCGAGTGCAGCCTAATTTCTGCAAAATTACACATTATTCAGCAAACGGCAAAAGAAAAGGCACGAGTTGTCGTGCCGTGCGCGCCAATCATTGCGCCTGCTTTTTCTGAATGGCCTTCACCATTTGACAAAGGGCCTCGTATCGAATTTTCAGCGAATCGCGCCTAACCAAAAGCTCCGCCTTGCGCTGTGAGGTAAGCTTTCCTTGTTTCAGAGCCTGCTCTTTGGCTTGTAAAGCCGAGTCGGTGCGTGCAATGTCGGCTTGTGCCAACTTCAACGATGCCGTTTGCCAAAGCCCCAAAGCCGTTTTTCGCGCATTGATGGCACGCGGAAAGCGGTCGCGCAACACGCTAATTGAGTCGAGTACGTCTTGATAACGCTCTGCCTTATACAAGCTGTCTATCTTGGCAAGCAGCGGTGCGGCCTTCTCGTCTTCGCTCTTTTCGCAGCTAATGGTTAAGGCAAACAGAGCCAAAAGCAAAAGTATCTTATTCATAATTTCTTAATTATATGTACTGTATGGGGTACCATCTGCAACACCCGATGTGGCACAGAGGCGATAACCGCCCTGTTTTGCGCATCATTAAAAGCGCACTGCCAGCCATGTACCTACGTCTCATCTGGTGTTTGCACGCACCATCATGGACAAAAGTAACAATAAAAAACGAGACCGCCGAACTATCTGCATGTATTTTAAGGCTTATTCGATAAAATGCACTTCATTTTGTGTTCAAGCGCATCCGTTGTCGCTTTTCAATTGGCGCTTATGCCCAACATCTGCCTGCCTGCACGTCTAAAAACGCGTTCGCAACGGGCTACTATCAACTTTTATGCGTAACTTTGCACCTACAAAAAGACTTGTATTTAGCATGAAGATATTATCCGATGCCCAACTGGCTGAACTCCTAGACCAAGACATTTTCCATAAAATAGGCGACGCGGCAGATGCCCTCGGCGTGCCTTGTTATGTGGTAGGAGGGTATGTTCGCGACCTTTTCTTGGAACGAGCGTCTAACGACATCGACGTAGTTGTGGTGGGAAGTGGCATACAAGTGGCCGATGCTCTGCGCAAAAACCTTGGAAAGAAGGCGCACATATCGGTGTTTCGCAATTTCGGAACGGCCCAAGTGAAGTTTCGCGGTTACGAAATTGAGTTCGTTGGGGCGCGAAAAGAAAGTTACAGTCACGACTCGCGTAAGCCTATCGTGGAGAACGGAACGCTGGAAGACGACCAAAACCGCCGCGACTTTACCATCAACGCTATGGCCGTTTGCCTTAACGCCGAGAACTTCGGGCAGCTTATAGACCCTTTCGATGGCCTTTACGACCTCGAAGACGGCATCATTCGCACGCCGCTCGACCCCGACATCACTTTCTCTGACGACCCCCTGCGCATGTTGCGGTGCGTGCGGTTTGCCACCCAACTGCGCTTTTTCATCGAAGACGAAACATTCGATGCGCTTACACGTAATGCCGAACGCATTAAGATTGTTAGCGGAGAGCGCATTGCCGACGAACTAAACAAGATAATGATGACACAGCAGCCTAGTCGCGGATTTGTGGAATTGCACCGCTGTGGCCTGCTGCAACTCATCCTTCCTGAACTAACTAGGCTCGATAATGTGGAAACGCGCAATGGCCGTGCGCACAAAAACAACTTCTATCACACGTTGGAGGTGCTTGACAACATTTGCCAACACACCGACAACTTGTGGCTGAGATGGGCTGCCTTGTTGCACGATGTGGGCAAAGCGAAGACGAAACGTTGGGACCCGGCGGTTGGATGGACTTTCCATAACCACAATTTCATTGGTGCAAAGATGGTGCCCGACTTGTTCAGGCGCATGAAACTGCCCCTCGACTCGAAGATGAAGTACGTGCAAAAGCTTGTAGACTTGCACATGCGGCCCATCGTTATTGCCGAAGACAGCGTTACCGACAGTGCCGTTAGGCGACTGATGAACGATGCGGGCGACGACACTGAGGACTTGATGACGCTTTGTGAGGCCGACATAACAAGCAAAAATCACATTAAGAAACAACGTTTCCTAGATAATTTCCGCATTGTGCGCGAAAAGTTGGCCGACTTGAAAGAACGTGATTACAAACGTTTGTTACAGCCAGTGATTGATGGAAACGAGATAATGGAGTTGTTTCATCTTGGTCCTAGCCGTGAGGTGGGCACGCTGAAACAAACGCTTAAAGATGCAGTGTTAGACAATCGTGTGCCTAACGAGCGCGAACCGCTGATGCAATTGCTGATGCAGAAGGCTAAGCAAATGGGATTGGAAACAGCACGGTAAAGGCTGATGTTGTGCCAACGGCCTGCTTGGCCGATAAAAATAAGGATGAATTGTGCGGTGTTTAGATAGCTTTATGCAACCGCCAATTCATCTTTTTCTGTATTATATCTGGCTCTTGTGTGTAAATGCTGATGGCGGCATTTGTTGTTGAACCCAATAGGTTGTTATACCGTTTATCAATTATTTTTGATTGTTTGCACCACTCACTGCTCATCTTTCGTTTGCTTGCCGGCAGCTTGCCTGTCTTGTTCTCTCTACGTAGCCCGCTGCGCCTTCAAGAATAAGGCAGACAATATGCTCAACATTCAAACAAAAATTGCATGTCTCAAACAACCGATTTGGGTTGAATTAAAGTGAAATTTATGCAGAAAAGTGTGCTATTCGTATCAAAACGGCCTTTATTTGCTGCAAACGGTACTGCTGTTCACATCAAAACACGCTGCAATTAGTTGCTATATGCAGTGCTGTAAACTGCAAAGCACAATGCGATATGCCGAAACCGTCTTGACTTTTAACCCCAATCGGCCGTTAAGCCGCTTGCCAATTATTTTAGGTTGTTTCCTTTGTCTGCTGTTCATCTTTCGTTTGTTTGTCGACATATTGCCAGTTTCATTCTCTTTATGTAGCTCGCTACGCCTTCAAGAACAAAACAGGCAATAGGCTCAACAATCAAACAAAAATTGCACAAGCCCTAGCAACCGATTTGGGCTTAATGTTTCTAAAAATCAAGAGGAGCTTGTTATCTTTGTTGGGCCAACATAAATACACTCTCCTCTCCGTCTGCGAAATGGGGGACAAACCAACTCTTTGGTTTACAAACTCGCGAAAAAGCGACAATACCCGAACACGGAAACTCATCAATTTGCAAACTCATCAACTCACGAACTTGCAAATTCAAAGACCCATCAGCTCAAAAACTCACACTCTTAAATTGTTGCTTTTATTTTACAATACTGTTCTGGTTCTCGCTTCGTTCTAGCGAAAAAATGGGGTGAAAAGTGGTTAAATGGCCACTATTTCTAGTCTTCCACGTCTATTGTTTTGCCTATTTTCGAGAATACAGCCTGCTTTTTGCACCATTTTGCCTTTCTAGTTTGGTTGTCGGCTCATTATTTTTTGCGCTCAATAACCCACTTTTAGCCCCTAAAACCCTACTTTTTAATGGCCATTTTACCCATTTTAGCCCTGTTTTTAATGGTGGAAATGGGTTTTGCCTATACAACTGCAATGTATATTTATGCTTTTCGCCTCGTATTTAGCACCATTTTACCCTGCATTTAGCACCATTTTGCCCTGCATTTAGCACCATTTTGCCCTGCATTTAGCACCATTTTACCTTGCGTTTAGCACCAAAACGCAAGGTGTTTTGCATCAAAACGCACTGCGTTTTGCGGCAAATTGCACTGTATTGTGCTGCAAATAGCCCGAAAATGGGTGCGAATTGCAGTTTTATGCAATGCGTATTCACTTTGCTTGCATTTGCAACAAGCCCCCTTTTGCATCGAAACAAACCTTCGCGAGAATCGATTTTTTGCGGCAAGGTGGATGCTCGGTGGGCAGAAAGGGCACTTATAATGTTAAAATTCTTGCGGAAAACTATACAAAAAAGAATGTGCCGAATACACGTGTATGGGCTACGGAACTGCAAGCAGGTACGTTTGCGGACGGCCAGCGCATGTTGTTGCAGTGTATGCAGCCCACAGCCGACGGCGAGAGCAGCATGGAAACACAGAGAACATCTGCCATTTGCAGCTTGTCTTCAGCCTGTGGGAGATACATGGAATAACTTCTGTCTGGTCGCCTTTTAGCACATAACAGCGTTCTGCCTCAGGCGGATGAGGCTGTATCTCTGGCGTTGTCGTATCTTTGTCTGCCGTTTCGTACCTGTGAGGCGTGCTTATCCGAAATAGGTTCATTAGTGCCTGTGCAGATTATTTTGATTGTTGAGCATATTGCCTATCTTATTCTTGGAGTTGTGTAGTGGGCTGCGTTGAGAGAGATAAGACAGGCATGATGCCCACAGGCAAACGAAAGCTGGGCCGTAAGCGATGGAAACAACCTAAAAAATGATAAGCGGTATAATGACCGATTTGGAGGGTAAGCAAAGGCATGGTGCTTTACGCCGCACTGAGGTTGTATTGGAACTTGAATAGACAAAAAACCGTTGGCAGCGTTATGCTGCCAACGGCTTGTAATGTGGTTTGTTTTTTTTGCGTGTGAGCACTTATGCTCTGCTTCCTAGCCCAGGTTGTAGGTGTGCACACTCGACCCCATAGCGGCTGGCAGGTAGTTTATTCCCCACCAACACATTTGTAGGAGCAAGAATGAAACGATGAGCATGTAGAGTGCGGGGCGCAGGTGATGGGGACGCGAACGGCGGAAATGCACGTAGGCTAGATAGGCAAACCATGTTACGGCAGCCCATGTTTCCTTCGGGTCCCATGCCCAATAATGTCCCCAAGCCTCCTTTGCCCAAAGCGCGCCCATGAGCATGCCAAGCGTCATAAACGACAGGCCGACGTAAACCAGGTTGTCGGTGATGTCCATTTCGTCGTCGGTGGCCGGTTTCTTCTTAATGAAAAGCAGGTAGATGGCCATCACCGTGGCTGCGCCAAGCAGGGCATAGGCGAACATGTAAACGATGACGTGGGGTGCAAACCAAGGACTTTGAAGGGCGGGCATCAACGTCTTGTTGTGTATTTCGGGTTTCATCACGTTGATGATGATGAACACCGTGGCCAAGATGGTACTGAAAGAGAGTAT
>NZ_HE999445.1:0-4368 GCF_000312305.1 Prevotella conceptionensis 9403948 | reverse complement strand
GCCAAGATGGTACTGAAAGAGAGTATCCACTTGTAACGCCAACGCAGGTAGACAACCATTCCGGCGAAGGGAAGGAAGAACGAATACCACAGGCGTGTTTCGCCCATCGTGCGCAGGGGCGGGCGTTCGAGCGACACCCACATGGCTACGATGTAGCCGAAAAACACCAACAGGCCCGCAATGGTGGCGCCGAGGGTGAGTGTTTTCTTATCTTTCCAGGCGGCGTATGCGCCAACAGCCCACAGCAAAACGGCTACAAGGGCGAAATAAGGGAAGTTATTCCAGGTCATTCTTTGGTCTCCTTTCTGCGTTGCAACGACAAAAACATAAACACGGCACCGAGCATCATCATGCCCAAACCTACGTACACGAAGGGTAGCCAGGGGTCCCTAACCAGTTCTAACACGCTGGTTTCGCTCCATCTGCCCATCGAGGTGTCGTAAGATAGCTGATAGATTTTCCATCCTTCCACGCTTAACGGACGGTTTACTTCGATGTCTGCGAATGCGTGCAGTCCTGCTTGGGTCATCAGTTCTACGCTCGAGAGGTAGCGTTGCGGCTCTCGTTCGGGCATGGCGATGGATATTTTGCCGTCTAAGCTAAGCACTTGGTAGGGAAAATGGTAGCTTCCGCAGGTTACCCAGCCCGTTCTCTTCACCTTTCCGTCGGGCGAAGTGGCGGTTATGTTTATCGCGGTCATCGCTCCCGACGAGTACCAGGGCAGGTAATTGGTGGTGTCTCGGGTCATCAAAGGGGCAGCCTCGTCGAGGTATTTGTTTAGTTTGATGGTCCAACCTTGTAGGTCTGCCGTTTTAAAGGTGCTGTCTACAATAAGTGTAGTGGGGTTTTCCTTGGGTATGGGGTCGCCCGTTTTTCCGTTTACAAGCATCAGCTTGGGGGGGTACTCGTAGATTTTGAATGCTTTAAGCTGTATGGCGAGAGGCAATTCTACGATTTTTCCTTGGTCGTTGGTGGCTCGCCACTCAGGAGACGACTTGTGTATGGTCATCTTGAGGCGTTGCATGTCGGCGTTGCCCAGTGTTGCGCAAAGCATAACGATGAGTAAGCCTGCGTGGTTGAGCATGAAAGGCACGTCGCGCCACTTGAAATGTAAGGCCTTTTTGATGGTGGCTTGCGCCACAATGGCCGAGACCCAGATGTAGATGAGTACGAAGGGCCAGAACGAAAGCATGCGAGAAAGCCCCAGCGGGTCGGATGCCGGGCGTCCGTCGGGCACCTGTTTGGTAAGTCCCATGATGGCCGTAAGAGCCACGGCGTAGGCTAGGGCAGGGATGGCCGAGGCATACGAGGAGAGGAACTTGAAGGAATACACCTTGTTGCGGAAAGCATATACAAGGCTCATGGCGAGGATATAGCCTGCCAGGATGATGAAGTTGACGGGAAATGAAAGGTTGTTCCAGGCTATCGGCCCTGTGCTGAACTGCAACAGTAGGCCAACTAGCACAAGTCCGGCTCCAACTGCGAAGCCTTCAACCATCTTCCATGGTCGTGTCCACATAATTGTTTGTTGTTTTGTTTGTTTGTTATCGTTTTATCAATCGTTACGAATGGGCGTGTAGGCAGGTGCTTGCTGCCGCTGGTGTATGCGCGAATTGTGGGGTGTTGGAAAGAGCGGGATTGCCACTGGCTTTTTAGGATGCGCTTTGGGGGAGCCTACTCACGCGCGCGTACCTATTTATATATAGGAGCGGCGGGAACTGAAAGCCCCTCTGGTTGCCTGTTGTCCACAAAAGGATTTGACGTAAGCGGCGATGCCTTGTTATAGACACCATAAAGGAGTTGAGGCCTTGTTATGGGCCTTAACCCCTTTATGATGGATGCTATAACATGTTTGTTGTTTGCAAATCCTTAGTTGGCAGTGCTGTTACAAGTCGATTGCACGGCCCGCAGCCTTGGCTTTCTTTATCCATTGTGGCACAATGGTGTTCAAGAATTTCTCCTTGTCGGCCTCTTTCTGCTTCATGTCCAGTCCGATGTAAGCTTGTGCCTTAGCCTTTGTTGAGATGTCGGGCATGGGAACATCGGCGGTAAATCCATGACGGGCAAGTACCTTTGCCACTTTCAGGCGTGCCTGGCTGGCGAAGTCGAGACTGTGCGACAGGATGCGTGTGATTTCTTGTGGAGCGTGGAAAGCGGCTCCGTGCGAGGCAACAGCAAAGTCCCAACGCCATTGGCTCTTGCGCAGGAGGTCGAGAACGGGTTTCATTTCGGCCTCGGTTGCACCCTTGTCCCATGCGAACTTGGCTTCTATGTGTGCTGTGGCCAATTCGTTTTCTACGCGGTTACGTATTTCGTTGCACTTGCGTTGGCGTTCGTACACGTTCTGCCTAAGCGTTTCTGCACTCTGGCGGTGACAGGTTTGGCATGTGCGTTCGATGTTGGCCAGGGGGCTCATGATGTGGTGGTCGGTGTATTTCACGCCGCCTTTGCTCATGTATGGCATGTGGCAATCTGCACACGAAACGCCGCGTTGTCCATGAATACCCATCTGGTGAATTTCGTATCCAGGGTGCTGCGCTTTGAGGATGGGTGCACGGCTTAGTGCGTGCGTGTAGTCCTTATAGTTCATAGCATCGTAATACTTCTCCATAGCCTCAACTGTTATACCACTATCCTGTGGGAAAGTAAGGTATTGTCCGTCGCCCTTGAAATAGTATTCTGTGTGACATTGTGCGCAAACCAGCGAGCGCATTTCTTGATGGGTGGCCTTGTTAACGTCTTTGCCAACGCGTTGCCAGGCCTCGTACAGTGCAGGCCGTGCGGGTTTGAGGTCCATCGTTTTGGAGTCGTGGCAATCAGAACAGCCCACGCTGTTCATTATCTGATCTCCCCACTTCGACCACGGAGCCTTGTAAAAATTGGCCAAGCCTTGCTCTTTCATCACGCGTGGCACATCAGGACCTTTACAAGTCCAGCATGTTCCTGGTTGTGGCTGTTTGCCTTCGGTTACTCCAGGGGCACCTGTACGTAGTGTTCTGCGCACATCTTCAACAGCATGTTGGTGTCCACGGGGTGTGGCGTAGTCCCACGAGAAAGAATAACCAGCCCAAAGTATCACCATGTTGGGACGTTGGGCAAGCACGTCTACGGCTTGTGAACTGTTAAATTCGCTTTTGAAAGTTGTGTCGGCCGTTTGTTTCCACGTTTCGTATTCGCGTGGGAAGTCGCTTGCGAACTTCGAGTTTTCAGATACGATACCCTCCATTGGGGTTTTTCTGTTGTTGAAGATGCTAACCACTTCGGCCCTGCGCTCTAAGAGCGACGATACGAGAAGGCCTAGGATGAAAACGACAACCATTGAACCTCCGAACAACAGCCATCCTTGCCAACGTTTTAATTGCTTTGCCATATCTATATCTTATTTGTTTTTAGTTTCGGTTTTCATAATGTTTTTGCTCACGCGTTTAGGCGTGGTGCATGAATGTGTTTGGGTTACTTGCCTTTCTTTCCGAGCATGCCTTGCAGCCAATCTGGCACAGGCGACTTGGGTAATGGCACTTCTGCATTGGGCGTAGAGGATAGGGAGTTCATTCCGCCGTGTGGTACGTCGCGGTGACAATCCCAACAAGCCATGCCTTCTCCGCGCTTGGCCATCATGTAATTGATGCGCCCCGTGCGCACGAACTCTTGGTTGAGCTGTGTGTGGCAGCGTATACAGTTGTCCATAATCACCCCTGCGCTGGCATCTTCGGCTGTTATTGCCTGCCGCTCGTTGAAGGTAACGAACTTGCGAACATGGTTCATACCGTCTTTCGCCTTGAAGTAATACTTGGCGAAGACGTTGTTGTGAGGCACGTGGCAGTCGTTGCATGTGGCGTCGCGACCATGCGAGGAGTGCATCCATGTGGCGTAATAGGGTGTCATGATATGACAGTTTACGCATGCCGAAGGGTCGTCAGTGAGGTATGTGTGCATTCTAAGGAGGTACATGAAAAGCCCTCCTAGACCTACAATCAATCCTCCCGTCACCAAAAGGAATATCTTTTGGCGGTAGCTGAATGCCGATAAGATAGATTTTAGCTTGTCTTTTATCATGTTCGCTATATTTTCTTTGTGCAAATATAGAAAATAAAGCGCAATACGGCTTGTGCAAGCGGCATGATTTTTGGGATGGAACGCTAACTTTAACAGGTGTTAAGAACGTTGATTTAAACGTATTTTAACGCGCAAATCCTTATTAATAAGGACGTTTAAAAGATGTGTCCGCGCACAATGAAAAGGCTCTCTTTTACATATTTACGCCAGTTCGGGATAAGGATTTGCTTAGAATAGCTCCAATTGCCTACTCTTTTCAATACGCACAGGCAGTGCCTCGGGCTTATTCTCGAAGAAACAGTATGCTGCCAG
>NZ_HE999444.1:506395-515027 GCF_000312305.1 Prevotella conceptionensis 9403948 | reverse complement strand
ATTGGATGCTTACGCTTATCACGCTTGAAAAACGCTAACCCAAGCCTGCTCTCCTTATTATTCCACGCACTTAGAAAGCTGTTTCATCCCATCTAAGCGCATACTAGAAACAACGGAAATCAGATGCGGGGCTTGCATAACAATCAAACAAGAATAAGTTTGGAGGGTAAGCCCTAACCCCATTAAGGAGGCGCTTATTCAGCCTTGCATGCCCAACAAGAATGAATTAGGGCTGCCTACCCCACTCCATCAAAAAAGGGAGAACGCCAAAACGTTCTCCCTTTTATATGATGCGATACTTTCAACGTATGTCGAAAGCGGTTTAATTCTTGAAAAAGTCCTTTACTGCTTCGTTAGGAACCATCTTCTCATCGAAGATGTATGCGCCGGTTTTCGGGCTCTTAACCATCTTGATAACTTTGGTATAAGCACGTCCGTCCTTTGAACCGTCACGAAGGGTTGCAACTACTTTCTTTGCCATTGTCTTGTATAATTAAGCGTTATTTAATCTCCTTATGAAGCGTCATCTTCTTCATGATTGGATTATACTTCATTAGTTCCATACGTTCAGGCGTGTTCTTCCTGTTTTTGGTGGTAACGTAACGGCTCGTTCCAGGCAAGCCGCTGTTCTTCATTTCCGTGCATTCCAGAACAACCTGTACTCTATTACCCTTAGCTTTCTTTGCCATGATAATTATTCTCCTATAACTTTAATGTCTTTCCAATCACAGAAGCCCTTAGAAACAGCTTGTTTAAGTGCTGCGTCAAGACCCACTTTATTGATAAGGCGCAAACCTGCGGCACTGATTTTCAAGCTAATCCAGCAACCTTCTTCCACATAGTAGAACTTCTTGCTGAACAAGTTCACGTCGAAACTGCGCTTTGTGCGATGCTTCGAGTGAGACACGTTGTTGCCAACCATTGCCTTTTTACCTGTAATCTGACAAATCTTCGACATTGCTATCTTTTTTTTGTTTTCTTTTTTGATACTTACTCCAAACAGGTTGCAAAATTACGAATTTTTCTTCTAAATACCTAACTAAATCAATTAATTATCAAAGATTTTATGTTTTTTGTGGTATTATACTGCCATTCGCGTGTACTTTTCTTAAATATGGGCATCATTTTCGCATTCATTGATGTAGTTATGGCATACAATTACAGCCTTTCTGCATAATAAACAAAACAAGGCGAACGCCCCAATGTGCCTCAGCCATAGGCTAAAGTGTGCATTTTGGGGTGTTTGCCTTGTTCATGTCGTGGCCAAAAAAGCATGTTTTGAGCTGCCCTTATCAATAGGAGTTAGCCGCCTCCTAACGTTGAACGGACATGTCATTATGCGGTTTTACTCTTCCGTTGTGCCCTTCTCCTGCTCCAAGAAGTCGAGCATTAAGCGCAGAGCACGGTTCGTAGCAATGGCCAAGTTGATGTCGCGACCGAAGTCTTCGTTCAATTTAAGGGTCAAAGTCTTTTCTTTCGTGCCGCAAGCAACCCATATTGTGCCAACGGGTACGCCGTCGTTATCACCTGCAACAGGCCCAGCATAACCCGTAACAGCCATGCAATAGTCGGTTTTAAGCGTTTCGCATGCGCCCTTAACCATCTGTACGGCAACCTCTTCGCTCACGGCCGACTTCTCGGCTAGCACCTGTGCACTTACGCCCAAGAGGTTTTCTTTCACCTCATTGCTATAACATATCACGCCACCCTTGAAATATTTCGATGCTCCTGGCGTGGCAATAACAGCCTCGGCCACCCTACCGCCCGTGCAACTTTCGGCTGTTCCGATGGTCAAGCCATTTTCGTACATGTGTTGTTGCAGTTCTCTACTAAGCACTTTTGTTTCTAGTTCCATTCCATTATATGTTTATGCTTACTCGAAAGTAACCTTCGAGAAAGCGGGTTTGTCTATCGAACAAAACGCCTTATCTAGGTATTTGAAATATCCCGTGATGCCAATCATAGCGGCATTGACGGTGGTATAGCTGAATCTGGGTATGTAAATGGTCCACCCCTCTTTCTCTGCTGCCTCGTGGAAGGCGTTGCGCAGTCCGCTGTTTGCCGACACGCCACCCGCAACGGCCACGTGTGTGATACCCGTTTGTTTCACGGCCAACCGCAATTTCTTCATCAAGATGTCTACAATGGTAAACTCCAAGCTTGCCGCAAGGTCTTCCTTGTGGTTCTCAATGAAGTTCGGGTCGTCTTTAACCCATTTCTGCAAGCTGTATAAGAACGAGGTTTTCAAACCTGAGAAACTATAATCCAACCCAGGAATATGAGGTTCGGCAAACTTAAACGCTGCGGGATTGCCCTGCCTAGCCAACTTGTCGATGATGGGTCCACCAGGATAACCCAGCCCCATTACTTTCGAACACTTGTCGATAGCCTCGCCAGCCGCATCGTCAATCGTCTGTCCCAACACCTCTATATCATTGTAGGCGTTCACCTTTACGATTTGCGAATTGCCGCCACTAACCAATAAACAGAGGAAGGGGAATGGCGGAATGGCGTTTTGCATGTCGGGTTCTTGAATGAAATGGGCCAGCACATGCCCCTGCAAATGGTTCACATCTACCAAGGGAATACCCAAGGCACGCGCGAAACCTTTGGCGAAACTAACGCCAACAAGCAACGAGCCCATCAGCCCTGGCCCACGAGTGAAGGCCACTGCCGATAGCTGTTCTTTCTCGATACCAGCCTTTTTCAAAGCTTGGTCTACAACTGGTACGATATTTTGCTGATGCGCACGCGATGCCAATTCAGGCACAACGCCGCCATAACTTTGGTGAACGGCCTGCGAAGAGGTGACGTTACTCAGCAACACCTCGTTGCGAAGAACAGCCGCCGACGTGTCGTCGCAACTGCTCTCTATACCTAATATATATATATCCTTGTTGTTATTCATCCTTTAACACTACCTTGTCAATATCTCTACGCCATGTTCGGTCATCAAGAAAGTATGCTCCCACTGCGCGCTAGGCAGCTCGTCGCCCGTTATTACTTCCCATCCGTACTCGTCATCGGCATCTATAAACACCTTCCATGTGCCCATGTTAATCATGGGTTCGATGGTAAACACCATGCCGGGAACGAGCAACATGCCCTGTCCTCTACGGCCAAAGTGCGCAACCTCTGGCTCTTCGTGGAACTTCAAGCCCACTCCATGCCCGCACAAGTCGCGAACCACACCGTAATGATACTTGTCTGCGTGCTTAGAGATGGCGTGTCCGATGTCGCCAACAAAGCCATAGGGCTTGGCAGCCTCTGCTCCAATCTCCAAACATTCCTTTGCAACGCGCACCAGCTGTTCCTTTTCAGGTGTCGTTTTGCCGATGATGAACATGCGCGAGGCATCTGCATAGTAGCCGTCGAGTATGGTTGTGAAGTCTACATTAATGATGTCGCCCTCTTTCAGCACGTCTTCTTTCTTAGGTATGCCGTGACAAACCACCTCGTTGATACTTGTACAAACGCTTTTAGGAAAGCCTTCGTAATTGAGACAAGCAGGTATGGCCCCATGACGGGTGCAATAGTCGTAGCATATCTTGTCTATTTCCAAGGTGTTCATGCCTGCATGTATGTGCTTGGCCACCTCGTCTAGCACGCCCGTATTGACTACGCCGCTACGTCTGATACCTTCTATTTGTTCAGGTGTTTTTATCAGTTCGCGAGTTGGCACCAGCTTTCCCTTGTTTTCCCAATACATCACTTGCTTGTCCAAGTCGGTTGGTTCTTGTCCAGACAGGCAATGCCATCTCCTTTTCTTATTTAAAACCATTGTCTATTTATGTTTAAATCTTGCTTTTAAGTGCGCATGCAGGCACGGCAGTCCGTGTTCATATTAACAACATACACACTTAGACTTGCAAAGTTACTTCAAATTATAGGTACGCACAAGGAAAACAATCACTTTTTGCTTCAACACGCAAAAGGCTTGACAAACAACGCCATGCGCTTGCACAAGATACAGGCGAATGCGCAAACGTGTAAACGCTACGCGAAAAAAGAAAGAACAAGTAAGAACCCTTTGCCCTACCATTAAAGCCTCATTTGTACGGCCAATAAAAAAGATTGATTGTCTCACGACAATCAATCTTTATAACCTTAATAATCTAATACCATGAAAAACACGTTACAAAGTTACGATAAATATTTTAAAAACGCAAGTGTTAGTTGGCAAAAGTATTAGGTATATAACATAAATTAATCGTTTATTTCCGTTTTTGCGACATTATTCTTCTTCATTCATGCTTTAAATCCACGTTTTCGTTAAGCACATGGGGCGACACAAATAGGCTTGTAGTGGCACTACAAGATGCTTGTACCAACACAACAAGCACCTTGTAACGTGACTATAAACGGCTTGTAGGCCCACTACAAATGGCATTGTACAGACACGTTGCTAACTACTTGTTGGCAAACGAATGTATAAAACCAATTTTTAACCTTACTATAAATATAACCAAATGGTTATTAGTTCGAACACTCCCCCAAGCCATAAACACGTGTTTGCGAGTGGATAATGGTTCAACACGACGAATATCCCCTCGCACGGAGCTTGTTTGCTCGAAACAGACTCACTTCAAACACCTTATTATAATAAACGACAACGCCTTTCTTTCCATTGCGTTTACACGGTCTTAACAAGCATGTTGCATCGTTGGAATGCAAGTCTATGCTATTCTTTTCGCCGCATTTACCCAAACCAACAAGCTATTGAACATCAAGTGTGCAAGTGTGCTAACACCACATATAAACAAAGAAGAAAGCAGGGGTGTGGCTTTCATGTACGACTCTGTCCTTAGGAACGAACTAATACAAAAAAAATTGATTGTCTCACGACAACCAATCTTTCTTAACCTTAATAATCTAATACCATGAAAAACACGTTACAAAGTTACGATATTATTTTCATCTTGCAAGTGTTTGATGGTAAAAGTAATCTTTTCATAACATTAATTAAACGTTTTTCCGTTCCAATTAAGCTTATTTTGCAATTTTAACCGTTTTATATTCGCTTTTTCTTCTTCGCTGATAGCCGCTGGCGACAAGGCTACAACAAGTTCTGCGCTAGATGGCGAAAGCGAGAACGACACCAGCTTGGGGTCGAACAAAGCTTGCAATTTGTTAAAATCGTCTTCCGACATCGTATCGGGGCGTTGCAAATCTACATCTAAGTGCATTTGGGGCATAGACAAAGCCTTCCAATCGGGCGAATAAAACGAAATACTACTCTCTGGTTGTGGCCCTGCGTATGTTTGCACCAAGCAAAGCAAAGAGTCGCCCGACGATGTGGGCAACATTTTCATTTGCAACGTATACACTTCGTTCATGCGCGCCGAAAGAAAGTCGGCCGTAAGCGTGTCTATGCTACATCTCTCGCCAAGCGGACCAGCAATTGTGGCCGCTTTCTTCATTTGTTTCAGGTCGAGGAGTTCTTGCCTTCCGCTCTTTTCAAGCGCACCGGCCACAAAAGTGGGCATGTTCACCCACATCTTGCACACTTGCTGTGCCATCATCGTTATGGGCATGGCAGCAAGGCACAGCCCGAATAGTAGTTTTCTCATTGTGTTGTATATTATTTATCAAGATAAGTTAGGTATAAAAACACACACATTCGGCGCACAAGTGCAGACTTTCAACCCGCACTTGTCTACGCACATTGCAGAGATACAGGCATGGGGAGAGTCTATTCATACACCTCGTCAATACCATACTCATTCATTCCACCATCGTCTTTGGCGCATGGGTCAAACCCTTCGGGAAGGTCGAACGTGGCCTTTTGCGTATAGCCCAATCGGGGGTCTGCAAACACTTTCTGCATGAAATAAGCCCAAATGGGCAATGCCATCGTGGCTCCCTGGCCCATACTCATCGAGTCGAAGTGTATGTCGCGGTCTTCTCCGCCCACCCAACAGCCGCTCACAAGCTCGGGCGTAAAGCCCATAAACCATGCGTCTGCGTTGCGGTTGGTCGTTCCAGTCTTGCCGCCAATCTCGCCTTTGAGGTTATATTTAAAGCGTAGTCTACGCGCCGTACCTTCGTTCACCACGGCTTGCAGCTCCACGAGCATCTTATTGGCACTGGTTTCGCTTATCACTTCGTTCATACGGGGCTGGAATGTAGCAATTACATTCCCCTCGTTGTCCTCTATCTTGGTAACGAACAAGGGCGCACACCTAATTCCGCGGTTGGCAAATGCGGTGTAAGCACTTACCATTTCGCACACGCTCGACTCGCAAGGACCTAGTGCCAAAGCCATTGACGGGTGTATATCGGGGTTGTTTAGACCATAACTGCGCAGCAATCCCACAAACTGTTGCGGGTTAAGCTTACTCATAAGGTAGGCCGAAATCCAGTTGTTGGATTGCGCTAAGCCCCATTTCAAGGTTACCATTTGGCCGTATCTACTACGGCTACCGTTCCGTGGCGTCCAACTTTGTCCTGCCACAATGTATGTACGCTGCACGTTGGGTGCCTGGTCGCAAGGCGAGAAACCATTTTCCATGGCCAACGAATAGAGGAAAGGCTTAATCGTAGAGCCTACTTGTCGGCGTCCCTCGGTAGCCATGTCGTATTGGAAGTGCGTAAAATCCAATCCGCCCACATAAGCCTTCACCATTCCGTTCTTGGGATCCATGCTTACAAAGCCAGCTCGCAAGAACGACTTATAATATCGGATGCTGTCTAAGGGCGTCATCACCGTGTCTATGTCGCCATGATAAGTAAACACGGCCATGTCGGTGGGAGTTCTGAAAGCCTTGCGTATCTCTTCTTCCGAATAACCTGCCGACTTCATGTTGCGATAGCGTTCGCTTTGTGTAATCGAGCGGTTCAGGATTGAGCGCACCTGTTCAGCGGTAAGCTTGTTGGTGAAGGGCGCGTTGGGTTTGGTTCTGTTTTCCTTAGAGAAAGCAGGCTGCAAGAAACGGGCTAGATGCTTGTACACGGCATCTTCGGCGTATTGCTGCATCCTACTGTCGATGGAAGTAAACACTTTCAAGCCGTCGGTATAGATGTTGTAGGGCTCGCCGTTCTTCTTCAAGTTCTTATTACACCATCCGTAAAGAGGGTCGTTGGCCCATGCAATGGAGTCGTAAACATACTGCGACTTGTTCCATTCGGGGTAGTTGCTCTTGTCGGGACGCTTGGCCATGAGATATTGGCGAAGGAACTCGCGGAAGTAAGTGGCCGGTCCGTCCTTGTGGTCGGTGCGGTGGAAGTTCAGCGCGAGCGGTTCTTCGGCGTATTGCCTGTACTCCGTATCCGACAAATAGCCGGCCTTTACCATTTGCGCCAACACAACGTTTCGCCGCTCCGTGCTTCTTTCGGGATAGCGCACGGGGTTGAAGTACGACGGGTTCTTGCACAATCCGATAAGCGTGGCCGCCTCGGTTATGGTCAAGTCTTTGGGTTCTTTATTAAAATAGGTGTTGGCCGCGGTCTTTATTCCCACGGCATTGTGCAAGAAGTCGAAGTAATTAAGGTAAAGGGCGATAATCTCTTCTTTGGTGTAATGCCGTTCCAGTTTCACGGCAATAACCCATTCGATGGGCTTTTGCAGCACACGTTCGATTGTAGAATGCGCCTTCTCCGAATAAAGTTGCTTGGCCAACTGCTGCGTGATGGTACTTCCACCGCCTGCACTGGCGTGTCCCATCAGTCCACGTTTCACAAAGGCGCGCCCAAGGGCGATGAAGTCGATGCCCGAATGGTCGTAGAAACGAACGTCCTCCGTGGCCACCAAAGCATGAATAAGGTGCGGCGAAAGGGTGCTATAGGGTATGCAAACGCGGTTTTCGCGGTTTTCGTTCCATGTGCCTATCACCTTTCCGTCAGCCGAATACACCTGCGTGGCAAATCGGTTGATGGGGTTTTGCAATTCGGATATGGGCGGCATGTAGCCTATCCAACCAAACCAAATGGCCACGAAAGCCAATACTGCAGACAGTATGCCAAGCACTAACATGCCCCATAAGATATGTATGAACCTCTTTCTCATTGACGTCTGAATTCTAAAATTACTGCAAAAATACAATTTTTCTCCCTATTATACATTCAAATAAGAAAAATTATACTTATCTTAGCATCCAAAATAGAGAACGTTCTAATGTCAATGCAGATGAAACAACGTGATTTCGTGACGATTGCCGACCTCTCGAAGGAAAAAATACAGTACCTTATCGACCTGTCGCAAGAGTTTGAGAGACATCCTAACCGCGAGTTGCTCAAAGGAAAAGTCATCGCAAGCCTTTTCTTCGAGCCCTCTACACGCACCAGGCTGAGTTTTGAAACGGCAGCCAACAGGCTCGGTGCGCGCATCATCGGTTTCTCGGATGCCAAAGCCACCAGTGTGTCTAAGGGCGAAACGCTCAAAGACACCATTCTGATGGTGGCCAATTATGCCGATGTTATCGTGATGCGCCATTACATCGAAGGGGCTGCGCAGTACGCCAGCGAGGTGTCGCCAGTGCCTATCATCAACGCGGGCGATGGCGCACACATGCACCCCTCGCAGTGTATGCTCGACCTTTACTCCATATATAAGACACAAGGAACGCTCGAAAACCTCAACATCTACCTCGTGGGCGACCTGAAATACGGCCGAACGGTGCACTCGCTCATCATG
>NZ_HE999444.1:446903-505757 GCF_000312305.1 Prevotella conceptionensis 9403948 | reverse complement strand
ACGGCCGAACGGTGCACTCGCTCATCATGGCCATGCGCCATTTCAACCCCACGTTCCATTTCATCGCGCCCAAAGAGTTGGCCATGCCCAACGAGTATAAGCTCTATTGCAAAAACCACGGCATCAAGTTTCAAGAACATACGGCCTTTAACGACAAGGTGATTGCCGATGCCGACATTATATATATGACGCGTGTGCAAAAGGAAAGGTTCTCGGATCTCATGGAATACGAACGCGTAAAAGACGTGTATATATTGCGAAACGACATGTTGACCAACGTAAAAGACAACATGCGCATTCTGCATCCGCTGCCAAGAGTAAACGAAATTGCCTACGATGTAGACGATAACCCCCACGCCTACTACATTCAGCAGGCCCAAAACGGGCTCTACGCACGCCAAGCGCTGTTTTGCGACGTGCTAGGCATCACGCTGGAAGATGTGAGAAACGATAAAACCATCATCAAATGAGTGCAAATAAGAAAGAACGGCTAGTGGCCGCCATCAAAAACGGAACCGTTATCGACCACATTCCTGCCGACAAAACCTTTCAGGTTGTAACCTTGCTCGAACTGCAAACACTTAACGAACCCATAACCATCGGCAACAACTATGCCTCGAAAAGGGTGGGAAAGAAAGGCATCATTAAGGTTACAGACAGGTATTTTACCGACGAAGAGATTTCGCGCCTCTCGGTGGTAGCACCTAATGTGGTGCTTAACATCATCAAAGACTACGAGGTTATCGAGAAAAAGAAGGTGGAAACGCCTGCCGAACTCAAAGGCATCGTGCGGTGCAACAATCCCAAATGTATCACCAACAACGAGCCCATGCAAACGGTTTTCAACGTGGTAGACAAGATTAGCCGCACCCTGAAATGCCATTACTGCGACATGGAGCAGGCCATAGACAAGGTGCAACTGGTTTAACCACGCATGCCATACGCCTACACACATAGGCCAATAACAAGAAAAAACGACATTAATCATCGGCGTGGTGCATAGAAACCACGCCCTAATCAATAACTAACACAAACAATTTCAACTATGAAAAGAGACCTAGAAATTTTCAAACTCATTGAAGATGAGCATCAACGCCAACTCAAAGGCATCGAACTAATTGCCTCGGAGAACTTCGTTAGCGAACAGGTGATGCAAGCTATGGGGTCGTATCTAACCAACAAGTATGCCGAAGGCCTACCCGCAAAACGCTATTACGGCGGTTGCGAGGTGGTTGACAAGGTGGAAAACCTGGCCATCGAGCGAATTAAAAAGTTGTTCGGTGCCGAGTTTGCCAACGTACAACCCCACTCTGGCGCACAAGCTAACGAGGCCGTGCTGCTTACTTGCCTCAACCCTGGCGACACCTTCATGGGTTTGAACCTTGCACACGGCGGACACCTTAGCCACGGTAGCCTTGTAAACACGTCGGGTATTTTGTACAACCCCGTGGGCTACAACCTCAACAAGGAAACTGGGCGCGTTGATTACGACGAAATGGAACGCCTTGCGCTGGAACATAAGCCAAAGCTTATCATCGGTGGTGGCTCGGCTTATAGCCGCGAATGGGACTACAAGCGCATGCGCGACATCGCCGACAAGGTGGGTGCCATCTTCATGGTTGACATGGCTCACCCCGCCGGTCTGATTGCCGCTGGCTTGTTGGAGAACCCGTTGAAATACGCACACATCGTTACTTCTACCACGCACAAAACACTTCGCGGACCGCGTGGTGGTATCATCCTTATGGGCAAAGACTTTGAAAATCCGTGGGGAAAGAAAACGCCGAAGGGCGAAGTAAAGATGATGAGCCAACTGCTCAACTCGGCTGTGTTCCCCGGAATCCAAGGTGGACCGCTAGAACACGTCATCGCAGCTAAGGCTGTTGCTTTTGAAGAGGCACTTCAACCTGAGTTTAAGGAGTGGGCTTTGCAAGTTAAGAAAAATGCGAAAGTGTTGGCCGAAGAGCTTGTTAAGCGTGGTTTCACCATCGTTAGCGGTGGAACAGACAACCACTCTATGCTGGTAGACCTGCGCGACAAGTATCCCGAACTAACGGGTAAGGTTGCCGAAAACGCTCTTGTTGCTGCGGACATTACCGTTAATAAGAACATGGTTCCCTTCGATACACGCAGTGCTTTCCAAACAAGCGGCATCCGCTTGGGCACGGCTGCCATCACTACTCGTGGAGCCAAAGAAGACCTCATGGGCTTTATTGCCGAACTGATTGAGGAAGTTCTGAACAACCCAACCGACGAAACGACTATCGCCAACGTACGCCAACGCGTAAACGAAAAGATGAAAGACTATCCACTCTTCGCTTACTAAACACGTACGCAACAACTGTTTTACAAACGGGATGCACCTTTGGGCTGCATCCCGTTTATTGTAAATGGGCAAGTTAATGAGCGGACAGGCAAGTTGTCCGTAAGCAGCATGAGCCGCAACCGATCGCGCTGGCAGTCGAAAGCGTACATGCTTGCCATGCCATTGCCCACACACGCGTCTTCGGCACAATCTCTCCTTGTCTAATTTTTAGTAAGAATTTTAACATTATGAGTGCCCTTTCTGCTCACCACCCGCCAACCTTGCTGCAAATAATCGATTCTCGCGAAAGTTCTTTTTGATGCAAAAAAGGGGTTAGCATGCGAATGGGCAAAATGAATATTTATTTAAAGACACCGCCATTTGCACCCGTTTTGGGGCGATTTGCCGCTAAATGCAGTGCGTTTTGATGCTAAATGCACTGCAATATGCCGCTAAACGCAGTGCGTTTTGGTGCTAAATGCAGTGCATTTTGGTGCTAAACGCAACGCATTTTGGTGCTAAACGCAGTGCAAAATGCTGCTAAATGCGAGGCGAAAAGCATAAATATCCACAGCAATTGTATAAACAAAACCTCTTCGAACCATGAAAAACATGGCTGAAAAGGGCGAAATAGTCGTTAAAAAGTAGGATTTTAGGGGCTAAAAGTGGGAAATTGGAGTTGAAAAAATACGAGTTGGCAACCAAACTAGAAAGGCAAAATGGTGCAAAATGCAGGTTCTAGGCTTAAAAATCGACAAACACCAAGGTGTGACAGACTAGAAAAAGTGGCTTTTTACCTACTTTTTAACCAACATTTTCGCTAGAACGGAGCGAAAAACAGAGTGACATTGTAAAATAAAAGATAACAATTTAAGTTTGTGAGTTGATGAGTTTGCGAGTTGATGTATTCGGGAGTTGTTGGGCTTTCGTGAGTTTATAAGGCAGTGTGTTGACTTGTCCTGCACTCCTCTCAATTTATAGAGACTAAAAGTCAAGACGGCTCCGAGTTAACAACTCAACTTATCAATTCATACCCCCATCGCTTTACCCGCCACATAGCCCGTTGTCCACGCCGCTTGCAAGTTAAATCCGCCCGTAATAGCATCCACATCCAGCACTTCGCCTGCGAAGAATAGGTTTTTGCACACCTTACTTTCCATCGTATTGAGGTTGATGTTCGTGAGCGATACGCCGCCGCAAGTAACAAACTCCTCGCGAAACGCCCCTTTGCCCGTAATGCTATACAAGTCGTTAGTGAGCGTTTCAACCAGCTTGTTCAAACATTTCTTACCCAATTCTTCCCATCGTTTCTCTGCTCCAAGTCCTGTCTTGTCTAATATATACAGCCACATGCGCGAGGGTAAGCCAAAAGGATGCACGCTCGACAACTGCTTTCGCCTGTTGTTTTCCACAATACCTTGCAAGTGTTCAGCCACCAATGCGCCGTTGGTTAGCCCAATCCAGTTCACTGCAATAGAGAAACGATAGCCACAATCGTGCACAAAACGCGCACCATACGACGAAAGTTTGAGTATAGCAGGACCACTTGCACCCCAATGCGTAACGAGCAATGGACCCGATGCCTTATGCTTTGTGCCAACAATAGACACCGTAACATCCTCTACCACCGTACCCATCAAGGCCTTAAAAGCAGCATCGGCAATGTTAAACGTAAAGAGCGAAGGCACTGGCAGCATAATATCATGCCCCAAACGAGCCAAATATTGCAAGCCTTCGGCACGCGGAGAACCGCCCGTTGTGATAGCCACCCGATTGAACGTAAGCGGCTTTTGCGCCTTAAACTCCAACTGCAAGTCGCCATTAGGCAAAGGTTTCACCAACCCTAACGCATGCCCTGTACGCACTTCCACTCCCAACCTACGAGCCTCGTTCGTTAAGGCGTCTACCACACTCTGTGCCGATTGCGACACGGGAAACACGCATTCGTCTTCCTGCGTAAGCAACTTCACGCCGCGCTCTTCAAACCACCGCCATGTGTCGTCGTGGTCGAATACGTTAAAAAGCCGTTTCATCATCTTGTCGCCACGCGGATAAGCCTGTTTCAAGTCGCCTATCCGTGCAAACGAATTGGTAAGGTTGCAACGTCCGCCACCCGTTACAAGCACCTTGGCCAGCACCTTTTGTCCGCGTTCAAAGATCGTAACTCGCGCCTTGGGGTTTGTTTGTTTGGCTGCAATGGCGGCGAAAAATCCTGCCGCACCACCGCCAACCACTGCTATATTTAATTGTTCCGTCATTGTATCTCCTTATTTTTAGCAAACGAAGATACGAATAAAAAGCCGTTCGCACAAGGTTCGCGATACAATTAAACCCAAATCGGTCGCTAGATTCTGTGCAGATTTTGATTGATTGTTGAGCATCTTGCCTGCCTTATTCTTGAAGGTGTAGCGGGTTACGTCAAGAGAATAAGACAGGCAAGATGCCCGACAAGCAAACGAAAGATGGACAGGAAGCGAAGGAAATAACCTAAAAATTATTAATAAGCGGCATAACGATCGATTGGGGTTAAATTGAGTTTATGAGGGTTAGTAGGTTGTGAGTTATTGAGTTTATAAACTCAACAACCAATAAACTCAACAACTAATAATCTGCTTTTCATGCCATTTTTACAGCATTTTTGTGTAAGTTTGCACTAACAAAAAAAGCAAGCATCATGAACATCGAGCACATTAAAGACAGGATAAACAAGTTGCCCAACCTATCTACGGCATTGGGTATGGAATTTATGTCCACCCCCGAACCCGACACATGCATGGCGCGAATGAAGGTAGACGAGCGCAACAGGCAACCTTTCGGGTTTCTTAGCGGCGGTGCATCGCTAGCCTTGGCCGAAAATCTAGCGGGCGTTGGTTCGCTAGCACTGTGTCCGGGCAAGATAAGCGTGGGCATCAACGTTAGCGGGAGCCACCTCATCGCCGTTGAAGAAGGCGATACCGTAACCGCAACGGCACACATCTTGCACAAGGGACGAACGCTACACCAATGGCTGGTAGAAATCAGAAACACAGCAGGCGAACTGGTTTGCTCGGTACAAGTAACCAACTACGTGATCAAAGGCCGCAAAGATGACTGACTTTGCGCTGTTTCGCGAACCGCATGCCACGCATGCCACACGTTATGTTCAGCTACATGGAGAGGCGCAAAGTCTGCCAAACTATGCAGCCTTGAACCACGTTCAGGGCTTTGTCTTCGCTCCTTTCGCCATTGAAGACGATTGTCCGTTGCTCGTTATCGCCCCCGACAAGGTGGAACAACTTGATGTTGAAACGCATGTGTCGACACTCGCACGTAATGCCACAGCCGTTGAAACAACAACAGCCAGCAACAGCCAACAGCAGGTGAGCCAATCGTACCAAGAAAGTTTCCGTCGCTTTCACCAACAGCTTGTACAAGGGCAGTTTGCCAAAATCGTACTAAGCAGAACCGAAGAGGTAGCGTTTAAACACATCCCCAATGCCGAAGAATTGTTTTGGAGAGCCTGCCAACGCTATCCCCGTTTGTTTATCGCGCTGGTTAACACACGCAGTGCAGGCACTTGGCTTATGGCTACGCCCGAAGTTCTGGTGCGAAACGACATGCACCACTGGCATACCATGGCCCTTGCAGGCACAATGCGGCTTACTGGCGAGCAACAGAAATGGCCAGACCAAACGTGGAACACCCCCACCACACCCCTAGAATGGAGTGCGAAGAACAAAGAAGAACAGCGACTGGTGGCGCGTTACATCGCCCAATGTCTTGCACATTTGGCCGACAACATCGAAGAAACACCGCCTTATACCCAAAGGGCAGGGGGCTTGGTTCACCTTAGAAGTGACTTCGCCTTTACCCTAAAACCTGCCTACGGACTAGGCGACCTCGTGCAAATGCTGCATCCCACGCCTGCCATCTGCGGCTTACCCAAAGCCGAGGCATGGCGTTTTATCAGTGACAACGAACCCCATCGCCGGCTATATTACAGCGGTTTTTGCGGTCCGGTAACGGCTAATGGCGGCACAAAGCTATATGTTTCACTTCGTTGCATGCAGCTGTGGCCCAACAAAGCGTGCCTTTATGCAGGTGGCGGACTGCTTAAAGACAGCACCGAAGAACAAGAATGGGAAGAAACGAGGGCGAAAATGGAAACGATGTTGGGGCTAATGCAGCCATAATTGTAGCTTTTAAGCTTATGAGCTAATAAGTTTATGAGTTTTAATGTAAACCACTCAGGCTTAAACCATCTGAGTTTTCGGCAGCGAATAGCTTATAAGTATAAACGCTTATGAACAAAAGCCAACCGCCTAACGCATGAATTTGCAAACGCATGAACTGATAAACTTACAAGCCCAAACATGAAACCAAACAGTAAACATGTATTCGAATAAAGAAAACATCAACATCCTTACCTCCTTACTCGTGGCTCATGGCGTAAGGCGAGCCGTGGTTTGCCCCGGTTCGCGCAATGCGCCCATCGTGCACAACCTGGTAAAGTCGGGTGCCATTAGCTGCTATCCCGTAACCGACGAACGCTCGGCAGGTTTCTATGCCTTGGGTATGGCCTTGCTCGATGGCGATGCTGTGGCCGTCTGCGTTACGTCGGGGTCGGCCTTGCTCAATGTTCTGCCAGCCGTGGCCGAGGCATATTACCAGCACATTCCCTTGATAGTTATCTCTGCCGACCGCCCTTTGGCATGGATAGACCAACAAGACGGGCAAACCATTCGCCAGCAAAACGCCCTTGCCGACTTTGTGAAGAAGGCCGTAACACTAAACGAACCCACCGACGAAACCCAACGTTGGCACTGCAACCGCTTGGCAAACGAGGCTCTTTTGGCTACCAATCATCATGGCGTAGGGCCCGTTCATATCAACGTTCCCTTATCCGAACCGCTCTTTAAATACGATGTTACGACCCTACCCAGCGAGCGAACGATAAGCCGTTGCACGCCCAGCAATCTTGCAGCAACAACACTTAACAACCTAATGGCCGACTTCCGCAAAGCCGAAAAGCCCATGATTGTGTTGGGACAAATGTCTCCTGGCTCTGTCAACCCATCGCTTGTCAAGGCCTTAGAGGGGCAAGCCGTAGTGGTTTCAGAAGTATTGAGCCATCTCGGTGGACTGCAAAATGCCGACGAATTGTTAGCCACTTGCGCAGAAACAGCACCCTATACGCCCGATTTCGTATTGTATATGGGCGGACATCTCATTGGGAAAAACCTCAAATCGCTATTGCGGCAGATGCACAACGCACCCCAATGGCTCGTTAACGAGGGCGGAGAAGTGGTTGATACCTTTATGAATCTCACGGCTATTGTTGAGGCCAAACCCAACGAAGTGCTGTCGCTGATGGTGCAAATGATGCAACAAACGGACGCCAAACAACACGAAGAGCGCACCAAAGCCTTTCGCCAACTATGGCAAACGGGTCACAACGCCTATCGCGAACAGCTCAATCAAGCGGCTCCCACCTTTTCCGAAGGCTACGCCGTGCAGTGTTTCGAGCAACAATTACAACAAACCTACCAACCGTTTGAGGTACATTATGCCAACAGCCTCAGCGTTCGCTTGGCCAATAAGCATGCTCAACACCATGTTTGGTGCAACCGTGGCGTAAACGGCATCGAGGGTTCGCTGTCTACTTCGGCAGGCATGTCACTGGCAACACAAGCTAATGTGTATTGTGTAATTGGCGATTTGAGTTTCTTTTACGACCAAATCGCCCTGTGGAACACCCGTCTGGGCGGCAATCTACGCATAATGTTGCTCAACAATGGTGGTGGAAAAATATTCCGACACGTTAAAGGAATGCCTGCCGACGACATACAAGCCACCTTTGTTTCGGCAACGCACAACACTTCGGCGCAAGGAATCTGCCAACAGAACGGCGCAAGACACCTATTTGTAAACGATATTGAGACATTGCAAAAAGGTATCGCCGAACTTATCGGCTATGGCGGAAACCGCCCTTTCGTTTTGGAAGTGAACTTAACATAATAGGGCGTTACAACAACCAAATGTTCAGCAACACCTTGCTAATAGAAACATCCCTTACCCAAAAAACAAATATCATTATATGAAAAGAGAATGGAAACCCATTGAAGTTTTCGACTTCAAAGAAATATTATTCGAGGAATATCAGGGCATTGCCAAGATAACAATCAATCGCCCGCGTTACCGAAATGCCTTCACTCCGCGCACTACGTGGGAGATGAGTCAGGCCTTCGCCTACTGTCGCGAGGCCCAAGACATCGGTGTAGTATTGCTTACAGGTGCAGGCGACATGGCTTTTTGCGCAGGTGGCGACATGAACGTGAAGGGTCGTGGCGGCTATGTGGGCGAAGACGGTGTGCCTAGACTGAACGTGCTTGACGTGCAAATGCAAATTAGGCGACTACCAAAGCCCGTGGTGGCAATGGTTAACGGCTATGCCATTGGTGGCGGCCACGTTCTGCATCTCGTTTGCGACCTATCCATTGCCAGCGAAAACGCCATCTTCGGACAAACTGGTCCGAAGGTAGGCTCATTTGATGCGGGTTTCGGCGCATCTTATTTGGCGCGCATTGTCGGACAAAAGAAGGCGCGCGAGATTTGGTTTCTCTGTCGCCAATACAACGCAGAAGAGGCCGAACGTATGGGCTTAGTTAACAAGGTTGTGCCACAAGACAAGCTGGAAGACGAATGCGTGGCCTGGGCTGAAACGATGATGCAACACAGTCCGCTTGCGTTGCGCATGATTAAAGCAGGCCTTAACGCCGAACTAGACGGACAGGCTGGCATTCAGGAACTAGCAGGCGACGCCACCATGCTTTACTATTTCCTAGACGAGGCCCAAGAAGGCGGAAAGGCTTTCCTTGAAAAACGGAAACCCGACTTTAAGAAATACCCCAAACTTCCATAGCCTTCGGATGATGTTCCACATCGACATAGCCCCACATACCTTGCATTTCAAGCAGCCGGCAGGCACGTCGCGCGGGGTGTATCGCACCCGAAAGACGTGGCTCGTTAAGCTCTCTTCGCCGCAAAAGCCTGGCGTTGTGGGCGTGGGAGAGTGCGCCCCACTGCCCAATCTCAGCTGCGACGACCTGCCGAACTACGAGCAATGCCTGCGCCAAGCATGCCAACGGTTCTGCGAAACGGGCGTAATCAACCACGATGAACTAAGCTCCTTCCCTTCCATTCGCTTTGGATTGGAAACTGCCCTATGGCAATGGCAACGCGATGGCCATGCAAACCTCTCGCAAACACCGTTTGCACGGGGCGAAATGGGCATCCCTATCAACGGCTTAGTGTGGATGGGAACATTCGAAGAAATGGCTATGCGCATTGAAGAAAAGCTGAATCAAGGGTTCAGATGTGTGAAATTGAAAATTGGCGCGATAGATTTCGAACGCGAATTGCAGTTACTTCGCCATATCCGCTCCGCGTTTTCGTCCCGCCAAGTGGAACTTCGGGTAGATGCAAATGGGGCTTTTGCACCTGCCGAGGCTTTGTCGAAACTCGAAAAGTTGGCCGCACTCGACCTCCATTCCATTGAACAACCCATCGCCAAAGGTCTGTGGAACGAGATGGCCGACTTGTGTAAGCGGTCGCCTTTGCCCATTGCACTCGACGAAGAGCTGATCGGTATCAACACACTTGCCGACAAAGAAGAGCTCCTCGACACCATCGCACCACAATATTTGGTGCTGAAACCATCGCTCCACGGCGGTATTCGGGGTACAAACGAATGGATTTCTCTGGCCCAAAACCGCCAAATCGGGTCGTGGATAACCAGTGCGTTAGAGAGCAATGTAGGCCTAAACGCCATCGCCCACTTAGCAGCAGAGGTTTACGGCCCACAAATTGCCATGCCACAAGGGCTTGGCACGGGCCAATTGTTTACCAATAACATCGACATGCCCTTACAAATAAAAGGAGATTGCCTATGGTTCTTGCCGAATTCTTAGACCTATGGAACGACGATAAGGCACCTCGCATGCTGGTTCACACTAGTGGTTCAACTGGAAAACCCAAGCCGCTGTGGGTGGAAAAACGCCGAATGGAGGCCAGCGCAAGGGCTACTTGCCAATACTTGGGGCTGAAAGCAGGCAACACGGCCTTGCTCTGCATGCCGCTAGATTATATTGCTGGGAAGATGATGGTGGTGCGTTCGCTCGTGGCTAACCTACAACTAGTTGTGGTTGAACCCGATGGGCACCCCCTAAAAGACCTTGAAACCGACATCGACTTTGCAGCAATGGTGCCTCTACAAGTGTACAACAGCCTGCAAGTACCAGCCGAACGCCAACGGTTAATGCGCATTAAGCACCTCATTATTGGTGGAAGTGCCATCGACGAGGCCTTGGCAAAAGAGCTAAGTGCTTTTCCCAATGCCGTATGGAGCACCTACGGCATGACCGAAACGCTGTCGCACATCGCCCTACGTCGGCTTAATGGGCCAGCAGCTAGCCAATGGTACACACCTCTTCCAGGGGTTAAAGTGAGCCTGAACGATAAAGGTTGCCTGGTGATAGATGCCCCACACCTATGCGAAGGATTGTTGGAGACCAACGATGTTGGCACCATTAAGCACATAATAATGGCTAAGCAGGAAGACGATTTGCAACATAACGATGAACCCAAACAAGCTTTTCGCATACTGGGCAGACTAGACAACGTGCTTGTTAGCGGTGGTATAAAAATACAAATAGAAGAAGTTGAGCGCGCACTTCATCAGCATTTGTCCGTGCCCTACCGCATCGTGAAGTGCCACGACCAAAAGTTTGGCGAGGTGGTTGGCCTGCAATTCGTACCCCTTTCGGCCGAAAACGCAGAAAGCGAAACTGCTATGGTAAAACAAATCTGCCAAAAAGCGCTGCCCAAATACTGGCAACCCAAAGCCTATTTCCCCGTGAAAGAAATAGAACGAACGGCAACGGGTAAAATAAAGAGGGGATGAAAGGCGCGCTGCCCTCATCCCCTTTATGATGTAGCTCGTGCGTTTAGCCTGATGCTTAAACCTTGCCTAAGCAAGCAGAAACGTTGCGTAGACTTTTCAAAAGCCAGCCTTTAACGCCCAATATCGTTAAATGTGTCGTAATATCCGCGTGGCATATTCGGTCCCCAAACCTGTTCAACCGACACCTGCACACTGAAAGAAGGGTTGAAGTTGTACTTAACGGCCGCGCCAACCCTATCGCCCAAGGCTTGCATATCGTACAACGGATAGGGCATAAGCCTATTGCTAACCAAGCTTTTCTGTCCATATAGGTAGGCCTCCCAATGCTCGTTTAAACGATAACCCACAATGGCTTGCAAGCCAGCATTGCGATAATTGTCGTGGCCCCAAAACACATTGTTAAGATAACCGCCCGCGGCCACCGTGAACTTTTTACCCAACGGCTGGGCATACATGGCCGAAATGTTTTGCATAAAGCCTGCCCCGTGGCGCGCATGCTTGCCAAACTGCGCGAATACAGACGCACCAAGGCTTAGGTTTAGCCCCGGATGCAAGTCCCATCGCTGCCATCCAGCCCAAAACCAAGGGCGATAACCCAGCGGTTCTATTTGTCCGTTGAGGGTTAAAGACGGCAAAGCCATCGCCCCATCAATGGTTGGTTCTACGGCCACAACGGGCGTTACCAGCTTATGCAGCGTGTCTACAACGATGCTATCAACCAACTTTGGCTGTTCCACAACAGCATTTTCGGCTGTACGCCGCACGTTTTGTTTCCGCTCTTTTTGAGCGAAAGCCGTACCAGCAACAGCACAACATATTATCGTTACAAGCAAATGTTTCTTCATCATGCAACAAAGATAAGCGATAAACGTCGAAAAACAAAACATTAAACGTTTTTTAAGGCAGGTTCTAACAATTACCTTTGCTGTATTTTTAGCTTTTAGCTGAGCAAGGTTTGCTTACTTCTTGAAGGAGCATAGGGTACTATGCTTTCTGAAAGAGAAAGCGAAAGATGCCAGATAAAAGCAAAAAGACAGTGAAGAGCAACACAAGGAACAACAATTAAACCTTTGCGGGGAATTTATAGAACATGCCTTAATAATGGTTTCAAACACGCTTTTATGCAAGGTGCTATTAACCAATATCACACCACTTACGGCCTGTTTTTATATTATTTACCACTATTTGTTTTGCAAAATAGCCTATTTGCCTTATTTTTGCACTAACTAAAAGAGGAATTATGATGAAGAAAACAGTAATTTGTGCGCTCGTGGCCATGTTCTTGTCAGCATCGCAAACGTGGGCGCAAAGCAACAATGGCAATCAAGACGAGAGCCTAGCCGATAAGGTTTCTACTATTGTGAAGAAGGCCAAATCGTCCATGCAGCGCGCTGGAAAGCGGGTGGAGAAGGCTATTGGCATTAACGACAAGAGCAGAGACGGCGATGAAGTGAAGATAGACGGCACCTACTACATGCCCATATACTCGCTAAACATCTACAACGGCAAAGACGCCGATAAGTTTAAGAACACTTGCCAAAAGGCGTTTACCAAGAAGTATCCGCGCACAAACGTTCTCAGCGTTACCATTCCCCAAGAGGGATGGGTGAGCAAAGCCGTGAAAGACGGCGGAAAGGTTATAGGCTACCTGCAATACATGTATTGCTACGTTCTTGCACAAGACGGCGACGACGGCTATATCAACGCCCGATTCAGCTTTCAACGCTACAAGGATGTGGGCAAAGAGTATGGTTCGGTTAACGGACGGTGGCCACAATGGGACCGCACCGACGTACTTACACCGTCTGTTTACGATGAATTGAAAAACTATTAAGCTAAGTGAAGGGAGGGGGCGAATGCCACGGTATTCGCCCCACCTGCCCCACCTAAAACATAATATAACAACACTAAATACTAAACGCAAACAAAGCCATGAACATTCTAAAAGCCTTGTTCGGTGGGAAAACCGAAGACCCTGAAGAAAGAAAGAAAGACGAAGAAACCAAAAATTTCGACATCCTTAAATTTGATGGAGTAAAGGCATTGCACCTTGGACAGGCCGATCACGCCATCAATTGCTTTACCAAAGCATTAAGTTATAAAGACGATTTGGAAACACGCGACTATCTTTCGCAAGCTTTCTTGATGACTAACGAACCGCTGAAAGCCTACGAACAACTGCAAAAGTTGGCCGAGGCTCAGCCCGATAACCCAAAGATTTACGTGCGAATGGCAGATGTTGCCTACCGGATGGACGACTATGGCGCAATGGCCGATGCCTGCGAAAAGGCCTTACTTATAGATAAAGCCAGTCCTACGGTGCATTATCTCTATGCGCGAGCCTGCATCGGGCAAGGCGATAACGTGAATGCCGTGGCCATGCTAACCAAAGCTATACTTACCACCCCCGACTATTTAGACGCTTACCTGCTGCGCGGCGAAACGCTATTGGCTATGGAAAGCTTGGAGGAGGCGGAAGAAGATGCCAACTTCTTGGTTGAACATGTGGCCGGTAACGAAGACGCGTTGCTGCTGAAAGCGCGTGTTGAGAAGGCCAAAGGCTACAATGCGGCCGCACAAGAATACTACGATAAGGTGATAGAGGCCAATCCCTTCCACGCCGATGCTTTTAAAGAAAGGGCCGAAGTGCGCGAGGCGTTGGGAGATTTGCAGGGAGCGGAAGAAGACCGTAACGTGAATTTCTAACCCATAAGCCTCCATTTTTAATGCTTTCAAAGCGCAGAACATACAATCGGGAGACTTCTTAACGTGAAGTTTCCCGATTGCTTTTAGCATATTTACCAACGTTTTCGTTAAGCCAAATGAACAATGTCGAGTTTGCTCGGACATATTGTCATGGCGAGAAAACGCACTTTTCGAGGGATGAAAAAGAACAGTTTTCGTTAAGCCAAATGAACAACGTCGAGCTTGTTCAAACATTGTCATGGCGAGAAAACGCACTTTTCGAGGAACGAAAAAGAACAGCTTTCGTTAAGCCAAATGAACAATGTCGAGCTTGTTCAGACATTGTCATGGCGAGAAAACGCACTTTTCGAGGAACGGAAAAGAACAGTTTTCGTTAAGCCAAATGAACAATGTGGAGCTTGTTCAAACATTGTCATGGCAAGAAAACGCACTTTTCGAGGAACGAAAAAGAACAGTTTGTAGATGCTTAAAGCCAAATCGTGCATTAGCTCCAATCGGTTCATTATGCCGCTTGGGGCTTTATATTTCTAAAATTGAGCAGAGTTTGTTGTCTTTGTGATGCCTGCACAAGATAATCATCCCGCTAATAAACGAAGTGCAGAACAATCAACTCACGGCCTATAATCTCACGAAAAGAACAACAGCTCCCCACTACTTCAACTCAAAAAATCATCAACTCAAAAGATCACAAGCTCATCAACCCGTCAACTTACAAACCCACAAACTCAAATAACTCATCAACTCAAGAAATCACAAGCTAAGCAACCCATCAACTTACAAACCCACAAACTCAAATAACCCATCTACTCGAAATCTTAAATTATTATTCTTTATTTTACAATTCCACTTTAATTTTCTCTCCGTTCTAGCGAAAAAAATAGGCTAAAAAGTAGGTAAATAGCTACTATTTCTAGCCTTTCACGTCTTTTATTTTGTCTATTTTCAAGAACTGAACCTGCATTTTGCACCATTTTGCCTTTCTAGTTTGGTTGCCTTCTCGTAATTTTTCATGCCCAATTACTAGCTTTTAGACCCTAAAACCCCATCTTTTTATGGCTATTTTACCCTTTTTAGCCTTGATTTTGATGGTTCGGAAAGGTTATATTTATACCATTGGTGCGAATTTTTATGCTTTTCGTCTCGCATTTTGCAGCATTTTGCACTGTATTTAGCACCAAAATACCTTGCGTTTTGCAGCAAAACGCATTGCATTTAGCACCAAAACATCTTGCGTTTAGCATCAAAACACACTACATTTAGCACCAAAACGCACTACATTTTGCTGCAAATCACGCAAAAACTGGTGTAAATGACTGTTTGTTTAAATAAATATTCATTTTGCTACATTCACAAGCTAACCCCATTTCGTACCAAAACAAACCTTCGCGAGAATCGTTTTTTTGCGGCAAGGTGGGCGATTGGTTGACAAAAAGGGCACTCATAGTGTTAAATTTCTTGCTGAAAACTAGACAAAAGGAAGATTACGCCGTACACACCGCATTGACAATAGCACGGAAAGCATGCACGCTTACTACCACTAGCGCGAACGGTAGTAAGCGTGTTGCTCTTGGGCAATGGGGACAAGTTGGTGGAAACGCAGAAGCAGTCTGCACTCGACAGCCAATTTTCAGCTTGTAGAGAAGGCATTGAATGACCTACGCCAGATAACCTTTTGGGGCATATCCACATTTTGCCTCAGCCAAAAGAGGTAGATTTTCTGATTTTATTGTATTTTTGTCTATCACTCCGCGTACAAGAGTGAGGTGTTTATCTGGGTTTACAGCAAAAACAATAAACTCCACTCAACTCGTAAAATATCAAAGGAAAGACGGTTTCAATGTTGTAATATTAGACAACAATATTGCCACAAAAGCGTATCTTTGCAAATAGAAAACTAAGAAAAGAAAAATGGAAATGAAAGAAGTGACATTAAACAATGGCGTTAAGATGCCCCAATTGGGCTATGGTGTATATCAAGTTGAGCCTGCCGAGGCTAAACGATGTGTTAGCGATGCCTTGGCTGTTGGGTACAGAATGGTTGACACGGCACAAGTCTATGGCAACGAAGAAGGCGTGGGACAGGCCGTGAAAGACAGCGGCATAGCACGCAACGAGGTTTTTATCGTTAGCAAAATATGGATTAGCAACTATGGTTATGAACGTGCTAAGCTGAGCATTGACGAAAGTTTGAAAAGGCTGCAAAGCGATTATATAGACCTCATGCTGCTACATCAACCCTTTTGCGACTATTACGGAGCTTATCGCGCCTTAGAAGAGGCATACCGCGAGGGCAAAGTTAGGGCCATAGGCGTTAGCAATTTCCAACCAAACCACTTTATAGACTTGGCCAACAACGTTGAGATTGTACCGGCAGTAAACCAAATTGAAACCCATGTGTTTTGCCAACAACGTCGCGCACAGCAGTATATGAACGAGTTTGGAACGCTAACCATGTCGTGGGGGCCGTTTGCCGAGGGGCGAAATGGTTTCTTTACCAATGCCGAACTCGTGGCCATTGGACAGGCACACAACAAAACGGCCGCACAAGTGGCACTGAGATACCTAATACAACGCGACATCATCATTATACCAAAGTCGACACATCGCAACAGGATGGAACAGAACTTCAACATCTTCGACTTTGAACTCACACCCGAAGAGATGGCTCGCATTGAGGCATTAGACCTTGGAAAAAGCCTGTTTTTCGACCATAACGACCCCGAAACGGTGAAGATGTTCATGGGATGGAGGTAAGTTGTGAAAGCGGTAACAGCTTTTAAAGGCAACATTGGTGCCACGCCTCTGAAAACCATTAACGCAGAGAAGGAGAAACAAGCAAACAAATTGCCCGTATTTTTCATACAACTTGCCAGATAAAAACAGATGGGCAGAAAAACAAAATAAGGTGTGCCACGCGGCACACCTTATTATATATGGGCTTGACGAGCCACCCATGGTGGACGAAAATTACTTGGCAAAGGCCACAGAACGCGTTTCGCGTATAACGGTAATCTTCACTTGTCCGGGGTAAGTCATCTCGTTTTGTATCTTCGTTGCAATCTCGCCGCTTAGTTTCTCGCTCTCAGCATCGTCCATCTTGTCGGCACCAACGATAACACGCAGCTCTCTACCCGCCTGTATGGCGTAGGTTTTGGTAACTCCAGGATAGCTCATGGCAATAGCCTCCAAGTCGTTGAGACGCTTGATGTAGGCCTCAACAATCTCGCGACGTGCACCTGGACGAGCACCCGAAATGGCATCGCACACTTGCACAATGGGTGCCAACAAGGTATTCATTTCTATCTCATCGTGGTGTGCGCCAATAGCGTTGCAGATGTCGGGTTTCTCCTTATACTTCTCGGCAATCTTGGCACCATAAAGGGCGTGGGGCAATTCGCTTTCCTCATCGGGTACTTTTCCAATGTCGTGTAACAGACCTGCACGCTTTGCCTTTTTGGGATTTAGTCCCAACTCTGAGGCCATAACGGCACAAAGGTTGGCCGTTTCGCGTGCATGTTGCAAGAGGTTCTGTCCGTAAGACGAACGGTACTTCATCTTTCCTACAATGCGAATAAGTTCTGGGTGCAAGCCATGAATACCCAAGTCGATGGCTGTACGCTTACCCGTCTCAATGATTTCGTTTTCCAATTGTTTCTTCACCTTGGCCACAACCTCCTCTATTCGGGCAGGGTGAATACGGCCATCGGCAACAAGTTGGTGAAGGGCAAGACGGCAAACCTCGCGGCGAACGGGGTCGAAAGCCGATATAACGATGGCCTCGGGCGTGTCGTCTACAACTATTTCAACACCTGTGGCAGCCTCCAAAGCACGTATGTTACGGCCTTCGCGACCGATGATGCGACCTTTCACCTCGTCGTTGTCGATGTGAAATACGCTCACCGAGTTCTCAATTGCCGTTTCGGTAGCCACACGTTGAATGGTTTGTATAACAATCTTCTTGGCCTGTTGGTTGGCATTGAGTTTAGCCTCGTCGATAATCTCGTTGATATAGCTAGCTGCGTCGGTCCTCGCTTCGTCTTTTAAGCTCTCGATAAGTCGTTCCTTGGCCTCGTCTGCGCTAAGTCCCGACAGCTCTTCGAGTTTCAAACGTTCCTGACTTTGCATCTTTTCGAGTTCCTCTTGCTTGATATTCAGCAGTTTTTTCTCGTTATCCACGCGCTGTTGGTTTTGTTCCACCTCTTGTTTGCGGCGTGCCAACTCGTCTTGGCGTTGGTTAAGCGAAATCTCGCGCTGTTTAAGCTTGTTCTCGTTTTGCTGAATACGTTGGTTGCGGATTTGCACTTCCTTTTCCAACTCGCTTTTCTTATTGAGGAATTTCTCTTTAACTTCGAGCAATTTTTTCTCTTTCAGCACTTCCGCCTCTTTGTTAGCGTTTTCTATCATCTCGTTATACTGTCCCTTAATGACGTATCTAAAAAGGAGATAGCCAACAAAGCACCCTAAAACAAGTGCAACGGCGGCAGCGATTATCGTTTCTATCATACAGATTTATATTGATTATGTAATGTTTTTGTTCTGTTCTCTTTTGGTGTTTATGGGGCGAACACCTTGGCGAAAGTTGCCATAAGGCAATAAAACTCGGAAAAGAAAACAGCTTAAACAGACGTTGGCTCGATGCCCAAAGTCTCTTCAATCTCTGCGGCAAGCCCTTTAAGGCTATCCATCAACGGCTCAACGTCGTTGTGTTCGTCCGCATTGTGGTAACGCATAGCAATGTCTATGAGTACCATGTAGAGAATGTCAATATCGCTTTTCTTGCCTGCATACCTAGCCGAGTAGAAGTTCACAAGGTCGGTAATAAGCTTTGCACTCTTGCGATACTTCTCTTCGTCTTCTCGTGAGCAGTTAACAGGTATCGACCTGTCGTATACATTGAGCGTTATCTTGAAGAAGTCTTTTTTGTTATCAGCCATTGTCAATGCTATTTTCGCTTAGAAGTGTGATACATCTGTTCACATCTCTAATGAGTTTGGAGAGCCTTTTCTGGGCCGACTCCATGTCGCCATCGGTGATTTCAACCATCTTAGCCATTTTCAGGCTGTCGTAGCTCTTGTAAACAGATTGCAAACTGTCGTCCAGTTCCTTTATTCGGGCATCGCGCTCATCAATCATCGTCTGTAGCTCAGCATTCTTTTTCTCCAATTCTTTATATTGGAGAAGTAGCTGGCGCAGCCGTGTGGTAAACAGCGACAATGTGAATTCGTTTGCATCCATAATTAAACACCAATTTGACTACAAATTTAACTTATTTATTTGGATGGCGCAAATTTTCAACCTGTTACATCTTGTAAAAATGTAATTAAGCTGCATCAATGGGCTAATATGCCACGTAAACACCCCGTTATGCGAGCGTGGAAAGCCAAAAGACGACAGCGAGGAATGGCCTTTTCTTGCCCCGAAAGTGTGGCTTACTTGGCTTTTTCGTCGGGACGCGGCTCTTTCTTGGCCAGCATTACCACTTGGAAAACGAAGTCTGTTACCCATTTTTGGCTAAATCCAAGCCTTTTATTATATTGCCTGATCGAGGCAACGGTCTTCAACACACCTGCATCCGAAAAATCGTTCTTGTTGAAAATGTCGTTGATGGTGCGTTGCGTCATGGTGTAAATGGCCTTCTTGAAGAACGAGGGCAAACGCAACTTAAACTTCATGAGATTGCCCATGAGCATCATGAGATCTTGTGTGAAGTTCTGGAATTGTATCAAGTACACCTGCACATCTTGCAGCTTGTGGCAGTTTTTCCTAATGCTGGCATCTATTTCTTTAAAGAAACCCTCGTCGGTTTTATACAGTTCTTTCAACATCTTACGGCAATGCGCCTTTTCACCAAGGCCCAACTTGTTGTTCTGCGTTGGTATGCGCAAGGTTGTTTTGTACGTTCTCAAATCGGGAAGCATGGCCAAATTGGTTATACCTAGATTGGCGGCGAGGGTTGCCTGGAAGTAAACTCGCACCAGAGTCATGTAGTCTTCCATGCCACCCGTCTTCGATTTGTCGACTTGTCTTTTGAATATTGAGGAAAATAATCCCATAATTGTTTTGTTTCGAATAATGTAAATAGACGTGTGCTCCCTCTATATCCCATGCCTTAGGCACAAGGTGAATGCCACGAGTGGAGCGAATACTAGCTGCAAAAGTACGAAAAAAAGGGGAAACAGCAATTTATGGCCTTAATTTCAAGTGATTAGAAGGTAGTTTTTGGGCATTGGTAAGAAGACAATGGGTGCTAAACACGATAAGTTTTGGTTGATGGCCAATGGCTGGCGCATAAACAAAGGTTGAAAATTGAGCAAAAAACACGGCATGCCGGGAGAGGTTTATGCGGTTCGTTATGCTTATTTTCATCTTTCCTTGTAACGAAAAGCAAGACTAGCATATACACGAAAACACCACTTTCGCCCTAACACAGCGTGTACCCCCAAATGGGTAACAGGCCGTGAGGAGTGAAAGCGGCGCTTTATAACTTACTTCCCGAATCGGGAAACGGGTAATTAGATGTGTGCTACTCTTTGCTATGGGCAAGTTCTCAAAACCTTGTTTGTGCTATTTACTCATGTCGTACACCACCTGCATCAGCTTTTTACCGATTGCATCGGCATCTTCCATCGTCGCAGCCTCGCTGTAAACACGGATGATAGGCTCGGTATTGCTCTTGCGCAAGTGCACCCATTTGTCGGCAAAGTCTATCTTTACGCCATCAATATCGTTCACTTGCTCGTCTTTATACAGTTCTTTTACTCGCTCCAAAATGGCGTCTACATCGGTAGACGGCGTGAGGTCGATGCGGTTTTTGGCGATAAAATAGTTGGGATAAGTGGCGCGCAGTTCGCTCACCTTGCAGCCCTTGTGTGCCAAATTGCTAAGGAAAAGGGCGATACCAACCAAAGCATCGCGCCCATAATGGCTCTCAGGATAGATTACTCCACCATTACCTTCACCGCCGATAACTGCATTAACGGCCTTCATCTGCGTGGTTACGTTCACCTCGCCAACAGCCGCAGCCGTGTATTGACCGCCGTGTTTGAGGGTAACATCGCGCAGGGCACGAGTGGAACTGAGGTTAGACACGGTGTTGCCTGGTGTTTGCGACAATACATAGTCGGCCACACTAACCAACGTGTACTCTTCGCCGAACATCTTTCCGTCTTCACAAATAAACACCAAACGGTCCACATCGGGGTCTACTACGATACCCATATCGTAGTTTCCTTTCTTTACCTCGGTCATAATCTCTGTGAGATTTTTCTCCAAAGGTTCAGGGTTATGGGCGAAATCTCCCGTTGGTTGGTCGTTGAGCATGGTGTATTTCACACCCAATTGGTCGAGCAGTTTGGGCAGGATAACGCCTCCCACGCTGTTTACTGTATCGACCACGACCTTAAACCCAGCCTTACGAATGGCATCGGCATCAACCAACTTTAACGCCAACACACTATCAATGTGACGTTGGTCGAAACTATCGTCCTCGGTATAATGGCCTAAGTGGTCTACATCCGCATAAGTAAAGTCGCCCTTATCGGCTATTTTCAAAAGCTTTGCGCCATCTTCGGCCGTAAGAAACTCACCTTTATTGTTTAGTAGTTTCAATGCGTTCCATTGACGTGGATTATGACTTGCTGTGATAATTATACCCCCATCGGCTCCTGCCATAGTAACGGCCAACTCTGTAGTAGGCGTTGTGGCCAGCCCGATGTTCAGCACATCAAAGCCCATTCCCATGAGCGTACCACACACAATGTTCTTAACCATATCGCCAGAAATACGTGCATCGCGGCCAACAACGATGGTGTTGTTGCCCTTAGGCATGCTTTGACGAATGAAAGTGGCGTATGCCGAAGTAAACTTAACGATGTCTAACGGGTTAAGTGTGTCTCCAACCCCTCCGCCAATTGTACCGCGGATGCCTGAAATAGATTTAATTAGTGTCATTACCAAATATGTTTTTTATCGTGCCTTGCTCAATTCTAACTCATAAAAATAAGGTATCACGCCATTCACGGCCGCCCCATGACCTCGGTCGTGGGGTACGATTAGGCGAACGCGAGCACCTGCCTCTTCGGAAGAAGAAAGCCTGTCGAGCAATATATAGGAGAAAGGCGTGAGCCAACCAGAAGGAACTGCCGTCCCATTGGTGCGTTGGCGTGCCACGTACATCAGTCCACCCTTACCATTAAAGCTTGCGGTAAACGTGCCAGAAGTGTTTGTTACGTCCATCCTATCAAGCCAAGCGCTAAAACGCGGATGGAAACTAGAAAGTTCAAGGCTGTCGGTAAGCAAGTTTCTTTCGCTGAACCTGCACGTCACATTCATGCGTTCGCCTTTTTCAATCTTCTTACCTACACCCTTATGTACGATTTGCATGTACACACCCGAACTCTCAAAGAGCACATATTCGTTCTTAGCCGTGTCGGTAGTCTCACCGTTTGCAACAAATTCGTTTTCGCTAATAACTTTGATGTTCTTCTTCGTGATGTAATTACTGATGGCGTTTCGTTCTGATTCCACTTGGTCGGCATAGGTTTCGTACCTGCTACACGATTGCCACGAGAGCGCACCCGCCAAGAGGAAAAGAGAAAAGAACAATTTCTTCATTCGTCGTTTAAGTTTTATATGATGAGGTTGCAGACTGCCGTTACTGCCATTCGCTCCGTCAGGAACATTGGGCTACACCTCGTCCACAATGCTGCAAAGATAATAAAAATATTACGTTTTCGGGATGAACGACCTCGTATTTTTGGATTTTTACACATCTGTTGGCCGTCCAAATCCCACATGTCGGGGGCAAAGCGGGTGCAGCGAAGCAACCTTAATGCCACACCAAAACCGCGAAAACGACGTTGGTCAAGCCCGCAAACGCCCCGAATAGGCAATGATGGCATCGCGAACAACGCGCTCGGCCTCGCTCATCGAACAGAAAAGCTTACCCCCACTGGCATTGAGATGGCCGCCGCCGTTGAAGAAACGCTCCGCCATCTCGTTGCAAGGAAAGTCGTCTACCGAACGCAGGCTTACCAAAATGAGGTTGTCTTTGTCGGTATCTTCGCGCAACGAAATAACCAATTTCTGCCCTTTTATACGCAAAGGCTCGTTAACAAGCCCTTCGGCATCGCCCTTAACGAAATGAAAATTCTTCATGTCTTGGCGCGTAATGCAAAAGTACGAGGCGTTAAGTTCGTTCAGCACATTGAGTTTCTGGCTCATCAGGTAGCCGCGGAAACGGATGGCCCACGAGCTATAATTGTTGTAAACGTTGCGATATACCTTGTCTTTATCAAACCCTTTGGTCAGCAAATGCCCGATAATGACATATATTTCGGGGCGAGTGGAGTTATAAGTAAAGCCTCCCGTGTCGGTCATCATGCCACAATACACGGCAATGGCGGCCTGCCTACTGAACATTTCGAAACCTCCGAGCTGCCAAACGATGCGGAACACGATTTCGCAGGTGCTGCTCATCTGCGGCAACGACACCATCAGGCGAGCATCCATCTGCGGGTTGAGGTGATGATCGAGCACAACTCGCTGGGCTGTGGTGGTTTCCAAGGCCTGCTGCATGTCGTCAACACGGTTCGTTGCATTAAAGTCTAGGCAGAAAATAAGGTCTGCCTCGGCAATACGTTCTTTGCAAACGGCGGTGTGTTTGTCGTAACGCATCACCTTTTCTACGCCTGGCAACCATCTAAGGAAATCGGGGAAGGCGTCGGGAACGATGATGAGCGGCTCCTTACCCACTTGCCGCAGGTATTCGGCCCACGCCAATGAAGAGCCGATAGCATCTCCATCGGGCGACTTATGGCAGCAAACCACGATGTTGTTTGCCGCTTGTATCAATCCGTTCAAGGTATTAGAATCGGACTGTGAGAGTATTTCGAGTTGCATAATGGTGCAAAGTTACAAAAAAGGTGCTTAAAGCCACGCTTTAAACACCTTATAATTTAGGGCTAATCCTATAAAATTCGCTTACAGAACAATCTTTGTTCGTGTAGCGTTTTATAGCCAGTCAATTTCGTTCTTTTTCGTTCCTTGAAAAGTACGTTTTCTCACCATGACAATGTACGAACAAGCTCGACATCGTTCATTTGGCTTAACGAAAACCGTTCTTTTTTCGTTCCTTGAAAAGTGCGTTTTCTCGCCATGACAATTTACGAGCAAGCTCGACATCATTCATTTGGCTTAACGAAAAACGTTCTTTTCTCGTTCCTCGAAAAGTGCGTTTTCTCGCCATGACGATGTTCGAGCAAGCTCGACATCGTTCACTTGGCTTAACGAAAACGTTCGTCTGCCGTTTAGCTACTTCGCCTCTTCCATAACACCCTCCACATAGATGCGTGTCATTTCAGTAACACCGTTGGTACGGATAGTGATGGTTTTCTTAAAGTGGCCAGGAAACATGTTCTTGCCATTATAAACAACTTTCACTTCGCCCTTTTCACCTGGTTTAATGGGCGTTTTGGGGTACGAGGGGACAGTGCAGCCACAGCTAGCCGTGGCCTCGTTGATGACAAGGGGGGTCTTTCCTACATTGGTAAAGGTGAAGGTGCATTCCTGAACAGGGTTCTTTTCACTGAAAGTACCAAAGTTATGGGTAATCTTATCAAATTTAATTTCTGCCTGTTGCTGTGCCACAGCAAATCCAACAAATGCAAAAAGCATCATTGAAAGCAATACCAATTTCTTCATATCCTTATCTTTTAATAATAATGAGCGTCGCGCAAAAGTACCGCCCTACCCTGCCCTTGTCGTACACAAGGCACAACCAAACTGGCAAAATTAGATGGCGTTTTCTTCCTAACGACTTTGCAAAGTTAACGCTATATGCGGAGAAAAACAAATTTTACGCTAAGAATAATGTCCAACCACGCGATTTGTAAGCAGTAAAATCCAAGAGCATTGGCAACTCTTTTGCCCTTGTAACAGCACTTATCCAAGGGATTTGCAGTGTTTAAACAGGGAGTTTCTTCACCAACAAGCACCCCTTCTTTTCTCGTTCCTCGAAAAGTGCGTTTTCTCGCCATGACAATGTTCTGGCAAGCTCGACATCGTTCATTTGGCTTAGCGAAAACGCTCTTATTATATAATCATGTGTAAAACGATGATGAATGGTAAAAACACATTCGCTACAAACACATTTCGCGCACATCTATCCACCATCCGTTCTGGCAATAGTTTTTAGAAGACAGTTAGTTACATGCCGAAGTTGTTTTGACGTTTAATCTTTCTCCAAATGGAGAAACGTGTAGCACAAGTCAACTCACGGCCATATAAACTAACTAAGACCCAACAACTCCAGAAGACTTCAACTGGCCAGCTCACCAACTAATTAACTTGCAAACTCACAAGTTCTTCAACTCACAAATTCATCAACCCAAAAGCTCACCAACCCAAAAGACCATCAACTTACAACCTCATCAACTCAAAAGTTCATCAACTCTAAAACTTAAATTGTTATCTTTTATTTTACAATACCACTCTAATTTTCGCTCCGTTCTAGCAAAAATATTGGTTATAAAGTCGGTAAAAATCCACTATTTCTACCCTTCCGTGCCTTGGGGGTTGTCTATTTTTAAGCCTAGAACCTGCATTTTGCACCATTTTGCCTTTCTAATTTGGTTGCCAACTCATGATTTTTGAAGCCCGATTACCCACTTTTAGCCCCTAAAACCCCACTTTTTCATGGCCATTTTGCCTTTTCGAACTATGTTTTTAGTGGTTCTAAAAGGTTTTGTTTATACAATTGCTATGAATGTTTATACTTTTTGTCTTGCATTTTGCGGCAAATCTCACTGCATTTAGCACCATTTTGCCTTGCGTTTAGCACCAAAACGCACTGCATTTAGCACCAAAACGCACTGCATTTAGCATCAAAACGCACTGCATTTAGCGGCAAAACGCACTAATTTTGCACCAAACAGCCCCGAAAATGGTGCAAAGGACGTTTTCTTTAAATAAAAATTCATTTTGCCGCATGCACAATCTTACCCTGTTTGGCATCGAAACAAACCTTCGCGAGAATCGATTTTTTGCGGTAAGGTGAGCAGTTGGTGGATAAAAAGGGTACTCATAGTGTTAAATTTCTTACTGAAAAGCTGACAATATTTGGTAAGTTGACGAGTGGACAAGTTGGCGAGTGGACAAGTTGACGAGTGGATAAGTGAGCGGGTTAATCGTTCTTTTCCCGTTACTCGAAAAGTGCGTTTTCTTGCCATGACAATGTTTGAGCAAGCTCGACATTGTTCATTTGGCTTAGCGAAAACATTCATCTTTGCGTATTGTGACCTAAATACGTCCATTTTGACATAAAAACATAAGAAACATAAAGAAGTGCGCTTTACTTTTTCCTCATTATGTGCCACTGGAAAGATGCTTTCAACTTGTAAAGAATGTATTGAAAACTTCCGCCAGGCTACCTTTTTTTTGAGGCATGGCCATGTTTTGCCGCAGACGAATAGGGCGGAATTTCAGATTTCATGGTACCCTTGGCTGGCACTTCGTACATGGGCGGGGCGTTTATCTTGGTTTTGCTGCACAAAACCATAGGTTTCTCTCAATTTGTAGAAAGACTAAAAGCTAGGACGACTTCGTTGTCAATAAAAGCCTTTCTGCTATTGCATCGTAAACGAAATAGGCGTAACTTTGCCAGTAAATAATGAACCGACAGCACGTCATAGGCATCAAACCTACAAGAAAGGGGGAAACAAGATGAAACGATTCACGGAAGAGCAAATAACAACACTCGCCCCAAACGAGATATTTGTGTTTGGCAGCAACATTCAAGGTTATCACGGCGGAGGTGCCGCACGCATGGCACTCAACAAGTTTGGTGCGGTATGGGGAAAAGGAGACGGACTGCAAGGCCAATCCTACGCCATCCCGACAATGGAAGGCGGAGTAGAAACAATACGCCCGTTTGTAGACAAGTTCATCAGCTTTGCAAGCAAACATCCCGAATACACATTCTTAGTTACAAGGATTGGGTGTGGCATTGCAGGCTTTACAGATGGGGAGATTGCCCCACTGTTTCAAAACGCCATTTCGATGACAAACATCATTCTACCCAAAACATTTGCTGATGTGCTTGAACAAACGAAGTGAAATAGCCAACAGTTAAGGAGTCATTAACGTTGCTTAAAAACAATACAAAGTTGCTTGTACCGCAACTACAAGCCACTGGTAGCTCCACTACAAGCCGCTTGTAGCACCTGCGCAAAAGGGTTTGTAGTATATGGTTTGGCCAACAATGCTGTGGTAAAAAACGTTATACGCGCCAAGCTTTACTTCTTCTTTGCAGTCGTGGCACTGTTTTTCTTGATGATGTTGTAGGCCGAATAAAGGCCTAGTTCGCCTGCCTTGCTAAGGTCTTTAACGCCTTGCGGGCGTTCGCCACGGGCAACATGGGCCAGTCCGCGATTGAAATAGGCCTCGGCAAACCGACTGTCTAGTTTGATGGCTGTCGTATAATCTGCAATGGCTTTGTCGTTGTTGCCTTGGTTGTAGTACAAGTTCGCCCTACAATAATATAGGTAAGCACTTTGAGGTTGTAGGGTTATGGCTCGGTTCAAGTCGGACAATGCGCCTGCTTCCAACAATTTAGCATCCGCTCCATTGGATGCCTTGAAACCGCTCATGGCCGTTTGGCACACGGCCCGATGCCAATAGGCCAGGACGGAGGTGCTATCGAGCGAGAGCAACGTTGTGAGGTCGGCTATCGCTGCATCGAAATTTTGCAGTGTTCCGTAGGTCACCGCACGCTGTAAGAGCAAGGCACGCAATTCAGCATTGTTGGCATTGGCACCTATTCTCTGCGTCAACGACTCGGCAAGGACAAAGAAATCTTTCGAGTGGCGTTCGTCTAACTGTTCATTTCCACAAGCAACGTATAAGGGACGGCCAAGTTTTGCCACGCGATTAAACTGTTCTACGTCGCGGTCGAAAGCCTGATAAGAACGTATTCCGTTGGCGTATGGCACGAGCGAAAGGTGGAACATGGGCATGAGCGATGTGCTGGTGGCGTTGTCTTGCACGCGTCCGCGGTAGCGACTTTCGTATTCGTGGGCCACTTCGTTCTCGTCGCTCACCACCATTTGGTTGTACTTGTCCATGTTTATCTCGCTACGCTTGCGCACCTCTTTCAGCTTGGCACGCGTCCAACGCGCCTGAACGCCCAAGCGTTTGTCCATCTGCGCTTTGAAAATCTTAAACTCGTCGAGTTCGGCCTTGGCCACCATGCCTAGTCGGCGATAGCAACGGGCACGATAAGAAAGCCCCACCCAAAAGTTGGGAAACTGCTTGATGACCCTAGAATAGTCGTCGATGGCGGCGCGTATGTTACCCGTTTTCTCGTGAAGTATGCCACGATTGAACACGGCCATGAAGTTGTTTGGTTCCATCTTGATGATGAAATCGAAGTCGGCGATGGCCCTATTATCGTCGCCCAGCTGCAAACGAAGTAGTCCGCGGTTGTAATGTCCAAGAAAATTGTTGGGGTCCAGTTCCAGTGCAAGGTCGTAATCGGCCATTGCTCCACGCAAATTATTTAGGTTAACGCGAGCAATGGCGCGGTTAAGATAGTTGTCCACGTTCTTGGATTTCAGGTGAATGGCCTTTCCCAAGAACTCATCAGCCTCGCGCCATTGCTTTCGCGACAGACTGATGTAGGCTCTCATGGTCCATACATTGGCGTCGTATGGGTCTAGTTTCAAGCCTTTGTCCAGCCATTCGGCCGCTTTCAGCGTGTCTTTTTCGTGCAAATACACCTCCGCGTTTAGGGTATAGGCATTGGCATAGTCGGCCCAACGCGACACAATCGTGTCAATATCGTGGTGCGCACCTGCATAATCCTTGTCGTTCATGCGGCAGGCAGCGCGATTGTACCAATAGTTTCGGTTGCTCGGATTGAGCTTGATGGCGCGGTTGTAATCGGTTATTGCCTCTTGATACTTGCTTTGCCTGATGCGCGAGATGGCTCGAAGGTCGTAAATGTCCTCGATGTAGGGGTTCAGACTGATGGCCTCGCCGGCATCCTCTTCGGCTCCCACGTAGTCGTCCAGATAGAATTTGGCGATGGCGCGGTATTGCCACGGCTGGTAAAGGTAAGGCCGAAGTGAGATTATCTGGTTGAAATATTGCATGGAAAGCACGTAGTCCTCGTAATGGAGGGCTATCTGTCCACTAGTCATCAGCCTATCTACGTTGAACTGCGCACGGGCAATGAACGCGACTAGTGCGAAAAAAACAAGTGCAATCTTTCTTCTCATGCAACCTATGGCAATAAATTCTGATGTAATACTGTTGGCGCTGTTAAGGCGCAAAGGCTGTTTCGCTTTTTCTCATTGCGATGAAAACGGTTTAACGTTCCCTGCAAAGGACAAACAAGTTTGGCTTTGCACGCTCGGATTAACGAAGAGGTGCTTAGCGCGTTGCTTGCTTCGTGCGGTATCCGCAGCGGAATTTGCCTTGCAGCAGTGCCTTCAATTTATTTTTAATGAGCTGCTTGCGGAAAGGCGAAAGGTGGTCGGTGAAGAGGATGCCGTCAAGGTGGTCTACCTCGTGTTGCAGCACGCGAGTGAGATAACCTTCGAACCATTCGTCGTGCGGCTTTAAGTCTTCGTCAACATATTGCATACGGATGCGCGTGTGTCTCGTTACCTTTTCGTGTATGCCTGGCAGCGAAAGGCAGCCTTCCTCTAAGCTCTCGGTAGGCGATTGCTCGTCAATCTCAACGATATGGGGATTGATAAACGCCTTTCTATACCCCTTATATTCGGGATAAGTCTCGGCTAACACGTCAAGGTCTACCACCAACAAACGGATGTCTAAACCAATTTGCGGTGCGGCCAGCCCGATGCCGTCGCTGGCTTCCATTGTTTCGAACATGCTTTGGATTAGTTCTTTCAAGTTGGGATAGTCCAACGGAATGTCTTGTGCCACCTTACGCAGCACCTGTTGTCCATATATATATACTGGTAATATCATCTTCTTTTTGATTCTAGATAACTTTGTAGAATGATTGTAGCGCTAATCTCGTCGACCAACGCCTTATCTTGTCGGGCTTTTTTCTTCAAGCCTCCGTCGATCATGGCCCGATGAGCCAGCACCGACGTAAACCTTTCATCGTAATATACGACGGGTATTGTGGGGCACGCTTTCTTCCATCGCGCCACGAACTGCCTCACGCGTTCGAGGTTTTCGCTGGGTTGCCCATTAGTTTGTTTTGGTTCGCCCACAACAATCAGCTCCACCTCCTCCCGTTTGGTGTAGTCGAGCAGGAAGTCGACCAATGTAGACGAAGAAACTGTTACCAACCCGTTGCAGATAATTTGCAGCGGGTCGGTAACAGCGATGCCTGTTCTTTTCTGTCCGTAATCTACGGATAATATCCTGGCCACGTTGGTTTACTTTCTATATAGCAACCAAGCGTCGGGATAAGTAGCACGGAATTCATTTCTAGAAGTTACAGCATCGGCTTTCGATGTGAACGAGGCTGCAACAACGCGATACATGTTGCGGTCGGCATTGTATGCCAGACGTGCGTCGTGGCCTTCGCTCTTCAACTTATTATAAAGCCCTTCGGCATTGGTCTTCAATGAGAAAGACCCAACGACAACGCTGTAATCATTCAGACCGGAACCGCTCACAACAGTGACGTTCTCTTGCCTTACTGAGGCATTTTCAACACTCTCTTCCACGGTTATCTGTGTTGCGGGCGACTCCTCTACGGGCGTCACAACAGGCGCAGCGCTCTCACCAGACGTCTGCTCTTGCGACTTTGCCTTTTCGTAAGCCCTCTTGTAGGCACTTTCCTTGCTCGATCCACAGCTCGACAACATAAATGCAGCACACAAGCTGGCGCATAAAATCATACTTTTCTTCATCTTCTATCCTATTTAGAATTAAACTTACAATCGCTTTATGATGGGCGAAATTACAAAATATATAACTAAAACACGAGATATGCTCGCATAAAGTTTGTTAATTGAGCACTCTACACGCTTTTTAACATAAATAATGACGCAAAGATTTTGAGCTTTGTCATAGTTTTACTACATTTGCTTTTATATTGAATGCCATGAGGCTAGTATGCCTTTACAAAAGCGATCAATACTTATTTTATTAATACACATACATAAACAATTAAAAGCAAAAGGTATGAAAGCATTAGGTTACATTGGCGCATTCTTAGGCGGCGCCATCGCTGGTGCAGCCCTAGGGCTGCTTGTTGCTCCTGAAAAGGGCGAAGAAACACGTGGCAAAATATCGGATGCCGTTGACGACTTCTGCAAAAGACACAACCTCAAGTTGAGCCGCAAGCAGGTTGACGACCTTGTTGACGACATCAAGGACGCCGTTCCCGAGTCGATTGTTGAATAACATGGCCATGTTCTCGACAGACAACAACGTGCAAACCATCGGGCAACTCGTGGAGGTGCTCAAAGATTACATCGGGCTTCAAAAGGAATTTGTGAAGCTCGATGTAATCGAAAAGGTGGTGCGCCTCATCACCGTTGCCACCTTGTTGGGCATCCTCACGGCCTCGATACTGATGATTGCCATCTTCGGTTCGTTCGCTGCGGCCTACGCCATGGCACCCAAATTGGGCATGGCAGCTAGTTTCTGCATCGTGGCCGCCTTCTACTTGGCTCTCTTTCTGCTCATTTTCGCTTTCCGCAAGCAATGGATAGAGAAACCCGTGGTTAGAATTCTTGCAAGTATCTTAATGGATTAACATGATGGAAAACGAAACGATACAAACACCATCGTATAGGTCGCTAACACAGATAAGGGCCCGAAAGGAGGCCTTGAAAAAGCAAATTGAAGAGGAGGACGCGAAAATAAAGACGCTGTGGGATAAGCTGTTCCGGCCCAACGAACAAGCGGACACCTCACCTTCCAAGCGTTTTACCGACGTGTTAAACACGGGAGCAGGCGTGTTAGACGCCCTTATATTAGGGTGGAAACTATATCGAAAGTTCAGCGGAAAGCCGCTTTTCAGACTAAAATGGTAAATGTGGGTCGGGTTTTTAAAGCTCGACCTGCATTCCATCATACCCAAATTCCACGCCGATAGGCAACCTTTTACTGGCCTTTTCGTGCAAACCTATCTGGTGAGTAAGGTGCGTTAGTATTGTTCGCCTTGCTCCTAACTGCCGTGAAAAGTCGATGGCCTCGCTCACCAATTGGTGAGAATGGTGTTCTTTTTCAAACCGCAAGGCATTTATTATCAGCACTTCCACATCTTTAAGGTACTGCAACTCGTCGTTGCCAATGGTCTTCATGTCCGTGATGTAGGCCAATTTGCCAAACCTGTAGGCCAAGATGGGCATCTGTCCGTGCTGCACCACGAAGGGCATCACGTTGATGTCGCCGAACATTAAAGGCCGATGGGGTTCGATGGCATGCAGTTTCAGCAGCGGAACACCAGGATAAAGGTCGTCTGAAAAGCAATAAGGCATGTTGTGTTTCAATCCCTTTACGGTGTCAACGTTACCGTAAAGGTGGATGTCCCCAAAGCTACAATAGGGCCGTAGGTCGTCAATGCCACCCACATGGTCGTAATGTATGTGGGTAAGCAACACTGCATCGATGGGCCGAAAGGCTTGCGGCATCAGCTGCATGCGGATGTCGGGACCGCAATCTACCAGCACACGATGCTCTTTGCTTTCAACAAGCAATGCACATCGCATGCGTTTGTCTTTGGGATTGTCGCTTCGGCAAACCTCACAACCACAACCTAACACGGGTACACCATTAGAAGTGCCCGTTCCTAATAACGTGATTTTCATTGTATGTTAACCTCTGGATAGATGTCTATGCCAAACTTTGCCTTCACATCAGCTTGTATTCGACGGCAAAGAGCCAGCACGTCGCTACCCTCGGCACCGCCCTTGTTCACCAAAACCAATGCTTGCTTGTGATGAACGCCTGCCCTACCCAACGCCTTTCCTTTCCATCCGCATTGTTCTATCATCCAACCTGCGGGTATTTTCACCCTGTCGGCGTCTATTATATAATGTGGCATGTCGGGATAAAGGGCCAACAAGGCCTCGAATTTACTTCGTTCCACGATGGGATTCATAAAAAAGCTGCCTGCATTACCCTCCACTTTGGGGTCGGGCAACTTAGCCTTTCGAATGTCAATAATGGCCTGGCGCAACTCTATGGCCGTGGGCATAACGATGCCTTTCTCGGCCAATGCAGCCTTAATGTTGCCATAATCAAGATGTGGAACAAAGGTTCGACAGAGCCGATAGGTGACATGGGTGATGAAAAAACGATTTTTCCAATCGCGTTTAAAACGACTTTGGCGATAAGCATACTCACATTGGGCATTGGTAAAGTGCACAATGCGGCCTGTTCCTATCTCTACGGCCTCCACAGTAGTTATCAAATCTTTCACCTCCGCACCGTATGCGCCAATGTTTTGTACAGCACTAGCCCCCACTTCGCCAGGAATAAGCGACAAGTTTTCGGCTCCATACAGGCCATCGGCCACGCACTGAGCCACCACCTCGTCCCACACCAACCCCGAACCGCAACGCAACAGCACGTGTTCTTCGCCGGCATCGTGCTGTTCCATGCCCATAATGTGCGAATGTATTACCGTTCCGTCGAAGTCGCCCGTCAGCAACAAGTTGCTACCACCGCCCAAAATCAGCAATCGTTCGTTGGCACTCACCAGCTTTGGCAAAGCCTTCTGCGCCTCTGCCACGGTATCGAAGGCCACATATCGCTTACACCTCGCCTTAATGCCAAAGGTGTTATGTTGAGTAAGATCGTAATCGTAATGCTCTGTCATGCACAAAATAAAAGCCTAGCTGTTAAACTTCACGAGTTTCCATTTGCCTTTCAACTTCTTGAAGTACATTTCTGTTTCCATACCATTGGCCACGCCACGGATAACAAACAGCTTGCGGTTGCTCTCCATGTACTTCTGGCCATAGATAATGTTGTAAATCTCGCCCTTCGGAATAAGCCCCGGCTTGAACGACGGCCATTGTTCGGGCGAGATAGAACCAGTGATAGATCCGAAATCATCGTCGGGGTCGGGAGCGGTGAACTCAACCAAGGCGTTCAGACTTTGAACTTGAAACGCACTGTCCGATGCAAAGCGTTGATAAAACTGCAAAAACGAAGCATTAGTGGTTTCGTACATGGCTTTTAGGTTCATCGATGTAAGCATCCACTGTCCGTTTACGCGGTTGAAGAGGAATTGCTTAACCGATTTGTTGTTGAACGCAATCTTCTCAATAACCACATGGCTTATCGTTGTGTCTTTCACCAATTCCATTTGCTTGGCGTTATCGAAGATTAGCGTATAATAACCCTGCTTCATAAAGAAGTGTTCCATGCGCCAATCTTTCTTTTCAATACGTTTCGCCACCTTATCGTTTTGGTAAACGTCCAATGGGAACTTTACTCGCGCAAACTGCAACTTGCGGTTTGCAGCAAAGTTGAACACAAAGTCGTCGAACAATTCGTCTGCCGCCTTCGGCATGGGTTGTTCTTCGATAATACTCTCAAGCGTGTCGCGCGTTGCGGTATCGCCCACAATTGTATCAGTGCGCGTACTCTCGGCGGTTGTCGGTTTCTTATCCGTACAACCCGTGGTTGTGCTCCCCATCGCTATCAGTAGCACAACCATTATAGCAAAGAAAATAAGTTTCTTCATCCTCTTTCCTTTCGTTTCCTATATCCTTTTGTTAGTCTCTCAAATTATTCTTAACGTAAAGTGGGCAACTCGGCATGCGCTTTTCTGCACAGCCAAAATGTGTCCTAGTTGATGCAAAAGTACAACTTTATTTCCACACCATGTTTATTTCAATATAAAAATATTAACTTTGCATCCAAATTGTAATAACACAATAAAAGATGATACTCGATAAAATAGACCAACTGTTGAACGAAGTGAGCAATCTCTCGGCACAAAACGCCGACGAAATTGAACAACTGCGCCTGAAATATCTCAGCAAAAAAGGTGAGATTACCACCCTTATGGCCGACTTCCGTAATGTGGCTGCCGACCAAAAGAAAGCGGTAGGAATGAAAATCAACGAGTTGAAACAGCTTGCACAAGACAAGCTGAACGAACTGAAAGAGGCTGTGGGTACACAAAAGAAGGCCGAAGACGCGCCCGACCTTACACGTACGCCCTACCCCATCAAGCTTGGAACACGCCATCCGCTAACCATTGTGCGCAACCAAATCATCGATATCTTCCAACGAATGGGTTTCACACTAGCCGAAGGACCGGAAATCGACGACGACCTGCACGTGTTTACCAAACTGAACTTCGCACCCGACCATCCCGCACGCGACATGCAGGACACCTTTTTTATCGAGACAAATCCCAGCGATGTAACGAAGAATGTTATTTTGCGCTCGCATACGTCTAACGACCAAAGCCGAGTGATGGAACGCCAACAGCCACCCATCCGTGTGATTTGCCCAGGGCGCGTGTTCCGCAACGAGGCTATCTCGGCACGTGCGCACTGTTTCTTCCATCAATTAGAAGGCTTGTACATCGACAAAAACGTGTCGTTTACCGACCTAAAACAGGTGTTGCTCACCTTTGCTCGCGAACTTTTCGGCCCCGACACCGACATCCGCCTGCGTCCAAGCTATTTCCCCTTCACCGAACCAAGTGCAGAAATGGACATCTCTTGCCACATCTGCGGCGGCGAGGGCTGTGGATTTTGCAAACACACGGGTTGGGTTGAAATCCTTGGTTGTGGCATGGTAGACCCCAATGTGCTTGAGGCCTGCGGCATAGACAGCACCGTTTATTCGGGTTACGCCTTTGGTTTGGGCATAGAACGCATCACCAACTTGAAATATCACGTGGCCGACTTGCGTATGTTCTCCGAGAACGACGTGCGTTTCTTGCAAGAGTTTCAAGCTGCCAATTAACCGAACACAACGCACCTGGGCTTTAAGGTGCACACAAACAATAACAGCTATAAACCGTCGGCAATGTTGTCGGCGGTTTTTTAGTGCCAACATCTATTCGGATTAATGGGTATAAACTGCCTCTATACTTTCTTTTGAAAACAAACACTAAAGAGCTAAGGAGGTCTAAATATCTAGGAGTATGATGAAAAAATAACCAACTTAACTGCTTAATAACACACCAACATTATAACTAATAGACATCATAACTCACACGCTCAACAACTAACAAACTTCATAACTCGTAACTTTGAAAAGTAACTATTCAACAATAAGGCGTATAAACTATTATCGATTATCAACAAGTTACACAAACAGACACATACAAATTCTGGTAAAGTAATGTCATTTCGAGCCTTTTTGCCGCAATATTAAGTTTATAAGTTCTTGATAATCAACGTTCATTGTTGCTGAATAGTTACCTTTGAAAACTAATAATCCCAATAATTCTCAAACGTACTAACCCCTCAACTAACAAAACTCAATAACTCACCAACTCACCAACTCACCAACTCACAAGCTCACCAACTCACAAGCTCGTCAACTCAATAACTCACAAACTTACAGACCCACCAACTTACGAACTCATCAACTCATCAACTCAAAACCCAAATTATTACTTTTATTTTACAAAAGCGTTCTAATTTTCACTCCGTTCTAGCGAAATTATAGGCTAAAAAGCAGGTAAATAGCCACGATTTCTGGTTTTTTACGCCTTGTGCCTTGTCCATTTTCAAGAAAAAGGCTGCATTTTGCACCATTTAGCCTTTCTAGTTTGGTTGCCAGCTCGTCATTTTTCAAGCCCAATTACATGCTTTTAGTCCCTAAAAACCTACTTTTTAACGACTATTTCGCCCTTTTCGAGCATGTATTTAATGGATCTTAAAGGTTATATTTATACGATTGTAGTGTGTTTTTATGCTTTTCGACTCGCATTTTACATCGAAACACACTGCATTTAGCACCAAAACGCATTGCATTTAGCACCAAAACGCACTGCATTTAGCATCAAAACGCACTGCATTTAGCACCAAAACACACTGCATTTAGCACCAAAACACACTGCGTTTAGCAGCAAATAGCACCCAAACGGGTGCAAATAGCGATTATTTTAAATAAAAATTCATTTTGATGCACTCACAGACTACCTCCTTTTTGCATCAAAACCAACCTTCGCGAGAATCGATTTTTTGGGGCGAGGTGGGCGATTGGTGAATGAAAAGGCACTCATAATGTTAAAACACTTACTAAAAATTGGACAAAAACCAACAAAAAGACGAGTAAATAAGTAGACTAATAAACAAGTATACAAGAGAACAAGCAGAAAAGAGAACGAGTTAGCAAGAAAACGAGTTGGCAAGAGAACGAGTAGACAAGAAAACGAGTAGACAAGAGAACAAGTAGGCAAGAGAACAAGTAGACAGGAAAACGTGTAGACAAGAGAACAAGTAGACAGGAAAACGAGTAGACAAGAAAACGTGTAGACAAGAGAACAAGTTGGCAAGTGAATGAGTTGGCAAGAGAACGAGTAGACAAGAGAACGAGTTGGCAAAAAAGAGTAGACAAGAGAATGACTAGGCAAAGGAACGGTTAACAAGTGGATGAGAAGACAAGTTAATAAGTAGACGAGAAATTTCTCTCTTAACTTTCTCCACAGAACAAGTCTACATCAAAAAATTCTCTCTTAACTTTCTCCATGAAACTTTCTCCACAGAACTTTCTCCACAGAACAAGTCTACATCAAAGTAATGTACGCTACTTGCATTAGCCGCTATCAGCGAGGTTATATGCAATCCGCTTGTTCTAAACAGCCTGCATCAATGAGCACCAAGTTGTCTTTGCTTGAGACAATTAGCCCTTTGCAGCCATAATTCAATGTCTGCAAAGGGCCATTATCTGTTTATTTAGCAAAAGGGAAACTGTTCCAAGGACTCTTCGGGTTCTCTATCAGTTTCTTCACAACATCTGCCTGCATCTTCAATTGGATACCACTACCAAGCCATAGGGCGTACCCAATGAGGTAACTCTTTCCATAATCTTCCCAAGAAGTGAGCGACTGATGGGCAAATTCGTCAGCAGCATCTACATATTGCCACATTTCTTCCTCGCTGATATACTTAGACTCGGCACACAAACGAGCGAGATAAACTAGAACAGAAATGTAATAACCATCTGCCCCAATACGCACAAAGTCTGTTTCGTCCTTAACTATTCCTAGTTTCACGAGTTTAGGCATCATTTTAAAAGCATTCTCTATCTGCCTGGCACAAGCCCGTGCGTCTTTATCCAGCACAAAGGTGTCGTTGAGATACTTATCGATAGGCTGCTGCTCTTTAAGTTTGAAAGCTTCGCCGATATGTGGTATAAAGTTTTTTGTACAAGCGGCCTTCCAGTCGTTTAATACGTTGATAGCCGAGTCGTGTCCGTCAACGTCCCAATGCTCCTTTAAGTAATCATCACGCTCTGTTCGGGCCATACCAGTCTTCAGGCTGTTCAATATCACTTTTTCGTATGCTGCACTTACGCTGCTCAAAAGCATCTTACGCTGTTGGTCTTTGGTTAATGTGGTTTTATCATCCATACGTAGGCCACCAAATATTTTAAGCACAAGGCTCTTTAATTCGGTCATGTAAATATACAATCCGCCCAGAATGGCAATAGCAACAACGCCATAAATAATCCAAGTTAACGGACCGCTTTCGACATCATCCGAACCTCCGCCACGTACTCTAATGCGAAATCTAGCAGCAGCGGCAACTTGTTGTGCAACGAGACACAACATGAACATCAAACTAACAATGGTTTTCTTTTTCATAGAATTACTCTTCACGATATTAATATTCATTGATTATATCTTGTCCGCCGAAAAAACACGGCGGACAAGAACTTGTATTAGGTTCTCTTTGCTTAACAATTGCTTATTATGCAAAAGGAACACCTTTCCAAGGACTCTTCGGACTGGAATACATATCCTTTGCATGGTCTGCCATCACTTCAAAGTAGTTGGCTGTGCCACACCACAAGCAACGCCCGATGATGTAACTCTTGCCGAAATCTTCCCAAGAAGTAAGCGTCTGGTGGGCTATTTCGTCGGCTGCATCGATGTATTGCCACATTTGTTCGTCAGTGATATACTCGTGTTCACGGCACAATCTAGCCATGAACACCAACCTACCAGCGTCCCAAGCATCTGGTCCGATACGTACGAAGTCGGCCTGGTCTTTAATAAGTTGTGCATTTATTAAAGAGTCCATAGACCCAAAAGCGAACTGAACCTGTTCCCAACAATCGCGCATGTCTTCTTCGTCTTCAAGATTTTCAGTGATATACTGCTGAATAGCGCGCTTGTTTTGAAGTTTCAGAGCCTCTACAATAAGGGGAAAGAAACGGCGTGTACCTGCGTGTTGCAGATAGTCGAGCGTATCAATTGCCGATTCTTTGTCGGTAATTCCCCAGCCCTGACCAAACATTTTCTGCCGCCCACCATACGACATGCCTGTCTTAACCACATTCATAAACGTGCCTTTCTGTGCAGAAAAGACACCACTCAAAAGCAGTTTTCGCTGCTGTTCCTTGCTTAACGTGGTGGTTTCATCTATACGAAACCCACCAAATATGGCATAATAGAAAGATGAAAAAAATGAAAACATACTTAGTTTAGTGTAATGAACGTTATTTCTTCTTACCCTTTACAACCTTCTGTGCAGCTGTTTTCTCAGGCATCTTGTTCTCTGGACGTGTAAAGCCGTCTTTTTGTGCGCGTTCGCTCATGGTCTTAATGCGCTTGTCGAGATCGGGGTGAGAAGAAAACATACGTTTCCACTTGCTGTCTTTCTGGTAGCCTGCATCTTCTTCAAGTTTCTTCAATTTTTCAAACGACAAAGCCATGGCCCAAGGGTTCTTGTTGTTCTTCTTCAAGAACTCATAGCCGTAAGCGTCGGCATTGCTTTCTTGCTTTTGCGAGTAAGTAGCGTTCAGTAGAGCCTCGCCGAGGTCTCCAAGCTGCGAATCGGTAAGTGCGGCAGCCTTGCCATTGGTTGAAGACACACCATCTTTTAATGCCGAAGTAAGCAGGGCTGTGCGGAATGCGTTCTTTGAATCCTTGTGGGCAACGTGTCCGATCTCGTGTCCGATAACGCCAAGCAATTCCTCGTCGGTCATGATGTCCATCAAAGAAGAGAAAACGCGCACACTACCGTCGGCACATGCAAAGGCGTTCACGTCTACAACATAGTACACCTTAAAGTTCAAAGGAATGCCTTCAACTTGGGTCAATCCAGCCGTAAGTTTCTTTAAACGAATGGCGTAAGGGTTGTCGTCGGGACAAACTTGATTGTGTTTGTCCATCCAATCAATGTATTCCTTAACGTAATTCACCACATCGGCATCAGTCAAAGTTACAGCTTTGGCAGCCTTTGCTGCACCGCCGACAGCCTTTTTAAGGTTAAACTGGGCCATTGCAGGCATTGTGCCCAATATGCAGAGAACTGCAACAAACATGTGTGATAATACTTTTTTCATAAAAGATTTATTTTAATAAATGTGAACTATGTCGCAAAGTTATATAAAAAAGTGATAGCCATGCACCGTTTCCGATTTTTTAACGTAAATAATCCCATGTAAATCATGCTTAGCCCCATACCTAAGTGCAATTAAGCAGTACCAAATAAGGTTATTTTACTCCCCAAAAACGGTCAAAACAACATCCTTTTCACTCTTAAATCCATCTTGACAACTCACTAATAATCAAGCAAAGCCATTGTAAGCCTTTTATATTTACGTCTAACTTTTATGTTATTTCCTAACACACACTAGTGTTGAGCCCGATATTGAATACGTTAAAGCCTAAAAGCTAAAAGCTAAATTCTATAACCCTTAACAACCATTCCAAGCGTAGCAGGAAGTTTTTTAAAAGTGCCTTTAACTAGGTTTCGAACATAAGATGAGCGCAGATGAGCAGGAAAATGAAGTGTTCCTGCATTAGAACCCGACACAACAGACACCCCTACATAATAAGTACTGCCTTTCTTTAAGGTAATGTCCCCTTGCGTTTTAATCTTTATATGTGTGTTTTGGTTCGCAGGAGTCAATGCAAGATAAAGCGGTTTTGACTGAATTGGCTCGAACTTTGCGCCATGAACCTCGTACACAATAAGGCGAACAACACATTGCTGATACGTACACTCCTCCACTTTCATGTCGAAACTCGCCACCACATAGTCTCTTTTCACACTAAACAATGGTCCCATTTCTACCTTTCCCTGCTGTTCTTTCCCAAATGCGGCATCGCCAGGGAGTTTCATTCCACGCCCTACAATTGTTTCCAGCTTTGTCTGCTTAGCAACAATGTCTACGCTACCCAAATTATACGCCCGTTCTTCTAGCATAACATTCACATATCCTTGCTGAAACACGCTGCGCGGAACTAGTTTCGTTTTAAAGCTTATGTGGCTAACGTTTATGTCGGCTGTTACGCTGCGTGGTAACTGCAAATTAAAGTGTCCATCAGCATCCGAAATGCAAAACAGGCTGTCCACGCTAATTGTTGCGTACTCTATACCATGACCACTAGCATCTACAACTCGCCCCGTTACTTTCGTCTGACCATTAGAAGGCAACACGAAAGCAAGATTTAATATGATAAAAAGAAACAAGAACCTTTTCATGCGCTATTGAATTAAATGATAAGGACTAGAAGAGTCCACCAATATCAGAAAACAAAAATACAAAAATAAAACGAAACACTTACGATATCTAATCACAAATAAACTTCAAATAATGCCTGACAACACATTTATCGCCCCCAACAGCACACACAAGCTCCCAACAACAAGCAACCAAGTCGCCTTTGAACACTTTTGTTCGCAAGCCCAAACGCCTCGTCGAACACATAATTAGCCAACCAAGCAAAGCACGTTATATGCCACAACCACACGCCAATGCAAGCCGAGAAAACAAGGCGACAGGACGTTCAAGCCGCCATTAATTTGCATAATCCAATGAAAACCACTACCTTTGCATGGTTGTATCCGATAAATTTGTCGGCAAACAATACCCATTCAAGTTGTACGTAATTACAAATCAAGATAAAAGAGAATGATAACTGTTACAAATCTTGCTATTCAATTCGGTAAGCGAGTGCTCTACAAAGACGTGAATATGAAGTTCACATCAGGAAATATTTATGGTATCATCGGAGCCAACGGGGCGGGTAAGTCAACCCTTCTCAAAGCTATCAGCGGAGAACTGGAGCCCAACAAGGGAACAGTTGAGCTAGGACCAGGCGAGCGCCTTTCTGTTTTGGATCAAGATCACTTTAAGTTCGACGAATATCGCGTTATCGACACCGTTCTGATGGGCCACGAAAAGTTGTGGAAGAACATGAAAGAACGCGAGGCACTATATGCCAAAGAGGAAATGACCGAAGAAGACGGAAACCGCGCGGCCGTGCTGGAAGAAAAGTTTGCAGAGATGAACGGCTGGGAGGCCGAAAGCGACGCTGCGCAGATGTTGAGCAACTTGGGCGTAACCGACGCTTTGCACTACAAGCAGATGAGCGACCTATCGAACAACGAGAAGGTACGCGTAATGTTGGCAAAGGCACTCTTTGGCAACCCCGACAACCTGTTGCTCGACGAGCCTACCAACGACTTGGACCTCGATACCGTGAACTGGCTCGAAGAATACCTAGGCAACGTGGAGCAAACGGTGCTTGTGGTTAGTCACGACCGTCACTTCCTCGATGCTGTGAGTACCCAAACGGTGGACATCGACTTTGGAAAGGTTACCATTTTCTCTGGTAACTACTCGTTCTGGTACGAAAGTTCGCAGCTAGCCTTGCGCCAAGCGCAGAACCAGAAACAAAAGGCCGAAGAGAAACGAAAGGAATTGGAGGAGTTCATTCGTCGTTTCTCTGCCAATGTGGCAAAGAGCAGGCAAACCACTTCGCGTAAAAAGATGCTCGAAAAGCTTAACGTTGAAGAGATCAAACCTTCTAGTCGCAAATATCCCGGCATCATTTTCCAGATGGAACGCGAACCAGGCAACCAAATATTAGAGGTAGAAGGCCTCAAAGCAACCGACAACGAAGGCAACGTTTTGTTTGACAACGTGTCGTTCAACGTGGAGAAAGGGCAAAAAGTGGTGTTCCTCAGCCACAACCCCAAGGCCATGACGGCACTCTTCGAGATTATCAACGGCAACCGCGAGGCCGAAGCAGGCACCTACAAGTGGGGTGTAACCATCACCACGGCCTATCTTCCGCTAGACAACACGGCATTCTTCGACAGCAAACTCAACCTTGTAGACTGGCTTAGCCAATACGGACCAGGCAACGAAGTGGTAATGAAAAGCTACCTAGGGCGCATGCTCTTCTCGGGCGAAGACGTGCTGAAAGAGGTTAACGTGCTGTCGGGAGGCGAAAAGATGCGCTGCATGATTGCGCGCATGCAAATGAAGAACGCCAACTGCCTGATACTCGACACGCCCACCAACCACCTCGACTTGGAAAGCATTCAAGCCTTTAACAACAACCTTGTTGGCTTTAAGGGTAACATCCTATTTGCCAGCCACGACCACCAATTCATACAGTCAATTGCCGACCGTATCATCGAGCTTACGCCAAATGGCACCATCGACAAGTTGATGAGCTACGACGATTACATCTACGACCCTGCCATTAAGGAGCAAAGGGCCAAAATGTATAACGCCTAAAACAGGTTGGCAAGGTATTTGCTAGGTTACTTACAGATACAATTAAAACAGTAAACAAACAAATACGCATTTGGAATGAACGACAATATGACAGACGAAAACATGAAAAAGAAGGCCAATGGCAACCTCGACAACAACGAGGAGGCTGTTGACCTAAACCAAGATGCACCCCAAGAAGAAACCAACGAGCCACAAGAACAGCCACAACAAACCGAAGAGGAACCCCAAACGGAGGAAGAAAAACTTGCTAAACAGCTCGAAGAGTTGAAAGACAAGTATCTACGTACCGTGGCCGAGTTCGAGAATTTCAAGCGTCGCACGCTAAAAGAAAAGGCCGAACTCATTCTCAACGGCGGCGAAAAAACCATCACGGCCATACTACCCATCATCGACGACATGGAAAGAGCCATAGAAAACGCACACAAGCAAGAGTGTGTAGATGCTGTGGAAGAGGGATGGGAACTGATTTACAAGAAATTGCTCAGCACGCTCGAAGGAATGGGCGTGAAGAAAATGGAGGTAGACGGGAAAGACTTTGACGTTGACTTCCACGAGGCCGTGGCAATGGTGCCAGGCATGGGAGATGACAAGAAAGGAAAAATAATCGACTGCCTGCAAACGGGATATACCCTTAACGATAAGGTGATAAGGCATGCCAAAGTGGCGGTTGGACAATAATTGATGGGGCTGGAAAGGAAAGAAAATGGCTAAAAGAGATTATTATGAAGTGCTGGGCGTTGACAAAAACGCCTCGGAAGACGAGATAAAAAAAGCTTATCGCAAACTCGCCATCAAATATCACCTCGACAAGAACCCCGGCGACAAAGACGCGGAAGCGAAGTTTAAGGAGGCTGCCGAGGCTTACGACGTGCTACACGACCCCGAAAAGCGCAAGCAATACGACCAATTTGGGTTCGATGGGCCTGCTGGCATGGGCGGTAGTGGTGGATTTGGCGGTGGCGCAGCATGGATATGGACGACATCTTCTCCATGTTCGGCGACATCTTTGGCGGACATGGCGGTTTTTCTGGTTTCTCCAGTTTCGGCGGAGGGACTAGATCAAGGCAGCATGTGCAATTCAGGGGCAGCGATTTGCGACTGAAAGTGCGACTAACTCTGCAAGAAATTGCAACGGGCATCACCAAAAAATTTAAGGTTAAGAAAGATGTAACCTGTACACACTGCCACGGAACAGGAGCAGAAGCGGGTAGCGGAACGGAGACTTGCCCCACTTGCCACGGTCAAGGCATCGTTACCAAGACCGTTAGAACCATGTTGGGCATGATGCAAACGCAAACCGAATGCCCAACGTGTCACGGAGAAGGAACGGTTATCAAGAACCCGTGCCAAACTTGTCACGGAACGGGTGTAACCAAGGGCGAAGAAGTGGTGGAAATTAAAATACCTGCCGGCGTAGCCGAAGGAATGGTTGTGAACATACCCGGTAAAGGCAACGCAGGTAAGCGCAACGGCATAACAGGAGACATACAAGTATGTATTGAGGAAGAGCCTAACGACACTTTCGTTCGCGACGGCAACGACCTTATATATAATGAACTGCTAGATTTCCCCACGGCAGCATTGGGCGGGAGCCTCGAAATACCATTGGTAGACGGTGGAAAGGTGCGCATGAAGGTTGCACCAGGCACACAACCCGGCACGGCATTGCGCCTGCGCGGTAAGGGATTGCCCTCTGTTCAAGGTTATGGGCCAGGCATGGGCGACCTCATCGTTAACCTTAGCGTGTATGTGCCCAAAACGCTGTCCGGCGAAGAGAAGGCTTGCTTGGACAAACTAGCCCAAAGCGACAACTTTAAAGGCGACAGAGTTACCAAGCAAACGATATTTCAGAAATTCAAGAATTACTTTAACTGATGAATTATCAGGAGACAATTCAGTACCTTTACAATAGCACCCCTGTTTTCGAACATGTGGGTGCTTCTGCATATAAGGAGGGTTTAGACAATTCGCTAGCGTTAGATTTCCACTTGGGCGCACCTCATCACGCCTTCAAAAGCATCCATGTGGCAGGTACAAACGGCAAAGGCTCTACCGCACACACGCTAGCCGCCATACTACAAGCCTGCGGCTACCGCGTAGGCCTATACACTTCGCCACATTTGGTAGACTTTCGGGAACGCATTCGCATCAACGGCGAGCCGCTTTCAGAATCTTATGTTGTGGATTTCGTTGCCCAACACCGTGCATTTTTCGAACCTCTTCACCCCTCGTTCTTCGAACTGACCACCGCTATGGCTTTCAGTTATTTTGCCGAAAGTCATGTAGATGTGGCCGTTATCGAAGTAGGGTTGGGCGGTAGGCTCGATTGCACCAACATCATTAGCCCCATTCTCTCGGTCATCACCAACATCAGTCTAGATCATACGGGCTTTCTGGGCAACACATTGGCTCAAATTGCCGTCGAAAAAGCAGGTATCATCAAGCCCAATACCCCCGTGGTGGTGGGCGAAACCACTGTGGAGACACACCAAGTGTTTGAAAATACTGCGAAAGAACGGCATGCGCCTGTGGTGTGGGCCGAGCAAAATCCCGAAGTTTTGCAGTGGCAACACCGCAACGAGGGTGGTATCAGTCTGCAAACACGCAGCTTTGGCAACATTGTTTTCGAACTAGGTGGCAACTATCAGCACCACAACGCCAACACCATCTTAACCGCCACGCGGCAATTGCAAGCCTTAGGCTTTAACATAACCGCCAAAGAGGTGGGTCAAGGCATGGCCACGGTATGCCAATCAACAGGTTTACAAGGTCGTTGGCAAATCTTAGGGCATGCACCCTTAGTGGTTTGCGACACAGGTCACAACGTTGCAGGCTGGCAATACCTTAGTCCGCAAATTCGTGCACAAAGCTATCGCACGCTCAGAATGGTGTTCGGCATGGTAGACGACAAGGATTTAGACACAATTCTAACCCTTTTGCCCAAAGAGGCAACCTATTATTTCACGCAAGCAAGCACACATCGCGCCATACCTAGTGAGGTTGTGGCGCAAAAAGCCGAACAAAACGCATTGAACGGCTCTATATATAATAATGTGTATGCAGCTTACAAGGCCGCACTAAACGATGCTGCAAAAGACGATTTTGTATTTGTTGGTGGCAGCAGTTATGTGGTGGCCGATTTGCTTTCAAATCTTAAAATGTGCTCAGAAAACACGGAATAAAGCATGCCAGAGAAGAAAGCAAAATCTACTTCAAACCTTTAAAAACGCGCACAAACCTACCAATATCAAACCATATATTATCAAAAAGAAAGCGGTGGAGCCTTCTGTTGAACATTTTTAACAGGAAACCACCGCTTTTAATATATTAATATTTGTTGCATTCAGTTTTTTTCGTTTACTTTGCAACAAAGTATAACTAAAAACTTTCTTTTATGACGAACACAGATAAGGTACAAAACGTATGCGGGCTGAAACGCGAAGACTTTCAGACTCACATCAACGGAAAAGAAACCGATTTGTATATTCTCCGCAACAAGGATGGAAACGAAGTAGCCATAACCAACTATGGCGGGGCGCTTGTGGCCATTATGGTTCCCGACAAACACGGAAACCTGGCCAATGTGATACAAGGCCACGACAACATACAAGATGTTGTGAACTCGCCCGAACCCTATCTCTCTACCCTTGTGGGCAGATATGGCAACAGAATTGCCAAAGGCAAGTTTCAATTACATGGTAAAGAGTACAGTCTTCCCATCAACAACGGCCCCAACTCGTTGCACGGTGGAAAGAAAGGCTTTAACGCCAAGGTGTGGGATGCACTGCAAATGAACGACACCACCCTTGTATTGAACTACATAAGCGCATACGGCGAAGAGGGTTTCTCGGGTGAACTAAAAACAACGGTTATCTATACCTTCACCGACGACAACGAATTGGTTATCGAATACATGGCCAAAACAAACAAGAAAACAGTAATCAACCTTACAAGTCACGGCTTTTTCTCGTTGGCTGGCATCGCCAACCCCACACCGAGCATTGAGAATTTAGAGTGCGAAATCAATGCAGACTTTTATATTCCTATCGACGAGGTGAGCATTCCCACAGGAGAAATACGTTTCGTAAAAGGTACGCCGTTCGATTTCAGAACGCCAAAGACCATCGGACAAGACATAAACGCCGACCACGAACAAATAAAAAAACGGTGCCGGCTACGACCATTGCTTTGTGCTTAACAAGCGCGAAGAAGGCGAATTAAGCTTTGCCGCACGGATAATGGAGCCTGTAACGGGGCGCACAATGGAGGTATATACCACCGAACCTGGCGTACAACTCTACACCGACAATTGGGCCGACGGCTACAAAGGGCAACATGGAGCCACCTTCCCACGAAGAAGTGGCATCTGCTTTGAGGCACAACACTTCCCCGATTCGCCCAATCACCCCTACTTCCCCTCGGTGGTGCTGAACCCTGGCGAGCAATATAAGCAGAAAACAATTTATAAATTCGGAACGATAGCATAAACATTCATCATCAGTAGGCCCACTCTTGAAATGCGCCTGCAATGCCTTTGGTAAGCCATTGCCCATTTTTCTGCCCCGCCGTTGTGAAATAAGCCGACGAAAAACGTAGAAAGCAACAAGTTTACCACGTATCAACAGAACGCAAACAGGCAGAGCAGGCTTTTCAAGACAAGCCATAACTAAAAGCATTTATTACTTAAACTAAAATGGAAAATAAACAAGCAAAAAGTGGTAGCATAGTAGCCATTGTCACAATGATGTTCCTCTATGCAATGATTTCATTCGTGACAAACCTCGCCGCACCCATCGGCATTATCTGGAAAAATGCTTTCCAAGGCGACAGTGCCAACACGGTAGGCATGCTCGGCAACGCAATGAACTTCTTAGCTTACCTGTTTATGGGCATCCCTGCAGGTAAGTTGCTTTCGAAAATTGGCTACAAGCGCACCGCTCTTGTTGGTATAGCCCTAGGTTTCATTGGCGTACTGGTGCAGTTCCTTTCTGGTGGCGTAGGCGATAAGGTTGCGGGCTTTTCCGTTTACCTGCTAGGCGCATTCATTTCTGGTTTCTGTGTGTGTACGCTTAACACCGTTGTAAACCCCATGCTCAACCTCTTGGGTGGCGGCGGCAACCGTGGCAACCAGCTAAACCTTGTAGGTGGAACGCTTAACTCGCTTGCTGGTACGCTAACGCCTATGCTCGTGGGTGCGCTTATCGGCACAGTAACGGCTAAAACCGCAATGGTAGACATCAACCTTGTGCTTTATATCGCTATGGGTGTATTTGCTGCCGCCTTCGTTGCACTGCTCTTTATCCCCATAGCCGACCCAGAAATGGGTAAGACCACAGCCGAAACGGTGTACGAAAGAAGTCCGTGGGCATTCCGTCACTTCGTTCTTGGCACCATCGCCATATTCATTTACGTGGGCGTTGAGGTTGGAATACCCGGCACGTTGAACTTCTACCTATCCGATACCAGTGCCAATGGCGGTGGCCTAGACCCTGCAACGGCCGTTAAGATTGGCGGCTTCGTGGCTGGCACCTATTGGTTTCTCATGCTTGTAGGCCGTTTCTCGGCAGGATTTATTGCCGATAAGGTTTCTAGTAAGGCCATGATGATTGTCACAGCAAGCCTCGGCATCTTCCTCATACTGTTGGCTATGGTTCTAGGTAAAAGCACAACGATGGCCATGCCTGTGTTCACTGGCTCGTCGTTCCAGTTTGTTACGGTGCCCATAGCAGCACCGCTGTTGGTTCTTTGCGGCTTGTGCACCTCGGTTATGTGGTCCAGCATCTTCAATTTGGCCACCGAAGGTCTCGGCAAATACTCTGCCGCAGCATCTGGAATCTTCATGATGATGGTTGTTGGTGGTGGTGTTCTGCCCCTTATGCAGAACTTTGTCGCCGACCATGCGGGCTATCTCATCTCCTACTCCATACCGCTAATCGGCCTGGCATTCATTCTTTTCTATGCACTTATCGGCAGTAAGAATGTAAATAAGGACATCCGCGTGGACTAACACCCGCTAAACGCGAAACAATTAAGTATTAAACAAATTCCATACATCATTAACCTAAAACACAACAACATGGTGAATATAGAACATGTAAGAAGTCGTTTTATCAAGCACTTCGACGGAAAGACCGGCAACATATACGCATCACCCGGACGCATCAACCTTATTGGCGAACATACCGACTACAATGGTGGGTTCGTTTTCCCAGGAGCAGTAGACAAAGGCATTATGGCCGAGGTACGCCCCAATGGAACCGACACGGTGATGTGCTACTCTATCGACCTGAAAGACCGCGTAGAGTTTAAAGTAGACGACCCCAATGGTCCGCGCGCAAGCTGGGCACGCTACATCTATGGTATTATCCAGGAGATGAAAAAGCTAGGTGTAAACGTCAAAGGCTTTAACACCGCCTTCTCTGGCGACGTGCCACTTGGAGCAGGAATGTCATCATCGGCCGCACTCGAAAGCTGCTTTGCTTTTGCACTAAACGACCTCTTTGGCGACAACAAGGTGTCTAAATGGGACATGGTGCTTGCAGGACAGGCCACCGAACACAACTATTGTGGCGTGATGTGCGGCATTATGGACCAATTTGCAAGCGTATTCGGACAAGAAGGAAAGCTAATGCGACTTGATTGCAGGTCGAGAGAGTTCGAGTATTTCCCCTTCAACCCACAGGGATATAAGCTTGTCTTGCTCGATTCTAAGGTGAAACACGAACTCGCATCCTCGGCTTACAACCACCGAAGAAAGAGTTGTGAGAACGTGGTTGCCGCTCTTAACGCCAAGTTCCCTGAGAAGAAGTTCGATACTTTGCGCGATGCCGACTGGCAAGAACTTGATGCCGTGAAGGCAAACGTTTCGGAAGAAGACTTCAAACGCGCACATTTCGTGCTTGGAGAGAAGGATCGAGTGCTGGCCGTTTGCGATGCTTTGAACGCTGGCGACTACGAAACAGTGGGCAAGAAGATGTACGAAACACACGAAGGACTGAGCAAAGAGTACGAGGTTTCGTGCGAAGAGCTGGACTACCTGAACGAATTGGCCAAGGAAAATGGCGTTACGGGTAGCCGTATCATGGGTGGTGGTTTCGGTGGTTGCACCATCAACCTCGTTAAAGACGAACTTTACGACAAGTTTATAGCAGACGCTAAGCAGAAATATGCAGCCAAATACAAGCACGAACCCGCCGTTTACGATGTGGTAATTAGCGATGGTTCGCGCAAAGTTTGCTAACAACACATAGCCAAATCAGGCTCATAGCCTGCCCATTGGCTGCCAAGTAACAAAATGAAAGAGGATGTGACAACCTGTGCACATCCTCTTTTTACGCTTTTTATCCGTTCGTGCCAAGCCATTGCGCACACGCTTTGTACGCCTTCTCGCGTACCATTGCGCAACATTTTGGCAAAAACCATTAGCTAGATAAGCCCAGAGAAAGTCTGTATGATAATAAAAAAACAGCACAAAATGAACTTAAAGACCAAAGCACAGCTCAAAGAATACGCCGCACGTTACGAGACAACGGCCTTCTTAAAGGAAGACCCTGCACGCTTTATGCACCTTGTACAGGGCGCAAACAACCAAGAAACGATGGCTTTCATTGCGGCAAACCTAAGCTATGGAAGCCGAAAGCAATTCTTTCCAAAGATAAATTTCGTGCTGGAAAAGTCGCAAGGTGAACCTTACAACTGGGTGAAAAGCGGACTGTTTGAACAAGACATACCGCCAACCGACGACTGTTACTATCGCCTTTACACCAAAAGGATGATGAATAGTTTCCTTAAAACGCTGCAAAAGCTATTAACTGAACACCATTCTCTGCACCAATACGTACAGGCAACAGCCGCCAACGATGCCGAAACGGCCGTGGTTGCGCTTTGCAAATACTTTGCAGCGCATGGGCAAGAAGGTATCGTTCCCATCAATGCACGCTCTGCTTGCAAGCGCATTTGCATGTTTCTGCGGTGGATGGTACGCGACAATTCGCCCGTAGACTTAGGCATTTGGAAAGACACCATCGACAAACGCACCCTCATCATGCCGCTAGACACCCACGTTTTGACGCAAGCACAACGCCTAAAACTGCTCAAAAGCAAGTCTACCTCCATGTCTATCGCCAAGAAACTGACTGCCGAAATGGCCAAAGTATTCCCTAACGACCCACTAAAAGCCGACTTCGCTCTGTTTGGATATGGCGTAAACGATGGACAGGAGATTTAAAAACAAACGATGAAAAGACAAGAGTTGTCAGCTTGTTAACACACAAAACCATTAAGTTACAAACTCATAACCCCATCAACTCACAATAACAACAACTTATAACCTGATAAACTCCCGAACTCACAAACTTATAAACCCATGAACTCACCAACTTATAAACTCACACTCTCGCCAACTCATAAACTCCACCAACCTACACTTCAAAGGGATGCAAAAAGTCGAAACAATCTTTTAACTCTTCGTAAATGCGTTGCACAGGCAAGCCCATGACGTTGAAATAACTACCTTCTATACGCTGAACGCCCACATATCCAATCCACTCTTGAATGCCATACGCCCCCGCCTTGTCAAAGGGACGGTAGCTATCTACATAAAAACCAATCTCGTCGGCAGTCAGTTCTTTAAACCAAACCACCGTTGTTACAGCGAAACTACGCTGCCATTGAAGTGTAGACAGCGTAACACCCGTTATCACCTCATGGCTCTTGCCACTCAACAAGCCCAACATGCGCCTTGCATCTTCGGCATCTTGTGGCTTTCCTAGTATTTGTCCGTCGCACACCACAACCGTGTCGGCCGTCAAAACCACCTCGTTCTCGGCCATTGTGTCCAAGTATGCGGACGCCTTAGCCTTCGAAATATGCACAGCCACGTCGTTTACAGGCAACGCTGCGGGGAAACTCTCGTCAATATCACGTATCAATCGCACCTCGAAGTCGATGCCCAAGCCACGTAACAACTCTTTTCTTCTTGGCGAATTACTCGCCAACACCAATCTGTTTTTCATTTTCCTTGTTATTATTCAATGCTTACCAGCCAAAGGCCTTAGCGTCTTTCATCCACAATCCCTTTGCGCGCAAGGTCTGTTCGATAACTTCTCGTCCGCAACCCATACCACCTGCGCACGTGGTTACATAGCGACTAACAGACTTAATGTCGGCACAAGCATCGGCAGGACAACAAGCACAGCCACAACGAGACATCACTTCGTAGTCGGGAATGTCGTCGCCAACAAACATCAGCTCATCGTCCGCATAGCCATAGCGTGCCTTAAAGTCCTCATAAGCTAGCAACTTCACGCCAGCCTTCATGTAAATGTCTTCTACGCCTAAGCCTTCAAACCGCATACGCACGGCCTTGGTGTCGCCACCTGTGATGATGCAGATGCGCAAACCCACCTTTTGGGCAAACTGAATGGCATAACCATCCTTGATATTCACCGTGCGCAGGGGTTCGCCATCGGCAGAAAGCGTGATGGTAGAGGCCGAAAGCACGCCGTCTACATCAAAAATGATGGCGCGAATGCGCTGTAAATCGTAGTTTATCATTGCGTTATGTATTTGCCAATTTATGTATCATTTCACTCATTAGCTCGTAAAGTCGGCGTTCTTCGGCATCGTCGATAAGGCTCATTTGTCGCTCCATCACCGCCTTATCCATTCTAACGGCAGGGCCTGTTTGTGCATCCTTGGGCGACAGACGATGCACTTTGGCTGCCGTTTCGTCAATCAGCGGCAACAACAACCCAAAGTCAAGCCCCCTACGTTTCAGCGTTTCGTTGGCTAACGAGTAACACAAGTTCACGAAATTGCATCCAAACACCGCCGCCAAATGAACGATGCGCCGGTCGGCACTGGTAGTTAAGCGCACCTCGTGACTCAAAGCGCGCGCCATTTTCAGCAAAACATCTTCCGAAAACTCGTTCGCACCCTCTATCAAGCAAGGGATAGAAGAGAAATCCAAAGGTTTTTGTTTTGAAAACGTTTGCAAGGGATAAAACACACCGTAGTTTTTAGCCACCCCTTCAAACACGTTCATGGGCACACTTCCTGCCGTATGGGCATACACGGCGTGTGGGTTTAGCTGGCAAACTTGCGGCAGTACGCTTGCCAAAGCATCGTCTTTCAAGGCCAACAAATACACATCGGCATCGGCCGAAAGGCTTTCCAAGCTGTTAATGGCCGTTGCGCCCAAACGCACAGCCAATATTTCAGCTGCCGTCTGCGTTCTACTGTACACTTGCGCCACGCTAAATCCAGCCCTTTGCAAAGCCAAACCAAGACTTGTGGCAAGGTTTCCAGCCCCAAGCAGTACTATTTTTGTTGCTTTAATATTGCTCATGCTTGTTAGAAACCACCCACATGCACCTGTTCCCAGCGTGCATCTTCGTCGTCTTTCATTGGCAATTCGTTCGCCTTATGGCCCAATGCAAGGACACAAAGCGTGTCTAACGTCTCCGGGATGTTCAAAATGCCGCGCACGATGTCGGTTCCGCGTTCGCCGCTATTCAGTCCGCGATTGCGCACCTGCACCCAACAGCTGCCCAGTCCCAAGTCCTCGGCCTGCAATTGCATGGCCAAAGTAGCTATCGAACAGTCCTCAATCCAGCAGTCGTTCTCGGCAACATTGCCCAGAACCACCACTGCCACGGCCGCATCTTTCAGCAGGGCAGCCCCCGATTCCTTACATTCCGACAGCTTTTCGAGCGTCTCTTTGTCTTCTACCACCACAAAATGCCACGACCTCCTGTTTTTGGCCGAGGGCGAAATAAGGGCGGCATTCAGCACCATGCTCAACTCATCGGCATCTATTTTCTCATGGGTAAACTTGCGGCAACTACGCCTGCGGTGCATCAAGTCGGCAAAACTAGTCATCGTTATCTTCTCCTTATTCTATCTTGTTAATGTCTACTCCCTCATATTCTTCCATAAATTGGAGCAAACAATTCTCGTAAATCTGTTTCTTTAATTTCAGTTCGATGGTGGCCACCAGCAAGTGCTGTCCATTGCCCAAGGCTTTTTCTTGCATTTCGTAGCTAACAATAGTCATATTCTTAGCTCTCATGTCTTTCAGCACGGCCTTGATATTGTCGTGCGAAGGTGTGGAAAGTGTCAACACGATGTGGCGTGTACCAATCTTTCGCAGTATTAAGTGCAACGCTTCTAAACAGATAAGCACCATTACCGTGGCCGAAGTAGCCAAGAGATACATGCCCGATCCACATGTCAAGCCAATGGCCGACGTAACCCAAAGTCCTGCCGCCGTAGTTAGCCCATGTACCACATGTTTCTGAAAAATAATGATGCCAGCACCTATAAAACCAATGCCCGTAACCACCTGCGAGGCAATACGAGAAGGGTCGAGCGAAACGTTTTTTCCATGTTCTAAGATGAAGTCGAAACCAGAATGCGACAATATCATAAAAAGCGCACTGCCCAACGACACCAAGAAATGGGTCCTAAAACCAGCTTCTTTCGCGCGATATTCGCGTTCTAAGCCGATAGCACCGCCCAACATGCCGGCAATAAAAATTCTAAGTGCAAAGTCAATGTCCATAATTGCTTAATCATTATTGTTGTTCGATGGGCGCACAGCACCATCTACTAACTTTTATCATCACGCCCAATTCGGGCACTTCTTTCAACAAAAAGTACTTTTTGCTGCTACGCACCAGCCTTCCCGTAAGGCCTTTCAGCGGTCCGTGTTTTACTATCACGGGCGTACCGCTTTTTAGCTTGGCCTCTGTAGACGATAAGAACTTGCGCATTTCTATTTCAGGGCTGCACATCAGCATAAAGTCTAGCATTTGCTTAGAAGGGATTTCGTAGTACGTGCCAGCCACTCTATCTTTCCTTATCACCGACATCTTAAAGCGTGCGTTAGCAAAGATGCGCCGCAGCTCGCATTCTTCTTTGTCTTTCTTAACGAACACCAAATTAAACACAACAGGCTTAAAAATGGGTTTGCCGTCGTTGTCGTCCGTTCGTTTTCCGCTCCACTCCATCGGCACAAAGCATGTTAAACCAGCAGTGGTGAAGTAGGTCATTGCCTCGTTTAGCCGCAACGAAAACAAACGCACGGCATACCAAGGCTTACCATCTTCTGCCAATTGTTGCGGCGAAGACAGTTCGTCCGTGTCTAACAATTCGTTACTCTCATTTCCTTTCTTGGGGATGCTGTGCATATCAGTGCTTTTAAGTTGCAAATATAAGTAAAAACCTGCTTATTACGCACCATTTCATGAGAAAAAGCACTTTTCTAGCCGTGATAACCGAGACGTTAAGCACTTCTTACACCGAAACGCCATGCCGATAGGCAAGTTGGAGTTGGCAAACAAGTCAACCGGTAAGCTTGTTAACTGGCTTACTCGTAAGCCTGTCTACTCGTAAACCTGCCTACTCGTTAACTTGTCTACTTGTTAACTTGTCTACTTGTTAACTTGTCTACTTGTTAACTTGTCTACTCGTTAACTTGTCTACTCGTTAACTTGTCTACTCGCCAACCAAATTTGTCGTCTTTTCAGCAGAAATTTTAACACTATGAGTGCCCTTTTTATCCACAACCGCCCACCTTGCCGCAAAAAATCGATTCTCGCGAAGGTTTGTTTTGATGCAAAAAGGGGTTAGCATGTGAATGCAGCGAAATGAATATTTATTTAAGAAGGCCGCCATTTGCACCACATTTGGGGCTATTTTCGGCTAAATGTACTGCAATTTGCTGCAAAACGCAGTGCGTTTTGGTGCTAAATGCAGTGCGTTTTGGTGCTAAACGCAAGGTAAAATGGTGCTAAACGCAGTGCAAAATGCTGCAAAATACAAGACGAAAAGCATAAAAATACGCAGCAATGGTATAAATAAAACCTTTTCGAACCATTAAAAATAGGGCTAAAAAGGGCAAAATGGCCATCTAAAAGTGGAGTTTTAGGGGCTAAAAGTGAGTTATTGGGGTTGAAAAAACGCGTGTCGGCAAGCAAAATAGAAAGGTGAAATGGTGCAAAATGCAGGTAATCTTCTCAAAAATAGACTAATCGTGGAGTCTGAAAACTTGTAATTTGAGGCAAATTGCTTGATTAAACACCTTTATTTTCGCTAGAAGAGGGTGGCGAATAAGACCTCTTTTGTAAAGTATTCTTACACCCATGAACGGTTGGACTTTATGAGCTTGCAAGGTTGCAAGCTTATGAGTTGGTGAGTTTGCGAGTTTATTAGTTCGTAAGGTTGAAAGCTTATGAGTTGGTGAGTTTGCGAACTGTTAAGTTCGTGAGTTTATAAGCTACTAAGACTATGCTTTGTTGAGTTTATAGGTTTATAAGGCTACGGCAGTTCGGAATAAGTTCATTGTCGGTTTGGGTTAAGAGAAAGCGTTGGGTTGTTGGCGTTGCAAGGGCAATTGAAACATTGATGTTGCCCAAGACGGCAATCGGCTTGTCCCGATTTGTTATAACGGTAGACTACTTGGTGCTTGCTCCATGTCGTTCACCGCGCACGATGCTTGCGGGCCGTTTTCTGGCACGCCCTCAAATAGAAAAGGCTTGGTTTGAGAAAGTTGGGACTTTGTACAAAAGAGAGCGGGTGTGCCCCATTTCGGTACACCCGCCCACTTTATTCATCTCTTCCCAGGGAGCGAGAGATGCGCATGAAACTATGTGCCAAAGCTGAGGCCTATGGCCACGAACACCCTGGTGTAGCTCTTAAACATAGAACCTTTGGAGTGATAACGCCTAATGCCGAAACCGAAGTCGGGCTTTATTTTCGCTTTGCCCAAGTGCATATAGACGCCTGCATCGTAGTAATTGTACTTCCAGTCTTGCTTGCGGAGCAGGTTGTCTCCCAATCCGATGCGCACATCGAAATTGCCGAGGTCGTTTTTCAGAAACGTATAGCCCACGTTCGCGCCATACATCACGTTGGTGTAATAGTCTTTGAGCCCGTTGATCTTGAACAAGGCAACCGTACTCTCACCTCTGACATTGACGAAAAACCTATCGGTGATGTTGTAGCCCACGCTGCCTACAAATTCATAAGGCCGAAATTCGTGGTAGAACGCATTCCCTTGGAAATGGATCTCCGCCCGGACATCTTCCTTTTGCGAGAAAGCAAGAGCGGGAATCGCTAAAAGAAAGGACAACAGTAAACTTTTCATTATTTTGCTTTTGGAAGTTCTTCTAACTCGCTGCTGTTCCATAGCTTTGCACTTGCATCAGCTACTGAAATACCACCCTTTATCATCTTTTTGGTTTGGAAACCGACGGGTGAGGCATCAACGAGCCTGTTTACTTGGTCAATGTATGTAGTATTTTCATCAGAGACATTCTGTAATCCTTCTAGAACAATTCCACAAATGTCCAGAGCCTCTTGTTTTTGTGGGTCATTTATAAACTGTTTAAAAGCATTCATGTTATCTTGTATGGAGGCATCCGCATTGAAAGTAGAGATGATCTGTTTTAGAATCTCTCTATCTACTGATTTATTTTCAATGGCAGGATAAGCCTTTGACTCTTCTTCGACGATTTCTGCTAATTGGTCAATAGGCATACCTAGTAAAGAGTCCTGATGTTCCCTTACTATTTTTTGAGAAAGTTCATTGTGTGCATAACCAATTGATCCTTTATCAAGAGCTACTTCTGCACAGTCTTTAAAGTCTGAGTTTGTGCTAATTTCTTTCTCCGCTTTGGTGACTGTCCAAGCAAGAGTAGAAGCGGAAATCGCAACCGCCCCTCCCCCTGTAACGAATCCTGCAGCATCTGCAGCACCAAAGATCAACCATCTTAGCCACTTTTTGAGACCTCGGGTATTACTTTTTGCATACTCAGCATTAACTGCATACAAATCGCTCTTGAGTTCTGTTAGGGCTTGTACCTCTTTTGTTGATAACTTGTTCGTTTCCTCAACATCACTGGACGAACACCCAATTACAGATAGGCATAGGGTTAAACACAACCCGTAAATAGTGATTTTTTTTCATAACAGATTGAATTTTAGTTAAAAGACAATTAAATAACTCGTGTCAGTTTCTTACAAAAGAACGATACAAATATACGATTTATAATGATTAGTTATCATTTTTGTGGTAAGCAATTATATTTTGTTAACCCAGTAAAAAATGTCGCTATATTAATTTTAACAGGCTTAAACACTTTGAGATTGATTGTCGAAGGAAAAAGGAAGATTGCAAGCCGTTTTTTGACCTATCCATATCGCCCCCATAGACGAGGGATAC
>NZ_HE999444.1:374422-446544 GCF_000312305.1 Prevotella conceptionensis 9403948 | reverse complement strand
AAAATAAGCCCGAGGCACCGCCAGTGCGCATTGAAAAGAGTAGACAATTGGAACTATTCTAAGCAAATCCTTAACCCAAACTGGCGCAAAAGTTAGGGCTGAGTTAGGGCAAAACAACATCCATTCTGAACGAAACAAAGCGGCTGTTAATTAGCTGTTTACAGATATGCAGCACGTTATCTCGTGTAAATTACACCTCATTTGTTTGGCTATACGAAAACAAATGACTAACTTTGCGGTGTAACTAATACACAAGAAGTGCTTATGGAAGAGAAAAAGTATGCGTACAAATACCCACATCCGTCGGTTACAGCCGATTGTATTATCTTCGGTTTCGATGGCGGAAAGCTGAAAGTTCTGCTTATAGAGCGAGGTCAAGACCCATATAAAGGCAGATGGGCATTCCCTGGTGGGTTCGTACAAATGGACGAATCGTGCGAAGATGGTGCGTTGCGCGAACTAGAAGAAGAAACAGCACTGAAAGGAACCGCTGTGCAACAGTTTCACACTTACAGCGACCCTAACCGCGACCCACGCGAAAGGGTTATCACCGTTGCTTTCCTTGCACTAGTTAGAATACAAGAGGTGAAGGCAGGCGATGATGCCAGTAAGGCGCAATGGTTTGCCATAGACGAGGTGCCACAGCTGGCTTTCGACCACGATGTTATTCTTCGCGATGCGCTGAAACATCTGCGCGAACGCATCCATTTTCAACCTATCGGCTTTGAATTGTTGCCCGAAAAGTTCACCATGCGACAGCTACAAAACCTCTACGAGTCTATTCTCGATGTGCATTTCGACCGTGGTAACTTCTCGAAAAAGATGCTCCACTTCAACATTCTCACGCCACTAGACGAGACTGTAAGGCCTACCCCAAAACGCGAAGCACGCCTTTACCGCTTTAATAAGGAAAGCTACGACGAATTAAAGCAAAAGGGATTTAGATTAGAATTTTAGGTGATAAAGGTTTATGAGGCTAGAAGTTGACTAGTTAACGGGATTACAAGTTCAGAAGATAACGAGTTAACAAGTTGACTAGTTCACGAGTTGACGAGTTTACAAGTTGACTAGTTCACAAGGTTGTTAGTCTACAAGCTGACAAGTTGACAAGTTGACGAGGTTGTGAGTTTATGTGTTGTATTTCTCTCAAACTGGCTCAAAGTCATCACTCCCAAAGCTCATAACCAAACCTATTCACAGCAATTGACACCAAAGTGATGTCAATCCATGGCGAGAAAGACAATTATCGCCTACAAAAAAGGTGCAAGTTGCTGGCTTTTTCTAGACCGGCAACTTGCACCTTTTTATCTTGCGAAACTGTTACTTACGTATATAGTCTTTCAATGCGTCTACATATTCGGCAAAGGCCGCGCGCCCCTGGGCGGTTATTCGGCAAACGGTTCGTGGGCGTTTGCCTTCAAAGCCCTTCTCCACTTCAATATATCCTGCCTGACTCAACTTGTCTATTTGCACGCTCAGATTACCCGCCGTGGCTTCTGTTTTCTCTTTTAAGTAAACGAAGTCGGCCTCATCAAGCCCCACGAGCAAAGAGACTACGGCCAGTCGAAGTTGCGAATGCAACAACGGGTCTAACTCTCTGAACATCATTTACTCGTTTTATTGTTTAACAAATGGCCTGGTATAATCATATTGAACACCGAAGCGAAAGCAAAAAGCAAATGCCACCACACGTAAGGGTGGGCAAAATACAGGCTGTTTAGCATGTAGAACGCAACGATTGCAGAAACCAATGGCAGATAGGTTATGGTATGATTACGAACGATTACGCCCGTCATCGAGGTGCCAACACTCACAAACAAGAGTGAGAACGGCATCATAAGCGTCATGTCGGAATTACGGGTAATGAAGGCAGAAACCAACAAATACACAGTGGAAAGGCAGAACATCAGCCCCACAACCATCCAAACGCTATTGAGTGCACGGTCTGTATAGGTAACCACCTTTGGCTTCTTAGACTTCCACGACACAATGGCCCAACACAAAAACATTAGCCACCATAGTCCTGAGAACTGGTTGCTATGGGTTAACTTAACACAGGCGAACACCACTATACTAAGAACGAATGCGAAATAACCAAAATAGAGAAATCGGTTTCCGCGACCTACTTCGAGGTTTTCTTTCGTCGACTCTATCATCCGAGCAATGAGTTCTAAACTCTCTTGCTCCGTAATCTTCTTCTCTTCCATTACTCATGATTTTTAAAGTTACACTTCTATTGAACGCCATCTTCGCTTAACAAGCTTCGGCCGACTAGCTACATATTAACGAATAAATAAGTTTATATTATAAACCATACGGCGAAAAAAAATATTGGAACGAACCTTTTAGGAACCATATCCACTGCAAAGATAAATAAGTTTATAATATAAACCAAATGTTTATTAAAGAAAATAACGGGTGAATGTAAAGTTTTAACATTTCATGCGTTATTATGGAGAATCGAAAGGAAGAAGAAAACAATCGCACAACAGTAACAACCATCAACAGAAACACTTTCTTCCAACAAAACTTGCCCACTCATACGATTATCGCTAACTTCGCAACCGATTATGGGCTAGCTACCTAAACCGGCTTCAACTACCCTGTGTGGAAGCAGACAACGGGACAAGGCAAGCCAAAAAAGAAGAATGTAAATGAAACCGAGAGACAAAGAAATACTCAACATAGCCATCCCTTCCATCGTATCGAACATCACCGTTCCACTGCTAGGAATGGTGGATGTGGCCATCATGGGACATCTTGGCAACGCCGCTTACATCGGTGCAATCGCCGTGGGCAGCATGATTTTTAACGTTATCTATTGGCTATTCGGATTTTTACGAATGGGAACAAGCGGCATGACCTCGCAAGCATACGGAGCGCGAAACCTTGAAGAGGTAACCAAACTGTTACTTCGTTCTCAGCTTATCAGCCTGCTTATCGCCCTCGCCATCATCCTTTTACAATACCCCATCGCACAAGGCGCATTGTTCTTGATGCGTCCCACACCCGAAATCAGCCAAATGGCGCAACGCTATTTCAATGTCTGTATATGGGGCGCACCTGCTGTGTTGGGGCTATATGGTTTCATGGGATGGTTCATTGGCATGCAAAACACGCGCATACCCATGTTTATTTCCATCATGCAAAATGTGGTAAACATCTGCGTTAGCCTAGCTTTGGTGCTCTTTGCAGGCTTGAATATCGAAGGTGTTGCCATCGGAACGTTGGTTGCTCAGTGGTCGGGAATGCTCGTGGCCGCAGTGTTTTTCCTCACACAATACCGTCCCAAGTTGCGCATTCACTTTAACATGAGGGGCGTAATTACCCATTCTGCCATGACGTCCTTTTTCAAAGTTAACCGCGACATCTTTCTTCGCACCCTCTTCCTTGTGGCAGTTAACTTCTTCTTTACGTCGGCAGGCTCGGCACAAGGCACAATGATACTGGCCGTAAACACGCTGTTGCTTCAACTTCACACCATCTTTTCTTACTTCATGGACGGCTTTGCGTATGCTGGCGAGGCCGTAGGCGGCAAGTATTATGGTGCAAAGAACAAACTGTCTTTCAACGATACCATCCGCCGTTTGTTCGTTTGGGGCGGGGCAATGGTGCTTGCGTTCACCTTATTATATACGTTAGGCGGACGTAGTTTTCTGGGATTGCTCACCAACGACCAACAAGTGATAACCTCTGCCCTACCCTATTTCGGGTGGACCATCGCCCTTCCGCTTGCTGGTATGGCCGCTTTTGTGTGGGACGGCGTGTTTATTGGCATCACAGCCACACGCGGAATGCTCACCTCGTCGGCCTTAGCCGCCCTGCTTTTCTTTGCCACATTCTACCTTTTAAGGCCTTTTCTTGGCAACCATGCCCTATGGTTGGCCTTTATTCTCTATCTTGCCAGTCGCGGATTGATACAAACTTACCTCTTCAAACGCATCGAGGGCGTGAAGGCTTTGCAGCAAACGTAATACAATAACAGAAGAAAAGGTAAAAAAGAAACATCCCCCTTGCTGACCATTGGCCAATAAGGGGGATGCTCCTTTATAGGTGTACAACCCTTAACCGTTACTGATTAAACGACCCACAACGCGGGCAACGCCCTTTGGAATGCAGTGTTGCACCGCAGTTTCCGCAGACATAGCGACTGCGGTTGTAGGCCAAATATCGCCTAATGGCCCAATAACCATAGGCCAAGAGCAAGGGATAACCCACATAATAAAGCGTGCTAATGCTGAAAACGATGTAGTTTACCGCACAAACACCTGCCAAACCACACAGATAAAGCATGGCATCGCTAAACGGTAGCTTATGCCGAACATCGTCTATGGTGGCTAAACCGATGATGAGAATCGCCCAAACCGAGGCGAGAAAGACAGAAAGCAGCAGCGGAACAGTGAACGGATTGAGCGTGGGATGATAGTAAAAATGCCGCCAAGTGTCGGCCGCGAACAGCTGAATGCTGGCATAAAACGTGGCCGATGCAGCTACAAGTAAGGCCAAAAGCGTGGGATAAAACGAGTCGATGTCGCGCACATGCACCAAGAAAGCATTGGCACGAACAATTTTAAGTGCCAAATACAACATGCCTATGACGCATATCACCACGAGAAAGATGAGCAAATGTACATCCGAGAAGGTGGAAATAAACTGCGAAATGGGGTCGTCGGGAACGACATTGGGCAAAAGTTGTGTCTCGTTTATCCAGCCAAAGGTAGATTGGTCGCGCGCCAACTGTACCCAAACGGAGTCTTCACCGCTTGCAGGAACGATGCGGATGTCGGCCACAGCCACGTGGTCGTTACGTTTAACGTAAAGCGTGTCGAGCACAACGTCGGTAACAAGCTCTTCGGGCTGCTGCCTAACGAGCGGCAGCGAGTCGGCTTTCACCACAAAATTGTAGTTATTAGAATAATGGTGCGATGCCGAGAACGAAAGCGAATCGAGTTGTTCTTCGGTTAAGTCGGCTGTTCCTTCGTTATGCGTTGGCGGTTGATGGTAACAGCCCGAAAGCAGCAACAGCAACGCTAACAAGGACACGATGTTAAGCAACAAACCCTTTTTCATATCATTCTGCATATAAGTCCATTTGACACTCAGCACAATTAAAATCGAGCCTAAACCGCCTATTGTCGCCCAATTGCAGGTATAACGGCTCTTTCCATGTGGGCTTTGTACCACCATGTTTCACACAATGTCCCAACGAAAACCGTATGCAATGGCGGCATTGCATCAGCAAAGCATCCTTGGGTTGGGGCTTTTTCACCTCGAAAGCATCGCCAATGTCCGACAAACCTTCCGCTTCATAAAAGGCCTTCGACAAGTGGTTAGAGGCATTATAAAGGTACGAATGCCGCTTATACATGGGTGTCCATGCCAATGTTTGCTTGCGTTCGGGGGGTGTAGGCAACGTTCGTGGCTGGTCGGTAAGATGCAATGGCGGATTCATTAGTGCATCTGTGGCTCGCCTACGCAGGTCGGCCAACAGACTAGAAGGAATGAAAAGCCCTTCAACCGCAGGCTCCAATTCAACCTCCGAACAGGTGTAAGGCGTACTCCCAAGCTTAGTTAGCTGCCTAACGATGTTTTCACGTTGTGGCTTTTGTGCCTGCTGGTGTTCGCATTGCAAATGGTCTACGCGCCGTTGCACGCATTCGCCACCATGAATAATGGCCGTTTCAAGCTCCACCCCATCGCTTGTCAACCGCAACTTCATGTGCAAAGGCACTTTTCGCACGGCTGTTTGACGGGCCAACACCTTGCCGAAGGCCTCGTCATTGTTACGATAGAGCGACATTCCCGGTTTCAATCCTTCGGGCATTTTCAGCGGAAAAAGTCGGTTTCCCTCGGCTCGATTTACCCGAAAGCCCACCAATTCGCGGTCGGCATTGATAAAGCAAAGCCCGTCGCCGTTGGCAAAACTAGCCGTAGTTGCCACGTTAAACGAATTGCCACGCAATTCCTTCACACGCCCAACATGCTCGCCCATAGCCTTAGGCGTATCAAACGAGGCTATGCCCTGCTGCCTTCCGCGGGCAAAATAGTCGGTATAGCCGCGGTTAAAGGTCTTTTTAAGACTGGGTTCAAAAGCATATTCCACCTTGCCAAGCGATGCACGGCAGTAGCGTTGCGGATATTTTCGCACCAATTGGTTCAGCTTTTGACTGTAAGCCGACACCACATTCTTAACATAGGCCATGTCTTTAAGTCGCCCTTCAATCTTAAACGAAGTGGCTCCTGCCTCTGCCAATTCCTCCAAATGGTCTATCTGGCTAAGGTCTTTCATCGAAAGCAGGTAGCGTTGGCGTTCGATAACCTTGCCCGTTGCATCTATCAAGTCGAACTTCATGCGGCAGAACTGCGCGCAAGCACCACGATTGGCACTGCGCGAAAAACAATGTTGCGACACATAGCACACGCCCGAATAGCTAACACACAGTGCGCCGTGCACAAAGACTTCAAGCTCGGCTTGCGGTAGTTGCTCGTGTATGCTCTTTATCTCGTCTATCGAAAGCTCTCGCGCCAAAACCACGCGTTCAAAGCCATGTTCCAGCAGCCAATTCACCTTTTCGGCCGAACGGTTATCGGTCTGTGTGCTGGCGTGCAAAGCTATTGGGGGCAGCTGCATTTTAAGTAAGCCCATGTCTTGCACCAATATGGCATCGGCTCCTGCGCGATACAGTTCCCAAATAAGGCGTTGTGTCTCGTCCAACTCATTTTCGTACACGATGGTGTTTACCGTAACATACACCTTTACCCCAAAGCGATGAGCGTAAGTGCACAGCTCGGCGATGTCTGCAACGCTATTCCCAGCGGCAGCCCTTGCACCAAAACGGCTTGCGCCGATATATACGGCATCAGCTCCGTGGTCTACGGCCGCCATACCGCATTCTAGGTTCTTGGCTGGTGCAAGTAGCTCTAAATGTCTCATTCGCCTGTGGTTATTATTTAATGTCGTTGATGTTATATGGGGTTTCCTGATATACATAATAGTTTATCCAATTGCTGAACAGCAGGTTGGCATGCGCTCGCCAGGTAACGAGTGGCGGCTGCGTTGGGTCGTCGTTGGGGTAATAATGCTGCGGAACAGACACGTCTGCGCGCTTTCCCCAGTCGCGTTTAAACTCTGTGTCGAGCGTGTTGGGCGCGTACTCCAAGTGTCCCATGATGAAAAACTCGCGTCCGCCGCGCGCCATCACCATGCCCACGCCGCTATGTTCCGACTCTACCACAAGCGTTAAGTCCTCGTTTTGCACGATGTCTTCGCGCCTAACCTCGGTGTGCCTGCTATGTGGCATGTTGAAACGGTTGTCGAAACCGCGGAATATCGGCAGCAAAGGCAACAGTGGGGTTTGTTCAAACACGCCGAACATCTTCTCTTTTAACGGATGCTTGGTTATGCCATAATGGTAATACAGTCCTGCTTGTGCTGCCCAGCAGATGTAAAGCGTACTGGTGACATGGGTTTTAGCCCACTCAAAAATCTCCGTAACCTCTGCCCAATAGCTCACTTCCTCAAACGGAAGATGTTCTACCGGCGCGCCCGTAACAATCATTCCGTCGAACTTTTGATTGCGCATTGTAGCGAAGTCTTCGTAAAAACTCATCATGTGTTCAATGGGCGTATTCTTCGGCGTATGGCTTTGCAGTTTCATAAAGCTCACCTCCAATTGCAGGGGCGTGTTAGAAAGCAGGCGTATAAGGTCCGTTTCGGTTGTTATTTTCAACGGCATGAGGTTGAGAACAACAATCCTAAGCGGCCGAATGTCTTGCGTGGTGGCTCTCGAACTGTCCATCACGAAGATATTCTCACGCATAAGAATGTCTATTGCGGGTAACTTATCGGGGATGCGTAGTGGCATTGCGGCTTACTTTAACAAAGCTAAACTTGAATATTGGCACGCGAACAAACAGCAAGGTGTTTGCTTTTGCACCTCGCACTCTTGCTTGCCTTATGCAAAGGTAGCAATTTTTGGCGAAACAAGAAAGCGGAAACGTGGGTTAGACGATGGGAATGGTTAACAAAACAAGCACTTGCAAACTCGTTTATCGGTCGACTTATCAACTTATCAACTCGCTAGCTGATATACTTGCCAACTAATAAACACACCCGAAAACCAGAAACCAGCCTACTCGTCAACTTGTTTACTTGCTAAATAGCCAACTTACTAACCCCTCTACTCACCAACTTGTTTACTTACTAACTCGCCAACTTGTGTACTCGTCAACCAGTCTACTCGTTAACTTGCCAACTTGTTTACTCGTCAACTTGTCTACTTGTTAACTCGTCCACTTTCCTACTCGTCAACCAGCCTACTTGTTTACTCGTCAACTTGTCTACTTGTTAACTCGTCAACTGGTCACCATTAGTCTTCTTTTCAGCATAATTTTTAACACTATGAGTACCCAAATCATCCACCAACCGCTCACCTTGTCTCAAAAAATCGATTCTCGCGAAGGTTTGTTTTGATGCAAAAAGGAGGTAGCCCGTGCATGTGGCAAAGTGAATATTTATTTACAGAAACCGCCATTTGCACCACATTTGGGGCTATTTGCAGCTAAATGCACTGCAATTTGCTGCAAAATGCAATGCGTTTTGATGCTAAACGCAAGGTAAATGCCGCTAAATGCAGTGCGTTTTGGTGCTAAACGCAAGGTAAAATGGTGCAAAATGCAGTGCGTTTTGCTGCTAAATGCAAGACGAAAAGCATAAATATACACTGCAATGGTATAAACAAAACCTTTTAGAGCCATGAAAAACATGGCTAAAATGGGCAAAATAGCCATTAAAAAGTGGGTTTTTAGGGGCAAAAAGTGGGTAATTGGGTGTAATAAATAATGAGTTGGCAAACAAAATAGAAAGGCTAAATGGTGCAAAATGCAGGTTCTTTTCTTAAAAACAGACAAAGCACAAGAAGTGAAAGACTAGAAATAGTGGCTATTTGCATGCTTTTTAACCTATTTCCTCGCTAGAACAGAGTGAAAATTAGAATAATATTGTAAAGTAAAAGGTAATAATTTAACTCTTTGGATTAACGAGGCGATAAGTTTGTGAGTTCGTGAGTTTGTGAGTTTGCAAGTTTGCAAGTTTGTAAGCTTGTGAATTTATGAGTTCGTGAGTTTGTGAGTTTGCAAGCCAGTGAGTTGAGTTGCCTTGCATTTCGTATATGAGTGGTCGCTCATCTTGCGTTGGCATCACAGAAGTGACAAACTCCTATCAATCAATAGGAATATTAAAAGTCAAGACGGCTACATGGCTTTGTAAAGAAAAAAAACAAACACAGGCACATTCTCTTTTCATTTCCTCTTCAACTACTGTCATTGCATGAGTTCTACGCAAAGACATTTGCCTACAAACGCCGCTAGGAAAATAAGGTTCACTGCCTAAAACAACGAAAGCGACATGTCCACAGGCGGAGCCTTTGGCTCTTCAACATCCGCATCCGTTTCCTGCTTAAATTGCAGCACCAGTTGTTGCGTTTCTTTCAAATTGAAGTTTAAATGGTACACACCCCGATAGGCGGTGCGCTCGATAAGCGAATGCGGCATGCGCGATTTAGTAATGAGAAATCGCGAAACAAACGCATGCACATCTTCGTAACTCACGGGATTGAAAAGCGAGTTACAAGCGTTGTACACATGCAGGGCTATTTTTTGCACGGCGAGACCTTCTTCTCCCGCCTCGGTTAACACCCTAAAAATCTCTTGTTCGTATTTAATGGCAGACATACAAAAACACAAAATAAGGGCCACCATGCTATTTGGTGGCCCTTATCTCGTTAAGCTAAAGTGACGAGTTTGTCTTCACCTTTAATCTTTCCTTCTTTAAAGAGCCATCCGATACCGAGCAAAACTTCTTCTTCGCTCTTATCAGAAGCCTTGGCAATCTCTGCTACACTAAGAGGTTTACCTGCTGCCGATAGGGCTTGATAAACGTCGCCGGCCCTAAAACCAACGCTTTCTGCGTCTATCACCCAATCGGGTTGTGTAACTTTCTTTGTTGCAGTTTTCTTTGCTGCAGGCTTTTTCGCTGTCGAGGTTTTGGTCTCTTCAGCGCTTTTTGTTGCTTTCTTTTCTGCCATAGTTATAAAATTTAAGTGTTTTGTACACTGAATGGAACAACAAACACAAATTTATCGTCGGCAAAATTAGTACATTTATTTAACATGCGGCAACTTTATACAAGAAAAGTAAAGCCTTTGATAGCAATGCGATACGATTTATTGACCTAAATCAACCCGAAGATGAAGTTCTTCCAACTGTTTGTCGTCAATAACCGATGGTGCATCCAGCATCACGTCGCGCCCACTGTTGTTTTTTGGGAAGGCTATACAGTCGCGAATGGAGTTCAGTCCTGCGAAGATTGAAACAAAGCGATCCAGTCCGAAAGCCAAACCAGCGTGGGGCGGCGCACCATATTTAAAGGCATTGATGAGGAAACCGAACTGAGCCATAGCGCGTTCGGGCGTAAAACCTAAGATGCCAAACATCTTTTCTTGCAATGCCCCATCGTGAATACGAAGACTACCACCGCCCACTTCGATGCCATTGCAAACAAAGTCGTAGGCCAAGGCACGAACACGTTCGGGATGCTCATCCAACAAAGGAATGTCGTCGGGATTGGGCATGGTAAATGGATGGTGCGTGGCCATGAGTCGCTGTTCTTCGTCGCTCCATTCAAACAGCGGGAAGTCTACAATCCATAGGCACTCAAACTTATCTTTATCGCGAAGGCCCAAGCGGTCGCCCATTTCCAAGCGAAGGTTGCACAATTGCACACGTGTTTTGTTGGCCTTGTCGCCACTCATGATAAGCACCAAGTCGCCATCTTTTGCTCCCATAGCTTGTTTTAGTTGGGCAAACACCTCTGGCGAGTAGAACTTGTCGATGCTGCTCTTTACCGAACCGTCGGTTTCGTACTTCACAAACACAAGTCCCTTTGCGCCAACCTGCGGACGTTTTACGAAATCTGTCAACTCGTTAAGCTGCTTACGCGAATAGTCGGCGCAGCCGGGCACGCATATTCCGCCGATATATTCGGCCTCGTTAAATACGCTAAACTCGCCTGTACCTTTAAGAACGTCGGCCAACTCAACAAACTCCATACCGAAACGCAAGTCGGGCTTGTCGCTTCCGTATCGTTTCATGGCCTCGTGCCACGGCATTTGGCGCAGCTTGGCAGGCAGTTCTACACCTCTAAGTTCCTTAAACAAGTGGCGTGCCATGTCTTCGAAGAGGTTGATAACATCGTCTTGGTCTACGAAACTCATCTCACAGTCAATCTGCGTGAACTCTGGTTGACGGTCGGCACGCAGGTCTTCGTCCCTAAAACATTTGGCAATTTGGAAGTAACGGTCGAAACCGCTCACCATAAGCAATTGTTTTAGCGTTTGTGGACTTTGTGGAAGGGCGTAGAATTGTCTGGGATTCATGCGCGAAGGCACAACGAAATCGCGTGCGCCCTCTGGTGTAGAGCCAATAAGTATAGGTGTTTCCACCTCGATAAAGTCTTTGCTATCGAGGAAGTTGCGTATAAGGATGGTCATTTTGTGGCGCAACTCCAAGTTCTTGCGCACATTGGGACGGCGCAAGTCAAGGTAACGATACTTCATTCTGATGTCGTCGCCGCCGTCGGTGTTCTCCTCAATGGTGAAAGGTGGCGTTTCGCTTTCGCTTAGCACATTGAGTTGCGATGCAATAATCTCAATGTCGCCTGTGGCAAGGTTGGCGTTTTTGCTTTGGCGTTCGTTCACCGTGCCCGTCACTTGTATGCAAAATTCGCGCCCCAACCTATTGGCACAGTCGCAAAGTTCCTTGTCTTCGTTCTCGTTGAACACGAGTTGGGTAATGCCATATCTATCGCGAAGGTCAACGAACGACATTCCGCCCATCTTCCTAACTCGCTGAACCCACCCTGCCAACGTTACCGTTTTACCTGCATCGGCTAGGCGTAGTTCTCCACAAGTGCTTGTCCTATACATGTTATTCTTATCAATTTAAATTATGTTTGCAAAAGTACACATATCCAACGAGAACTACAAATATTTGCAGAATGTTCTGCCAGTTTTTGGGTTTATTAATTTGCAAGAACAAGAACTTTTGGGTTAGCGAGCGCATCAGCTGTAATGTGGCACGCTCCTCGTTTTGCATACAAACAAAAAAGTAGCAAAGCCATTGGCCTTGCTACCTCTTTGTACATCCTTAGGGATTCGAACCCTAGACCCACTGATTAAGAGTCAGTTGCTCTACCAACTGAGCTAAGGATGCATACCGCATGCAAACCTTTGTACATCCTTAGGGATTCGAACCCTAGACCCACTGATTAAGAGTCAGTTGCTCTACCAACTGAGCTAAGGATGCATGTCGTTTGCATGACGAGGACACCTGTCCTTTTTTGCGAGTGCAAAGGTAACTTATTATTTCGGAACAGCCAAACAAATCGCCCACTTTTTCAAGAACAGACTTCAAAAAAGACCGAACAACTGCCCGCTTAGCATCCTAATAGCAGCCTCAACACCAGCATCCCCCACTACTACCGGCCTCACCCCCAGCCCCTCTCCAAGGGGAGAGGGGAGTGATATGTGTTGTTACTACAATGCAATGTAGCCTTTATTTCTCAAAAGTGATGGTTTAAACCGATGTGAATAATGTTAGCAACTTAGCCAACAACTTATAACTCAAAACTCATAAGCTTAAAACTCATGAACATAAAAACTCATGAACTCAAAAACTCATTTCACTTTTACCACACGAATACCAAGTTGCGACTTTTGTTTCTTCATATAGCTGCGCAGCAGCGATTTGTCTTCTACAACCTTCTTTTGCAGCGACGACGCATGGAACAAATGCAAACCATCTTTCTTCCAAACAGCAAAGCCAACATGACTAGTGTCTAGGCCTGCACGACTTGTTACCAATGCCAAAATGTTGCCATCTTTTACCGCTTGCTTGCATGCGGCATTGTTCAGGATGCCCGCTTTGGGAATATAACGACATGTTTTGCCGCAGAGTTCGCTCTCCATTTGGGCAATGGGCTTGACGAAAGCAGGCGTGCGAACCAACATCGGGTACTTGTCCACGTGCGTACTCATAAAATTTATTTGCAACGTTTGCACTGCGGAAAAAGGCGGATTGGGCGCTTGCGTCTCTTCAACGTACCCCATTCGGGCGTTGTCCGAAATCCATTCGGAGAAATAATGCAGACGTGTGGGATAGCCAACCTTGCCGTTTCGATAGCGTATCTTGCGCAGTTGGTCGCAGAAATCGGCAAAAGTAGTCTTGCCGTTTTGCGTGCAAAGCGTCAGTGTCAACACATTCTCTACAAACGTGGTGCAGTCTAGCTGGCGCAAATTAATCACTAAACGCTCGTCAGCATTGTTCTCCAAGGTGCTTGCTACGTAAGGAACACCCAAAAACTTGCGGGCGAAAAACAACACCAAATTTTGCTTGTCCTTATGGCGTTTGCCTTCTAACAATAGTTTAACCACCTTGGCACTGTCTGCCGAAGTGTACTGCGCCTGGGCCAAAAGGGGCAATGCGGCCAGGAATAATAAACACACGAGGATTGTTTTTTTCATCGTCTAATAAAATTAAAGCCTACATATATGTTGAGGTTTCCAAACATGTTATTGGTAGAAAACCTGTTTTTGCGATAGTTATAGGTGTGCAAGATGGTGCTGGCACCGGCATACCAGCGCGTATTGTTCCACACAAGACCAAAGCGCCCCACCCCATCAAGGGCCATGTTATACGACAAGAAGTCGCCCAACGACGTACGGCGAGCACTGACATTACCCGTGGTGCGCTTGTAACCCAAAGCCAACGAGAGCGAACCTGCCAGCAACCAGTTGCGGGCGAACACCCAATTGTAGCCATATCCCGCAGAAACGGAAAGGTCGGTATACTGCACCTTGCCGAAGTTTGCCGTATCGCCTGGTGCGGTCATGGTGGCATTCGCCCCCAACCGGTCGGTAATAAGCTGGTCTAGCTGCGCCACGTCCACATTCACCTTATGCCATGTGCAGCCCACCCCGAAGAGCATGCTGCCCGCACTGCGCCTTTGCACCGTGCTCTGACTGAATGCCGCACGATAAGAAAAGCGCCGATGGTTGAGTATGTAGTAAAGGTTAAACCCTCGGATGCGTGCCTCGAAACCGCTAAAAGCACTTCCCAACACCGCATCGGGCTTGATGTCTTTGGCCAGTGTTAGGCTTTTTATCTTGTAGTTGTTGCCCGTGTTGCGCCAAAATAGGTCTATGCCAATCTGCGAGGTATAGAAACTCAGGTCGAACTCTTGCTTGTTGTTACCATTTAGGCGGCGAAGGTCTACGGTATAACCTAAAAACAGCCACTGCCACCCCACATACGGCCCGAACTTAACGGTGGGTTCGGGTGCGAAGGTCACCGAGTTGCCCTCGGCCGTGCTCAGCTTGTACAGTTCGTAAGTGTAGGTGTTCTGCAACATGACGGTATAAATGTACCGTTGCGGCTCGATGTAAGTGGTATCCACATCGCTGAAACTGTTAACAAATTGTTTCACCCCGTCTGCCATTCGTTTCACCAACGAACGTTTGGCCGGTTGTAGTGCAGCAGCAGTATCGGACACTTCGGCCCTGGCAACCACGCTCAACAAGCAGAGAAGAAACGATGTGAGTAGGGTTTTAAGCATGTCAGAATTTGTTGAGTATTCGGTCCATCACCCAGTTTACCGGTGTTGCGCTCACGCTGGTGCACGAGCAATGGCCAATGCCTTGCAAGTCTTCGATAACTGCCTTTATGATGGGCAGTTGTGCGTATGCAGGATTGTCTACGTTAAAGCTTGTTGCGCCATCACTTGTTACAAGTTGAATGGGGTTGTTGGTGTACACCGAGAACGACAGCAGACCACGTTCGCCAATCACCTCGATGCAGTCTTCCTTTGCACTTTGGTGTGCAACGAAACACCAACTGCCACTTCCCACCACGCCACTTTCAAACTCGAAGGCCGCACTCACGGTGTCTTCAACGCCGTATAATCGCCCCCTATTCGACAAATAGCCGTGCGCGCGGGTGATAACGCCAAAGAGTTCTTGTATCAAGTCTAGCTGATGTGGGGCTAAATCGTAGAAATAACCGCCTCCCGACACGTCGGGCTGAAGTCGCCAAGGCAGGTTGCTGTTGGTGGAATAGTCCAAATCGCGCGGCGGAACAGCGAAACGAATTTGCACGTTGGTGATTTTGCCAATGGCACCACTATCAACTATGGCTTTTACCTTTTGGAAATAAGGCAGGTAACGGCGATAGTAAGCCACAAAACAAGGCACGCCCGTCTGTTCGCTCACTCGGTTAATGCGCACGCAGTCTTCGTAGCTCGCAGCCAGGGGTTTTTCCACATACACGGGTTTTCCTGCTTTCATGGCCATGATGGCAAAGGTGGCGTGGCTGGATGGCGGCGTGGCGATGTACACGGCATTTACGTCGGGGTCGCCGATAAGTTCGTTTGGGTCGGTGTACCATTTGCGTATGCGATGCCGCTCGGCATACGAACGTGCCTTGTCTTCAGTGCGACTCATCACCGCATGCACGTGCGAGCCTTCCACTTCGTTAAAGGCAGGACCCGATTTTGTCTCGGTCACTTCGCCGCAACCTATAAATCCCCAACTTATTTCTTTCATCCTTATCTTCTCTTCTTAACAAAACGTTCGTCGAACAACATACCTTATTATATAAGGACACGCATGCGACGCTAAAAAATTTCTTATAGTGCAAATTTACGAAAAGAAATCGAACTGATAAAGGCATGCCGCATAAAATCCCCCATGCCAAGGCAATTCTATGGCTAACTTTTATGGCGTTTACTATAAAACGAATGGCGCGCCAGCAAACTGGCGCGCCATTGCATTTAGGCTTTAACCCAAAGGGTTATGCTGTTTTTTAGAAGTTGTAATATACACCGAAACTTAAATTGTTGCCATCAAACGATGCACCCCATGCCTGGTTGTTGATTTTTACTTCGCCGACTCGAGGGTCCGTATATGTTCCTCTTTCGTTCTTCCAACCAGCAAATCCCACCTTTGCCAAGAACGTGAAGTGCCTGTTAAGGTTTATGGCCACACCTGGTTTTACGCCAACTCCCAACTCGTTGTCGCCTCCTTGGTAGCGAAGATAGTCTAAGCCCGTGTCGACAAAGACGTCCACATACTTAGAATGTAGGAAAGTGTAACGCACATAAGGAGAAACGGTGAAGAACCGGGCTTGCGTTGTTTTGGCATCTGCAACCGAAACGGGATTTCCTTTACCCCATCCGAGCACCGTACCGATGGCCCAATCGTCGTTGAAACTGTAACCCACTTCGGGCAAAACTTTGTAAGTGGTTACTTCATCACCACCTTTTACCTTACTAACACCTATTCCAAGGGTACCTCCTACATAAACTTGTTGTGCACTTGCACTAACAGCGATCACCGCTGCAACCAAGGTCATCAAAATCTTTTTCATCTTTATTCCTGATTAAATTCAACTGATGTATTAAAAAAAACACGTACTAATCTTTTTCTGGGGGCAAAGTTATAACATTCGTACTAGCGGTGCAAAGCATACAGACTTTTTTAACTTATTCATTGCAAAGAGGCGTTAAAGTCTATATAATACGCTTGGTTAACAAGAATTTATCTTTTACAATTTGCTCATCACACTTATAAAAAGGGACTAACAAAATAGGAAAACGGGCAAACACGCTTTGCTTTACGTGCCTACCCGCTTGAACGACGTTTCCATCCGCCACAAGAGCTTGCCTCTTAGCGTTGGGATGCAAAACTATGCCATTGGTTTAGTTTTCCCCAGCCCAGGTTTCTTCGGCCTCAGGTTCACCTGTTTGTTTTTTCGAAGGGTGTTCGGGCAGGTGGAAACGGTAGTTGCTGTCGGCGTTAAGTGCCTTAGCCACCTTGTTGATTTCAACGAAAGTGGTGCCACCGCCCTCGCCGAAACTACCGCTAAGGTAAGCTATCTTATCCTCCAAGTTGATGTAGCCCTTTTGCCTCAACATACGAATGGCTGCCGTAAATATGAATTGGGGCGCAAGGTGTTCTTTCTGATGAACGGGAATAACACCGTAACTTAGGTTGAGCCAACGTTGCAACTTCTCCTTATAGCACATGGCCAAGATGGGCGTTGAACCGCGGAACGAAGCTAGGATGCGCGCCGTTTCGCCCGTTTCGCTGTCGGTGATGATGCCCGCAACACCCAACCGACGCGTAGACTCGATGGCCGAATAGGCCAAAAACTCTTTCTGACTGCAATTGGGTGCAAGCGAAATCTGCAAGCCCTTTAAGCGCAGGCGGTCTTTCTCGGCCTGCTCTGCAATGGCAGCCATAGTCTTTACGGCCTCAACGGGATACTTTCCCGATGCCGTTTCGCCGCTAAGCATCAGCGCATCGGTGCGATAATACACGGCATTGGCAATGTCTGTTACCTCGGCACGCGTCGGACGTGGGTTGTTAATCATGGTGTGCAGCATCTGCGTGGCCACAATTACAGGCTTTTTCTTCAATATACACTTATGTATAATTTCCCTTTGCAACCCGGGGATGCACTCCAATGGAACCTCAATGCCCAAATCGCCGCGCGCAATCATAATGCCATACGATGCGTCTATAATCTCGTCGATGTTGTCGATGCCCTCTTGGTTCTCTATTTTAGATATGATTTTGATGTCGCTGTTGTGCTCGTCTAGTACCTTTTGCACCGCATGAACATCTTCGGCCGAACGAACAAACGAGTGTGCGATAAAGTCGATGTCTTGTTCTATGGCGAAAAGAATGTTGTTTCGGTCTTTCTCTGTGAGCGCAGGCAGGTCGATATGCTCGCCAGGCACGTTCACACTCTTGCGTGCACCAAGCTTACCGTCGTTTTGAACCTGCGTTACGAGCATCGGACCTTGCACGTCGAGCACCTTCATGTCCAGCTCGCCGTCGTCGAAGAGAATGCTATCACCCACCTTCACGTCGTTGGCGATGTCGGGATAAGACACGTTCAGTATGTCGTGCGTTGTCTCCATTTCGGGGCGACCGAATATTTTCACGATGTCTCCACTCTTATATTGTATGGGTTCTGCAACACTGGTGGTTCTTATTTCCGGTCCTTTGGTGTCTACCATCAAGGCGATATGCGACGAAACGGCACGCACATTCTTAATGATTTCCTTCATTCCCTCTTCGGGGGCATGCGCAGTGTTCATTCGCACCACGTTCATCCCAGCGAAAAAAAGCTTTCGTATAAATTCCTGATCACACCTGCGGTCGCTGATGGTGGCCACAATCTTTGTCTGTTTCATATCTTATTGAAATGTCCTTTATATAAATGTAAACAATGGGCAAGCGCGTCAAGCGTTGTCACGGCGTGTCGCCACACTTCCGTTAACGTTTGCCTGCCCTTTGCAAAGGTACTGAAAAAAATCGCGAACACCTTGACCTTTTGTAATTATTATCGTGGATATGGAACAAAAAACGTTCTTTTTCGTTCCTCGAAAAGTGCGTTTTCTCGCCATGACAATGTCCGAGCAAGCTCGACATTGTTCATTTGGCTTAACGAAAACGTTCAATGGTGTGAGCAATGACGTTCTGAACACGAGGTATTAACAACCCGCAGCGTGCGCTTTCAAGAACTCTTCGGCGCGCTGCAAATCTTCGGGCGTGTCTATTCCCACGGTTTCAACCTGCGTAAGCCCCACCTTTATCTGATAACCATTCTGCAACCAACGCAGCTGTTCGAGGCTCTCGGCCTTCTCCAACGACGATTGCGGCAAGGCCGTTATCGCCCTAAGTGCCTCCGGACGATAGGCATATATGCCCAAATGCTTAAGAAAAGGGTAAGCCTCAAGCCATTGTTCGGGCTCTGTGCCACGTACGAAAGGAATAACCGAACGCGAAAAGTACATCGCAAAGCCGCCATTGCTCACCACAATCTTGGGCGAATTGGGGTTGCGCACCTCGTCGATGGTCTTAAAGGGAATGCCTAGTGTGGCTATTTGTACGCCATCGGTGTCGAAGCACTGGCAAATGGCATCTATCTGCGAACGCTGCACAAAGGGTTCGTCGCCCTGAATGTTCACCACCACGTCGTAGTTGCCGCCAATCTTTTGCACAGCCTCGTTCACGCGGTCGGTACCGCTTTGGTGTTCGGTTGAAGTCATCACGGCTTTTCCGCCAAACGCCAACACCTTATTATATATACGCTCGTCGTCTGTGGCCACATAGGTCTCGTCTAGCGCTTGCGCCACCTGTTCGTACACGCGTTGTATCACTGGTTTCCCTCCAAGCTGTGCCAGCGGTTTGCCCGGAAAGCGCGAAGAGCCATAGCGGGCGGGAATTATGCCTATAAATTTCATTGCCTGTTTTGTTTTTATAAATGAAGTCAGCCAGACTTTTAAAATCTCTACAAGTTGAGAGGAGTTTATTATCCTTTGCTGTAAAACCAAGACAAACACTCCTCTCATGTACGAAGTACTGGACAAAGATACAATAAAAACTGTAATCTTGCCACATTTGTCGGTGGCAAAACGCTGTTGTGTTACTAAAAGCAACCTGGCGGAGGCCATTCAGTGCATCCGCTACAAGTTGAAAACAGACTGTCAGTGGCTCATAATGAGGAAAAAGTAAAGAGCGTTTCTTTATGTTTCTTATGTTCTTATGTCAAAAGTGGACGTGTTTATGCCAACACACGAGAAAAGAACGTTTTAAGTAAGTCAATTGAACGCTGTCGAGCTTGCTCGGACGTTGTCATGGCGAGAAAACGCACTTTTAGAGGAACGAGAAAAGAACAATCAACTCGTTCACTTGTCCACTTGTCTTCTTGTTAACTTGTCAACTTACCATACTCTGTCAACTTTTCCGCAAGAAATTTAACATTATGAGTACCCTTTTTACCAACCAATCGTCCACCTTGCCGCAAAAAATCGATTCTCGCGAAGGTTTGTTTTGATGCAAAAAGGGGTTGGTCTGTGAATTCGATAAAATGAATATTTATTTCAAGAAACCGCCATTTGTACCACATTTGGGGCCATTTGCGGCTAAATGTACTGCAATTTGCAGCAAAACGCAGTGCAATATGCCGCTAAACGCAGTGCGTTTTGGTGCAAAATGCAGTGCGTTTTGATGCTAAACGCAAGGTAAAATGGTGCAAAATGCAGTGCAAAATGCGGCTAAACGCAAGACGAAAAGAATAAATATACGCCGAAATGGTATAAACAAAACCTTTAAGAACCATGAAACATATGGCAGAAAAGGCCAAAATGGTGGTTAAAAAGTGAGGTTTTAGGGACTAAAAGTGGGTAATTGGGGATAAAAAATAATGAGTTGGCAACCAATCTAGAAAGGCTAAATGGTACAAAACGTAGGTATTTTTCTTAAAATTGAACATATCGGAAGACGTAAAAGACCCAAAATAGTGGCAATTTACCTACTTTATGGCCAATATTCTCGCTAGAACGGAACGAAAATTTGAGCGGTATTGTAAAATAAAAGATAACGATTTAAGTTTTTGGGTTGGGGAGCTTTTGAGTTGATAAGTTTTTGAGCTGATGATGTTTTGGAGTTAATGGGCTTTGGAGTTAATGGGCTTTGGAGTTGGGAAGCTTTTGAGTTGATGAACTTTTAAGTTGATGATGTTTTGGTTTAATGGGCTTTGGAGTTGGGGCGTTTGTGAATTTGTGAGTTGACGTCTTCGGGAGTTGTTGGGCTTTTGTGAGTTTATAAGCCAGTGAGTTGGTTTGTCAAGCACTTCTCTCAATTTATAGAAACATTAAAAGTCAAGACGACTTCAAAGATAACAAACTCCTCTCAATTTGTCGAGATTTAAAAAGTCTAGATGACTTCAATGTCGGATTATTGGTTGACGAGTTGACGGGTTGACGGGTTGGCAAGTTGACTGGTTGGCGGGTTGACGAGTTGATAAGTTGACGAGTTAACGTGTTAACGTGTTAACAAGGCTACATAGCACTCTATAACCACGCATTTGGCTTAACTCCCTAACTCCTTAACTCCTTAACTCCCTAACTCCTTAACTCCTCAACACCTTAACTCCCTAACTCCTTAACTCCCTCAACACCTTGACCCCTTAACTCCCTAACTCCTTAACTTCTTAACTCCTTAACTCCATAACTCCTTTACCTACCGCCTTATCTCTGCAAAACCCACCAGCCTATCAGCCCTTTCGCCCAGCTTTCGATAATAAACAAGGGCTTGGTAGCGGTTCTCAGTTTGGTAAAACGAACCCTCCGAAGGTACAGTCGCTGTCTGTCCGTTGGACTGTTGCCAAACGTATTGGTACGAATAATAACCCTGTTTGAGCAAAAGCGACAAGCGATAGCACTGCGCCCCCTCGTCGAACTGCATCTTATAAGGCGCGGAAAGTTGGTCGTTTGTCCACACGCCGTTCACAAACACATCGCCAGCCAAACGCGGCGAACGCAAAGTGAAGTGCACATGAATGTATTCGGAGGTGCTGTTGTTTTCCCTATTGTCGCTGTTGCGGATGTAAAACGCGCCGTTGGCATCTTCGTCGAACACGTAACTGCCGCGTGGTTCGTCGGGCCAAAGGTAGGCGTGGTAGGCCTCGCCGTCCCAATCAATCTTCTCAACACCCATGTTGGCATGTCGCACATCCAACATTTCGAACTTGCGATACTCGTTACCTGCCTCGAAAACAAGCTGTGCATTGTGCGACCAACGCAGTCCGTCGCCCATCACAAACTGGGGTTTGGCGTTCACCACGGCATTATCCCATCGTCCATTTTGCATCACCACGGTGTAAATTTGCCGCTGAACATCGGTTACAGAGAGGCCTCCGCCATACTTCACCTCCATTGCCACCTGCTGCCACCGGCTATTAATGCCCTTATCCGTATTGGCATCTACGCTGAGTTTAATGCCCACGCGCGGTTCAACCACCATGAAACAGCATTCGGCCACGGCCTTATCGTCGTCGTTGGCATCGTAGATGGTAACGCGGTAGTTGCCGCTCATCGTCAGTTTGCACCGCTCGTTGGGAATCTGAAACCGATAATGTGTGTACAGCATGTTTGTGTTTATCGACTGTTCCACATGCTCAATCACATTATCTGCATTAAATCCGTCGATATAATCACTCACAAAGAGGTCGCCAGACGTGCTCCAATCGGCGTTGCAATGCTCCACTTTATAGGCATAACGTCGATATTCGTGCGTCAGGTCGTCGAAAGCGATGTTCACCGGCACGCATTCCCCCAAGCCGATAACAGGCATTGAGAGCCAATTATTGCCGGCCACCACCTGCAACGAGGCGATGTCGGGGTTTAAAATGCGGTTGCGCTGAGCCCAGCCTGCAAGCGAAAGCCACAGGCAGAGCATAAAAAGGGCAAATCGTAATGGGCGCATAAGCATGCGATAAAAGGTGTAAGGGGGTTAGGAGAAAGAAAAATCGGCAAGCCTAACACATGGGTTTAGGCTTGCCGATACATATTCATTTCTATCGTTTAAGGCGTGTTATGCAGGCACGCTTTGGCCAAACAAGGCCGCAAAGTGCTGCCAAAACCATCGCCCTTCCGAGGAAACTTATTCGCCTTGTAGGGCAGCAACGCCGGGCAAAACCTTACCTTCGATGGCCTCGAGCATGGCACCACCACCCGTAGAAACGTAAGAAACCTTGTCGGCAAGACCAAATTTGTTAACCGCAGCAACCGAGTCGCCACCGCCTACAAGCGAGTATGCGCCGTTTTCTTGTGTTGCTTGGGCAACGTACTTGGCAATTTCGCCCGTTCCGTGAGCAAAGTTTTCAAACTCGAATACACCTACGGGACCGTTCCAAAGGATGGTCTTAGATTCGAGAATGATTTTCTTCCAGATGGCCAACGACTCTTCCGAGGCGTCCATACCTTCCCATCCGTCGGGTATTTGGTCGATGGGCACCACCTTACGGTTGGCGTTATTGTCAAACTTATCGGCAGCAACGGTAGCCACAGACAAGCTTAGGTTAACGCCCTTTTCCTTTGCAGCAGCGATAACGTTCAGTGCTTCGGGCATCAAATCGTCCTCGTGCAGCGAGTCGCCAATCTTCCCGCCCTGTGCTTTTACAAAGGTATAGCCCATGCCGCCGCCAATGATGAGGTTGTCTACCTTGTCAAGCAAGTTCTTAATTACGCCCAACTTGGAGCTTACTTTCGAGCCACCGATGATGGCGGTGAAGGGGTGTTGCGCATTCTTCAACACGTTGTCGATGGCTGTCACCTCTTTTTCCATCAGGTAACCCAGCATCTTCGAGTCGGCATCGAAGTAATCGGCGATGACAGCAGTCGAGGCATGACGGCGGTGAGCCGTTCCAAAAGCATCGTTAACATATACATCGGCATACGAGGCCAGCTTCTTGGCAAAGTCTTTTTGCTTAGCCTTCATCTCTTTCTTTGCCTCATCGTAAGCGGGGTCGGCCTTGTCAATGCCCACAGGCTTGCCCTCTTCTTCGGGGTAGAATCGTAGGTTTTCTAGCAACAGAGCCTCGCCCATCTTGAGGTTGGCGGCTGCTTCGGTGGCGTTAGCGCAATCGTCGGCGAACTTTACGGGTACGCCCAAACGTTCTGATACCTTGTTAACGATTTGCGAGAGCGACAACTTGGGGTTCACCTTGCCTTTGGGTTTGCCCATGTGGCTCATCATAATAACGGCGCCACCGTCGGCCAATATCTTCTTCAAAGTGGGGAGAGCACCACGAATACGGGTGTCGTCGGTGATGTTTCCGTTCTCGTCCAATGGCACGTTAAAGTCCACACGTACAATTGCCTTTTTGCCGGCAAAGTTGAATTGTTCGATTTTCATCTTTATTAATGTTATGAATATTTTGTTTTATGCCTGAATTGACATGCACAAAGTTAGTGATTTATCTTGATATACAGCTTTTTTTGATAGGAAATTCGCCTTTTAGCTTATAAGATACGGCTTTACTGGCACCACCAAACGTAATTTGCAATGTACACTTGCCAAACCCATTCGCCAAGCAGACAAGCGAAACAACACCGCCCCATGTGCAGACCACGCACGCTGAACGTGGGGGAAAGCCACATTATGCCAGGCGCGATGTCCCACCTTTTATGCCGTTCGTTTCCGCTTTGCTCCGTTACATCTTTTGTCCCCCATACACGTTATACGATACCTTTTGGGCATCCCACTTGTTTTTTGCCTTCGCTTCACCCTTGGGATAACCAATAACAACAACGCTTAGTGGCACCATCGTTTCGGGCAATTTCAGCACTTTGCTCATTTCAGAACTACGTTCTTCTAGGGGATAAGCGCCTGTCCACACCGCCCCAAGCCCCATAGCATGGGCAGCAAGCAAGATGTTTTCGGTGGCAGCAGCGCAGTCTTGAACCCAAAATTCGCGCCCTGCTCCCTCAATGGCCTTGGTCATGTCGCCACAAACCACGATGGCAAGGGGTGCATCTTTGGCAAAATCTGCGTGGGCATCGGTCTCGGCAAGAGCCGCTAACAACTTCTTTTCGGTAACCACCACGAAGTGCCACGGCTGCTTATTCACAGCCGTAGGTGCCGCCATACCAGCGCGGAGCAACTTTTCCACCTTATCTTTCTCCACGGCTTTGTCTTGATAGGCACGAACAGATGTGCGCGAAAGGATGTTGTTGTATACCACATCATCGCCAGCAGCGGCTTGCGAACCGGCCCCACCGCTCATGGCTAGCTTGGCGCAAAGAAACACCAAAGCCAAGGCCAGCGCAAAATTGAGTATTGTTGAAATCTTCATGACTTATATTTCTTACCAGACGGAGTTGAATATTGGCTATATTTAAAGAGCGAACCCGTTGGGCAAACGAAACGGCAATAGGGACGAACAACCACCGTTGAAAGCAAAACGAAAGCTAAGGCTATGCCAATGACCACCCAAGAGGCCGACCCGAAGATGAATGCAGAGAAGGGTTCGTAGTCTATCCAATCGAACCACACGCCTGTCCACAAACAAAACATCAGCACGGCCCAAAGTATTTGCCTGAACAGGTCTAGGCGTTTCATAGCCCTGGGCCTCATCTTTATCTTGTAACGCACGCACTTGCCTGCTAGTTCTTGCAACGAGCCATAGGGGCACACGTTGGTGCAATAGTACGATTTCTTACCAAAAAGTGGATAAACAAAAGCCGTGACAAGCATCACAACAGGAACGAGCAGAGCAAGAACGTTCATGCCGTTAGACATGTAGCCCACCATTGAGGTGTAATTGAGGAACGTACCGCACCAAAAGCCTAGTATCGCCACATTCAACACATGCTGCACAAGTCGGTAAAGCCTATTCTTAATGAAGAGCGGAAGTATGGCTGCCATCAATGCAACGCCCAACGCAACAAGCGATTTGGCAGAAAGGTCTAACTTAGACCAAATACTAGCCTCGGCCTTTGCCTTGGCCGCATACTGCAATCCCCTTTGCATGTTCTCTACAATGGCTTTGGAAGTGAACGTTGCACCCGACACGGCATCCACCTGCATGCGCTGTGCCTCATCAATAGATTTACCGTTCCACTTGGTGAGCAGTTGCGAAGCCTCTTCAAAAAACTCAGGCGTTTCAGCATTGTCCAGTGCCTTCACCCCAACCACATGATCGTCTTTCAACGATATTTCCAAAGGCACTGTTCCGCTATACCCAATAATGTCTTTGCCTAGGGCAGTGGTATTAACAACCACCGTGCCGTCGTCCAACGTCCTTATCGTGTCTTCGCCGGCTGCAATTGCCTTTCCCTTCTGCAACAGGTCGTGTCCTTGTATCTTACCATCCCTGCGAATGCTCACGCCAAGCACAAGCAGAAAACAGGTGATAAGACTTAGCAGTTGTTGCCATTTTGCCGGTTTACTCATTATATATATGTGCTGTGTTGGTTATCATCAACTCGCGAAAATCACGCGCCAAGCTACGCTTTCGCAAACATCGGCATTACGATTGGTATGTGGTGTTGTCTTCTATTCCGGCCTCGCGCAAAGCCTCCTTACGCTCAACACAAGTGCCGCAAGTGCCACAATGCACGTGGCCACCCTTATAACACGACCACGTTTCGGCATAATCTATGCCCAAAGCCCTGCCGCGGCGCGCAATGTCGGCCTTGCTGATGTTGGTATATGGTGCCACAACGCGTACACGAGCGAATGTGCCTGCCTCAACAGCAGCATCCATAGCGGCGATAAATTCGGGGCGACAATCGGGATAAATGGTGTGGTCGCCACCGTGATTGGCAATAAGAACCTTAGTCAAGCCATTGCTTTCGGCTATGCCTGCCGCCACTGCGAGCATCACGCCGTTGCGAAAAGGCACAACGGTCGACTTCATATTCTCCTCGTCATAACTTCCGTCGGGTATGCTGTCGCCGCTCTCCAACAAACTACTCTTAAAATATTGGTGCATAAAGCCAAGTGGAACAACCACATGCTCAATGCCCAAGCGTTGGCAATGCAAGGCCGCCAAAGGCAGTTCGTTGTGGTTATGGTTGCTGCCATAGTCGAAAGAAATGCCCAATGCAATCTCGTCTTTCTTTTCGTAAAGCAGCGTAACGCTGTCCATTCCGCCACTCACTACAATTACCGAATCTTTCATTTGCTTATTATATCATTAAACTTGATTGGTGGATTTAGCCACCAAACCAAACTGTTCAAAACCGCGCATACATGCCTACGTACTGCATAACACTTGCAGAACAAAACTTAAAGCTAAGCAACGGCACCGCATGCAACTAAGTTGCGAATTTCGCAAAAATAACTTAAACACGCAAGAAATAAGGAAGAAATCTTCCTATGTGTACAAGTGTAAAGGCTCAACCAAAACCCTTAGCACAATCGACAAGCGTTTGTTTTTAAATTAAAAATCCGTAATAAAACTACGAAATACATTAATATAATTCAAATATCACGGTTTTATTTGTACCTTTGCATCATCATTACCTATCACATATCATCACTATGATTGCAGAATTTACTATTGAGAATTTCTTTTCTATAAAGAAACCTCAAACCATTAGCTTTGAACCTACGTCAGATACATTTATGTCTGACGAGTATTCGTGTGAAGTTAAGGATGGAGTAAGATTGCTGAAGATTGGCATCATCTATGGCGCGAACGCTTCGGGAAAAAGCAACATACTGAACGCTATCGACTTTTTTAAGACGCTCGTACTAAGAATGCCACAAGACCGCAATGAGAAAACGGGCGTTGTTCCTTTTCTGTTGAACGACACTTCAAGGAACGAAACAACAAAGATGTCTATGGCGTTTTATGTCAATCAAACCAAATTCGTGCTTAATTTTGAATTAGACGAAGAGCGCATCTGTGCTGAAACATTAATTGTTTACGACTCAAACAGACCTACAAAGCTATACATTCGTAGCTATGACAAGAGCACAGACTCTACAACAATTGCGTTTGGGGCCAATCTAAAACTTACAAAAAAGAGCCAAGATGTTATCTTAGGAAACACCATCAACAATTGCAGCGTGCTTGCCGCATTCGGGAAAAGCAATGTGGAAAGAACCAGATTGAACGAGGTTTACGAATATTTTGCCTACCATATTAGGGAGGTGTTGACACCAGACATACGGTTGTCTGATTACGTAAAGGTGCATTTGAGCACAGACGAGCGTGGAGAGCTGAAACGTTTTTTATTGAACTTTCTGAGAGCATCCGACTTTAACATCGAAGACATTGCCCTACATAAGGGCAATAAGATGTTTACTTCCGAACTAAGGCAACTGATTTCGAAAGCTCCCATAGACGACAAGACGAAAGAGAAAATACTAAATAAGGGGAGAACAACAAACTTGGAACTGATGTTCACCCACCATGCTGGTGAAAAAAAATACACCTTGCCCGAAGAAAACGAATCGAATGGCACAATAAGATTATTAGGAATGGCTGTTATACTGAACTTACTGTTGAGAGAAAAGCAGTTTGTGGCTATCGACGAAGTGGAGGCTAGCATTCATTATGAGCTGCTGTCCTACTTCATCAAGGTGTTTTTGGCCAATAGCAACCAAACATCCCAATTGCTATTGACTACACACGACATCAACCTTCTCAACGAAGACTTTATCCGTCGCGACACAATTTGGTTTACCGATAAAGACGAACTGGGAGAAACAAAACTAGCTCGTCTCTCATCGCTTGGTCTCCATAAAAACCTTTCGCCATACAATGCTTACCGCCAAGGAAAGCTGGTTAAGTTGCCTTTCTTAGGCAGCCAATATCTGAACCTTAACGATTAGCCCCATGAAACGGACTGTTACAAAGAGTGTAGCCATCATTGGCGAAGGAGAAACAGAGTGGTTTTACTTCGATTCGCTGAGGATAACGTGCCGCTATCCCTTCAAAGTGGCTCCCGATTTTCCACAACACAGTGACGTCAAACACATTTTAAAGCTAGTAGAATCGTACCTTAACAAACAACAATACGATTTCATCGTCTGTCTGTTCGACATGGATAGACTTCTACAACAGCCCTCTGAAATGCGGCTTTACAACAACGCCAAAAAGAAATACGCAGCAAAGAAATATGCGGGAAGAGTGATGTTCATAGAAACAAATCCTTGTACGGAGTTTTGGTTCTTACTGCATTTCTTGCCCAATGTGGTGTGTCGGCAATACGAAAGCTACGAGCAGTTGCTGCCCGAACTGCAGAAACACATGCCGGGATACGAGAAAACGAAACGCTACTTCACCAAAACAAACCTATATAAGTATCTAACTGAGCATGGCGACTTAGAAAGGGCCGTGCAAAACTCTGAGAAACTATGCCAACTATGCCAAGAGTCGCCCGAAGATTTAAAGGCTTATTCGGAGATCCACAAGGTTATTGAATTACTTAAAACGATATAGGCGCAAGCAAATGTATGGTTAGCCTGTTCGGGATAAAGGCTTGTTCTTAAAACAACTCATTGATGTATTCACATAAAAAACACTCAAAAAAATGAAACAAGACTCATAAATTCACGAAAACCCAACAACTCCCGAATACATCGACTCATCAACTTACAAACTCAAAATCTCATAAACTTATCAACTCAAGAACTAACGAACTTATCAAGCCAAGAACTAACGAGCTCATCAACTCACCAGTTCAAAAACTTAAAATGTTATTTTTTACTTTACAAACCAGCTCTAATTTTCGCTCCGTTCTAGCGAAAACATTGGTTAAAAAGTAGGCAAAAAGCCACTATTTCTACCCTTTCATGCCTTGGAGCTCGTATGTTTTTAAGCCTAGAACCTGCATTTTGCACCATTTTGCCTTTCTAGATTGGTCACCGGCTCGTAATTTTTCAAGCCCAAATACATGCTTTTAGCCCCTAAAACCCCACTTTTTAATGGCCGTTTTGCCCTTTCTAGCCATGTGTTTCATGGTTAGTAAAGGTTTTGTTTATACAATTGCAGTGGATATTTATGCTTTTCGTCGCGCATTTAGGGGCAAATCGCACTGCATTTTGCAGCATTTTGTCTTGCCTTTAGCACCAAAACGCACTCCATTTTGCACCAAAACGCACTGCGTTTAGCACCAAAACGCACTCCATTTAGCGGCAAAACGCACTCTATTTTGCAGCAAATAGCCCCCAAACAAGTACTAATGGCAATCTTTTTAAATAAAAATTCATTTTGCAGTATTCCCATGCTAACCCTATTCAGCATCAAAACAAACCTTCGCGAGAATCGATTTTTTGCGGCAAGGTGGGCAATTGGTGAGGAGAAAGGGCACTCATAATGTTAAAAAACGTGCTGAAAGTTTTACAAACTTAGAGCTTGCAAACTATATTCTTTATATTGTATGCTCTACCAAGGGAAACAATGCGTAAACAACCGCAATGCGGTTGGCACAATTCCAACTACTATCTCAACGTTTTCGTTAAGCCAAATGAACAATGTCGAGCTTGCTCGGACATTGTCATGGCGAGAATTGGAAATCGCCAACACGGAGCTTTGGGCGAAGTGGAAAGGCAAAACGCACTTTTGAGGAACGAAAAAAGAACGTTTTATTCAGGCCAACATAGGCTTTTATTCCAAACCAACATGTCATGCCAAAGCTTTTTTACATTCGACATAACAGGTTGAAAAGACCATCAATAATCAAAATAACGTCGTTACAACCTTATCCAAACAAGATGCGCAATGCCTCTTCTACCTTACGGACGGGGTGCAGCTTGATGTGATAACGCGATGGGTCGATGCCCGAAAGGTTGTTTTTGGGTATCACCATATCGGTAAAGCCAAGCTTTTCGGCCTCGGCAATGCGTTGTTCTATGCGGTTCACGGGGCGCACTTCGCCACTAAGTCCCACCTCTCCTGCCATACACCACTCCTTATCAATGGGCGTATCTACATTGCTAGACAGCACGGCGGCAATGATACTAAGGTCCATTGCCAAGTCGGTTACGCGCAAACCACCGGCGATGTTCACAAAAACGTCTTTCTGTATAAGCTTAAAACCCACGCGTTTTTCAAGTACGGCCAAGAGCATGTTCAGTCGGCGTTGGTCGAAACCCGTGGTACTGCGTTGCGGTGTGCCGTAGGCGGCAGTCGAAACCAGGGCTTGCGTTTCCACCAAAAACGACCGTACACCCTCGATGGCGCAGCTAATGGCAATGCCCGAAAGCCCTTCGTGGTCGCGAGTGAGCAGTAGTTCGCTGGGATTAGACACAGGGCGGAGTCCATTTTGCTGCATTTCGTAGATGCCCAACTCGGAAGTAGAGCCAAAACGGTTCTTGATAGAGCGCAATATGCGGTACATATAATGCTGGTCGCCCTCAAATTGCAGCACTGTGTCTACAATATGCTCTAATATTTTGGGGCCAGCCAGCACCCCCTCTTTATTGATATGGCCAATGAGCAGCACAGGAACAGACGACGTTTTGGCATACCTAAGCAACGCCGAGGCACATTCGCGCACCTGAACGATACTTCCTGGCGAGCTGTCGATGGCTTCGCTCTCGATGGTTTGGATAGAATCCACGATAAGCAAGTCGGGCTTAACATCGTCTACCTGCATCAAAATCTTCTCCAACGCGTTTTCGCTCAGCACGATAACGTTGTCTGCCACGTTTTCTTCTATGCGATCGGCACGTATCTTCAGCTGATGCGTGCTCTCTTCGCCGCTAACGTAGAGTATTCGCTTTTCGGGCATTCGCAAAATGGTTTGCAACACTAGGGTACTCTTTCCAATGCCTGGCTCGCCACCAAGCAAAACGATAGAGCCACGCACTAGTCCGCCACCAAGTACGCGATTCAGTTCATCGTCGTGCAGGTCGATACGTGGTTCGTCTTTGGCTTGCACCTTCGAGATGGGCATGGGCGTGTTACGCGTGGACGAAGTGTTGCCAACTCCACCCGCTGTTAGCCGCTTCCCTCCTCCCGATACCGAAGGAGCTACGCGTATTTCCTTAAAGCTATTCCACTGCCCACAACTCGGACATTTGCCAATCCATTTCACCGACTCGTGTCCACAATTGTCGCAAACGTATGCTGTTTTATCTTTTGCCATGGTCTACAAAATTACTAAATCTTTTTTTCGCAACAAAATTATTGCTAAATTTGCAAGGATAAAACCTCACGAAGAGGCCGCCTTGAATACGGCAAACAAGGTATTTAACTGCAAACACCAATTATAATGACCCTATTTCACATTCGCACGCTCGCCTTGGCCACGCTAACCACGCTGCTCTTTGCCTGCAACGGCAAGGGCAATGCGCCGCAAAAGCAAAGCGAACGGCAAACGACAAACGACTCGACACTGCGAATTGCGGTGATGCCCACACTCGATTGCCTGCCGCTTTACGTGGCAGATGCAACGGGATTGTTCGGCGAAGAGCACCTCAACGTGCGATTAATGAAATACACGGCACAGATGGATTGCGACACAGCCATACTTAGAGGCAGGGTTCAGGGCGTGTTCACCGACTTGGTTCGTGCCCAACGCCTGCGCCAAAAGGGGGCCAATCTGCACGAAGTGGGTGCAACAAACCTGCATTGGCAGCTGATAAGTAACCGCAATGCGCGCATAAAGGACGTGCAACAACTAGGAGACAAGATGGTGGGCATGACCCGTTTCTCGGCAACCGACTTTCTTACTGCCGACCTCATCGACCGCAGTAAGCCCAAAAACGAGGTTTTCCGCATACAGGTTAACAATGTGTTTATCCGCTTGAAGATGCTCGTTGGCTACGAAATAGACGCCGCTTTCATGCCCGAACCGCAAGCCACTGTGGCCCGAATGGGCAAAAACAACGTACTGGCCGACACCAAAACGAAGGACATTAGGCTAGGCGTGGCCGTGTTCAGCATGGCCGCCAAAGACCAAAAGAAGGTGCGCCAAGCACTGCCTGCCTTTGTTAAGGCATACGATAGGGCGTGCGATTCGCTCAACATCAGGGGCATACAGCATTATGCCGACCTGCTGAAGACCCACTTCCAACTGAACGACGCTGCCGTAAAGGCACTGCCTAAAACAGCCTTTGCCAAGATGTCGGCCGTGAGAGAGAAAGACAGAAACGCCATTAAAGACTTTCCAACGCAATGAATAAAGACGACATTAACAACATAAGGTGGAATATTACGCCCGAAAAAGAGAGCATCCCCGGACTTATTCTCTTGTCGAAAGAACTAGGGGAGGCACTCAACAGGATGCGTAACGACATAAACAGCTCCGGACTAAGGAAGTTTTACGAACGTTTGGAAAGCATCGAGGAGGACTATCGCTTGATGAAAGACTTCATTAAGCGCGGTTTCGACGACCCCAAGCGCGAGGAAGTGTACAACAGTCTGCTTAAAAGGCTGTACCATCTGCACTGCGACGTGATGATAACGCACAGAAAGCAAAACACGACGGGCTTTAACTATTACTCGCCGTTCAACGTGGCCGCCATGTCGCTAGACGATATTAGGCAACGATTGGAAAGTTTCGTGCAAGACACCGCACTACTTTCGCTCGACCCATCGGCAACCAACAGCGAAAAGAAAAAGACTATATACGCAGAGCATCACGAACTGACGACAGCCCTGTTTTATCACCTGATGACCGACACGCATTGGAATGAAGAGACACAGAAGTTCTACCAAGAACTGCTGCTGTCGCCCACTATCGACAGCATGGATGCGCAGTTACTTGCCGCCGCCTTACTCTTAGCCTTGCTCTTAGCCTTCGATGCGCGTAAGTTTTCCACCCTACTCTACCTCTATCAGTACGCCACAGACCCGCAAGTAAAGCAACGCGCCTTGGTGGGATGGGCGCTTACGCTGCCAAAAATAGAGATAACGCTTTATCCCAACCTGGCCGAACAGCTGCACAAAACTGTCAGTTCGCAAGCCGTTCAGCGCGAATTGCTTGAACTACAATACCAAATAGTGTATTGCATCAACGCCGAAAAGGCCATGCAAGAAATACATCGCGACATTCTCCCCACAATGATGCGCGGCCAAAACATCGTCTTGGGCACTGAAACAGAAGAACAAAAGCTGCAAGACATCCTCAACCCCGATGCCGAGGAACGGGCAATGGAAGAGTTGGAGAAAAGCTATATGCGCATGATGGACATGCAACAAAAGGGCGTGGACGTGTATTTCGGGGGCTTTTCGCAAATGAAACGTTTCCCATTCTTCAATCGGGCCAGCAATTGGTTCGTGCCATACTACCCCGAACACCCCGAACTGAAACCCCTTGAAGGGCTAGACGAAACCCGTTTAGAGCAAAACATATTTGCGCACAGCTCGTTCTGCAACTCGGATAAGTATTCGTTGGAATTGGCTATGGCCATGATTGCCAACCAAATTCCTGCCGAACTGAAAAACGCCATCAATGCCAATGGCATCGAGATACAAGGCGATATGGACGTCGACAAAAGCAACCCGGCCTACATCAGGCGCATGTACTTGCAAGACTTGTACCGCTTTTTCTTCCTCAACAACATGAAAGAAGAGTTCGTCAACCCTTTCCGGGGCGGAGGAATTGTGATGCGCGGACTGTTTTTCGGCAACCAACTGCTGGCACAAGTGGGGCTGTCGTCGCAGTTCGTAACCTTTGGTAAGTTCCTTTATAAAAGAGGACTTTGGCAGCTGCTGCAACTATTTACCTCGATATACGAGTTAGACACCACCCTAACCAGCAACGAGTGGCTCTACTTTCGCGCCGTGGCAGCCATGCAAACAGGTAAGTACGGCGAGGCTAAAAGGCACTTCGCCGAACTGATGAACCGCTTGCCCGAAGACGACAAAGTGGCTCACGGCTATGTGGAAACATGCATCAGAAGCCACGATTTCGCCCAAGCAGAGCAGGTGTTAGAACGGTTACAGGGCAAAGGAAACATCTCGCCCGAACAAGAACTGTACCTTGCCAAGGGCTATGCCCGTACAGGAAAGGCCGAGAAAGCCATCGAACTGTTGTTCAAACTCAACTACGAGCACCCCGACAACACGGAAGTGAAACGCCAGTTGGCACTAACCCAACTGCAAGAGGGCAGAGCCGAAACCGCCATCGACCTGCTGAACAGCATTGTTTACAACAACAATGAAAGCGATACAAGAGACATTCTCTACCTGGCGGCCGCCCATTGGCTGGGCAACAACACGCAAAAGGCCATCGAACTGTTTGTGAACTTCCTCAAAAAAACAGGCGAAAAGCCCAGCGAAACCCGCTCTGGAATAGACGAGATATTGCATTTGCTGGACTCTATGGCCGAGAAATACAACCGTTCGGCCATAGACATAAGGATATTGACAGACATTGTGGCCGACGAAATGGAGGCAAACAACTCGCCAAACATTAATAACGATTAGGATGAAAACCATCATACGCACTACATTCACACTGCTTTTCGCGGCTATGGCAACCTTCGCCTTTGCCGACGGCGCACCAACCATCAGCCCCGTGGCCACATTCTTCACCCCAAACGGCGAAGAACAAAGCAGCGATTACCAAGGTTCGGCACCGCTTAGGGCACGATTTCAGGCCAACGTTGCCAATGCCGACGGCTGGAACGCGCACTACGAGTGGCGGTTTTACACCGACCCCAAACGCCAAACACCATATCTCTCGCGTTTTGAAAAGGACACCGAGGTGACGTTCACCGTGGCCGGCACCCATTATGTGGAGCTTTATGCCACCTTTGTGCAAGGCACAGACACCGTAGAATATACGCAAGAGTACTGGAAAACGGCCGACCCCATACGCGTTAGCATTGCCGAAAGCAAGCTGGAAATGCCCAATGCCTTTACACCCAACGGCGATGGCGTGAACGATGTGTACCGAGCAAAGCCCGGTTATCAGTCGCTTGTGGAGTTCAAGGCCTACATATTCAACCGCTGGGGGCAGAAAATATACGAATGGAAAGACCCTGCTGGCGGTTGGGATGGCAAGTTTAACGGACAAGATGTGAAAGAGGGCGTGTACTTTGTACAGGTTAATGCCAAAGGTGCCGACGGCAAAGTGTTTAACATCAAGAAAGACGTTAACCTGCTAAGAAGCTATATAGAATAATGTGCCCCTAAGACATGGGCCGGCTAAGGGCGACAAACAAAAAAGCACATCGCCCAACAATAATAACAACAGGACAACAAAATGCAAGACGAAAAGATAAATGTGTGGGGCGCGCGGGTGCACAATCTCAAAAACATAGATGTGGAAATACCGCGCAATAGCCTCACGGTCATCACCGGACTGTCGGGTTCGGGCAAGTCGTCGTTGGCCTTCGACACCATCTTTGCCGAAGGTCAACGTCGCTATATGGAGACGTTCTCTGCCTACGCACGCAACTTCTTGGGCAACATGGAGCGCCCCGACGTGGACAAGATAACAGGCCTAAGCCCCGTTATCAGCATCGAACAGAAAACAACCAACAAAAACCCATGCTCTACTGTAGGCACAACAACAGAGATTTACGACTATCTGCGACTGCTTTATGCACGCGCCGGCACTGCATATAGCTATGCTACGGGCGAAAAGATGGTGAAGTACACCGAGGAAAAGGTGATACAAATGATTTTGGAACGCTATGCCAACAAGCGCATCTACATTCTCGCGCCATTGGTTCACCAACGAAAAGGCCACTATCGAGAACTGTTTGAGAGCATGCGGCGAAAGGGGTATCTCTACATGCGCGTTGACGGCGAAATAACAGAGATTACCCGCGGCATGAAGGTAGACCGCTACAAAAACCACAATATAGAAGTGGTGATAGACAAGTTGAAGGTCCAAGGCAAGGACGACCAACGGCTAAAAAAGACCGTTGAGGTGGCCATGAAACAGGGCGACGGCGTTATTATGATTCTGGATAAGGACAACGACGAACTGAAAAGCTACTCTAAACGACTGATGGACCCCGTTACGGGCATCTCTTACCCCGAGCCTGCACCCAACAACTTCTCGTTCAACTCGCACGAAGGCGCATGCCCTAAGTGCAAGGGACTGGGTTATGTCAATGAGATCGACCTCAAAAAGGTTATCCCCGACACCAATAAAAGCATCTACGAAGGAGCTATCGCACCGTTGGGAAAGTATAAAAACCAAATGATTTTTTGGCAGATTGATGCCATTCTCAAAAAGTACGACTGCGAATTAAAGACCTCCATCAAGGATGTTCCTGCCGATGCACTCGACGAAATACTGTATGGTTCGATGGAAAGAGTGAAGATTGCAAAGGAACTCGTACACACTTCGAGCGACTTTTTCAGCACTTACGACGGCCTGATAAAGTATCTTAAAAGCGTGATGGACAACGACGATTCGGCCAGCAGTCAGAAATGGGCCGACCAATTCTTGGCTACATGCCAGTGTCCCGACTGCAAAGGGCAGAAACTAAAACGCGAATCGTTGGCGTATCGCGTGTGGGACAAGAACATTGCCGAGCTAGCCAGCATGGATATCAGCGACTTGAAGACGTGGTTAGACAACGTTGAAGAGCATCTTGACACCAAAGGGCGCAAGATTGCGGCCGAGATTGTGAAGGAAATACGAACGCGCGTGAGCTTTCTGCTCGAAGTGGGACTCGATTACCTCACGCTTAACCGCCAGTCGGTGTCGCTTTCGGGTGGCGAAAGCCAACGCATTAGGCTCGCCACACAGATTGGTTCGCAACTGGTTAACGTGCTTTACATCCTCGACGAGCCAAGCATTGGCCTGCATCAGCGCGATAACGAGCGGCTGATTGCCTCGCTTAAAGAACTGCGCGACCTTGGAAACACCGTCATCGTTGTGGAACACGACAAAGATATGATGCTGGCCGCCGACTACATCATAGACATCGGACCTAAGGCTGGCCGCAAAGGGGGCGAAGTGGTGTACCAAGGCACGCCCCAAAACATGCTGAAAGGCAACACCATCACCGCCAATTACCTTAACGGACAAATGAAAATAGATGTGCCCGCCCACAGACGAGCGGGCAATGGCAAAAGCATTTGGATACGCGGAGCCAAAGGCAACAACCTAAAAAACGTGGATGTGGAGATACCCTTGGGCAAACTGATTGTCGTTACGGGCGTAAGCGGCTCTGGAAAGTCGACGCTCATCAACGAAACACTGCAACCCATACTCTCGCAACACTTCTATCGCTCGCTGAAAAGACCCATGCCATACGATGATGTGGAGGGAATTGACAACGTTGACAAGGTAGTAAACGTAGACCAGTCGCCCCTGGGGCGCACGCCACGTTCTAATCCCGCAACCTACACGGGCGTTTTCAACGACATCCGCAACCTTTTCGTAAATCTTCCCGAGGCAATGATAAGGGGCTATAAGCCTGGTCGTTTCTCGTTTAACGTCAAGGGCGGCCGTTGCGAGGCCTGTTCGGGCAACGGATACAAAACCATTGAAATGAATGTACTGCCCGATGTGATGGTGCCTTGCGAGGTTTGCCACGGCAAACGCTATAACCGCGAAACGCTGGAAGTGAGATATAAGGGCAAGAGCATTGCCGATGTGCTGGACATGACCATCAACCAAGCGGTGGAATTTTTCGAAAACGTGCCCAACATCTTGCAGAAAATAAAGACCATTCAAGATGTGGGCTTAGGCTATATCAAACTGGGGCAACCCTCCACAACACTGTCGGGCGGCGAGAGTCAGCGTGTAAAGTTGGCCACCGAACTAAGCAAACGCGACACAGGAAAGACCATCTACATCCTCGACGAACCCACAACAGGACTGCACTTCGAGGATATTCGCATCCTAATGGACGTGTTACAGAAACTGGTAGACCGCGGCAACACGGTGCTAATCATCGAACACAACCTCGATGTGATTAAACTTGCCGACCATATCATCGACATGGGTCCCGAGGGTGGGCGCAACGGCGGCCTCCTTCTCTCGGCTGGCACACCCGAAGAGGTGGCCAAAAGCAAGGCAGGATTTACCCCCAAGTTCTTAAAACAAGAACTAGAAATGGGTAAATAAGCATAAAATTGCATTACATTTAAGGCTATTGGGGATAAGCAAATGGCAAACAAGCATGCCGTTTGCTTATCCACAATTCTTTTGAGTCTTTCTATTAAACAGCAACTATGCTACTTATTCAAATCAAAAGGTTATCTCAACAATATACACATGCAAGGTTCAGAAGTCATGAGCTTTCATTATTGAACACCAAAACTCATGCCTTTATAGATAACCAATTTGTCTAATTCCTATTACCCCCCTTCTTAACACCTTAATCATTGATGAACTGTATTGATTTATCTCATAACGGCCTGGTATATAAGTACTGAATGAACTTTCATGAGGGAGAAACTTCTCATATTCAAATAATGACAGGCCTAATTCCTTCAAGACTTCTTCAGGGAGTTTATAGTCTTGGTCTACAATGCCGAAGAAAGTACTTCCAGAAGAAACACAATATGAAAGTATCGCTTGGTCATACGCAAAAAAAGCAAAGGAGCCTACCATTGAACCCACAAAACTTCCAAGTAAGTAAGCAAATGGTAGCATGGGCAAGCAGCTTTGAAGAAGCGTTCCACCTCCTAAGCCACAAGCAGTAACAAACATGTTTCTTTGCAAATTATACGTAAAGTCATGTCGTGAAATACTACCTTTAGCTAACAAAAATGAATCTTTAAGTGTATTCATCACTACAACCGTCAATGCCCCTACAACTTCAGGGCTAACTGATTTAAGCGTTTCCCCCCATAACCCTGCGGTGCAAGATACAGTTACTGTTGCAGAAACAAAACCACGGATATATCCATCGGTAGACCCATCAAGGGCTGCAAAGCCGAGTGACTTGAGTTGCTGCTCATTAATTCCTCCTGTAGAAATAAGCTCATCAAGACACTTATAAATCTCTGGAGCAGTTTTAAGAACAAGTGAAATTGTTGCAGAAGTAAGCCCAGCTTTATTTCCCTGTTTAAGAACATGTTCAATCTTTATTAATTGCTCAGTGGAAAAACCATCTCTTGCTGCATCATATTCTCCCTTCTTAGCCTTTTCTGCTATATCGAGCAAGTGTTCTGTACTAACGGCATAAGACGTGGTTCCATCTGGAGCAATAATCATTGAAGTTAAATTTTCAAGAGTTTCCTGGTACCTTCTTACTTCATCAGGATTGGTAATCGTTCTGTTTGCTATTTGTTTTTTCAAATAAATTACTGCTTCTTTCAACTGGTCTGAAGGGAACAAACGCTTTTGACCTAAATAGATTGGGTCTGTTTTCAATACGACTAATGGATCTAATCCCTTTTCAGTAACAAACGTTTCAAATGTCAAATCAGCTCTCCCCGATGCAGCTCTATACTCTATGAACCTCTGAAAATGGCTTACAGACTGCGCTTTAGCAGAAGCTACTCCGTTAAATAAAGCCTTTAATCCATAATCTTCACCCCAATTCGTTGTTATATCAGCTGATGCATAGCCGTGATTTCTATCAACTATCGTACAATATTGAGATTCATTAATTGCAGCACTAATATTAAAACTTCCAGATGAACGAAACTCAAAAACATCACCTTTCAACTGTTTAATGCCTGTTTCAAATCCCTTAAACTTATTAATGTTAGATTGCAATTCATTACAAGCATCAGATACTTTGCCAACATAACCTGCCGCACTATGCACTCCATGTACAGCACCAACTATGTTGGAAAAAGATTCATATCCTCTTTCAAAAGATAACTTCATAACTACTTCAATTTACCAGCCACAAAAGATTTAAGATTATCTTTCGCAAACTTGTCAGTTGCCTTGTAAAGTAAGTACAGCTCTGCTTTCTTTTTCTTAGACATGTACTGCCATGCAGCTAATAATTGACCTATAGTTGTTGTACAAATTAGAGTTGTAACAACATATAACCATTTTTCGTTCAAACTAGCACTAAGCTGCCTTGCAACTTCAATAAAATCAACCTTTTCAACAAAAATACCCGCTACATTTCCCTGACTCTTGTATTTAGTGCCATTAGTTAACTTCTTTAATTGAAGTTGAGGATTTGATAAGTTTTCCTTTAACAATGACTTTGACAGAAAAAGAACATGGTTATCGTTACTCAGACTTGGTTCTTGACTAAGATACTGTTTCTCACTCCAAGCTGTACTACTGATAGACAGAGCGCGAGCCTTGTTCTTTATAGAGTTAGCTACAGGCTTAGTAAACTTATCATACACTACAATAAACTTGTATTCCACACGATATGAAGTTGGATTATCACTTGTAAACATAATATCTATACTATTAGTTTGTTATTGTTTTTCTCTTGTCATACTCAATGATCAATATCAACATCTTATTAAACTGAATCAAACCCACTCTAATAGTCAAGGTTGATTAGTTTATTATAAGTATTGCTGCTAAAATCAATGTATTATCAAAGCTATCTTATTTTAAGTTTGTGAATCTTCTGATATTCGCTACAAATATAATCAATATTTCAAACTATACGCCAATTTTATCAAAATAATTTGAGTAATTTGTTTATTGAGTTCACCTTGGCTTTTAATATTTCTACAAAGTGAGGGGTGCTTATTATCTTTGTGCCGTAAAACCAAGATAAACACTCCGCGCATGTACGAAGTACTGGACAAGTAAACGATAAAATCTGAAATTCTGCGCCTTTTGTCTGTGGCAGAACGTGGTTATACCTCAAAAAGGTTACTTGCGGAAGTTATTCAATGTATTTGCTATAAGTTGAAAACTGGTTGCCAATGGCTGGTTATTTCTGTGTTTGCATGATGCCGTCTCCGTTGACCGTGGGCAGCATGCCCTGCAACTGCTCGCGTTGGCGGTTGTAAGCGTACATGCTTTCCGTCGCCGTTGCCTTTGCATGTGTACGCAGCATAATCTGTTTTGTCTTATTTTTAGTAAGAAATTTAACATTATGAGTGCAGTTTTCGCCAACAATCGTCCACCTTGCCGCAAAAAATCGATTCTCGCGAAGGTTCGTTTTGATGCAAAAAGGGGTTAGTTGTACATGCCAGCAAAATGAATTTTTATTTAAACCGACCGCCACTAACACCCGTTTTTTGGCGATTTGCAGCAAAATATAGTGCGTTTTGCTGCTAAACGCAGTGCAATATGCCGCTAAACGCAATGCGTTTTGATGCTAAATGCAGTGCGTTTTGGTGCTAAATGCAAGGTAAAATGGTGCTAAATACAGGGCAAAATGCTGCTAAATGAAAGGTGAAAAGCATAAAAATACACCGCAAATGTATAAACAAAACCTTTTAGAACCATTAAAAACATGGCTGGAAAGGGCAAAATAGACACTAAAAAGTGGCATTTCAGGGGCTAAAAGTGTTTTTTTGGGCGTGAGAAATAATGAGTTGGCAAGCAATCTAGAAAGGCAAAATGGTGCAAAATGCAGGTTTTGTCCTTAAAAATAGACAAAACGAGATGCTTGAAAAGCTAGAAATAGTGGCTTTTTACCTACTTTTTAACCTGTTTTTTCGCTAGAACGAAGTGAAAAACAAAGAGTGATTGTAAAATAAAAGACAACAATTTAAGATTTTGAGTTGATGGGTCTTTGGCTTTGCAAGTTGATGAATTGATGTATTAGGGTGTTGTTGTTTTTTTGTGGGATTATAAGCCTGTGAGTTGGTTTGTCCACCTCTTCGTATATGATAGGAGCGTTTATCTCGGTTTTACGGCACAAAGACAATAAACTTCTCGTATTTTATAGAAATATTAAAAGTCAAAACGGCCTTATTGTGTAAGACACAATGACTTAAATTAGAAAGTTGATAATGTGGTTAACATACTAACGAGGTAATGTACGTTAGGCGAGTTATCTTTACGCCAAACCACAGTTTTGGTAATATTAATGCTCGTTTGACGATGGAACAACGAAGAAAATCCAAGCAAATACGAAAAAAATGATGTCGCCCAATAAAAACACTAACTTATCAAAGGCATTATCATGGTGTATGAGAGAGACATTGATAAGAACATGGAAAGAACTTCTCAAAAACGACACAAAAACGTTATTGCATCGTGTTCTAACATAAACGGAAACTGTCACATTCTAGAAGTAAGTGTCAAACGAGCGGTCTTACGAAACTGCATTCAAAGAGAAACGTATCACCTTCTTTTCTGTAAGGTCGACCAACACTCTGCCAAAATGCTTTCCACCGTCATGCGGGAGGCTGTAAACACGTTGAAGGTAAGCACTCACACTTTCCCCATAGTTCACATAAACAAAAGCAAGCAAGTTTATTTCCACAATTAGATGCCCCTTTTGCTCATACCCAAGGTACTGCTTATAATAATGTGTCAGAGGTAAGGGCTTTATGTTCTCCATTACGTCGCACCCCTCTTTCCCCGTTTTCGCGCTCGCCTTAGGATCGGCAACGAGGTGGTTTCCCCCATTCTCCACATATTTTTCCAATATTTTTTTGGCCATTTTCATTTCATCAACCGATAATTGATAAGGTTTCTTATCTTTCCCAAACTCCTCATAAAACGCTTCTAATGACAGGATAAAGTCAAGAGAATCTTTATTGTCGTTAATGGCTTTGTAAAGTACACGAGGGTAAAGTTTCGCTTGTTCACGATCAAAAGTGCGAGGCTTACCAGTATGAGCGCATCCAGCAGCTACAACAAGAGCAACTATCGCTAAAACAAAAGCTTTCATCGCATTCATATAGAATGGTATTATATGGTATTACACTTAAAGATGCCGACAGCTAAATTTCTATTGCCAAAGCATAAAGAATGCTTGTTGGACTAAAAGCAAGAGGAAAGCGGTATTGCAAAGCCTTTCTCACGCAAGCATGTATTATTGTGATGTAAGTAACATGGCATAAGCAGTGAAAAGCACTTGCAATGGTTTTATAAATTCGATGGCATTTTGGCACAGCTACCTGTAAGTAGAACATGATAAGTGCGTTTACACGCTAGCTGCACCCAACAAGCAAGTGTGTAACGCACTTATCGTTATTTTGTATAGCCATGCCTATGCTACATAGAGCAAGACAAGCGGCGTGTTATCCCTTCTTTTTCTTGGCTCCTTTCATCCAAAGATACAGAAGGAGGAGCAGGAAAACGGCAAGGATGGAAGACAACTCGAAGACGTAATGTTGGGGTTCGGTCCAAAACTCCTTAAAGAAATTGATACGTCCCAATATCTCAACGGGCGTCCAAAAGACGATAACCGTGGCGATGGCCATGCGGATGTTGGCTCCCCATGAGGCCAAATACAACTGGCGCTTGAACATGAAAAGCGAGCCAACAAGGCAGCCTAGACCAACGAGGAAGGTAACGGGATGGTGGTCGCCAAGGAAATTCTTGTCGTAACAGAACATCAAAAGCAGATAACAACCCCAAAGCATCATGTTTACTTCCATAAAGGTAACGATGCTGGTGTGTCGTGTCATGGGCTGTGCAACGATTACTTTGCGCTGGTTGCGGAAACAAACCTTTTGTATCCAGGTGATGAAATCGCAACCGTTGCGCGTACTGAAAATGTACATCACCATCACCATCATCCACAAGCCAAAGGATGCAGGCATGATGAGATATTCGGGTTTGGTAACAACTTCGCCATTCTCTATTTCGGGCTGAACACCATAACGGCGAGCATAATAAAGGAAAAGGAACTCTACCCAACCTGTCCAAAAGAGCAGGCCACCTATCAAACCCCAAATGGTTTGTCGCGTATCGCCCTTAACGAACACGCCAACAATAACCATAACAAGGCCAACAAGCCCCAAAAGGAAACCTGCAACGTGCATGACAGAAGGATTCATGGTATGCTCCATGATAATCATCAGCGCATGACCCAAGGGCATGGAAAACAGCACAACTAGGAAAGAGGCGAGCGTGCGCCAAAGATAGATTTCTTTTGTTTTCATTGTTTATAAAGTAAAAAATGGCCCCGAAACATGTTCGGAGCCATTGGGTTGATTGTTACTCGCTACTGTGTGCATCGCGTTGACACACAACAGCGCGATTATATCGCAGGGTATAAAAGCTGTTTGGGTTATTAAAACAACTTAACGGCTTTTGCCCCCGTTTGTAGCAATGATTTAGAAGAACAAATAGCGGTTGTCTACAACCTTGCCGTTGATGTACAGCTGGTTCATGAAGTTGCCCGCATATTGCATGGCACGCTGACGGAGGCGCATTTCGGTTTCCTTAGCGTTGAACTTCACGGGGCGCATGGTGCGACCTGTTACTTGGAACATGTAAACACCGGCGTTACCCTTAACAGGAGTCTTATCGAAAGCACCCTTGGCAGTGGCTGCAACGGCACCGCTAAGTGCTGGTTCGCTTGCGCCTGTTGCGGTAAGGAACACGGGCGAAGCAAAAGTAACCTGGTTAACGGGTGTTACTACCGCACCTTTTGCCTTTGCTGCGGCAATGCTTGTTACGCCATTGAGCTTAGCCAAAATCTGTTCGGCCTTCTTATCCTTTATCACTTCGGCCTTCACCATCTCTTTCACTTGGGAGTCGGTAAGGCTACGATAGCCCATAGGATTGATGTGATCGAGAATTACAAGCAGCAAGTGGTTGTTGTCGCCACACTCGTAAAGGGGCGATACGCTGCCTTCCTTAGCATCGAAGAGCCATTTCAATGCCTCGCGCGTACTGCGTATGCCAGCCAAATTGTGCTGAGAGGTGGTAACGTCCTTAGCCTCTTGCAGGCGATAGCCATTCTTTACGGCATTCTTCACCACGGCATCGGCTGTGGCATTGGCACTAACGAAAGAGCTGAACTGATTGTAAGCCTTGCGATAGGTTTCTTTCGAGAAGTCGATGGTGCGCTTTACCACGGCTGCTTGGTACTTGGTAACCATGCCTTTGCGGTTGAGCACCTGCAAAATGATGTTGCCTTGCGCCAAGGTGATGTTCTTAATGTCGTTCACACCCATCGTGTTCAGACTGTTGATATAGTCTTTTGTGTCTTTATCCATCGAGGGTGCCATTTGGTATTGACGTGTGGTCATCCATGTTTTCTCGCCAGTTTGTCCGTATTTCTTGGCCAATGCCTCGAAGTCGGCACCGTTGGTGAGGGCGGTGTAGATAGAGTCTGCGGTTTTGTGTGCAGCCTCTGGCGTTGCACCACCCACTTGGATTTGGCGGTATTCAACAGAATCGGGCAGCTGAACCTTGGCAACAAGCTTAACCAGGTTGAGCGTATTGTCTTGCTTATTCTCAACAGGACCATACACCGAGCCTACACTCATCGAGTCGAGACGTGCTGCGATGTCGCTTGGATAAGCGTCTTTGCCAACGGGCAAGCCCAAATAGTTTACGAGCGACGAGCTCTTGCGTACCACGTTAGTTGGGTCGGCAGCCTCGGTCAGTTCCTTCGTGTAGTCGGCAAACTGCTTTTTCAAGCCAGCCTTGTCCTCAGGAGACGCCTCTACCTGTATGTCGATGTACTTGATGTCGCGCGTTTCAACATATTGCTTAAAGCGCGGTTTCAGCTCTTCGTATTTGGCTTTGAGGTCTGATTCGGAAACTTGTACCTTGCTGTCTTCGATGCTCGAATAAGGGAAAGCGGCCAACTGTATTTGGCTTTCTTCGTTCTCTTCCTTGAAAGCCATCTTAGCCTCAACGGGATTAGAGAGCAGGCAGTGAGCCAGCAGGCTCTGATATTTTTGTGCAAGTAGCTGTGTGCGCAGCTGTTTTTCGATAAATGTCCAAAACTTGTAGATGGATTCGTATTGTTGGGCCATCTGGGGATTGGTTGTTTGTTGGTTCTTGTATTCAGCCAAGAACTTCTTAAGCGAGCTTGCATCGAAACGCCCCGTCTGTTGATTAACAAAGGGTGTCTGCATCAGCATGGGATTGGTTCCTTGGTTCAAGACGTTTTGCATCTCTTGGTCGGTAACGGTGAGCCCCAACTCTTTGGCTTCCTTCTCAACGAGCTTGTTTTGCACATAGCTAGTCCACACCATGTCCTTCACTTGGTTAAGTTGCTCGTCGTTCAGGTTATCCTGTCCTTGTTGCATTTTGATAGCCTCGGCGTACTCGTCAACCATCTTTTGGAATTCTTGAACGCTGATTTTCTCGCCATTCACCTCGCCAACCTGTTGTCGTTGGTTGTTGCGTGTGGCCTCGCAAGAACGGAATGCCTCTTCGGCAATAAATGCCAACAAGCCAAGACCAATGATTCCGATGAGAATCATGCCACGGCTTCTAATTTTTCCTAATACTGCCATTATTATTTTAGTTGTTTAATTTATTATTCGAGCTTTGGTTGGGGCGAGCCCCAAGCTGTCATCACGCCGTAGACGCTTGCATGGCAAAAGCAATTGGCTAGGGCTAATGAGCTTTAAAATGCGCACAAAAATACGAAAAAGAAATGATATTCTTTAACGTTTCGTGCAAAAAGTGCTTTATTGATGCACTTTTAGTTTCACGAGTTCGATTTTATTCATCGTGTTTTTGAGAATGCGAAACTGGTAGGGACCAATGTTCACCTCCTCGTTTATCTTCGGGAAACTCTGATAATGGTGCAAAATAAGTCCGCCGATGGTCATGTAATCATCGCTTTCGGGCAGGGCTAAGTCGAACATATTGTTCACCTTATCAATCTCCAAGCGGGCGGACAGCACATAATCGCCTTCTGCTGTTTGCTTGGCCACATACTTTTGGTTGTCGTGTTCGTCTTCGATGTCGCCGAATATCTCTTCAACGATGTCTTCGAGCGAAACAATTCCGCTGGTTCCGCCAAACTCGTCGACCACAACTCCTAAGCTACGTTTCTGCATCAAGAACGTTTGCATCAGCTTTTGGGCCGCCATCGTTTCGGGAACGAATGGCATTTTGCGGATGTGCTGTTTCCATTGGTCGGGATTACGAAACAGTTCGGAGGAGTGTATATAGCCAACGATGTGGTCGATGTCTTCTTGATAGACGATGAGTTTAGAGTTTCCGCTTTCGATAAACTTCTGAGTAAGCTCGTCGATGGTGCAGTCGTTGAGGTCTACCGAATTGATTTCGGTTCGCGGCACCATGCAATCGCGCACCTTGGTATCTCTAAATTCCAAGGCGTTTTGAAAGATTTTCACCTCATCGTTGATGTCATCTTCGTTCTTGGCACTGTCTAAACTGCTCTGTACGAGGTAGTCTAAGTCGGTCTTTGAAAAGAGAATGTTCTCGTTTTCCTTCTCAATCCTTACGCCAAAGATACGCATAAGCACGCGTGCCAGAAACGTTGAGAACCGACTGAAAGGCCAAAGCAGCAAGTAACAGAGGTAAGCCGGCACGGCGAAAAAAGAAAACAGCCTGTTGGGATTGCTCTTAAAGAAGGTCTTTGGCAGAAATTCGCCCGTAAAAAGCACGATAAGCGTTGAGAGGATGGTATCGGCCGGCACGGTGAAACTGGCATCCATGCCGCGAAAGATGGTATTGTCGAAGAATTTAGCGATAAGTATACCATATACCACAAGCGCGATGTTGTTACCCACAAGCATTGTACTTACAAAGTTGTTGGGATTTTTATAGAAGATGGCCTGAACCTTTTGCGAAAGGCCGTTGCGTTCCTTGTCCATCTCAACAAGCATGCGGTTGCTGGTGACAAAGGCTATTTCCATGCCCGAAAAGAACGCGGAAAACACCATCGTGACGATTATTCCGAGTACAAGGCTTATACTAATAGGGTCGTCCATATAGAACTTAGAGTTGTCTTTTTGTTATGGTTTGATGTGTTGAGCCGTGCGTTGGCGCAGGCTATGACTACTAACCACCCAACTTGCGCTGGGGCATGGCCGAGGGGCGAATGGTTTCTTTGAGGGTATCGGGTGCGGAACTGAGGCTGTCGTTCTTGCCGGCGATGTCGGTTCGTGCAAACGAGCCCTTCGAGTTAGACACGTAATACTTAGTCATACGCTCGTCGCTACGGAAGTAATTGCCCTGCAACTGGCGGTCGGGAGTGATAAGTCGGGAGAACTTATTGGAGTAAAGCTCGTGTCTGTTCTCATCACGAAACAGCTCTTCACTATAAAAGCGCACGCCGTCTTTGGTTTTTACGCGCACTCTTCCACGCAGTTCCCATAGGCGTTGTTGGTCGTAATAGTAGGCCGTATCGCACTGAATGTAGAGTTGCACATGAAAGTTTTCGTCGAATTCTTCGAGAAAAACGCCCTTATCGAAGGTCCAACGTGGTGGGTTCTTCACTTGGTTCACCTCGTATCGCTCTGTAACGATGCGGTATTTCACCACACCAGAGTCAGAAATAAGCGTATTTACGCCATAAGTTACCATCGTTGGCACCGAGTCTTTGGGGTTTACCGCAGGTGCGGTATGCTCCACCGCCTGTTCGCAAGCGGTCAATGCCACGATGCAACACAGCATAAACGCTAAGCCCGAAGTTCTTAACAAGGTGTACATGCGCAGTTTATTTTTACGATAAAGGGCTTATTCCAACTTCCATTTCTTGAACCATAGTTCGTTGAAAGTTAGCCCCACGTTGATGCGGAACACATTCTCCTGAATATAGTTCTTTGCTGTTGAACGCACCCATTGTGCGCTAACGTTGAGGAACGAGCGGTTGTTGTATGGGTTGATGATGGGAATGCCAAAGCCAATGCTGGCACTCATCTCCGTTGGACCATCGTTGCCGTACACCTTTATATAAGGAGTGGCGTAGGAAACACCTGCGCGATAGTGTATGCGATTGAAGAAATTGCGACTAAATGGCGCAGGACAGAAGTCGCCGCCAAGGGTTAACTTGTGCCTGTCGGTAAGCATATTGTCGCGTAAGGCAAAGCTAGAAACACCCCCATTGGTTTCGTAACTGGGGAATTTCACAGTCGACCACTGTTGCAAAGTGTAGTCTGCGCCCACCTTCCATTTGCCGTTGTGGTCCCACATAAGCCCCACACCGAAGAAGTTCGGCAAGTTTAAGTCGAAGTTTCCGCCATAAGAGGTGGTGTCCGACACGTTCGTTTGCGAGTTGGTAAGTATCTCTTGCAATTTGGGTTTGCCGCCAATCTTGTGCGTAGGACTAAACGTTAAGCCCAAGTTGATGTTGTCTTTAGACGACACTTTGGCTGTGTACTGCACGCCGAAGTCTACCTTATAACTTCGGATATCCATCGTGTACTGATGCACGAGGTTGTTGACGGAGCCGTCGCTGTAACTGTTGATGAGCCTGCGATCGTAATCTCCCCACATGTAAGACATGTTAGCACCCAAGGCCAAGCCCTTAATGGGTTCCCAACCAATGCCCAAATAAGCTTGGCGCACGCCGCCCGTACCCGTGTAGGTGTTGGTTAATATGGTAGCATCCGGCTGATCTGTCAATGCCTGAGCGGCCGAATACTGATACCCCACGTTTGTGAAAGGTATCAAACCAAAGCTCAATCCCAGCCTACGGGCGGCCTTAAAGCCTGCAACCACATATTCTATATTGGCGTTTTTAGCGTTACGCTTCACACCTTTCTCCGAGAAATTGGTGAGTTGCAACGATATGCCGGCATCGAAAAGGAATGTAAGCGTATCCAGTCGAGCATAAGATGCGGGGTTAAGGTAGTTCACCTGATTGCCTTCATGGAAACCTAATCCCAGTCCATTCATGCCTCGGTTAAATCCGCTGGACTGCTCGGAGAGCACACCTAAACCGAACTGACTATAAGGAGAATTAGTTCCACTCTGCGCAAAAGCCGCCATACTGACAGTAGACGCCAAGACAATGCCTATTACTTTCTTCATTATGAGTTATATGTTTATTGCGGAGCTGGGGGCTCCATTTATCCGTTTTTAAATGTGGCGAAAAACATACAGACTTGTTATGGTACGCCAAATTAGGGGCAAAATTATCGAAAAAAAACGATATAATCGCATCAAATGTTCAAAAATAAGGTTATTTTTGCATCGTGAAACCAATTATGTTGCTTTTGCGGCACCTTCTTGCCGCAGTTTTGTTATGTGCTTTCCAACTCTCGGCACAGGCTCAAGGCACTCTTGAATTAAAGGATATGGACGCCGTGCGCATATCCTTGCTCACTTGTCAGCCCCACGAAGAAGTATATAGCATTTACGGACACACGGCCATCAGGTATCAGGATGTGGCACGCGGAACAGACATAGCCGTGAACTATGGTATGTTCTCGTTTCACAAACCCTACTTCGTGCTGCGTTTCGTGTCCGGACTTACCGACTACGAAATGGGCATCGAGTCGTTCGACGCTTTCTGCGCAGAATACGCCTCGTATGGAAGTGGCGTGTACGAGCAGGTGCTTAACCTCACGCCCGAAGAGAAACTAGCCATCGCCAAGGCCATCGACACCAACTACGAACCACAAAATCGCGTGTACAGGTACAACTACTTCTACGACAATTGCACCACTCGTGCACGCGACATGATTACCAACCACCTGCAAGCTAGCGTGGAATATGGCAACGAAAAAGCGGAGAATGCCACCTCTTATCGCCAGATTGTGCACCAATGCGCCAGCCAAACGCCTTGGATAAGGTTTGGTAACGACATGCTGCTAGGCATTAAGGCCGACCTGCCCATCAACAGAGCGCAACGCCAGTTCTTGCCTGCAAACCTCATGAACGACTTCGAACGCGCCACGCTAAACAACGGTTCGCCCACCAAACGCAAGCTTGTTGCCTCTTCGGGATGGGTTGCTCAGCCAGGCGTCCAAACCTCCTCGTCTTCGTTTCCCCTATCGCCCACGGCCCTCATGCTCATTCTTGCGGCGATAATTCTCGGCACAACAGCCATCGAAAGCAAGCTTAACACGCGTTTCAGATGGTTTGATGGCTTTTGGTTTCTTATCTGCGGACTAATCGGCATCCTGCTGTTTGTGATGATTTTCTCGCAACATCCCACCGTCAGCATCAACCTCCAAATACTCTTTTTCTGCCCTTACACCTTATTATATATATATAAGGCCGTTAAAAAAGGCAAGGAAACGCAGTTTTTGCGCGGCATAAAGATATGGTGCATACTTATTTCGCTCTTCCTCATTGGCGGCTTTTTCCAACACTATGCCGAAGGAGTGAGGTTTTTGGCACTATCTTTGCTCATTAGATACATATATTTAATATATCGACATAAAAGGGCATGAACAAGTACATAACCCTCTTTGCGTTGGCCACACTGGCCAACATCGAATGCAAGGCGCAGCCTAACGTGGCCGTTCCGCGCCTTGTTGTGGGCATTACCGTTGACCAACTGAACAGCGACGACATGGAACAGTTCGCCGCACTTTACGGAAATGGCGGTTTCAAAAAGCTGCTCCGAGAAGGCGTGGTGTACGAAAACGCCCAATACGACTTCGCTCCCATCAACTTGGCATCGGCCACAACAGCCATTGCCACGGGCGCATCGCCTGTAGACAACGGCATAACGGCCGAGCGATGGGTTAGTCGCGAAACGCTCCGACCCGTGGGATGCACCTTCGACAAGAAGTTTTTCGTCTCGCCAAACAACGTGAAATCGTCTACCATCGGCGACGAAATGAAGATGGCCAGCAACGGAAACGCATTGGTGTTTTCGGTAGCTGCCAACCAAGATGCGGCCGTATTGCAGGGTGGACATGCTGCCGACGGGGTGTTTTGGATTGACGAGGCCACAAAAAATTGGAAAACGTCGGCCTTCTATCCTCGCTCCGCGCAAACGTGGCTCGACACTTACCTGCGCATGCCGGGGCTAGATGTGGCGAAGAAGAGCCCCAATCAGGCCACTTGCCAATTTGCATTAGACTGCATTAGCGACCATGTTATGGGGCGCGACGCACATGCCGACTTGCTTTTCGTCACCCTTTCGGCCAGCAACTCAACTGCCGAGAGCAACCCTTTGCTCGCCAGAGAGAACACGTATAGGGAACTAGACAAGAACCTGTCTGACTTAATTCAGAACATCGAGCAAAAGGTGGGCAAAGAAAACGTGCTCTTTGTGCTTACCGCCACGGGGCGTTCGGAGAGCAACATACAAAACTACGCCAAGTACAACGTACCCACTGGCACGTTCTACATCAACCGAACGGCCAATCTCCTGAACATGTACCTCAACGCCATTTACGGCATTAACCGATTGGTAGACGGCGTTTTGAACAACGAGATATATCTCAACAAAACCATCTTAGAGCAAAAGCGAATCAACATCAGCGAGGTTTTGCGCCACGCACGCGAGTTTCTTGTGCAGATTTCGGGCGTGAAAGAAGTATACACAGCCGACCAGCTGCTGCTCGCAACGGCGTTTCGTCGAAAGTGCGCAACGCTTTCAACCACGCCGTAAGCGGAGACATCATCGTGAAAGTGGCTCCGGGATGGAAGATTTACAACGAAGAAACCAGGGAAGAGCATCTGCCTGCTACTGCCAGCCTGCCCTTCCCCATCATCATTTACGGGGCTGGCGTGAAACCCAATACCATTTCCACGCCCGTAACCACCAACCGCATTGCGCCCACCATTGCCCGTTTTATCCGCATTAGGGCGCCCAATGCCTGTGTTGTACCGCCGCTCCCACTTAAATAATTCTACGATAAAGGCGGATTGTTGGCTAATTTCGAGCCAAATAAACCAATTTATTTGTAATTTTGCAGACATTTAGGCGCAACGCCAAAAGCAACGTGTGCCAATGCACACCATAGGCTTACGCCAATGATGCAAACTTTCATCACACAACACAGATAATACAACGAAAATGAATTTAAATAAAATCCTACAATCGCTCTTCGGCAATAAGTCGACGCGCGACATGAAACTTATCCAGCCACTTGTTGAAAAGGTAAAGGCCACTTACGATGAAATTAAGGCCCTTAGCAACGACCAGCTGCGCGCCAAAACCAAAGAAATACAGGCGCATGTGCAAAACGCGGCAAAAGAACAAAAAGAAAAGATTGCCCAACTGAAAGCACAGATTGAAGAAACGCCCATCGACGAGCGCGAATCGCTGTTCAATCAGATTGACAAGTTGGAGAAAGAGGCTCTCGAAGTTTACGAAGTAGCCCTCAACGAGGTGATGCCCGTGGCGTTCGGCATTATGCACGACACCGCCAGACGTTTTACCGAGAACGAAGAAATTGTGGTAACGGCTACCGATTTCGACCGCGATTTGGCCGCCACCAAAGACTTCGTGCGCATCGAAGGCGACAATGCCATATATTCTAACCACTGGATTGCTGGCGGAAACGACACCAAGTGGGACATGATTCACTACGACGTGCAAATCTTCGGCGGTATTGCCTTGCACCAAGGAAAGATTGCCGAGATGGCAACGGGTGAAGGAAAAACCCTCGTGGCCACGCTCCCCGTATTCCTAAACGCGCTTACTGGCAACGGCGTACACGTTGTTACGGTGAACGATTACCTTGCCAAGCGCGACTCCGAGTGGATGGGTCCGCTCTACGAGTTCAACGGTCTGTCGGTTGATTGTATCGACAAGCATCGCCCCAACTCGCCCGAACGCCGCAAGGCATACATGGCCGACATTACGTTTGGTACAAACAACGAGTTCGGTTTCGACTATCTGCGCGACAACATGTCGAACTCGCCCGAAGACTTGGTGCAAAGGGCACACAACTACGCCATAGTCGACGAGGTCGTCTCGGTGCTTGTCGACGATGCCCGTACGCCACTTATCATCGCAGGTCCTATCCCCAAGGGCGACGACCAAATGTTCGAAGAATACCAACCTTTGGTAGAACGCCTTGTAGACGTACAACGCAAGCTGGCCACACAATACCTTGCCGAGGCCAAACAGCTGATAACAGAAGGCCAGGAACAGAACGACCAAAAGAAACTAGACGAGGGTTTCCTCTCGCTCTATCGGTCGTTCAAGTCGCTACCAAAGAACAAACCGCTCATCAAATATCTCTCCGAAGAGGGCATCAAAGCAGGAATGCTGAAGACCGAAGAGATTTATATGGAGAACAACAACCGCAAAATGCCAGAGGCCGTTGCACCGTTGTACTTCGTTGTTGACGAAAAACAAAACTCGTGCGACCTTACCGACAAGGGTACAGAATGGTTGGCCAAGCAGGTTAACGACGCCAAGCTCTTCGTTTTGCCCGACATCGCTACCCAACTCTCGGCACTTGAAGCCGATAAGACCATGAGCGACGAGCAGAAGATTGACCTTAAGGACGAACTTCTTAACCACTACGCCGTGCAAAGCGAGCGTGTGCACACCCTCCAACAACTCCTCAAAGCCTATACCATGTTCAATAAAGACGACGAATACGTGGTTATCGACGGCGAAGTGAAGATTGTGGACGAGCAAACGGGCCGTATTATGGAAGGAAGACGTTGGAGCGACGGACTGCATCAGGCTGTTGAGGCTAAAGAACACGTGAAAGTAGAGGCCGCTACGCAAACGTTCGCAACCATTACCCTGCAAAACTATTTCCGTATGTACCACAAACTGGCTGGTATGACGGGTACGGCATCTACCGAGGCAGGCGAGTTTTGGGACATCTACAAGCTAGACGTGGTGGAAATTCCCACCAACCGCCCCATCGCACGTAACGACATGGACGACCGCGTGTACAAAACGGCCAGAGAAAAATACGCTGCCGTTATCGACGAGATTGAAGACCTGCGCAAGCAAGGTCGCCCTGTGCTCGTTGGTACAACGTCGGTTGAAATATCCGAGTTGCTTAGCAAGATGCTCAACATGCGCAAGATAGACCACGAAGTGCTTAATGCCAAGCAACACCAAAAGGAGGCATCAATCGTGGCAAAGGCCGGACAGTCTACCAACGGACTGGGAGCAGTGACCATCGCCACAAACATGGCAGGTCGTGGTACCGACATTAAGCTGTCGCCCGAAGTGAAAGCTGCAGGCGGTTTGGCCATCATCGGTACCGAAAGGCACGAAAGCCGTCGTGTAGACAGACAGCTGCGCGGACGTGCCGGCCGTCAAGGCGACCCTGGCTCTTCTGTATTCTACGTTTCGCTCGAAGACAAGCTGATGCGCCTTTTCGCATCAGAACGCATCGCAAGCATCATGGACCGCCTTGGATTTAAAGAGGGCGAACGCATCGAAAGCCCAATGATTTCGAAGAGTATTGAGCGTGCACAGAAGAAAGTAGAGGAAAACAACTTCGGTATTCGTAAGCACCTGCTGGAATACGACGACGTGATGAACAAGCAACGTACCGTGATTTACGAGAAACGACGCCACGCCTTGCTGGGCGAACGTATCGGCATGGACATCACCAACATTATTTGGGACCGCGTTATCAACATCATACAAACCAACGATTACGAAGGTTGCAAAGAGGCGTTCATTAAGATATTCGCGATGGAATGCCCCTTCACCGAAGAGGAATTCATCAATACCCCACACGACGTATTGGAAGAAAGAACCTTCCAAATGGCTATGGGAACCTTCAAACGCAAAACCGACCGCCTGCAAGAGGTAACCTACCCCACCATTAAGGAGGTGTACGAAACACAAGGCGACCGCTTTGAACGCATTGTTGTGCCCATAACCGACGGCAAACGCATCGTACAGATTGTGTGCGACCTGAAAGAGGCTTACGAAACGGAGGCCAAATCGGTGATTAAGCAGTTCGAGAAAAATGTGATGTTACACATCATCGACGACTGCTGGAAAGAGAACCTGCGCCAACTAGACGAACTGCGCCACAGCGTACAAAACGCATCGTACGAGCAAAAAGACCCGCTTTTGGTGTTTAAACTCGAAAGTGTGAAACTGTTCGACAATATGGTTAACGAGATGAACGACCGCATAACAAGCTTGCTCATGCGCGCACAACTGCACGTTGAGCAACAAGTTCAAGAGGCCGCACCCGAAGTACGCCAGCAACAACAGTACACCGAGAGCAAGGAAGACCTCGACGAGCAGGCGCAAAGAGCTGCTAGGCAGCAAGACACACGCGAGAGTGCTGCACCGCAAAACCGTACGCCCGTGATGAAGGAACACATGCCCAGAAGGAACGACCCATGTCCTTGCGGTAGCGGAAAGAAGTTTAAAGACTGCCACGGAAGGGGCATCGTGTAAGCCACTAACAGAGTTATAGGCTGGTTCTAAAAATTACCTTTGCTATATTTTTAGCTTTTAGCTCAGCAGGTTTTGCTTACTTCTTGATGGAGCATTGTGAACTATGCTTTCTGAAAGCGTAAGCGAAAGATGCCAGATAAAAGCAAAAAGACAGTGAAGAGCAATACAACGAACGTCAATTGACCCCTTGTGGGGGATTTATAGAACATGCCTATACAACATCGCAACAACATTTTTCTCCCTGCAAAACGCTTTTGTGGGGAGGAAAATACACACCAACAAAGCGGGTTAAGTTGAGCCTATGGCATTGCATAACCCGCCATAAACAAGCACAAGATGCAAGTAAACATCAACAACCTTACAAAAAAATACGGGGATAAAACGGCAGTTTCTATCCCCGTTTTTTCTATGTCAGACAACGAAATTGTAGGACTAGTGGGAAACAACGGCTCTGGAAAAACCACCTTTTTCAGACTTCTTACCGACTTGGTTAAAGCCAACACGGGCGAAGTGAGCCTCAATGGTGTGGACCCTACGCAAAGCGAGTCGTGGAAACAACACACGGGCGTGTACCTCGACGAGGGCTTTCTCATCGACTACCTAACGCCCGAAGAGTATTTCGACTTCGTTGCAAGCATATCGGGCATGGACAATGAAAGCCTAGAACAAACGTTGCAGCAGTTTGAAAACTTTATGGCTGGCGAAATACTTGGCCAAAAGAAACTTATACGCGACCTCTCGGCAGGCAACAAACAAAAGGTGGGCATCATTGCCGCCATGCTTGCACACCCGCAATTTCTTATTCTCGACGAACCCTTTAACTTTCTCGACCCTACCAGCCAAAATGCCTTAAAGGCCATACTTTCTAAGTTTGGACAACGCGAAGGCACAACGGTTATCGTGTCGAGCCATAACCTACAACACACCATCGACATTTCCACACGCATCGTTTTACTAGAAAAAGGCCTCATCATCAACGACTTCAAAACTGTTGATACGGCTGCCATACGCGAATTGGAAAACTATTTCGCTGCCCAATAGCCTCTACAAAAATGTTTTTCCCAAGCACGGCGTGGCTTTAAGCACCTAGATATGCGATAAACGCCCCACTATAAGAAAGGACGTACATAAACACAATTGCGAACATGCGACTAAGAAAAGAGATAGAACCCGACTTCGAAACGGTTGAGAAACGCTACCCAATAGCCCTTAAAGCAATAATGAGTTATACAGCATATTGCGATGAAAACGGGGACGAAGATTTGGTGGAATATAACAAATTGGCCGACTATCTTCATCAGCTTACGGGGAAAGACATGTCGCAATTTAATCTTTGGGAATGGTGGGAAGAAGAAGGTGCCGAGGTTTTGGCCTTCAAAATTGTGCTGCCCGAACCTCAATGCGTACACAATATCACTATGGACGAACTTTATGAGGTTGTAAAAAGGCTTAAAACCGACATCTACACATCCTCTGAAGATGGTTCGTTGAAAGAGCTTTTTAAATATCATCTAGACGAGTATTATAAGCTGTTCTTGGAAAGAAACTTTAATACGTACGACCCTAAGCTGTTTGAAAGGAATATAAACGATAAAGGCGAATACTTTGAATATACCGAAGCACAGATTGTTCAAATGCTTTGGAGATAGTTGCAACACGCTGTGACACTGCTCGCACCCACATTGCCCACTTCACTATATAAGTCTTAACCAAAGGCAAGCCATTCTTTAAGTACCTCTTCACAAACTTTTGCTGGTCTAGCGATGCCAACTACAAAGGTGTATAAGTCGGATAAACTGGTATTTATAGACACTAACACATCGTGTTTATAAGCCATAGGCACCAGCTGGCGAACCACTAATACGAGTTTACTTGCCACTAGCTGCCCTACAAACATTGTAAAAATATCGTACCATTTTTTAACATTATGAGTGCCCTCACCGCAAAAAATCTGGACATTAGGCGAATTTTCGCTCGTATTCCGCAAACTTGTAACAACCTGACTTATTGCATATTACACCAATATCAGGCAAAACACCCACATTAATGGTCGGCAAGCAGAATATTTATACGGTTAAAGGGTCAGCCAAACACTCATCAAGCTATTTTTCATTTCTTTGTCACTACCTGCCGTCAAATATACATTCTAAACCATTTTATCCCGGATATAGACCACAAATCAACACCAAAATATGGTAATTTGCAGCATATTGAATTGCGTTTTGGTGCTAAATGCAGTGTGTTTTGGTGCTAAATACAGCGCGTTTTGATGCTAAACGCAGTCCGTTTTGGTGCATATTGCAGTAGGTTTTGCTGCATATTTACCACATATTAGCGAGAGATATTCATACATTTTCGTGTTATTGAGGGTGCAAAGTGGGCGATTATTTTCAGCAAAGAGAGATGCAATGTTATATGAGATTGCAAAAAATGGCGGAGAAAACGCGTTGGAGCGGTGTGCAAAATTGATTTTTTTCGGTGCGTTTTATATATGTTTTCACCTCATTTTCGTCTAGAAGGTGGTGCCACAAAGAGTGTGCTTTGTAAAACATTATTACCCATTTAACAAATCATAGTTATACTTACCATTGTAAAAAGAGAGTAAAATGGACACTTAAAATGGGTACATTCGTATTTTAACCCATATCGCGCATTAGTCCGCTTGGGTGTAAATGCCGTGACATGCTGTGCAACAACTGCACTACTTACATTAACCAGCACAAGAGAAAAGCAAAATATAAGGCAGAAAAAATCATCAATAATAGGTAAACCAAGTGGCAAGCGCACGCCCAACACTACCCATTTATAGGTATTTTAAAAAAGGATAACGCGCCATTTGCCACCCCTCAAACGGAAATGTTATAACTTTGTGTAGGCATAAACACGTAACACAGACAAATAGGAAATGAGATTATCGGAACTAAGAACGGGAGAAAAAGCCGTTGTGGTGAAAGTTTTGGGCCACGGCGGTTTTAGAAAACGCATTGTAGAGATGGGCTTTATTAAGGGTAAAACCGTGGAGGTGTTGCTCAATGCGCCCCTTCAAGACCCCGTGAAATACAAGATACTTGGTTACGAAATTTCGCTCCGCCGCGACGAGGCGCAAATGATTGAAGTGGTTTCGGAAGAAGAAGCCAAGCTTATCGACACGCCCAACGACGAAACGAAAGACACCGAAAACACATTGGGCACGAACGCCGAAAGGGACGACATGCCGCAGCCAACGGCAACCGACATGCCCGTTAGCGAAGAAAAGATGCAACAAGCGGCACGCCACAAGCGCCGCGTGATAAACGTGGCACTGGTGGGAAACCCCAACTGCGGAAAGACATCGCTGTTCAACTTCGCATCGGGAGCACACGAAAAGGTGGGAAATTATTCGGGCGTAACCGTCGATGCCAAGGAAGGTGTCGCACGTTTCGAGGGCTATGAGTTTCATTTGGTAGACCTGCCAGGCACTTACTCGCTCTCGGCATATAGTCCGGAGGAGCTATATGTGCGCAAACAGATCGTTGAAAAAACGCCCGACGTGGTTATCAACGTGCTAGATGCCAGTAATTTGGAACGTAACCTTTACCTCACCACCCAACTCGTAGACATGAACTTGCGTATGGTGTGCGCCCTAAACATGTACGACGAGTTTGAGAAACGCGGCGACACCATAAACCTTGAAATGCTGGGCAAGCAATTGGGTGTGCCCATGATACCCACCGTATTTAAGACTGGGCGCGGCGTGCAGCTGCTTTTCCACATCATCATCAACATGTATGAGGGAATGGACTTTATCGACAAGGACGGCAACATCAACCCCGAAGTGGCTGCCGACCTGCAAAAGTGGCACGAGGACTATAAGAACGACGTGCCCACCGAGCACCAAGAAGACTTTGCCACAACCGATGCTAAGCCGCACAACAAGGTATCGAGACACGTACATATCAATCATGGCCCAAGGCTGGAACTATGTATCAACCGCCTGAAACTGCAAATTGAGCAGAACCCAGAGGTTAGGCACAAGTTCCATACGCGATACCTGGCCATCAAACTGTTGGAGAACGATGCCGAAACAGAACGCGAAGTGGCCTCGTTAAGCAACGCCAAGGCCATATTGGCCACGCGCGACAAGGAGGCACAAAGCATAAAAACACAACTTAACGAGGACTGCGAAACAGCCATTATGGATGCCAAATACGCCTTTATTCATGGCGTTTTGGCCAAGGCAGGCTACAAGGAGGGCAAAGCCACCGACACCTACAAGCTTACCCACAAGCTAGATGCCATCATTACCCATAAGTTTTGGGGGTTCCCCATCTTCTTCTTGCTGCTCTACATCATGTTTCAGGTAACGTTCACCGTGGGGCAATATCCTATGGATTGGATAGACCAAGGCGTAAATTGGCTGGGAGAATGGGTAAAGCAGACCCTGCCCAATGGGCCAGTAAAGGCCATGTTGGCCGATGGAATTATTGCCGGCGTGGGCGCGGTTATCGTGTTTCTGCCGCAAATTCTCATCCTCTACTTCTTCATCTCGTTCATGGAAGACAGCGGATACATGGCTCGCGCGGCCTTTATCATGGACAAGTTGATGCACAAGATGGGGCTGCACGGCAAATCGTTCATACCCCTTATCATGGGTTTTGGCTGCAATGTGCCTGCGGTAATGGCCACACGCACCATCGAAAGCAGGCGTAGCCGACTGATAACCATGCTTATCCTGCCCATGATGAGTTGTTCGGCGCGCCTGCCTATCTACATCATGATAACGGGAACGTTCTTCGCCTTGAAGTATCGCTCGGCAATTATGATTTCGCTTTACGTTGTGGGCATACTCATGGCCGTGATAATGAGCAAGATTTTCAGTCGTTTCTTGGTGAAAGGCGAAGATACGCCCTTCGTGATGGAGTTGCCGCCGTATCGTTTCCCCACAAAAAAAGCCATCGCCCGACACACATGGGAGAAAGGCAAACAATATTTGCAGAAGATGGGCGGCATCATCCTTGTGGCCAGTATCATTGTTTGGGCATTGGGATATTTCCCACACAACGACGAGCTAGACAAGCAACAGCAACAAGAACAAAGCATCATCGGCAGGATGGGTAAGGCCATTGAGCCGGCATTCCGTCTGCAAGGTTTCGATTGGAAACTAGACGTCAGTTTGCTTGCAGGCGTTGGCGCAAAAGAGATTGTGGCCTCAACGATGGGCGTGCTGTATGCCGACGACGACAGTTTTAGCGACGACAACAGCTCTGGCGACGACACCGAGAAATACACACGCTTGCGTAGACAAATGCTGAACGACGGCATTTCGCCCATCTCGGCCTATGCCTACCTCATTTTCGTGTTGCTTTACTTCCCCTGTATTGCCACGGTTGCCGCCATTCGCAACGAAAGCGGCTCGTGGCGTTGGGCATTGTTCGCCGCCTTTTACACCACAGGCCTGGCGTGGGTTGTTAGTGCCGCGGTATATCAAGTGGGCAGTTTGATAATGGGAAGTTAGGCACTCGCCCCCTTCTCCCCCACTCCTTATTTATATAGGAGCCATCAAGAAACGCTTTCAGTAAGCGCTGGAAGGTGGCCGATAGCACCTCGGTTTTTAGTAATATGCATACAGGCACATAGGCATTAACCTTTTTTAACCACCAAAAAGAAGACAATAAAGCATTTTATTTGTAAATTTGCCATGAGAATTAATCAAAATTGCTGCGCCTTTTTCTGGCATCAGCAAATAACAACTAAAAACAAAATAACATGAAAACAATTTTTAAATTAACTATGATTTGCACAGGTATTGTGCTAGCAAGTTTGTTTAGTACAACAACTGCAAAAGTAGAAGACCCCTCAAATCCACCTGTCGATTATGGGCCAGGATTCAGTGGATGTCTCGGTGAGGAAGGCACTTGTGGAATAACAACGAAAGGGACCCAACTTGTTGGAAAGTGGGTGGAAATTTAAACGTAGCAGAATGATTACCGTTTCACTATCATTTTTTACGGCAGGCACATCTGTCTGCCGTAAATTATTAAGCCTTATCTCCGTATTACTGTTAGTTTCTTCATCTTTTGTACATGCACAGCAACCCCAAAATCTAAAAATTCACATAACAATAGACAATGGATTGTCACTCAACGACATTAATGTAAGCATAGACTATGCCAACAATAAGACAATTGGCAAAACGAACGAGGATGGCATCTTTGTTGCACAAATTGTTCCTGTACCAGACACAGACACGTGTAAGGTGAGCATTCACGCCTTTATGTACCAGTCCAAGGATACGACACTAACTCTTTCGCAAACCAAAATCCACGAGATACGCCTCAATCACTTGGAGCTGCAAGAGGTGAAAGTAACAGGATACAAACGTATTGCCAGCACTAGTGCCAACAAAACAACATTCGACATTGATCGAAGAGGATTTCCTGTGAATGCCAAGGCCGATATGGCATTGAGCCGTTTACCAGGTGTGATGAAAAGCGGAGATTCCTTTTCACTTCCTGGGAACAACAAGCCTACAAGCCTACGCATAGACGATAGGGAGGTAGACATAAAAGAACTGATGACTCTAGACCTGAAAGATATAGAGAGAGTTGAGGTACTAAGGCACGGAACAGACGAAGCATCGGATGGTGGAGTGATAAATGTCATCAAGAAAAAACACTTGCCGTCCTTAGTAAAGGGGCAGATGAGCCTAAGCGCAGCTAATTTTTCGCAAGAACGATACGGCACGTTCCCTCAAATAACACTACGTACACAAAGCATAGAGTTCACCGCATTCCTATCGGGACACCTCTCCAATCAACACTCGTGGCAGACTATAGCATGGAACGAAGAACAGAACTATCATTCAGACAAAAGCGCAAAAGTGGGGCAATGCACAGCAAATGCAAAACTAAGCATTTTTGCCACTCCGAAATTTAAAGCATCAATAGCCTATACCTTCTTTGGTTTCAACAGCAAGATAAACGCCCAGACAGAGAGTAAAGCAGGATTCTCTGGTAAACAAAAAATCACCGAAGGATACGGCAGCCACAACATAAACATTGTGTCTTGCTACGAAATAAGCAAGAACAAACTACTAAACTTGAAAGCCCGCTTTCGCAAATACAAGTCAACCAACGAGAACGACCAGCCTGTCTCCTTAATATACGAAACAGGCATGAACGAGCTTACAGGGGAACTTTCATACCAAGCTAACAACTTGCACTTTATCGGAAAAGGAAACGACCTGCAAATGGGTTACAAAAACATTTACAGGCAACACTTGCTGAGTGCCTATACACGAAAATTCTATACCAACATACACAACCTGTTCCTTACGGAAAGTTTTAGCTTAGGTGGTCCGTTTGACGCATACGTGGCCGTTAGGAATGAATGGACCGCTAACAGAATGGAAACAAAACACAGCAATTATCACACACTTCTACCCACACTGGTTCTAAATGCCAACAGCAAAATAGGCAGTATCTCTGCCTCTTACAGTCGCAAAATCAATAGGCCAAGCGTGGATTACCTCAATCCAGAAACATTTTATGTGAGCGAACATGAACAGTTTCAAGGAAACATCAACCTCGCTCCACAATACACCAACAACTTTTCACTACAAATTAGGAAACAATTGCGTAATAGCTACCTCAATGCTTTCGCCACATACGCACACACAACAAATTTGATAGAATTGGTATTCAGTGATAATCTTGACTGCTCCACATACGAAAATGCAGCACGAGCCAACATTTACAGGATGGGAGCAGGCATCTATCTGCCCATGTTGAGCCACAAACTCAACATTAACTTCAACATGAGCGTAAACCATGAGCAATATAAACTCTATAACCGCTTTGCAGAGAAAACGCTCATGAGAAACATACAACAAAGCGGATGGACTGTCAACAGTGCCTTAAACCTAAGCTTTTCTGCGCCTAAGGGATGGTATTTCAACCTAAACGGAAACTATATAAATAAGTCTTTCGACCTAAATAGCAGCACTACACATCGCCCCTCGCTTTCTATTCTTGTCAAAAGAAACTTTCTTAAAGACCTATTGGAGCTGTCACTCAACTACCAAGATGTGTTTGGGTGGAACCAACGCACCACCACAATCTACCATTTCAAGACAGGGTTTCGAACCATTACGTCCAAGCTATCCACCTCATCAATATCACTCTCTGCCAACATTACTTTTGGTAAGAGTTTCAGAACACGGCGAGTTGGCACAAACATCAACAACGATGACACAAAAACGAAAGAACAATAAACATGAAATGCAACATTACATATCGGGTACTTGTGTGTGGAATCGTTCTGTTTTTCGCATACACACTTGCCAACAAGCTGCTTAACCTAATTTCGTTCGAACTCAATATTGCAAAAACGGGGTTATTCCACCCCATGCACATTAAGTACGTTGCATATGGAGCTTTGGCTTTTGAATGCGTCTCTATTGTAGGCTTACTTGTGAAAGAAAGAGTGGGCCTTTGGCTATCGTTAAGTATGATGGCTACTTTTTCCATTTATATTGTTATCCTTCACCTATTAAATAGATATGAAATTTGCGGATGTGGCGGGATTCTCAATGGATTATCCTTTACTACGCACCTGGCTATAAACATAGGTATTATTATCATACTGACCTATCTACTAAAGAAAAATGAAACAATTTAAGAACACAAAAGAAAAGCATATATACAGCATAGCTACAATCCTGTTGTTGCTATGCTGTATATTGTCCTTTTTACTATTATCCATAAGAGGTAAGTCTGCAGAATACAATTACTCCTTTCAAAGGTTCTACATAAAAAATCCATTCAAACAATGTACAAACCCATGCAAAGGAATTGATTTTTCAAAACCGAATGGAGTCTGTTGTGACCCAGAAAACATCCTAGTACAATATAAAACAGATAAAAACACGATAATAAAACAACTCAAAAGGAATGGGATAATAGCTAGAATCTACAAATCTGCCAAATTTGACACACAGATTTTCGGGCAACTCGGCAATCAAATATATTATATTTCACGCTCTTCTCTATTTCTTTCAGACACAACTGAACAACTTAGATTTAATAAGGTGAAGTTATCCCAGCTACTTATCAATGCAACGCCAATTAATGACAGTACATTACTCGTAATAAAAAATGATTCCATAACCAATAATAATGGAACGAGCTTTGGAATACTAAATGTGAAAACAAAACAATTCACTCAGCTAGGAAAGGGAGGTTACTTGCCAGAAAATAACAAATACAAAACTTATCAAGAACAAGTATTAGCTTACGATGGCCATTTCCTTAATACAAATGAGGCAATAACATACACATTTACGCATATTCCATACATATACGTGTTTGACAAAACAGGAAAACTAACTAGAATTGTCAAAACGCTAGATAACGTACCGGCTCCTTCAATCATCAGGTATGGTGATTTCTACATCTTTGAAAGGGGTAAAACTTTTAATTCTAACGTAGGTGCATTTGCAAAAGGTAATTCATTATTTGTACTTTCCTATCGTATTTCCACTCATGCTCATTATATAATAGACAAATACGACTTATGCAAAGGCAAATATCAAGGGAGTTTCTCCGTTCTAAATAAAAACAACATGAACAATAAAGCCATAGATAAATTACTCTTCCTAAACCACCACGTTCTTATCGTTTCAAAAGACAGCGCAACTGTGCTCAAAGTATCTTAAAACTAGGTCTGTAACCTTTTTATGTTTCTTATACATTTAACATTGAAAGAACATAAAGAAACATAAACGCTTGGTTTAAGCCTTACACATCCACAAACGCAAAAAAGAGTCTGTTACTAGTTTGTCGACAGGGATAAGAACCCGCCCCTACTCAATAATGATGACCCTTATACCCATATTTTGCAACATGGAGATTACATTTTTTAGAGAAAACATGTAACCATTTTCATATTTATTATTACCTTTGCAGCATATTTAGCTGAATACAAACAATTATATAATAACGTTATATGTCTTTTATTTTATTTATTACCGTTCTGATAACGGCTGTCCTTTTGGTTGTGGCGGCATTTGCCATAGCCAAGGCGATAGGGCCTCGGTCGTACAATGCGGTGAAAGGTGAGCCATTCGAGAGTGGTATCCCGACGCGCGGTTCCTCGTGGATTCCCGTGCACATCGGTTACTATCTCTTTGCCATCCTTTTCCTCATGTTCGACGTAGAGACCGTATTCCTCTATCCGTGGGCAGTGGTTGTCAAGCAGTTTGGAGCTTTGGCTCTGGCGAGCATTGGTTTCTTTTTGGTGGTACTTGTATTTGGCCTGGCCTATGCTTGGCGGAAAGGAGCATTGGAATGGAAGTGAAACAACCCCATATCAAGAGTATTCCCTACGCGGAATTTAAAGACAACGACACGCTCGAACAAATCATGAACGAACTACACGAAGGTGGCGTGAACGTTGTTGTTGGTTCGCTAGACCAAGCCATCAACTGGGGGCGCAGCAATTCGCTGTGGTCGCTCACCTTCGCAACAAGCTGTTGCGGTATCGAATTCATGTCGGTGGGATGTGCCCGCTACGACTTCGCACGCTTTGGCTTTGAAGTAACGCGCAACTCGCCTCGTCAGGCCGACCTCATCATGTGCGCAGGAACCATCACCAACAAGATGGCGCCCGTTATGAAACGCCTATACGACGAAATGGCCGACCCGAAATACGTTATCGCCGTTGGCGGATGCGCCATCAGCGGCGGACCTTTCAAGTCGAGCTACCACGTGGTGCGAGGCATCGAAGAGATTGTTCCCGTAGACGTTTTCATTCCCGGATGTCCTCCAAGACCAGAGGCCATTCTCTACGGAATGATGCAGCTGCAACGTAAAGTGAAGGTTGAGAAATTCTTTGGCGGAGCAAACCGCAAGGAAAAGAAACCCCTGGTTATCATGGATGTTCCAAAGGATTTCGATAAAGACAAGGAATGAGACGCTATTATGAAACTAAATAACATTGAATTAAACGCGAACGATTTTGCCAACGAGATGGCAAAATTAAGAAATGAAAAACATTTCGACTTCCTCGTCACCATCGTTGGTGAAGACTTTGGAGAGGAAGGTTTCGGGTGTATCTATATTCTGGAGAACACTCAAACCTACGAACGCATCTCGGTTAAAGTCGTTGCCGCCGACCGCGAGAACCCTTACTTGCCGTCGGTGACTAGCCTTTGGAAGGCTGCCGACCTGCTGGAACGCGAGGTTTACGACTTCTTCGGCATCAAGTTCATCGGACATCCCGACATGCGAAGGCTCTATCTGCGTAGCGATTTCACGGGCTACCCCCTAAGAAAAGACTACGACATGGACCCCGAGAAGAACAAGGCTCACATGTACGACGACCCCGAACCCGACTATACCTTGCAATATAGCCTAGATAAAGACGGGAATTTGGTGGAAACACGCCATAAACTGTTCGGAGATGACGACTATGTGGTGAACATCGGACCGCAGCACCCGGCCACACACGGCGTGTTGCGCCTGCAAACGATACTAGACGGCGAGGTGATTAGGAAGATTTACCCGCACTTGGGCTACATTCACCGCGGCGTGGAGAAGATTTCGGAAAGCTATGTCTATCCCCAGACACTGGCATTTACCGACCGTTTGGACTATCTCAGCGCAACAATGAACCGCCATGCACTGGTGGGCGTGATTGAAGAGGCTAAGGGCGTGGAGCTTACCGACCGCATTAAATATATCCGTACCATCATGGACGAGCTGCAACGCCTTAACTCGCACCTGCTGTTTTACAGCTGCTGTGCGCAAGACCTTGGCGCTTTGACAGCATTTATATATGGAATGCGCGACCGCGAGCAGGTTATCAACGTGATGGAAGAGACCACTGGTGGCCGACTCATCATGAACTACTATCGCATTGGCGGTTGCCAAGCAGACATCGACCCCAACTTTGTGCAGAACGTAAAGAAACCTTGCGCCTACATCAAGCCGATGTTCAAAGAATATCAAGATGTGTTTACGGGCAACGTTATTCTCGAAAACCGTTTCAAAGGTGTGGGTGTGCTATCTCGTGAGGATGCTATCAGCTATGGTTGTACGGGCGGAACAGGTCGTGCAACGGGCTGGCAGAACGATGTTCGCAAGCACCACAGCTACGGCGTGTACGATAAGGTAGACTTTAAAGAGATTACCTACAACAACGGAGACAGCTACGACCGCTATATGGTGCGCATGAAGGAGATGGAACAGAGCGTTCATATCATGGAAACGCTTATCGACAACATCCCCGAAGGCGACTTCTATATCAAGCAAAAGCCCATCATCAAGGTTCCCGAAGGCCAATGGTACTTCTCATGCGAAGGTTCGCGCGGCGAGATTGGCGTGTTCCTTGACAGCAAAGGCGACAAGAGCCCCTATCGTTTGAAGTTCCGTCCGATGGGTCTTCCTTTGGTTTCGGCCTTAGACACCATGCTACGTGGCGAGAAGATAGCCGACCTTATCGCCGTCGGCGCATCGTTAGATTATGTTATACCCGATATTGACAGATAATTATGTTTGACTTTTCAATCGTTACGACGTGGTTTGACAGTCTGCTGCGAGACACTTGCGGACTGAGCAGCTTTTGGGCCATACTCATCGAATGTGTGCTCGTGGGTGTATTCATACTGGCTGCCTACGCCATATTAGCTATCCTACTTATCTTCATGGAACGCAAGGTGTGTGCGGCTTTCCAATGCCGTCTTGGCCCGATGCGTGTTGGTCCGTGGGGTATTTTCCAAGTTATCGCCGACGTTTTGAAGATGCTTATCAAAGAAATCTTCGCAGTCGACAAGGCCGACAAGCTGCTCTACTCCATCGCTCCCATACTGGTGCTGATTGGTTCGGTAGGTGCATTCTCGTTCATGCCGTGGAACAAAGGCGCAACAATCTTGGATTTCAACGTCGGCATCTTCCTGATGACGGCCATTTCGAGTATCGGCGTTATTGGAATCTTCATCGCCGGATGGAGCTCCAACAACAAATACAGTGTTATTTCGGCCATGCGTGGTGCGGTGCAGATGATTTCTTACGAGATGTCGTTGGGCCTTTGCCTCATCGCAGCCGTGGTTCTTACGGGCACAATGCAGGTTAGCGGCATCGTGGAAGCACAGAGCGGCCCCTTTGGGTGGCTTATCTTCCAAGGCCATATCCCCGCCATTATCGCCTTCGTGGTGTTCCTCATCACAGGAAATGCCGAGGCAAACCGTGGTCCGTTCGACTTGGCCGAGGCCGAAAGCGAACTTACCGCAGGCTATCACACCGAGTATTCGGGTATGGGTTTCGGTTTCTTCTACTTGGCCGAGTATCTAAACCTCTTCATTGTAGCAGGTGTTGCCTCGATGGTTTTCCTTGGAGGGTGGATGCCGATACACATTGGCGTGGAAGGTTTTGATAAGGTGATGGACTATATTCCAGGCATCGTTTGGTTCTTAGGCAAGGCATTCGCCCTGGTTTGGGTACTCATGTGGATACGCTGGACGTTCCCCCGCCTTCGCATCGACCAGATATTGAAGTTGGAATGGAAATACCTGATGCCCCTGTCCTTGCTCAACCTCGTGATCATGACAATTGTCGTGGCCTTTGGCTGGTACATTAAATAACGAAAAAGACATGGAAGATAACAAGAAATCATATTTTGGCGGTATACGAGATGGCATCAAGTCGCTCGCCACTGGCCTACGTGTCACGCTGCGCGAGTACTTTACGCCGAAGGTAACCGAACAATACCCCGAAAACAGAAAGACCACTTTGCACGTGGCAAAGCGTTCGCGCGGAAGGCTCGTTATGAAGCGCGACGAGAACGATGTGGTGAAATGTGTGGCCTGCCTGATGTGCGAAAAAGCATGTCCCAATGGTACCATTCGCATTGTTTCTGAAATGGTGACCAACGAGGAGGGCAAGAAGAAACGCCAATTGGTGAAGTACGACTACGACTTGGGCGACTGCATGTTCTGCGAACTGTGCACAAACGCCTGCAACTTCGACGCCATCGAGTTCACCAACGACTTCGAGAACGCCGTATTCAACCGCGACAAGCTTGTCATTGAGCTAGACAAGGAACACTACCAAAGCTCCTTGCCCAACATCATTGACGGCGGTGCGGAAAGTGAAATCGGAACTTTCAACACTAAAACAAAAAAATAGGAGTAGACATCTTTATGGCAAATATCATCATGTTTTGCATCTTGGCCGTGGTAATTATCGGCTCGGCCATCGTATGCGTATTCACAAAGAGAATTATGCGGGCGGCTACTTTCCTGCTGTTCGTGCTCTTTGGCGTGGCAGGTGTTTACTTCCTGTTAGACTATACCTTCTTAGGCACGGCACAAATTGCCATCTACGCCGGCGGATTGACGATGCTTTACATCTTCGCCATCCAGCTAGTGTCCAAGCGCACCTTGCAAGGTTTGCAAGAAAGACAACGCGGAAAGACCGTTGTTGCTGGGGCATTGGTAGCCCTTATCGGACTGGTTACCGTGGCATTGGTGTTGCTTAAGAACCAATTTATAGACATGTCGGCCAGCATGGTCGATGCCGAAGTGCCCATGTCGGTTATCGGAGAGAAGCTCGTCGGTGCAGGCAAGTATCAGTACGTGCTGCCTTTCGAGTTCATTTCCGTATTTCTCTTGGCATGTATCATCGGCGGAATAATGATTGCAAGAAAGGAGGATAAGAAATGATACCCGTAGAATTGTTATTGGGACTGAGCACTTTGCTCTTCTTCATTGGCTTTTTCGGATTTGTAACGCGGCGTAACCTCATCGCGATGCTCATCTCCATCGAGCTGGTGCTCAACTCGGTTGACATCAACTTTGCCGTATTCAACCGCATACTTTACCCTGGCGAACTCGAAGGTTTCTTCTTTTCCTTGTTCTCCATCGGCATCAACGCCGCCGAAACGGCAGTGGCCATCGCTATCATCCTTAACGTTTACCGCAGGTTCCACAGTGATCAGGTGAACAGTATTGAAAACATGAAACTATAAACGACAATGGAATACAATTTTGTATTTTTGATACTTCTTCTGCCTGCGCTATCGTTCCTCGTGCTAGGGCTATTAGGCATGAAGATGCCGCATAAGGTGGCAGGTTCCATCGGTACGGCGGTTTTGGGCACAATCTTTTGCCTTTCCATCTATACGGCGTACGAATACTTTATCGGACAAGGCCGTGGAGCCGACGGACTTTACCCCCACGTTACGGCGTTTAACTTCTCGTGGTTGAAGTTTTCCGAACTGCTGACGTTCAACCTAGGTTTCCGTCTCACCCCCATTTCGGTGATGATGCTGGTGGTTATCACCACCGTGAGCCTCATGGTGCACATCTACTCGTTCGGTTACATGCACGGCGAAAAGGGTTTCCAGCGTTATTACGCCTTCCTTTCGCTCTTCACCATGTCGATGTTGGGCTTGGTTGTGGCCACGAACATCTTCCAGATGTACCTATTTTGGGAACTTGTGGGTGTGTCGTCCTATCTTCTCATCGGTTTCTACTACCCCCAAGGGGCTGCCGTTGCCGCATCGAAGAAGGCATTTATCGTAACCCGCTTTGCCGACTTGTTCTTCCTTATCGGCATTTTGATTTACAGTTTCTACGTCGGAACGTTCAACTACGACCTCAACGCCATGCCTTCGCTCCACGAGCAGGTGGCTGGTTCGGCCGTAATGATGCCCGTAGCCCTGTTCTTCATGTTCATCGGCGGTGCTGGTAAGAGCGCGATGTTCCCCTTGCAC
>NZ_HE999444.1:372479-373847 GCF_000312305.1 Prevotella conceptionensis 9403948 | reverse complement strand
ACTCAAACGAGAAAGAATACATGGGCGGACTACGCAAGTACATGCCCATTACGCACTGGACGTTCCTCATTTCCTGTCTCGCCATCGCTGGCATACCGCCTTTCTCAGGCTTCTTCTCGAAAGATGAGATATTAGTAGCTTGTTACAATTTCAGTCCTGTTATGGGCGCAGTGATGAGCGGCATCGCCATGATGACGGCTTTCTACATGTTCCGACTCTACTATGTGATATTCTGGGGCAAGAGCTACTACGAAACGCACATCAACGAAGGAGCGCACAAGCCCCACGAGGCTCCGCTCACGATGACTTTCCCCTTGATATTCCTGTCCATCATCACGGTAACTTGCGGTTTCTTGCCCTTCGGCGAACTCGTTTCAGCCAACGGCATAGGCTTCCATACCCACATCAATTGGGCCGTTGCAGGCACCAGTGTGGCATTGGCCCTTATTGGAATTGCAGCAGCGATGCTGATGTACAAGAAGGCCGAAACGCCTTTCGCCGACAAGTTGGCCAAGACGTTCCCCGCACTTCACCGTGCAGCCTACAAGCGTTTCTATATGGACGAGATTTGGCAATACGTTACCCATCGCATCATCTTCCGCCTTATATCCAAGCCCATCGCGTGGTTCGACCGCCATGTAATCGACGGCACGTTCAATTTCTTGGCTTGGAGTTCCAACGAAGCAGGCGAAAGCATACGTCCCTGGCAAAGCGGCGACGTGCGTCATTACGCCATTTGGTTCCTCTCCGGAACCGTTGCCCTTACCTTGGTTTTGCTATATATGTTGTAATATGAGGTAACAACCAAATAAAAGAAAAACAAAATGAGTATATTAACATTATTCGTAGTTATCCCCGTACTGATGTTGCTGGGCCTTTGGCTTTCGCGCAACCTCAACCAAGTGCGCGGTGTGATGGTTGTCGGCTCGTCGTGCTTGTTGGTACTTTCGGTTTGGCTCACCATCGCTTTCCTTCAAATGCGCGATGCAGGCAACACCGATGCCATGCTGTTTCAATACACCGTGGATTGGTTCAAGCCGCTCAACATAGCCTACGCCGTTGGTGTCGACGGCATTTCGGTGGTGATGCTCCTCCTTTCTAGCATCATCGTGTTCACAGGTACATTCGCCTCGTGGCAGTTAAAGCCACTAACAAAAGAATATTTCCTTTGGTTCACCCTGCTTAGCATTGGCGTTTACGGTTTCTTCATCTCGGTAGATCTCTTCACCATGTTCATGTTCTACGAGGTGGCACTTATCCCCATGTACCTGCTTATCGGCGTTTGGGGTAGCGGCAAGAAGGAGTATTCGGCCATGAAACTAACCCTCATGCTTATGGGTGGTTCGGCTTTGCTCATCATCGGCATCA
>NZ_HE999444.1:363003-372167 GCF_000312305.1 Prevotella conceptionensis 9403948 | reverse complement strand
TGCTTATGGTGGTTCGGCTTTGCTCATCATCGGCATCATCGGCATCTACTTCTTCAGTGGTGCAACCACGATGAACATCCTCGAATTGCAAGCCCTGCACAACATTCCAGAGAGCGTACAAAAGGTGCTTTTCCCCTTCGTATTCATCGGATTCGGTGTGCTTGGCGCGCTATTCCCCTTCCACACATGGTCGCCCGACGGTCATGCATCGGCTCCAACAGCCGTGTCTATGCTCCATGCGGGCGTACTGATGAAACTTGGAGGCTATGGATGTTTCCGCATTGCCATCGTGCTTTTGCCCGAAGCGGCCCATCAGCTATCATGGATTTTCATCATCCTCACCACCATTTCCGTGGTATATGGTGCCTTCTCGGCCTGCGTGCAAACCGACTTGAAGTACATTAACGCCTACTCTTCGGTGTCGCACTGTGGCTTGGTGCTCTTCGCCCTGCTCATGATGACACAGACTTCGTGCACGGGAGCCATCTTGCAGATGCTCTCTCACGGACTGATGACGGCCCTTTTCTTTGCCCTTATCGGCATGATTTACGGCCGTACACACACGCGCGACATCCGTCAGCTGGGCGGATTGATGAAGATTATGCCCTTCCTCAGCGTGGGTTATGTCATTGCCGGTTTGGCCAACTTGGGCTTGCCTGGTTTCTCTGGTTTCGTTGCCGAGATGACCATCTTCGTGGGTTCGTTCCAAAACAACGACGTATTCCACCGCACAGCCACCATCATTGCCTGTACCGCAATCGTTATCACGGCGGTCTACATCCTGCGTGTTGTGGGTAAGATACTCTTTGGCAAGGTTGCCGACCCCCATTACGAGCAACTCACCGACGCCACCTGGGACGAACGTTTCGCCGTTGGTTGCCTCATCTTCTGCGTTGCAGGCCTTGGCCTTGCACCGCTTTGGGCAAGCAACATCATCAGCGACACGCTAGGTCCGATTATCGACCACATCAACAACGTAACCGCAATAGCATCACTTTAAACGTTTCGTACAATGAATTTAGATTATAGTCAGTTTTTCCACATGATGCCCGAGGTTACCTTGATGGCCATGTTGGTGATTGTCTTTATCATAGATTTCGCCACAGCTCATAAAGCCCCCATCGTGATAACCGACGATAAGACGACACCTTCGCCACGTCCTTGGTTCAATCCTTTGGTGTGCGCATTCATGCTGATACATATTCTTCTGAACTGTTGTCCCACCGAACCAGCCACAGCCTTTGGCGGAATGTATGCCACCACGCCCATGATTGGTGTGTTGAAAACCATTCTGGCCTTCGGAACGCTCATCGTTTTCATACAGGCACGCACGTGGCTTTCACGTCCCGACAGCACTTTTAAGGAAGGCGAATTTTATATGCTCATCATTTCAACACTGCTTGGAATGAACATGATGGTAAGCGCCGACCACTTCTTGCTCTTCTTCTTAGGGCTCGAAATGGCATCCGTGCCTATGGCTTGCTTGGTGGCATTCGACAAGTATCGCCACAATTCGGCCGAGGCTGGTGCCAAGTTCATCCTCACCGCAACCTTTTCAAGCGGCGTGATGCTCTATGGCCTCACCTTCATCTATGCCGATGCAGGTTCGCTTTACTTCAACGAAGTGTCTCAACACCTATCGGCCACGCCCATGACGGTTATGGGAATGGTGTTCTTCTTCAGCGGATTGGGCTTTAAAATTTCGCTTGTGCCCTTCCACTTCTGGACAGCCGACACCTACCAAGGTGCGCCAACAACCATCACGGGCTATCTCTCCGTGGTGTCTAAGGGTGCAGCAGCCTTTGCGCTTTGCTCTATCCTGATGCACGTTTTCGGTGTATTGTTAGAACAATGGCAATATCTTCTCGGCATTGTCATTGTGTTGAGTATCACCATTGCCAACCTTTTCGCCATACGTCAAACCGAACTTAAACGTTTCATGGCGTTCAGTTCTATTTCGCAAGCAGGATATATCATGCTCGCCGTGATGGGCGATTCGGGTATGGGCGTAACCGCTCTCACCTATTATATATTGGTGTATGTGGTGGCCAACATGAGTGTTTTCACCATCATCAGTGCCATCGAAGAGCGCAACAACGGCGTAACCGACATGGATGCCTACAACGGACTCTACTCCACCAACCCCAAGTTGGCCTTCCTTATGACGTTGGCCCTCTTCTCGCTTGGTGGCATTCCGCCCTTTGCAGGTATGTTTAGCAAGTTCTTCGTGTTTATGGCCGCCCTCGAACAGGGCAGCGCTTGGGCTTATTTAATTGTGTTCATCGCGTTGATTAACACCGTTATCAGCCTTTACTACTACTTGCTCATCGTTAAGGCGATGTACATCAACAAGAGCGAAAACCCGTTGCCAGCCTTCAAAAGCGACTGCAACACGCGCTTGGCCTTAGCCATCTGCACCCTAGGCGTTGCACTCTTCGGTGTTTGCAGCTACGTGTACGACTGGATTTTCGCCGCCTTGTAAACCCTACGAACCATCTTGCCCACGAGGATAACACACTTATCCACCAAGGGCACACAAGTAATAAAGCCCCGAAAGCGTTATGCTTTCGGGGCTTTTTCTCGTTAAACGCGGGCATTACTAGATAATACATGCCCATCCACAACACCTAAATGCGCAATGGCACTGCACTTCGTCAACACTTACTTTGCATCTCGCACCAACCCACAAGTTGTTTAACATAAGGCAATACCGATTGCCCTAATGGCGATAAGCGATATACACCGCTTGACTTCTCAACAAGATGGTCTTCCATCAAGATACGAACAGCAGATGCTACCTGCTGATGCTTCATCCCTACTATACCCCAACAAAGTTGCTCCATTGAACCCGACACGCGCTCTGCTAGAACAAGTAACACCCATAAAGCATCTAATCCGCAAAGCCTTGAAAGGACATTGCGGATTGGACATGTAGGAAATTGCGGGTCGATTACCATGTTAGCTTATCGCCAAGTATCACACCATCCCCAGCAGGAGAATCGTTCTCGCCAAAGCTATCGGCCTTGTATTGTATGCAAAGCATCAGCATCTCGCCCTCACCAGTGTTCTTTAAGGCGCGCTTACCCGCTGGCGCAACACGAACGATGCTACCTTCCGACACGGGGAACACCTCGCCATCAACCTGATACTCGCCCTCGCCTTTAAGAATAAAGTACAGTTCTTCGTGAGTTTTATGCGTATGAAGGAAACCACTATCCTGACCAGGAACCAGCGTTTGGAACGACACTTCGCTACCTGTTGCCTGCAATGCCTGGCCCACAAACACCTTTCCAGGTATTTCAATGTCGCCCAAAGGCAGTACATAATCCTTCACTTCGCTTAACTTACCGATGTTCACTGCTGTGAAATTCTTACCTTCTGTTGTTGTCTTTACAGTCTTCATAATCTTTATTGTATAATTAATTTTGTGTTTAATCGTCATTGTTCTGACGATGCAAAGGTATTCACAATCAATGGCTCGCACAAGTAGGCACAATAAGGTGAGTCAGTTACCTTGAAGTAAGTAATGCTGAAATATATCGAGTTATGTCTTTAAGTTTTAGCACTGTTTAACAATAAACAGACAAGCATTGCAAAGGATAATAGTTACTTTTGTGCAGTAATACAACTTAAAAACCCTATTAACATGAACAGAACAGAAATACGTGACGCACTTTATCCCGATTGTCCCATCCGAAATATACTATCGCGAGTGGGTGATAAGTGGTCGATGTTGGTGCTTTTCACCTTAGAAACAAATGGCAACCTGCGTTTCAAGGAGTTGCAACGCAACATTCCCGACATATCCCAAAAGATGCTCACGGCTACTTTAAAGATGCTCGAAGGCGATGCACTTATTACCCGCGTTGCTTTTCCCGAAGTTCCGCCACGCGTAGAGTACTCGCTATCAGAAAAAGGAAAGAGCCTACTTCCACACATTAGCAACCTACTTGCGTGGGCAACCGAACACATGGGTGAGATTATTGAGTCGCGCCAACGTTATCTTTTAAAGTAAGGAAAGCGTTTAAAGGTGAAAGAGTGAAAAAAAGAAAAGGTGAAAGAATGGATACGCCCATCAACTTATCAACTTGTACACTCATTGAAAACGTCTTGACTTATAATATTCCAATAAATTGAGAGGAGTCTGTTATCTCTGTGATGCCAACACAAGATAAGCACTCCTCTCATATACGAAATGCACGGCAAATCAACTCACTGGCGTATAAACTCGTGAAAACCCAACAACTCCCTAACACATCAACTCACCAACTCATAAACTCATCAACTCACTAACTCACTAACTCAAAAACTTAAATTCCTGTCTTTTATTTTACAAAGTCGTTCTAATTTTCACTCCGTTCTAGCGAAAAAATCGGTCATAAAGTAGGTAAAAATCCACTATTTCTAGCTCTTCACACATCTCGTTTTGTCTATTTTTAAAACCAAAACCTGCATTTAGCACCATTTTGCCTTTCTATTTTGGTTGCCAACTCGTAATTTTTCATGCCCAAATACTTGCTTTTAGCCCCTAAAACGCCACTTTTTAATGGCTATTTTGCCCTTTTCAGCCATGTTTTCAACAACTCTAAAAGATATTATTTATACCATTACGATGTATTTTTATTCTTTTCGCCTCGCATTTAGCAGCATTTTGCACTGCATTTAGCATCAAAACGCACTGCGTTTAGCACCAAAACGCACTGCATTTAGCATCAAAACGCACTGCGTTTAGCACCAAATTACAGTGCTTTTAGCAGCAAATAGCCCAAAAGCTGGTACAAATGGCGGTCATTTTAAATAAAAATTCATTTTGTCGTATTCACGGGTTACCCCCTTTTTGCATCAAATCCAACCTTCGCGAGAATCGATTTTTTGCGGCAAGGTGAACAATCGGTGGACAAAATGGGCACTCAGAATGTTAAATTCTCTACTAAAAATTAGACAATAAAAACGATTATGCCACGTACAAGCGCATGGACAACAATATGGAAAGCACGTACACTTACTACCGCCAGTGCGAGCGGCTGCAGGCCAAACATTAAAAGTGAGGACAACTTCGTAATTTAAGCTATGTATGGCGAGGGCGAGATTTACTTTTAAGTTAAATTGAAAAAATCAAGAAAACTAATATACCTTAAACATTCCTAGTTTACAGTAAGATTATCTAATTTATTCTAGAAGAGTGTTACCTTCGGGAAATTTAACCCAAATCCAACATTAGAGCCTATGCTGATTTTGTTTGATTGTTAAGCATAAGGTCTGTTTTATTCTTGAAGTCTTAGCGAGCTACGTCAAGAGAATAAAACAGGCAAGATGCCGACAAGCAAACGAAAGACGAACAGGAAGCGATGCATACAACTTAAAATAATTGACAAGCAGTCTAATGCCCAATTGGGGTTTAACAAAAAACTGGTACGAACACCAAGACAGTATTCATACCAGTTAAAGATACGGAGTATTTTCTACATCAACTATAATTAACTGACAACATAGAAAAGCACTTTTGTGCATATACTCCCTTGTCTGATATATAAGTCAAATTCCTCCCTCCTAGAAGAACCATCGCTCCAATAATTTGGTTTAATTATAAGCTTACCATCGTTTATTTGAATATCGAAAATGTTACCGATAGATTTTATTTTTTCTCCTTCACAATATTCCGCACCTTTTGGCACGGGGATTTCTATTTTGCTACCAGCAGTATTCACCATACTTCCAATAACACTTCCTTTTGCAGGAAGAGTTCTAGAAGACACTTTAGACTTCACAAACTTAACAACAGCTCCTTTGGTCACGCCATTTTCCTTGATAGGCTCTTCCACTCTTAGTTTATAAAAGTCTGTTTCCAATGGGACGGCAAATGTTCCAGAAGGAAATTCTATTAAATCGGCATTCCTGAAAAAATGGTAACTGTGATTATATTGTACCGCAGCCGTCCGAACTCTGTTTTCCAAGTCGGCTTGCCACTTCGTATTTGACAAGGAAGTATTGCCAGCATCAACAATACACCAATAGCCATACTCCGACGTAAAATTACCCGCGTTGTCAATATAATATCCAGTACTCTCAAACAACGTTTTACCATTATCCTCATTCATCATGTTGAGGGTTGTGCTAAACACTTCCGACTCTTCATCGTCATTCTTGCTACTACATCCTGCTAAAAAATAGAAGTAGCATTAACGGCATAAGTTTAAGCAATTTATCCATAATATAAGTTTTTAGTTGATAAAGTTATTGTTGGATATTTGCAAATATACGAAGAAATTAATTTTCAACAAAGAAATACTTCACCTTTTTGAGATTCCGCAAATGTTCCGTTATATTTCTTACAGGCGCGACAGAGTTATATATAATTAATCCACACATAACCACATCGAGTTAAAAGCACATCATGCCCATCATTTGTTTAGTTACGCAACACCTTGCCACTCGTTAAATTTATCTAAACCTCCATTATATTAGTTCTCATCTACCAATCTTTTGTTATTTTTGTACCGATTATCGCCAATGCCCGTACTACGAGCCACGCGATGCCGCAAGAAGACAATGAACTAAAACCGAAACCCGATATTTTTTCTAACTAGAATAGACAGATGAAACATCTTAAATTCTTGGCCGTGGCAGCCTTGATGTTGCTTGCTGCAACTAATGCCGAGGCCAAACAAAACAAGCAAACAAAAACTACGCGTAACACTTTCGCCATCGCCGATGGCCAATTCGTTTACAACGGTAAACCCATGCAATTGCATTCAGGCGAGATGCACTATGCCCGCGTGCCTGCCCCTTATTGGCGTCACCGAATGAAAATGATGAAGGCAATGGGCTTGAACGCTGTTGCCACATACGTGTTTTGGAACTATCACGAAACAGAACCTGGCAAGTGGGACTGGAAAACGGGAAACCGCAACCTGCGACAGTTTGTTAAGACGGCTGCCGAAGAAGATATGCTGGTTATTCTAAGGCCTGGTCCCTATTGCTGTGCAGAATGGGAGTTTGACGGCTACCCTTGGTGGCTGTCTAAGGCTAAGGGCTTGGTGATACGCGCCGACAATCAGCCGTTCCTCGACTCATGCCGTGTTTACATCAACCAATTGGCCTCGCAGATGCGCGACTTGCAGATAACCAAGGGCGGACCAATCATTATGGTGCAGGCCGAAAACGTGTTCGGTTCGTATGTAGCACAACGCAAAGACATCCCCTTAGAAACCCATCGTGCTTATAGTGCCAAGATTAAGCAACAATTGCTTGATGCCGGTTTCGATGTTCCCTTGTTCACATCAGACGGAAGTTGGCTTTTCAAGGGCGGTACGATAGAAGGCGCACTGCCAACGGCCAACGGAGAAAGCGACATCGAAAAACTTAAAAAGGTGGTAAACGAATATAATGGCGGCAAAGGTCCGTACATGGTAGCCGAGTTCTATCCTGGGTGGCTGTCGCATTGGGCAGAACCTTTCCCACAAGTAAGCACCGAGTCGATAGTGAAACAAACCGCCAAGTATCTTGAAAACGGCATTAGTTTCAACTATTATATGGTGCATGGCGGAACAAACTTCGGCTTTACGTCGGGTGCCAACTACACCACCGCCACCAACTTACAGCCCGACCTCACCTCGTACGACTACGATGCACCCATCAGCGAGGCTGGTTGGAACACGCCTAAGTATGATGCGTTACGCACATTGATGATAAAGAACGTTAAGTATAACGTGCCTGACGTGCCCCAACGCATTCCCGTTATAGCCATTCCCAACATCAAGCTGAACAAAAGTACCGACGTGTTGAACCTCCTTACCAAGGGTAAAGCCGTTGAAAGCGATACGCCCCTTACCTTTGAAGACCTGAACCAAGGGCATGGCTACGTGCTATACAGAAGACACTTTAACCAACCCATCGGCGGAATGCTGAAAGTTGCCGGTTTGGCCGACTACGCTTTGGTTTACGTAAACGGCCAGAAGGTGGGCGAACTAGACCGCGTTAGCGATGTAGACAGCATCGAAATAAACGTTCCGTTCAACGGCGTGCTCGACATTTTGGTTGAAAACATGGGCCGAATAAACTACGGCGCACGCATCACCCAAAGCATCAAGGGCATTAACGGACCTGTGGTCATCGACGGAAACGAGATAACGGGCAACTGGCAGATGTACAAACTGCCCATGAACGATGCTCCCGACCTTAACGCCTTGCCTACGGCCAACAACAAGGGGCTGCCTACACTCTATTCGGGAACGTTCAACCTAGACACCACTGGCGACACTTTCCTTAACATGGAGACATGGGGTAAGGGCATCGTATTTGTTAACGGCATTAACCTTGGCCGCTATTGGAAACGCGGACCGCAACAAACGCTCTACCTTCCCGGTTGTTTCTTAAAGAAGGGCGAAAACAAGATTGTGGTGTTCGAACAGCAAAACGACACGCCTCAGACAAGCGTTGCCGGACAAACCACACCCATATTGCAAAAGTTGGTGAAGTAAACGGCACGCCCCGAAAGCTATTTTAACAGGGCGCATCGTGCGTATCTTTTACCACTATAATAACGAAAATGCGTGAGTTCGACGGGTTCGAGCTCACGCATTTCCTTATCAGCGGTCAAGTAGTTGCACATTTTAATATAAATTTCGGCCTTAATCTGTTGACAAATGATAAATTATTGCTACTTTTGCACTAAATAGGCTGTGTTCGCAAAGGCCACACAAGCATGTCTTGCAGGCATTAGCGTAAACGCCACACATACATCTACATTGACATAACAACATTGATGACCACTGCCGACTTAACGCGCACGCTGACCCATATCGCGGAAGAGCTTTCGGATGCCAAGGCATTGAAAGGCATTTTTCACCAACACAAGGATGGAAACCCTATCCCTTCGGGAGAGGTTCTCAAAAAGATTGTGGACCTGTTGCGTGCCATTATCTTCCCCGGATATTACGGCAAGTCTACCGTTAACTCGCGCACCATCAAGTTTCATGTTGGTGTTAATGTAGAAAAACTCAACCAACTTCTTACCGACCAGATACAGGCAGGCCTGTGCTTTGCCAGCTGCGACGGCTGCGATGCAAGCGACACCGCCACCGACATGCGCTGCACAGCCGAAGAAATGTCGATAGACCTGATTAAAAGGCTGCCTGCCGTGCGCCAAATGCTGGCTGCCGACG
>NZ_HE999444.1:356274-362795 GCF_000312305.1 Prevotella conceptionensis 9403948 | reverse complement strand
GAAATGTCGATAGACCTGATTAAAAGGCTGCCTGCCGTGCGCCAAATGCTGGCTGCCGACGTGGCCGCCATATACAACGGCGACCCGGCAGCAGGCAGTTTCGGCGAGATTATATCGTGTTATCCATCCATCAAGGCATTGGTAAACTATCGCATTGCGCACGAACTGCTGCTTATGGGTGTGCCACTGATACCGCGAATGCTAACCGAAATGGCGCATTCGGAAACGGGAATAGACATACACCCCGCTGCGCAGATTGGCCAACACTTTGCCATCGACCACGGTACGGGCGTTGTTATCGGGGCTACCTGCATCATCGGCAACAACGTTAAGCTGTATCAAGGCGTTACGCTTGGCGCACGAAGTTTCCCCAAAGACGAAGACGGCAACCCCATTAAGGGCATTGCCCGACACCCGATATTGGAAGACGACGTGGTGGTTTACTCTAACGCCACCATCCTAGGCCGTGTAACCATCGGCAAAGGCAGCGTGGTGGGTGCCAATGTGTGGGTAACAGAAGACGTGGAGCCTAATACGCGCATATTTAAGAAAACGAAATAACAACAACTATATACAATGGAATTCGAACTCATAGCCAAAACTTTCATGGGCCTGGAACCCGTTTTGGCCAAGGAGCTTACCCAAATGGGGGCAAACAACGTACAAATTGGCAGGCGTATGGTGTCGTTTACGGGCGACAAAGAAACGATGTATCGCGCCAATTTCCAACTGCACACGGCCATTAGGATTTTAAAACCTATCGCCAAGTTCAAGGCAAAGTCGGCCGACGACGTGTACGAGGAGATACAAAAGATTGATTGGAGCAAGCATATCGAGGAAGGAAAGACTTTCTCGGTCGACTCGGTGGTGTACTCGGAAGAGTTCCGCAACTCACGTTTCGTTACCTATAAGGTGAAAGACGCCATCGTTGACCAGTTTCGCCAGCGCACGGGCAAACGCCCCAACATATCGGTGAGCAACCCAGACATACGTTTGAACATCCACATTGCCGAGTACGACTGTACGCTATCGCTGGATTCGAGTGGCGAAAGTCTGCATCGTCGCGGTTACAGGCAAGAGTCGGTGGAGGCTCCGCTTAACGAAGTGTTGGCCGCCGGCATGATATTGATGACGGGATGGCAAGGCGAAACCGACTTTATCGACCCCATGTGCGGGTCGGGAACGCTCGTGGTAGAGGCCGCACTTATCGCTCGCAACATCTCACCAGGCGTTTTCCGCAAGAGCTACGCTTTCGAAAAGTGGCCCGACTTCGACCAAGAGCTGTTCGACAACATCTATAACGACGACAGCAACGAACGCGAATTTAACCACCACATCTACGGTTACGACGTAGATATGAAGGCTGTGAACACGGCACGACTAAACGTTCGCGCATCGGGACTTACCAAAGACATCACCATTGAGCAGGCCGACTTCAAGGATTTCAAGAAACCTGAGAACAAAAGCATACTCGTTACCAATCCGCCTTACGGCGAACGCATCTCTACACCCAATCTTCTTGGGACATATAAGATGATTGGCGAGAGGCTTAAACACCAATTCATGGGCAACGATGCGTGGGTGTTGAGCTATCGCGAGGAGTGTTTCGACCAGATTGGACTGAAACCATCCATCAAAATTCCCGTATATAACGGGTCGTTGGAGTGCGAATTTCGCAAGTATGCCATATTCGACGGGTCGCTAAAAGACTTCCGCCAAGAGGGTGGCGTGGTGAAGACCGACGAAGAAAAGCGCCAAATGGCCGAAAAAAATAGGTTTAAGAAGAACCGCGAATTTAAGAAAAGGCTGGACGACGACGGTTCGCAAGACACCGACGACATACGTTCGTACACCTTTAAAAACCACTTCGCACACACCGAGGAGCGCAACGAAGAACGCAAACGCAGACGAACGACATCGTATGCCGACCGCGATGACAAGCGTGGCGGCCGTTCGTTCGAGCGCGGCGGCAAGCCCTTCGCAGGCAAAGGCAAAGACTTTAACCGCAAGGGAAAGAGCTTTGAGCGCACAGACAAGCGCGGAGGAAAGAACTTTGGACGTAATTCTGCTAACTTTATAGACCATGACGATTAAACAACTTATCGTGGGAGCGATGCTCTCAACAATGATTTTCGCACCGCAAAGCATGCCGGCACAGAAACAATTCACACTGGAAGACCTTAATTATGGTGGCAACAACTTCCATAACATGGTGCCCAAGAACCGCTACACCGCATGGTGGGGCGACCAACTGGTGCGTACCGATGCGGAGTTTTGCGCACTGATAGACAAGAACACGGGCAAAGAAACCCGCCTGTTTAGCCTAGACGACGTGAACCAATGGGTTGAAATGGCTGGCAACATCAAGGTGCATTCGTTCTATCACGCCACTTTCCCCTACCCCAATCAGCCGCTCGTGCTGCTCAACGCAAGCAAAACGCGCATGCTGGTGAACTGGAAAACCAAACAGCTGGTATGGAAACAAGATACGAAAGATGAGAGTTCTGCCGATTGGAACGCCCAATCACGCGCCGTTGCCTTTGTTAAAGGCGACAATCTCTACGTTTGTAACGCCCAAGGAACACATAAACAACTGACGAAAGACGGTAGTCGCGACATCGTTTACGGACAAAGCGTGCATCGTGACGAGTTCGGCATATATAAAGGAACGTTTTGGAGCAACGACGGACAGAAACTTGCGTTTTACAGAATGGACCAATCGATGGTGGCCGACTATCCTTTGGTAGACATCGACACACGTATTGCCACCGAAACACCCGTTCGTTATCCTATGGCTGGCGAGAAGTCGCACCTCGTAACCGTAGGAATATACGACTTGAAGACGGATAAAACGGTGTATCTCAACACAGGCGACCCCACAGACAGGTATTTTACCAACATCGCTTGGTCGCCCGACGGCAAGCTGATATACCTTATCGAACTGAATAGAGCGCAAAACCACTACTCGCTAGACGCTTACGACGCTACAACGGGAAACAAAACGGCCACGCTCTACACCGAATCGAGCGACAAATACGTGCATCCCATGCACGCAATCACATTCTTGCCCTGGGATAATGGCCGCTTTATACTGCAAAGCGAGAAAGACGGATACAACCATTTGTACCTGTTCGACACTAGCGGAAAGCAAATTAAGCAACTTACAACGGGCAAATGGATTGTGATTGACTTGATGGGATTTAACGCGAAGACCAAAGAGGCCATCATACTTTCTACAGAGGCCAGTCCTATTCAGAACAATCTCTACGCCGTTAACCTACAAACGGGCGCACGCCGACTGCTGGATAATGGCAAGGGATGCCACGCCAACACCACTGGCGAAGGCGGTTCGCATAAGATAGCACTAAGCTCTTCGGGGCAATGGATACTCGACAGCTACACCGAACCCACTGTTCCACGCAACATCGACATCGTGAACGTGGCCTCGGCAAAGGCAACTCGCTACTTCACTGCCGACAATCCCTGGAAGGGTTACACCGTTCCCGAATACTCGTGTGGCACAATCAAGGCTGCCGACGGCACCACCGACTTGTATTACCGCATGGTGAAACCCACCAATTTCGACCCGAACAAGAAATACCCCACCATCATTTACGTGTACGGAGGGCCAGGAGTACGCAACGTTGAGGCACGTTGGCACTATTGGTCGCGTGGTTGGGAAACTTATATGGCACAGAAGGGCTACCTGCTTTTCATTCTCGACAACCGCGGAAGTAGTGCACGCGGTCTCGCATTCGAGCAGGCCACGTTCCATCATCTTGGCGTAGAAGAGGTGAAAGACCAGATGAAAGGTGTGGAATATCTCACCTCCTTACCCTACGTAGACAAAGACCGCATGGGCGTACATGGATGGAGTTTCGGCGGATTTATGACCACCAACCTCATCACCACCCACCCCGAAGTGTTCAAAGTAGGCGTTGCTGGCGGTCCTGTTATCGACTGGAAGTGGTACGAAGTGATGTATGGCGAACGCTATATGGGTACACCACAGAACAATCCCAAGGGCTATGCCGAGAGCAGTTTGCTGCCAAAAGCCAAGAACTTAAAAGGAAAACTGCAAATAATAACAGGCATGAACGACCCCGTTGTGGTGCCGCAACACTGCCTGAACTTCTTGCAAGAGTGCATCAAAGTGGGCACTCAGCCCGACTTCTTTGTGTATCCTGGCGAGCCACACAACATGCGCGGACACCAAAGCACCCACTTGCACGAACGTATTTCACAATATTTTGACGATTATCTAAAATAAAACGGATGAACATTTTACTGTTGGGAAGTGGCGGAAGAGAACACGCGCTTGCCTGGAAGATAGCACAAAGCACCAAGGTTAGCAAGCTTTTCATCGCCCCTGGCAATGCTGGAACGGCCACAGTGGGCCAAAACGTGGACATCAACGCCAACGATTTCGACGCATTAAAGCGTTTCGCGCTCGACAACGACGTGCAAATGGTGGTGGTTGGACCAGAAGACCCGCTGGTGAACGGCATCTACGACGACTTCAAGAACGATGCTCGCACGACTCATATTCCCGTCATCGGCCCATCGCGAAAAGGCGCAACACTCGAAGGCAGCAAAGACTTCGCCAAGGCTTTCATGGCCAGACACGCCATACCCACAGCGCGTTACAAAACCATTACCGCACAAAACATCGACGAAGGACTGGCTTTTCTCGAAGAACTAAAAGCCCCCTACGTGCTGAAAGCCGACGGACTGTGCGCCGGTAAGGGCGTACTTATCTTGCCAACACTGCAAGAGGCGAAGGCCGAATTGCGCCACATGCTCGACGGTATGTTTGGAAACGCCTCGGCATCCGTAGTTGTCGAAGAGTTTCTCAGCGGCATAGAATGTTCTGTTTTCGTGCTAACCGACGGCAAAGACTATCAAATTTTGCCCGAGGCTAAGGACTATAAGCGCATTGGCGAACACGATACAGGCCTCAACACGGGCGGTATGGGCAGCGTTAGTCCCGTGCCTTTCGCCACCCCAGAGTGGATGAAGAAGGTGGAAGAGCGCATCATTCGCCCCACGATAAACGGATTGGCCGAAGAGGGAATAGACTATAAGGGGTTTATTTTCTTCGGACTTATCAATGTGGAAGGCAACCCAATGGTCATCGAATACAACTGTCGAATGGGCGACCCCGAAACAGAAAGCGTGATGCTTAGGCTCAAAACCGACATCGTCGACCTCTTCGAGGGCGTGGCCGAGGGCAACATCGCTAGCCGAAATGTAGCTTTCGACGAGCGTGCTGCCGTCTGTGTGATGCTCGTTAGCGGTGGTTATCCCCAAGAATATGCCAAGGGTTATCCCATCGAAGGCATCGAAAACGTGGCAGAAAGCATCGTGTTCCACAGCGGAACAGCCATTAAAGACGGCCTGCTTGTTACCAACGGCGGGCGCGTTTTGGCGGTTAGCTCGTATGGAAAAGACAAGGCCGAGGCGCTACAAAAGAGTTTCGAGTCGGCAAATGCCATCCGTTTCACCGACAAGTACTTCAGAAAAGACATTGGTCAAGATTTGTAACAACCACCTCGCCTCAAACGAGAAATGTACAGCAAAAGCCCTATCAGGGGGTCGAACACCGCCATGTGGCGCAACGAACGATAGGCAACTGGCGGCCAACAACCGCTAGTAACATATAGATATGGTAGTAAAGAGATTACAAAACAAGATTGCGGAAAGCAGGATGACACTCTCCTTCACGGCCGTTTACGCCGTGTTGGTGTTCTTGGCAAGCGGACTAGTGGGCAAAAACCTCTGGTTCGAGTTCGCATGCTTGGCCGTTTCCACCTACCTCATGGTAGAGTTCAACAACGTCAATGCCCTGTTAAGGGTTTATAGCCGCATGATTTCGTGCGCCTTCCTTGTGCTGGCGTGCGCGGCCAACTATCTTTTTGCCTCGCCGTCGGCCGCCTTGGTGCAAGTCTGTTTCGCGGCTTTTTATCTCATTGTGTTCAATGCCTACCAAGAACGAACGGCATCGGGCGTAACCTTCTACGCCTATTTGTTCATTGGCGTGGCCTCAACCGTATTCGTTCAGATTCTCTTCTTCGTGCCATTGCTATGGATTTTGCACGCCACCAACGTGTTGTCCATGAGTTGGCGCAACTTCTGGGCATCCGTTCTGGGGCTAATCGCCCCCTATTGGTTCGTTGGTGCTTACTTGGTTTACACGGGTCAGCCCGAAGTATTCGTGCAACACTTCACCCACTTGGCCCTCTTCGCCCCCCTATTCCAGTATCAAGAGATAGACCACAACCGCATCGCCACCTTCCTTTTCGTTGCGCTTGTGTCGCTGATAGGCATTGTGCACTACTTGCGAAGTAGCAGAAACGACAAGATACGCAACCGCATGATTTACGAAATGGTGATAGTGGTAGACCTCTTCACCATTGCCTGCATCGTGTTGCAACCCCAACACGTCGACAACTTGCTGCCCATACTCATCATTAACACGGCAGCACTCATCGGACACTTTATTACACTCACCCGAACGGCAG
>NZ_HE999444.1:323380-355698 GCF_000312305.1 Prevotella conceptionensis 9403948 | reverse complement strand
TGAAGAAAGAGAAACTCCAACGAGCCGAAAACTTCATGGCAGGAAGGGGTGCATGGATGGGCTTTTTCGCCTTTCTGCCCATCCTTGGCAGTGCCATAACCGTGGTATTAGGCCTTATGCGCGCAAACGTAGCCATCACCGTGACTAGCATGACAATAGGAAAATTCATTCGCTTCGCCTTACTTGTGTTTGGCGCAAGTTTCTTACTTTAAAATGCTTATGTACAAGAAAATTTCCCTTTTCTTCGCTTTCGCGGTTCTGTTGCTCGCCTCTTGCACCATGGTTAAGGGCACGAGCAAGCGCACGGTTATGGTAACTATCGAGCCGTTGAGGTATTTTGTCGAGGCTATTGCGGGCAATCGTTTCGACGTTAAGACGATGGTACCCATCGGCGGAAACCCAGAAACCTACGAACCTACCGCGCAACAGATGATAGAACTATCGCACAGCGACCTCTATGTGAAAGTAGGCAGCATCGGATTTGAGCAGACTTGGATGAAAAGACTGAAAGCAAACGCTCCGCATACCATCATCGTTGACTCGTCCGAAGGCATCGAACCCATCGAAAGTACCGACGGCGTACCCGACCCACACACGTGGATGAGCTGCAAAAACGCGGCTATCATCGCACAAAACATCTATAAGGCGTTGCTGCAAATAGACCGGGAAGACAGCCTTTACTACAAGGCGAACCTCGAAACGCTGCTCACAAAGATTGAAGAAACAAGCAACCAAATTCGAGAAAACCTCACCAGAGAGAAGTCCACCTCCTTCCTCATCTACCATCCCATACTCACATATTACGCCAGCGAGTTCGACTTGCACCAGATTTACATTGAAGACGAAGGGCGCGAACCCTCTGCCGCACAGATAAAAGACATCATCAACAGCGCAAAGGCCAGCCAAGTGCGTGTGCTTTTCATGCAAAAAGAATTTGCCAACCGCAACTCGGAGACCATTGCAAACGCTGTGGGAGCCGAAGTAATTGAGTTTAACCCACTGGCCTACAATTGGGAAAAAGAAATGATAAAGGTAGCCAAATCGCTGAAATGACCGCTCCGAAACAACCCATCATCAAACTTGAACACGTTTTTGCAGGCTACGAAGAGAAGGTGGCCCTGCAAGATGTGTCGTTGGAAGTGTTCGATCACGACTTCCTTGGCGTCATCGGGCCTAACGGTGGCGGCAAAACCACCCTCATGCGCGTTATTCTCGGCATGATGAAACCCTTCTCCGGCAAGGTTTCCTATTTCCGAAATGGGGTTCAAGTGCCCGAACTCACCATTGGCTACCTGCCACAATACAACGACATCGACCGCCAATTCCCCATCGCCGTTGAAGAAGTGGTGCTGTCGGGACTTAGCAAACAAAAGAAACTTTTCGCCCCTTTCGATACCAATCATAAACAACAGGTTGCGCAAACGCTCGAAAAGTTGGGTATGCAAGACTTCGCCAAACGCCCCATTGGGTCGCTCAGCGGCGGACAATTGCAACGTGTATTGCTGGCACGCGCCATCGTTTCGCGCCCCGAAGTGGTGGTGCTAGACGAGCCAAACACCTATATAGACAAACGTTTTCAAGAGCAAATGTACCAAATGCTCGACGTTATCAACCACGATTGCGCCATCATCATCGTGAGCCACGACGTTGGAACCATCCTCCAAAACGTAAAAGCCGTGGCTTGTGTCAACCGAACACTACACTATCACGATACACCAGAGATTTCGAGCGACGAGTTGAGCGAACATTTCGGCTGCCCAATCGAGCTGCTAGGGCATGGCAACATGCCCCACCGCGTGCTGAAAGCACACGAAGACTAGCAGGCGGCGGCAGAAACAAATCAAGGTATGTTGCCAAAACAAAGAAGAAGCGAACGTTTTTCGACAAGCCCCAGTCATCATTCAGAGAAAGTTAACTGCCGTGCCAACGCATAAACTTGTTGACTTATCTTCTTGTCTACCCCAACTTGTTAACTCCCAAACTCGTCAACCAGTCTTCTTGTCAACTCCCAAACTTGTCAACTCCCAAATTTGTCAACCCGTTAACTCGTCAACTTGTCAACTTGTTCACCCGTCAACTAGCCCACCCGTCAACTCCCCTTAAATATTTATCCACAACGCATACAATAAAATACAACACAAGGCGTTAATTCTATATACACTATTATTATGGTATTATCGCCTATGAAGTATTTTACACCCGAAGAGCTTAAGCCCTCAGAAAAAACCCTTAACATGATAAGGCAGATTGCCCATTGTTATAAATCCATACAGGTAAATGGCCAACGTTACACCATTTGCCTAAACTAAACGCATGATGAAAAAGCCACTGATTGCCCCTTCCTTGCTCTCGGCCGACTTCTTAAACCTTAACGCCGAGGTGCAAATGATTAACGAAAGCGAAGCCGACTGGTTGCACATGGACGTGATGGATGGCACATTTGTACCCAACATCTCGTTCGGGTTCCCCATTCTTGACGCCGTTGGCAAGGCTTGTAAAAAGCCTATGGACGTGCATTTCATGATTGTACACCCCGAAAACTACATCGAACAGACGGCAAAGGCAGGCGCAATGCTCATGTGCGTGCACCAAGAGGCATGTGTACACCTGCACCGAACGGTTGCCAAAATACACGAAACGGGCATGAAAGCAGGCGTGGCACTCAATCCTTCGACACCCGTGAGCATGCTCGAAGACATCATCAACGACGTTGACCTTGTTCTACTGATGAGTGTAAACCCTGGTTTCGGTGGTCAGAAGTTCATCGAGAACACACTTAACAAGGTAAAACGCCTACGCCAACTTATCGACAGCACAGGCAGCAAAGCCCTTATCGAGGTAGATGGCGGCGTACAAGCGCAAACAGCACCCTTACTCATTGAGGCTGGCGCAGACGTGCTTGTGGCAGGCAACTACGTGTTTAAGTCGGCCAACCCCAAAGAAACCATTCACCAGCTGAAAAGCCTATAAGGCACGGCTCGGCCTTCTTTCCCATTTGCAGGCGGCATTGCCATTACGTACATAGCATGCCTATAACACGATAGGCGTGTGCCATCATGCCCCATATAGGCACAAAAAAACATCAGCGGGATGCACACCATGTGTGCATCCCGCTTACGTTTAAAGGTCTTCCCCCACCCCATCGGCATAGGCAAACAACACCTCCCACAACAAACTAATGCCACAGAACATCAGGCTTTTCCATGCAAATGTCGTAACTTTGCACGCGTTATGCTCATCATCTTAACCATACTCGCATATTTTGGCTTGCTCCTTATATTTAGCAAGCTCACCTCTCGGCGTGCCGACAACGCCACTTTTTTTCGTGCCAACAAACGTTCGCCTTGGTATATGGTGGCCTTCGGCATGGTTGGCGCATCCATTTCGGGCGTTACTTTCGTTTCCGTTCCAGGCATGGTCAATGCCATCGGCATGACCTACATGCAAACTTGCTTAGGTTTCATCGTGGGGTATTTTGCCGTAGCCTTCCTCCTTCTCCCCATTTACTACAAGTTAAACCTAACCACCATCTACACCTACTTAGACAAAAGGCTCGGTTTGTCGGCCTATCGCACGGGCGCGGGCTTTTTTATCCTGTCTAAAATCTCTGGTGCAGCCGTGCGTTTCTATGTTGTTTGCATGATATTGCAACGTTTCGTGCTCGATGCTTTGGGCATTCCCTTTGCCCTAACCGTGCTTACGATGGTGGCCTTGATATGGCTTTACACGCGTAAAGGCGGCATCAACACCCTTGTTTGGACAGACTCCTTCCAAACTTTTTGCATGTTTACCGCCCTCATCCTCATCATTTGGCAGGTTATTGGCGCACTAGGCATGTCGCCAACAGAGGCCATACAGGCCGTTGCTGCCGACGAAAGAAGTAGGATGTTTGTGCTAGACGATTGGGTTTCGAAACAAAACTTCTGGAAACAGTTTATCAGTGGCGCCTTCATCGTGGTGGTAATGACGGGACTCGACCAAGACATGATGCAGAAAAACCTAACCTGCAAAACCCTTCGCGAGGCCCAAAAAGACATGTGCACCTATGGTTTCGCCTTCGTACCGGCCAATTTGCTGTTCCTCGCCCTTGGCGTATTGCTCTCCATGTTGGCCGTTCAGCGAGGTGTGCCGCTACCCGACATGGGCGACGAGCTGTTACCCCTCTTCGCTGCCAGCGGTTCGTTGGGCACACTGGTGGTTGTGCTATTCACCATCGGCATTGTGGCCGCATCTTTCAGCAGTGCCGACTCTGCACTCACCGCCCTAACCACATCTTTTTGTGTAGACATCTGCGGCAGGCCCAACGACGAACGCTTGCGCAAGCGCACCCACCTAGGCATGGCGGCCGTGTTTGCACTCTTCATCCTCCTTTTCCGCGCAGTAAACTCCACCTCGATGCTCGATGCCATATACATTCTCTGTTCGTACACCTACGGCCCGCTGCTCGGACTGTTCGCCTACGCGCTATTCACTCGGCGCAACGTTGGCGGCAAATGGGTGTTGCCTGTTTGCTTGGCCGCTCCCCTACTCTGTTTCGTCATCGAAACCCTCACGCAGCAGTTCTCCACCTACCGCTTTGGCTACGAACTTTTGATGCTCAACGGCGCACTAACTTTCATTGGCTTATGGCTCACAGGCAACAACAAGGTGCCAAACCGACAAAAAAACAGCATATTTTCAACACCTGTTTAAACCTTTAACGTCAATGGGCGTCAAAGCATTAAACGACTGAGGACGAAAACAGGCAGGCGTTCCCCCGCTTTCTACCATCGTGTAGGAACAAGGCCAACGCACTGCCCCACAGACAAGCCGGCTTGCGAAGAGGCTCGTGGCGCGTCGCGTCGCACCATTTGTTTAGGCAGGTCGCTGCGAATAGTTTCCGCATATCCTACCCTTACAAGGCCATTCCCTGCCGGAGTTTGCATCAACCGATGCAGACTAGTCTTCTAGCTTGTTGGCTTGTCTTTTCGTTTTATCAATGTCGGCGTTTCTATTAATTACCTTTGATGGCTTATCGAGTTTTAGCAGATCACGTTGCGCTTACCCTTTAAAAGGGGGCAAGCAGAAAACGCCCGTAAAAGCCATTAAACAACGGCTACACACAACAAGCATGTAGCCTGGCGCGTTTTTTAGAACACGACATAAATGCTTAAAACAACTCCCATCATGGAACAAACCGAACATTCGGCCGATGCCAATCAACAGCCTTTCAGCGTTCCAGAAGGTTATTTCGACAGCCTACCACCTGCTGTAATGCAAAAAATAGACGGCCAAAACGAGTGCCCTGTCCCCAAAAGGCGCACCCCTCGGCTGCTACGCCCCATTTACATTGCGGCGGCAAGCCTTTGTGCAGCCATATTTGGAGTTGCCGTATATTTGGGTTCAGCCCCCCAATCGCCGTCTGGCACCACGCCTGTACCCCCACATCCCACCATCGCCACCATCATAAACAGTGTCGATAAAGATGCTGTGGCCGACTATACGATGATGGATAACGAAGACATATACGTACATTATTCCGAAATATAAGCTGAAATGAAAAAATCTCTACTTACATTACTGTTTGCATTTGCAGCCATAAGCATGGTGGCGCATCCGCCACACAAGTTCGACCCCGAGCAGTTTCAAGCCGAACTAGAAAAATTCATCACCGCCGAAGTGTCGCTCTCGCAAGCCGAAAGCGCGGCTTTCTTCCCTGTTTATCGCGAGTTGCGTAAAAAACAGCGCAACATATTCAAACAAATTAAACACTATAAGCACGTTAAGCCCACCGACAACAAAACGGCTGCCGAGGCCGTTAAACAGCAAGACAAACTGGAATTGGAAATGAAAGAGTTGCTGAAAGACTACCACAACAAGTTTATGACCTTGTTGCCTGCCACTACGGTCTTTCAAATTCTTAAAGCCGAAGACAAGTTTCACAGGCAATTGTTTAAAGGGAAGAAATAAAACCTAACGGCACCAAAGCCCAAATCGATGGTGAACATCAACCAAGACGCAAGCCATGCTCCGAGAAAGAGCGCGGCTTGCGTTTGTGTTTAGACTCGATTAGCGTTAGGTTGCATAAGTCCAGTCACTATCGTCAGGTTTAATTCAAGCAAACAAAGGCTTAAACTCCCAACCAACATGTCCTTCCAATACCAACCACCTTCTACTATAACAAGCTCGCAAACGAGGCAGCTCATTAACTCAACAACTTAGAAACAGATGAACTTAATAACTCATGAACTCGCAAACTAAGCAACTCATAAACTCAACAACTTAGAAACTGACGAACTTAATAACTCATGAACTCGCAAACGAACCAACTCATAAACTCAACAACTTAAAAACTTAAAAACTTTCGCCATACTTTACAAAACACACTTCGTTCGCCACCCACTTCTAGGGAGAAAAAGGGTGAAAAAGCATGCAATTAACCACGTTTTTCAGCCTTGCACAATTTATTTTTAGTCCATTTTTGCGAACAATACCTGCATTTTGCACCATTTAGCCTTTCTAGTTTGGTTGAAGACCCGTAATTTTTAATGCCCAATTACCTGCTTTTAGCCACTAAAAAACCACTTTTTAATGCCCATTTTGTCCTTTTAAGCCCTGTGGTTGATGGCTCAAGAGGGTTATATTTATACAATTTCGGTGGAATTTCTATACTTTTTGTCTCGCATTTAGCGGTATTTTACCCTGCGTTTTGCACCAAAACGCACTGCGTTTAGCACCAAAATGCCTTGCGTTTAGCACCAAAACGCAGTGCATTTAGCAGCATATTGCACTGAATTTAGCAGCAAATCGCCCAAAATATGGTGCAAATGGCTGTTCTTTTAAATAAAAATTCATTTTACCGCATTCACAAACTACCCCCCATTTGCATCAAAATCAACCTTCGCGAGAATTGATTTTTTGCGGTCGGATGTTCGGTTGGCGGACAAAAAGGCAGTCATAATGTTAAAAATCTTACTAAAAAGTAGACAAAAACTGATGGGTTGACAAGGTGACATGGGGTAGATGGGCAGTTGACAAGTTTGATGAAGTAACAAGCAGTCGGGCAAACAAAGTAATAGTCGCAGCCATTTTTCACCATCATCAGTTGACAAGTTGCCATACCAACAACGCTGTAAACAGCTATCTATCAATGGGCTTACACAAGCCAATAAAACGGACTAATATTTACGGAGAAAAGAAGATAAAGTTATTCAAAATAAGAAACTAAAATCACAACAAAACACAATAAGTTTCCAAAACAAAAATATAAAACACTAATAATCAAGCGTTTGACAAATATTAACGCGTTAAAAGTTATCTAAAACGAACAACCAACGAATATTTAAAGTATCTTTGCAGTAATAATTCAACAACAAAATAACGAACCTAATAATACACCCTCACGAGAATGATACAGACAGTTGTAAAGAGAGACGGACGCATTGTGGGCTTTAACGAGCAAAAGATAATGGCCGCCGTACGCAAAGCGATGCTCCACACCGACAAAGGCGAAGACGAAAGATTGGTTCAGCAGATAGCAGACCGCATCGGATTTGTGGGAAAACCGCAAATGACGGTGGAAGACATCCAAAACCAAGTGGAGATGGAACTGATGAAGAGTAGCCGCAAAGATGTGGCTAGGGCTTACATTTCCTATCGAAACCAACGCAGCGTGGCAAGAAAGGCCAAAACGCGCGACGTGTTTTTGGAGATTATCAACGTGAAAAACAACGACATTACGCGCGAAAACGCCAACATGAATGCCGATACGCCGGCCGGAATGATGATGAAGTTTTCGAGCGAAACCACTAAACCGTTTGTTGACGACTACCTGCTGAGCGAAGAAAGCAGAGAGGCCGTACGCCAAAATCGCCTGCACATACATGATAAGGACTATTACCCAACAAAGTCGCTTACCTGCTGTCAGCACCCGCTAGACCACATCTTGGAGCGCGGTTTTTCGGCCGGACACGGCTCGTCGCGTGCGGCCAAGCGTATCGAAACGGCCAGTGTGCTGGCTTGCATCTCGCTGGAAACGGCACAAAACGAGATGCACGGCGGACAGGCCATACCCGCTTTCGACTTTTATCTCGCCCCTTACGTTCGTGCCAGCTTCGTAGAAGAAGTCAAGGCTTTGGAGGAACTTACGGGCGAAAACTATGCCCATATATATAATAAGGAGATAAACGACTATCTGAAAAAGCCGCTCGACGGGCTTGAAGGCGAAGCGCGCATCGTGCAACATGCTATCAATAAGACCGTGGCTCGTGTGCACCAAGCTATGGAGGCCTTCATTCATAACATGAACACCATCCACTCGCGCGGTGGAAATCAAGTGGTATTCTCGTCGATTAACTATGGCACCGACACTTCGGCAGAGGGCCGTTGCGTTATCCGCGAATTGCTGAACAGCACCTACGACGGCGTTGGAAACGGCGAAACAGCCATCTTCCCCATACAGATATGGAAGAAAAAGCGCGGCGTGAACTATCTGCCCACAGACCCAAACTACGACCTTTATTGCCTAGCATGCAAGGTTACGGCACGACGTTTCTTCCCTAACTTCCTCAACTTAGACGCCACCTTCAACCAAAGCGAGGCATGGAAGGCCGACGACCCTAAGCGTTACATGCACGAAGTGGCTACGATGGGCTGCCGAACACGCGTTTTTGAGAACAAGTACGGCATGAAGACCTCGGTGGGAAGAGGCAACCTGTCGTTCTCTACCATCAACATTGTGCGGTTGGCCATCGAGTGTATGGACATTGCCGACAAGGATGCGCGCATAAACAGTTTCTTTGCCAAGCTAGACAACATGCTCGACGTGGCCGCAAGGCAGCTTAACGAACGCTACGACTTCCAAAAGACGGCTATGGCCAAGCAATTCCCCTTGCTGATGCGTAGCCTTTGGACAGGCGCAGAAAATCTTTCGCCCGACGACACCATAGAAAAGGTTATCAACCAAGGCACTTTAAGCATCGGCTTTATCGGTTTGGCAGAATGCCTTAAAGCCTTACTTGGCGTGCATCACGGCGAAAGTGACGAGGCACAGCAGCTGGGGTTGCGCATTGTAGACTACATGCGGTGCCGTTGCAACGAGTTTTCGGAGAAGTATCACCACAATTTCAGCTTGCTGGCAACGCCTGCCGAAGGTTTATCGGGCAAGTTTACCAAGATAGACCGCAAGAAGTTTGGCGTATTGGAAGGCATTACCGACCGCGACTATTACACCAACTCGAACCACGTGCCGGTATATTACAAATGTAGCGCACGCCATAAGGCCGAGGTGGAGGCGCCTTACCACGAGATGACGAGGGCTGGACACATCTTTTATGTAGAGATGGACGGCGACGCCACACATAATCCGCAAGCTATCATGAACGTGGTAGACATGATAGACCACTACAACATGGGCTATGGCAGCGTTAACCATAACCGCAACCGTTGTTTGGACTGCGGATTTGAAAATGCTGAGGCCAACTTGGAGGTTTGTCCGCAATGTGGCAGCAAGCACTTAGACAGGTTGCAACGCATTACGGGTTATCTTGTTGGAACGACCGACAGGTGGAACAGCGGTAAGTTGGCCGAGTTGAAAGACAGGGTGATACACGAAACGGAATGAGGCACGCAATAAAACGAGCGTGGCAGCAGCTTGCAAGGCAGAACATGCTTTGCAAACAAACATCGAAGTGGCGCTTGATAGGGCGCATCGCTTTCGAAATAGGGTACACATAAGCACAACACGATGATGGCTAACAACAAATATACATTGCGCGTGCTGTCTATTATTGAAGACACCACCGTAGACGGCCCCGGATTTAGAACCTGCATATATTGTGCAGGGTGCACTCACGCGTGCGAAGGCTGCCATAACCCACAATCGTGGAACAGGGATGGCGGCGAAGAAATGAACATCGGGCACATCATGCAGGTGATTAAGGCCGACCCGTTTGCCAATGTTACGTTCAGCGGCGGCGACCCAATGCTGCAAGCAGAGGCGTTTACGGCATTGGCCAAAGAGATAAAACAACAGACGAAGAAAGACATTTGGTGCTACACGGGCTTTACTTTCGAGGCCTTACTCAAAGACAAAGGCAGGCGTGCTTTGCTCGAACAGCTTGATGTTCTTGTAGACGGACCGTTTGTTCGCTCACTCCGCGATGTGGGATTGCGCTTTCGTGGCAGCTCTAACCAGCGCCTTATTGATGTGCAAACATCGCTGGCAAGGGGCAAAGTGGCTCTTTGGCAAGGGTAACAGATGGGGAAAAGCGTTGTGCTAAACGTTAAATGATAAAGGTTCCGTTTCGAACAATTCGAAACGGAACCTTTATTATGTTGGGAAAAACACCATCGCATTGAAGAACTCACCCCTATAACAAGGGACTTTCAAGCCCCCTCAAACGATGTTTGGCCACGTGTTGTTTGTCGCCTAACGTTTTGATGTCATGGGCATTGGCGCACGTATTTGCAGCAAAATACGGCCACAGACGTGTTTGCTAGTGCTTATTTTTTTAGTCTAATTGCAGTGCCACACCGTTGGCGGCGGCCATTCGGCGCATGTTCATCACGGCATATCGCATGCGACCCAGAGCCGTATTGATGCTCACGTTGGTGAGTTCGGCTATCTCTTTGAACGACAAGTTTTGGTAGAAACGCATAAACACAACCTCTCGCTGAGTGATGGGCAAAAGGTTCATCATGCGTTGCACATCACGCAACACCTGTTCTTTAACAAAGTGGTTTTCGATATTCGCGTCGAGAACGCTAGTCGAATCGCCATAGAGGTCGTTTTCATTGTAAACCTCCATCGTTTTCTCGTTCTTCTGACGCCTGTACCAGTCCATCACCGCATTATGTGCAATGCGCAGCATCCAGGAAACAAACTTTCCGCTAGAACTGTACTTGCCTTCATGAAGTTTGGAGATGATTTTAACGAACGTTTCTTGAAACAAATCCTCCGCCATACTCCTGTCGTGTACAATGAACAAGATATAAGAAAACAGCCTCGATTGGTTGCGTTCAAGCAACAAGTCGAAAGCTTTGTTGTTCCCACTGACGTAAGACATGGCCAATTCTTCGTCGGTCATTTCGCTAATCTTAATCATTTTCTAATGGTTTTGATATGGAGTACACTTTTGTCGATAGGCTCTACTTTTTAGTTATTGCATTTCTAGCGTTAAAAATTCTTTGCAAAGTTATGTATTTTTGCGGTCTTTACCAAATGTTTTAACGTAAATCGCCCTATTGAAGCGAAGAAAGGCGAACCAAACTGCGTTTCACTGAAAAACAGAACAACCGTTGGCACGCAAGCATTTGAGCAACAGCACAGGAAAGTCTTGCTGTAATAATTTTGAAAGCTTGGCTATTTTAGATACGACACGAGCTGCCGGTTTAAAGGTGTCGGCTACCATTGTACCCTCTGTATGGGCTTCGGGTCTTGTTGGGCTTTCGTGAGTTTATAAGCCAGTGAGTTTGTTTGTCCTACACTTTAAAAGTCACGACGTCTTCGTTTTATATTTAAAGTTAAGCGAGCGATAACGAGAGGATAGCCATGAGAAATCTAACCCGATAGCACTAACCCCGTCGCAATAAGCTTTTCAAGGGGTTACCAACGGATGTTTTAAGGATGTAAGTAGGCTATGTTTGCTATGCTTTTGGAGAAAGCAGTGGCTTACTTGTGTTTGTTTGCAAGCTTGTGTTGTGCTTTCCACATAAAATATAAGCCGATAGCAACGAGTGGTAAGGATAGGATTTGGCCCATGTCGAGTGCTAACTGATGCTCGAAATCTACCTGTACCTCTTTGATAAACTCAACAAAGAAACGGAAAGTAAATATAAGTGTTAGGCAGTAGCCAAAGAAAAAGCCAGAGCCGATGATGGTTTTCTCCTTGCGTTTTTTGTAGAGTAACATGCCTAAACAAAACACAATGGCATAGAAAATGGCCTCGTATAGCTGTGCAGGATGGCGTGGAAGTGGGTCTACACGAGTGAAAACAAAAGCCCAAGGCACGTCTGTTGCTTTGCCGATAATCTCCGAATTCATTAGGTTTCCAAGTCTAATGGCCATTGCAGTGAATGGGGCGGCAAAGCCTATGCAGTCTAACACAAACAGGTATTCCATCTTCATTTGTCGGCAATACAGGTATAATGCGATGAGAAGTCCTATAACACCTCCGTGAGATGCTAGTCCTGCGTAGCCCGTGTACCGCCATCCGCCGTCGGAAAGAAAGCGAATGGGGAGGAACATTTCAACGAAATGTTTGAGACTTCCGAAGAAATATGTAGGTTCGTAAAACAGGCAATGTCCCAAACGTGCCCCCAATAGCACCCCGAAGAAAACGTAAACAAAGAGTGATGCAAACTTGGAGTCGGCTATTTTGTATTCTTTGAAGAGGCGCGCCACGATATAGGTGGCACCGATAAGGCCGATGCCCCAAAGCATACCATACCATCGTATGGCAAAAAAGCCTAGGTTGATAATGTCCGTAGGCGGATTCCAGTGGATGTAGTTCATGTCTTTGAATTTTGAGGTTGTGGGGTTCTATGGACGTTAGCTTAGAAATTATGAGCTTTTGGTATTTTAAGATTGCCGTTTCTCGGTCTTTATACTCTTCTTGCGTTCATTGTTTCGAGGGATTATTAGTTTGTTGGTTGCGTACAAGTTTAAAAATTTATAAGCTTAGAAACGTAAAAACTAAATCTTTGCGCTTATTGTTTTGAGGGTTTGTTGGTTTGTTCATTGTCTATAAACTCAAACAAATTATGAACTCGCAAGCTTAAAAACTAACAAGCTTAAAACCTCATAAACTTATAAACTCACAAACTTAAAAACTCATAACCTCTAAAAGTACGAACGCCCCCACGTCGTTTACAACTGCGTGAGGGCGTGTTTTGCTATTTCATGTAGCGCGTTCGTTAGAACGGCAGGTCGTCTGAACTGTCTTCTGCGGGTGCGTCTTGCGCTGGTGGGAAACCAGCAGGCGCAGCACTTGCAGCCTGTTGTGGCGGGAAACCTGCTGGTGCAGCTTGCGTAGCTTGTGGCGCGGCGGCAGGCACACCAAATTGTGCAGGGTCTACCAAACGAACGTCGTAGGCACGGATGCTGTTAAACCAGCGTCCTTGATATTCGTGAGCATCGATGTCGAAAGACACCATCACCTCTTGTCCCACTTGCACGTTGAAACGCGCAATTCTATCGGCACCAAACACCGAGAAAACCATCTTGTGGGGATAAGCCTCGTGTGTTTCAATGACGTATTCTTGCACCTTCCATTCTCCTTTGGCAGAAACTCCCGTTTTTTCGGGGAGTACAGCAATGACTTTACCTTGTATGTCCATTGTATATGTCCTTATATGTTTAATGTGATATATTAGTTGCTTTCACACGAAACGGGGACCGATGGCCCGTTTTTGTAGTGCGAAGATAGTAATTTAGTTCTGAAAACTAAACTTTTCAATCTTTTTTTTGCTAATAAGCGCGATTTTAGTATTTTTGTACTTATAAACTTCATGTTGTGCAGGGCAATTTTACATTGTCTTGTGCGGTGGAGTGTAATCGTGCCATAATTAAAATAACGATAAATACTGATGAAATTTTCAATCTCAAGTTCGGCATTAAGTAGCAAATTGCAAAACTTGGCCAAGACGCTAAGCGCGAAACCGTCCATACCTATTCTCAATAATTTTCTTTTTGAGGTGGTTGACGGCGTGCTGACACTTACCACTAGCGACAGCGAAACAACGATGAAGGCCGCATTGAAACTAGACGAAAGCGACAGCAACGGCCGCTTTACCGTGCCTAGTCGTACCATTCTAGACGCAACTCGCGAACTGCCCGACCAGCCTTTACACTTCGACATCAACTTGGAGACTATGGCTGTGCAGATAACTTACCAGAACGGCGTGTACAACTTCACGGCTCAGACGGCCGAAGAATATCCTCGCAACAAGGAGTTGGCGGCCGATGCGGCAAGCATACAGATGGAGTCGGCTGTGCTGCTCAATAGCATTGTGCGTTCGATTTTCGCCACGGGGCAAGACGAATTGCGCCCCATCATGAACGGAATTTACTTCGATTTGAAGGAAGATGGGTTGGCCATCGTTGCCACCGACGGGCATAAGTTGGTGAAAAACAAGAACAGCGCCATCCGTTCAGACGTGAAACGCTCTTTTGTGTTGGCCAAAAAGCCTGCATCGCTGCTGCGAAACATCCTCACGAAAGACGCCACTATGGTGGAAATTAAGTTCGACGACCGCAATGCAGAAGTGCATTTCCCCAACGGAATGCTGTCGTGTAGACTGGTAGAGGGCAACTATCCCAACTACGAATCGGTTATACCGAAAGACAATCCCAACCAAATAACCCTCGACCGCAAGGGGTTGGTGAGCGTGCTACGCCGCGTTTTGCCTTTTGCCAGCGAGAGCAGCCAGCTCATTCGCCTGCACATAGAACAGGGATTGATTGAACTTTCGTCCGAAGATATCGACTTCGCCACCAGTGCCAAAGAAAGTATGGTGTGCGATTACGTGGGCATTCCCATGAACATTGGCTTTAAAGGCAGTGTGTTGGGCGACGTGCTTAACAACCTAGACAGCGACGACGTGGTGGTACAACTTGCCGATCCCAGCAAGGCCGCATTGGTGTTGCCTGCTGTTCAGCCTGAGAACGAAGAGGTGTTGATGCTCATCATGCCCATGATGCTCAACGACAACTGATGCCAATAGCGCGTAGCCATGTGGTGGGTAGGGGGCGTGCAACTTGCTTTTGCTGCCCTGCCGCGCCGCCATTGACAAACTAACTCCGTAACAGTGTAAATGAAACTGAACCTAACCCGTCCGCTTGTTGTCTTCGACTTGGAAACAACAGGGCTGGACTTGGTCAACGACCGCATCATACAAATATCGTATATCAAGATTTATCCCGACGGAAAGGAAGAGCGAGAGAACCTCTTGGTTTATCCTCAAAGGCCTATTCCCGACGAGGTGAGCGAGTTAACGGGCATCACAACCGACTTGGTGGAGGATGCTCCCACATTCGAAGAGCTTGCACCTCGCCTTAACGAGGTGTTCAAAGGCTGCGACTTCGCAGGCTTTAACTCCAACCATTTCGACATTCCCATGCTTGCCGAGGAGTTTTTGCGTGCTGAAATAGACTTCGATTTCTCTTCTGCACGGCTCATCGACGCGCAAACCATCTTCCACAAGATGGAGAAACGCAACCTTGCCGCCGCCTACAAGTTTTATTGTGGTAGAAAGATGGAAGACGATTTTGAGGCTCATCGCGCCGACCAAGACGCAGAAGCCACTTACCGTGTGCTGTTGGGCGAACTAGAAAAATACTCGGAGGCCAACCAAGAAGAGCCCGAACGCGTGTTGCCTAACGACATGGACTACCTTGCCGAGTTTTCAAAGAACAACGATAACGTTGACTTCGCCGGCCGAATAGTGTGGCGACCCGTGCTTGATGGCAAGGGAAACGAGATGCTGGACAGCAAGGGACAGGTGATAAAGAAAGAATACTTTAACTTCGGTAAGTATAAAGGTAGCGCCGTTGACGAGGTGTTGCAGCGCGATCCCGGCTATTATAACTGGATGTTACAGGCCGATTTCACCAACAACACCAAGCAAGTTCTTACGCGTATTAGGTTAAAGGGCTTTGGCGGACGTTGATGTCGGCTGATCGCCTTTTAAAGTTTCTGCGACACATGTTGAAAGGAAAGAAAATTGTATTAGGCATAACGGGTAGCATAGCCGCCTATAAGGCCTGCCTTATTCTGCGCCTGTTGGTGAGGCAAGGAGCCGAAGTGCAGGTGGTGATAACCGAGGCCGGCAAGAAGTTTATCACGCCCGTTACGCTCTCTGCACTGAGTGGGAAACCCGTAGTGAGCGAGTTTTTCGCAGCGAGCGACGGCACATGGCACTCGCATGTCGACCTAGGTATCTGGGCCGATGCCATGCTTATTGCGCCATGCACGGCCAGTTCGTTGGGCAAGATGGCTCACGGTATTGCCGATAACATGCTTATCACAACCTATCTCTCGATGAAAGCGCCTGTGTTTGTTGCGCCTGCAATGGATTTGGACATGTATGCTCACCCCTCAACGCAGGCCAATATAGACCGGCTTAGGCAGGTGGGCAACATCATTATCGAGTCGCAAGCTGGCTTTTTGGCCAGTGGGTTGGAAGGAAAAGGACGTATGGAAGAGCCCGAAAACATCGTGGCCACGCTTGAAAAGTATTTTGAAGGCGAGGATAACGGCCGTATCTGTACAGCCCAAGGGCAGCTGGCTGGCAAGAAAGTGCTGATTACGGCCGGTCCAACTTACGAGAAGATAGACCCTGTTCGCTTTATCGGCAACTACTCTTCGGGAAAGATGGGCTTTGCCTTAGCCGAAGAATGTAGCCGAAGAGGTGCCGACGTGGTACTTGTTGCTGGGCCTGTAAGCTTGCAATGTTCTGCTGCCATTAGGCGCATCGATGTGGAAAGTGCCGACGAGATGCACGCCGCTTGTGTAGCCGAGTTTGCCCATGCCGATGCCGCAATATTGTGTGCTGCCGTGGCCGACTTTAAACCTGTTGCCGTTGCTGCAAAAAAGATAAAGCGCGAAGGCGATGGACTTACCTTAAAACTTGCCGCTACGCACGACATTGCCGCGGCATTGGGTAGGGAGAAAAAAGGAAATCAGGTGCTGGTTGGCTTTGCCTTGGAAACCAATAACGAGGAAACGAATGCGCAAAAGAAGCTCGAAAGCAAGAACTTAGACTTCATTGTGCTGAATTCTTTGCGCAACGAGGGCACTTGTTTTGGAACAGACAACAATATGGTAAACATTATTTCGGCTACCGAGAAAAGGCAGTTCGGCTTTAAATCGAAGTCAGAAGTGGCCAAAGATATTGTTGAGTATCTGTGCGAAAGGATGAAATGTTGAGAGTAAAGCCTCACCCCCAACCCCTCTCTAAGGGGAGAGGGGAGCGGTATGCCTAGTGTATTTGCCATTCTGTTGCCAGAGTAAAGCCTCACCCCCAACCCCTCTCCAAGGGGAGAGGGGAGTGGTATGTCTTGCGTATTTGCCACTCTGTTACCAGAGTAAAGCCTCACCCCCAGCCCCTCTCCAAGGGGAGAGGGGAGTGGTATGCCTAGTGTCTTTGCCACTCTGTCACCAAGTGTTTGGCTTAACTCCATAACTCCTATATATAATAAGGTGTATTTGCAAATGAAGATAAAGATTGCGTTTTTGTTGGGCTTACTGATGGTTTGCCGTGGCGCGTTCGCACAAGAGTTGCGAGCGAAAGTCACCGTGAACGCCAGTCAGGTGCAAACCACCGAGACGGCTGTGTTCGACAACTTGCAACAAGCCATCGAACAATTTGTGAACAACCGACAATGGACCCACTTGCAGTTTAGGGATAACGAACGTATTGTCTGCAACTTCAACATCACCATACAGCAATACGACCGCGAGGCCAATCGTTTCTCGTGTAAAGCTTTGATACAGGCCAACCGCCCCGTGTTCAATGCCTCTTATTCTTCGGTTCTTTACAACAATACCGACAACGACTTCAATTTCGACTACTCGCAGTTCGACCAATTGGAGTTAAACGAAGACAACCTCTCCAACCAACTAACCGCTCTGTTGGCCTATTATGCCTATCTCATCATCGGATTAGACCTCGATAGCTTTGCGCCTATGGGCGGTGAAGACGTTCTTCAACGCTGCATGACCCTCGTGAATAACGCTCAAAACCTTTCGTTTGCTGGTTGGAAATCGTTCGACAACGACCGAAATCGTTTCGCCATCATCAACGATTATCTAGATGGGCGCATGCAACCCTTCCGCCAATTGCAGTACGATTATTACAGAAAGGGACTAGACGAGATGGTGAACAACGCAGAACGAGGCAGGGTAAACATCACCACAGCACTAGAAGAGGGGCTGAAACGTAGCAAGGAAAACAAGCCATTGAGCATGTTGCCGCAGATATGGACCGACTATAAGCGAGACGAACTGGTGCAGGTTTACCAAGGAAAAGGCACACAAAAAGAGAAACAAGCCGTGTACGACCTGCTGTTTAAAATCAATGCAAGCCAAAATAACGCTTGGGAAAAAATAAAAGAATGACATGCTAACACAACTATATATTAAGAATTTCGCACTTATCGACGAGCTAGACATGGACTTTCGTTCGGGTTTTTCGGTGATAACAGGCGAAACAGGAGCAGGAAAGAGTATCATACTTGGTGCGCTTGGACTGGTTATGGGGCAGCGAGCCGACGTGAAAAGCATTAAGCACGGAGCCGAGAAGTGCACCGTTGAGGCGCATTTCAACATCGCCCACTATGGGTTAGAGTCTTTTTTCGAGCAAAACGACCTAGACTATGACGCCAACGACTGCATCATTCGCCGCGAGATAAACGTTTCGGGTAAGAGTCGTGCCTTCATTAACGATGCTCCTGCGCCGCTAGCGTTGGTCAAAGAGTTGGGCGAACGCCTCATCGACATTCACAGTCAGCACCAAAATCTGTTGCTCAATAAGGAAGATTTTCAGCTTAACGTTATCGACCTCATCGCCCAAAACTCAGCTCAACTTGCCGAGTACGCCGAGGCATACGATAAATATAAGGCAGCAGAGAAAGAACTACGACAGCTGGAAGAACTTATCAGTGGCAACAAAGAGCGCGAAGACTACCTGCGTTTTCAGCATGCCGAGTTGGAAGAGGCCAAGCTAGAAGACGGTCAGCAGGAAAGTTTGGAGCAGGAATCGGAAATAATGTCGCATGCCGAAGACATTAAGGCGGCACTTTATCAAGCTGTTGAAGGCATCGATGGCGAAAGCAATAGCATGCTTGGCAGCTTGCATACCTATGTTGGCAAGCTGCACGACATCGAAGAAATATATCCCAACGTAAAGGAATTGGCCGAACGACTGGATAACTGTTATGTCGAACTGAAAGACATTGCCCAAGACTTGGGTTCGCAGGTAGAGGACGTTGACTTCGACCCGCAACGCCTTGACGAGATAACCCAACGGCTGAACATCATCTATTCGCTTGAAAAGAAATACCGACTAGATAGCGTGGCCGAGCTTATCGCCATGCACAACGACATAAAGCAACAGCTGCAACACATCGACAACGGCGACGCCGACTTGGAAGAAATGCGCAAGAAGAAGGAGCAGATGTTGGCCATTTGCACCGAGAAAGCCGCAAAACTAACCGCCATTCGTCAAGAAAAGGCGCAGCAGATAGAACAGCAATTGCAGTCTATGCTGATGGAATTGGGCATCCCCAAAGTACAGTTCAAAATAGCGTTGAGTGCCAAAGAGTTGTCGCCCAACGGCTGCGACAAGGTTTCTTTCCTTTTCAGTGCCAACACCAACACGGCTTTACAGCCCGTAAGTCAGGTGGCATCGGGTGGAGAAATCGCCCGTGTGATGCTCTCGTTGAAGGCGATGATAAGCAATGCGGTTAAGTTGCCCACCATTATATTCGACGAAATAGACACAGGCGTTAGTGGAAGGGTGGCCGAAAAGATGGCCAATATCATGGCCGATATGGGCAAAACAGATAGGCAGGTGATTGCCATTACCCACTTACCACAGATTGCCGCGCTGGGTACGACCCATTATATGGTGTCGAAAGAAGAGACCGACCAAGGCACAGTGAGCCACATGTGTTTGCTCAACCCAAGCGAACGCGTTGGCGAAATAGCCAAGATGTTGAGCGGTAGCGACGTATCGGCCGCGGCCATAGACAACGCCAAGACACTGCTTGGCATACAATAAAAATACAGAAACAGTAATATATGAAATCAGTTTTCTTATCCTTGCTCTTCACATGCTTTGCCCTCGGTGCGCAAGCACAGTCGGCTAATGTGCAGAAAGTTTTGAAATCGGTGTTCAGTCTCACCACATTTAAGAAAGACGGAAGTCTCCTTGCCTCAGGTAGGGGCGTGTTTGTAGGGACTAATGGCGAGGCCGTGAGCACATGGGCACCCTTTGTTGGAGCCGACAGTGCCATCGTGATTGATGCCAATGGCAATAAGCACACCGTGGATGTAATATATGGTGCAAGCGAAGTTTACGACCTTTGTAAGTTTAAGGTTAACGCCATTACCACGCCCGCACCTGCCGCTAAAACCCAAATGGCTGTGGGGGCGCGTGCTTGGCTTGTGCAGTATTCCACAGGAAGAGCGCAAACAAGCGCATTGAAAGTGAAGAAGGCCGAGCCGTTTATGACCGATTGTTACTTCTATCAGTATGACGGACAACCCGAGAGCCTACACATAGGCTGTCCTGTAACCAACGAAAAAGGCGAGGTTATGGGCTTGTTGCAGCACTCCAAGCTCAGCGGCGATTACAATTCTGTTGACGTTCGCCTGGCCGAAACCTTTAAAACCACGGGCTTGTCGGTAAACGAACCTATCTTAAAGCAAACCACCATACGTATGGCCTTGCCCGATAAGCAAGACCAAGCCTTACTTATGCTGATGCTCGAGGCTGGGCAAACGTCGCCCTCGCGCTACCTGCGCTATGTGGAAGACTTTATCCATAAGTTCCCTAAGTCGGTTGAAGGATATGTCTCGAAGGCCGAGTTTTACCTCGCTCAAAACGACTTTGGTAGGGCCAACGCCACCATGCAGACGGCTTTAGGCATGGCCGACAAGAAAGACGAGGCACATTATAACCTGGCCAAACTTATCTATCAGAAGGAGATAAAGCAGGCCAACATGCCTTATCCGCAATGGAACTTAGACCTTGCTTTGGCCGAAACAAACAAGGCCTACGCCCTTAATCCATTGCCTTTGTACAAACATTTGGAGGCACAAATCGTCTATTTCAAGGGCGAATACGCCAAGGCTTACGAACAGTTTATGGCTCTGACGAAGACCAACCTTCGCAATGGCGAATTGTTTTACGAGGCAGCGCAGTGCAAGCAACAGCTTAAAGCACCCTTCGCGGAGATTTTAACCTTGCTCGATAGTGCCGTAACAGCGCAAGATGCCAACCTTTCTGCCCCTTATGTGTTGGCTCGGGGTACGGCTTTGCATGGTGCACAGCAATACAAGAAGGCAATAGCAGACTATAATCGCTATGATAGTTTGATGTTGGGGCGTGCCTCGCACGACTTCTATTATACCCGCGCCTTGTGCGAAGTGCAGTTACGTCAGTTTCAACAGGCGTTGAACGACTTTGCCCACGCCATTGTCCTTAATCGCGCAGAGCCCACCTATTATGCCGAACTAGCCCAATTGCAATTGCGCGTTAACCAAAAAGACGACGCCGTTGCTACGGCCGACTTGGGCTTGCGCATTGCTCCCAATTATCCCGACCTTTACCTCATTAAGGGCTTGGCCTTGGTAAACGACAACAAAAAGGCAGAAGGCCTGGCGGCATTGAACAAAGCAAAGGAACTGGGCGACACGCGCGCCGATGACCTAATAAAGAAGTATAAGTAGAAACGAACGTGGGGTGGGGCGCGAAAAAAACAACAGGCGGTACTCGGATGGACTTCGCTTACCTATGTGCAACCTCACGAAGAACGCCTAGCCTCACGTCCTTTCGCATCCAACGAACAACCCTTGGGCTGCATCAGTTGCAGTCATTCATCGCATAATGGAACAACAATATCCCTCCGCCCTCTTGGAAAAAGCGGTGTCCGAATTTAGTAGGCTACCAGGCATTGGCCGCAAAACGGCCCTTCGGCTGGTGCTGCATTTGCTGAAAACACGCGTTGAGGACGTGGAGTCTTTTTCCTCATCCATCCTCAAAGTGCGTAAAGACATTAAGTATTGCCAGCTTTGCCACAACATCAGCGACACCGAAACGTGTGCCATCTGCGCCAATCCACGTCGCGATGCGGCCACCATTTGTGTGGTGGAAAACATCCAAGACGTGATGGCCATTGAGAATACGCAGCAATACAACGGCCTATATCATGTGTTAGGAGGCGTTATTTCGCCTATGGATGGTGTGGGACCGAACGACATTGAGATTAATTCTTTGGTTGAACGAGTGGCAAAAGGTGGGGTGAACGAAGTGATATTGGCATTGAGCAGCACGATGGAGGGCGACACCACCAACTATTATATCTCGCGAAAGATTGCCCCTTACAAGGTGAAGACGAGCGTTATTGCACGTGGGATCTCCGTGGGCGACGAGATAGAATATACTGATGAGGTGACGCTTGGCCGCTCTATTATCAACAGAACATCAATAGGATAAACGTAAAAGGTTTAAGTTTCTGAGTTTGTAAGTTCGTGAGGTTATGAGTTTACAAACTCATGAACTTACAAACTCACGAACTCATGAACTCATAAACTCAAACAATATGAAACCCCAACAAACGCTCAATATTATTTTTTACACCAGCATAGTGTTGTCGTTATTGGCAGCTTTGCTGTTCGAAACCAACATGTTGATAGGCGGATGGTGGGCCGACAACCGCTCGGCCGACTTCCTTTGCACCGCAATTCTCGAACTACTTTCGCTTTGTGCCATCCCCGTGGCGTTCCGTTTGGTTCGTCCTGGGCATTCTAACACAGGCCGGATGAGTTACGATTGCCGTGCCATATTGCGCCTTGTGCTGTTGGGATTGCCCTTGTTGCTCAACACTTTTGCCTATTACGCCTTCATGGGTGTTCCCTTTGGCTACATGGCCATAATCCTTTTTCTCTGCTTACTCTTCGTAATGCCAACGCGTAATCGCTACGAACGCGAGAAAGCCAGTTTGCAAACCAACGACAACAGCTCCGAAAATGCCTAAACTTACGGTGATTATCGTTAACTATAACGTGAAGTATTATGTAGAGCAATGCCTGCATTCACTTCGCAAAGCCTTGGCAGACGTGGATGCCGAGGTGTATGTAGTTGACAATCATTCGCACGATGGGTCGGTGGAATACCTGCAAGAGCGGTTTCCTCAGGTAAACATCATTGCCTGCATGCACAACTATGGCTTTGCCTACGCCAACAATGTGGCCATCAAACAGAGCCAAAGCCAGTATGTGCTGTTGCTCAATCCCGATACGTTTGTGGCCGAAAGCACCATACAAACGATGCTGAGTTTTATGGACGAACATCCGCAAGCTGGCGGTATGGGCGTACAAATGCTGGGTGCCGACGGACAAAAGGCGATGGAGTCGCGCCGTGGTTTGCCCTCGCCTATGGTGTCTTTCTATAAGATGACCGGCCTTTGCGCCCGTTTTCCGCAAAGCAAACGTTTCGGCAAGTATTATCTTTCGTATCTGCCGTGGGATGCTCCTGCCCGCATCGAGGTGATAAGTGGTGCGTGTATGATGGTAAGACGTGAGGCGTTTGACAAGGTTGGGCTGCCAGATGAAGACTATTTCATGTATGGCGAAGACATCGACTTGTCTTACCGCATACTCAAAGCAGGTTACGAAAACTGGTATTTGCCGTGCCAAATACTTCATTATAAGGGCGAAAGCACCCACAAGTCGTCTTTCCGTTACGTACATGTGTTTTATCAAGCCATGCTTATCTTCTTTCGCAAACACTATCGGCACACGCGCTTTTGGGTGTCGCTGCCCATCAAGGCGGCCATCTATTTCAAGGCATTAACCGCCTTGTTAAACATCCAGACGCGTGTTTTGCGCCGCGCATTGGCCTTACGCCCACGGCGAAAGCAGCAGCCGGCATATCGTTTTTACGGGTCGCAGACATCGTGCTTGGCTATCCAGCAAATGGCCAAACGCAAGGGGTTGAGCGTGGAATGCACCGTGGCCAACGAGCAAATGCTGCCTTTGGGCCATGCCTCAGTCGAAGAAACGCTTGCGCAACCCACCGTAATGGTTTACGATAGCAGTGTGTATAGCTATCAAACCATTCTCGAAATCATGTCGAAACATCCTCAAAAAAACGTCACCCTTGGGCTTTTCAACCCCGAAACGCAATTGCTTATCACCACTAACGACATCATCAAATGAACCATCCCATAGTAAACTTGCGTGCGATGGAACCCGAAGACCTCGACACGCTTTATAAAGTAGAGAACAATCAAGCACTTTGGGCTGTTAGTGCAACAAACGTTCCGTACTCGCGTTTTGCCTTACACGAATACGTGGAGACCAATACTAACGACATTTATGCCGACAAACAGGTGCGCATGATGATTGATATTGAGGCAGGCGAAACCGTGGGCATCATTGATTTGATGAACTTTTCGCCCCAACACAGTCGTGCCGAAGTGGGTATTGTTATCATGAAACCTCATCGCCACAAAGGATATGCCACGGCTGCTTTGACAAAACTTGTGGCGTATGCTAGTAAAACGTTGCATCTTCACCAGCTGTTCTTGGTGGCCGAATGCGATAACGAAAGCTGTTTGCGGCTGTTCGAGAAACTAGGTTTTGTGCAAACGGCTCTGCTTAAACAGTGGTTGCAGGTGAAAGAGGGCGTGTATAAGGATGCTTGTTTGATGCAGTTGTTCTTGTAGTAGGTGATGAGTTAACGGGTTAACGAGTCAACAAGTTGACAAGTTGGCGAGCCTATCAGTTGACAAGTTTACGAATTTACAAGTTAACAAGGGAGCAGGCGCGCCACTTAGCCATGTTTGGCTTAACCCAAGTGCCGATAATTAACAAGCGAAAAGATTTGTTTTTGGAATGCAGGTTGTTCACCACCGTTTGTTGCCAATGTGTTAGTGAAAACTATTTGTACCGTGGCTACAAACACGCTTGTAGTGTGTGTACAAGTGTCGAAGTCGTCTTGACTTTTAATATCCTATAAATTGAGAGGAGTGCAGGACAAGTCAACTCACAGGCCTATAAACTAACGAAAGCCCAACAACTCCCGAAGACATTAGCTCCCCAATTCACAAATACATCAGGTAAAAACTTAAATTATTATCTTTTATTTTACAATATCACTCTAAATTCCGCGCTGTTCTAGCGCAAATACAGGCCATAAAGTAGGTAAATTGTCCCTATTTCTGATCTTTCACGCCTTCAAATATGTTCGTTTTTAAGAGAAAAGCCTGCATTTTGCACCATTTAGCCTTTCTAGTTTGGCTGAATGCTCGTAATTTCTCAAGCCCAATTACTCGCTTTTAACCCTAAAAACCTGCTTTTTAACAGCTATTTAGCCCTTTTCAGCCATATATCTAATGGTTCAGAAGGGTTTAGTTTATACTATTTCGGTGTATTTTTATGCTTTTCGTCTTGCATTTAGCCGCATTTTGAACGGCGTTTAGCACCATTTTACCCTGCGTTTAGCATCAAAACGCACTGCATTTTGCGGCAAAACGCACTGCATTTAGCACCAAAACGCACTGCGTTTTGCACCATTTTACCTAGCATTTAGCGGCAAATAACCCTAAATCTGGTGCAGATAGTGTCGTTTTTAAATAAAAATTCATTTTGTTGTGTTTATAGGCTAACCCCTTTTTGCATCTAAACCAACCTCCGCGAGAATCGATTTTTTGCAGCAAGGTGGGCGATTGGTGTACAAAAAGGGCACTCATAGTGTTAAATTCTATACCGAATAGTTTACATCCATTGATGTGTAACCGCGTGGATAGGTTAACAGGTTGACGAGTTGACGAGTTAACCAGTTGACAAGTTAACCAGTTGGCGAGTGGGACGAATGGACAAGTTAACGAGTGGATAGGTGAACGAGTTAATCGTTCTTTTCTTGTTCCTCTAAAAGTGCGTTTTCTCGCCACGACGATGTTCGAGCAAGCTCGACATTGTTCATTTGGCTTAACGAAAACGTTCTTTTCTCGTGTCTTAACATAAATACGTCCATTTCTACATAAGAACAGATGGAACATAAAGAAATGCGCTTTACTTTTTCCTCATTATGTGCCACAGGAAAGATGCTTTCAACTTGTAAAGATTGTATTGAAAAAACTCCCGCCAGGTTACCTTTTGGGGGACATAGCCATGTTTTGCCACAGGCGAATGGGGCAGAATTTCAGATTTCATCATATCTTTGTTTGGCACGTCATAGATGAACGGGGCGTTTATCTTGGTTTTGCAGCACAAAGACATAACCTCCTCTTAATCTGTAGAAAGATTAAAAGTCAAGACGGTTTCGTCTTGTAGTGTCCGTACAAGCACTTTGTCGTGTCCGTACAAGGGGCTTTGTAGTGTTGTCCTCTCTCCTAAAACAACCCCGTTTTTGGTCTATTATGTATATGTCTGCATCGGCGGCCTCTACGCTCTCAACATCGTAAGTCAGGCTAACAGTCCATATTCTGCCTTTACTGATGTCGACATAATATAGCTGTTCGTAACAAGAAAGCGTGCCGGCATTGTTGTAGTATTCATAGCAAAGAATAGAGTCTGAAACCACATTGTTCGTCAACAGCAGGGCGTAGGTTTTGATATGTTCTTCTGTGTCGGTTCTCGTCTTGTGTGATTTAAACTTCATTTTATGGCTTTCATCCAAGCGGCAGGCCATAGTCGGAGTGTTGGAATGCAGCTGATAATAATTGCATTTCAACTTTTCGAGAATACATCCACTTGCATTTTCTGCGCATGTGGCATTTACATTGTGGGCGAAGTTTGGAGAAGACACCAAGCTGTCTCCTAACAATTGTGCGTTGTTTCGGCTCGTTTTGTCTAGCACCTTCATAAGATACTCCGCCGAATTTGTGGGAGATTGCATCACGTTAAAGCTGTCCACCACCGTCCATTTCCCTTCTTTCAATAGGAAAGTAGTGTATTGTGCATCGTCGTTAGGTGTGAAATCGCCCTTTTGGATGTCTTTTATCATGCCCTTATCAATGGCGATAGCGAAAATGTTATACTGTTTTATTGCTGTTGTTATGCGTCGTTCTATGTCTTTGGCGTATAGGTGTGGGCATTCATTGTCTTTGTCTTTCCAAAACCCCACCTTATTATATACGTCCCAAAAACTTCGTTCCTTGGCGGTGCGACCAAGAAAATAAACGGTGTATAGGCATGTGGGCGTTTCTCCTGTGAAGTAGGGCAGCATTGTTTCCTCGCCGTCTGTTAGTGCAAACGGCGATGTTCTGTGCTTACTTTCCATGAAGTCGATGGGAGTTGCGTGTAAACACCAGGCGTGGACAAACACGCCGAACAGGAGTATGATTGAAACGAAATGTCGCTTGCTTATTGTTAATGGCATATTATATCGGTAGTATAAGTTGAAATGGTGGTGTTAATGTTTGGGACTCTTGGTTCCTCATTGAGAGGCAATTGCAGACATCAGTTGTTGGTGTCGTTGCCTTTGCAAATATAATACTTTCTCTTAGAAAAACGAAGAAACGGAAACGATAAGTGTGCTGCTATGGCGGTAACAACGCAACCTCTGCCGCTTTAAATTTTAAATGCGCCCTTAAAAAATGCAATAAACATTTTGCGGTTTCAATAATTATGTCTACCTTTGCACCGCAATTAAGAACAGTAGCTTAACAAGGTGCGTTAGTTCAGTAGGTTAGAATGCCTGCCTGTCACGCAGGAGGTCACGAGTTCGAATCTCGTACGCACCGCAAAGTTAATGTTCGCACATGGAAAGGTGCGTTAGTTCAGTAGGTTAGAATGCCTGCCTGTCACGCAGGAGGTCACGAGTTCGAATCTCGTACGCACCGCTTAAAGAGGAAGTGTCAATAAAAACATTTCCTCTTTTTGTTTCTTCTCTTTTTCGCTTTATTTCTATTTCTTTTGAGTATTCGAGGATAATAAGTATCTTTGTGATTAAAAAGTAATTTAATATGACGGCAATTTCTTATTCAACACTTAGCTCTAACTTTGCACGAGTAAAGTCTCTTGCACCCTCGAAAGTGGGGAAGTTGAGTGGTGGTAAAGTCGAAGCGAACATCAAAGCCAACATTTTTAAAAATGCTTGTGCTATTAGAATGTCGTATGCTTTTAATTATTCAGGCATGCCTATAAGCCGGTATGATGGGAGTGTCTCTTCGGGGAAATATAAAAAATGGTACTTGTATCGAGTAGCAGGCATGAAGAAGTTTGTTAAGAAACATATAGGAGGGTCTCCAATAAAGGGGCATGCAGCAAAAGATTTTCGAGGGAAGAAAGGTGTTATAATCTTTTCCAACTGTGAATGGGACGATGCTGCTGGGCACATTGATTTGTTTGACGGGAAAGAAGTCGAAGGTCACGGGTACTTTGATGAGTGCGGAATGGCTTTATTATATGAACTTAAATAACAGCAATATGAGAACTTCTGGCTGGTGTATCGTCATCTCTTTTCTTGCAGTGGTATTATTTGCAAACTGCAAGGATGCAGATAACCGACTTTTTGTTGCTGAACGAAATGGGCTTTATGGGTATATAAACGCCCAAGGCGATACTATTGTTGATTGCACATTTCCCTTCGCTTATACAGATACTATTTCGCGCATTGGTTTCGTTGCAGATAGTGTGGGCGCAATTAAATGTTTTAACAACAAAGGTGAGTTTCTCTTTAAGGTCTTCAATTACGATAACGGACCCGACTATCCTGCCGATGGGTTGTTTAGAATTGTAGATGATAACGCACTTGTAGGATTTGCCGATACGCTGGGGAATGTCGTCATCTCGCCACGCTTTAAATTTGCTTATCCTTTTAAAGAGGGACGTGCAAAGGTGACTGATACAGGCGTGTTGGTGCCATGTGGTGAAGGTGTAGATCGCCATACCACTTGGCTATCCGATAAATGGTATTTCATTTCGAAGAAGAAAAGATAAGCAACAGTATAGAACAATAGGCCTATAACACTGTTCAATGTATAGATCTTGTATTTGCTTTTTGCAAATTTGGCTCTATCATTATCTGCAAGATAGTAGACGAACAAACTTGTTTATCCACACCTCGCATTAAAAAATGCTTGTACAAGAAGAGGATGTGGCAGTCTTGACACTTCCTCTTTTTATTGGTTTGTTCTTTATGGCTTTTATACCGAACCGACATAACCTATCTGTGCATTCTCATAATGTATTTCAGCTTTGGGACTTCAATTATCTCGTTGATTTCAAAGCCAAGTTTCTCATAGAGTTTCTTTGCATTTTGGTTGAAGTCGAAGACTGTCAAAGAAATACTTTCAATATTGTCATCCTTAAAAATGAAATCTACAAACCTTTTTAGTGCCTCTGTGCCTAAACCCAATCCTGTTTTTTGAGGATTTATTACAAATCTGCCTATGTGTATGTTGTCTTTGCCAATTTGTATTTCTTGTATCATTCCGACAAATTCCCCATTATTGAATATGGAAAATACATTTTCGAGGCCCTTTATTTTACCATAACTCAACGGATAAGAGATTTTGGGACCCATCCATTGCTCCTGAAACGCTTTTCCTTGTTCATTAGACCACTTACATAAAAGCGAGGCGTTGTCTTTGTTTATTCCCTTTTCAAGTTTGATGTTCATGTCTAGGCGTTTGAAAAACTTCGAAGTACACTCACCCTAAATGTTTTGTTAATCGATAGGGAGAGGTTTCTAATCAATTTCTTTTCTTATTATAGAGGTCTGCTGATAATTGGGTGGAAACAGAAGATTACCTGCTCACAAATTACCAACTATACCTGCTTTTTCGTTTTGCTGACAGGTGGGGAAAGTGCGCAAACCCTGTTCACAATATGGGTTAGCCACACTTTCCATGCTCCTTTTCCCTTTTTTCAACGCACACTTAACGTAGCGTTGTAAGGGCGTTACAGCTTTTCCAACGCCTGTTTGATGTCGGCCAAGATGTCTTCCACATCTTCTATGCCCACCGAAAGGCGGATGAGATCGGTTGTGACGCCAGCCTCGCGAAGTTGCTCATCAGACAGTTGTCGGTGTGTATGGCTGGCAGGATGCAGCACGCAGGTGCGTGCATCGGCCACATGCGTAACGATAGCAATCATCTTTAACGCGTCCATCCACTTCACGGCAGTGGCTCTGTCGCCCTTCAAACCGAACGAAAGCACGCCACACGAGCCGTTGGGTAGGTACTTTTTCGCCTTCTCGTGGTTGGCATCGTCTTCCAATCCGCAGTAATGCACCCATGCCACATGCGGGTCGTTATGCAGGTATTCGGCCACTTTCTGTGCGTTTTGACAATGCTGTCGCATGCGTAGGTGCAGCGTTTCAAGTCCGATGTTTAGCAGAAAAGCGTTCTGTGGGCTAGGAATCGAGCCGAGGTCGCGCATCAGTTGAACCACCATTTTCGTGATATAAGCCATCTTTCCGAAGGCCGTGGTGTAAGTCAGGCCGTGGTATGAGCTGTCGGGCGTGCACAATCCGGCGAACTTTTCGGCGTTCGTTTCCCAGTCGAAGTTGCCGCTATCCACCACAACGCCGCCAACAGAGGTGGCATGTCCGTCCATATATTTCGTTGTAGAGTGGGTAACGATGTCGCATCCCCACTCAAAGGGGTTGCAATTGATGGGTGTGGCAAAGGTGTTGTCCACAATTAAGGGTACGCCATTGCGGTGTGCAATGCGTGCGAACTTCTCAATATCTAGCACTGCACAGCTGGGATTTGAAATGGTTTCGCCGAAGAGCAGCTTGGTGTTAGGGTGGAAAGCAGCCTGTATCTCATCGTCCGAGGCATCGGGATGAACAAACGTGCAGTCGATGCCAAGCTTTTTAAGCGTTACTGCAAAGAGATTGAACGTTCCGCCGTATATCTCGCTTGAAGAAACGAAGTGGTCGCCCGCCTCGCAGATGTTAAACACTGCATAGAAGTTGGCTGCTTGTCCGCTCGATGTGAGAACTGCCGCCACGCCACCTTCTAATGCGGCTATTTTCTTCGCAACAGCGTCGTTGGTTGGGTTTTGTAAGCGTGTATAGAAGTAGCCTTCTTTCTTCAAATCGAAAAGCATGGCCATCTCTTCTGTGTTGTCGTACTTGAAAGTCGTGCTTTGAATAATGGGCAGTACGCGAGGTTCGCCGTTCTTAGGTTCCCATCCTGCCTGTACGCATAAAGTTTGTTTCTTCATCGTTCTGTTGTATTTTAAAGTTGTTGCTAGTGCTGCTTGTAGTGTGCAAAGTAACTAAAAAAGAGTGAGATAGGCAAGGAAGGGGGGACATAATATGGGTGAAAATTGGTAGTGTGGACGGAGTGGTGGCGTGAACCGAAGGCACACGAAAATTCTTTTGCAAACGTTTGTCTTTACGATTTGTTACGTTAAAATACGAAAAAAATATCCGAAAAGTTTGGTTTATTCGATTATAAGGCCTAAATTTGCGAACACTTAATTCGATTTTGAGATTGTCAAAATCACATTCCGAGGTTGGTAGCATCCTGCACCAACCTCTTTTTTGTGCCGTTATCTCGCATTGCTCATCTGTTTAATTGCAACTTAAATACCCCTTTTTAACCCCCAAAAACCTGCTTTTTAACAGCCATTTTGCCCTTTCCAGCCATATATTTAATGGTTCAGAAAGGTTTTGTTTATACCATTTCTGTGTATTTTTATGCTTTTCGTCTTGCTTTTAGCAGCATTTTGCACTGCGTTTTGCACCATTTTACCTTGCGTTTAGCATCAAAACGCACTGCATTTTGCGGCAAAACACACTGCATTTAGCACCAAAACACACTGCGTTTTGCACCATTTTACCTTGCATTTAGCGGCAAATAGCCCTAAATCTGGTCCAGATGGTGGCGTTTTTAAATAAAAATTCATTTTGTCGTATTCACAGACTAACCCCTTTTTGCATCAAAACAAACCTTCACGAGAATCGATTTTTTGCAGCAAGGTGGGCGATTGGTGGACAAAAAGGGCACTCATAGTGTTAAAATTCTTGCTGAAAAGATTACATCGGTTGGTTAATTAACGGGTGGATAGGTGAACAAGTGGGCGAGTTAGCCAATTGACAAGTGAACGGGTGGATAAGTGAACGGGTTAATCGTTCTTTTCTCGTTTCTCTAGAAATGCGTTTTCTCGCCCTGACAATCTTCGGGTAAGCTCGACATTGTTCATTTGGCTTAACGAAGGGGTTCTTTTCTCGTGTCTTAACACAAATACGTCCTTTTCGACATAAGAACATAAGAAACATAAAGAAGTGCGCTTTACTTCTTCCTCATTATGCACCACAGGAAAGATGCTTTCAACTTGTAAAGAATGTGTTGAAAGAACGCTCACTAGGTTACTTTTTGAGGCACAACCACGTTTTGCCACAGACAAATGGTGCAAAACTTTAGGTTTTTTGTATCTTAGTCCAGCACTTCGTACATGATCGGGTGTTTATCTTGGTTTTACAGCACAAAGGCAATAAACTGCTCAACTTAAAAATGTATTAAAAGTCAAGACAAGGTCTTTGCGCAAAGCTAATTTCATTTCTTGTTTCATTCAGTTACTCGCCCTTATACATAACGAAATTAAGAAAGGTCTGATAATGGTTACTCGGCACAATAAACGTAAGCATCC
>NZ_HE999444.1:318742-322373 GCF_000312305.1 Prevotella conceptionensis 9403948 | reverse complement strand
ATTGGATGCTTACCAATAAACCATCTCCTTTTGAATCACTTTCGATGTAATTTGCCTCTCTCTAAATTTTATAGTGATGGTATATGGCTCATCATTAGAAGACAAATAGAAAAGGCGAGGTATGCAAATTCTCATCCCTACACTTTGCCTTTCGCCTTTGTTTATGGAGCGGACAAGCGATGCAATGTTAAGCGAAGAGTAGTAGCCATGGCTTTCCTCCTGGTTGGAGATTAAGCCATCCATATCCGTTTCCCAACCCTTGAAACAGGGCGAGATGAGTTTTCCTGACCGTGTGCGCACTTCAATAGACTTGACTTTCTCGTCTATGCCCTTCAAACCAGGCTCTATGCCACCACCGAAAAGCACTGGTTTTGTTCCGGTCCAGCTTGTAATGAAGTTGATAACAAAGTATTTTTTCCCATTTACCAGCGAATCGGTAAAGACTATCGGCTGCATAACGACATTATCAATCCTAAAAGTCTCGTAATGGCATTCACACGAAACAAGTATGATTGCCATAAGCAAGGTAAGTAGACTTCTCATTGGTATAAACGTTTTTAATCCTTTATCTTCGGATGTGTGCCTCCACTTTAAGGTGCTTTTTAAGGTGATTTCTGATAATTCCCCGCTTTGGTGCAATAATGATTTCAAACACACTCCTTGCAAGCATTGGGGTTAGGAAAACATTGAAATTGTTCTTACCATTCAGGCTAGTCTTCAAAACATGGTTTCAACCCCTCATTCCGCATCCATTATCTTCCTTAATTTCTTTACGGCTAAATGATAACTAGCCTTTAATGCGCCAACGCTAGTTGAGAGAATAACGCTAATTTCCTCGTATTTCATTTCATCGAAATAGCGCAGGTTAAACACTGTTCGCTGCACTTCGGGCAACTCGGCAATGGCCTCTTGCAGTCGGGCCTGGGTGGCATCGCCATCAAAGTAATCGTCGGCCATAAGCTGTTGGGCCAAAGTAAGGTCGGCAGACGATTGTAACGTGGTGGCGTTTTTCTGCTTGCGAAGAAAGTCGAGAGCCTCGTTAATGGCTATTCGGTACAGCCACGTGGACAGTCTAGCCTGCTGTTTAAAGTTATCCAGCCCGTTCCATGCCTTAAGAAACACGTTTTGCACCAGGTCGTCGGCATCTTCGTGCACAAGCACCATGCGTCTTACCTTCCAATAAAGCGGCTGGGCATAAGCCTTTACCAAGTCTTGGAAAGCGGCATGGCGAGTGGCTGGGTCGGCCAAACGCTGCAACAAACGTTGTTCGTCTAATTCTATCATTAAGCCATAGGGGCTAAAATAACTGTCAAGAATGTTTTAAGTGCCGATAAACAAGGTGAGAAGACAATATGCGCCGAAACTAAATGGAGAAACTGCGAAGGTAGCGATAAAGCACCTTGTCGTAACCATATACATCAGCGTATGTATGCATCTTACCTTTAACGTCGGGATAAAGGGTGTAATAGGTAATGAAAAGCGGAACGTTGGGGTTCACTTTCACACTATTAACTAATCGTCGATAGTCTACGCGCGTACGTTTTTCCTCGCCTTCTTTGGGCTTAGACAAGTCGGCCTGCATAGAATACTTTATCTTATCAATCAAAGTCCCATCTTTCTTATTGAGTAAGAAAACAGCCAGTTCAAAGGGTTTTTGAACACGTATGCAACCATGCGACACGCTACGGCTGCCACGGTCGAAGGCCCATTTTGACGAGGTGTCGTGGATGAAAATGGAGAAATTGTTGTTGAAACGGAACACCACGCGACCCAAGGAATTGCCTTCGCCGCCCTCTTGAATAACAAAATAATCGGGGTTAAGCAGCATGCCGGCCGACACGTTGGCGGGGTCGACACGCCTTCCCGACGAGCGGTTGAGTATAAAATAGCGGTGTCGCTCAAAATAATCGGGGTTTCCTGCATGGCCAACAACCTCTTTCTTAATGATGCTCCGAGGAATAATCCATTGTGGATTAACGTCCATACGCATAATATGGCTGTTTAGCAGGGGCGTTTTGGTGTCTAATGTGCCGCAGGCCATACGCATAGTGAGTACGCTATCGCCTTCTATGGCGTCGAGATGGTACGAGGGAACGTTGACCAACACGTACTTTCGGTGGTTTTGCGGATAGTCGGTTTGTCGCCAACGGCTGCGTTCAACGTTGCAGAGCAGCCTTATGCGGTCGGCCTCCGACAGGTCTTTACCCTTAAAATGCTTTATCAGTAGGGCATAGAGCGCGTTTTGTGGCTGCGCCTGGCGTAAGAAAATATCAACCGAATCGTTATATACCTTACGCAAGGCTCTTGTGTAAAAGTCTTTTGTGGGCCGCTTAACATGAATGTCGAACAAACCGCGGTAAGTTGTTCGAACAGAGTCTTGCTCGCGTATGTCCAGGTTATTGAATATACGCGTGGGGTTGGTGAAACCAAAGTGCTGCCCTGCCGTGTAGCGCAAGAAGGCTTTGGTAAGATTGTATTCAAGGCGTGCCATCACACGGTTAACATCGCGAATGCCAGAGTCTACATCGAGTGTTCGAATGCGTTGCAAGTCGCGTTCTATCTGTTCTACCACGAACACCCGCTTGCTAAACCCCATTTCTTCTACCGTATTAAGGTAAGACAATAGGCTGTCTGCACGTTTGTCTAGCCCAAACCGGTCTATCCAAAGCAGGTTTCCTCCATCGCGATAGTAACGGCGGGTGCGCGAATCGGCCACAAGCGTGTCACGGTCGGCTCTAACCAGCAAGGCAAGTTGCCGTTTGATGTCGCTGATGTTGAGTTTATATGCCTGTTCTGCCCATTGGCCGATAGTTTCTTGCGAGGGTATAGGCCGTTCAACATGGCCTTTCTCGTGACAAGCCACGAGAACGAGACAAACGAAAAGTACCGTAGAAGAGAACTTACCTATTAAAAAATTAGAAGAGGACTTACCTAACTCTAAAATGTATTTCATTGAAAGGCCGCCTACGATTGTTGCGGCTTGTTGACATTCTTTGTCCTTATGCTTATTGCGCATGTCGTTGCAGGCTTGCGGAAAACTAATTAGAATTTTGATGGAGTGAAACTTGCACCAACGCCCGTTGGAGCTAGCATCGCTGTCATTTCCACCTTCGCCAGGCAGGCAAACTTACCCGAAAGGAGTGTTATCTGACGGCTATTTTACGCACCATCTTGCCCACTTTAACGATGTAACAGCCTTTTGGCAGCCCCAAATCGAAATGTTTCTCGGCACTGTCTATCTTTAAATAGGCCACCCTCATACCGGCCAAGTCGTAGACGGCGAGCATCTGCCCCGCTGCTCCCGACACGTGAATGGTAGACTCCGAAACACTGATGACGACATTTTGATAGTCGTTATCAATGGTTTCGAGTGCAGCAGCAGCCCTCGAAGTCAGTGGGTTGCCCATCATTAGGGCGGTTGTGAATAATATTGTTAGTAACGTCTTTGTCATATTCTGGGATGTTTTCTGGTTTCATCTGCAAATATAGTGCTTTTTGATGTAAATCAAGAAACTAACCGACTGTAAATCATTAGCGTTAAAGCTATTTAACTAAGAAAAGTTCTTTATGTTCGCAAAACGAATTAATTGTAGGTGATTTTACGCACTTTTAAGATTGAATGTAAGCATCC
>NZ_HE999444.1:316950-318063 GCF_000312305.1 Prevotella conceptionensis 9403948 | reverse complement strand
ATTGGATGCTTACGATTGAATGGGTTGTCATGGGTTAAGTTTTAGGTAGGTTCGAAATAGCAATGAACATCGTTCTTGGTTGATATATGAGGCAAACGCCGTTATAAGATTTATACTTAAAAGACGACAAAGTTCGAGATGATAAGCTGGGATGCCTACGGGTTTACTGGTTAATGATTTAATAAGCGTTTAGCTCAGTAAGCTAGTGGGGCTTGTTTATCTTGTAGTACTAGGGATTCTAGGAATATTAGAGATTATAGGAACACTAGGGATTCTAGGGATTCTAGAAATACTAATGGCTCTAGGAACACTAGGTATTCGTAGGGATTCTAGGAATACTAAAGGTTCTAGGAACACTAGTTTACCTAGCTATACTAGCCCAACTCGTTCATCAGCAGGTGCAACCATTAGCACCCTATTTAGTTAACGGCATAATAGGCGCAGCCCTTTTTTCACCTTTTTACCCTTTCACCTTTTCACCTTTATAAGCTCTTTCACCCCTTCACCTTTTCACTTTTTCACCCCTTCACCTTTCCACCTTTCACCTTTATAAGCTCTTTTACCCCTTCACCTTTTTACCTTTTCACCTTTTTACCCTTTCACCCTTTCACCTTTATAAGCTATTCTTTCCCCATCAAACATCAATTTCCAATCCCTCTTGGCCTAAAATTGTGTTTGGAAAGATGGCCCTAGCCTCGGTTAGCAAAACTTCTTCGGCCTCGTATCGGGCGCTGTAATGCCCCAAAACAAGCTTGCCCACACCTGCATCGCGTGCCACCTTAGCCGCCTCTGCAGCCGTGCTGTGGTAGTAAAGTCGTGCCCGCGAGGCCATCGAACTATCGTAAGTGGCCTCGTGATAAAGAGTGTTCACGCCTTGCACAGCCTTGTGTAGCTGTGGCATGTAGCGCGTGTCGCTGCAATAAGCGTATGCGCGGGCTGGGTCGGCAGGCGTAACCAGGCGCGCATTGGGCACAATGCGGCCCTCATCGTCTACCCAATCGGCACCCAACTTGATGTTATTTATCTGACTAATGGGTATGCGATAGAAGTCTATCATGTCGCGACGGATGTGCGGCAACAACCCCTTCTCGCGGAATAGAAAGCCACAACAAT
>NZ_HE999444.1:279949-316734 GCF_000312305.1 Prevotella conceptionensis 9403948 | reverse complement strand
GTCTTCGTAAATCACTTGTTGCACCTTAGTGTCTACGGCATGGAACACCACTTCGAACTCGATGCCACTGCAAAAGAAATCCAGTTGCATGCGGAGCATCGGTCCGAGTTCGGCAGGAGCATACACATGCAGGGCCGCCGTACGTCCAAGTAGGCCAAAGTAGAAATCATACCGATGAGCCCGAAACAGTGGTCGCCATGCAAATGCGAGATGAACACCGCCCCGATTTTAGTGAAACGTATGCGTGAACGACGCAGTTGAACCTGCGTCCCCTCGCCGCAATCTATCATAAACAGCTTTCCACGGATGTCTACTACCTGCGATGTGGCGTTGTGTTTCAGTGTTGGCAACGCGCTGCCACATCCCAGGATATGCACTTTAAATGGTTCCAAGGGTGTATTACTTTTGTCGCGTGAAGGTGAAGATGCCGTGCGCGTTCTCCAAATAGAGCGAGTCGGCACCCAAGGCGTTCACGGTAAAGGTGTCTTTATTGAGCAAAAGTTGTCCGTTGAACACCTTCCACGACGTCCAAGGGTGTGCCTCTTCCTTCACAGCCGACAGCACTGTGCCGTCTTCCATCAGTTCGAATTGCTTATCAATGCTGCGCCATTTGCCCATCAGGGTGGTAAGATTAAGTACTTGATTGGCCTCGTATTCGCCATCGGCGTTCTTATATCCCACCACTGCCAGCCTGTCGCCTGCGAGTAATCCGCCCTTAACGGCCGATTCATCGTCGACATCGAAAAGATAATTAAGTGTGTCGCCCTGTACAGTAACCAGTTCCAAGTTGTGCATGGCGGTGTTAACGCCACACACACCATAAACGGTGGTGTCGCCCTTGCTTTCCTCTGTGGTTGCAAGCGACTGCTGTCCGTCGCCCTTTTTCTTACCATCGCCGCATGCCACAATGAATAAAACGGCCATAACAGCAAACAATATGGTTGATACTCTCTTGTCCATACGCTATATATATTTAATGTATTAGTATTTGAGTTCGTGAGCTTATGAGTTATTGAGCTAGTGAGTTTATCAGCTGGCGAGCATGTAAGCGCGTGAACACCTAAGTTAACAAGCTCACAGTTTTGCAAATTGTATGCGATAAAACTCAAAAGCTTAGAAACTTAGAAACTCAAAAACTTAGAAACTCAGGAACTCATCTCTCGTTCTTCGTTCTTTGCCTTATTCCACAATTCGTCCATCTCTTCGAGCGTCATCTCCGTGAGCGGCTTGCCCTCCTTAATGGAATGCTGCTCCACATAGTTGAACCTTCGAATGAACTTTTGGTTGGTTTGCTCCAACGCATTGTCGGGATTGAGGTGGTAAAGTCTTGCTGCGTTGATTACGCTAAACAAGAAATCGCCCAGTTCTTGGGTAGACTTTTCCTTGTCTTCGCGTTTCAGTTCGGTTTCCAACTCATCCAATTCTTCGCGCACTTTCGCCCAAACGTCGTTCTTTTCTTTCCAATCGAAACCCACGTTTCGGGCCTTATCCTGTATGCGATAGGCCTTGATGACACTCGGCAGCGCATCGGGCACCCCCGAAAGCACCGTCTCGTTGCCATCCTTCTCTTGCAGCTTTAGCTGTTCCCAGTTCTTCAACACCTGCTCTTCGTCATCGGCTTGCACGTCGCCATAGATGTGCGGATGCCTGAAAATCAACTTATCAGCCTCACGATTGCACACGTCGGCAATGTCGAACTCGCCCTTCTCGCTGGCCAACAGCGCGTAGAATGCGGTGTGCATCAATACGTCGCCCAGTTCTTTGCAAACATTGTTCATGTCGTTCTTGGCCAAAGCATCACACAGTTCGTATGTTTCTTCTATCGTATTCGGGCGCAGGCTCTCGAAGGTTTGTTTCTTGTCCCACGGACATTTCTCTCTCAAATCGTCCAGCACATCGAGCAATCGCCCAAAGGCCTCCATCTTTTCTTCTTTCGTATGCATACTATATGTTTGGTGTTGACAAACGCCGCACAGCCCAAAGGCAACATGGCGAATGTCGTTCTGCTGATGCAAAGATAATAAAAAATTAACTGTAACGTTGAATAAAAGTGCTACATTTCGGCATTTCACATTTTATTCGTACTTTTACACCATCAAAAACGCTAAGCAGAAGAATGAATTTTTACAATCGGGAAGAGGCTCGACAACGCATGAACAACTTGGCCATGCAGGGCGTTCCTTTCCTTTTCATCATAGATTACGAAGGCAAACGCGCCGTGGTGGAACCCGAAAACGAGGTGGATGCCTACGAGTTGAAGTATTGTTTCAACGGAAAAGGCAACGCCACACAGGCCGCCTACCCCGCAAACAAGGACATCGAATGGGGCATTGAGCCACCCACCGAGGCCGAATATCAGCATGGTTTCAACATCGTTAGAAACGCCATGTTGGCCGGAAACAGCTATCTGGCCAACCTTACTTGCCGCATAGGACTGCGAACCAACCTCTCGTTGCTCGACCTTTACAATGCGGCCGAGGCGCGTTATCGGCTTTGGATAAAAGACAAGCTGGTGTGTTTCTCGCCCGAAACGTTCGTAAAGATTGCGCAGGGAGAAATCAGTTCGTACCCGATGAAAGGCACAGCAGAAGACGTTTCGCCATCGTCGGCCGAACAATTGCTGGCCAACGAGAAGGAGGCTGCCGAGCATGCAACCATCGTAGACCTTATTAGAAACGACCTAAGCATGGTTGCCAACGACGTACATGTGGAGCGTTACCGATACGTGGAGCGACTGAACACCCACCGCGGACCGCTTTTGCAAACCAGTTCTGAAATAGGGGGCGACTCATGCCCCACCTCATGCAACGTCCGGGCGACGTTATTTTTTCGCAATTGCCTGCGGGGTCGATAACGGGCGCACCCAAAAAGAAGACCGTGGAGGTAATTGCCGAGGCCGAAAACTATCACCGCGACTTCTATACAGGCGTGATGGGACGATGGGATAACGGCGAATTAGATAGCGCAGTGATGATTAGGTTCATCGACCAATGCCACGGAAAGCTATCCTTTAAGGCTGGCGGTGGCATCACAGCCAAGAGCAATTGGAAAGACGAATACCACGAAGTGATTGAAAAGGTGTATGCACCAATTTGTAGAAACCATTAGGATTGAAGGCGGTAAGGCCATGCACCTGCCCCTGCACGAGGCCCGAATGAATGCCACGCGCGTGCATTTTGCCCCCCATGCCGCACCCATTAGTCTGCAAAAGTGGCTCGACGATGTGCCTTTAAGCGACGAGCGCATCAAGGCGAGGGTGGTGTACGATGTTAATGGCGTATGCGAAACCACGTTCCAAACATACAAGCGGCGCGAAATACAGTGGCTCCGCATGGTGGAAGACAACGACATTAGCTACACATTTAAAAGCACCGACCGACACGAACTCGACCTTCTGCTGGCTCTCCGCGCTGGTTGCGATGAGGTGGTTATCGTCAAAAACGGACTGATTACCGACACATCGTTTACCAACGTGGCCTTCTTCGATGGACATAAGTGGCTCACGCCCGCCCAACCGCTACTAAATGGCACCATGCGCCAATGGCTTTTGCAGCGTGGCCAGCTAACGGAAACACATATTACACCCGCCTCGCTCGCCTCATTCCAACGCATCATGCTCTTCAATGCCATGATTGGCGCACACGAACTGGAACTCCCCATCACACATATTATATAAAGAATAGCGCACCACTTGGTGGCGTTAATCCAATGTTTTTTAGTAAATTTGCAGTCTGTACACACGAAGTGAGACTTTATAACATTAACACAGGATATGGAAATAGCAAGTAAGTATGACCCCAGAGAAGTGGAAACCAAATGGTATAAGTATTGGCTAGACAACAAACTCTTTGCCAGTAAGCCCGATGGAAGGGCTCCCTACACCGTGGTTATCCCTCCGCCCAACGTAACGGGCGTGCTACACATGGGCCACATGCTTAACAATACGATACAAGACATCCTCGTTCGTCGCGCACGAATGGAGGGAAAGAACGCTTGTTGGGTGCCTGGAACCGACCACGCATCCATTGCCACCGAGGCAAAAGTGGTGGCCAAGCTGGCCGAAAAGGGCGTGAAGAAAACCGACCTAAGCCGAGATGAGTTTCTAAAACACGCGTGGGACTGGACTCACGAACACGGTGGCATCATCCTTAAACAGCTTAGACGATTGGGCGCATCGTGCGATTGGGACCGAACGGCATTCACCATGGACGACGAACGCTCGGAAAGCGTCCTCAAAGTGTTCTGTGATCTCTACGAAAAGGGATTGATTTACCGCGGCGTTCGCATGGTTAACTGGGACCCGCAGGCCCAAACGGCACTATCAGACGAAGAGGTGGTGTACAAGGAAGAGCACTCCAAGCTGTTCTACCTTAAATATATGGTGGTTGAAGAACCTGGAAAATACGCCGTGGTAGCCACTACACGCCCCGAAACGATTATGGGCGACACCGCCATGTGCATCAATCCGAACGACCCGAAGAACACTTGGCTGAAAGGCAAGCATGTTATCGTGCCGCTGGTAGGCCGCGAAATACCCGTGATTGAAGACGATTACGTGGACATCGAGTTTGGTACGGGATGCTTGAAGGTTACTCCTGCACACGACATCAACGACCATAACCTGGGATTGAAACACGGATTGGACACCATCGACATCTTCAACGACAACGGAACGCTATCCGAGGCGGCCGGTTTGTATGTTGGCATGGACCGCATGGACGTGCGAAAGAAAATCGCCAGCGACCTAGAAGCGGCTGGTTTGATGGAAAAGACCGAGGACTACAACAATAAGGTGGGCTATTCTGAACGTACACACGTGCCCATCGAGCCAAAATTGTCTACCCAATGGTTTCTTAAAATGCAGCATTTTGCCGACTTGGCACTGCAACCTGTTATGGACGACGACATCGCTTTCTATCCACAGAAATACAAAAACACCTATCGCCACTGGCTAGAAAACATCAAAGACTGGTGTATCAGCCGTCAGTTGTGGTGGGGACATCGCATTCCAGCCTACTACTTCACGGCCAACGGAAAGCGCGAATGTGTGGTGGCGCTCACTGCCGAAGAGGCGTTAGCAAAGGCCAAAGCCGTGTGTAGCACCCTCACTGCTGCCGATTTGGAACAAGATGAGGACTGTCTTGACACGTGGTTCTCGTCGTGGCTGTGGCCCATCTCGGTGTTCAACGGCATCAACCAACCCGATAACGAGGAGATTAACTACTATTATCCCACGAGCGATCTTGTAACAGGACCCGACATTATCTTCTTCTGGGTGGCCAGAATGATTATGGCAGGGTACGAATATCGTGGAAAGATGCCCTTTAAGAATGTATATTTCACGGGTATCGTACGCGACAAGCTGGGACGTAAGATGTCGAAATCGCTCGGCAACTCGCCCGACCCCATCGAACTGATAGAGCAATATGGCGCTGACGGTGTTCGTATGGGCATGATGCTTTCGGCACCTGCGGGCAACGACATTCTTTTCGACGAGGCACTATGCGAACAAGGACGTAACTTCAACAACAAGATTTGGAACGCGTTCAGGCTCGTTAAGGGCTGGGAAGTTAGCGACCAACCGCAACCTGAGGCCAGCCGAATTGCCTGCCAATGGTTTGAGGCCAAACTCCGCCAAACCAACGAAGAGCTGAACGACTTGTTCTCGAAATATCGCATCTCGGAGGCACTCATGGCCGTATATCGACTTTTCTGGGACGAGTTTTCAAGCTGGTATCTCGAAATGATAAAGCCTGCTTACGGCTCACCCATCGACAGTCACACCTACAACGCCACGTTGCGTTACTTTGAAACGCTGCTCAACATGCTGCATCCCTTCATGCCTTTCATTACCGAAGAGCTGTGGCAACACATCGCCGAGCGCAAAGAGGGCGAGTCGATTATGTGTCAATGCCTGAAAATAGATGCGCCCACGGAGGCCGACAATAAGCTGAATGCCGACATCGAAGTTGTTAAACAGATTGTGAGTGGTGTGCGAATGGTGCGAAACCAAAAGAACATCGCCCCCAAAGAGCAACTTTCGCTGCAAGTTATCGGCCAAAACCATTACGCACAATACGACGAAGTGGTGACCAAGATGGCCAACATCGACAAGGTGGAAGTGGTAAAAGAGAAGTCGGCCGACACGGCACAGTTCATGGTTGGCACAGACGAATACGCCGTGCCCATTGGCAACCTTGTAGACGTTGATGCAGAGATAAAGAAACAAGAGGCGCAATTGACGCACCTCGAAGGTTTCCTTGCCGGCATCAAGAAAAAGCTGTCTAACGAACGCTTTGTGGCCAACGCCCCCGAAGCCGTCGTTGCTTTGGAACGCAAGAAACAAAGCGACTCGGAAGAAAAGATTGCCGCCCTAAAAGCATCTATCGAGGAATTGAAGAAAAAGTAAAGTCGGGGTCGGCGTAAAACAAACGCGCCATCACCCACCTACAAATGAAGTTCCTGAACCGCTCCGCACCATCAAACACGCCCTAGCACACGAAAAAAATAGCAGAGCGGGTAAAGCAATGGCAGCGAACGGTGCAGGAACTTCTCTCATTTAATCCCCTAACATCCCCTTCATGCAAAAGAAACTCACCTCATTACTCATACTCCTGGCAACGCTCTTCATCGTGAGTTGCCATGAAGACGTACCTGCGCCCTACCCCATTCCGCAAGGTCTGCCCGACAAAACCATCTTTGTCTACATGCCGTGGAGCGCCTCCAGAAACAATACAACAGGTAGTCTGTACCATAATTTCTTACAAAACATCAAGGATATAGAGGCAGCCATCGAGACAGAAAAGGGATTGGGGCGTAACAAGCTGATGGTGTTCATCGCCACATCGGCCAACAGCGCGGTGCTGATGGAGGTGAAATGCGCACCCTATGGCACTTGCCGGCGAGACACACTGCAACGTTACGACCAGCACAACATGCCTGCCTACACCACTACCAACGGCTTAGCCAGTATATTTAACGAAGTAAAAGCACAGGCCAAGGCCAAACAATACGCCCTCATTGTGGGCTGTCACGGCACGGGTTGGCTTTTCTCAGAGGGTAAGAGCAGGGCGCGTACACGCTATTTCGGCGGAACCGACCGTTATTTTCAAACCAACATTCCCACATTGGCTGCGGCCATAGAGCAGGCTAAGATGCCCATGCAGTTCGTTATGTTCGACGACTGCTACATGTCTAACATAGAAGTGGCCTACGAAATGCGCCATGCCACCAACTATCTCATTGGTTGTTGCAGCGAGATTATGGCCTACGGCATGCCCTATAAGAACATTTGGAAATACCTGATACAGCAAAAACCCAACTATCAGGCCGTGGTTAACGAGTTCCACAAGTTTTATTCTATTTACCAATGGCCATACGGAAATATCGGCGTTACCGATTGTAGCAAGGTGGAAGAGGTGGTTGCGCACATGAAAACGATTAACGCAGCAACCGCAAACAATGCCAATCTCATTGATTGGGAAGACGTTCAGCGACTTGATGGCTACGAAAAGACCATCTTCTTTGATATGGGCGACTACGTAAACAAACTCTGCACTACGCCCGAAACACAGGTGTTGGCGCGCAACTTGCACACTGCACTTGCCCAGTTGGTGCCATATAAGTCTACAACGCCATATATTTACACAGCCCTTGAAGAGCTTAGCTACAACAGAATCCGCGTAAATGCGTATAGCGGAATAACCATCAGCGACCCCACGCAATCGGATTTCGAGAAGGCCTTAACCACCAAAAAGGCAACTGGGTGGTGGAAAGCGACACATTAATAAAAGGAAGTCGTCTTGACTTTTAATATTTCTACAAATTGAGAAGAGCCTGTTTTCTCTGCACTTTAAAATCAAAACATACACCCCTTCATGTACGAAGTACCTGGACAAAGATACGATAAAACCTGAAATACGGCTCCATTTGTTTGTGGCAAAACGTGGTTATATTTCAGAAGGCTGTCTGGCGGAAGTTGTTCCAAACACTCTCTACAAGTTGAAAACCACTTATCGATAGCAGATTACTTCTGCGTTTCATGGTACAGTATGTAAGTGGCATACACCCTGCAACCGCCCACGCTGACCGTCGCAAGCGTACATGTTTTCGGTACCGATGCCCACTCGCGCGTGTTTACGACATAACTGTTTTGTCTAGTTTTTAGCAATAAATTTAACATTGTGAGCGCCCTTTTTGTCCACCAACCGCTCATCTTGTCGCAAAAAATCGATTCTCGCGAAGGTTGTTTTGATGTAAAACGGGGGTAGCTTGTGAATGCGATGAAATGAATTTTTATTTAAAAAGACCGCCATTTGCACCAGATTTTGGGCGTTTTGCCGCTTAATACATTGCGTTTTACTGCTAAATGCACTGCGTTTTGGTGCTAAATGCACTGCGTTTTGGTGCAAAATACAGTGCGTTTTGGTGCAAAACACAAGGCGAAATGGTGCTAAATGCAAGGCAAAAAGGTGCTAAATGCAAGGCAAAAAGCATAAATATCCACACCAATTGTATAAACAAGACCTTTTAGGAACATTAAAAACATGACCGAAAAGGGCAAGATAGTGGTTAAAAAGTGGGATTTTATGGGCTAAAAGCGTGTAATTGGGCTTAGAAAAATACGAGCTGGCAACCAATCTAGAAAGGCGAAATGGTACAAAATGCAGGTTTTGCTCTTAAAAACAGACAAAACAAAAGGAGTGGAAAGCTAGAAATAGGGGCGATTTGCCTACTTTGTGGCTTATATTTTCGCTAGAAGGGAGCGAAAATTGGAGCGATATTGTAAAATAAAAGATAATAATTTAAGTTTTCAAGTTGGTGAGTTGGAAAACTAGTGGGTTGGAGATTTTTCGATTTTTTTTGAGTTGACGTGCTGGTGTTTTTTGAGTTTTTGAGTTGATGAGTTAATAAGTTGATGAGTTGATTGGCTGATTTGTCCTGTACTTCGTGTGTGAGAAGAGCGTTTATCTTGTGTTGGCATCACAGAGAGAACAAGCTCTCCTTAATTTATAGGAACATAAAAAGTCAAGACTACTTCAAGGAGTGAACACGGAAAAAAGGGACTTATCCAAACAAGCCAAAAGGCTATTCCAACAAAAGGACAGATTATCCCTGCGGCTTAACGAACAAATGCCTACGCCTTCTAACAACAGAAAGACGTAGACATTTGCATTATCGCTCTCTAAATCATATGAGTATGGTTGCGTGTTGTATGATTATATACCTGCCACCCCACCCTTCTTGCACTTCTCAACCAACCCAAGCCGCAAGAGCAACACGCGTAGATTACACCTTGTTTAGTTCGTTAGCTAGAACACAACACCTGATGAACAACGCATCATCTGCAACAAAAAAAGCCTGTAAAAGCATCTTGTTGTAGTGTCCGTACAAGGCTCTTCGTACTCGCACTACAAGGCTCTTGTACTCGCGTTTCAAGTACTTTGTAGTGTCAGTACAAGCCTTTTTTGAGACACTACAAGGTGTTTTGTACTGATATCTGCATGGCTAAGTGCTGTTTGCCCTACGCTGACAAATGGTCGGCAGAGGAATTTTGTAATACGATGCTTACGCTTTGCCACATAACGGATAAGATGATGTGCAGTTATCTGAAAGTATTAGAGAAACGGTTTGTGGAACAGGGCGGCATAAAAGAACGCATGCACGCAACCCACATGGGGTATAGGCAGGCTCAAGACGATTTGTCGGCAAGGCTGAAAATAGAAAACGAACAGTTAAAGGCCGATGTGCAAAGACTGAAAGCAGAGTTGGAGATGCGAAAGCTAGAAAGGTGAGGGAATAATTGGTGTTTTAGTTATCCTAGGGTTTCTAGTTATTCTAGGGTTTCTAGATATCCTAGTTATCCTAAATATTCTAGTTATCCTAGGTTTCCTAGTTGTCCTAGTCGTCCTAGACATCCTAGACAGCCGAGCAATCCTAGTTACACTAGAAATATTATCCTTAAACTTTGTTTTCTCACAATTTTGCGTAACTTTGCACCACGAAAATTAGGGTATAACAATGAATAAGAAAATGATTGTGGGCATGGCCATTGCTGCCATGTCGCTAATGGGCAATAAAGCTTACGCCCAATTCGACTTTGGAAAGATACTGCAAAACGGTGCAGACATATTATCGAATGGCGGAACAACCGACGATTTGCTTTCGGGCATTACCTCCATCTTCTCTGATAAGAAAGTGGCTACCATCGACGATCTTGTTGGCGAGTGGACTTACACCGAACCCGCTGTGGTGTTTATGAGCGAGAACTTGCTGAAAAAGGCTGGCGGAAAGCTGGCATCGAGTGCCATAGAGAAGACCATTGAAACGCAACTTAACAAGGTGGGCATTACCAAAGGGGCAATGAAAATGACCTTTACACGCAACGGGCGCTTTACGCAAACCATCGCTGGCCGACGTCTGCGCGGCACTTTCACCATCAAAGGCAAAGAAGTGGTGCTGAAATATGCAGGCGAAATAAAACAACTTGTTGGCACAACGCAGGTAGACGACAACGACTTGCTCATTGTGATGGATGCCTCGAAGATGCTCACTTACCTCAAAGCCATTGGCAGTTTCAGTGGCAACGCCACGCTGAAAACCGCCACTTCGCTGCTTGGAAGTATGGACGGCATGCTCTGCGGACTGCGTTTAAATCGCGTAAGCAAGTAAATAAGGAAACCAAAACGGAATAATCACATGTCCGAAAGGTGCACTTTTAACGCCCAAACGTTGCGCAATCCAAAGAAAAGGCGTAACTTTGCACCGCTTTTTGAGGCACATCAATCAAGAAATTGATATTTCGTGTGATGGCGAATTAAGCACAATTGTTTAATAACTTAATTTAGAGTAACACATTATGAGAGAAATTAATGTAGCAGGTAAGAGCAGAAGCAACCTGGGAAAGAAGGCTTCTAAGGAAATGAGAAAAGAAGGATTGATTCCTTGCAACCTTTATGGCGAGAAGAAGAACGCCGACGGTTTGCCCGAGGCTCTTTCGTTCGTTGTGCCTATGGCCGAACTTCGCAAGGTGGTTTATACGCCCCACATCTATGTGGTGAACCTCGATATTGATGGCCAGAAACACACTGCCATCATGAAGGAACTGCAATTCCACCCTGTAACGGATGCCCTGCTGCACGTAGACTTCTACGAAATCAACGAAGAAAAGAGCATTGCTATCGGTATTCCCGTTAACCTCGTGGGCTTGGCTCAGGGTGTTCGCGATGGTGGACGTCTTAGCCTTTCTATCCGTAAGTTGATGGTTAAGGCTCCTTACAAGCAAATTCCTGAAAAGCTAGACATTGACGTAACCGCACTGACCATCGGTAAGAGCATCAAGGCTGGCGAACTTTCGTTCGAAGGTTTGGAAGTGGTAACACCGAAAGATGTTATCGTTTGCACCGTTAAGATGACGCGTGCTGCCGCTGCTGCCGCTGCTGCCGCTGCCGCAGGTAAGTAAAAAACGGTGGGTATTGAAAACCACTTTTCTGAATGGAGAAATATTTAATTGTAGGCTTGGGAAACCCCGGACGAGAATACGAGGCAACCCGTCACAATACTGGATTTATGATATTGGACGCTTTTGCAAAGGCGTCCAATATTGTTTTTGAGGATAAGCGTTATGGTTTTGTCAGTTCTGCGATGGTAAAAGGTCGCAAGTTGGTTCTGTTAAAGCCGTCAACGTTTATGAACCTCAGTGGAAACGCCGTGCGTTATTGGCTCGATAAAGAGAATATTCCACAAGAACACCTGCTCGTTGTGGTAGACGATTTGGCCCTGCCGCTTGGCACTTTACGGCTGAAAGGCAATGGCAGCAATGGCGGACACAATGGGTTGGGGCATATTCAACAGCTTATCGGACCGCAATATGCCCGATTGCGCGTGGGTATCGGTAACGAATTTCCGCGCGGAGGACAGGTAGATTGGGTGTTGGGCGAATACGATGACGAGGAACTTAAAGCTTTACAGCCTGCCATTGAACGTAGCATTGAGATTATTAAGAGCTTCGCCTTGGCTGGAATAACGGTGACAATGAACCAGTTTAACACGAAAGAACGCATAACTTTTGGCGATGAACGAGGCAAGGATAGATAAATGGTTGTGGGCCGCGCGGATATTTAAAACGCGCTCGATAGCGGCCGATGCCTGTAAAAATGGGCGCGTAACGCTTAATGGAGTGAACCTGAAACCAAGTCGAACAATTAAGGAAGGCGACGTGGTGAGCGTGAAAAAGCCCCCCGTAACCTACTCGTTTAAGGTGCTGAAAACCATCGAACAGCGTGTGGGAGCAAAGCTGTTGCCCGAAATTTACGAGAACGTTACCGACCCAAAGCAGTACGAACTGTTGCAGATGAGCCGCATCAGTGGCTTTATAGACAGGGCGCACGGCACGGGGCGACCAACGAAAAAGGAACGTCGCGCATTAGATGCTTTTGTAGATCCCGTGATGTTTGGGTTCGACGATGAGGACGAGGGCGACGAATAAGTTTATTGAACACAGATTGTAAGCGAGCATTTCCTATTACTTAGAGTTATGTTCAGACTTTCAACCACCCATCTTTCCTTACTGCCTTTTGCGGCGGCAACCACATTAACCCACGTAAACAATAAAGCATATACAAACCCTATGACCAACATTGCCATCTTTGTTTCGGGCAGCGGAACCAACTGCGAGAACATCATTAGGCACTTTGCCGATGATGCCAACGTACATGTCGCCTTGGTGTTGAGCAACAAGCCCGACGCCTATGCCCTTGTTAGGGCCAAGAACCACCATGTTCCTACGGCCGTATTAACCAAAGCCGAGTTTAACGATGAAACCAAAGTGATGGACTTGTTGAAAGCGCACGAGGTGAATTTCATCGTCTTGGCTGGTTTCTTATTGATGATTCCGCCCTTCCTTGTCTCAGCTTTTCACCAGCGTATGCTCAACATTCATCCCGCCTTACTGCCTAAATTCGGCGGAAAAGGCATGTATGGGCACCATGTTCACGAGGCGGTTAAGGCCGCAGGAGAGAAAGAAACGGGCATCACCATCCATTGGGTGAGCGACGATTGCGATGCTGGCGAGATTGTTGCACAATATTCAACACCTTTAACAGACAGCGATACGCCCGACGATATTGCCGAGAAAGTACACCTATTAGAGCAAGCCCACTTCCCCGAAGTTATTGCGCGGGTGTTGTTGGAAAAGGCTAACTTGTAGATTACACAAAAAACAGAAACCATCATGAAGAGAACAGCTTTTATCTTCTTTGCCTTATTGGGCACGCTGTGTTTGAATGCCCAAGAGGCATCTAAGGCTACTCGTTGGCCTTCGTTTCTTAAGAAAACGGATTTTGCCGATGCCACAAAGTTTATTCCCGCGCCGCCCGATACGTCGAGTATTGCATACCTCAACGACTTTAATCGCTATCAATGGGGCAAGTCTATGCGCAATACAGCGCGAGGAAAGCAAGCCGTTTACGATGCATCTGTTGACATCGACTCCGTACTTTATGGCTTTTCAGAGGCGTTCGGCATGCCAATTAGCAAGCAAACAACGCCCGAACTGCACTATCTGATGGAGCGAGTGGAGAACGATGGCAGCCTTTCGGTGCGTAGTGCGAAGAAGAAATACATGCGTAAGCGCCCATACGTGCAGTTTGGAGAGGGAACAGCCGTGCCACACGAAGAGGAAGAACTGCGCCATACTGGCTCTTTCCCCTCTGGTCATACGGCTCGCGGCTGGGCTATGGCCTTGGTTTTGGCCGAGATTAACCCCGAAAGACAAGACGAGATACTTGTGCGTGGCTACGAATATGGCGAAAGTAGGGTGATTGCCGGCTTTCATTATCAGAGTGATGTAGACGCGGCACGCCTTGCTGCAAGTGCTGCTGTGGCCCGCCTGCATGCTGATGAGGCCTTTCGCAAGCAATTGGACAAGGCCAAAAAGGAATTTGCACGAATGAAAAAGAAGTAGGTTTTGTAGACCACTTCGGTGCACAGACACGCTTGCGGGGCGTTTATGGTGAGTGAAACTACCATAAACGCCCCGCAAACTGTTACTTATCGCGACTTAAACGCCAATCGGCATAAGCCCTTTCTTGCCTTGTAAGGCCTGCATTTAGGCCTTGCTCAATGCGCGATAGGCCTCGTCGAAGGCTTTGGGATGTCGGCCGATGAGACAGACATTAACAAGACAGTTGGCCGCAAGCTCAATGTCGGTTAGGTCTACACCCTTTTCTTTCACCACCTCTTTGCCCAAGCAAACCTCCCATGTGGTGTCGAAAGCAGCATCTTCGGCACCCATAAATGATGCGTCGCTGTTGGGGTCGGGCATTATTCGGTAGCGTATGTTTTTTTTAGAGGCCACGGGTTTCAGGCTCATCAGGATGTTATAGCCTTGTTCGAGAGCGGCGCGAAACTTGCCAGTGCCAGGGAACATGTCGGCGACAACGGGCATGAGGTCGTCGAATTGATAACGTTGTAAAAGTTGTTGCAGTTTCATTCGTGCTTTATTTTATGGGGTAAATGATGGGGGAACGATGCTCCCAATCAGAGTATTTTCAATGCAATGGCAGCACAAGCCTCGGCATCGGCCAAGGCATGGTGGTGCATGTCAAGTTCGTAACCACAATGGCTGGCCACGGTAGGAAGTCTAAAATCGGCCAATCCTGCCTCTTTCAGCTTACGACGTGCTGTTAATAGCGTGCAATAAAAGGGATAATCGGGATATTCCATGTCGTAAGCGGCGAACGCAGCTTTAAGACACGACTCATCGAAAGCCTTGTTATGCGCCACCAATGGCTTGTTGCGTATCAGCGGCGCAATCTCTGCCCACACGTCGGGAAACGTGGGTTGGCCATTGGTGTCGGCAGTGGTAAGGCCATGAACCGTAACGCACCGCTCTTCAAAATAGTTGGGCGTGGGTTGTATCAGATGGTAATAGCTGTCCACAATCTTACCCTCTTCCACCAGCACAAGGCCCACACTACACACGCTTTCCCTTTTGAAGTTGGCCGTTTCGAAGTCTATGGCGGCAAAATCTTTCATTGTTTTCTCTGTGTTTATAACGATATGGGCGGAACAATCCACGTTCCGCCCATATCTATTTGTTTTGTCTTGTGTTGGTTCGCTTTAACTTACGAGACCTTAAAACTTAGCCATCTTTATGGCTACAATGGCGCATTCGTCGCCCTTGTTGCCGTATTTTCCGCCGCACCTGTCAAGTGCTTGTTGCTGGTCGTTGGTTGTTAGCAAGCCATAAACCACGGGAATTTCGCTCGTGGCATTGAGTTTTGCAATGCCGTATGTAACGCCTTGGCAGATGTAATCGAAGTGCGGAGTCTCACCTCTGATAACGCAACCCAGTATGATAACGGCATCATAGCCGCCGTTAAGCACCATTTGGTGTGCGCCATAAACCAATTCGAAACTGCCAGGAACGGTTTTTACGTGAATGTTCTCTGGCAATGCGCCATGCCTTTCGAGGGTTTGAACGGCTCCGTTTAGCAGAGCACCCGTCACTTCGGGATTCCATTCAGACACCACGATGCCGATACACATGTTGCTGGCATCGGGAATTTTCGACAGGTCGTATTCCGAAAGGTTGTGTAATGCGGTAGCCATTATTTCGTTGATGCGCGTTCCACATACTTGTCAATCTCCGAACTCTGTACGAGTATGGAGTTAACATACTTCTTCTTGATGTCTTGGTAGATGGCCAAAGCCTCTTCTTTCTTGCCTTGCGACTCAAGGATTTCGCCTGCTTGGATAAGGAACAGGGGCGAAAGCGTGCTGTTTGCGCCATCGGCATCTTTGCCGTCGGCCAGCTTTGCAGCCTTTTTCAGATTGTCAACAGCCTTGTCCAAGTCGTTAAGGTGTGCATAGGCGTTGCCCAAAGCCGCCACAGCAGCAGGGCTAACCATAGCATCCGAGGCAGGCGAATAGGCGTCGAGGAACTTCTTTGCAGCTTCCCACTTATCGAGGTTTGCATTGCAAAGGCCAGCATACAAGTTGGCCAAGTTGCCTGCATCGGTGCTGCTGTAATCGTCGGCAATACGTGCGAAACCCACATAACCAGCTCCATCGCCGTTCAGGGCCTTGTCGAATTGCTCTTGATTAAAGTATTCTTGCCCTTTGGCCAAGGCCGTACTAGCCTTTTCTTCGCGTGGACCAGCCACGAGCGACTTATACAGGAAGAAGCCAGCCACGATGAGAACCAAGGCCGCAACAGAGCCAAGTATCACTTTTTTGTTCTTCGAGAAGAATGCGTCAGAGCTTTGCGATGCGTCGAAAGTTTCGGCAACGCCTTGTTTGTTTTTGTTTGCCATTATATATTTAAACGTTGTTATTATTCTAAGAAGTGGGGCAAAATTACTGAATTTCTCGCATATAGTGAAACATATCAGCTACTTTTTTCGTTTTTCATACCCAAATGGCGTAACTTTGCAAGAGAGTTAACTGTTTGTTTCGATTATGATTTTGAATTGCATTTCAATTATCAATTATAAAAACCTGCGTGCTGTCAACTTGCAGCTGTCGCCCAAAACCAATTGTTTCATTGGGCATAACGGGTCGGGAAAGACCAATTTTCTCGATGCGTTGTACTACCTTTCGTTTTGTAGAAGTGCGTACAACCCCATTGATTCGCAGCTTATTACCCACGAACAGGACTTTTTTGTGCTTGAGGGCGACTATATTAGCGAGGGTGGCGATGCCGAAAACGTGTATTGCGGCATGAAACGTGGGTCGAAAAAGCAGTTTAAACGCAACAAGAAGGCTTACAAACGGCTTTCGCAGCACATTGGGTTGATACCCTTGGTGCTGGTTTCGCCTGCCGATGCTGCACTTATTGATGGTGGCAGCGAGGAGCGTAGGCGACTGATGGATATGGTGATCGCGCAATACGACACTACCTATATCGAGGCTTTAACCCGATGTAACAAGGCTTTGCAGCAGCGTAACGCTTTGTTAAGAATGGAAACCGAACCCGACTTAGCTTTGCTAGAGCTGTGGGAAGAGGAGATGGCGGCACAAGGAAAAGTGGTGTATGCTAAGCGCGCGGCCTTTGTAGAAGAGTTCATCCCTGTGTTCCAAAGCATTCACGAGCGTATTTCGGGCGGCTCCGAACGGGTTTCGCTGCGCTATATCTCGCATTGTCAACGGGGCGACTTGCTCGATGTGATACGCAAAGACAGGCATAAGGATAGGGCTGTGGGCTACTCTTTGCACGGCGTTCACCGCGACGATTTGGAGATGTTGATTGATGGCTATCAATTAAAACGCGAGGGTAGTCAGGGTCAGAGCAAGACTTATGCCTTGGCGATGAAACTAGCGCAGTTTGATTTCTTAAAGCGAACGGCATCTAAAACCACGCCATTGCTGTTGCTCGACGACATCTTCGACAAGCTAGATAGCCAACGCGTGGAGCGTATTGTAGAGTTGGTGTCGGGCGATAGCTACGGGCAGATATTCATAACAGACACTAACCGAGAGCACCTAGACCGCATATTGCAGTCGGGGACTACTGATTATAAGCTTTTTTACGTAGAAAACGGGGAAATAACCGAGAAAGGAGGCGACAATGTTTAGGCGCGATGTGAAACCTTTGGGCGAGATATTGATGAAACTTCTGCGTGACGAAGGACTTGAAACGCCTTTACAACAGAAACGACTGATTGACGCATGGGAGACGGTGGCTGGCGCTATGGTGGCGCGTTACACCACAGAAAAGTTCATTAAGAACCAAACTTTGTTTGTTAAGATTACCAATCCTGCACTTCGCCAAGACCTCGCGATGATGCGAACACAACTGATGCGCCGACTAAACGAACAGGTTGGGGCGTTGGTTATTACTGAAATTAAAGTGTTTTAAAGAGGAGAAGATGGGGCGGATTGCTGATAGGCCGTTTGTTTTAGTTGTTCTAGGTTTTCTAGGTATTCTAGGCTTTCTAAACATTCTAGGTGTTCTAGGTTTAACTAGCTTTACACCTAACTAGCTTACCTTCTTACTCCCTTTACTCCTTACTCCCTTTACTACCTATCCCTTGATTACTCCTAATAAAAACTAACGATGAATAAAGACAAAAAGAAAATAGGCTTAGCCCTATCGGGAGGCGGCTATCGCGCTGCCGCTTATCATGTAGGAACGTTGCGGGCATTGCACAAGTTGGGCATCCTCAACAAGGTAGATGTTATTTCTTCGGTGTCGGGCGGGTCGATAACCACGGCTTATTACGCCCTGCATAAGGACGATTACGACACATTTGAACAAGGCTTTATCGCGCGTTTGCAGCGTGGTGTGCTTTGGTCTTCGTTTCTTTATGTAGGTGTTTTGGGCGTTCTTGTGCTTGCTTTCGCCGTAGCCTTGGGCTATATCACATCGCTAGTGATGGGCACTTTATGGCCTAACCATCCCATTTGGGCAGGTAGCGTGGCCGCATTGGTAGGCGTATGTGCATTAGTTCTTGCGCTTTTGGGCATCTTGAAGAACTCGTTTACGGCCTTGCCCACAAGCAAACTCATTTCAAAACTTTACGATAAAGTGTTTTTCGAGCGTAAAACACTGTCCGACTTGCCCCAAACACCCTTAATTTGTATCAATTCTACCAACCTTGCTACGCACTTGCCGTTCACCTTTTCGCGCGGCATGATGGGCGAATATGCCTATCGCATCAACGGGCAATCCATGTTCGATGCCAATGGTTTCCCACTTTCACGCGCCGTTATGGCCTCTTCGTGTGTGCCATACGGCTTTACGCCGATAACCATTGGTGCGGCTTTTGTGCGCGGCAAGTATGAAGATTGCGAACAAAAGCCCGAACCGCCCAAACTGATTGATGGTGGCGTGTACGACAATCAAGGAGCACACAAGCTAAGCCAAGACAAGAGTCGCTTTCGTTGCGAGTACATTGTGGTGAGCGATGCAGGCAATGGGCAAGTAAGTGCAGCAGGTACCACACACTTCTTTAACCTCGCGATGAACACCATTAGTATGATGATGAACCGCATAAAGAAGATGCAACGCAGCGACAACCTTTACGAGGGCTTTGCCAATAAGGAGCATTTTGCTTACGTGCCACTTGAATGGGATTGCAGCGAACGCTCATTACATGGCTTTGTTAACAACCTTCGCAATGGCAATGTACATCCCGATGTGTGGCAGGCACACGGCATAAGCGAGGCAGAAGTTGCAAGCTTGAAGGCCAAAGGCGCACAACAAACCGAGGCAGAAAAGGCCATTTTGCAGCACATTAAGGCCAGTGTGGGGTGGAGTAAGTTTGAAGGAAGTGTGCCTAGTGCCGATAAAATAGACTTGGCTCGACGTGTAGGCACCAGTCTTGTGGCTCTTTCTGCGGAGCAGATAGACGCCCTAATAGCCCATTCTGCTTGGCTTGCCGAACTACAAACGCGCCTTTATTTGCCGATGTTGGTAGAGCAAGTGTAAGTTAATAGGCTTAGGAGGAACGTGATTTTTTGCACCATTGAACTCATAAACTCGCAACGCAACAAGTCATCAACTCATCAACTCACCAACTCACTAGCTCCCCATCGCAAGATGGAATATCAATTAAAATAATAAGTCTAAGTATATATGCGCATGAAAATGGTAAAGTGTTTAATGCTAATGTGCGTTCTCTTGGTGGCGTGTACGACACATACGCCCCCAAAGAGAATGGCGAAAAAGAAGAGGAGCAATATTCGTTGTTTTGAAAAGCTCGATACAGCTGACGCCAACAAAAGGTTTCTTGAATACCGGAAAAAGGAAGAGCAGGAATTTCCCGAAGAACAATTTATGTATCCACCCTGCGAATGCAAATACACGGACTCTGCGGGAAACATCATAACTGTGACAAAAACCGAAGTTGGATATGTTAAGACAAAACAGAAAAAAGGAAGTCTGTTTGGTGAGTATCGATGTTATTTCATGAATGGCAACATTCAAGAGTCTGGCGAATATTATTATCAAAGTTTTAATTGTGGGATATGGCGAGAATATGATGTGAAAGGTTATCTCATCAAAGAAACAGATATGGATAAGCCTTACAAAGGATATTCTTGGCAAGACGTCTTGCTCTTTGTTAAAAAGCACAACATCAATCTTTATGACGAACGCACCGACATAGACCGATATGTTGACGAATCGAACATTCCCCGTTGGAATATAAGTTGGTTCAGTATGCGCAAAAAAGTTTCTCGTTACACCATTATTGATGCACGTAATGGGCGCATCATCACAGATGGTATTGCGCATGGGATGAAATAAAACGTGTGTTTTGATGTGTATTAAGGCATAGACAGGCTGATGACTGAACCATAAATCGTGCATAAGGCTGGTTTTAAAAAGTCGCCAAAGGTGTTTTAGAACCAGCCATTAATAACATTCTTTTATCTTCCCTTTCCCGTCTGCATTGCAATTAGTTATATTTTATATGAAGTCGTCTTGACTTCTGATATTTCTATACATGGAGGGTTGTTCACCATCTTTGTGCTGTAAAAGCATTCTCTACAAGTTGAAAATTGGTTGCCAATGGCAGATTACTTCTTCGTTTGCATGATGCTGTTACCGTTGTCCGTGAGCAGCATGCCCTGCAACCGCTTGCGCTGGTCGTTGCAAACCTACATGTTTTTCGTGCCGTTGCCCACTCGCGCGTGTTTACCATACGTTAGTTTTGTATGGTTTTTAGTAAGAATTTTAACATTATGAGTACCCTTTTCGTCCACCAACGCCCACTTTGCCGCAAAAAATCGATTCTCGCGAAAGTTTGTTTTGATGCAAAATAGGGTTAGCATGTGCATGCGGCAAAATGAATATTTATTTAAAAGGACCGCCATTTGTACCACATTTGGGGCTATTTGTGGCTAAATGCAGGGTGAAATGGTGCAAAACGCAGTGTGTTTTGGTGCTAAATGCAGTGCGTTTTGGTGCAAAATAGCGTGCGTTTTGGTGCTAAACGCAGCGCATTTTGGTGCTAAACGCGGTGCTAAATGCTGCAAAATGCGAGACGAAAAGCATAAACATCCACGGCAATTGTATAAACAAAACCTTATAGAACCATGAAACACATGGCTAGAAAGGGCAAAATAACCATCAAAAAGTAGGTTTTTAGGGGCTAAAAGCAGGTATTTGGAGTTGAAAAAATATGAGTTAGCAACCAAACTAGAAAGGCTAAATGGTGCAAAATGCAGGTTTTAGGCTTAAAAATTGACAAGCCCCAAGGCGTGAGAGGGTAGAAACAGTGGCTTTTTACCAACTTTTTAACCCATATTTTCGCTAGAACGGAGTGAAAATTAGAGCAGTGTTGTAAAATAAAAGATAATAATTTAAGTTTTCGAGATGATGAGTTTTTTAGTTGGTGAGTTGATGTCTTCGGGAGTTGTTGGGCTTTCGTGAGTTTATAAGCCAGTGAGTAGACTTGTCCTGCACTCTCCTCAAGTTATAGAAATATTAAAAGTCAAGACGACTTCGAACTGAAAGATATTATTGTCCATACTTTCGTCCATTCTTTCTGCTAAAAGCCCCAAGAAGTGAAAGTAGGGGCGTCATCGCGTGCGTTTAACCCATAAGAGCTTTAAAGAGTGTGTTTGTTACCCATTTGCTCTAATAAGTTAATCGTATTTAAATATTCATCTTTGCTATACTTACTTAATTCAACAGAGCTGATGTGGGAATTTAGAATAGTTATTGTTTTCTTTATAACCTCTGACGGAATATAATCTTTAGAGTTGAGCATCTGTTTTATTTCATGATGAAAGTTCACCATTGATTGTTTCCTAGGCGCAATTTGGGGCATTGAAAGCAAATAGTTCCATTTGTCTTTCCAAGTGCGATATTGAGGAAACGCGGAAATATGCAAAGACACATAGTAATTAACTTTTCTGTTCTTTATCGCTTTCGTGAATAATTCAAATACCTTAGAGGAAGGCTTTAATTTGTATCGCCGTACAATACAACCCAAACTTGAAATAACATTTATTGATATATTTGAGTTGGCTTGAAAAGTTTCACCTATCTCAATTATGTTCTCTATTAAAGTTTTATCGACTAAAATAGGAACATAAAAGAACGAGAACTCTTTTCTGGGAAACTTCTCAAACTCTTTCATTAACTCTTGCAATTGTGTTTCATCATAATATTTCCAATTGCATAGTTTATCTTTAAGAGCCTCTAATGTTTTAACATTCTGTTCCATAAATTGGTATTAGGCTGGTTCTAAAAAGCCGCCAAAGGTGTTTTAGAACCAGCCATTAATGACATTCTTTTATCTTTCTTTTCCCATCTGCATTGGAATGAGTTGCATTTTTACATTTGAGCACCTATTTCTGCACGGGACAAGGCAAAGTAGGTTAGAAATTATAATGCGGTGGCGCAATATAATGGCGTGCAAGGAAACAATTACTCTTTCTTCACTTTTTTACCATTAACAATGTACACGCCCTTGGGTAGACGCTCAAAGGGCAGTTTCATCCGTATGCCGTCGAGCGTATATATCACGTCTTCCTTGGTTGATGGTGGCGTGGCGGCGTTGTCGATGCCCGTGTTCTTGCCGCGTTTGATAAGAACTTCGCCGCATATTTCTTCACCTTTCACAAACACCCAGCCCCAGTTAGCGTGGTACATATTGCTGCGATACTCGCAAGTTGCCCCTTGCGGACTGGCCAAATAGCTACCGCCTTTAAGCTTAATTCCCCAAAAGCCACGCATACATGGCTCATTTTCTAGAACGCGAATGGCATGCACTTGGGCATTGTTGATGGTGATGGTGTCTGCCCAAATGGGTGACTTGGCCTCGATGGTGCATCCACCTTGAATGGTCAGCTGTTTACCTGAGGAGATTGATACGTTACCGGATGCTACTAGCGAACCAGTGCCTGTTATCACTATGGGAATGCTATTTGTGCTCACGGAACTTTCTTTTGTGGCTTCAATGACGTTGTGCCCAATCAACTTGATGATGAGTGGTCTTTTTTTCCATTCGTAGTCGATAAACACATAGATGCCTCGTTTACCCTCAGCAGGCTTAATCAAAACGTTGTTCAGCGTGAGCGTGCGGGTAGAATTGTCGAAAGTAACCTTTCCCTTTTTTACAGCCGGAAAGCCTCCAGCAGCGGAGATGTTCTTGTAGTTGTCGGAGGTTATGTGTACTTCGCCAACCTCCACATAATAGTCGGCTGCCCTTGCTTGCGTTTGCCAAAGTGCGGTCACAAGGACAAGGATGTAATAATAAAAAACGTTCTTTTTCATAAGCAGATATTTATTTATTGTAAAGCATTCTTTTTGCCTTTCTCGAAAAGTGCGTGTCACTAGCCTTGATAAGGCCCAACAAACGTGCTTGGCTTTGTTTTGGGGCTTAACGCTAACGCTCTTTTTTCGTTCTTTGTAAGTTGCTTTATGGGATATACATCATACAGTTAGCTATCATGTTGACAGCTAAGCACCTTGAAACATCGCCTCTACGACGTTTTTACTGTGTTCCCTAAAAGTGTATATGGGCCATTATGTCCCATGAGCAGTGTTTAATGAATACGCGTGATACTGCTCTGCTTGTTTCTTTATCTGCTGATTGTGGTGTTATTGTTACCTAAATACAATAGCTTATATATATAATAAGGTGTCGGGGGAGTGGCTTTGCCGGGTGTTACTGGCACCATCCCTTACACCACTTCATTCATTTTTATGTCGTTGTCGTCGGTTGGCACCTCGTCTACCTTTTGGAAATCGAAACACACACCTATTTTATAGGCTTGCGGAACTTGTGCCAAAAAACGGTCGTAATAGCCCTTTCCGCGACCTAGTCGGTTGCCGTGAGGGTCGAAACTCATGCCTGGAACCAAGATGGTTTCTATCTCTTGATAGGCCGTGAAGGGCTTGCCCGCGGGTTCTAGGATGTTCATTGCGCCTAGTTTAAGGTCTTGTGGACCTTGATATTGGCGTATTTCGAGATGTTCTTCGTCAACAACCACGGGCAACAACACCCTTTTACCCATCTTTACGAGTTGGTCTACGGCCTCGTGCGTGTACACTTCGTCGGGCAGCGAGTGGTAGAACATCACCGTGTTGGCCTGTACCACTCGTGGATGAGCCAGCAAACGCTGCATTACGGCAAGCGACAACTGGCGCAATTGTTCGCCGTTGAATTGTCGCTTGCGTAGTCTAATCTCCTGTCTTAACGCCTTCTTGTCCATCATTTCCGCTTTTGTTGAGTTGCGGCCTTACCCTTGTCGGCATGCGTGAGCTTGGGAAAAGCGGCATTATTCTTAAACACCTTCAAGGCGGCAGTTATAACGGGGTCGTCTTCGTTAAGGTATTGGGTCCACACTTCGTCGTCGAGCATGTTGTAAACGATGCGGCTGATGATGAAACGCGACAGCATTTTGTGCGATTTGCGTATCATTAAGTTGCGCCGTTGCAGACCATGCTTGTCGGCATAAGTGGCAAATTGTTCCACCAAATTTTGCTTGCCCAGGTAGTCGGTCAAGTCTTTGAGGGTTTTATACTTGGCAAGTTTTTGCCTGTTGTTGTCCGTATAGTTGTAGGCAAACTGCAAGATAAGCCCGCTCATGGCTGCTTGCTTGAAGTAGGAGGTAAGTCCGATTGTGTCTTCGGCCACGAAGATGTCGGGCGTAATGCCGCCACCGCCATACACTAGGCGGCCAATGCCCGTGTGATAAGCAGGCCCCGTGTGCTTGATGCTGTCTTGCGAGAAGAACTCGCCATGCTGATAGCGGCTGTAAATGTCTTGTTCGTAGTCAGCAGCGTCGCCGGTGGTGTACGGCTTTTGTATGCAACGGCCCGACGGAGTGTAGTAACGGGCGATGGTAAGGCGAATAAGACTGCCGTCGGTAAAGCCCATTTGCTGTTGTACTAGTCCCTTTCCGAACGAACGGCGCCCAATAACAGTGGCCCTATCGTTATCTTGCATGGCACCGGCAAATATCTCTGACGACGACGCCGAGCCTTCGTTGATGAGCACAACGAGCGGCATACGCTGGTAACTACCCTTTCCGTCGCTCACATAGTCTTGCCTTTGCGACTTGCGCCCTTGCGTGTACACTATCAGTTTGTTCTTTGGTAGGAACTCGTTGGCCATCTGTACGGCCGATTGGAGGAAACCACCCGTGTTGTCGCGGAGGTCGATAACGAGGTTCCTGCACCCCTCTTGCGACAGCTTGGCCAAGGCGATGAGCATGTCGGGATAAGTTCTTTCGCCGAAGTTCTTAACGCGAATGTAGCCCGTATCATCGTCGAGCATGTAGGTTGCGGTTATGCTTTTTTGTGGTATGTCGCCGCGTGTGACGGTGAATTCCAATGGTTTCTGATGCCCATAGCGTAGTACGCCGATGCGCACCTTCGTGTCTTTCGGGCCTTTCAGTCGGCGCATGGCCTCGTCGTTGGTAACGATTTTGCCCACAAAGGGTTTGCCGTCGATGGTTACCACCTTGTCGCCAGCCAGCAATCCAGCCCTTTCGGCAGGTGCGTTCTTTATTACGTTTTGCACGTGCAGCGTGTCTTGGCGGATGTTGAACTCGATGCCCACGCCCGAGAACGACCCTTTCAGCTCGTCGTTGGCGGCTTGCATGTCTTTGGCTGTGATGTAAACCGAGTGCGGATCGAGGTCGGACAGTATCTGTGGGATGGCTTTATCCACCAACGAGTCGATGTTTACGTTGTCGACATATTGGTCGTCGATGATGTGCAGCAGGTTGTTGAGCCTGTTGCTGCCCGAGTTGATGATGTTAAGCCTGTTGCCAGAGAAGTGGTTTGCATAGAAAGTGCCAATCACAATGCCGAATGCAACGCACACGGCCATGAGCAAGGGCATGTATCTGTTTCGTTTGTTAGGGTTCATTCTGTTCTGGATTGAGATAAATCACTTCGATGTTAGCTTTTCGAAGAAGTTCTATGCCCTCTTCTAATCGGTATTTCTCGCCGTACACCACACGCTTGATGCCCGACTGTATGATGAGTTTTGAGCACTCTATGCAGGGAGCGGCCGTTACGTAAAGCGTTGAACCATCGCTGTTGTTGCTGCTTCGGGCTAGCTTGGTGATGGCGTTGGCCTCGGCATGCAGCACGTATGGCTTGGTAACGTTGTTGTCGTCTTCGCACACGTTCTCAAAACCGCTGGGCGTTCCATTGTATCCGTCGCTGATAATCATCTTATCTTTCACCACCAGTGCGCCCACTTTGCGGCGAACGCAGTAGCTGTTTTCGGCCCAAATGCGTGCCATGCGCAGGTAGCGCAGGTCTAAAACGGTTTGTTTGTTGTCGGTACACATATATATAATATGGGTGGTTGAATGTTTGTTGTTGTGGCGTTTTGTTTGGCGGCGAAAGCCGAATGTAGCTCTGATTAGCCGTTGGACATGATGCCGTCGCGTTCTAACAGCGCGTCGATGGTGGGCTCGCCACCGCGGAAACGCTTGTAAAGTGTCATCGGATGCTCTGTTCCGCCACGCGAAAGAATGTTGTCGCGGAAACTTTGAGCCGTGGCTTGATCGAATATTCCGTTCTTCTTGAACATGCTGAAAGCATCTGCATCCAGCACCTCGGCCCACTTATAGCTGTAATATCCTGCGGCATATCCGCCCGCCATGATGTGCGAGAACTGGGTGGTCATGCACGTATCGGGCAGCTGTTTCATGATGATGGCCTCTTTCCACGCCTCTTTTTCAAAGGGAATGATGTCTTCCGTGAATGCCTCTCGCTGCGTATAGTAGGCCATATCGAGCAATCCGAAGCTCACTTGTCGCAGACAACCCGATGCCGCCATGAAGTTTCGGCTTTTCACAATGCGGTCGATAAGTTCGTCGGGGATGGGTTCGCCTGTTTCGTAATGGAAGGCGAAGGTGCTCAAGAAGTCCTTTTCTATGGCGAAGTTCTCCATAAATTGCGATGGCAATTCCACGAAGTCCCACCATACGTTGGTGCCGCTGAGGCTTTCAAAACGACTGTTGGCGAACATGCCATGCAGCGAATGGCCGAACTCGTGCAAGAAAGTTTCCACTTCGCCAAGGGTAAGCAGTGCGGGCTTTTCGGCAGTTGGCTTAGTGAAATTCATCACCACGCTAACATGTGGCCTTACGTTGTTGCCCTTGCGGTCTACCCATTGTCCTTGAAACTCGGTCATCCACGCACCGCCTTGCTTGCCCTTTCGGGGGAAGAAGTCGGCATAGAACACGGCCAAATAACTTCCGTCTCGGTCGAAAACCTCGTAGGCTTTCACGTCGGGATGGTAAACTGGGATGTCTTTGTTGGGCTTAAAGGTGATGCCATATAGGCGATTGGCCAGCCCGAACACGCCGTCGATAACCTTCGATAGTTCGAAGTAAGGACGCAACATTTCGCTGTCGAGGTTGTATTTCTGCATTTGCAGCTTGTGCGAATAGTACGCTGTGTCCCAAGGTTCCAACTCAAAATCGTCGCCTTCCATCTCTTTGGCCATGCTTTCCATTTCTTTCAGTTCGGCCTCGGCCGTGGGTTTGTAGGCCTTAATGAGGTCGTTTAGCAGGCGATAGACGTTGTCGATGTTGGTGGCCATGCGGTGTTTCAGTACATAGTCGGCGTATGTGTCGTAACCCAAAAGCTGTGCCAACTCCCTTCTGAGGTTCACTAGGCGCTTGCAAATCTCCAAGTTGTTGGTGTCGTTTTGGTGTGTACACTCGGTGTTTCGCGCCATGTAGAGTTGCTTGCGCAGGTTTCGTTGCGAGGAGTAGGTCATGAAAGGCGAGTAGCTGGGGAAGTCGAGTGTGAACACCCACCCCTCTTTGCCTAGCTCCTTAGCGGCAAGTGCGGCTGCTTCGCGGGCCGTATCGGGCAGTCCGTCCAGTTGTTCCTCGTTGGTGATATGCAGTGTAAAGGCTTTGTTTTCTTTCAGCAGGTTTTGCGAAAACTGCAAGGATAGCACGCCGGCCTCTTCTGTTAGCTTGCGAAGTTGTTCTTTCCCCTCGTCGTCGAGCAGTGCGCCGCTACGCACAAAGCCGTCGTAGCTGTTTTCCAAGAGCATCTGTTCCTCGGCATCTAGTTCGCGATGGTTTTCGTACACGTACTTAATGCGCTCGAAAAGCCTTTTGTTCAGCCGCACGTCGTTGGCGTGTTGGGTGAGAATGGGGCTCATCTTTTGTGCCAGTGCATCGAGTTCGTCGTTGGTTTCTGCGCTGAGCATGCACGAAAAAACATTCGACACGCGGTTAAGCAGGTCGTAATAGTGGTCTCCGTTCTCGTTGTCCACCCTGATAATCGTGTTTTCGAAGGTGGGCGTTTCGGGGTTGTTGATAAGTTTCTCAATCTCTTCGTCGTCTCTCCTGATACCTTCCAAAAATGCCTCTTCGTAGTGTTCGGTTCTTATCAGGTTGAAAGGCACGGTTTCGTGCGGTGTTTTATATTCCCCGAAAAAGGGGTTGTTGTGATTTTTGCTTTCTTCTTTCAAATTCTCATTCATAACTGTAAATGTCTTCTAGTATCTCTATTGTCGCCGTTTTCGTGTTGCCGTGGCGTGGAGTTGCAGTTGTGGGGAATGCCCACTTGTTGCTGTACCGTGCCGTTGAGGCAACCTAAATGTTGAAGGCGTGGTGTGTAATGCGCTTGGCCTTTGTTGCGATTTTAGCTTTACAAAAATAGCAAATTTCGGGCAAACGGCTATCTGTTCTTCGTCTTTTTAACTTATGTTAGTTTTGAAGGGCGGTGTCGGCGTTGTTATAGGCGGAGAGAATGGCTCTTGGAATGGTGTTCGTTTGCCCGTGTTTTTGCCGTCAATGTGTATGTAAAAACCATTTGCAGCGAGGCTACAAGCATCTTTATAATCACGCTACAAGCGTCTTTTCGTGCGGGTACAAGCGGCTTGTGGTGCCTGTACAAGCGCTTTGTCGTGCGGGTAAAGGCCCCTTTGTTGTGTGGATACAAGCCGCTTGTACTGATGTTAAACGTTTGTATGCACTTACTCGCTCGTAGGCAATAGATGCTAAAACTTCGCCAGTTGGAGGGTGAGAAATAATCGTTGTGCCAAGTAATACTTCTGGCGAATGACGTAAAACCAATTGATTTTACACCATGAATTAAGTGGTTGGCGTGCTGCCCAAGCCCGAATATAGATGGATTTTGGAGCATATCCTTGGTGTGAAATAATGTGTAGACGTACTGCAATTTGGTGTAAAATATGATGAAAGAATCGCCATGTATGGCTCAAATCGAACAAAAATGCTGATATATTGGCCTGTAAGTGTATTAGTTGCACACATTCTTTGTATATGCGCATAAATAAACGACAACAAATTTAAATTCTCTTAAAACTTGGATATAAGTATTTTCTATTCTCCCATTTATCACTATCTTTGCATAAAACCAATTAAAAAGACAACACACTTAAATGTTTGAAAATCTTAGCGACAGACTTGAAAGGTCTTTTAAAATAATTAAAGGTGAAGGGAAAATCACCGAAATCAACGTGGCCGAAACCCTTAAAGACGTGCGCAGAGCCTTGCTCGATGCCGACGTGAACTATAAGGTGGCCAAGACTTTTACTGATACGGTAAAACAAAAGGCACTGGGCATGAACGTTCTTACGGCCGTTAAGCCTGGGCAACTGATGGTTAAGATTGTGCACGACGAGCTAGCTGCACTCATGGGTGGCGAAACCGTAGGCTTGCAACTTACAAATCGTCCGGCAATCATATTGATGTCGGGCTTGCAAGGTTCGGGTAAAACCACGTTTAGCGGTAAGCTTGCCAACCTGCTTAAAGGTAAACAGCATAAGAACCCCTTGCTCGTGGCCTGCGACGTGTATCGCCCTGCGGCTATCGAGCAGCTTAGGGTGGTGGCTCAGCAAGTGGGTGTGCCTGTTTATAGCGAACCCGACAACAAGAATGTGGTGGAAATCGCCAACAACGCCATTCGTGAGGCCAAGGCCAAAGGCAACGATGTGGTGATTGTGGACACCGCCGGACGTTTGGCCGTTGACGAAGAAATGATGGACGAAATCTATCGTTTGAAACAGGCTTTGAACCCCGACGAAACCCTTTTCGTGGTGGATTCGATGACGGGACAAGACGCCGTGAACACCGCTCGTGAGTTTAACGACCGCTTAGACATTGACGGTGTGGTGCTGACAAAGCTAGATGGCGACACGCGTGGTGGTGCTGCGCTAAGCATTCGCACGGTTGTTACAAAGCCCATTAAGTTCGTTGGTACGGGCGAGAAGATGGAAGCCATCGACGTTTTCCATCCGGAGCGTATGGCCGACCGCATCTTGGGCATGGGCGACATTGTGTCGTTGGTTGAAAGAGCCCAAGAACAGTTCGACGAAGAAGAGGCAAAGCGCCTGCAAAAGAAAATACAAAAGAACAAATTCGACTTTAACGATTTCCTTAAACAGATTGAACAAATAAAGAAAATGGGAAATCTGAAAGACTTGGCGTCGATGATACCAGGCGTTGGCAAGGCTATCAAGGACGTAGACATCGACGATAACGCCTTCAAGGGCATCGAAGCTATCATCAAAAGCATGACGCCCAAAGAACGAACAAATCCTGAAATCCTTAATAACAGCCGTCGACAACGTATTGCGAAGGGCAGCGGAACCAACATCCAAGAGGTTAACAGACTGATAAAGCAGTTTGACCAAACACGAAAGATGATGAAGATGATGACCGGAACCAATATGGCGAAGATGGCCGGCATGGCGAGTAAGATGAAAGGAATGCCCGGAATGCCGAAACTTTAAAAACTAACTAAGAAATGATGCAGTTAATCGATGGAAAAGCAACTGCCACTGCCATCAAGGCGGAGATTGCCGAAGAAGTGAGGCAAATCGTTGCTAACGGAGGTAAACAGCCGCACTTGGCCGCGGTGCTAGTGGGTCATGATGGTGGTTCGGAGACGTATGTGAAGAACAAAGTGATTGCTTGCGAGCAATGTGGCTTTAAGTCTACCCTCATCCGCTTTGAGGAAGACGTTACCGAGGCCGAACTGCTGGCTTGCGTAGACAAGCTGAACAAGGACGAAGACGTGGACGGATTTATCGTGCAATTGCCCTTGCCCAAGCACATCGACGAGCAAAAGATTGTCGAGGCAGTGGATTATCGCAAAGACGTAGACGGTTTCCATCCCATCAACGTGGGGCGCATGGCCATCGGATTGCCGTGTTTCATCTCGGCCACACCGTTGGGTATCCTCACCCTTTTGCAGCGTTACGGCATCGCCACTTCGGGTAAGAAGTGCGTTGTGCTTGGCCGTAGCAACATCGTTGGTAAGCCAATGGCGCAGCTGATGATGCAAAAGCAATACGGCGATGCCACTGTTACGGTGTGCCACTCGCACTCGCCGTCGCTCAAAGACGAGTGTCGCGAGGCCGATATCATCGTGGCAGCCATCGGACGGCCCGACTTCGTGACGGCCGACATGGTAAAAGAGGGTGCCGTTGTGATTGATGTGGGCACCACGCGTGTGGAAGACCCATCGCGTAAGGGCGGTTTCCGACTGAGCGGAGATGTTAAGTTCGACGAGGTTGCGCCCAAGTGTTCCTTCATTACGCCTGTTCCTGGCGGCGTTGGCCCAATGACCATCTGCTCGTTGATGAAGAATACCCTCTCGGCAGGTAAGAAAGAATTTTATAAATAAATATGGAGTGGATGGCGAACAGGGTTTCGTGCCTGGTTCGCCATTCGCAAAACGCAATGAATAGCGAGGATTATTACGAACAAGGCAATGCCTATCGCCGGCAGGGAAATTGGCAAAAGGCATTGGAATGCTATGCGGAGGCCATAGAATTGGACCCCGAAAGTCCTGCGGTTCAAGCGCGGGAGATGCTCAACAGCATCTTGGCCTTCTACGCTAAGGACGCCCTTAATCCTTGAAAAACAAATTACTGCACATTGGCGACAACCTTTCGCCGTCGTTGCAAGTAAAGAAATTCAATCGCAACACATGCAGTTGCGACGCCACAACGAAAGTACTGCCCAAGGCAGCATATAAGAAAGAAGTTATGAACAAGATAAAAGGAGCCGTGGTTATCAACACCGACAGGTGCAAAGGATGCGACCTGTGCGTCGTGGCGTGCCCATACGACGTGTTGGAACTGGCTCGGAAAAAGGTGAATGCTAGCGGATATGCCTACGCGCAAGCCGTGAAAGCCGAGGCATGTGTGGGTTGCGCCGCGTGCGGAACCGTCTGCCCCGATGGTTGCATCACCGTTTATAGAATGAAAGTGAAGGAGAATAGTGATGGCAGAGCGTGAAGTCAGACTAATGAAAGGTAATGAGGCAATAGCCCATGCGGCCGTTCGCGCCGGCATCGACGGGTACTTCGGCTATCCCATCACCCCTCAAAGCGAGATAATTGAAACATTGGCCCAACTGCGCCCTTGGGAAACCACGGGCATGGTGGTGCTGCAAGCCGAAAGCGAAGTGGCATCCATCAATATGCTTTACGGCGGCGGTGGGTCGGGTAAGCGCGTAATGACCTCCTCATCGTCGCCAGGTGTGGCCCTCATGCAAGAGGGAATATCCTATATGGCGGGTGCCGAAATACCAGGTCTTATCGTTAACGTGCAACGTGGTGGCCCAGGTTTGGGTACCATTCAGCCTTCGCAGGGCGACTATTTCCAAAGCACTCGTGGGGGCGGAAACGGCGACTACAATGTCATTGTGCTTGCTCCCAATTCGGTACAAGAGATGGCCGACTTCGTAGACTTGGCCATGAACTTGGCCTTTAAGTACCGAAATCCAGCCATGATATTAAGCGACGGTGTTATCGGACAGATGATGGAGAAGGTGGTTCTTCCGCCAATGAAACCTCGCCGAACCGAAGAAGAGATAATAAAGGAATGCCCTTGGGCATCAACAGGCCGCACGCGTGGTCGCGAACCCAATATCATCACCTCGCTCGAACTGCGCCCTGAGTTGATGGAAGAAAAAAACAGGGCACTGCAAGCCAAGTACGAAGAGATTCGCAACAATGAAGTGCGTTTTGAAACACTGCACACCGACGATGCCGAATACGTTTTCGTAGCGTTTGGCAGTGCGGCGCGCTTAGCCGAAAAAGCCGTAGAGCTGGCTCGCGAAGAAGGCATACGTGTTGGGCTTTTCCGCCCCATTACGCTGTGGCCTTTCCCCGAACGTCAGTTGGATAGCCTTGCACAAGGCAAGAAAGGCTTGCTCGTTGTAGAGATGAACGCAGGGCAAATGGTGCAAGACGTGCGCTTGGCCGTTGAAGGAACAGTCCCCGTGGCCCACTTTGGCCGACAAGGCGGCATCGTTCCCGAACCCGAAGAGATTGTAAAAGCGTTAAAGGAGAAGTTGCAATGACCACAGATATAATCAGTCCTGAGAACCTAGTTTACGCCAAACCGGCACTCTTGAACGACACAACCATGCACTATTGCCCCGGTTGTTCGCACGGCGTGGTACACAAACTCATTGCCGAGGTTATCGCCGAGATGGGTATGGAGGAGAAAACGGTGGGCATTAGCCCCGTTGGTTGTGCCGTGTTTGCCTATCGTTACATCGACATCGACTGGCAAGAGGCCCCTCATGGGCGCGCTCCGGCATTGGCAGCAGGTGTTAAAAGGCTTTGGCCCGACCGCCTTGTGTTTACTTATCAAGGCGATGGCGACCTCGCTTGCATTGGCACAGCCGAGACATTGCACGCGTTGAACCGTGGAGATAACATCACCATCATTTACGTCAACAATGCCATTTACGGCATGACGGGTGGACAGATGTCGGCCACTACGCTGCTCGAACAGCCCACGGCCACTTGCCCCACAGGCAGAACGCCCGAACTTCACGGCTATCCCATCGACCTAACCAACCTTGCCGTGCAATTAGAAGGCACGTGTTTTGTTAGTAGACAGAGTGTGGACACCGTGGCATCCATCAATAAAGCCAAGCGTGCCATACGCAAGGCATTCGAATCTTCGATGGCTGGCAAAGGTTCGTCGCTCGTTGAAATCGTGTCCACTTGCAGCAGCGGATGGAAAATGTCGCCCGCCGATGCCAACAAATGGATGCAAGATAACATGTTCGACCATTATAAGAAGGGCGACTTAAAAGACAGAACGAAAGAATGAAACACGAGATAATCATCGCCGGTTTCGGTGGCCAAGGAGTGCTTTCAATGGGAAAGATATTGGCCTACTCTGGCTTGATGGAAGATAAGGAGGTAACGTGGATGCCCGCATACGGACCCGAACAGCGCGGCGGAACGGCCAACGTAACGGTCATTGTTAGCGACGAGCGCATCTCTTCGCCCGTTCTGAGTAAGTACGACGTGGCCATTGTGCTGAATCAACCGTCGCTCGACAAGTTCGAACCACGCGTAAAGCCCGGCGGAATACTTATCTACGACGGCAACGGCATTGCCTCTCCGCCATCGCGAACCGATATTAAGGTGTATCGGATGGACGCTATGGACAAGGCTGCCGAAATGAAGAACGCCAAGGTTTTCAACATGATTGTACTTGGCGGACTGCTTAAAGTTTGCCCTGTGGTTAGCACCGAGGGCTTGAATAAGGCACTGTTTAAAACCCTTCCCGAACGCTACCACAACTTGATACCGCTGAATATGGAAGCTGTTGAGCAGGGTAAGCAAATCATTGCAGAACAATGATGCAGCGCGAAAACAACTACGTGTATCATGTAGTGATGCAAGATAAAGCTAAATTTGAATTTCTGAGACACAGATAAACAACTTGATTTTTTTATAACTCTCTAATTTTTTGGGGGCCGGCTGCAGTGATGCACCCGGTCTTTTTTGTAGTCGTCTTTACTGTTAATATTTCTATCAATTGAGAGGAGTGCAGCCCAAGTCAGCTCACTGGCTTATTAACTCTCGATAGCCCAACAACTCCCGAAGACATCAACTAGCAAATTACCCCCCAAAAAACTCAAAAACTCCTCAACTCAAAAGCTCATCAACTCAAAGAACCATCAACTTCAAAACTTATCAACTCACAAACTCCCCAGCTCAACAACTCCCCCAACTCAAAAAATCATTAACTCAAAAGCTTATCAACTTAAAAACTTCCCAACTCAAAAAATCTCCAACTCAAAAGCTCACCAACTCAAAAGCACCCCAAAACTCACAAACTCCCTAACTCAAAACATCATCAACTCAAAACACCATCAACCCAAAAGATTCTCAACTCTAAAACTCATCAACTTAGAAACTCCCCAACTCAAAAACTTAAATTATTATCTTTTATTTTACAACACCCCTCTAATTTTCACTCCGTTCTAGCGGAAACATGGGCCATAAAGTAGGTAAATCACTACTATTTCTAGTCTTTCACGACTGCCAATATGTTAAATTTTAAGAGAAAAACCTACATTTTGCACCATTTAGCCTTTCTAGTTTGGCAGAAGGTCCGTAATTTCTCAAGCCCAATTACTCGCTTTTAACCCCCAAAAACATGCTTTTTAACAGCTATTTTGCCCCTTTCAGTCACATATCTAATGGTTCAGAAAGGTTTTGTTTATACCATTGCGACGTATATTTATGCTTTTCGTCTTGCGTTTAGCTGCATCTTGCACTGCGTTTAGCACCATTTTACCTTGCGTTTAGCACCAAAACACACTGCATTTAGCACCAAAACGTACTGCGTTTTGCGGCATATTGCACTGCGTTTTGCTGCAAATTGCAGTACATTTAGCCACAAACAGCCCCAAATATGGTACAAATGGCGGTTCCTTGAAATAAATATTCATTTTGTCGTATTCACAGACTAACCCCTTTTTGCATCAAAACAAACCTTCGCGAGAATCGATTTTTTGCGGCAAGGTGGGCGGTTGGTGGACAGAAAAGGCACTCATAGTGTTAAAATTCTTGCTTAAAACTAGACAAGATCGACGTGTGGTAAACACGCGCGAGTGGGCAACGGCACGGAAAGCACGTACGCTTACTACAACCCGTGCGAACGGTTGCAGGGCATGCAGCTCATGGCCAACAGGGACAAAATCATGGAAACGCAGAAGTCGTACGCCATCGACGGCCGGTTTTCGACTTGTAGAAAAAGCAGTGAAGGACTTCCTCCAGATCAACTTTTGAGGCATAACCACGCTTTGCCACAGACAAATGGTGCGAAACTTCAGTTCTTTCGTATCTTAGCCAGCACTTCGTGCATAAGCGGTGCGTTTATCTTGGTTTTACAGCACAAAGACGCAAACTCCTCTCAATTTGTGGAAACATTAAAAGTCAACACGACTTTCTTATGTCAGAATGAGGTCTACACACATAAGCAGTGTGCCCGATGGCTTTTCGTTTCACCCCTACGTTGCACAATACTTAACATATCTTGCCCCACCTTTTCTGCATGCGTGTTTGCCCGAAAACGCAAAAAGTTGTACCTTTGTGCGGAAATGGAGCGTTCAGGAACAAATATATATCAACCCCATCTGTTATTGCGTAAAGCGTTAAAAGTCTTATCTTTGTGGTGCATGTTGGCCTTGTTGGCGGCGTGTAGCGCAACTAAATTCGTGCCAGACGAAAGCTACTTGCTTGAAAAAGTGGAACTGAAGGCCGACACGAAGAAGTTTAACGTGGCCTCGCTCGAACCTTATATCCGACAGAAGGCCAACTCCAAGTGGTTCTCTGTGTTCAAAATTCCCTTGGGCGCATACGCTCTTTCGGGGCGCGACACCACCAGATGGATTAACCGCACGCTGCGTAAGATTGGCGAAGAACCTGTGGTGTACGACACATTGCAGGCACAATTGTCGTGCAACGACCTGAAACTGGCCTTGCAAAACATGGGCTACATGAACGGCGAAGTAGACCTAACCACGCGAGCCAAGGGCAAACGCCTTAC
>NZ_HE999444.1:275341-279775 GCF_000312305.1 Prevotella conceptionensis 9403948 | reverse complement strand
AAAGCCCTTTTTTATCAACTCGGTGCGTTATGACATACAAGACTCTGTTATCGCCCGAATGCTCGATTTGGACAATCCCGCCCGCCAAGAGCTAAAAGCGGGCGACCCTTTTACCGTTACGCGGCTCGAAGAAGAACGCAAACGCATAACGCGCGTGCTGTTGGATAGCGGCTATTACCGTTTTCATAAAGACTTTATTCTGTATGGGGCCGACTCTACCGCAAGTAAAAATCAAATCAACTTGATGCTCCACCTGCTGCGTTACCGTCCCAACAGCAATGCCCCCGAAACGTTGCATCCACGTTATAGCATACGTAACGTTACTTTTTCTAGCAACGATAGTGCTGCGATACACTTGCGACCGGGCGTGTTGCGCCGAAGTACACTTATTAAGCAAGGCGATCTTTTCAGTGCCACGCAGCTGCAACGCACCTATGGAAACTTCGCTCGCATGCAGGCCGTGCGCTATACCAACATCCGTTTTACCGAAGTGCCCGACACCACTTTGCTAGATTGCGATATTAATATCAGTACGAACAAACCTTCCTCCATTTCGTTCCAACCCGAAAGCACCAACACAGCCGGCGACCTTGGTGCGGCAGTTTCGGTTACGTACGAAAACAGAAACCTTTTTAGGGGCAGTGAGTTGTTGAGCATCCAGCTACGTGCCGCCTACGAGGCCATTACGGGATTGGAAGGCTATCAAAACAAAGACTATCAGGAGTATGGCGTGGAAACAAAGCTTACCTTTCCCCAATTTGTTGCCCCTTTGTTGTCGCGTACGTTCCGCAGGCGCAGTGTAGCCACCAGCGAATTGTCGCTTAATTGGAACCTTCAAAACCGTCCGGAGTTTCATCGGCGCGTGTTTTCCACGGCGTGGCGGTACCATTGGAACGAACCTCGCCAACATATTTCTTACCGATACGATTTTTTCGACATCAACTACGTGTACATGCCGTGGATAAGTTCGCGTTTCAAGGCCGACTATTTAGACAACGCAACGAGCCGAAACGCCATTCTTCGCTACAATTACGAAGACCTATTTATCCTTAAAATGGGATTTGGTTTGGCCTTTAACGATGGCGAAAACGCTTTGAAAGCGCATGTAGAGTCTGCTGGTAACATGTTGCAGGCGGTGTCTAAGCTGTTTCGTTTGCCGCAAAATGCCGACGGAAAATACACCTTGGTGAACATTGCCTATGCGCAATACGTGAAGTTTGATGTTGATTTTACCCGCCTTTTCCAGTTCGACGAGCGCAACTCATTGGCTTTCCACGTTGGTCTTGGCGTGGCCTATCCCTACGGCAACAGCACCATTTTGCCGTTCGAAAAGCGTTATTTCTCGGGTGGAGCAAACTCGGTGAGGGGTTGGCGAGTACGCGAATTGGGACCTGGAACGTTTAAAGGAACGGATGGGCGTATCGACTTCATCAACCAAACGGGCGACATGAAACTGGATATGAACTTGGAATACCGCACGTTTTTGGGATGGAAACTGCACGGAGCGGTGTTTGTAGACGCTGGAAACATCTGGACTTTGCGCAACTATGCCGAACAACCTGGCGGACAATTCAGCTTTAACAGTTTCTATCGGCAAATAGCCGTGGCTTACGGATTGGGGTTAAGGCTCAACTTCGACTACTTCATTCTGCGTTTCGACTTCGGCATGAAGGCCGTTAACCCTGCCTACGAAACCTCGCGCGAGCATTATCCGCTGCTCTATCCCAACTTTAAACGCGATTTTGCCTTCCATTTCGCTGTGGGGTTGCCCTTCTAAACAGCCCACGCCGGCGTAGCTTAACGCCTTGATGTAGGCGCAAAACATATTTAACCTGTGCCACATGGCACTTATTTTTAGCGATGACAAGAAACGAACGATACAAATACATATTGGATTATTTCCGCGCGCAAGCCCCAGTTGTAACCACCGAACTCGAATTTGGCTCTGCCTTTCAGCTGTTGGTGGCCACGCTGCTCAGCGCGCAATGCACCGATAAGCGCATCAATCAGGTTACGCCTGCCTTGTTTGCACGTTTTCCCACGGCCGAAGAAATGGCCAAAGCCGAGGTGGAAGAGGTGTTCGAGTACATCAAGTCGGTGAGCTATCCTAACGCCAAGGCCAACCATTTGGTGGCTATGGCGCGCAAATTGGTAGACGATTTCAAGGGCGAAATGCCCAGCACGACGGCCGAACTGACGACATTGCCTGGCGTAGGACGAAAAACAGCGAACGTAATGCAGGCTGTTTGGTTCGACAAACCTAACATGGCGGTAGATACGCATGTGTTTCGCGTGAGTCATAGAATGGGTTTGGTGAGCAAGAAGGCCACCACGCCATTGAAAGTGGAGCAAGAATTGTTGCGCCACATACCCAGCGTAGATGTGAATAAGGCACACCATTGGCTGCTGCTGCATGGCCGATATGTGTGCATTAGCCGCAAACCCAAGTGCGAGGAGTGTGTGTTTAACGACATTTGCCCCAAGCTTTTGGAGGGTTCGAAACTTGAATAAGGGTGAAGAGGTGAAAAGGTGAAAAGGTGAAAGGGTGAAAAGGTGAAAGGGTGAAAAGATGAAAAGGTGAAAGGGTGAAAGGGCGAAAAGGTGAAAGGGTGAAAAGGTGAAAGGGTGAAAGGGTGAAAAGGTGAAAGGGTGAAAAGGTGAAAGGGTGAAAAGATGGCTGACGCCCTCTAAAGTTGTCTAGCGGTTTCTAGATTTCTAGTTCATTCTAGTTTTCGGACAAGTCTGACTGGTCTGACTGGTCTGACAAGTCTGACAAGTCTGACAAGTCTGACCTATCCTAGCAGCAAGAAACGACGATTCTAGAATCAAGCTTTTATACGAAACGAATAATGTAAAACCAATATAATGAGGGCTAGGCGATTATCGTTTCTAGCTTTTACAAGCAAATAAATTAGAGAAAATGGACATTAAACGTATTTTAAAATATTTGGCCGAACTGTCGGCGAACAACAATCGCGATTGGTATCAGGCGCATAAGGATGAATATACGGCATGTAGGGCCGACTTTGAAGAGGGTGTTCGCCAAGCCCTCGGTGCCATTTCGTTGTTCGATAGCGAGATTAGTCACTTGCAAGTAAAAGATTGTGTGTATCGTTTTAACCGCGATACGCGTTTCTCGGCCGACAAGTCGCCATACAAAAACCACTTTGGCGCATACATGTGCGCCAAGGGTAAGAAGGCTTTGCGCGGCGGTTATTACCTGCATCTGGAACAAGGACACTGCCTTTTGGCCGTGGGTGGTTATTGGTTGCCCACGAATATCCTCACTTCGTGTCGCAATGAGATTATGGGTAACATTGATACATGGCGTGGCATTGTGGAAAATAAGGCTTTCATAGACCTGTTTGGCAAGCCCAACGAAACCAAATGGGGTGAAGGGACGCGCGGATTTGGGCTCGATTCGCTTAAAAGCGCACCCAGTGGATTTCCCCGCGACTATGAGTTTATACAGTATCTGCGCATGAAAGACTATTGCGGATGGGTGAAAGTACCCGATAATTTCTTTGAAGGCGATGGCTGGATAGACGAGATGACGCGCATATTTAAAGTGGGTAAGCCCATGATGGACTTTATGAATAATGTGATTGACGATTATGAGTAGGGGGGGTAAAGGCCACAACCAGCCTCACGCAGCTCCACAACTGGCCTCACCCCCAACCCCTCTCCAAGGGGAGAGGGGCGTAAAATGCCTTGCTTGCGTTGTTCAAAAACACGGTTTAGGAGAGAGTACAAGGTGCTTTGTAATGGCACTACAAGATGTTTGTACCGATACTACAAGATGTTTGTACCGATACTACAAGATGTTTGTACCGATACTACAAGATGTTTGTACCGATACTACAAGATGTTTGTACCGATACTACAAGATATTTGTACGGACACTACAAGGCACTTTCTAGCGCGAGTACAAGGTGCCTTGTACTGATATATTGCTGCGCCTAGATGGAACATTTACATCGTCAACTCCACCACATAATCAATGTCGGTGGGCACTTTATCCAGATGCAGGGTGATGCCATCGGCATGCTTGGTAAAGTTAACACGCTTGCCAGTGGCAAACGCTGTGGCCGACTTTGGCATGCGTTTGCCCAATGGCAGGTAAAGACCAGACTCTTGCAAGTCTAATATATGTATGTAAAGCTTGTTGCCACGCTGCGTACTTACGCCCCAATGATGCGGTGCAACCAGTCCGCCACGCGTGCCATAGATGGTGTTGCCATACTTTGATAGCCATTGTCCAATCTCTTTCAGACGAGCCACAGCCACAGAAGGGAGTTCGCCGCCTGGCTCCGGACCAACATTCAACAGCAAATTGGCATTCTTACCAGCAGCCTTAACCAACATTTGTATCAGCTCTTTGCCCGACTTATAGTTGCTGTCTACCAACGAATAACCCCAATGGTCGTTGATGGT
>NZ_HE999444.1:265296-275032 GCF_000312305.1 Prevotella conceptionensis 9403948 | reverse complement strand
ATTGTTGGCTATTAAGCATTGGGGTTGCAGCTTATGTATCATGGCATATTGCTGCGGAAGTTCCCAATCGAAAGGCGTTGGGTCGCTATCGTGGTCCCACCAGCCATCAAACCAAATGGCACCAACAGGCCCATAGTTGGTCAGTAGCTCAGTAAGCTGCGTATTCATAAAGTTGTAGTAGCTCTTCCAGTTAGCTGCATCCTTGGGCCTACCCGTTCCTTTACCCGTTCTTCCTACGGGATAGTCGGTGCGATACCAGTCTAGATGCGAGTAATACAAGTGTAGCTTAATGCCTTGGCGTGCGCAAGCCTCGGCCATTTCTTTGATAATGTCGCGCTTAAAGGGCGTACCGTCCACCGAATTGTACGTGCTGGTGCCCGTCTTAAAGAGCGAAAAGCCATCGTGATGGCGCGTGGTGATGGTTACATACTTGGCTCCTGCGGCCTTAATGGCAGCCACCCACTCGTCGGCATTGAAGTTTGAGGGGTAGAAAGTCTGCGCCAACTTGGGGTATTCCTTGTAGTTGATGTTGCGATTGGTCATCACCCATTCGCTTTCACCAATCATCGAGTACAGTCCCCAATGCAGAAACACGCCAAACTTTTGGTCTTGAAACGCTTCGCGCGCGGCAAGGTTTTGCGCCGTTGGCGTGTACTTGGAGGGTGCGTTGTTGTTTTGTGCCACCGCCCCTACGAAAGGAAGCAGGGCAAAGGCAAGTAAGATTGTTTTTTTCATTGCGTAAGTTAGTTTAGACATACATGTATGTTATATATATAATTATGGTGTAAGGCTTGTGCCCCATACGTTGTTTTTAGTTGCCTTTCTTAGGCTTTCGAGGCGGCATCGGTGTGCGCGATGTGCAGATAAGTACACAGCTTAAACAGCTTGAAGGCCACGAGCGAAGGCTTGAAACCTATGATGCGCCGATGCAACAGGGGCATCAGCTTGTTTAAAACCGAACGCACTGCCCCATCTAACCGCCATCGGCGCAATCGCCGTTCGAGCCGAATGATGGGCGAAAAGTCGGCCAACTCGGCACGAAAGGTGTATAGGGTGTGAAGTCCTTCGATGGTTTTACCCACGAAAACCACGTTGCTATCGTAATAATTAAAGCCAATGGGATTATCGATATGTGCCACCTCAATGCCTTTTTGCGCCAACGACATGCCCCAAAACACATCTTCGTAGCCGTAGGTGAGAAAGCGACTGTCGAACGGAACGGCCTGCATGACGCGCTTTGCCACCAAGATGTTTGACGTAGTGAGATGATTATAGGGGTGTTTGGCGCGTTGTTGGGGCGAAAACTGCCGCTCGGCGGCCTGTTCGTAGCGAACTCTCAGCAGGCGTTCGTCGGTCCACGCACCGCCTTTCGTTGTGTTTCCGCCGTAAACCACGCCCCATTCGTCGGGGGTTTGCAAGTAACGCTCCACAAAATGGGGCGAAACCACGCGCATATCGCTGTCTATAAATAGCAGCCAAGGCATGTTGGCCATGTCGGCCAAGTGGTTTCGGATGGCCGCGCGCCCCCACGTTTTTCCTCACGAACGATATGCTTACAATGGCTCAGTGCCGTTATTTCGGCATTTCGGGCGATGTTGTCGGGCTGATCACTGCCGTCTTCGGCCACCACTATTTCAAACTCCAAGCCACCCATTTCGCTTGCCTGCCTGTGCAGTTCGCGCACAAGGGGCAGACAAACGTAGTTGTAGGTGGGGATGAGGATAGACAATTGCGTTTTCATTCTTGTGCTTACTGCTGTTGAGTTGGGGCTTTATGGAAACGTACTTGGGCTAGGAGTAGCCCTTAGTTAACCGCCACAACCTCTCTTTATGTCTATGCGTTGCCTGCTGGCTTATTTGGTTTTCGGCGATTATGACTGCCCCGCGAACGGCCACTCTTGCCGCCTTGGGCATGTTGGTTGGTGGGTTTCGCGTTGCGATTGCGCCCTCCACGTGGTTGTCCTTGCCGCTGTCTGCCGCCGTACGAACCTCTCGAACCACCTTTTTTCGGTGCACGTAATGCAGTTTTATATTCGGGACCATCGCCTATACCTTCGGGTAACGGCACCTTTTCTATTTCTTTTTCCAAGAAACGCTCAATCTGTTGGAAGTAATAAACGTCTTGGTCGCTGATAAGTGTAATGGCAACGCCATCGCGTTCGGCACGTGCCGTTCGGCCAATGCGGTGCACATAGTCTTCAACATCGTGCGGAACATCGTAGTTTATCACCATCGTAATATCGTCGATATCAATACCGCGCGACAATATATCGGTTGCAACGAGCACGTCGGTTGCGCCACTCTTGAACTTGAACATCACCTGGTCGCGTTCCTCTTGCGAAAGGTCCGAGTGCATTTCGTCGCTGTTTATCTTCATCCGCACCAAGGCGCGGTTAATTTCCTTCACCTTTTGTTTCTTGCCAGAGAAGATAATCACGCGGTTAAGGTGGCCTGCCTTAAAGATGTCTTCAAGCACTTTAAGTTTCTGCGGCTCGTAACAAAGGTAGGCTTTCTGCGCTATTTTCTCGGCTGGCTTGCTCACTGCGAGCTTAATTTCAACGGGATTTTTCAGCAAAGTCTTGGCCAACTGCTCTATTTTAGGCGGCATGGTGGCCGAGAACATGATGGTTTGGCAGGTTGGCGGCAGCTGTTTGGCAATGGTCATGATGTCTTCCGAGAAACCCATGTCGAGCATACGGTCGGCCTCGTCTAACACAAAGAACGACACTTTGCTCAAATCAACATTGCCCAACTGTATGTGTGAGATGAAACGACCAGGCGTTGCGATGATAATGTCGGCTCCCAAGCGCAGCGACTTTATCTCTTGGTCGTAGCGGTTGCCGTCGTTTCCGCCGTAAATGGGCAAACTGCTCACGCTGTCTAGGTAGTAGCCAAAACCTTGCATGGCCTGATCTATCTGCTGTGCAAGTTCTCTTGTGGGCGACATGATGATGCAATTGATGGCATCGTGTGGGAAACCGCCATCGTCGAGCATCGACATGATGGGCAATAAGTAAGCGGCCGTCTTGCCTGTGCCTGTTTGTGCCACGCCCAAGATGTCTTTACCTTCTAGAATCTGGGGTATGCAATGCTCCTGAATAGGGGTACACGTCTCGAAACGCATATCGTAAAGTGCGTCGAGAACGTTGTCGTTTAAGTCTAATTCTTCAAATGTCATGTTGTGTAAGGCACGTTTTCTTCTTTCCTGTGCCGCTGTTTTTTAATATGATAATCTTCTTGCCTTGGTTTGTTTGCTGACTATTGGCTGCCTGCCTACTCGGCGTTAGTTGGGCGCGCTGCGGTAACAGAAGTAGGCCACAACAGCAAAGAGCAGGTTGGGAATCCACGCGGCGAGCATGGGAGGGGTATTGGCATTGACGGCAAACGTGGCCGAAACGGTTTGCAAGAGAATGTAACCAAAACTCAAAGCCAAGCCGATGCCGAGGTAAAGTCCCATTCCGCCCTTGCGCTTACGCGACGAGAGCGACAGGCCGATGGTGGTTAGGATGAACGATGCAAAGGAGGCGGCGATGCGTTTGTGGTATTCCACCTCATATTGCACCACGTTGCTACTGCCCCGCCCTATCTGTTTGGAGATGTAGGAAGAGAGTTCGGGATTGGTGAAAGTCTCTTGTTGGCCCTTAGAAAACACCAAGTCGGCTGGTTCCATCATGATGAGGGTATCTCGTTTGTCGCCGTATGTTATCTTCTCGCGCAAGGCTTTCATCTCGCGAATGCGCCAATTAGACACCTGCCAGTGGTATTTTGAATCGCTGATGGTGTCGTATTGTATTTCGGAAGCCGTCATGTGGCTCACCAATTTCTTGTTTTCAAACTTGTCTAGCGAAAATCCATAGCCCCGTTTCGTCTTGTCGTCGTAGTGTTGTATGTAGGCAATCACGCCGCGGTCTACCTGCAACTGCACGTTCTGTGCCGATGTATTCTTCTTGCTGTTCTTGTACATCGACTCGAAGTTCTGCCTTATCACCGTGCCATGAGGTATTACATAACCGCTAAGATAGAACGAAAGACACGATATGAGCAAGCACGACACCATGTAAGGACGCATCAAGCGATTGAAAGAAACGCCTGCGGCCAACATCGAAATGATTTCGGACGTGCCGGCTAACTTGGAAGTAAAGAAGATAACGGCAATGAATACGAACAGCGGACTAAACAAATTGGCGAAGTAAGGCACGAAATTGGCGTAGTAATCGAACACAATGGCCTTCAATGGCGCATGAAATTGGGTGAACTTTGCCAAATTCTCGTTCACATCGAACACGATGGCGATAGAGATAATGAGCAAAATCGAGAAGACGTAGGTGCCAATGAACTTGCGAATGATGTACCAATCGAGTATTTTGAGGTAGCGCGTGGGCAACAATACGCGCAAGAAAGCCAAGCGGGCAACAAGCCATGCCACCCACTTTTTGCCTCATACACCGTAGCCTCAACAGCCTGATAGAGCGTTTTATTTGCATTCGTTCCATTGTTTTTTTGCGCTTTACACGCGTCGGTTAAGGTTGTCGATAACGCTGGCCTTCCACTGAACAAAGTCGCCTTGCTCGATGTGCATGCGCGCATCTGCCGTTAGTCGCAGGTAGAAAGCCAAGTTGTGGATGCTTGCTATTTGCATGGCGAGCAGCTCTTGCGCCTTAAACAGGTGGTGCAAGTAGGCTTTCGAGTGGATGCGGTCTATCTCACAGCCGTCGGGGTCGATGGGCGAGAAGTCGTCTTCCCACTTTTTGTTGCGCATGTTCATCGTGCCTTGGTAGGTAAACAGCATGGCGTTACGTCCATTTCGGGTAGGCATCACACAGTCGAACATGTCTACACCACGTTCGATTGCTTCGAGAATGTTCTGCGGTGTGCCTACGCCCATGAGGTAACGCGGCTTGTCTTTGGGCAAAATTTCGTTTACAACCTCAATCATTTCGTACATCACCTCGGTTGGTTCACCAACAGCCAGACCGCCAATGGCGTTTCCATCGGCGCCTTTATCGGCCACATGCTTGGCCGCCTCTTGGCGAAGGTCTTTATAAGTGCAGCCTTGCACGATGGGAAAGAGGCTTTGCTGATAGCCATACAGCGGCTCGGTTTCGTTAAAACGCTTGAAACAGCGGTCTAACCAGCGTTGGGTTAGGCCCAAACTTTTCTTTGCATAGGCGTAATCGCTATTGCCCGGAGGGCACTCGTCGAATGCCATCATGATGTCGGCACCTATTATTCGTTCGGTGTCCATCACGCTTTCGGGCGTAAACACATGCTTGCTGCCGTCGATATGCGAACGAAACTCGCAGCCATTCTCGGTTAATCGGCGTATGCCTGTGAGCGAAAACACTTGAAAACCGCCCGAATCGGTAAGTATAGGCCTATCCCACGTGTTGAACTTATGCAGTCCGCCTGCCTTTTTCAGCACGTCTAGGCCTGGCCTAAGATAAAGGTGATAGGTGTTGCCGAGTATGATTTGCGCCTTCACCTGCTGGCGCAGTTCGCTGAAATGCACACCTTTCACCGACCCACATGTGCCTACGGGCATGAATACGGGTGTCTTTATTTGTCCGTGGTCGGTGGTGATAATGCCCGTTCGGGCGTCCGATGCCGCATCGGTATGTTGCAATTCAAATTTCATCTCGCTATCAATCCTTTTTCTTCTCTTCCTCAATGTCGAACTTGATGGCGTTTTCCACCACCTCGTTGGTCAGTGCGAAGTCCCAAACGTCTTGCACATTCTCCACGTAATGGAACTTAACACCCGTGAGATATTTCTCTGGAATTTCTTCTATATCTTTCTTATTGGCGCGACACATCATTATATCGGTGATGCCTGCGCGCTTTGCTGCCAATATCTTTTCTTTTATTCCGCCCACGGGCAGCACCTTTCCGCGTAGCGTTATCTCGCCAGTCATGGCGGTGTTCTTACGCACTTTGCGTTGGGTTAACGCCGAGGCGATAGACGTGGCGATGGTGATACCAGCCGAAGGTCCGTCTTTGGGGGTGGCTCCTTCGGGCACATGGATGTGGATGTTCCATTGGTCGAACAGGCGATAGTCAACACCAAGCTTGTCTACATGGGCCTTAACGTATTCCAAAGCGATAACGGCCGACTCTTTCATCACGTCGCCGAGGTTGCCCGTAAGCGTTAGTTTTGCCCCACGACCTTTGCTCAACGAGGTTTCGATGAACAGAATTTCGCCGCCAACGCTTGTCCAAGCCAAGCCCGTAACCACGCCGGCGTAGTCGTTGCCTTGGTAGATGTCGCGATAATAAGGTGGTTTACCCAGCAGCCCTTCTATCTCGGCAGGCGTTATTTTGGCAAAAGGCAACTCGCCGTTAAGGGCTCGCAGGTAGGCCATCTTGCGCAAAGCCTTGTCTATTTGCTTTTCAAGTTGCCTCACACCACTCTCACGAGTGTATTGCTCAATAATCTTTTCCAAGGCCGCCTTGTTGAAGTTGGGTTTCTCTGTGGCGTTTTTAACCAAGCCCGTGTTCTGCAATTCGCGCGGCACAAGGTGGCGTTTGGCAATTTCTATCTTCTCTTCGGTGATGTAACCGCTCACCTCGATAAGCTCCATTCGGTCGAGCAATGGGCGCGGAATGGTGTTGAGGTCGTTGGCGGTGGCAATGAAAAGCACGCGCGAGAGGTCGAAATCAACGTCGAGATAGTTGTCGTGGAAGGCGTTATTCTGCTCTGGGTCGAGCACTTCGAGCAAGGCAGACGAGGGGTCGCCGTGCAAAGTGTTCTGCGTTACCTTGTCTATCTCGTCGAGAATAAACACGGGATTGGACGAGCCTGCTTTCTGTATGCTCTTGATGATGCGGCCGGGCATCGCGCCAACGTAGGTTCGGCGGTGTCCGCGAATTTCCGATTCGTCGTGCAATCCGCCCAACGACATGCGCACATACTTACGGTTCATGGCCGTGGCGATGCTCTTTCCAAGACTGGTTTTACCCACTCCGGGAGGTCCATAAAGGCAAATGATAGGCGATTTAAGGTCGCCGCTAAGCTGCAACACGGCCAAATGCTCCAAGATACGGTCCTTCACTTTTTCCATTCCATAGTGGTCGTGGTCCAATACCTTTTGGGCGCGCTTGATGCTGAGGTCGTCTTTGGTGTATTCGTCCCACGGCAAGCCCACCATTGTTTGCAAATAGGTGAGCTGTATGCTGTAATCGGGACTTTGCGGATTAAGTGTATCGAGTTTATCTAATTCCTTATAGAATATCTTGCTCACCTCTTCCGACCACTTCTTGCCCTTCGCTTTCTCCTCCAACTCGCGGTGTTCGGGCGAACCTTCGCCGTTACCCAGCTCTTCCTTAATGTTCTTTATCTGTTGTTGCAAGAAGTATTCGCGTTGCTGTTCGTCGATGTCTTCGCGCGTTTTCGAACGAATGGTTTGCTTAATCTGCAACAGCTGCATTTCCTTGTTCAGGGTTTTGAGGGCGATATACACCCGTTCGAGCGAGTTGTCGGCCTCCAACATGTGCATCTTATCATTGAGATCGAAGGGCATGTTCGAGCAGATGAAGTTGGTAGCGATAACATCGTGGTGTATGTTTGCTATGGCAAACTGTGCCTCGTCGGGCATTTCCTCGTTCATCTTGATAAATTCCACGGTCTGACTGCGAAGGTCTTCCATGGCCGTATGGTATTCGCTCGTGTCTTCGCCGATAAACATTTCGGGTTTCTTAGTGGTCTGCGCCACGAGGTAAGGCTTGCGTTTCACCACGTCTTCTAGCTGGCAACGCCCCAATCCCTGCACAATGGCAGTGATGTTGTTGCCTGGCCCCGACATTTCGAGCACCCTAACCAACTTGGCATACACGCCTATGGGAAAGAGATCTTTCTTTCCTGGCTCCTCAATATCGGCGTTTTTCTGGCAGAACACGGCAAAGACCTGATCGGGGTCTTTCTTTAATTTGTTTACAAGACTTACACTTGCAGCCCTTCCCACAAGTATCGGCGTCACCACACCGGGGAACAATACGAGATTACGAGTGGCCAAAACAGGTACCACATCGGGCGTAGGGGTGTCGAAAAGCGTGCTGATATCGCCCTCGTAGTCGGCAATCATTTGTATTGAAGTATTGTTTCTTCTGTCCATTTATTCTTCTTTGCTCTTTAATAAGGCTACAAAGGTACGAATAAATCGTGAGATTAGGGCATTTCGCCCACATTAATAGCTAGTTCGAACACTTTGCTGCAATAAGATAAACTATCATTTTTAAAGCCCAACATATAAATATCGGCTCATTCGTTTGGCCGTTTTGTAATTAAAACCTACCTTTGCCAACAGCTATTTATCAATAAAACATACATGACAAAGCCTGCATCTGCACACGCAAACCTTCTTTACCACGTGGTGGCTTTCGTTACTGTGGCCATTTGGGGTTCTACATTCATCTCCACCAAGCTCCTTATTTACGCTGGTCTTTCGCCTGCGCACATCTTCACCTTGCGCTTTCTCATTGCATACGTGTTGATGTTGGGTTTCACGCTCGTTGGTCCGCGCAGGGCAGGAGGCCGCAAATTGCTGTGCAACAACCTTTCCGACAGGGCTGCATGATGCTACTTGGCATCACGGGCGGCTCTGCATTCTTCCTCATGCAGAACGAGGCGTTGCGCTTTTCCACAGCCACCAACGTGTCGCTCATTGTCTGTTCGTGTCCGTTGTTCACTATGGTACTCATGCGACTGCTGGTGCACGGCACGCGTTTAGGCTCCTTGCAGGTAGTCGGAACGCTTTTCTCCTTTGTAGGCATGGCCGCAGTGGTACTCAACGGCAAGTTTGTACTTCACCTTTCGCCGCTAGGCGACTTCCTTGCGCTATGTGCCTGCCTGGCATGGGCTTTCTATTCCATCATCATGAAACGCATGAACGAACGCTACGACAGCCTTTTTATCACCCGAAAGGTGTTTTTCTACGGTCTGCTTACCATGCTACCTTACTACATACTGGTGCCGCAGATGCCGCCACTGCATGCCTTGGCGCGCCCCGACGTTATCGGACACTTGCTTTTCCTCGGCGTTTTGGGTTCGATGATCTGCTTTCTTACATGGACCTGGGTAATGGGAAAGCTAGGAGCCATGCGTGCAACAAACTACATTTACGTCAATCCCATCACCACCATTGTATTTGCATGGCTCGTACTTCACGAAACCATCACTCCTTATTTCATTGTGGGAACGGTTTTTATACTCGTGGGATTGTTTCTTAGCAGCAAGGCAAAAACCACATGACAACACTTGGCACGCTCCTCATTTCGCTTTTTACGCTGGTTCAACTCAATTGCGAAAATCTCTTTGATTGCCGTCACGACAGCCTGAAAAACGACCAAGAGTTTCTGCCCACAGCCTATCGCCATTGGACTCCCTCGCGATATTGGAAGAAACTAAACCGCATTGGGCAAGAGATTGTGGCCTGCGGAGGGGAAGGAAAGCAATGGCGACTGCCCGACCTCGTGGCTCTTTGCGAGGTTGAAAACGACAGTGTGCTGCACGATCTCACACGCCGTTCGCTACTTCGCACGGCTCGATACGAATATGTAATGACACATTCGCCCGACCTTCGAGGCATCGACGTGGCCCTACTCTACTCGCCCTTCACCTTCGCACTTGTTAAAAGCTATGCCCTACGCGTAAACCCGCCTGCGGGCATGCGCCCCACACGCGACATCCTGTACGCCAAAGGCCTAACCTTTGGGGGCGATACGCTGCACATTTTTGTGCTCCA
>NZ_HE999444.1:201959-265126 GCF_000312305.1 Prevotella conceptionensis 9403948 | reverse complement strand
CGACTTTAACGACTATGGCGACGCGCCTGCCTTGCGTTTGCTGGCTGCCAACGGCCTAACAGACGTGTCGGCCAACGCCATTGGCATTAACGGGGCGAAAGGAACTTATCGTTACCAAGGCGAATGGGGTAGCCTAGACCATGTTTTCGTTAGCCAAAAGATATGCGAAAAGGGCGTTTCCTGCCACATTTTCGATGCCCCATTCCTAATGGAAGACGAAGAAAAATATGGCGGGAAACGCCCTTGGCGAACCTATCAAGGCCCTAAATATCTTGGCGGTTTTAGCGACCATCTGCCCTTGGTGGTGACTTTCGGCATGCCCAATGCGGCAAGTAAACCCTGATATGAGGAAGAAAACAGCGCAACGCCCCTATAAATAAATATGGCTGCCTGCTAAAAGATTTGAAACAGCAAATATGGTGTTCAGGCTGCCGACAAATAAAAATTGGTTTTACCTCTCCCCAAAAGCTAGCCCCTTTCTGTTCTTCACAAGCACGGTATGGCGAACAGCCGATGGGGTTAAAGGCGCAACTGGGTGAAACGCAAACGTCCTGCGCGTTTCGTTGCCCTATATCATTTACGTCAGTAAGGGCTTAAAATTGTTCTTTTCTCGTTACTCGAAAAGTGCGTTTTCTCGCCATGACAATGTTCGAGCAAGCTCGACATTGTTCATTTGGCTTAACGAAAACGTTCGTATCATTGCGCCCATCCTGTTTAGTCTTATCGCTCATCCCAGCGCACGTCCGTTGTCCTTATCTCAGAAATCACCTGCTTTGCGATTTGTTAAAACAATAAATATATTTTACAAATCACGTTCTTCGGCCGAACCATTCTAGAAGAAAATAACCGCTAAAAGCCATATAAAATGCACCCAAGCGATAAAATTTCGGCATTTTTTGAGTGCTTATCCCCTCTGTTTTTAGCCATTTACTATGCTTTTGCATTTCTCTTTGAAGAAAATTTCTCCCAAATTTGCATCCGCAACTACTAGAAAATGGGGTCTAATCGCTAGTTGTTGCAACGCATTTTGCACCAAAACACATCGCAATATGCACCAAAACGCAGTGCATTTTGCACCAAAACGCAATGCAATTTGCACCAAAATGCAGTGCAATTTGCATCAAAACGCAGTGCAATTTGCACTAAAATGCAAGGTAAATGCTTCAAAATACACTCCAAAACCCATAAAAAGCACCATTTTAAGCGTTATTTATAGGCATTTTGGCCATTTGGAATGAAAAACCGCTTGGTAGATTTTGGCGGTGAATTTATTGATGTTTTGCACCCCTAATACATGCTAAAAAGCATGCTTTTGCGCCTTATTTATCGTAAACGCCAATGAGTCAAGCGGTTACAAACTTTAAAAATACGCGCGAAAATCCGACCGATACTTGGAAATTTTACGGCGAGGGCACTCATAATGTTAATTTTTGGTGCAAATGTTTTACAATCTTGTGACCGTTATTCAGTGCCATTGCGTGCCTGTGTTGAATTTAATCCTTGTGCCAGTAAAAGAGCACTTACACGGAAGAACTTTTGGGATGAATGATAATCTGAAAGGGGACTTACTTTTCGAAAACGAAATCCGCAACGCCTATTGATGGGCATTGCGGATAGAGAAACCGAGCCGATTTGAAGTTTAGCGGCCAGCAATAATAAATAAAACGGTGTAAACCTGCAATAGGCGGCAATGCACGTAGTAGCAGTACAAGGTACTTTATAGTCACCACACTAGGTGCTTGTTGCCCCAGTACAAGCCGCTTATAACCGCAGTACAAGGTACTTTGTAGCACAATGTTCTGTTATCAACGCGCTTTCTTTGTGGCAGTTTGGGGGTCGTCGAACATCACTTTCGTCTTATCGAAACCTAGCGAACGCAGCAAGCTAGTGAACTGTACGCGAGCGTTTTCCTCGGCCAACGCCATATTGGTAGGCGTTAAGCAGCGTTTGCGCATCATGGCATTAGCCTTATAATAAAGGCGATCGCGGTCGGCATCGCTCCATGTTCCCGTTGAGAAAAACGATTGCGTGCGCGCCTCGTCAATAAAATTATTGTCTAAAAGCTTTACGGGCGGTAGCGTAGCGCAAAGCGTGTCGCCCTGCATCGACAGCCAACGTGGGCGCGCCTCGCGCAGATTAACGCCCAAACGCAACGTACCATAATATATACGCACCAACTTATCATCGCCAAAGAAACCATATTTAATGGTGTCTACCAACTCTTCGTCGTCGATAGACAGAAACTCCCACTCGCCAATGGCCTCTATTTGTTGTATCTGGTTGGGCGTAAGGTCTATCTTGTCGTTGCTCACCACGCTTATACTGTTATCGGTTTCGCAGCGACAAACAGCCACACAAATCACCACGAATGCCACAACCACTAAGGCCAAGTACAGCCAATAGCGGAAAGGAACTAACGAAAGAAGGGAACGAAACTTACTCATTGTCAGTCCTCCTTTCTGTATTGCCAAGCAAAAGGCGAGTGATGTCTCCGTAATTAAAGTCCTTACGGAAGTTCACCGTTATGTTTTCTTCTTTAAATCCCATCTGCGCCACCATCGGGATGATAACATTGGCGGCGTTTTGGCGAGCCTGTTCCATTACCTTCATTTGCGGAATAGACTTCACAATCGACTCTCGGCCCTGCCTTTCGTAGGCCGTCAGCTCGGCATCGGTGAAGTTAGAACGCGCAAAATCCACATACCGCTTAATGCCTTTATTGTCTATGCGCGTGCCTGTGAGTTCCACTTGCGGGTCGGGAAGTGTTATTTCAATGCGGTCGCCGCGTCTGCGTACATTGTCTTCGCTAAACTTTCCGAAGTCTACATACGCCTTCAAGGTGGCCTCCATAGGTATGGCCACCTGCCGTTTGCTTAGTGGCAGGTTGATGTTGAACTTGTTCCCAAGGAACGAGCCCTTAATTGTTTTCTCATCGTTGTGCGTGATAATCTTATGAACGCGTATCTCGGTGGTGTATAGTCGCGAACATTTTTTCAGTTGAGTCACCATCATCGGCACCGTGTCTACAACCTCCTGGCCAGGCTCGGACTTGTTGCCCGAACAGCCCAAGACCATGAGAACCAATGCCAAAGCCATTAAAATCGTTCTGTACATGCGTCTGAATGTGTTACGTATGCTGCAAAGATAGTAAATAATGCGCACATCGTTTCGTTTTTTACACTATTTCTTCTTATCTTTGCGCGGTAAAAAACCTATAAGTAAATGAAACAACATCTCTTGGCCCTCGTTACCATGAGCGTGGCCATCTGCCTGTCTTCGTGTGGAGGCAAAAAAGAAAAGACCGACATCGTTGCGCGCAAACCCATCGTTGTGCGCGCCACTGAAACGCGTGCTATGGGCGACCATAGCGAAAGCCGAAAGGTAGAATGGATTGGGGCAAGCTACACCATCGACACCCAATTTAAGGCCGACAAGTCGCTACCCCTCATCAACGACGGCGAACAGAAGTATTACGACAACCGTGCCACGGTGAAAATACTGCGCAAAGACGGCACGGTATTCTTCAACCGCACGTTTTCTAAGGCCGACTTCATCAACCAAATTGACGTCAGCTACAAAGGTGGTGCCCTGCTTGGCGTGGTGTACGACAAGTGCGACAACGACTACTTGTACTTCGCTGCCAGCGTTGGGTCGCCCGATAAGTCGAGCGATGAGTACGTTCCGCTGGTAGTTAAGATTTCGAGGTTTGGCGAAGTGAGCATCAAAAAGGATGCTACACTAGACACGCAAAGCGAAATGGGCAACAGCAACACGGCCGAAGAAGAGGAGGAAGGGGTATAGACGGGCGCGTTGCCAATGTGCAAATGCAGAACAACTTTTATTTATTTATCGCTCAACAAGATTGAAAGAAACATGGTTATGTTTGGCACAACAAACGTTTCTTGCAAACATTTTTTTATCAGCACATACACAACTCATACTTTGCAAGTTGTGAATATAGAATATCGAAGGGCCCTATAAACCAACCATAGAAAGCGGTTTATAGGGCCTATTCTTGTTGTTATCGGATGTTAGACGGTTTCAGGCAGGTTCGCCATTGAAGATTTCCCTGAGTTGATTTCAATCTTACCGTTTGGTCTGACGAAACCTCCATACTTCGGAATTGTAGGACATTCCCCTTTAAACAGGTGGAACCTAAATTCGGGCGAGGCCTAGAAACCCATCAAAAATGGCTTGCAGGAAACTTTTAGCGTTTGCCTTTTCGCGACCAACCAAATTGAAGGCCGATAATAAACAATACTAATAAGACTTCACCCAAAGCTACAAACGAATCGCCAGGTACACGCAACCATCTTAATGTCTGCATGAAATCTTGTTGCATGAACTCGGCCGACCTTGCCGACCAGTAAGCATTGGTGATGCTCTCGTGGGCTTGCAAGATGCCAATGGGCAAGATACTTACCACCGTCATGAGCAACAAACCAATGTTTATGCACCAGAAAGCAGAGCCAATAAGCTTGTTGTTCCACTCGTAATCGGGATAAAGGCCGCGCAAAACAAACAGCATCAAGCCAATTCCCAAAATGCCATAGACCCCGAAAAGAGCCGCATGTCCATGAACGGCAGTGGTGTTCAGTCCCTGCAAATAATACAAGGCAATTGGCGGATTGATGGAGAAGCCGAAGATACCTGCACCCAAGAAGTTCCAAAAGCACATCGCAATGAAGCAATATATCGGCCACTTGTAGGATTTTATCCAAGTCGTAGAACGGCTTAGCTGATAGTTATGGTACGCCTCCATGCCAATAAGTACGAGCGGAACAAGCTCCATCGCACTGAATGTAGCCCCTAGTGCCAGCACAGCCGTTGGCGTTGCACTGAAATACAAGTGGTGGAAGGTTCCTAGGATGCCACCTGCAAGGAACACAATGGTGGAGAACAACACCGAAATCGTGGCGCTCTTTATCTTTAGCAGCCCCAAGCGGCAGAACAAGAACGATGCAACCACCGTGGCGAACACCTCGAAGAAACCCTCAACCCAAAGATGAACCACCCACCAACGCCAGTATTCGGCAATAGCCATGTGGGTTTGGCGACCATACATCAAACCTGCGGCATAGAAGAAAGCAATGGCTAACGAGGCAATTACAAAGAGAATAAGCAAATGGCGGCTTTCGTCCTTACGCTTGAGCGCAGGAATGAGGGCACGTATCATTAAGAATAGCCAAAGAACTAGCCCCGTAAGCAACAATATCTGCCATAGGCGACCCAGCTCTACATACTCGTATCCTTGATGTCCGAACCAAAAGTTCTCTACCAAGCCGAGCTTCTGCATCACTCCGAACCATTGGCCAGCCAGCGAACCTGCAACAACGAACACCAATGCGCCAAAGAGAACGTTAACACCTAAGGCCTGATATTTGGGTTCGACACCCGAAACAGCCGGAGCAATGTACAGACCCGTAGCCAACCAGGACGTTGCAATCCAAAGGATGGCTAGCTGAACATGCCAGCTACGCGATACGGCATAGGGGAAAATATCTTGTATGGGCAAGCCAAAGAAGGCATCACCCTCTACACCGTAATGGGCGGTTATCACGCCCGAAATCATCTGAACCAACATCAAAGCACCTACCACCCAAATGTATTTCAGCACGGCACGCATAGACGCAGTGGGTTTAAGCTCCCTCATCGGGTCCGTTTCGGGCGCCTTCGACACATGCTCCTCCTTGTGCTGTGCATAGTAGTAAACCAAAATTCCCACACAGAAGAGCAGCAACAACACACTAAATCCCGACCAGAGATGCAGCGAGGTGGGTGCGATGTTGCCTATTACGGGGTCGTGTGGCCAGTTGTTGGTATAGCTAACATCGCTGTTGGGCCTGTTGGTTACACATACCCAGCTAGACCATGCGAAGAAAGCGTCCATTTTATCAAAACGCTGTTCGGCCGAAAGACCGCCTACCGCCTCAACAGATTTCTCGCGCATAGCATACGCATTGCGCAACTTAGCCATAGAGGGGTCGTTCAAGAACAGCTTAGCATAATAGTTATGCAACTGTTTGGCCACCCTAGCGCGCATGTCGCTAAAAGTGATAACGCCCGTTTGCGCATCATAAGTGTTCTTACGGAGTTCTTCTTGCAACAGCACCTTGTACTTGGCCTTGTCCGCTTCGGCCAACTGGGCATACACTTTACCATCTTTCTGGGCCAATTCGGCTAGCATCAGCTCCGACTCTCGATGCAAATAGTCGGCCGTCCAATCAGGGGCAACGTATGCGCCATGCCCCCAAACGCTACCAACTGTCTGGCCTCCGATAGATTGCCAAACGTTCTGTCCGTCCTTAATATCTTGTCCTTCGAACAACGTTTCGCCACTCTCAGTCACCACCTTGTTGGGAAAAGGCGGCATCTCTCTGAAAATCTCAACGCCATAGAAGCATAAAACGGCGAACGACCCGATAATGACCGCCGCCAAAGTCAACCATAATTTCTTTGGTGTCATGTTCTTGATTTTAGTTAATGTTCAGTTTTAATCTTTACAACTTATATTAGATTAGGGCATACCACGCCCTTCTCTCAATATAATGAACAACAATGCGTGTGCCATAAGCCCGCAAAGCATACCCGAAAGAAAAGAAAAAACCACATTAGGTAACATTTGTTGCTTTTGCGCAATGCGCATTGGGTAACAAATGTAACCGATAAGTGTGACGCGTGAGTTATGCCACGCCACACCGCTTTTCAAGAAATTCCGTCCTCATAAACGAACGGCACCATCCCAACAAAAACATATATGCAACAAGCGTGCCATGAAAAAATCGAAGGAAACCACCTCGAATTAAACACAATAGTAAAGTTGCTGATACATTAAAGGCTACGCTTGTACCAGCCATACTATCCTACCTCAAACAAAGCATCATCAATCCGTTCCACCAATCTGTTCGAATCTATCCTTTCATCTTGTCAATACAAATCTATCTAGAAAATCTTGTTGCTGTACACAACACCTGCTTATAGGCATTACGTTAGGATTTCCTGCTATTTATATTTTTGCGAACAGCAATTGTTTAAAATATGATGTGTATCACTCTTAAGCCGTAAGCAATAAGATAAGAGGGAACGATAATAAAGCAAAATGACAGGTATATACCAGATAACAGCAGAAAGACAGTAAAGAGCAATACAAATAAACGACAACTGAACCTTAGCGGAGATTTGTTAGAACATGCCGTACTTAATTTCAATATTTAATTTCCCGGTGTTTACTTCCTTTACTCCAAGGAATCTCATCAATAAGCGAATCGTTCTTAAAAACCCGAATTTTGGCAATGTTTTCTTTCTTAGCTAAGGTAGTATCCCATTCTTCAAACTCGTCAAACAATTTTATGTGCCTGAATTTCGAGGGTGTTAACTCAATGCTTAACGAATCAGAAGGATAGTCAACCCTTATTGCACGAGGTTTTCCTGGTTTTCCTGCAACCACCATTAAATTGGAATAAAAGCGATGATAGAATAGAAAAAGGCCAACGGTTTTTCCAATAAACTCCCCATATTTACCTTGTTTGTGTACAGGATTGTAAGCAATTGGCTGCAAAGTCATCGTTATTGTATCAAGGCAAAGTTTCAATTCGGTAGGACTAACCACACGAACCTTCCACGCAGTTTCATCAAGAATCAGTGTCGAATCGTTTTCAAGTCTCCAACGTTCTGTCCAAAACAGGCATCGCTCAACATGCTCATGTAAGCTGTCTTGCGGGTCTTGGTCTAAGATTTTCCATGTCCCGTCTTTATTAAAATAGAAACACAAATGCCATCTTTCATCATTATCAAAATCTACATACCAAACCCGATACTCGTCTCCATAGAGAATATCGGGAAGTTTATCTCGCCCGTCTGCACAAGAAGCCATGAACCCTCCAGCAAGAGTAAAAGCCATTAACATTGTTGTAACCCTCATTGCTCGCATTAAAACTTTGCCGTCCATATATTTTAGAAAAGCTTGGTGGCACACAATTTCTAGTTTCTCGCTGGTCGAGAGAATATTAAGTAACATCTTCTTCATCCTAATTCAGATCCTTTTCTTATTTATTTGTGTTGCATGTTTTCAGTTTGTCGTAAACCTTACAGGGAAAAGAGCCAGTATGGGAGTATCTCCTTCAAGGCCACTAATGTCGCTTTCCGCATCACGAACCGCCCTCAACAACATCTCTTTATATTCTTTTGGCAATACGTCCGTCAGCCTTAACTCCGCTATATTCAATTTGGGAACAGCCAATAAAAGGACTATTCCCCGTACGTTTGTGCAGTTAGTATAGTCAAAACGTATTTTATCCAAAACTTTATCTGCCAAAGTTGATACCCATTGCGTATCCACACACCATGTGGCATTCTCAACTTTCTGCCCACTTCGAGTAAGATAACAACACCTAACAACCTCTCCATCTTTCCTCCAAACTTGCTTATAAGCAATGCCTTCTACATCATACAACACCTCTGTTTCTAACTTACTAGATTGCAGCCCCGTCTTATTCTGTCCCCATAAATCAACAGGGACAAGGCTTAGAAAGATGCAAATACACAAGAATAACCTTTTCATACCATCACCTCACTTTCTATATATAAACATACTCATTATGCACATTTTATCTGTATTGAACAATGTTACAGTTCATTTGCCCTACTTTGCCGTTGAACTCTCCTTACTTATCGCTTGTCGTTTCTGTCGCAATTCGCGGCGAAATATCTCAGCCCAACTTTCTTTTGCGAAAAAAGAAAAGGGTAATATGATGCTTGATTCGAACGTTTCCTTCGTTTCGATGTCCCTTTCAGGCGTAAACGGGAGACTTTTAACGAACGACAAGAAAACGTTATAAAAGTCTGCATAGGTGGCAGAGTCTGGCGGTGTACGCTCATACTTGGCCATAACCACCTTACCTTCTTCGTTCAATTTCAACTTAACTACCAAGAGCATCGTGTCGGGACATGCTTTCTTCTCACGATAAGTACAATAAAGTGAATAGGCCATCTCCCGCAAGGAGTCCTTAGACATACCCATTTCAGGGAACCTCCTATTATATAGACTCAATGCAGGCTTTAATGGAGAAGACTGGTCTTTGCTCTTTATAAACAAAAGATTTGCATATGAGTCTTCCCACTTTACAATCAAGGTGTCTTCTGTCAGTTTCAAAATATCTCCTTTCCAATGTAGCTTTGCAGGACTAACACTATTATAACGAAACACCTTTAACTTCCTTCGCTTATCAACAGAGAACGAGGTTAAATAACTCATACAGGTTTGAATGGCATACCGTCGATGCCTCCTCTCGTCGTATTCCATATATTCAAGACCCTGTTTCTGTAAAGCCACGCCCCAACTACCAATGACGCAATCCCAATACTTAATGCTGTCGGCCGTTAAGAGTGAGATATACCCAGCCACTTTCTGCCCACTGCTTTGCTTATTAACCTTACTCTGTCCCCACAAATCAATGGGGATAAGGCTTAGAAAGATGCAAATACACAAGAATAAGCTTTTCATACGCAATGTATTATAATTGTTTTCCAGTCATTTTCTATACTCTCACCCACTATCACTTACAAGGCAATGCAACACACTTCTCTCCTCGGTTCGTTGAACTTCCCTTTCGTTTATTTACCTTGTGTGCAATATTAACCTTGTTGTATTAAGTCTTTCGTGCACAATTTTGCGAGACTTGCCTTTTAGGAAAGCGATAATGCACAATGATTTTGAAGAAACAAATTCCAACCATTGCTCCAATAAACGTGACAAAGAAGAAGTTAAATAAGGTTGGTTCAGGATGGTATCCCGTGTCAGACGATTGCTCAAACAACAGCTCAAAAACCTTTCCCCCATCGCACTTACCAGCATCATAGTCACATCCATTACCTATAACACAAGGAACAACTATAAGATAGTTAACTAAATGTGAAATAAGTATAGCGCCACCTATTACTATATTAAACGCCAAAAATCTTTTCATACGCGATATTGCAAATTAAATTACGGCTCTTTTATTACACGTTCAACATATTGTGCTTTTAACATGGAGTTCTTTATTAATACTTGCCATTGACCAAAAGACTAGACGTACATTCGAATATAACAAATTAATTGTGACAAATCTCATACCATAATTGTTTTTGAAAGCATTTATAATAAGAAGCGATTAGCGATGAGACAAATCGTTATTAGTATGCGGTCATATCAAAGTAATCTATCTTCAATATAAACTTAACTGGCTTTACACGATTCTTTTTTAAAGTATCTGTGAAACGCATCGCTTTAATACAGTTCACCAACTCTTGATCAACAGATGTCACATTCGTTGGTCGTACCAGTTGCACATAATCAATCTCACCTACATCGGGGTTGTATTCAAAAACGATAGCCCCAATGCCTTGAAAGGCATCTCTATACACATAGCCTGCCCTACGCCAAGAAAAAGAGCCATTAAAGGCTTTTACCACCTTAGCCTTTAGCTGCGCTGATGGATAAAACTTTTTCTCAGCCGACTGATAAACGATGTCCTTCTCAGTAATGTTGCAAGAACACATCCATGTATTTTCACATGCCATTAAACATACTATGGCTAGTATTGCCACCATACTTTTTAAATGTCTCATCCTCTTCACCATTTATCCATAGTCAAAAAAGCACTCTCGTTAAAAGATACTTACATACTTAGCACGCTTGAAACGCCATGTTAACGGCACCCAAACGAACGCATAAACTACTCGTCAGCTTGCAATTGCCTGAACGCAATTTCATCCAACACCTTATCATAAACACCTTTATTACGTTTTGGTACATGATCATAATACACCCTCACCCCATCAGAATAAACGTCTTTACGCCAACACCGCTTGTTCTCCACCCCAACAGACGTTTTTCTTTCGCCTTTGCTTTCCACCATTTTATTTTGGTACTTATCTATGGAAAACTCCATCATTGAACCTTGGAAGACAATAACGTATGCGCTATCAACGAAATGATAGAAATAAATCACTCCTTCTTCGTAGTTTTCTTTCTGTCGATGAAATGGTTTAGGAAGTTTCATTGTCACCTCTTTTGATAAGAGTTTCTGATGTTCCTGCACAAAGACAAGATGCTCGTTACTTATTGTTGAACAGCATAACAGTACACAAATCAATGGCAATGTCGCCATTGTATGAACGAATGAACGTCTTACAAATAGACAAATCGAGGAGAATGCAAACCTATGATACGATTGTGCTGCCATTACATGAGCCATTTTAGAGAACAACTGTTAAAGTTCTTTGTTGACGGTCTATTCCTCATGAACTTCCGTTCACTGTCTATGTCTTTCAATTTATCAAACACCAACTCGTTCGAGTCTGGCATTTTTTTACACAACTCTTTGTGGGTAAGAAGAGCATCATACAGCCAAGGGCTGCAATAACTTTACTCATAGAGCAACATTTCCTCGTTGAAACGAACGGACCAGTTCTCGGTTTTATGATTAATCTCTTTAACTTCACGATATATCAAGTTTGTTAGCCAGTGATTTTTTAGGCTATGCGTTTCCAAGTCCTTGCGCTTGCAAGGTTGTAAGTAGATGGCATATTGCCTTACAACGCGATAACTTGTGGAGCAACTTGCCAACTACACAACAACGGTTCTAACATCAATATACTCAAAAACCATACCCTTTAAGACTAAGAAACGCACAGCCTAAAACTCGCCAACTTACACTTACTTCAACTCGAACTTAGCCGTTGCACGCACATCTGTTTCGCTGGCGCAAACATAAGCAGTGAATGTTCCAGGTTCGGCAACAAAGCCGTGGGTGCGTTCCGACCAATATTCAAGGTCGCCAGGCGTGATGTCAAAACTTACCGTTTTGGTTTCGCCAGGCTCAAGAGCCACCTTAGCAAAGTTCTTCAACTCTTTATTGGGGCGCTCTTCGCTACATTTATCGTCGCCAATAAACAACTCAATGGTTTCTTTACCAGCCCTGCGACCCGTGTTTGTAACGGCAACAGAGAGAGTTATCTTGCCGTTCTTGTCCATCGTTTGGGCCGAAAGCGTGGGTTTGCCATACTTAAATGTGGTGTAGCTTAGCCCAAAACCGAAAGGAAATTGCGGTGCAACACCCTTGGTGTTGAACCAACGATAGCCCACATAAATGCCTTCATCGTAATACACTTGCTTGTCTACACCGGGATAACCACGCTTGCCAAACTGGAAACAAGGGTAGTCGGTCTGTCGTTTGGCAAAGGTTATGGGCAGCTTGCCACTTGGATTTAGTTTGCCCGAAACCAGTTCGGCCAACGTTTCGCCCGACATCGAGCCCAGATACCAACAGTGCATCAAGGCCTTAACGCTGTTTATCCACGGCGTAGCAAAGGCGTTTCCGCCGAAAGTAAGTACAACGATGTTGTTCTGAACCTTGGCCAACTCGGCTATCAGTTCATTCTGTCCGTATGACAAATCGTAGTTCTCGCGGTCGCCGTTTTCGCAATCTTGCCTATGGTTCTTGTTTAATCCGCCCACAAAGATAATGAGATCGGCTTTTCGGGCAGCTTGCAAAGCCTCTTCTTTCAGTTGCTTAAGCGAGTCGGCCGATAACGGTTCCACCGCGCCGTAAAGTGGTTTGCCCGCATAATAGCCGCGTACGAAAGAGAGTTTGTCGCCATAGACAGACTTCAATCCATCAAGGGGCGATATGTCGAACTTCGTTTTCAATTCCGAACTTCCGCCACCTTCACTCATATTGCGCACAGCATTATCGCCCACCACCAATATTCGCTTATAACGGTTAGGGGCAATAGGCAATATGTTATCTTGGTTTTTAAGCAACACTGCACCTTCTGCACCAACGTTCTTGCATACGGCATAATGTTCGTCCGAACATTGGTTACCAATGGTCTTACGCTGATTCATGGCCGTGCGGAAGATGGTTCGCAACACACGTTCCACCTTATTGTTGAGCACCGACATGGGTATGCGCCCCTGCAAGACGAGTTTTTCAAGTGGGTTGGCCATATAATTGGCATCGTAACCTTGCGCGCCGTCTTCGGTTTTGCGGTCTACAGAGGTACCCATCTCAATATCAAGCCCGTTCATTGCAGCCTGCCACGTATCATGAGTGCCCTCCCAGTCGCTTATCACCGCCCCATCAAAGCCCCATTCTTTCTTTAAAATCTTGTTCAACAGCGAGTCGTTGTGGCACAGGTGTTGACCGTTCCACAGCGGATACGCACCCATGATGGTCCAAACGCCTGCTTGTTGCACACATTTCTTAAACGCCGGCAAGTAGATTTCGCGCAAAGCACGTTCACCCACGTTTACATTTACGGTAAAGCGGTCTGTTTCTTGGTTGTTCAGCGCAAAGTGTTTAAGGCAGCAAGCCACGCCGTTGGCCTGCGCCCGCTTGATGTAAGGCACGGCCATTTCGCCTGCCAAGTAGGGGTCTTCGCCCATATACTCAAAGCTACGGCCGTTAAGCGGCACGCGACAGATGTTTGTTCCCGGCCCCAAAATGACGTCTTTGCCCCTGAAAGCAAACTCTTCGCTTATGGCGTGGCCGTAATCGCCAGACAAATTGCGGTTCCAAGTGGCGGCCAAACAGGTTAGTGAGGGGAAGGCGCAGATGGAATCGTTGGTCCATTGGGCATACCCCCAAGTACTCCAATTCAGTTCGGCGCGCGCACCGTGTGGGCCATCGCTCATGTTCAGCTGCCTAATGCCCAACCTTGGCACGCCTGCCGAGGAGAACATGCTTTGAGCATGTATTAGTTTTACTTTCTCGTGAACGGTAAGCCGTTTAAGTGCATCCTGCACGCGAGCCTCAACAGGCGCGTCGGGATTAAGGTAAACAGAAACTGTTTTTTGGGCTGATGCCATAAAGACGAAGGCCATCGACAGTGCAGCCGTGGTAAATTTACTTTTCATAACATAGTTATTTATCGTGTAGGGGTATTTAACCCGACAACAAAGTTCGCCATTTTATTCGAGAACTACAACAAAAAGGAAACAAAATGACAATGAAGGCAGAAAGAAAACGACAATTTAACTTCTGCGGAGTCTTAAAGCAATGAACTTGGTTAAAGCCCAAATCGGATGTTAGGGTCTGTGCAGATTTTGTTTGATTGTTGAGCCTCTTGCCTGCCTCATTATTGAAAGTCTGGCGGACTACGTTGAGAGAACGAGGCAGGCAAGATGCCAGGCGAACAAACAAAAGATGAACAAGACGCGTTGGAAAGAGCCTACATTAATTGATAAGCGTACTAACAACCGATTGGGCTTAAAGCCAAACATGTTCCACACAGAGGCGATTAAAAACCAAACAACCAACTTGTCGGCATACCACCTCCAACAACATGGTTCACGGACAGCAAGCCCGTCCGACACACTTCTTATACAAATTGGCTGCTACGGGTTGCCCCAAACCTTTATTGAAGTTGCCTTAACCATTATGTACCTGTAAATGGAAGGTGTTTATTGTCCTGGTGCTGTAAGAACAAGACAAGCGCCCCACTCATGTGCGAAGTAGTGGACAAAAGGTCGATAAAACAGAAATCTTGCCCATCTTTCTGGGGCAAATCATGGGCATGCCTTAAAAGCGGCCTGGTGGAAGTACTTCCATGCATTTATCCGACAGTTGAAAACCTGCCGTCTCAATGGCAGCTAATTTCTGCATTTTCATGATGCTGTTTCCGTTGGCTGTGGTCTGCATGCCCTACAACCGCTTTTGCTGGCGGTTGTAAACGTGCGTGCTTTCCGCGCAGTTGCCCATACGCGCGAATGCCACGCAAGCACTTTTGTACAGTTTTCAGCAAGAATTTTAACATTATGAGTGCCCTTTCTGTCCACCAATCGCCTACCCAGCCGCAAAAATCGATTCTCGCGAAGGTTGGTTTTGATGCAAAAAGGGGTTAGTTGTAAATGCCGGCAAAATGAATACGTATTGCATAAAACCACAATTTACACCAACTTTGGGGCCATCTTTTGCTAAATTCGCTGCGTTTTGCCGCAAAACGCAGTGCAATTTGGTGCAAAACGCAGTGCAATTTGGTGCAAAACGCAGCGCAATTTGGTGCAAAACGCAGCGCGTTTTGATGCTAAACGCAAGGTAAAATGGTGCAAAACGCAATGCGAAATGCGGCAAAACACGAGACGATACGTATAAATATCCACCACTATGGTATAAAAAAGACCTTTACAAACCATTAAAAACATGGCTAAAAAGGGCAAAATAGCTATTAAAAAGTGGAGTTTTAGGGGCTAAAAGTGGAGAATTGGGCTTTAAAAATTACGATACAGCAACCAAATTAGAAAGGCTAAAAGGTACAAAATGCAGGTTCTGTTCTCAAAAACGGACAAACTAGAGGATGTAAAAAGTTAGAAATAGTAGCTATTTACCCACTTTTCAACCAATATCTGCGCTAGAATGGAGTAGAAACTAGGACGTGTTTTGTAAAATAAATCATAAATTTTAAACTTTAAATTGGCAAGTTGACGGGCCGACAAGTTTAGGGGTTACAAGTAAACGCTTACCATGTTCAACTTACAACTTGTCGCTTACCAAATGCAGATTAGTCCACTTTAAATTGCATAATCACATTATTTTTCTTATTTTTGCATCCATAATTATTTACTAACAATCTGTTTATATGATACCAACGTTTCAGCAAATTCGCACACAAGTGCTGAGAACACTAAATGCAGGTGGCGTTATGCGGGCGAAAGACCTTCGAACACCATTGGCAAAACACTTTAACCTTACCGATGAAGAGCTTAATACAAAATACGATTCGGGTAATGGAGAAATATTTCTAGACCGTATTTCTTGGGCCTTGTCTTATCTTTTTATGGCAAAATTGGCAGAAAAGCCAAGACGGGGCGACTACACCATCAGCCAAAAGGGAAAAGAACTAGTTGTTTCGTGCACCGACGAAGAGATTAACAAGTATATAGACGACACCGTGAGCAAACCTAGGAAGACCTCTGGGGAAACGGATAAAGTGATAGATGCCACCATCATGGCATCCAATAACGAACTTACACCACAAGAGGGGCTGTACGAATCGTACGAAAACATCAAGAAGTCGATACAATCAGACATTCTAGCGACGATATTAAACAAAAAGCCACAAGCCTTTGAAAGGTTGGTTGTTGAACTGTTGCAGGCTATGGGCTATGGCGGGGAGATTAAAAATGCAGGCGTCATAACCAAACTTTCTAACGACGGAGGTATCGACGGCATCATTAAAGAAGACGTGCTTGGCTTTAATCATATTTCCATTCAAGCCAAACGATATGCCGCAAACAACCATGTTGGGCGCAATGATGTGCAGGCTTTCGTGGGCGCAGTTGCTGGAACGCCATCTAAAAAGGGGGTGTTTATTACCACTTCCGACTTTACCAAAGGCGCGATAGATTATGTTGAAAGCCTTAATGGTTCGCCAACTATCATCTTGATTAACGGTACGCAACTCACAGAATACATGTACGAATGCGGACTAGGTCTGCAAGAGGAAAGGGTTTTCAAAGTGATGAAACTCGATAGAGACTTTTGGGATGCGATGGACGATGAACAAAGGTGAAAAGGTGAAAAAATGGCTGCGCCGTTAAAGGTGAAAGAGTGAAAGGGTGAAAGGGTGAAAAAATGGCTGCGCCGTTAAAGGTGAAAGAGTGAAAAAGTGAAAAGGTGAAAAAATGGCTGCGCCGTTAAAGGTGAAAAAGTGAAAAGGTGAAAAAATGACTGCGCCATCTATACATTTGGCTTAACTCCTTAACTCCATAACTCCTTTAACTCCTAAAGATGAAAGGGTGAAAAAATGGCTGCGCCATCTATACATTTGGCTTAACTCCTTAACTCCATAACTCCTTTAACTCCTAAAGATGAAAAGGTGAAGAAATGGCTGCGCCATCTGTACATTAGGCTTAACTCCTTAACTCCATAACTCTTTTAACTCCTAAAGATGAAAAGGTGAAAAAATGACTGCGCCATCTATACATTTGGCTTAAATCCTTAACTCCATAACTCCTTTAACTCCTAAAGATGAAAGGATGAAGAAATGGTTGCGCCATCTGTACATTTGGCTTAACTCCTTAACTCCATAACTCCTTTAACTCCTAAAGATGAAAGGGGGAAAAGATGCTGACGCCCTCCGCACATTGTGATTGGCTAGCTTCACCTTCTCACCCTCTCACCTTTCCTATCTTTTCACCCTTTCACCTTTCCACCCTTTCACCTTTCCACCCTTTCATCTTTACTACCTTTCCACCCTCTCACCTTTTCACCCTTTCATCTTTTCACCCTTTCACCTTCCTATCTTTTCACCCTTTCACCCTTTCACTTTTCATATCTTTTCACCCTTTCACCTTTCCTATCTTTTCACCCTTTCACCTTCCTATCTTTTCACCTTTTCACCCTTCCTATCCTTTCACCTTTTCACCTTTTCACCCTCTCTTTGTTTTTCAATCGCCTTAAAAGCCATAGGTAAGCAGGCACAAGGAACAGGTCGGCCATTATCCAAGCTACGGGGTCGCCATAGCAAACGCCTAACCAGGCCAGCGCAGGAACTAACCAAAGGCTAACTCCACAACGGGCAATCATTTCCATAACGCCGCTCATCAAACTCAGGTTGCTGTAACCAAGCCCCTGAATACTATAACGGAGGATGACCAATACGCCCAAAGTGGGGTAGAACCAGTTGGCTATTCGCATAAGTTGTGCGGCATTGGCTATCACTTCCTGCTCGTGGCCGCTTACAAAGAGCATCATCATCTCATCGGCAAAGGGATAGATGACGGCAACCGTCAAGACGAAATACCCCATCATAATCCACATGGCATCACGTACGCCAGTCTTAACACGGTCTAGCTTTCCCGCACCGATGTTCTGTCCGCAATAAGTAGCCATTGCCACACCAATGTTCTCAAGTACACAAGTGAACAAGTATTTGATGCGTAAGGCGGCCGTAAACGAAGCCACGTATATCGTCCCTAGTGCGTTATTGGCACTTTGCAGCATGATAATTCCGACAGAGGTAATGGAGAATTGCAAGCCCATCGGTATGCCATTGTTCAACAAGATACTGATTTTCTTGTTGTCGAACGACCGTTCGTCGGCCTTGGGCACGAGAATAGCCATGTGCCGCCTAATAAACCGCCAACATAGCCATGATGCGAGAACCTGACTAAGGAAGGTTGCGATGCCAGCGCCTTCGACACCCAGCCCCAACAGCAGGATAAACAACACGTCGAGCAAGATGTTAAGCAATGATGAGACAATGAGGAAGTAAAAAGGTTGCTTGGAATTGCCCAACGCACGTATCTGTCCTGAATAGAGATTGTAGGCCATCGTGAATGGGATGGTGCAGAACTGCAAGAAAAGGAAGACATAAGCATCGTGGAAGACATCGGCTGGCGTGTTGACGAGTTTCAATATCCTTTCGCAGAGCAAGCACGACAGCAGCGTTATCACCACTGCAAGCATCACGGCTATGCGCATGGCGTTGCTCACATAGCACCGCATTTTGTGGTGATCGCCGGCGCCAAATGCCTGTGCCACGGGGATTGCAAAGCCGGCACACGCCCCATTGCAGAAACCCATCACAAGAAACATGATGCTACTAGAGGCACCAACTGCCGCCAAAGCCCCTACGCCTATCCATCTACCCACTATCGCTGCATCGATAACCAAATACATTTGTTGCAAGATATAGCCCAGGATAAGGGGTATGGCAAACTTCAATATGCCGCGAGAAGGCGCACCACTAGTCATGCTTTCCGTATGAGACGGTGTATGAGAAGTATGAAACAACATAAACGAAAAATGTTAAATGATTAATGAACAAAGAACAACCTCAAAAAAATGAAACGCAGCCGTAAGTTTATTGTATGTGTGATTTACTTATCCAATACTCCCTAAACATTATCTTTCCCTCCCTTCCACATGCTTGCTCACGAGCTTTTCGGACTGCAAACTCGCAACTCTGCAAGTCTTACAATCCTTTGGTTCTATTTCTCTCAACCTTTCACTCTTATTTAGGAGTTAAAGGAGTTAAGCCAAATGTATAGATGGCGCAGCCATTTTTTCACCTTTTCACCTTTTCACCCTTTCACCTTTAGGAGTTAAAAGAGTTAAGCCAAATGTATAGATGGCGCAGACTCTTTTCACCTTTTCACCTTTTCACCCTTTCACCTTTAGGAGTTAAAGGAGTTAAGCCAAATGTATAGATGGCGCAGCCTTTTTTCACCTTTTCACCTTTCCCATTTTTTCATCTTTTCACCTTTTCACCTTTTCACCCTTTCAACTTTTCACCTTTCCTATCTTTTCACCTTTCCTCATTCGTATCTCATCGACGTTGCTGGGTTTATCTTCGACACCAAATAGCTAGGCGCAATAAGCACAAAGACGCTGATGAGCAGCGTTGCCACGTTGAGCAAGAGCCATACAAGCAGGTTAAACTCGACAGGAACCGTGCTAACGTAGTAGGTGGCAGGGTTTAACTTCACCAACCCCGTGTAGTGTTGCAGGGCGATAAGCCCCATGCCGATGAGGTTTCCGATAAGCATTCCCTTGCCAATGGTAAACACTGCAAACCAAAGAAAGGTGCGACGGATGGTTACATTGCGCGCACCAACGGCTTTAAGAATGCCTATCATGGCCGTACGGTCTAAAATAATGATGAGCAAACCCGAAATCATGGTGACACCTGCAACGGATAACATCAGTCCGAGAATAATCCAGACGTTAAGATCCAACAAATCGAGCCACGAGAATATCTGCGGGTTCATCTCTTGAATGGTTTGCGACGAATAAGTCTCGCCATATCTGTCAATCGTGCGGTTCACCTTGTTTACCACACGTGCAGCCGTGTCGTCAAGTCGGTCGAAGTCGTTGACCGTTAGTTCGGCTCCGCTAGCTTGGTCAGTCTCCCACGCATTTAGTTTCACCGCAGTATATAGGTCGATGAAACACGTAACCTTATCGTATTGCGAAAGGTTGGTTTGGTAGATGGCCGCAACGCTGAACCGCCTAGCCTTTACCCCCGTGTTGTCGATGAAGTAGGCAAAGACTTTATCACCCTGTTTAAGGTTCAGCTGGTCGGCAATGGCCTGCGAAATCACCACTTGTTGTTTCCCCACACTATCGGAGAAGTGCGGAATGGCACCCGCAACGAGGTGTTGATGAATGAAAGTGGTATCGTAGTCGGCCGCTATTCCCTTGAAGGCCACGCCAAGAAAATCGCTATTGGTTTTAAGTATGCCTTGTTTTATGGCAAAACGCTGAACATGGCGCACGCCAGGGATGGCACGCAACACCTTCAACATCGAGTCGCCCATCTGTATGGGGTATTGTTCGGATGCTTGAAGGGTCATGAAGTTGGCCACTTGTATATGGCTACCAAAGCCAACCACCTTGTTACGAATGGTATGCTTAAAGCCGAAAACAACGCTCACCGATACCAACATCACCGCTAACCCCACGGCAACGCCAGCAATGGCAATGCGTATGGCAGGCCGGTCTACCCGCGTTTTGTCGGTGTTATTGGCGTAAATGCGCTTGGCTAAGAAAAAGGGTAAGTTCACAAGTTAATAAGTTTACGAGTTCACGAGTTGACAAGCTCACGAGTTGACAAGCTCAGAAGTTGACAAGTTTACGAGTTTACGAGTTGATGAATTGAGAGCCGACGAGTTCACAAGATGATGGGGCGACAAGCTGACGGGTTGACGGGTTGACAAGTTAACGAGCAAACAAGTTCGTGGCAAAACATTTTTTCATCTTTTCACCCTTTCACCTTTTCACCTTTAAAGTGCTTTCCGTTCATCGTCAACGCGCCCAGGATACACTTCAAGAGCCTTGCGCAATATCATCAACGCACGTTTCAGGTCTTCTTTTTTCAGCACATAGGCAATGCGCACTTCGTTGTATCCTGCGCCTGGTGTGGTGTAAAAGCCTGCGGCAGGAGCCATCATCACCGTTTCGCCTTCGTAGCTAAACTCTTCTAAACACCAGCGACAGAACTTCTCACAATCGTCAACGGGCAACTTTGCTACGGTGTAAAAGGCTCCCATAGGGATGGGTGAGAACACACCAGGTATGCGATTCAGCCCATCAATAAGGCACTTCCTACGTTCAACGTACTCTTCGTACACGCCGCGGAAATAGTCGTCGGGCGCATCGAGCGACGCTTCGGCCACGATTTGCCCCAGCAACGGCGGCGAAAGTCGGGCTTGACAGAACTTCATCACCGTCGCCCGCACCTCGGCGTTCTTCGTGATAAGCGCGCCGACACGCACCCCACACTCGGAATAACGTTTCGAAACGGAATCGATAAGCACCACATTATTCTCTATCCCTTCCAAATGACAGGCACTGATATAGGGCGAACCTGTGTAGATATACTCGCGATATACCTCGTCGGAGAACAGGTAAAGGTCGTATTTCTTCACCAAATCGCGTATTTGGTTCATCTCGCTACGCGTGTAAAGATAGCCAGTTGGGTTGTTGGGATTGCAGATAAGGATGCCCTTTGTGCGCTCGTTTATCAGTTCTTCAAACTTTTCCACATTGGGCAACGCAAAGCCATCCTCTATGGATGTGGCCACGGTTCGGATGGTTGCACCCACAGATATGGCAAAGGCCATGTAGTTGGCGTAGGCCGGTTCGGGTATAATGATTTCATCGCCGGGGTTCAGACAGGACATGAAAGCAAAGAGCACGGCCTCCGAACCGCCCGTTGTAACGATGATGTCGTCGGGCGTCACGTCGATGTTATACTTCTTATAATAGGTGGTGAGTTTCTCTCGGTACGACTGGTAGCCTTGCGAGGGAGAGTATTCAAGTACCGAGCGATCGATGTTCTTCAAGGCGTCGAGCCCCACTTGCGGCGTGGGCAAATCGGGTTGTCCGATGTTCAAATGATAAACTTTTGTCCCTCTGGCCTTTGCTGCAACGGCCAACGGAGCGAGTTTTCTAATGGGCGACTCTGGCATTTCCAGTCCGCGAACAGAGATTTCAGGCATAATGATTTTGTTTTATGGTGACATGCAAAGTTATCGAATTTAATCGAAACGCAATGCTTACATCGTAAGTTTATTTGAATTAGGCGCATTTTTTTTGTGCCTTACGGATTAATTTGTTACTTTTGCCAATAAAATCAATAGCAAAAGAAACAGCATGAGACAAAGAACGGCAGACTGGTTTGAAACCAAAATCAGGTACGACAAGACGATGGATGATGGCATGTTGAAACCCATTACCGAACAATACGTGGTAGACGCACTGAGCTTTACCGAGGCAGAAAACGCCATCATCGAAGAGATGTCGGCCTTTATCGCTGGCGACTTCAAGATTACGGGCATCAAACCCGCCCCTTATCACGAGGTGTTTTTCAGCGAAAACGACAACGACGACAAATGGTATAAGGCCAAACTGCAATTTATCACGCTAGACGAAAAGACCGAAAAGGAAAAGCGTTCGAACGTTAACTACCTGGTGCAAGCCGCCAGTTTGCAAGGCGCAGTAAAGCATATAGACAGCGTTATGGGCAACACCATGATTACATACGACATTGCCAGCGTTACCGAAACGCTCATCATGGACGTGTACGAGCATGTGGCAATAACGCAAAATGCCGCCGCCAACGACAAACCCGAATACGAAGAGGACAACCAAAACACCAAGGAGACTGAATAATGGCTACCGATGTGGCAGGAAACTTAATACGTGTGGTGCAGAGTTTGCCGCCCCACGTGCGGCTCGTGGCGGTGAGTAAGTTCCATCCCAACGAAGAACTGATGGCCGCCTACGAGCAAGGCCAGCGCATCTTCGGCGAAAGTCAAGAACAAGAACTGAGCCGAAAGGCTGCAGAACTGCCCAAAGACATTGCCTGGCACTTCATCGGACACCTGCAAACCAATAAGGTTAAGTACATCGCACCCTTCATCGACATGATTGAAGCGGTGGACAGCCTTAGGCTTTTACGAGAGATTAACAAGCAGGCCGAGAAGTGCGGCCGCGTTATCGACGTGCTACTCGAACTGCATGTAGCCCAAGAAGCAACCAAATATGGTTTCACGCCCGATGCCTGTCGCGAGATGTTGGCCAGCGGCGAGTGGCGCGAACTAAGCCACATTCGTATCTGCGGACTGATGACTATGGCCTCGAACGTTGACGACGAAGAGCAAATTCGTGCCGAGATGACCACCGCCTGGCGCTTTTTCGACGAAATTAAAAGCCAATACTTCGCCCACGACGATGCCTTTAAAGAACGTAGTTGGGGCATGAGCCACGACTACCCCATCGCCCTGCAATGCGGGAGCACGATGGTTCGCGTGGGAACGAACATCTTTGGCGAACGGCAATACTAAGACAAACGTGGCACTCCTGTTTGTCAACTTCTTCACTTGTCGACACATTAGCTGGTTAACTGGCCAATTCATTTACTTATCAAACGGCCAACTAGTGAGCCCGTGAACGGGTTAACTCGTAAACTGGTAAACTGGTCAACTCGTAAACTGGTCAACTTAAACATTAAACAACAAGCATAACACCAACACAATGAAACAGAAGATATTAGTTACAGGCGGAACTGGATTTATCGGTTCGCACACCACCGTGGAGTTGCAACAAGCCGGCTACGATGTGGTTATCGTAGACAACTTGTCGAACTCTAACGCCGAAGTTGTAGACGGCATCGAACAAATTACGGGCATCCGGCCAGCCTTCGAGAACGTAGACTGCTGCGACAAGCAAGCCTTGGAGGCCGTGTTTGCCAAGTACAAGGACATCAAAGGCATCATCCACTTCGCCGCATCCAAGGCTGTGGGCGAGAGTGTTGAGAAACCTCTGCTTTATTACCGCAACAACATTGTGTCGTTGCTCAACCTATTAGAACTGATGCCTGTATACGGCGTAAAGGGTTTCATCTTCTCTTCAAGCTGCACAGTGTACGGTCAGCCCACCAAAGCGCATCTGCCCGTAACCGAAGACGCACCCATCCAAGAGGCTTGCAGCCCTTACGGCAACACCAAGCAGATTAACGAAGAGATTATACGCGACGACATCCACAGCGGCGCACCCATTAAGAGCGTCATCCTTCGCTACTTCAACCCCATCGGCGCGCACCCGTCGGCACTCATCGGCGAACTTCCCAACGGCGTTCCCAACAACCTCATTCCCTTTGTTACGCAAACAGCGATGGGCATCAGGAAAGAGTTGAAGATATTCGGAAACGACTACGACACGCCCGACGGCACCTGCATACGCGACTACATCTACGTGGTAGACCTTGCTAAGGCTCACGTTAAGGCCATGCAAAGGGTACTAGACATGGACACCGAGCCAATTGAATACTTCAACGTGGGCACTGGCCGTGGTGTCAGCACATACGAAGTGGTAGACAAATTCGAGAAGGCCACGGGCGTAAAGGTTAATTGGAGCTACGCCCCACGTCGCGAAGGCGACATCGAAAAGGTGTGGGCCAACCCCGACAAAGCCAACAACGTGCTTGGTTGGAAGTCCGAGACCAGTCTTGAAGACACCTTGCGTTCGGCTTGGAACTGGCAATTGAAACTGCGCGAAAGGGGCGTGATGTAAGCCACCCCGCCCTCAACGCAACAACAATAACGCACAAAGGCGTGTTTTGTAAAGTCGCCATTGGGGAATGGAAGTGTACTAGGGCTATGCCCTTAAAACGCATTTTTCACCACAACGAGTACTTTGCAACGCACGACTTTGTGCTTAAAAATCACCTCGCCAAAAACGCTTAACGCCCCACATTAGGCCTTAACAGCAAACAAAACGCCACCAAAGCGTGTCACAAAACAGCCGCCAAACGGGCAAATCACGAGAACCATTAAACAGTCACTTTCCAAATCGCAGCGCAATACGCAGACCATGTGGAAGAGGTTCCGCACGCCAATACGCAAGTGCGGCCGTAACGGATGGCGACCCGTGCCTTGCATCCAAAGTCAAAAGGCGCACGTTTTAGGGCGTGTCCCTATGCAATTTGACCACTAAACACGGCTACGCTATCAGTTATCCCCCTCCTTGTCTTTTAAGTTAAACGCGGTATTATCCTGCTTAACACAACGCCCTACCCTTTCATTGGGCAAGCGAATGATACCCCACATCAACCTAAAAGCTAAGGAAAGTCTTCAAAAACAGCCTCAGAGTTGTTTAAAACCATATTCAGCAACAGCCTCTTCCTTGAACTAGACCCAAAGCTTGAACCATTTCGCACACACTTAAACAGACGAGATATATGTTTACTAAATCATCAAAACCACTTACATTGGCAGACATCGCTGCCCTAGAAAAAACGTTAGGCATGCGCTTGCCCGCCGATTTTACGAACTTATACCTGCATGCTAACGGAGGTGTTGCAGACAAGAGCTATTACTATGTAGAAGAAGATGAGGGATTTGTAGAAGTGAGCTTTTTCATTCCCATAAACTATCCAAGCGATGAATTGGGCAATTTAGATGTGCTCAACAGCTATTTAAACCTCACAGACAAGGGCATCCCGAAAAGATACTTGCCCTTCGCCGTGGACTGGGGAGGGAATTACTTCGCAATAGACTTGGAGACAAACGAAGTGGTTTTGTTGCTGATGGACTTAGGGGAGTTTACAGACAGTCCCGTAAAACGCCTGTCAAGCAGTTTTTTGAACTTCATAAACGAACTGGAAGAAGAGGGTGACGAAGAGTGCTAGCGACTTACAGCAGTGCATTTGGCCACTTATGGCGTACCAAACGCAATGAGGGAGTTGGTGCAAAAGCCCCTATAGTTTCCTTGTTTTCCTCAACATGAAAGCTATCTTTCCCTACTCGCGTACGAATACAACGCACATGCCTATGAACTCTCAAATTTGTAAACAGACCACCCCATGAACTTATGAACTAAATAAAAACTGACGATCTCATCGACTTACAAAATCATCAACTCAAAAAATCATCAACTCAAAAACTCAAAATGTTATTTTTTATTTTACAATCCCACTCAATTTTTTACTCCGTTCTAGCGAGAATATTGGCTAAAAAGTAGGTAAATTGCCACTATTTCCACCCTTCCGCGTCGTTTGTTTTGTCTGTTTTTAAGAGCAAAACCTGCATTTTGCACCATTTTGCCTTTCTATTTTGATCGCCAACTCGTAATTTTTCAAGGCCAATTACCCACTTTTTACCCCCTAAAACCCCACTTTTTGACGATCATTTTGCCCTTTTCAGCCATATTTCCAACAAATCGAGAGGGTTTTATTTATACCATTTCCGTGCATTTTTATGCTTTTCGTCTCGCGTTTAGCAGCATTTCACCTTGCATTTAGCACCAAAATGCACTGCATTTAGCATCAAAACGCACTGTATTTAGCATCAAAACGCACTGCGTTTTGCACCAAAATGCACTGCGTTTTGCGGCATATTACAGTAAATTCAGCAATAAACACATCCTAAACGGGCGCAAATGGCAGTTGTTTTAAATAAAAATTCATTTTGCCGCCTTCACATACAACCCCCTTTTTGCATCAATACAAACCCTCGCGAGAATCGATTTTTTGCGGCAAGGTGAGCGGTTGGTGGATTTTAAGGGCACTCATAATGTTAAAAACCCTACTAAAAACAAGACAAAACATCATCATTTTCAAACACCAAAATATGGGTTTTACAAAAAAGATTTAATAACTTTGCACGTGCTGGTTAATTCTACAAGCAACAAAAAGAACAAGGAAGGAAAAAACATAAGCAACAACACCGACCATCTAGTAAACAACCAATGCGAACAGACCACAGAAAAATAGTTGAGCAAATTGAACGTAAGTTTGGCGCAAGGCTATCCTACTTGCCCAACAACCACGAGGGGAAGTTTAACTTGCCCCTGTTCGAAGAAAGAGATACGGGTATATTATTTGTTTATATACCTAGTGGAAACTATTGTATGGGCCTTTCTGAAGAGGAACGAGCACATATTCTGAAATTAGCCGAATGCCCCAACATAACGCCAGAAGAGATGCAACCAGTACAAAGGATTAGCCTAAATCCCTTTTTAATCAGTGCTACCCCCATACTAAACAAGCATATACTGAAATACAACGAACTGTTTAATAAAGACATTGAAGTGGAAGGAACAGAACACGCTCCCTTTTTCTGTGATTATCCATTGGCACAAGCCATTGCAAAGGATTTGCTCGCAGAAATCCCCCATGAAAAGGAATGGGAATATTTCTGTCGGGGCGGTAGCCAGTCTGTTTTCTGTTTTGGAAACACACTCCCAAACGAAATAGAACTGGGAAAATGGCTCAGTTGGGATTTCTCGTCATTAAACAAGCTGGCTTGTAACGGCTTTAACTTATACGGACTCTTTATGGGAGAGTGGTGTTCTAATGATTTCACCACTAATTTAGGACATCATGCCGCTGTTGTGCAAGGCTCTAAAACCATACGGGGCGGTGGTGCCTACTTTTGGCCTTGGCAAGACGAAGAGTGGGTTTATTGCATCTCTGCTTTCAGAATGCCTTCTAAAGACCTTATGGAAAATAAGGCGGCGTTTAGATTGAAAATGAAGATTTAACAACAAAAGAAGAACACGGCCAACAAGAACACTGTTGGGTGTTAGGCCATTCTGCACATAGACGTCTTTAACATAAAATCACCAAGAAACTATGAAATACTTCATCTTATTCATTCTCTTCCTTTTTCCTAGTTTGTCCATATGCGGCCAAACTATCAACAAACAAGCAGAAAAGGGTAAAACCTACGTGCGTTTGGTGGATTTCACGAGGCATCACTTCACCAAAAAGTGGAAGAATACCGCTAATAATGCCGTTTATCAACGCACGGCCACAGCCAACAACAAATACTTCGAGCGGCTTGCAAGCAGCCCTCAACGCAAGTTACCCTTGGTGCCACGGAAGGATTTAACTGGCGACGACTACCTTGTGGACTCGGCTTATTACTGCAAGACCATATTCTCCACAAAGAAATATACGCTCAACATATATAAAAGCGGTTCAAAATATAAGGACAAGATGGGCGATGAGATGTTTGCTCCCGTAGATTATTTGGTTTTTGTTACGATGGATAGCCAACAACGCATTGTAGATTATCTAGTATGTTACTACAATGTGCACCGATTATACGAGTCTGCCGAACGTTATTTCTATATGAATAACGGCCATCACATCACCCTTATCAACTTTTATGTCGACGAGATAGACACGTCTTTCAAAGGAATTCAGAAATATCTCATCAACAACCAAGGAAAGTTTGTTTTGCTCAACAAGACAAATGGCCATAAGAGGGTAACCAAGTGAACCCGAAATGACACAATAAGATTTGCCATCAACAGATATTAAGGAGATATTAAGTAGAGGTAAACGAGATTATCAACCCCAATAAGCCAACTACGCTTGCACAATTATTTAGAAATGCTTACCTTTGCTCCACAAAGCTATCGACAGCCATAAATGGCTTTGAAGCATAACCAAACCTACTTGTTCGCAAGGATAAGCGGGTTAAGCAATCAACCCAAATCAAAAAAACACGCTGAATTGTAAAACTCGAAACTACAGATTATGATACACGTTAACAAACTTGCCGCAAGCATGGCGGCAACCCTCACGCTGTCTACCACACTGAGCTGCGCACACAACCAATCGCCAAACCAACAAGAGATGGTAAAAAACCAACAAGAGGTGGTAAAAAGCCAACAAGAGATGGTAAAGCACTATTTCGAACAAACGTTGAAAACAAAGCTGAACGCAGAGCTGAACAGCAAGGCGGACTTTGCGCGCAACGCAAACTATTCTACCGACATACAGCAGCAACTGAAAGATAAAGACGTTGCCAACACCAAGAAGATGGTGTGGGCTGCGTGGTGCGAGGCCAATCGCGAGTTACAGGAAGAGAAACTCATCAAGCCCCAAAGTCTACAAAATGGCGGGCAGGGGGCGTGGAACCTGCCACAAGCATTAGAACCAGATGCCGTTATGCCCTACTACTATGGCGCAAAAGGACAGGCCAATGGGCAGTTGCCGCTTTTCTTATACCTACATGGTTCGGGGCCTAAAAAACAAGAATGGCAAACTGGGCTGATGCTAGGAAACTCGTTTCAAGACGCCCCTTCGCTTTATTTCATTCCCCAGATACCCAATGAAGGAAACTATTATCGTTGGTGGCAACTAGCTAAGCAGTTTGCTTGGGAAAAGCTTATACGGCAAGCACTTGTTGAGGGAAACGTCGACGCCAATCGCCTTTACGTGTTCGGCATATCCGAAGGAGGTTATGGCAGTCAACGGCTGGCTTCGTTCTATGCAGACTATTGGGCAGCGGCCGGACCGATGGCAGGTGGCGAACCTCTGAAGAACGCACCAGTGGAGAATTGTGCCAACATTGGCTTTTCATTCCTTACGGGAGCCGAAGACACGGGTTTCTACCGCAACATCCTCACGCGCTACACGCAAATGGCTTTCGATTCTGCACAAAAGGCACATCCACTTTCGGCAGACAATCGTCCGCTCTTTCAGCATCGCATCAACCTGCTCGAAAGGATGCAGCACAGCATCAACTATAACCTAACAACTCCGTGGCTTAAAGATTTCATCCGAAACCCATATCCCAAAACTGTTCTTTGGGAAGACTTTGAGATGGACGGCCGCCACCGTTCGGGGTTCTACAACTTGCAGGTTCTTGTGCGACCATCGGAGCAACGCACTTATTATGAAATGACGATTAAGGACAATGTCATTATGATGAACATCAACGATGTGGAATACACCACGGTTGAGAAAGACCAGCAATGGGGTATCGAAATGAAGTTCAACCGTTCGTATAAGCAGTCTAAGGGAGGCAAACTGCGCATATACCTTAACGAACAGCTTGTAGACATGAGCAAGGCGGTAACCCTCATCGTAAACGGCAAGCAACTTTACCGCGGTAATGTTAAGCCCACTTTGCAAGATATGATTAACAGCTGCATGGAATACTTCGACCCATACAGAATATTCCCTGCCTCTATTGAGGTGAGCTATTAACCCTGTAACGGCATTTAATGAGGTTAAATCATCGGGAAAAGCACAACTTTTAAGCGCTTTTCCCGATGACAACATATTTTATCAGCAGATGTTTTTTGCAAATTTGCATCAAAACAAACGAAAAAAGTGCAGGTAAAGCGTTCGCTATTTAGATGTTAACAAAGTTGTTCTAGTTTTCGGAAGGGGTGCTTGTCTGTTATTAAAAAAAGTAGAAAAAGCCCTTTACACTTGCATAATCGTGGGAAAGTTCCTAATTTTGCATAACAATATTATAAAGAAAAACAGGAACGATGATAAATAGGGAATTAATACGTATAAAGATTGTCCAGTTAACCTATGCATACTACCAAAACGGTAATAGAAATATGGATAATGCCGAGAAAGAACTGCTGTTCAGTCTTTCTAAGGCATACGACCTATACAATTACCTGCTGGCGTTGATAGTGGCAATCACACGTGAAGAGAGACATCGTGTAGACATCGCGACACAACAAGCGCAGCGCGAAGGCACAGAGGTGCCCTCGGCAAAGTTCGCGTACAATAAGTTTGCTACGCAATTGGAAGAGAACAAGCAACTGAACGACTTCATGGAGACGCTGAAACAGCGTTGGGAAGACGATATCGAGTCGGTTAGAAAACTCTGCAACCAAATAGAACAGTCGGAAACCTACCGCGAATATATGGAAAGCGAAAACGACGACTATGAGGAAGACCGCGAATTGTGGCGCAAGCTGTATAAGCAACTTGTGCAAAACAATGTGGACCTCGACGCCTTGCTCGAAGAGAAAAGCTTGTATTGGAACGACGACAAAGAAATTGTTGACACCTTTGTGTTGAAAACCATCAAACGTTTCGACCCTGCCAACAAAGCCAAGCAAGAGTTGCTGCCCGAATATAAGGACGAGGAAGACAAGGATTTCGCCCGTAAGCTATTCAGATCGACCATTCTTAATGGCGAGCAATATCAACGATACATGAGCGAAAACTCGCGAAATTGGGACTTTTCACGACTGGCTTACATGGACGTGGTTATCATGCAGATTGCCATTGCCGAGATGCTCAACTTCCCCAACATACCCGTAAGCGTTACGATTAACGAGTATGTAGAGTTGGCCAAGCTGTACAGCACGCACCGAAGTGGAGGCTACATCAATGGTATGCTCGACACAATTGCCCGCGGACTGGTTGCACATGGACAGATGATGAAGGCCATGCCCGAACCACGCCCACGCAAACAATTCGACAATGGGCGCAAGAACGGCGAACATAAGCATGCGCCGCAACCTGCTATGCAGCAAGAAGGTCCTGTGGATGCTGAAAAGGATGCGCCAATGGAGCCGACTTCTGATGCCGACAATGGCGCTTTGGAACAGCCCATTGAACCCGAGAGAAACGTAGCAGAGGCCTAAACGAGGAGGCCTTTGCTAGCGCATTAAAAACAACAACTCAACAATTAAAATATGATTTCAACAACAGTATTGGCTGCACAAGCAGCTGCAGGTAATTCTGCCGCCCCCATTTTGATGATGGTGGCCATCTTCGCCATCATGTATTTCTTCATGATTAGGCCGCAACAGAAGAAACAAAAGGCCATACGCAACTTCCAAAACGCACTGCAAGAAGGCACACGCGTTGTTACCAGCGGTGGCGTATATGGCGATGTGAAACGCATCAATATCGAAAGCAACACGGTGGAGTTGGAGATTGCTCGCGGCGTGGTTGTTACCGTAGACCGTAACTACGTCTTCGCCGACCCAGCCTCGTTGCAGTCTGTGAACACCAAGAATTAAGCAATGAAACAGCTTCGGCTCTTAAAGATCTTTTCAATAGTCAGGAGCTTCGTGTTCAGTGCAGTGAACAAGGAGTTTCTGATTTTTTTGTTTTTTCTCGCGCTTAGTGGGGGCTTTTGGTTGCTCACCGCCCTTAACGAAACCTACGAGAAAGACTTCATCGTGCCCGTTCATCTGGCCAATTTGCCTAAGGATGTGGTGATAACGTCTAACGATGAAGACGTGGTGCGAGTGACTTTAAGAGACAAGGGATTTGCCATCATGAGCTATCTCTATACCGAACGGCTGCGCCCCATTGTGCTGAACTTCGCCAATTACGCCAACAAGTCGCGCGGAAAGGGCACGATACCTGCTGCCGACATACAGAAACAACTCTATACACAGCTGTCGGGTTCCACCAAAATAGTGGCCGTAAAGCCAGAGCGGTTGGAGTTCTTCTTCAACTATGGCCAAAGCAAGCGCGTTCCTATCCGCATAGCAGGGACCATCAAACCTGGCGACCAACGTTATTTGGCCGACTATAAGTTCTTTCCACAGCTCGTCACGGTGTATGCCAACAATAAGGCATTAGACAGCATAAAAGAAGTGCGTACAGAGGAATTGAACATCACAAACTTCTCGGACACCATCGTCGAAACCGTTGAATTGCACCGTATCGAGGGCGTAAAGATGGTTCCATCTGTGGTTAGGCTTGCCCTTTACCCCGATGTGCTTACCGAAGAAAGCATCGAAGTACCCATTTCTGCCGAAAGCTTGCCGGCCGACAAGGTGTTGCGCACCTTCCCTTCGAAGGTGAGAGTGCACTTCATCGTGGGGGTTAGCCGCGTGCGATCTATCACTGCCGACGCTTTCAAGGTGGCCGCCAACTACGCCGAACTGATGGAACACCCTGCCGACAAGTGCACATTGTACTTGCGAAAAGCGCCTCCGGGTGTGCGTAAGGTGCGTTTGGAAATCAATCAAGTGGACTATCTCATCGAACAGAAGTAGATAGATTACCATGACTCCTCGCCACTTATCACCCCATTTGCGCATCGCCCTAACGGGCGGTATCGGCAGCGGAAAATCGTTCGTGGCCCAGCGGTTGCGCGCTCACGGCATAGAAGTTTTCGATTGCGACGCGTCGGCCAAGCGCCTTTTGCGGACTTCGGAGCCGCTAATGGAGAGCTTGCGACAACTTGTGGGCGACCATCTATACGCCGACGGGCACTTGCAAAAGCAGGTATTAGCTGCCTATCTGCTTGCCTCCGACGAGAACAAGCAACGCATCAACGCCCTTGTTCACCCAGCCGTTGCACGCGATTTCGAACAATCAGGCAACCAATGGCTCGAAAGTGCCATCTTCTTTGAAAGCGGTTTCGATGCAAGGGTGAAGGTAGACAAGGTGGTGTGTGTTACCGCTCCGCTTGAAATGCGCATACAACGAGTGATGCAACGCGATGCACTCCACCGCGCTAAAGCACTGGAATGGATAGAATGCCAATGGCCGCAGCAGCGCGTTAGGGCCATGAGCCACTTCGAAATAGTTAACGACGGCGTGAAAGACGTTGACCAACAACTAAACGAGTTATTCATACAACTAATAAAAACATAAACAGAAAAACAACATGTTACAGACAATTCTTTCTATCTCAGGCAAGCCTGGGCTATACAAGCTCGTGTCTAGCGGTAAGGCTTCGCTCATTGTCGAGGCTATCGACGAAACTCATAAGCGTATGCCCGCCTTCGCAACCGACCGCGTTACAAGTCTTAGCGACATCGCCATGTACACCGATTCTGAGGATGTACCCTTGTGGCAAGTACTTAAAAACTTAGGCGAAAAAGAACAACTAAAAGCCTGTTCGCTTAACTATAAGAAGGCTACAAGCCAAGAACTACGCGACTATTTCGGCGAAGTTCTGCCGGCATTCGACCGCGACCGCGTGCACGACAGCGACATCCGCAAACTTATTCAATGGTACGACATCTTGGTAAAGAACGGCATTACCAATTTTGAAGAGGCCCTAAAACCTAAGAACGGAGAAGAACAAACCGCTGAACAAGCTGCTGCCGAATAAGGCAAAGCGAGTTTGTTAGCCTTGTGAGTGGGTAAGTTGGTGAATGACATCTCATAAACTTACCCACTCACAAGCCTACCCTATCGTCCATTTATAAACAAACTTACCCACTCAAAGATTTATCCACCCACCCTCCTAATACCCCACTACCCCACCATGCTCCAACTATTTTGTGCCGCTTTGGGCGGCTTTACTGACAACATTTGGTTAAACATGCTCTTTGTACTGATAGGTATTGTCCTTGTTTTATGGGGAGCCGACAGACTTACAGAAGGAGCCGTAGGTTTGGCCGAGCGCATGAAAGTGTCGCAATTGGTAATTGGACTCACCGTTGTGGCGATGGGTACATCCATGCCAGAGTTTTGCGTGAGCCTTGTGTCGGCATTGAAAGGTACACCCGACTTGGCCGTGGGTAACATCGTTGGCAGCAACATTTTCAATGCTTTGCTCATCGTGGGTGTGGCCGCGATGTTGGCGCCCATGACAATCTTGAAGACCACCGTCCGCAAAGACATCCCCTTTGCAGTGTTGGCATCGGGAGCACTCTTTCTACTTTGTCTCGACGGCAACATCAGCCGTGTAGATGCAGGCTTTCTACTCATCTTATTTGTTTTCTTCATGGGCATCACCCTTACTACGGCAAAACCCGATGGCGAAACACAATCAGAAACGAAGAAACCCATGAAACCCCTTGTGGCAACCGCTTGGTTGCTTGTTGGTTTGGCCTGTTTGGTGTTTGGCAGCAACCTCTTTGTAGACGGTGCAACCACTGTGGCTCAGGCCATAGGCATTAGCGACGCCGTTATCGGACTGACCATTGTGGCCGGCGGAACGTCACTTCCAGAACTAGCCACCAGTGCTGTGGCTGCCCGTAAGGGCAATAGCGGCATCGCCATTGGCAATGTGCTGGGCTCAAACGTCTTTAACATCTTGCTTATCTTAGGCGTAACAGGCGTTATCTCGCCCATGAACATACAGGGTATAGGCCTTGTAGACCTCTCCGTACTTTTTGGTTCGATGATGTTGTTGTGGTTGTTCTCGTTCACGAAGTACACCATCACACGCCTCGAAGGCACCCTTCTCTCATCCATATATATTATATATGTGGGCTATCTCATTGTGCAAGTGGTGAAATAACAAGCAAAAAGCAGCCCCATGCTCTTTCCTAATTCTGCACTTTTGACCAACTTTTCGGCGTTAACAACTATTTGTTTAATCCATTAAAGACAATCAAACGTATGAAAAAGAGTTTGTTACTTTCGTTACTACTTGCAGTTTTGTGTGCGTTCAGCGTGTCTGCAGAGAAGTCGAACGCCATTAAATGCGAACTAATTCTAAACGATGGCAAGAAGGTAGAAGGCTGGTTGGTGAAAGAGAAAAGCGCATCTTATGGCCCATATACATGGTTAAGAATGCCACCGATGTCGTTGTTGCATCTTCGGCCGAAAGCAAGGATGGAACCAACTACAATGCCGATGACGTTAAGGAAATGAAACTTACCGATGAGGCAAGTGGCGAAAGCTTGGTGTATAAGTCGCTGCATGCCGTGAAATCTTTCACTATGCCCAAGAGCATGAGCCCCTCGCCAAAGCGGTATTTTTGGCTGGGTATGTACGAGGGAAAGAAGGTTACGGGTTACATCTCTGCGGCTACTACTCGCGTTATAACCTGTGTCAGATTATCAACTCGTCAACTTGTCAACCAGTTATCTCGTCAACTTCTCAACTTGTTATCTCGTCAACTTGTCAACTCGTCAACTAAATAAAGGACTTGTTAAGCAAGCAAGTTACGTAACCTCATTATTTGGGGTGAGTAGCTAGCGAGCCCACAAGTCCTGTTAATGTGGCATTAAAACTCCGGAACCGCTTTAAGGCTTTGCGCAATGCTTTCTTCCGAAAGCGAATAATTAAACAAGTCGCCATTGAGGTATTGGTCGTATGCGGTCATGTCCATCAGTCCGTGTCCCGATAGTGCAAAGAGTATAACCTTTTCTTCGCCAGTTTGCTTGCAACGTTTTGCTTCGCGTATGGCGGCGGCAATGGCATGATTGCTTTCGGGTGCGGGAATGATGCCCTCTGTGCGTGCGAACAGGGTGCCAGCCTCGAAAGTTTCAAGTTGTGGAATGTCTTCGCCGCGCATAAAACCATCTTTTATTAGTTGCGATACGATAACACCTGCCCCATGATAGCGCAGACCGCCGGCATGAATGTTGGCAGGTTTAAAATCGTGACCCAACGTAAACATCGGCAACAAAGGCGTATAGCCAGCCTCATCGCCAAAGTCGTACTTAAACCTGCCGCGCGTTAGCTTGGGACAACTGTCTGGTTCGGCTGCAACAAACTCCGTTTCCTTCCCATTTAAGATGTTATGGCGCATAAAGGGAAAGGCCAAACCGCCAAAGTTGCTGCCGCCACCAAAGCAACCAATCACCACATCGGGGTATTCTTCGGCCATAGCCATTTGCTTTTCGGCTTCAAGCCCGATGATAGTTTGGTGCAGTGTAACATGGTTGAGCACCGAACCGAGCGTGTATTTGCAATTGGGGGTGGTGGTAGCCAACTCCACGGCCTCGCTAATAGCCGTACCAAGCGACCCTTGATGTAGCGGGTCGCGCGTGATAATGTCTTTTCCGGCCCTAGTAGACATAGACGGCGAGCCCGTTACTGCTGCGCCAAACGTGCGCATAACCAACGAGCGATAGGGCTTTTGTTGCATCGAAATCTTTACTTGGTAAACGGCAGCCGACAGCCCGTACACGCTGGCAGCATAACTAAGGGCTGTTCCCCATTGTCCTGCGCCCGTCTCGGTGGTAACGTTCGTAACGCCTTCTTGTTTGCAATAGTAGCATTGGGGCAAGGCCGAATTAACCTTATGCGAGCCTAGTGGGTTTACGCTCTCGTTCTTGAAGTAAATGTGCGCAGGCGTACCTAGCGCCTTTTCTAAGGCATAGGCTCGTACAAGTGGTGTGGAACGGTAGTATTTATACTTGTCCTGAACTTCTTCTGGGATGTCAACCCACGCGTTTTCAGTGTCCAACTCCTGTTCAGCGCAGGCCTTACAGAAGATGCGGGCAAGGTCGTCTACGCTTACGGGTTGTTTCGTTGCAGGGTTAAGTGGTGGCAAAGGTTTGTTGGGCATGTCGGCCTGTATGTTATACCATTGCTTGGGCAAGTCGCTCTCTTGTAATAAATACCTTTTTTGTCTACTCATAATTCTTCGTGTTTAGTTGTTGGGGGGCCTGTTTCGTGCGCCGCCTGCGTGTAACATATCAAGGCCTGCCTTGGTTCGGCATAGCTCTTTTTGCTATGCAAACTTATAAAATATCCTCGACAACGGCAAACCTTAGTCCCCTTTTTCGGAGTTTCAGATACATTATCCTTCTTGTATGGTTACCTAATACGCTTGTTTAATGGGGCGTTCACAACAACCTCAATGTAATAAAATCAGTTAAAAAAGCATAGTATTATTTATAAATGAGTGATGCGCAGCTGGCCGTACATACCTTTTGCCTATCTTTGCAAACAAACGTTTTCGTTAAGCCAAATGAACAACGTCGAGCTTGCTCGAACATTGTCATGGCGAGAATTGGAAATCGCCAACACGGAGCTTTGAGCGAAGTGGAAAGGCAAAACGCACTTTTAGAGGAACGAGAAAAGAACGTTTTCGTTAAGCCAAATGAACAACGTTGAACTTGCTCGGACATTGTCATGGCGAGAAAACGCACTTTTAGAGGAACGTAAAAGAACATATAATTTAAGATCATGAAAAAGATTAAGATTTTACCTTTATTGGCCATTGCCTTCGTGGCCATTGCCGCTTTATTTTCGAGTTGTAGCAAAAGCCATGATGAGATTGTTGACGACTTACCACCCAACACAATGTTTGTTCAATCAAGGGCTTACGCCATTACACGCGCCAAGATTGAGGATAAGGGTGAGCGTATCAAGATTAAACTAAAGTCGAATGTAGACGATATAGACGTATCCATAACTTGTCCCAAGGCGGCAATAGGCATACGTTTGGACTTGTCGCAAAGAGGCAAATGGGAATTCGACGGAGAGGTTGTAGAAGCCAAAGGCTGGGAACAAGTGCTTGCCGAAGGAAGCTATGTCGACATATACAGATACGACGGCGACCATATCTCACTCTCTTACCGTGTACGACAGTTGAAAAGTGGAAATGTCGAGGCAGGAAACTATTCGGGACGAGTGACCGTTAAGCACGACGATTGAGGGTTGGACTATTTTGGAAACCTAATGAAGAAGGTTCCAATCCGCATCTAATAACCACAATGGGTATTATCCCAAAGGTTAATTATGTTTGTGGTGGTTGGCGTATTGGTGAACATTTCACTAATGGGCAAGCCACCACAAGTATCTTGTGAGGGTGTGAGCTTATAAGGCCGTGAGTTCGTGAGTTTGTGAGTTCGTAAGTTTATGAGTTGTTGAGTTCATGAGTTGTTGAGTTCGTGAGTTTATGAGTTGTTGAGTTCGTGTGTTTTTCAAGCCTATCAGTTTTCGCGTGACAGACCCATCATTCTTTTATAGTCAAACAGAATTGCTTTTGGAAAATTGTTGTTTGAAGGATGCAAGACATTGCGTAGCACGGCATCAATAAACCCTTGCACAGAGGATAAGGAGGACTTTTGTTTGTTTACGATGCACCTATGGCTTTGCAACCCCAATTCTGTTTGACTATAAATCCGCAACTGACAAGCCCGCCTACGCCTCAGTTTTTGTAAGCTTTTCTGCAAGTATTTTAACATTATAAGTACCCTTTTTGTCCACCAACCGCTCATCTTGTCGCAAAAAATCGATTCTCGCGGAGGTTTGTTTTGGCATCAAAAGGGGGTAGTTGTACATGCGGGTAAAATGTATTTTTATTTAAACGGACCACCACTAATACCCGTTTTGGGACGATTTGCAGCAAAATGAAGTGCGTTTTGGTGCTAAATGCAGCGCAATATGCTGCAAAACGCAGTGCAATATGCCGCAAAACGCAGTGTGTTTTGGTGCTAAACGCAAGGTAAAATGGTGCAAAACGCAGTGTAAAATGGTGCTAAATGCGAGGCGAAAAGCATAAATATCCGCTGCAATGGTATAAATAAAACCTTCTCGAACCATGAGATACATGGCCGAAAAGGGCGAAATAGTCGTCAAAAAGTAGGATTTTAGGGGTAAAAAGCGGGTTATTGGGCTTGAAAAATTTTGAGTTGGCGACCAAAATAGAAAGGCAAAATGGTGCAAAATGTAGCTTATGTCCTTAAAAACAGACAAAACGAAATGAGTGAAAGGTTAGAAACAGTAGATATTTACCTACTTTTTAAACTATAATTTCGCTAGAACGGAGTGAAAATTAGAGCAGCATCGTAAAATAAAAAAAATATTTTTAAGTGTTTGAGTTTGTGAGTTGATGAGCTTGTGAGTTGATAAACTTGTGAGTTGATACACTTGTGAGTTTTTGGCTTACGGACTAATGAAAATAAAAATTCGCGGGCACGCGCACTTAAATGCTCACTTTCTCACACGATTAAGAGCCTTCGAGCTCACAAACTCATCAACTCATTAACTCATTAACTCATCAACTCATTAACTCATCAACTCACAAACTCACAAACTCACCAACTTACCAACTTACCAACTTACCAACTCACCAACTCACGAGCTTACCAACTCACAAACTTACCAACTCACCAACTTACCAACTCACCAACCTACCAACTCACAACCCTACCAACTCACAACCCTACAAGTCTATGACCCAGTAAAGCAGTTCTTCGTTTCGCATTCAACCCATTAAGGCAGGTTCAAAAAATTATCTTTACCACATCTTTCGGTTTCATCCTTGCAGATTGCACTTATTTCCTTCTTTATAGGGCTTTGTTCGCTATACACTTGAAAGAGCAAGTAAACGATGACAAATAAAGGCAAGGTGACAGTGAAGAACGAACTTTAAGAAGGAGAAAAGGCATAACGGAGGATGTTTTAGAATATGCCTTAGCACATTTTCGTATTTCATTTGGCACTTCTACGAAAAAAAATTAACTTTGCAAATACAATCGCCTATTTCCGAATTGCCCGACGGATACCCTTTTATAATGGTGAAAGCGATAAACGGCTATTATGATTTAAACCTCTGAGGAAATGTCACATTATTTAAAACATATAGATTATGAAAAAGCTTGGCAGTAATGCACCTTCCTACAAGTACCTAATTCCGTAAGGATGTTGTTTGTGCAGCCACGTCTTGTGGAAAAGTTGTACACTATTGACACAGACAGAACCACTTTGGAGAATACAATAGAGCAGGTTTTGGCCATTGATGAAGCCCCTTGTGGCGATTAACATTCCTGCCGAATAAGAACCCTTCATCGTTGGCCACACTGTTCGACAAAAATTTCAGCGTATGAAAAGAAACATGATGACGACCATGCTGCTTGTTTGCCTCGTTGTTCCATCCCTGGCGCAAACCATCAATTGGGGAAACTCAACAGGGAAGACACGGGTTAAGGGAGACAGCATAGCCAAGACGATACTCGAACCAGCAAAGTACATGGCAACCTATGCCTACACCTTTGTTAGAGACGCTGCTCACCCAGAAGACAAACGCCGGGGAGTTACCATATTGGAGATGGGCGACAACTACAACCGTTTCTGCGATTATTACGAGTTGGCCTTCGACTCGATTTGCGATGCGGTTTCTCGAGAAGAAACACCCGTGGCAGAAGCATCTGCCCTCATGCTTTCTACCTTAAAGAAAGTACAATTCAAGGAAGGGATAGTGTTCGACAAAAACAAAAGCCAGTACATCGTGCAGCGCACAGCTGGAATGCGAAACAAAAAATACCAATATGTAGAGAATTGCCCCCCGATGAAATGGAAGTTGATGGAAGGGGACTCCACAATTGCCGGATACAAATGCAACAAGGCAGAGACAGAGCTGTTCGGCAGAACCTATATCGCTTGGTATTCGCCCGACATAGCCATGCCTTACGGTCCTTACAAATTCAACGGACTGCCGGGGCTTGTGCTGCGCGTAACCGACACAAGAGGGCATTTCGACTTTGTTCTTAACGGCTTGGAGAAAGTACATGGCTATAAGCCCATCTATCTCTGGGCCAAGGCAGACATCGTAAAGACAAACCGCGAAACTGTGAGGAAGATATACAAGAACTATTGTGCAGACCCCGTCAGCGCGCTAACAAGCAGCGGCGTAACCATCCCCGACGACGTGAAGGCCACCGTGAGTGCTAAGCCATACAATCCCATGGAAATGGAGTGATATGGCCTACCGCTTGCTTGCACTCATCATCACACTTACCAACATGAACACGATTTGGGCACAGCAGAACCAGATCGAGTTCACGTTGGATTTTGTCGTCTTAGACTCCCTGTCTGGCAAACCTGTGGACAAGGCCGTGTGCCGCGTGTTGTCACTAGAAGGTAAAATAAAAAACTATGCCCTTGCCGACAACAATGGCAAGTTGAGTGTGAGTGCATGCGCCCGGGACCATCTGGTATTCTCTGCGCTCGGTTATGTCAAACTATCAAGGGATGTCTCCGCCTTTTCTACTGGCACGTCCAACAGAGTTTGGCTCACCGAAAATAGCATCGCCCTCAGAGAAGTAACCATTAAGGCACCTCCCATCAGTGCCAAAGGCGACACGCTCGTCTTTAACGTCAAGTCGTTCGCCGCCAGGGGCGACTCTTATTTGGAGGACGTGCTGAAGAAACTACCAGGAATAAAGGTTGCAGACAACGGAATGGTGTCTTATCAGGGAAAGGCCATCAACAAATTCTACATCGAAGGCAGAGACCTGTTGGGCAACAGCTACAACCAGGCCACGCGCAATATGCCGGTCGATGCGGTGAGAGCGGTAGAAGTGATGGAAAACCACCAGCCTGTGAGGATGCTTCAAGGCAAACAGGTTTCTGAAAAAGCAGCCCTTAATATCCGCATGGAACAATCTCACAAAGCCCGCCCATTCGGCGAGGTGAGCGGTGCAATGGGCTATGGGCATTCCACATTGTGGGATGGCAGTGTTTTCCTTACACAAATACTGGGCACAAGCCAGCTAATGCTCACCGGAAAGACGAACAACAGGGGAAAAGACCTGTCTGAAGAAACCCGCGAGCACATAGACCTCACGGACTTAGATGCATACGAACCCCTACCCCCTTCGTTGTTGCCCGGTTCAGGCTTTCAAGAGAGCCTGCCCATGCAACGCTATGTCTTCAACAAATCCTATTCGGCAACCCTCAACCACCTTGTCGGTCTTTCGAAGGTGGCCACATTGAGGTTTAACTTGCTTACCTATAACGACCATTCGCACTACGACAGCAGGCACAACTACACTTATGGCGGAACAACGGTTGTAAATCTCGACGAGGAAAAACACCTGGCTCATCGCAGTTGCACGTTGTTACCCATCTTGAAATACGAACTGAACAGTGCCACGGCGTATGTTGCCGACGAATTGCGTTACGCTTACAACAGCTTTTGCAACGTGAACTCTCTCAACAGCAATGGCGAAAACATACGTGAAACCATACGCCAACGCCCCGTTTACGTGCAAAACTACCTCACGTCGTCTTTCTCCTGGGGAGACAGGGTGTTGCAGTTTAAGTCGCTAACAAGGTGTCTTGACCGAAGCGAGGGCCTGCAAAGCCTTTCCGATTCATTGCCCGTTTACAACTCGGACAATGCCTACACGCTGAAATCTTGGCACACCAAGAACACCCTTACCACTGCTTTCCCCCTCTTTGGCAACTACCTCGAACTGAGAGCCGCATTTCAATATAAGGACAACGCGTACGATGCAGGAAACCTCGTTCATCGCAGAAGCATGCGATATGGGTTAATTCCAAGCTATACCATAACGTGGAACACCAACAGCAGCATCATAATGGAACTGCCCTTTGAATGGCTGCATGCCAGCATTGCGCCTTTCAACCATCGGCGCAGCCTGCTCTTCATCTCGCCATACCTGCATATCAAGTGTCAGCTAAACCATCATTGGAAGGCAAAGCTCACACTATCTTCCAACAAAAGCGACGCTCTTGCCAGCTTTTATTCGCTCCAACCGCTGCGAATATCCCACCGCACAACATTCCGCTCTTACCCGATGCCGTGCTTCAGCAGCAGCAACCGAATTTCGAGCAGCCTTTCCTACCAAAACCTGGCCACAATGTTGTTCTGCAACCTTACCATAGCCTACAACGAAGAACAACGAGAGAGCTACATCGATTATGGATATACCAGCCAACACACCATCTTGACAGAAAAGAACGGGAAGAACCGCAGCCGTTCCTTTATGATAAACTCTGATTGGGGAAAAAGTTTCACAGATGCGGGCCTCTCCTTGAAGTCTTCCTTGGCTTATTCGCTTTCAACATACCTGCTTTCGCAATCCAACTTGCAGACGAGCAACCATGCCAACGTACTCGCCCTGGAGGTGGCGGCCGACTATCAGAAAATAAAGTGGATGCGGTTGAACATCAAACTTCGGGGCTCGCTCTTCTGGGACCGCAATGCCTACGCCCACTCTGATGCGCTATCATCCGTTGCTTCGGATATCTCCGCCTATCTCTTCCCCACAAAGAGATGGGACATTCGCATGAAATACCACCATCTGCTCAACGAGGTGGCACCCTCCAAGTATAAGAACTGCCACATGCTTGATGGCGAAATCCGCTTCAAAATCAGCAGAAAGCTGGAAGCCCATTGCACGATGGACAATCTGCTTAACGCCAAACACTACATCGTGGTGCAAAGCGCAGGGTTAAACACCACCCGTTTCGACCTACCTTTAAGAGGAAGACAAGCCCTCTTCGGGCTGCTTGTGCACTTTTAAGGAAGGTTCTAAAAATCACCCTGAAGTCTTTTAGGTTGTTCTGCATAAACCCTTAGACGCCTGTAGTGAAACGCACAAATGCTTTAACTTGAAGGCCTCATCATTTCTAAACCTGCACATTTGCCTCTTTTAAGTGCTTTATGTGGCATTCGTATTTTCGTTGGATTGGCCCATGCAACCAGGATGAACGTGAGCTTTTTCACATATAGCAGCCATTTCCTTTTCGCATTTACCGAAAAAAACGATTGTCGGCTATCGGATAGTTGCGCTAACGATGATGGCAAACAGAAACCGAGAACCATTACCAACGGTAAAGGTACGTTTAAGATAGCAACTGTCCATATCATGGACATCAACGTCCAAACCCATAAAAGAACCCTGTCTCTTTCAATAGAAGTTAATGCCTAAGTCCCCAATTGCTTTTACGGCAAATAGGGATTGGCGTGCATATACCCTGGCGACACGATAGTCATGCAATGGCCATTGGGAAGATATTTCCACATTACTGGCGAATAAAATCGGCAAAACATTTGGTGCTTATCGAAAAAACAACTACCTTTGCACCGCATTTGAGATAATGCCCCATTAGGAAATTAATAGGGAAAGGCCGATATGGCTCAGTTGGTAGAGCAATTCATTCGTAATGAATAGGTCCCCGGTTCGAGTCCGGGTATCGGCTCAAATGCGGTAATAGCTCAGTTGGTAGAGCACTAGCTTCCCAAGCTGGGGGTCGCGAGTTCGAGCCTCGTTTACCGCTCTCGGCACACAGCCCACCATATTCAGGATTATTTTGATAGCAACATATATAAGGTAGAAGAAACGTTGAGGCGTTTCTTTTTCTGTTTATAACGTTTCTTGCAGCCGTATTCGGTGCGCTTGAAATATTTTCTTACGTGTGGCAACATTTCCTTTACAACGCTTTCTACTTCACGGAAAAAGAATTAATTTTGCATTATAATCCCCCGAGGGGTTATAAAAAAGTTTTCTTATTAATTAATTTTTGTAATCACTATGCAAAAAAGATTGTTTTTTCTGTTCGCCATTGTGATGTTCCTCACATCCCCCCTCATGGCACAGGTTACAACATCGGGTATCAACGGAAAGGTTGTTGCCGGCGGTGAAGAGGTTATTGGGGCCACCGTGGTGGCTGTACACAACCCCTCAGGAACTCGCTACAACGGCATAACCAACGAGAAAGGCCGCTACTCCATACAGGGTATGCGCGTAGGAGGCCCCTACACCATCACCATCTCGTACGTGGGATACAAAGACGAAGTGGTCGAGAACGTAAATTTAGCTCTCGGCGAAACAAGCGTATTCAACGCCGATCTCAAAGAAGACGCCAAGTTACTGGGCGAAGTAACGGTTACAGGCAAGGCCGGCGTTGGTACAACGGGCGCTTCAACGCAATTTTCGAAGACACAAATCGACAACACGCCCACCGTTAACCGCAACATTTACGATGTGGCAACGCTGTCGCCATTGGTAAAGGCCAACAAAAAAGGCGGTATTACCATCGCAGGAGCAAACAACCGTTACAACTCGTTCCAAATAGACGGTATGGTGAGCAACGACGTGTTCGGCTTGTCGAGTGGCGGCACAATTGGCAACCAAACCAATGCCAACCCCATTGCCCTAGACGCAGTTGAGCAAATACAGGTGGTGGCCTCGCCTTTCGACATCCGCCAAAGCGGATTTACCGGCGGTGCCATCAACGCCATTACCAAGTCGGGAACGAACGAATTTAAAGCCTCGGCCTACACCTACTACACCGATGAGAACCTCTATGGCCAATGGAACCAAAACACAAGGATGAAAGAGAAATACCAAAACGAGTCTACCAAGACTTTTGGTGCTACCTTTGGCGGTCCCATCGTGAAAGACAAGCTTTTCTTCTTTGCAAGTGCCGAGTATAAGAAAAACACTTACCCTGCTACGTACTACGCTGGTGCCCCAGGCTATTTCATGACCCTGGACATGGCCAAGGCCATAGCCGACAGATACGAAACGATAACGGGAATAAGGGAAGATTATAGCCGCCCCGACATCACTTCGGGCGCATTCTCGCTCATGAGCCGCATCGACTGGAACATCAACAGCAACAACAAGTTCTCGTTGCGTTATCAGTTTAACGACTCGTATAAAGACGAAATCAGCTCGAGCTACAACACGTACAACTTCGTAAACAGCGGCTATAAGCGCGTAAACAACATGCACTCGTTTGTGGCCGAACTTAACTCGCACCTCAGCCGTTCGCTTTACAACGAGTTGCGCGTGGGATTGACCATGGTGCGCGACCGCCGCGACATCCCTTACCGTGCGCCCAATGTGGCTATGAGCAAGGTTGGCGCATACGATCCTATAACCAAAGTTGAAACAGCAGGAGACAAATACATCAACATCGGTACCGAATATTCTTCGGGGTTGAATGCTCTTGAACAGAATATTTGGGTGTTGGAAGACAATCTCTCTTGGTATCTGGGCAACCACAACATTACCTTTGGTACGCATAACGAGCTGTACGACATGAAGAACTCGTTTATGCAAGCCTTTACCGGACGGTATTCGTATGGAAGCAAAGGCATGGGCGGCATCACAGCCTTTATGACAGATAAGGCTAGCGAGTTTACTTGGAACCACGCAGATACCAACATTACAGGAACAAGAGAATGGAAGACGCCCTTTAAAAGCGGACAAGTAGGCTTTTATGTTCAAGACAAATGGGATTTGAACACCTTGCTGCAATTTACGTATGGCGTGCGGCTCGACATTCCATATTATGTAAATAACCCATCGACAAACAAAGACTTTAATGCTAGCGATTTCTCCACGAAACACGATGCTGTTGTAGGACGTAAGCCCAAGTCGGTGCTGATGTTCTCGCCCCGTTTCGGTTTCCGTTGGTACACAGACGAAACCCATAAGACGATGCTGCGCGGTGGACTGGGCATTTTCAACGGGCGCGCACCTTTCGTTTGGATTGAAAACGCTTGGGCCAACACAGGTATAGAGCAAAAAGGCGTGTCTATTCGTGCAAACTCAAAAACGGGTGCACTTGCTCCTTCGTTCGAAACGTATAAGAACAATGCAGAAGAGGCGGCACATGCCCCTGGGCTTAATGCCGTTCCTGTGAAACCTAATATTGCAACGGTGGCTCGTAACTTCAAGTTCCCACAGGTGTTCCGTGCCAACTTGGCTTGGGAACAACAACTGCCTTGGGACATGAAGTTTACCTTGGAAGGACTTTACTCGCGAAACCTCAACAACGTTTGGTTTGAAAACCTGGCACTTGTAAACGAAGGCAAACGAGTATATGCTGTGGAGGGTGCCGAAAACTCGTCTACCATTTTCTACGCCAGCAAGCCGGGTAGTTACAGCAGTATTGTTAATATGAAGAATACGAACAAGGGATACAGCTATTCGCTAAGTGCCCAGGTGGAGAAGTCGTTTAAGTTCGGCCTCGACCTCATGGCTAACTACACGTTCGGCCGTTCGTACTCGGTAAACGATGGAACTTCGTCTATCGCCCTTTCCAACTGGGGCTATTATTATAACGTAGACCCCAACGAGCCCGTATTGGCTGCTTCGATGTTCGACATCCCCCATCGCCTTGTTGTTACAGCCAATTATAACAGCAAACGTTATGGCAATGGACGCTGGCAAACACATGTTGGGCTTACTTACAACGGGTCGAGCGGACAACGTTATAGCTTGACCATGAGCGACAGCCAAAACGAATCGTTTAATGGCGACTATCGTAAAGGCAACACCTTGCTGTACATCCCCACCAAAGACGAACTGGCTAAGATGAAGTTTGTGGACAAGAAGGTTGGTTCGAGAACCATTACGGCCGACGAACAGAAGGCGCAGTTTGAACAATGGATTGAAGGCGACAGCTATGCACGCAAACATCGTGGACAATACGCCGAACGCAACTCACACCTGACGCCTTGGGAAAACCAATTCGACCTGCACATCTCGCAAGACTTCTATTATTTGAAGGGACGCGGCAGCAAAATAGAGTTGGTATTCGACATCCTTAACGTGGCCAACCTGCTTAACAAGAACTGGGGCACAACTTATGGTTCTGTTTACAACATTAACAAGTTGCAAGTTCAGGGCGTTGAAGATGGTGCCGCAGCCGATACGAAAGTGGCATCGTTCCAGTATTTCGACAATACACCATTTGTTAGCGATGTGGCCAGCCGTTGGCACGCACAAGTGGGCTTGCGCGTTACGTTCTAAGCCAAATGGCTTTTACGTAAACGGTGGCATTATGCCGACAATGCCCCGTTTACAGCGCAGTAATTATACAAAAGAGGGCACTTCCTATAAGGGAGTGTCCTCTTTTTTTGCTACCTTTGCAAGGTACAAACAAAGAAAATGTTATGCACATCGACTTGAATAAATTGGAAGAAACCAAGATTGTTGGTTTTAAGGGTGGACATGGAGAAATGTTCATGCGCGCCTTTGTAGACGACAAGTGCCGCATTATGCGCAACGTTTTGAAACCAGGGGCTGCAAGCGGGCTGCACAAGCACGAAGAAAATTGCGAGGTGGTGTTTGCATTGAGCGGCGAAGGAACGTTTTATTGCGACGGCGAAAAAGAAACGCTCTTACCAGGACAGGTGCATTATTGTCCTATGGGGCACGCCCATTATTTTGAAAACAACGGCACGGAAGACTTTGTTTTCTTCGCCATCGTACCCGAACACCACTAACAACAACATGACCGTGGCATGCTAATACCCGCGCATGCCTATAACGTAAACCCCGTATTCGCCCTCAAAAAACAAGAATGTGAACATCCTCTTTCGCCTATCCTTCATCATGCTGATGGTTGTTGGCCTAGTGGCTTGCAACCATAAGAAACAAAACCAACCCGTGGAAACGCCGTGGGGTACGACGCTTGGTGCCGATAGTGCCACTTCGGCAGAAAGCGGTTTTTCGCTCAACGACATTATCCACAACGGCGAACTCATCATGCTTACCCTTACAGGTCCAGAGAATTACTACGACTATCACGGTCGCGGAATGGGCTTGCAATATCTGCTTTGCGAACGTTTTGCCAAAGCGCTGGGTGTTTCGCTTAGGGTGGAAGTGTGCAAAGACACGGCCGACATGGTGGCAAGATTAAAGAATGGCGATGGCGATTTGGTGGCTTTCTTCTTGCCCAAAAAGGTAGGGGGCGTGGCCTTTTGTGGTGCATCGTCGGCATCGGGCAATGGCCAGTGGGCGGTTCAAGAGGGGAACGAGGCTTTGGCCGACACGCTGAACAAGTGGTTTAAGCCTGCATTGCTAGCAAAGATTAAGGCCGAAGAGCAGTTCGCGCTTTCGTCGCGCAGCATTACGCGCCATGTTTATTCGCCCATGCTGGACCGAAAGGCGGGCGTTATATCGCAATACGACCATCTTTTCCAGAAGTATGCGCCAACCGCCCGCTGGGATTGGCGGTTGTTGGCGGCGCAATGTTATCAGGAATCTACGTTCGACCCGCAGGCGCATTCGTGGGCTGGTGCAAGGGGATTGATGCAGATAATGCCTGGCACGGCGGCTCATTTGGGTTTGCCTGCCAGTCAAGTGCATGAACCTGAACCCAATGTTGCGGCGGCCACAAGGCTTATCAGGGAACTGGACGGGAAGTTCAACGACATTGGCGACCGCATGGAACGCATACGTTTTGTGTTAGCCAGCTATAATGGCGGTGCGGGTCATGTGCGCGATGCTATGGCTTTGGCGCGGAAGTACGGCCGAAACCCGCAACGTTGGGAAGAGGTGGCACCTTTCGTCTTACGCCTAAGCACTCCGCAATTTTATAACGACCCTATCGTGAAGAATGGTTATATGCGCGGCAGCGAAACGGTAGACTATGTGGAACGCATTGGTAATCGCTGGCAGCAATACATGGGTATGGCTCCTGGCGGTATTTCGGGAAGTTATGGTTCGATGGTTCCACAGCGCGCCACAAAGAAGTATCGGTTCCATCTCTAAACCATCTCTAAGCCGCTTTAAGCCTTCTTTAAGCCTTCTTTAACCCATCTCTAAACCATTTCTAAGCCATTTTAAGCCATCTATAAGCCATCTATAAAACATCTATAACCATCTCTAAGCCATTTCTAACCCGCATTAAGCCATCTCTAACCCGTCTGTTCCTCATTAAGTGTTGCCTCCTAAGGCCTGTATTTGAACATTTCTGTAACTTTGTTTATAAAATTTCGAACATCGTTTGCCAAATCAAAAAAAGTGTTATCTTTGCACCGCCTTACCACTAAGGCCTTCTATAATAAAGGAGAGATGGTAGAGTGGTCGATTACAGCAGTCTTGAAAACTGCCGTACCGAGAGGTACCGGGGGTTCGAATCCCTCTCTCTCCGCAAACAAGGGCGTAAATCAACGAGTTACGTGATTTACACCCTTTATTGCACCCAAAATTTTTGATACTATGAATATCAACCTCATAACTTATCGGGGTATGACGTACAAATAAATATTAATGCTTAGTGTTTGGAATATTTTGTATGATTAGCTCGCTCTTGCCAAACGGATAAGCTTTTCTTATAGTTACCCTTCACTTAGTGTACAATATTTCTTGTGAACTCTTTAGTAAGAATGGCATACTCTTTCCTATATCTTTCAAATCGCTCAATATCTTTGGGTGAAATATGTGGTAAACGCCGAACATCCATGTTGTGAGTTAAATCGTTTATTTTAACGGCTTTTGCTAACGGATCTCTACTTATGCACTTGATATATTCTTCTCTGCTTTTGGTTGTATGGTGATTGAGTAGAAGTAATGCTTTAGAAATTTTATCTCTTTCTGGAGCAAGCAAGGTGTCTTTTGATTCTTCTTCAAGCATCATTAGAATGGAGTCAATACTATTAGGTGTATCTTCATTTGCATCATGAAGATATCCAACAACCTTTTCCTGCCATGTTTTTCCCAAGGAGGCAACGTAAGACAAGTGTCCACTAAAGTAGTTTACACCAGCCTTATCTTTTTGATCCTTATGTAGTCGCTGTGCTACTTTGGCTGCTGCAACGACCCACTTGTTATTTTCTTCCATCTTCGTCTATTTAATAACTCTTAATCAGCGACAATGCCATATTAACTCTATCCTTAGCGTCTACTCCATCAGTTTGAGGTATCTTTTCTTCATACAAAGTTTCTCCTTCTTTATTTAGTACTATAAAATACCCTTGCTTATTAACAAGTTTGTTTCCTGATGGTAACATTAGAGGATTTCCCCAATTATCCAAAAATAAATTCTCTATTTCTCCATATTTATTGTATATTGCAAGGGAAATTGCATCCCAATAACGCCCACGATAGGTATTGGCACTCATTATATTTAACTCATAGCTGTTTTTCCAGTCGTACTTTCCGTTGGTTGGTTTTGACAGTATGCAAGGATACTTTACGAAGTAATATCTCCAATCTTTAGGAGTTTCTGTTGCTTTTAGATAAGTGTCTATTCTTTCATTCAGCTCTTCTTCCGTGACTGCAGGGCTATTGTCTAACATTTCCGCAAGCACACGCCGTGTATTTTCGAATCCGCCTCTCTGGTTAGAAGGATGTAGCAGCTGTTTCCAAACGTCTTCTGCCCCATTGCCTATCTGCTTGTAATTGTTAATGGTTTGACCATAATCTCCATAAGTAAGCAATGCCCTACTGATGGTTTGTAATTCGATATTAAGAAAAGTACGAAGTTTTTCTATCATGTCTGGCTTTCCCAAATCTGCTATAGCAGTACATCCGTAAAGAAGATGATGGTCTTCTAAATGGAACAGATTATCAACATACGCAGAATGGGTTTCACACCAAATTAGCTTATTGAGTTCCTCTTCCTTCTGCTGTCGATTGAATCCTCTGTCTTCCTTGCTGACTGAAATTTGTCCCTCTAGGATAATCTGTTCGGTTTCTTCCAAGAGTTTTTGTATACGATCTGTTCTCAATTCGTAAATTGAGTTCCACACAAGGTTGCGTAGAATCCGAAGCCTGCGACGAAATATCTTATCATCAATATGTTTACCTTCAGTGTTCCTGATAATAAAAGCATATAGCATTATTATTTTATTTATAGTAAAAGAGCTTCTTCTTCGTCCTATTCCCCGATAATTTTCACAACAGTCCTTAAACAAGTTGGTATTCCAATCGTAAACTTTTACTTTAGACTCTTCATATTTGGAATTTGCAAGGTAACTGCTGAAATACTTATCAATATCCCCAATCTCACACCAACAATCAAAGTATCTTTCCAATAAATTGATATTCTGGTTATCTTCATCTTTGTAAACCGATATCATTTCAAAATAACTATTACCAGTATCAAAATCTTGATCTGCCCCAATAATATCGGTACCCTTCTTGATACATATAATGTCTGTAACAAAATGGAAATAAGCAAGAAACTCTTCGTCAATAATATTGTTATCTCCTCGGTAAGGCCATAGCATATTAGTCCAGTCTTTGTCTATTTTCAGGCTGAAATCTTCCCGTTTTATCAAATTTGTCAGCTCTGCCTTGAAATGTTCAAAATCTGTAAGAGGCTTCCCGCGTGAATTCATCTTGATATAAATATCATCAGTAACCCCCATATCCTCAAGGGTTCTAAAACAGAAAGTAATCTTCTTATTCTTGCATATTTCCTCCCATAGGTCATCTATATCATGGAAAGTAAGCGCAATATCATCCAACATTTGAAGCATAGATATCACAGTAGAATCGTTATCCCAAGATAGCGAGTACCACGCCTCGTTATGTATCTGTGCTGAAATAGGGTCTTTACTTTCAGAGACAGGAGTAAACTCTTGCAAATGTTCGCAAAAGCGCCGTGCGCTGATACGAGTTGAATATGTAAACTTACCCAAACACTCCCATTCCTCTTTTGCTATGCCATCGCGCTTGGCTGCATACCAATGTAATAGAAACAGAGTGGTAAGCCGTTGCTGACCATCCAAAGGAATAAGCTTCTTATCCTTTGTAAGACTTCCATAAATGAAATCTAGACTTATCCCTTTTCCTTTTACAGCCTCATGCAAAGCTTGCAGGAATCTACCACGCTTTTTTGCTTCTTGTTTGCGTCCTTGGGCATAATCTCGCTGGATAAGAGGTATTTCTATGCCATTTAACTCTTGTTGGCACACATCTATAAAGCTATATTGTTTCATTTATTCTCCAGTTATTGAGGTTAGATATGGGGACAGGGCTTCGCTTATTGCAGACATATAGGCTTTGCGGTCGTTTTCGTCCCATGAATGTAATTGCGAGTTTATTTCACTATTATAGTATTTGAGGAATACCATGCGTGTGCAGTATGGAATGAAGTGTCCCTTTTTATCCATTTGGATGATTTGCTGCCGTTTTACTTCAAACACAGAATTGTTCAAAGCTGCATTATCAGCACAGTTGAGTAGAGCCATATTAGATAGATTATCTATATATTCACCATTTTCCTCTTCTGAAAAGAAGCTAAACACATCTCGCTGGAGAGTGGTAAACAATTCTCTGCTCACTACTTCTAATTTAAGAGCTTCTGTTATTCTTGATTCTAACTCTTTAATATCTTCGCTATTTCCTTTTGGCAAAACTTCGTAATGAAGCCTTAACCATTCTTTTCGCTTCTCGCTTGTGTTCAAGGTTTCAGCATTCTGAGCATGTATATGTTCCATACTCCATTTTACACCATTTGCCTTATATTTATCAAAGGGGAAGCGCAGACTATCATCATCGTTTTTCATTATTGAGATAATGTTGAAAAGGAGCAATACATTATGAATGTCTTGGTAATTATCGTGATAATTTAAGTTCTCCAGCGATTCTATATCTTTAAGACTTTCTTTTATCTTGCAGTCAATATAGCTACTTACCTCCGACTTCTTCATCTCTTTTGTTTCATTAAGTAAACGGCGAAGGTTTTCTTGGTTCAATGCAACAAGATATCCAACCTTATGGAATAATTCTCTGCTCTCATACCATTCTTTTAGTTGCTCATAAAAGGCTATAATGCTATTCCATACATCTATCTTATTCCCTTGTTCATTAATGCGCTGATTGAAGAAAAAGAAGGTTGCATACTTATCTTTCGTTTTTCGTCCACCAGCCATCATGTCAAATAGCAATTCTATTCGGTTTGGGTATTCTTTTGGATTATAATTGGTAAGAAATGCCCAGAAAGCCGGAGAGTGCAATTCTTTTTCGATATTATCCCACTCTGCCGCTATTTCTAATTGTCTACCATTAGTCAATCCGCTATTTCTACTTAAAAACAATGCTCTTACCAACTCTGAGTTAGTGAGAGGGATACGACCAATATTTAATCGGGTAAAAAGTTCTACCCCGCTAACATTTTCCTCCGGTTCGTACCATATAACTTTCACATTATCGTTAAGTTGCTGATAAAAATTAATACATACCCCCAATAAGTCTTCACCATTCTTTTGCTTCTTTTCAAACCAACCTTCAATTGTTTCAAAAGCATTGGCAATGAAAAAGAAATCTATGTTGTCTTCTTTCTTACTAAAGTCTATATTTTGAAGATAATCATGTGTTTCCTTTCGGGTTTCATAAGTAATATCATAGCGAATACGGACACTAGGAAGCTGTTTACGCAGATAACTAAGTATTAGATAAAGCGTTGTAAGTCGTTGCTGCCCATCGATAAGTTCGTAATTATTTTTGCCGATAGCCTTTACGACAATTGGCTGGAGATAATAATTCTGCCCATGTTGCTTGCCGTTTTCCGTAATATCATTTAATAGTAGTTCTACTTCTGATGTTCCCCATCTATAGCCACGCTGATAGTCTGGAACAAAAAAACTACCTTCAATTTTCAGTATACCTTTAGGTTCAAATTCCATATTTGCCTTATTTATTTCTAATGAACAAAGGTAATAAATTAGCCTCAATAAAACAAAGAAACTCTGAGTATTAACATAAAGGGCTGGGCTTTATTCTTGGTTTCAGAACAAAGGCATTTAAATCTGATAGCGTGCGATGACGAGTTTATCTCTGAAAGTGTGATTTTAGGCTGCTGTTTTTACACTTAGTGAGCCCTTATGATTTCCTCACATTTCCTGATACTTCCCACTGCATCCTTGCCTCTTGGAATAACATCAAAGGTCCTCTACTTTTGCATCGTCAGACCTGACTAAATGCCCTATGCGCAAGGGCGAATTATTCATTTCAAAACGATCGAATTATGACGATAAACGAATTATTGGGCAAACCTGTTTGGCAGATGACCGGCGAAGAGTTGTTTTTCCTTGCACAACACGGCAATATGTCCACAAGTGGAGAAACTGCAAAGGTTTCCTCCTCCAAAGAAGAAAGACGGTATGTATATGGCTTGGCTGGCATTGCACGTCTCTTTGGGTGCAGTCTGCCCACGGCTAATCGCATCAAGCAAAGTGGTAAAATCGACCGTGCCATCACGCAAGTAGGTCGCAAGATTATTGTTGATGCCGACCTTGCGCTGGAGTTGGCAGGACGAAAGACTAGAGGACGAGGATGAATACGACAGATTATGAAAACATTTGGAAAGCATCGCTCATCCATGTAACGGACGAGTTCTCGCTTCCGCCTGTTGTGCTGCAAGCAGGCGAAGCCATCATCGGTACGCTGGGCAACTTCAGTGTCTCGACAGGCAAGGCGAAAGCCAAGAAGACTTTCAATGTGAGTGCCATTGTTGCAGCAGCCCTTATCAATGGACAAGTGCTGGAGTATCGGGCATTATTTCCCGAGAGCAAGCGCACTATCCTCTACTTTGACACGGAGCAAAGCCCTTACCATTGCCAACTTGTGATGCAACGCATTCTGCGATTGGCGGGACTCCCGATTGATAGAGAGCCGGAGAGTCTAAAGTTCTGCCACCTCAGAGCCATTGCCGACCCGAACGAGCGCAGAGAAATCATCCGTTACGCCATTTACAACACGCCCAACGTGGGACTGGTGGTCATTGACGGCATTCGTGATTTGATGCTCGACATCAACAACTCAACGGAGGCGACTAGACTTGTAGGCGACCTGATGCAGTGGACGAGCGAGCAGAATATCCATATTCAAACCGTGCTTCACCTCAACAAAGGCGATGACAACGTGCGAGGGCATATCGGCACAGAACTCAACAACAAGGCAGAGACCGTCCTGCAAGTCACGAGGGACAACACGCTGCCCGAGCGAAGCATCGTTGCCCCTGCCATCATTCGTTCCAAGCCTTTCGACAAATTTGCTTTTCGGCTCAAGGAAATGGAAGATGAGGTGTGCGTTCCTGAAATCGACCATACCTATACGGACAATGAGCGCAACCCCCACCGCTATTCTTACCACGAACTAAGCGACACAGAACATCGAAAAGTATTGACACAAGCCTTTTCTTTGCACGAAGTCTTGCCCTATGGCGAACTTATCGTGGCACTCAAAAAGGCTTATACTGAGGTCGTAGGGCAATCTTATGGGCAAACCAAACTCAAAGAACTTCTGCAATTTATGCTCAACAAAGACATGCTGATAAAGGAAGAACGAGGGAAATATCGGCTCAACCAAGATAACCAGTCCTAAAACCTTTGGTCGGTCGGACGCAGGCTATATATACCTGAACCAACCCGACCAAAGAGAAATAAGTTTGGTCGGTCGCAAATGGGTGCCTATAGTTTACGACCGTCCGACCAAACAAGAATCAACCAGCCTCCAAAAGAAAATAGGCTGCGTCAATTTCATTTCAACTTAAAACAAAACAACAATGGAAATACAACACATCAAGCAAATTTCTATCACCGATTATTTGCAACAACAGGGCTATCCCCCTGCGCGAATACAAGGTATTCACTATTGGTACTGCTCTCCGCTGCGTAATGAGCGCACACCATCCTTCAAAGTCAATACAGAGCGCAACCTGTGGTACGACTTTGGCACTGGCGAGCATGGAGACATCATCGACCTTGTATGCGCTTTACATCATTGCGATATGGCAGAAGCATTACAACTATTGGAGAATGGGACGTCATTAAGACCAAGACCTTTTTCTTTTGGAGGAAAGAAGGATTTTGCTGAACATAAGCTGAAACTTCTTTCCGTGGTGTCACTTACCAGTCCACACTTGCTGAATTATATTTCAGAACGAGGGATTAACTCAGCCATCGCCAATGAGTTTTGCTATGAGATAAACTACCGCAATGCAGGACGATTGTTTTATGCTATCGGCTTTGCTAATGATGCTGGCGGATGGGAAATCCGTAGTCTATATTTCAAAGGATGTATCGCACCGAAGGCGACCACAACGATTAGAAGAGGAAGCGAATGCCTACAAATCTTTGAGGGCTTCATGGATTTTCTGTCATGGCAAACGTTCCATCCTTCTTCCACCTGCGATGCCATCGTGCTCAACTCTTTGGCACTTTTGCCCCGCATCAAAGAACAGATTGCGGGCTATCGAGAAGTGGAAAGTTTTCTGGATAATGACGATGCCGGGCGAAAATCATTTGCCGTTTTGAAGCAAATTTTTCCGCAGGTCATTGATGGTGCTACACGCTACCGAGAGCACAAAGACCTCAACGAATGGCTCGTATCTAAGTCCCAACTCAAAGAAAAGCAACCGTTACTACCGACCACGAAGCATGGTATCAGAAGATAGTGTGTATCTGGGAAGCAAGTTTGTGTTTTGAGTATCTCAAAACCTCCTTGCTCCCTTCCCTAGGGAGAGAAAATCCCGTTGGTCTCATGAAAAACAAGAAGTTATGGAACAGAAGAATAAGGGTGGACGCCCCACCAAGACGTTGTCTGAAAAACGAAAATATCAAGTACTGCTTCGACTCAACACGATGGAGTATTACACCCTGCAGGGCAAAGCTCGTGAAGCCTCTATGTCGCGCACTGAGTTTTTGCGACAACTCATCACCAAAGCAGAGATAAAGAGTCGTATCAAACCCGAAGATATGCAACTCATTCGTTGCGTTTCAGGGATGGCAAACAATCTCAATCAGATAGCCCATCAGCTCAATACTTTCGGTATCTCTGCAATCCATGAAGATTTGAATGCGCTAAAACAACTTATTCACGAACTCTTGAAACGATTGAAATCATGATTGCCAAGATTATACAAGGAACAGACTTCAATGGTGTCATCAATTATATGCTCAATAGGCCGGATGATAAAGCGAAAGTCTTAGCTGCTACTGGTGTACGGAGTACTCTGGCAAATGATATTGCACACGACTTCAATTTGCAAGCATCTATGCGTCCAAATGTACAAAAAGCAGTTTGTCATACCATCCTCTCATTTTCTGCAAATGACGCCGAAAGATTAACGGATGCTATGATGGTGAAGATTGCCGATGAGTATTTAGAGAAAATGGGCTATGCCGATACACAGAGCCTGATTGTAAGGCACAGTGACCGCCAGCATCCGCACTTGCATATTTGCATCAACCGCATTGGCAACGATGGCAAGACCATCACCGACCGCAACGAGAAATATCGCTCCACAAAGATTTGCAGAGAATTGACTGAACGTTATGGCTTGACTATTGGGGAAGGAAAACAAAAGGTGAATCGCCCTCGATTGCGGGGGGAAGATAAATTGAAGTATGAGATATTCGATGCCATCAAGGCAGTGTTACCCCAATCGAAAAATTGGAAAGTTTTTGTTGCTGGTCTAGAGCAACAAGGTATTACCACTCGTTTCAAGACGAAAGGCAATACCGATGTTATCCAAGGAATCATCTTTGTAAAAGACGGATGTAGTTTTAGTGGGTCGAAGATAGACCGCTCATACTCCTTTGCTCGACTTAATGAAACGCTCAATCAAAATAATCAGCAGCAACAGTATGAACAACTTGTACTAGTGTCTAAGGAGGTTTCTGAAGGATCGAGTAATTTTCTTACAGAACTATCCGAAGCATTCGTCGAAAGTTTCACACTGCCAACGTCTAATGCTGGTGTAGATGTAGACGAAATACGTTTTCAAAAGAAACTTCGCAATAGAGCTAATCGCAAACGTAGAATTTAATCACATCAAATTTATATCAGTATGAATAATGAAACAGCCCCCATTCTCGACATCCTCGAAGAACTCAAACAAGAATGCAAAACCATCAAGAAGTCACAGGCAGAACTTCGTACTGCTTTGGTTGAGCAACAAAATACGAAGCCTCAAGATAACACCCAAGTGCCCAAAGCTGTACACCTCCAACTATCCCAAGAAACGAAAGCCAAAATCAAAGAGCACCAACTTTTTGTTTTGGCGGCATTAGAAGAGTCGTTCAAGAAACTCGACACAAAGTTTGAAGCCTTACAAAAACTTATCAGCGAGCAACAAAAGCCAGTGGTGTTTAAGAACTACTCGCTCTTTGCTAGTGTACGTTTAGCCGAGCGAATTTTACTAGGTCTTGTTTGCGGTTTAGTCATGGTGAGTTGTTGGTTTTTCTCCATGGGTGCTCATGAACTTCAAACCGCCTCTGACTACGAGTTGCGTTACCGCTATCTGCGTATGCAAGGCAAAGCCACCGTCTCAGACTTTGCTCATCTTGACAGTATGTTTATCTCGCATCGCAATCCCCAAGCCATCCATCAGTTAGAGCAGAAGGTTATCAATTACGAACAAGCCCTACAACGACAATCCGAGTTACTGATGGAACAGAAACGTATTTTGCAGGAGCAGGGTGAATTGAAGAAGCATTTGAAAGAATAAAATACTCCCCCAAGTAGCATTTTTGCTATTTAGGGGAGATTATTCTATTCCTTTGAAGATTTCTTAGGAACATCAACCTTATTAAGTCCTTGTTCGACCTCTTCAATTGTGGGCAATTTTGAAACAATTTCCTTCGGTATGATGTTATTTAGTCGTTCCTTAAAAACTATATTTCAGCATAAAACTTGTACTGACAAGCTCTATGCTGATTCTTTTTATAAGGTACAAAAGAACTCTCATAGCTCTTTTGAAGTTATATGCTGCCGCAGCTAATAATACATTGATAGCATCTCCTTTCACACCTTTATAAAAGTTGCGAGATAATCGGTGGTCTGCTTTAAGATGTCCTATTGTTGGTTCTATACCTGCTCGTTTACAAAATAGTTTGTGTTTCTTTTTCTTTTGGTAGTAGCTGTCTTTAGCTTTAGGAACGTCTGGAATGAGTATCTTTGTCTGCCCAATCTGCTTTATACCTCTATACCCTCTATCTCCTGCTAACTTATCAACCTGCTTTCCTGTCATCCTTTGGGTTTGTTCTAACGTCTTTTCGATAGTATGCCCATCATATTCATTCCTAAAAGAACATGCACCAAGAATAAGTCCTGACCATGAGCGAAGAATAGATACTTTATTGCCAAACTCATATTGCTTATGTTCCTTACCTTTGCTGACGCAAACAACATCTGGTTCGTGCAGAGAATATACTTTGTTCTTTGACTTCCTATTCTGAGAAAGAACTCTGTAATATAGCTCAAACATCTTCTCATATCCTTTCCTTCTCCCAAGATTACGCTCTAGCTCTCTTACTAATCTACCTGCTATGGTCTTCAGTTGCCTATCTGCCTTAAGAGCTTTCTTACGATTCTTGGGATGATTACGAAAACGTTGGGAACGGTAAATGCCTTTCAAGGTACGCGTATAACTCTGTCGTAGAGGAAGACAATTGTCATGAACGATCTTCAGAACGTTTTTGATTATCTTTTTATGCAACTTCGCATCTCAAGGATTGGTTATATTCTTCTCCTGCACGGTAGAATCAATGAAAGCAGTATCAAAATGATCTTCGTCATCATGGTCGGTATTAACACGGATACTTTCTGCTAATATTAACTCCATACCTTCCTCACCTATACGATTTCTGAAGTGAACTAACTCGGAAGCGTCACAGGGTTGTTTTGGCATAAATTCAAGTCCACCACAGAAATATTGATAGTAAGCATTCTCACTCCATTGAAAAACAACCATTTCATCTGACACATTACGCAAATGTTTTAAGATTAAAAGACCACACATCAGGCGAATAGGATGAGCCGGGCGACCATTATTGCTGCAATACAAAGGAGAAAAAGCATTTTCAAAACATTCCCAATTAATCTTATTACTAAGTTGGAAAAGGGGATGTTGATGACTAAGCATGTCCTCTAAAGAAGAGAACATAGAGAGCTGTTTAGATGTACGTTTAAGCATAAATATCTGCAAGAATTATAGTGTAAAGGTACAAAAACTTGCAGATATAAGCAAGTAATTTACAGGATAATGTACTATGAATCAGCAGAATATTAGGTTTATAAGGGAGGACTATTTATTTCATAAGCAGCCACACCTAATGGCTTATTGATGCCATTGAAAGCCCATTCCACTTTGGTCTCATCTTTTGTCTTACAAATGAGAAGCCCTATCGCAGGGTTGTCTTCTTCTTGCTTCAGCAATTTGTCAACTGCCGTAACATAGAAATTGAGTTTACCAACATATTCTGGTTGGAAGGCATGGGTTTTCAACTCTACAACCACATAGCATTTAAGGCGAATATGGTAAAAAAGCATATCAATCCGATAAGATGTTCCTGACACCACAAGCTCTACCTGCCTGCCACAAAAGGAAAAACCTTTGCTCAGCTCCAGAAGTAACTGAGTGATGTGTTTGGTCAATTCATCTTCCAAATCCCTCTCGTCATAGTCTTCGCGCATGGTGAGAAAATCAAAGTTGTAGGGGGCTTTTAATGTCTCCTGCGCAAGTTTGCTCTGCAAAACCACATTCACAAGGAGGTTGTCGTTCTGCAAGACAGGCTCAAAAATAAGGACCGTGATCTGGCACATCAGTGTAAGAATCAGAAAGCCTACGAAGAAGAGTGAAGTTTCATTCAGCGGTATATGCCTCTATTCCTTATCCTCCTCAATGTACGCAGGCTCTTAACGTTTATGGGTTTCTCGGATGATCAGATAACGCAAATGTATCGCACTGGAAACACCATGCAAGCCAAAGCCAAGATCTATTTATCCATGTACAGACGCTACTTCGAGGAAGATGGCACGATGCTCTGCATTGAAAACGATTCAAAGCAGAATCCCTTCCTCTCCATCAACGGTTTATCCGTCCCCGACTGGTGAGAACACAAGTCGTAGCAGCTCATCAAACGCAATTGAGAGAATTACAATTCTTTTACTTCAGATAAATTAGGACATCTCTTTCTCATCGAATCTATAATAACTTTTCCTCTGTCAGTTTTAAGTAAGCGTAGAACTAACTTGGAATAATTATCTGTAGCAAGTTCAAAGAAAGGAGAAACTCTTTTGTGTAGGCTTTTTCGATTATATAGCAAAAGAAGTTCATCATAACTCTGTTCTGCTATAATTTGATCGATCTGATTTTCATATTCCTCATACATGCCATCCGTGTCAATTTGATCAACAATATCCTTTAGTTGTTTTCTTAGATCGGCTTTTGTTGGTTTCTTTCCTACACTGTAACCCTTCAGTTTATGGTGTATATCTCTTTCGCACATTTTACATATTTGCGTTTCTTTTTCTTTTAAGAACTCTTTAAAAACGAACTCCTTAACTATTTCAAATATATTATCAGCAGATAATTCTTGATTTTCAGCAACAGCTCTGACAACTCCTTCAAGGAGATATAAATTTTCTATTTCAGCAATAGGCAATACTTTTATATTGTTATTCTCAATGGCATTTATCTCTTCGCGAGTCATATAGTCTCTGTCAACAATACCAACGATATTGTTATTGTGTAACTTCTTGACTTCCTCATTATTGAAGGCTTTGGTCATAGCAATTACGTTATAACAATTGCCGCAAGGAATTACATTATAGCCATCATAAATATATGAATATAGATGAGAGTCATAACTACCCTTCTCTCCTTCTACAAATAATACAGGCTTTCTACTTCCAAGAACCTCAAAGTAGAGCTTGTCGGGAATATCAGCATTAGGGGCAAGAATAGAATACTCCCAAGTCAAGTTCCCTTGATATGATTTGACCCAGATCTTGGCAGCATCTTTTCTAGAAGCTGCAAAATCAAGATCATGCGTTATATACACAAGGGTTTTATCAGAACAACGCTTTTCAATTTCATCCCATAACCTATGCATAATCGCTTTATGTAAATGAATTTCCGGTTCATCTATTACAACAATAGTGTTAGTAGGTGCAATAAGGCATTGTCCTATTAAGTAAATAGCAACACGTTCTCCATCAGACATGTTGTTCGCTTGATATGTAGTCGTTTCATCACTAGGAAGAGCAACTTTAATGGAAGCATCTTCTAACTTTATCTTCCGATGAGGAAACACAGAATCCCAAACTTCAATAATAAGGTCTGAGATCATTTTAGGGACCTTATTGTGTGTTTTTTCTTCTGCTTCTAATTGCTTACACTCTTTCACATAAGCTTTATTTTCTCTATTCTCTCTAGCAAAGACTGCAGACAACACGCTTTCATAATCATTTACTAGAGTTGATGTAGGTTTTCCCCATTCCCATTTAAATCCTTTA
>NZ_HE999444.1:199577-200760 GCF_000312305.1 Prevotella conceptionensis 9403948 | reverse complement strand
TCAGATCAGATGGAACATAGAGGTGATGAACAAGGAGACTAAGCAGTATCTCGGATTAGGGGGTTATCAGGGTTGCGACTTTAACGGTCAGATAGCCGACGCAACGCTGTGTTACCTTACATATATCGTCATGGCCTTGGAAAAGAGGTTCACAGAATATCAAACCATGGGCGAACTCTTTTCGGACATGGAGGGCGAACTCATGGCACTCACGTTATGGAAGCGAGTTCTAGCCTGTATCGAACGCATTCTTCGCGTTTTGGGAGAAACGCTTGGGGTGACGCCACAACAACTTATGGCTACGATCAGCGGCAACGACAAGGAGATGGTCAAAATCCTTGTAATGGCGGAAGCTTTGGAAAAATGGGATGAAGCACGTAGACAGACTGCATAACTTCTATTAGGCATGTGTTAAAACTCAATGGATATGGGGGACCATAGGCAAAGGCAAATGAGAAAAGACTGCGTTTTAAAGGGTGGGAAACTTTAGTAAATAATGTCAAAAGTGTAATACGCAAGTTTAGAGTTGAAGATTTTAAGAATAATAGTATCCTTAACTATGATATTCTGAACTACTTGCTTGATAACAAAGAGGAACATATCCAACTACACGCATACGTAGTTATCGAACTTAAAGCCACACCATTTAAGCCCGGATATATGGGCCAACTTAACTTCTACATCAATGTTGTTGACGATCGACTCCGTGGCGAACACGACAACAAGACCATTGGATTGCTGCTCTGCAATGGTGGTGATAAGGTGGTGGCGCAATATGCCCTCTCTGGCTACGACCAGCCCATCGGTGTCAGCGATTATCAACTAACAAAGGCTATTCCCGAGAATTTGAAATCAGCTCTGCCTACGATAGAGGAAGTTGAAGAGGAACTAAGCAAAACGATAACAGATTTAAATAATTGAGAACATATGAATACATTGTTATTACCAAAGGGACCAGAAGAATCTGTGTCCAACTTTATCATTATTGGAGCAAATGGAAGCGGAAAGAGCCATTTAGGAGTTTGGATTGAAGAGAATCAAGGCGAGGACATAAATGTGCTGAGAATTTCAGCACAAAGAGCACTTACTATCCCAAAAACTATAGTAGTAAAGAGCGAAGAGGCTGCTTGGAATAAAATTTACTATGGGAATGAAACTGAGAAAAATAAAGGATCTAAAGTTT
>NZ_HE999444.1:193581-198267 GCF_000312305.1 Prevotella conceptionensis 9403948 | reverse complement strand
TTATTTAGTTTATGATCGTACGCCCGTTCAGTACCCTGTAAAACAGCATTGATAAACTGATAATCACTCTCAGATGTAGATCCTTCATAGAATTTTGAAATATAGAGATAGTAATCTTCAGTGATATACCCGCCATAAATCATGGTTAATAGAGTATCTACCATTTCATTATTCATGGTCTTAGACTCATTTTCTTTGGCCGTGTACTCTTTGACGTATATCTTATTGAAAATCACACGGGCTTTTTCTCCCCCTATCTTTCTTAAGACTTCCCGTAAAGCAGTATTCTCGATTACCTTTATCTCCTTTTCGAGTTTCAGCCTTTCATCGTTACTCCTATTATATGCTTGTGAATGCTCATCAATGGCCTCATAATAGCCTATATCCTCCGTGACTTTCTTCTCAATCTCATCAAATTCGAAATTATAGGTCATACTGCCAATTTCCTCACGGTTATGGTCAGTGTAAGTATATCTATCAAACTCATCGTTAATAAACAGTTCAAAGAGATTATCCCTACTTGACACCTGTCTCAAGGTATAATCATAGCCGTTTTTTATCAGAGTCGTAACTTCAACCTGATCGTTTAGTTTTTCAAGGTATTGTTTTCTAATATTGATTATCTTCTCCCGTGCCTCATTCATACTTTGAATTGAGGCATTTGCTTTCTTCCTTATTTCCTTTGTCTCGTCTTCACTAAATAATGACTTGTTCTTAAAAATCGCATAAAACAATCCCTGCTTTAAATATGCCTTAGCAAAATCTTGTGGGAACAGGTTCTTATAAACAATAACTGCAAGCAGTTTTTGTTCGTAGTTCTCGTCATCACCACTTAAATGCGTCTTTAGACTCTTCTGGAAAAGCGTATATTCATTTACTATGTTCTTCAACTCACGCAGTCCCGTCACCTTACTCAACAACTGTTCCAGCACCGGCGTATCTATGGTTTTAAATAGACCTTTACTCTTATACTGTTTAATCAGATAGTCGGTCACATTGTAATGATCCATCACAGGGACAACCGCAATAATATAGTCAAAGCATTTTGTCCTAAGCTCCCTGGTAAAGACATCATCCCTAATTGCATATATGAACCGAACAATACGCCTCCGCTTCTTAAACGTTTCCGACTCATTAATCAACATGTTCAGCTCTCGAATCTTCAAAAACAATTTGTCAGAATTATCTAATCGGTCTAAGTCTTCAAACAGTATATAATCATATTGGTTTTCTTGTATGATAAAGATAATCTCATCCAGATACTTATTGAATACGGACACATCCACATCTGCTGATGCTTCCAACTTAACACCATTTGCTTCAATTTTAATATTTCTGAATTGATTTAGCTTCAAAGCTGTTATTTTGCCAACCCAGAACAGAAACCAAACCAAATAGCCTACTGAACAAGCATCTGCTATAAGGTTAATCCACCATCCTACCTTCTCTCCAAAAAATCTATAATAGCCATCGTAGAAGCTATCAATTCTTAAAATGGAAGGTTCAAATGCTATAACAAAACAAGCTAAAGCAACAAGAATACAAATGATGTATTGTTCATAATTTCTCACGACCGGTTCGTGGATGCGTTTAAACCCAGAATGTGATATCTTATTTTTGTCGCATTTATACAGTAGATGCTGGACTATCTTGTATTCAATCTCATTTGAATTCTGATCTTCATTTTCAGAAGGTAGAGAAAAGGTTGACATGGAAATACGAAAGACTTTATTCGCTATTCCCATTTCATCTATACAGGTATTAGCAACAGAACTCTTACCGGAGCCATAATGACCGGTAATAGCAATATTTCTGGAATCGCTTTGCTCCAAAGCAAACTTCAGGTCATCCACGGCAAGGTGAGATGTGTCACCCGCAGGTATGTTACAAGGTGACAGAAGAGTTCAATATTCCTTAGGCATCTCTTCATCTTGAGCCTTACCCACTTCTTGTTTTTTAGATTCCTGTACTTTCATTCCTTAATCCACAACCTTTAATCAAAATAAAGTATTGAAAATCATTATGTTATCAAAATTGTAATTAGCAAAAGTCGACATTTTTTACAAACTTTCGCAAATTATATAGACAACCACCGTTCACCCTGCGTCATATTCCGTCCTTCCTTACCACCGTTCCTCTGTGGTTTCAGCATCCTTCGGATGTCTCACCCGAAGTTACACCTCTGTCAGCCATTTCCACACCGGCACCACGGGTATTCCCTCTTCCGTGCCCTCCTCATCATATGTAATCAGCAGACACTTCCAGTCCTCGTGTGCCTTGACATACTTCACCAGTGGCGGCAACTCCCTGTTGTAAGTGGTCTCATCCTTGATGCTGTAGGACACCTGTATGGCTAGCTTCTCGTCAGGTACTATGAAGTCTATCTCCTTGTCAGCATTCAGATAATACACATTCTCCTTGCCGTATCGTCTGAATAGTTCCACCGCCACCATGTTTTCCAGTAGCGACGTCTCTGAGTTCATCAAGAACAGATTCAGCAATCCGTTGTCTATAAAATAATACTTCTTTTGCGTCTCCTTCTCCGTCAGCTTCCCAATCTCATTCTCCATGGGCAGTATTAGCCAACTGTCAGCGGCATAATCCGCATAGTCTATCGTAGTAGGCACACTGATGGGTGACCCTGTTGCCACTATCACGTTCTTCAGCCTGTTATACGACAGCGGTTGCTTCACGCTCTCTGCAATCTTCTTAATCAGAATGTTCAACACCCTGTCGTTCTTAATGTTGTTTCGGGCACAGATGTCACCCAGGTAGATCCTCTGGTACAAACTCGAAAGCATAGCCCTTTTATTCTTGAATGACAATATCTCTGGCAGACCGCCGTAATAGAAGTACTCATTCAGATGCCGCTTTACTTTGCTTCTCTGGATAGTGTCATACTCCCAATGCTCCCTCAGTTCTACCTGCTGCGCTGCCAGATACTCTTTGAACGAATATGGGTACGCATCATAGATAAAGAACCGTCCGCCCAGCGTAGTTGCCACTTCCTTGCTCAACATCTTCGCATTGCTGCCCGTCACATATACCCTGTATTTCGCATCAGTCAACCTCCGCACGAACTTGTCCCAGTGCGGAATATTCTGCACCTCGTCCAAAAACACCACCGGCTTCTTACCATACAGTTCCAGATGGGCTTCCAGCAGACTGTTAAAGTCTTCCGTCTGGAATTCCGCCAGACGCTCATCCTCAAAGTCCACAAACAGAATCTCGTCCCATCCCTTTCCTGCCGCCTGCAGCTGACGCACGCGCTGATACAGCAGGTACGACTTACCCGCATGTCTCACACCAACTATCACATAGTTGCCATTCTCTTCAAAGTCTGTGGGGCGGTGCGTAATCACCGCCTCATCCACTTCGCGTTGCTTACTAATCAGGCACTGTTTGATAACATCTTTACTGACACCCATATAAATTATATTTAATAAGAATCGTACAATCTTATAAAGTTTGATTTACAAAGTTAGGTGTTTTCTATAAAACAAAATTGATAATCTTCGGTTATTTACAATATTTTTACACTTTTTATCGCGAATCATTATTTTCCCAGACCTATACTTGTGTTAGGGTTTGCCTATTGTATTTGGCATTGCTCTAAACACTTCTGTCAAATACGATACAATCCTTCTTCCACGTTGCCACTTTGAACTCTTGGAGGCGTCGAATTGTTTCTTCTCGTACAAAATGAAAGAATCAACTCCCTGGGCTGGATTATACTTGTATTTCTTCCCGGAGAAGTCGCAGATGGCAAGGAGAAACACAACAAAGGCAATATCTGGATCAAGATGGCGAGAACGGATGAGTGCCACCTTGATGTAGGCTGTGTTGTATTCGTGTTCCATATTGTTGAGTTATGAGGACGGTGTAAGCAATTTGCTGTTTAGAGGTTTAGCGGACAGCAATAATTGAATTTATGAAAATAAAATGAGGAAATATCAAAACAAATAACTACTTTTGCAACAATGCACTTTGGTTTGACAAGATAAATATCCTGGATTACGTTAGTGTCGATGGTGACATACAAACCAAGCTGTTTATGGAGCACCTTCTAATGAGGGTCATGCTATGGACACATAACATTTGGCAATAAGCTTATGAGCCTTAGAAAGTTCGTAAACCACATACATAATGTAATATCAACATAAGAATAATATCCACCATATTTTGACATCGCTATGGTAACTATCAATATCGAATATCTACCTTCTATCAATTATTCCTTAATCAACAACAGAATAGCTATATGTCGGTCTGTTGAAATCCTCTTCAAGCAATACCCCGACCTCAGGGAAGCCAATTCGCTTGCGCACTCCCTACGCATGATATTCTCAAAGAACACCGTCAAGGATGCGGCAAGGCTATCCTTGGCTCGATGGTACAACAAGGTCGACAACTCGGGCTTCAAGAGCTTCAACGTAATTGCAGCAACCTTATACGAACATTACGACGGGGTGCTCAACCTCTTCGTGAACAGGGCAACAAACGCATTTGCAGAATCCTTCAATGCAAAGATAAAGGCTTTCAGGGCGACTCTGAGAGGGGTAGCGGATATAAAGTTCTTCATGTTTAGACTTTCAAAGATTTATGCCTAGCCCCCACTAATCTTCCGCTGAGCCGCTTTTTTTACCCTAGTTGAAAACTCCTACACCTTAATAGTAAGCATCCAAT
>NZ_HE999444.1:128664-192278 GCF_000312305.1 Prevotella conceptionensis 9403948 | reverse complement strand
GGATGCTTACGCTCAAACTCCTTTATATTTGTAGATTAATCCGTCTTCTTCTGTTCAGTCATAAAGCCTTTAAACATAGGAACGCTGGCAAGGAAAAAAATATTTACCCACACGATTCGTTATAGAGCCAGAATAAATGATAATTGGAGGACAATCCCTCCCAATTATCATTTGGTCTTACTTTTCTTCATACGCCTAAATACCATGTCTTGCAGCGTATTTACAATATAAGCTTCTTCTTTGCCTAATCCAAAGAATTTAAGAACAATAGCATCTATCATTTTATGTTGATTGTCATTGAGCGTTGCTAATATACTCGTATCTATCACTTTATCCTTAACTGTCATATATAGGGCAAAAATTTCAGACGGTTTGTTAAAATTGTAGCAAATAGGTATGCTCTTCAAGTCTGTTGCCTCTGCTTTTAACATTCCGCCTCCCAAGTTTGTTCTTCCTGTAATTTCTCTTAAAAGCCAGAACAATGATGAGTTACAAAATAGCCATATGTTTAAGGTTTCTTCTTGCGACAAATCACCATAAATTTCAACATAACTTGATGTATAGCCAGAGCATTCGTTAATGCTACAGAAATGTGTCCCTATTCCTCTTGGCATTATAAGAAGAGGTTTTTTCCTACTGCTTGAGATGTCGTCTTTACTGACATAACAAGACGAATTATTCCAACTATAGGTTGGACCAATCTCTGATGTATAATACGGATAAGTTCGAGAAGATTGACTATAAACAATATGACTTTTAGTTAGATTTAGTCCTTGTCCAATGCTTATCTTTGAAGAAAGACTTTTATCTTTAAGTTGGCTTATAGTTTCTATAATCCGTAATAGTTTCTGTTCAGCTCTAATGATAACCCCCCACTTGTAGTTATGCAATAATTGAGCGCTTGATAAGAATTCTTTTAGAGTAACATTTTCCGTATCATGCATGGAAAATGTATTACATGGATATTTTTCAAGACTCCCATTACAATGAAAGAACTTAACAGGAAATTTATCATTGCTCTCGTTTCTGTTCCTGATGATGGTTATAATAGTGTTTATATCAGCTGTTTCAAAGTATTTGTACTCAGAATCAATAATTGCATGAACTTTACACTTCTTCAATAAAAAATTCTGAAACAGTTTTCCGTAGTCTGTGGAAAGCCACGAATTTTCAGTGATAAAGACGTTGTACCCATTTGGGCTCAATAATCTCAGCGATAATTCATAGAAGAAAATCAATAAATCTGCACCACGGGGAAAGGCTCTCGCATCTGACAATCTTCTTTTTTGAATCTCACTCTGTAAACTCACCTTTAATGATTCTGGGAAATTTGGACTTCTCGATTCTAAATACGGCGGATTACCAATAACAATATCGAAGCCCTCTTTTGAGGGTCGTGAAAAAACATCGTGGAACCAGGTATGCCAAAGGAAGAACTGACTGTTGGCAGATAAGTCCATATCTTCAAAGTCGATATGAATGCCTTGCTCTACGAGTTCCTGCTTTACAATATCCGCGATTTCTTTTCTCAACTGCACTTTCTTATCATGCTCTGGGCAAGCGTAGTATTCGGCAAGTTTATCGCGTAGATTCTTGCGATAAACATCTAACATGCTATCGAAGATAGTAATGCTCTGCCCTGCACCAACTTTCTTTTCTGTCATAGTTGAGAGGTCAACACCCTTATACTGCTCTAAAAGGGAATTACCCTGCATAATCTTGAAATCAAGGTTTGGGAGTGCCTCTGGTGTCTTTTCGTCCACAATCAGGGCAAGCCAAAAGCGTAGTCGGGCGATGTCAACAGCACCTCGTTCAATGTCAACACCGTAGATATTGTTTTGAATGATGTAGCGTTTTATATTAGCTGCATTTTCTATAATGTTTGGTTCTATCGCAGAACGACAGAAGAACAGCTCACGCAGCAACCCCATAGGAAAAGCTCCTGATCCAATAGCAGGGTCGCATATTTTAACGTCCAAAAGTTTCTGTTCAATATCCGCTTTTAAATCGCCAAGCAGTTCGGCGTCATGCGTTGTAACAAACTTGCGAATATTCTCCTTATCTTCTTCGTTTTGATCGGTTTGCAAATAGGCTATCAAACTCTCACGGCACATGTATTGTACGATTTCCTTTGGTGTATAGAACGCGCCCTTATCCTTATTATCCTCCAAAAGGTTCTCAAAGATGCGTCCAAGCATTTCAGGGTCAACACCGACTTCTGCATCATTGGGATCATTCTCGTCGATGGTAAAGTTGTACAGTGAGAGCATTGTAAGTAAACTATCAAAGTATTCCGCAGGAAATCTTACAGCAAGTTCATCAAGATAATCACGTTCGAAGAGACCACCATTCAAGTAAGGGATTCTACACTTCCGTAATCCTTCAACTTTTGTATCATAAAGGTCACTTTTTTCTGCACGATTACAATCTAATCCTTCTGCAAATAGTCCCTCCAGCACTTCGTCTAAAAAGTTTTCCTTTTGTTTTTCTGTTGCATTCTTGAAGAGGTTCAACATAAAGTTTCGGTCGCCATTACCCCATTCCTCGTTATATGGTACACCGAGCCATCCTTTTTTTTGGAGGAAATGCAAGAATACTATACGACCTAACATTTTCTTTACATAATCACGTACCAGTTTGTCATTGTTGCTGAAACAGGAATATAGAGTAGGATGGGGTTCATGGATAATAGCCTCTACATATTTATTGTCCCTTTTCACATAGCGTTTACCTGTAATGTATTCTACAAACTTATCGTATTCCTCTTTATATTTGCCAAAGAATTCATTAGTAAGAGCCTCAACAGAGAACGCACCCTCAATTTTCGACATATCCAATGTGTCTCTGTTCTCATATAGTTTTATAAAGTTCTCCGCAGCAGTACGACAGGACTGTCCAGGACCCAACAAAAATGTGTATCGCTTACTGTCTGTGACTTCTTTCTGACTACCTTTCTTATGGCAAAAAGTGAAGCGCCAATCCCAACGAGTATCGTTCTCATAGTGAAAGAGCATAAAGGCACTGGAATAGTTCTCCATAACCTTACGGATAAGGCGTTGAATGTTTACGCGGTTTCGCTCCATCATCACACGATCACTAACCGTGACATCGAATATCTGTAGTGGCTGCACTCCTATGTCTATCTGTCCCACTTGCTTGATACTACATATTCCTGTTGCTTCAGCCAATGGTTTTTCCTCGGGACTATTTTCCAAAAGTTCTGTCTCAGAAAGAGTTTCAAACTTATCTTTACCGAAAATGGGGAAAATAACATTATCGACGAATGAGTTCCAGCCTTTATATTGACTGCTTAAATATCCCTTTAAAGCCTCTATACTTAATGTATCTGTATTCATAAGTTTGTCTTTACTATTTTACTTGATGGTTCCTAAAACAATAGATGCTACGCCCTGCTTACTTTCTACGTGAGCAACAAGTTTACCGATCTCACGCTCCAGAATTTCATCAATATCCTGTTGTTTGAGGGCAAAAAGGTTTTGGTTACGATTTTCTAATTCTTGCTTTATCGCCAACAACTTTTTAATGATGTCAAAGTTTCCTTTGTCAACAAGTTTTCGTGCACTCTCCAGAAGTCTCTTTGACTTTGCTGAGATAGTGTCGTTGTCATAGAGTTTTACGATGATTTCCTGTGCCAGCGTACGTTTATCTCCTGCTCTTGATCTTTTAATGCGGACGAAGTGTTGATTATACGCCTTTAAGGCTTCAATCGAAAGTTGCTGCCAGTTATCAGGCAATGGTATGCGCTTAGCATTCTCATCTACTCGCATTTCCTCAAGCAGTTCAAGTAAAGAGATTATCTGAGTACCCTTTCGTCCATCTTCCTCTTTACGCATTCTGATGGCTAGCCGTGCAGAGCGAGGAGCTTTCACAACAAAGTATGCTGTGCCACTTGTAGCCTGTGCCATCTCCCATTCGTCCTCGGCTTGCTCTATCTGCAGATAGCGTTCATGGTGCGTCTTCTTGTATTGTTTTAATTCAAAGATATACTTCTGCAAGGGTGACTCCTCACCGTTAATAGCTTCGACTAGTTCATGATGCACAACCGTTTCCTCTTCCGAGAAAATCTTGCTGTCCTCACCAAAGAGTATATGGAATGATTGTAACTTAGTGTGTGCTTTGCGAACCAACTGTATTTGAGCATCACCTTCAGCACTTGGCATAAAGTTGTAAACATAAACAAATGGCTCTTTACTGCCAATACGGTTTACACGTCCAATACGCTGCATTAAGCGGGTGGAGTTCCATGGCGTATCATAGTTCAGAATAACATTGGCACGATGGAGGTTTACACCTTCAGCTAAGACTTCTGTCGTAATAAGAACATCATAATCATCCTTCCACTCACCATCATAATTGGCATCAAAATTTTCCTCAATCGTATGTTCCAGTTCATCACGGTTAGCAGCAGTAATAGCAAGAACATTGTAGCCCTTTGCTTTAACAGCTCTAACAAGCGATTCAACCGTATCTATTGCTTCCGAGAAGATTACCAACTTTCCTGACGTATTCTTTTGGGGATTGAACAGTTCAGGCTTGATGTTTTCTTTGAAAGCATCAAACTTCGGGTCTTGTGAGTTACGCGCCCATCGGTCATATAGATTAGAAATGAGTCGGAAGTCTTCTTTCAGTTGGGTATAATATTCCTCTTTAAAGTCCTTACGCGTATATTCAGCATTTTGTCCTTTCTCGTTGCGTCCTTGTTCCGTCAGTTTCTTTATTTTACCTCTGATGTCTTCTACGCAATCGCTAAAAGAAACTTTCTTTCCTCGCTTTTTACTCTTTGCCTCGTAGTCAAGTTCTTTGTTTACATCAATTTGTGGACATACAAAGATGGTATCATTCTCCCACATTTTAATCATGTTCTCGGTGTAATGGCGCAAATTCAATAGGGATTGCGTAAAGGCCGTGAACGAACTTTCAAGACGTTTCACAAGAAGGTTCTGCATTATGGTGGCAAGCTGTTTAGCTACATCACTCACACCACGGTTGCCTCGGCCCGTATGTTTCTTTTCGTTGGCTGGATTGGTAAAGTATTCAATGGCACGATAGCGGAAATATTTCAGCCACTCATCCGTCTGTAACTTTTCTGTTTCCGTAGGAGCAATAATCGTCATTGTGTCAGAGAAGAGTTGAGCCAACTCGTCATCCATAACGTATTTAAGATTGTTTGGTCCAACAATCTCTGGGAAGATCAAACCTTGTGCCTTCATATCATCTTCATAGTACTTTTTAACGTCTGTTCTTGTCCTACGTTCGAGGATATCGCTCAGAATACAGTCACGTATTTTTCTTGAGATTGCGTCAAGGCGAGCACGGCGTTCATCTGCTGGTATGTCATGAATAAGTAAGCCAGTCTCATTATCAACTTTTGGTTTACGGATAAGGGTGTCATATTCTCTATTTATGTCAGCAAAGAACTTTTCTATATTTCCTCCTTCAGCCTTCTTTAACGTACTATCATTATGATTACGCTCAAAGAGGTAAATTTGATTCTTCAAATCATTTGGGCGATTATTTTGCGGTGTGGCAGACAAAAGTCCAATATAGGGATATGTACCTGTATTAGAACCAATCTTCTGTATGAGCTGATCAAGTGACTGATACATCTGTGTGGCACTGTTCCTGAACTTATGACTCTCATCAATAATAATGAGCCCATAGTCCTTATCTTGCAGCGTTCCTTCAAATTCGCCAGTATCAGCACTGTCGTCATCGTCATCTTCCCAGCTTTCATCTTCGGTGACATTTCCGATACGTCCAGTTGTGATGAAGTCAATGTATGGAGCAATCTTCTCGTCAGAATCTTTGTCGAACATGGCAATAGTCTTCTTCCAGCCCGATTGAATGGCAGGAGGGGAAATGACCAAAACCTTACGTTCTCTACCATCATCTTCTGGCACGGATAGAAAATGCTTGATGATAAGCGTTCCAATAATTGTCTTACCAAGTCCTACCACGTCAGCCAACATAAAGCCACCATGTTCGCGCATAATGTCAAGACATCGCTTGACGGCTTCTATCTGATATTTCAGTTTATGAATCTTTGATGGTAAATAGGTTTCTATCTGTTGTCCGAGTGATGCGTCGACAACACTCCCAAACTGAATTTGCAACAATTTGATATACTGCTCATAGGGAGTAAATTCTCGAATAGCATTTTCTTGTATGTCGATGTAGATAGGCGACTTCTTGATAATCTGCTCCAAGAACTCCTGTGTCCAGTCTTGTGAGCATTCCCACTTCTCTTCAAACCAACAAATATGCCCTTTCATATTTGATCCATATGTCGGTCGAGCCGTAATACGAGTAGGGTCAGTCTCAAGATAATTCAATTCTGCATTTCCCAATAACCCCTTCTGTGTAAAGTTAGAACTTCCAATGATACCATAAGAAAGAGAAGAGCCAGAGAAGATGTAACATTTAGAATGTAAAAATTCTGCTTCGCCTTTAGCATTTTTGGAATAGACCCGTATCTGCATTTTGCCACAGCTGCAATACTTAAGTAGTAGATTGATAACACTCTTGTACTCATCTTTTATTTCAAGATCGTGTATATCTGTCCTTATAAAGTCGTAAGGATAGCTTGCATCTTTATACTTAGGCTTTGCAAGTAACGAGGTATAAACATAAGGATCTTTACCAATAAGCAACTCTAACGTCGTACCCTCGCACTCTAAAAAACTTGTAAGTTCATCTATGACAAGTGTCATGCCTGGTATGTCCCAATACCCAGTTGCGATCTGAATTTTGTCAACATCTTCAGCTAAGATGCATCTCTTGAGATAGGTCTGCATAGAGAGTGTGTCTGAAGAATTATCTATAAGGCTATTGTGCATAATTTTATTAATTCTTTGGGTGAAACATTTAGTAAATCCGCCACTTTGAAAATGGTGGCAAGGTTGGGTTGTCTGCGATTGCAGACGTAGGCATCTGGAATGCTTAAACTCATACCCAATTCTTTGGCAAGCCATGTTTGGGTAATAACTTGCTTTTTGAAATGTTCTTTAATAAGATTGCTTTACTCCTTTTGGGGCCACATCAAAATGACTGATTGGTTGAACTTAATATTGACTACAAAGGTATGAACTTATAATGAGCAAAACGAAGAAATGGAGAGGTTTATCATTATCCAAAAGGTTTTTCTTGTTAGAGGAGACAGAAAACATCAACACTGTCCCGTTGAAGTGGACTAACAGGTCTTTGAAATGATGGAATTGCAGTCTATTATGTGGTGCTAGAAAATGAAACGGACTTGATTTCGTAACTTTGCAACCAAATTCAAATTACTGCAATGCTCCAAATACGAAGTGCAGGACAAATCTACTCACAAGCTCATCAACTCAAAAACTCATCAAATCAAAAGCTCATCAAATCAAAAGCTCACCTACTCAAAAACTCATCTACTCAAAAGTTCATCAACCCAAAAACCTAAATTATTACCTTTTATTTTACAACATCACTCTAATTTTCGCGCTGTTCTAGCGAAAATATAGGCCATAAAGTAGGTAAATTGCCACTTTTTCTATCCTTTCGCACCTTCCGATATGTTCAATTCTAAGAAAAAGACCTGTATTTTGTACCATTTAGCCTTTCTAGATTGGTTGCCAACTCGTAATTTTCTAAGCCCAATTACACGTTTTTAGCCCCTAAAATCCCACTTTTTAACGACCATTTTGCCTTTTTTTGCCATGTATTTCATGCTTCTAAGAGGTTTTGTTTATACAATTGTGGCGTATATTTATGCTTTTCGTCTTGCATTCAGCAGCATTTTGCACTGCATTTAGCACCATTTTACCTTGCGTTTAGCATCAAAACGCACTGCGTTTAGCACCAAAATGCACTGCGTTTTGCGGCATATTGCACTACATGCTGCTATAAATAGCCCAAAAATTGGTGCAAATGGCGACTGCTTTAAATAAAAATTCATTTTGCCGCATTCGCATGCTACCCTCTTTTTGCATCAAAACAAACCTTCACGAGAATCGATTTTTTGGGGAAGGTGGTCGATTGGTGAGCAAAAAGGCCACTCATAATGTTAAATTTCTTGCTGAAAACAAGACAAACTTACATATTTACTAACTCAAACTCATAAACACATAACCCCACAAACTCATAAACTCACGAATTTACTTTTTTCAAAACAATCCACAGCACCTGTTATTGGCCTTGCAAATAGAGAAATGATGTTGTTTAGAGGTTTAGCGGAGAGCAATAATTGAATTTATGAAAACAAAATGAGGAAATATCAAAACTAATAACTACTTTTGCAGCAATGCACTTTGGTTTGACAAGATAAATATCCTGGATTACGTTAGTGTCGATGGTGATATACAAACCAAGCTGTTTATGGAGCACCTTCTAATGAGGGCCATGCAATAGACACATAACATTTGGCTATAAGCTCATGAGCCTTAGAAAGTTCGTAAACCACATACATAATGTAATATCAACATAAGAATAAAACCCACCATATTTTCATATCGCTATGGTAACTGTCAATATCGAATATCTACCTTCTATCAATTATTCCCTTATCAACAACAGAATAGCTATATGTCAGTCTGTTGAAATCAGTAATAACGAAACGAGTGATTTAAGGGATATTGTAATAGAATGTTCTGGTGAGTTCTTCCAGGACTTCCGTTCAAGTGTCATCGACTCACTTAAAGCAGGCAAGTCGATGCGCTTACAGGGTATGAACTTGTCTCCAATAGCCGCACAAGTTGCAGCGGTAACAGAAAAGACTGCATCCACATTCACCGTCAATGTGTATTCGGATGCACTGTCCGAAACAAAGAAGATATTGTTTACCCATAGCTACGACATAGATATTATGCCGTACGACCAATGGTTGGGAACCAGTATTCTGCCCCAATGCCTTGCCTCGTTTGTTACGCCTAATCATCCCGCGATAAACAACGTTGTAGCTAAGGCAGCGGGCAAGCTGAAAGAAATGTCGGGGTCTTCTGCATTTACCGCATACCAAACAGGTAACACAAATGAGGTGCGAAAGCAGGTGGCAGCCGTGTATGGCGCACTCCATGCCGAGGGCATTGTGTATCGTTCGGTACCTGCATCGTACGAGGTGGTTGGACAACGCATTACCCTACCCGACCAAGTACTTTCCTCTAAACTAGGAAACTGCATAGAGCTTACTCTGCTTTTTGCAAGCGTGCTTGAAGGTTTGGGCATAAACAGCGGTATCGTTCTGCAAGAAGGACATGCCTACCTTGCCGTTTGGTTGGTTGACGACTGCTGCCAGTATAGCGTTTACGATGATGCCTCGTATATCGAAAAGAAATGTGCGGAAGGTATTGATGAGATGCTTGTGCTTGAATGTACACAGGTAACAGCCGAGTCAACTACTTTTGAAGATGCCCAAAGCATAGCTACAAAGCATCTGGCCAACACGGGCATCTTTGAAATGTTCATCGACATTAAGCGTTGTCGTCTGGAGCAAGTACGTCCGCTACCCCAACGCACGATGAACAATGGTGTATGGGAAGTGCCGGCAGAAGGTGTGAGCCATGACGAATGCATACTGAATGTTAAGGAACATTCTCGTTTTGACCTGACGATGCTGATGGACAGCAAACGTGAGGTAACGAAGATGGACATTTGGGAACGTAAGCTCTTGGATTTCTCGTTGCGTAACTCCATGCTTAACCTTTATCTGCGCCAGAAGGCAATTCAGTTTATCTCGTTTGACGTCGACCTCGTTGAAGACTATCTGCAAGATGGAGAAGAATACCTTATTTCTTGCAAGCCTAATGTTGGTTTTAACATCATTGGCGACGAACGTCTTGTGCGTTCTAAATTATTGCCCGAACTACACGAGCTGATAACGAACGACATAAAACACCGTACGCTACACTCGTATCAGACAGAGGCCGAGACACGCTACACGTTGAAGAATATCTATCGCGCATCGAGGAACGCCGTTGAGGAAACTGGCGCAAATGCGTTGTATCTTGCAATAGGTACGCTTAGATGGTTTGAAACAGACATCAGCGAGAAACCGCGTTATGCGCCAATATTGATGTTGCCTGTGGAAATGGTGTATAAGAAGGGCGACTACTATATCCGTACACGTGATGAAGAAATTGCTCTGAATATCACTTTGACAGAGTTCTTACGGCAGAACTTCGACATGACTATTCCTGGACTTAATCCGCTGCCAAAGGATGATCATGGTGTGGATGTGAAGAAAATCTTCGCCATCATACGCGAGGTGCTGAAAAACAAAAAGCGTTGGGACGTAGAAGAAGAATGTATTTTGGGCGTATTCTCGTTCAGTAAGTTCCTCATGTGGAACGACATTCATAACCACAGACAAGAATTGTTGGATAACAATGTGGTGCGTAGTCTTGTGGAACAGAAACTTACGTTTACTCCAACCCAAGTGATGTCGGACTTGAAAGGCAAGGATAAAGAAGTAAAACCATCTGATTTGGCATTGCCTGTTCCGATAGACTCTTCGCAAATGGCCGCTGTAATGGAGGCCGGACAAGGAAACTCGTATATCCTTTACGGCCCTCCTGGAACGGGTAAGTCGCAAACCATTACGAATCTTATAGCCAATGCCTTGTTCCAAGGCAAGCGTGTGTTGTTTGTTGCTGAGAAGATGGCAGCCCTGAGTGTGGTACAAAAACGTTTGGAGAAGATAAATCTTGGTCCATTCTGCCTTGAAATGCACTCAAACAAAATCACCAAGCGCCATGTTCTCGAACAGCTGAAGAAGGCTTTGGATGCCGCTCACATCATACGGCCAGAGGAATATGCACGCATTGCTGACGAACTTTATGAGCAGAGGTGCAAACTGATTGAGTATATAGAGGCCCTGCATGACATAAAGGGAGCGGAAGGCATGTCGCTGTTTGACTGCATCATCAGGTATGAATCCATTAATACTCCAGAGCTTGATGTTGATGCGAACGATGAAGAACTTAAACGGAAGTTCCGAATTGAAAAGATGGACAGCTACTCACATCTGCTCAGTCAGAAGTATCAGGCAATACTTAGTATTACAGGCGCGCCATCAAAGCATCCACTACTTGGACTTAATGTTGTGGAGGACGACTTGGCTGATGTTGGACGTTTGCCTTCGCGTATCAAGTCGGCATCCGAAATACTGCGCAAGGCAGAGGAGAACAGAGAGATGCTTGCGAAAGCTGCGGATATAAAGGCAGACATACTCAGAGACTGCAACGACGGCATATTATCCCAAGATGGGACGGCATTATATAATGAGTGGAGAGGCATCAAGGCTAAATGGTTCTTACCTCGTTTCTTTGCTAAGAGGGGTTTCATTGCCAAGTTAAAGCAGTTTAATAGTTTGATTATTGAACAAGAGGTTGATGCACTTCTCTCTAATTTGCTTAATTATCAGCAGTTGCATGCAGAAATAGTAACAATACAGGATGTTGTTCGTACGCTCTTTGCCGTTAACTTCGAAGACGACAGACTTCCAAGTAATGAGGATTTGAAGGGTTATGGTTCAAGTCTTGACAACTGGCTTAGACATACAGACAAGGCACGAGACTGGTTTCAGTGGTGTGCGTATAAGAAGGAACTTGAAAAGGAAGGTCTTGGTGTGGTAGCACGCCATATTGAATCAGAAACAATTCCTGCGGAAACGTTGAAAGATGCTTTCTTTAAAAGGATCTTCCGAAGTCTTGCTTGTGATAAAATTGCATCGTCACAGGTTTTGAGAACCTTTGAAGGTGCAATATTCGACGAAACCATTTCGCGCTACCAACAACTGACAGAAGAATTCCAAATACTGAGTCAGAAGGAACTTTATGCCAAATTGGCTGCGAATGTACCACATGTAACAGACAGCATCGACAATAGTAGCCCAATTGGTTTTCTCAACAGGAACATAGCCAACGGCGGCAGAGGCATATCTCTTCGCGATTTGTTTGATAACATTAACACACTGTTGCCAAGGCTTTGCCCATGTATGCTTATGAGCCCGATGTCTGTGGCGCAGTTTTTGGATTTGTCACAAAGCAAGTTCGACCTTGTTATCTTCGATGAAGCGTCACAGATGCCTACAAGCGAGGCAGTAGGTGCCATTGCGCGCGGCAAGTCTGTAATCGTAGTGGGCGACCCCAAGCAGATGCCGCCAACAAGTTTCTTCTCATCAACGAGTGTTGGCGAAGAAGAGGCCGACATAGACGACCTTGATAGTATTCTCGACGACTGCCACAGCCTGGGAATACCTTCGCTACAATTGAACTGGCACTACCGTTCAAAACACGAATCGCTAATTGCCTTCTCCAATAATGAGTACTACGATGGCGAACTGATTACATTCCCGTCTATTGACGACCAGACTACAAAGGTAAAGTATTGCTATGTGGATGGCGTATACGACAAGGGTGGACGCCGTTCGAACAAGAAGGAGGCAGAAACCATTGTGGCCGACATCGTCAAGAGGTTGCAAAGCATCGATCATGCCAAGTACAGCATTGGCGTAATTGCATTCAGTCAGGTACAACAAAACCTAATTGAGGACTTACTGACCGAAAAGCTTGACAAGGACCAGAAACTAAGAGAGGCTGCCGACGAGTTGTACGAGCCTATATTTATAAAGAACCTCGAAAACGTACAGGGTGACGAACGCGACATCATCTTGTTCTCTATCGGCTATGGTCCAGATAAAGACGGCAAGGTGTCTATGAACTTCGGACCCTTGAACAACAATGGAGGAGAAAAACGACTGAATGTAGCAGTAAGTCGTGCTAGAAGAGAAATGATTGTATATTCGTCTTTGAAGGCATCGCACATTGATTTGAAACGAACCAAGGCTCGCGGAGTGGAGGGTTTGAAACATTTCTTGGAATATGCCGAGCAACAGATACTAATTCAGGCAGCCAATGCCCACAAGGACAGTTCAGACCGCGTAATCTCTGAGCAAATAGCCAATGCGCTCAGGGCTCGCGGCCACAATGTAAACACCAACGTAGGACGTTCTAACTTTAAAGTCGACGTGGCCATTGCAGATTCTGCTGATAGCGGCAATTATTCTATGGGTATTCTACTTGATGGTGAGGTTTACCACAATACCCAAACCACAAGAGACCGCGAGATTGTTCAGCCAACGGTATTGAATATGCTTGGTTGGAAAATAATGCGCGTATGGAGCGTAGATTGGATTAACAATCCCGAACGTGTTATCGCGCGTATCGAAAAAGCTCTACAACAAAAGTCAAAGCCAATAGAAACACCAGTTGGCAATGCCACTTTCGACGTTACAAAAGAAGAGGTGGAGGAAATAGAAAGCAATGAGCAAGACTATCAGGTATATAATGGTCTGGAGAACACTGGTTCCATGAGCGACGAGGTACTTGCAACGAAGATTCTTTCATGCGAGCAGCCTATGACACTGATGTATTTATGCAGATGTATGTGCGCGCATAGGGATAGCACAAGAGTCACCCCTACACTGTTGGCCTCGGTTAAGGATATTGCAGACAGGCAAATGTTTGTTCAAACCCTAGGTAATTCTACCATATTGTGGACCGACAAGGCGCACGCAGATGCTTTCAGCGGTTATAGGCAGGCTCACGGACGAGACATAACCGAAATTCCCCTAATTGAAATAATGAATGCAATAGCACTCACTGTGCAAGAGCAGCTATCTATCAAGACCGATGCACTAACGCTTCTTGTTGCAAAAAAGTTAGGCTTTGCCCGCCGTGGTGCAAAAGTAGACCAAGCTCTAAAAGAAGGCTTAGAAATGCTTTTAAACACAAAGTGCATCGTAGAGTCTGACGGCATAGTAAGATTGCCAGAATAAGAACAGGCATAATGGAAAGAGAATTGTTTGAACGCAGAGCCCGAAAAGCAAGCAGCTTTCTTGATGCAATGCAGGGTTAACGCATTGGTCATTACCAATACCCCGACAATTTAGCTTTTGACAGTCAGCAAAGATTAACTTCTTTGCTGGCTGCTATGTTGGTGTACCAGTAAAAGAGCAATGCCTTTTAGGGTACGCAAACCAAAGGTTTACCAAGTCGCAGAATCTATTTGGCCGCCCTTTATCCCACTATAAAATCGTCAATTCTACTCTTTACGCCGCCCCCTTCTGTCCATCTACACCGCACATCCATACCCCTACCCTTTCTCTTACACATTTATGGGTATAAGCCCAAGCCCATAGTGCCACTTTCTTTTTTACAAATCACCATTTTTGGCGATTGCCAACAACCGCAAAATTCCCTAAATTTGCAAGATAAAAGAACCGCACAAGCCGAGAGGAAAAGAAGACTTGCGCCATAAAACTATGCACAATGAACGATAAAATTGAAAGTAAACTGGCCAACGTACCCGAAACAATGCTCATCACACTTTGGGCCAAAGCAACCGAAACTGAACGCGCCGACGCACTGATTAAAGACGAAAAGGCCGTTGAAATGATGGGCAAGATTGACTACGACTTCTCGAAACTCAAAAAGGCATCGTTCTCGCAATCGGGCTGTTGCGTGCGAGCCGGACTCATAGACATGGAGGCAAAGGCTTTCTTGAAAGACAATCCCGATGCAGTGGTGATACAACTGGGGGCTGGAATTGACGCCCGATACGAACGACTTGGCAAACCCAAGGTGGGACATTGGTACGACCTTGACCTGCCCGAAGCCATCGAACTAAGGCGAAAGCTGCTGCAAGAGTCGGACGAGAATACCTTCCTAGCTCAGTCGCTCTTCGATTATTCGTGGTGCGACAAGGTGAAAGCCACGGGCAAACCCGCGCTCGTTATCATCGAAGGCGTAATGATGTACTTCGACCCCAAAGAGGTGCAGAGCTTTTTCAGCACCATCGCCCAACGTCTAGACAATGCCGTTGTACTCTTCGACATGCTGGCTTTTTCGCTTGTTGGCAAATCAAAGGTACACGACTCGTTGAAGAAAATGGATAAAGAAGTGGAATTTAAGTGGTCGGTGCTTAACACCAAGGACATGGAAACTTGGAGCAACCGCCTACATCTAGACAAAGAATACTATATGAGCGACTACGACCACGGTCGTTTCCCCTTTATCTTCCGCATGCTTTACCACATCCCCTACTTCTACCGCCGATTTAATCAGCGTGTGGTGAAGTTGAAAATTGGGGATTAGAGTGCAATGAAGAATGAATGGATTGACGGAGTGGACGAGAAGGCGAGTGGACAAGTTAACCAGTTGAAGAGTTGACGAGTTAATAAGTTGACTAGTTAACAAGTTCATTAGTTGGCAAGTTAACAAGTTGACTAGTTGATAGGCGAAGCCATTTTTTCACCTTTTCACTCTTTCACCTTTTCACTCTTTCACCTTTTCACCCTTTCACCTTTTCACCTTTTCACCTTTTCACCCTTTCACCCTTTCACCCTTTCACCCTTTCACCTTTTCACCTTTTCACCTTTTCACTACTTCTACATCCGCTTGTGCTTATACATTTCGACACAATTGTTATAAAAAAGGGAACTATATTTCGGTAGTTCCCATTTTTTTGTTTACTTTGCAAACCGAGAACAACAGACAATAAACGCAGAAAGGAACAGACGGCAAACCAAACATTGGAACAGCAGGTCACACCGATACTCACCATCAACGGCTCCGACGGCACTGGCGGGGCTGGCATACAGGCAGACATCAAAACGATTTCTGCCCTTGGCGGGCGTGCCCTTTCGGCCATCACATCCATAACCGCCCAAAACACGTTGGGCATTCAAGAGTTCTACGACCTGCCTGCCGAAACCATTAAAGGGCAAATAGAGGCCATTGTCAACGACATGCAGCCCGCCGTTGTGAAAGTGGGCATGATAAGAAGGGCCGACACCGTGGCACAAATAGCCCAACTGCTAAGGCAACACAAGCCCCGACACGTTATCTACGACCCCGTTATCGTGTCGTCGCAAAACGAGATGCTCATGGCGCAAGAGGTTGTCCACGAGGTTCGACGCAGCCTATTGCCCCTCTGTTCGCTAGTGTTGATGAAACGCGCCGATGCCGAACGGCTCACACAAACTGCGATTAACACGGCAGCCGACCTAAACCAAGCGGTGAAAAGTCTGCTTGCCGAGGGTTGCCAGTCGGTGCTGTTGCAGGGCAGCCACATGGCTACGCAAAGTCTTACCGACGTGTTCGCAACGGCGAAAGCAGCGACCCCACCTTCTTACCCTCGTTGTTCGGCGAGGGAGAAGTAGGCACTCGCCACGGACTTAGCGGCAGCTTGTCGGCCGCCATCGCCACATTCGTAAACGGCGGCAATGCCATTTTCGAGGCCGTAGTAAACGCACGCAACTACATTGCGCAGCTGCAACCCCAACATACGGGCATCATTGGGCGGAGTGGAGAACTGTTTAACGAGTTCACCCACGAGATAACCCAACACCATCGCACCAACAGCGACGTGAAATTTTATGCCGACAAACTGAACGTTAGCGCACGATACCTAGCTCAGGTTACGCGCCGCATAACGGGGAAAGCGCCCAAGGCCATCATCGACGAATATCTCACGCACGAGATAGAGCAGCAGTTGGCCTTCACCCCGAAAACCATTCAAGAGATTGCCTACGCCTATGGGTTTCGTTCGCAAGCCCATCTGGCCAAATTCTTTAAGAACATTAACGGGCTCGCTCCTAGCGAGTTCAGAAAAGAAATACTTTTAAACAAACAACAAAAATGAAAGAGAACAGACAAGAACTGAACCGCAACTTGGCACAAATGCTTAAAGGCGGTGTTATCATGGACGTTACAACCCCCGAGCAAGCACGCATTGCCGAGGCTGCCGGTGCATGCGCCGTTATGGCATTGGAACGCATCCCTGCCGACATCCGCGCAGCTGGTGGCGTTTCGCGTATGAGCGACCCCAAGATGATTAAGGGCATCCAAGAGGCCGTTTCTATCCCCGTAATGGCCAAATGCCGCATCGGACACTTTGCCGAGGCACAAATTCTGCAAGCCATTGAGATTGACTACATCGACGAGAGCGAAGTGCTTTCGCCTGCCGACGATGTCTACCATATCGACAAAAACAAGTTCGATGTTCCTTTCGTTTGTGGAGCAAAGAACCTTAACGAGGCCCTTCGCCGCATTGCCGAGGGTGCAACGATGATTCGTACAAAGGGCGAACCCGGAACGGGCGACGTTATTCAGGCCGTACGCCACTTGCGTATGATGCAAAGCGAGATACGCAGACTAACCTCGATGAGCGAAGACGAACTGTACGAGGCCGCCAAAGCCATGCAAGCCCCCTACGAACTAGTGCGTTACGTACACGAAAACGGCAAACTTCCTGTTGTTAACTTCGCCGCCGGTGGCGTGGCTACGCCTGCCGATGCAGCCTTGATGATGCAGCTAGGAGCCGAGGGCGTGTTCGTTGGTTCGGGCATATTCAAGTCGGGCGACCCCGCCAAACGTGCTGCCGCCATCGTGAAAGCCGTAACAAACTTCAACGATGCCAAGATGCTGGCCGAACTGTCTGAGGATTTGGGCGAGGCTATGGTTGGCATCAACGAGCAAGAGATAGCACTGCTGATGGCAGAGAGAGGGCAATAAGGATATGCGAATTGCCATTCTTGCACTGCAAGGCGCATTCATCGAGCATAGCAAGATGCTTGCGCAACTCGGCGTGGAGAGTTTCGAAGTGAGGCAAGCCGCCGATTGGGAACAACCCAAAGACGCGCTTATCATACCTGGCGGAGAAAGCACCACGATGCTCAAACTGTTAAACGAGCTGAACTTACTCGCCCCCATAAGGCAAGCCATAGAAGACGGACTGCCCGTTTTTGGCACTTGCGCTGGCCTTATCTTATTGGCCAAGCACGTGGTGGGCGACGTTTTGCAACGCATATCAACGATGGACACCACCGTTTGCCGCAACGCATACGGCCGTCAGCTGGGCAGTTTCTTTGTCAAAAGCAACGTGAAAGGCATCAGCCATGCCGTGCCAATGACCTTTATCCGCGCGCCCTACATCACCAACGTGGGCAAGGATGTGGAGGTGTTGGCCGAGGTTGACGGCCACATCGTTGCGGCCAGACAGGGTAAACAACTGGTAACTGCCTTCCATCCCGAACTGAACGACGACCTTTCCATACACCGCCTGTTTGTGGAGATGGTGTAAACAGTTAGGCCAATCTCTCTTTTCAAGGGAGAGCGGAGAACACATAACCCTACTACTTCGGTAGTTAAAGCCAACTTCAATCGGCCATTAGCACCTCTACTTGCCAATAAGGGTAAGCAGAAAAGTTAATGGTCGATTTACTTTATACTTTAACGCATGCTCTAAATGCTTGGATGAAAAGCTTTTTGCACACATCCCATCACCGTCCAAGCCAGCGCATGCGCGCACCATTTACCAACAGTTTTTCCACAGTCGCCTCAATTTGGCAGCTAGTGTCTGGTGTTTTTTCTCTTTTTCTTTGCGCCTTTTTTCTTTTGGGCTTGCTTTTTCTTATTCAGTTCATAGAGGTACTTCCCTTCTATTGTTGTGGGCAATCCTTTCGCCATAGCATAGAAATCCCTCATATCACCACTTCCACATTCATTCCACTCCTCATGTTTTAGCACATACAATGTCTCGCCTGTTGTGCCGTCTATCAGGTATTTGTCACCATGGTGCGAGCGTACATGTTCTAGGTAAAACACCGAGTACCACGGCTTTTTTAGGTCTCTCTCGCCCTCAGAGCGATGCACCCAAACAAGCCTTTTCTTATTCAGCAGGTCGCATCCATACTCGCTACTCATCTTCTCAATGAGGTCGTTCAGCTTAAACTTATAAGGTTTGCTGTGATCTATTATTTCCGTTATACGCCCTAACGAGTCGTAGCGATACGAATTACCTATACTCAACCCATCGAAAGACACGGACAAGTAGCGCAGTCTTCCCTTTGTGTCGTAATTGTAATAGTAGCTGTACGGCGTGCGAAGTTCGTTACTCGTCTCAATATAACCAACAAATTTCCCGTCAGAATCTTGCATTTTATATTGCCTTACCGACCTATCTCCGGCCTGAAACTCATAATCACCCAAACAATTTTGGCTCACCTCAAAGTCCCTAACGTCAAGGTACTGCACCAAATCCAGTGCCCCTTGGTGATAAGTACTATCCGCCTGCGCACTCCCACGTGTGCAGACAAATAGCGTAAGGGCTAGAATAACAAATATTTTCATTGCACGTTTGTTTTTATGTTTTACTACTTTATTTGCCACTAAGGCCCAACTGCCCGCCATAGGCAGTGTTGTTTCAGGGCAATATCGGGGTTAAATGGGCCTTGCATTCCCCCACTCCACCCCGCTCTTTCCGCTTTTATCCCATCCGTGCCAGCCATTTAAACACAACCTATCTATGAATGAAAGGCGCACGCTGATGGCCACGAACAGCGTTATTGCCCAACAGCTTTGTTGTAGTTGAGAATGTTCTCGCTCATCTTATTAAAGCCAGGCAGGTTGAAGTAATGCTGCTTTTCTAAATATTGTCTGAAACGGTTGTCGTTGCGCAGTGCATCATCATAAAAGGGAGCGCCTTTGCGGTTGTACTTTTCCCTAAGCTTAATAAGGTAGTATGCGGTGTACGCCGCAATCATATAGCGTTCGTTTTTTGTGAACTGCGAAAACCAATAGGCACAATCCGAGAGGTCTTTTTTCAGCAAGGTTTCGCCATAAAAGTCGAGCACATCCATCCATAGGCTGTTTTTATCGCTCGTAGGAAGTTGCAAAAGCGTCTTAAACAACCCTTCGCGTATGGCTACGTATGGTTTTTGCGTATAGATTTTGCGCGCAAAGGTGTTATACATAAATCCCAATCTTGTTTCTCGTAAGTCCGACTCCCACATGTCGCTCTTCAATTCCTGCATCATTCGCTTTAACATCTGCCTGTTAATCAGTTCATTCTTGTCGTATCCGTATGTTACGAAGAGGTCTTTCAGCCATAACGGGGCATACTTACACAACCACAGGAAACTTTCCTTGTCGTTGTTAAACAAGAAACGATTAATATGTATGATGCCGTTACCCAACCTAAAACACATCTTCCCGTGTATTTGCCGAACACTCTCTATGTCCATCGGAGGAGACGAAATAAAGTTGTAGCCCTTAATAAAGAAATCGTTCATGCAACTAAACTTAACGTAGTTTTCATCGTTTAAAGACTTCCTCTCGCTTTCTGTCCTGTCCGACCACCCCCGCACGCAGCTAGGAATAGTAAAGTAATGCTGGTGGTCGAAAACGTAGGGCAGGTTCTTTCTTTGCATCGAGTCTATACCCAATTCTGCCAATCGCTGTTCAAATTGTTGGTTAGATATGGGCTTAAAGCCGTGTTTCACCAAGTCGTTAAAGGCGTATGGTATGTAGATATCCACCATTTTTTCGTCAACACATATCTCGTCTTCTCCCTCTTCTTCCTCTTCTTCTCCTGCCGAGTCGCTTGGCGTTACATCAAAAAACGCTTTGTAGCCACTAAGCAGCGAGTCCATTCCTGCCGAATCAAAAGGCAACACCAAATCGGGAGATATGCCCAAATGGTATTGTGCATTGAGGGCCAATGCCATCTTTTGTTTATTCACGCTTGTGTTTTTGGCAGGATGTTTCTGGCTGCTTGTTAGGAGTAAAACACCCAATATGGCGACAAGTATGGTCTTTTTCATGCTCAAATCGTTTTGTTTAGACGTACGCTTAGTTGTTTGCAACAGGCTTTCTTACGCTGGGATGCCAACATAAAGGGGCGAAGGGTTTTCCTGCGTTGACTGTTATGCTGCAACAAAGCTAGTAAATATATTTCACAACTGCAACAGAATGGAAAGGAAAAAGAAAGCTGCAAAGCCCTATCAACCATTAAGCAGCTCGTTATGCTCCACTTTACGTCAGTTTCAACAACTCATTACCTTACATACATATAAATTAAGGCCTACTTTAAAAATTGCCTTACACAACTCAAAAGCTTTTGAACCCATTAACTCAAAACATTATTAACTCAAAACCTTACCAACTCATTAACCCAAAAACTTATAAACTCAAAAACTTATAAACTCATTAACTCAAAATCTTAATTTCTTTACTTTTATTTTACGGTTCGCTTCTAAATTTCACGCCGTTCTAGCGAAAATACTGGCTAAAAAGTAGGTAAATTTCTACCATTTTCAACCTTTCATGTCCCTCACCCTGTCTATTTTTAAGAACAAAACCTGTATTTTGCACCATTTTACCTTTCTAGTTTGGTTGGAAGTCCGATTTATTTCAAGCCCAAATACACCCATTTTACCCCTAAAAACCCACTTGTCGGTAGACATTTTGCCCTTTTCAGCCATGTTTTTAATGGCTCTTAATGATTTTATTTATACCATTGCAGTGTATATTCATGCTTTTCGTCTCGCATTCTTCTGCATTTAGCACTGCATTTAGCACCATTTTGCCTTGCATTTAGCAGCAAAACGCAGGGCATTTAGCACCAAAACGCACTGCGTTTAGCGGCAAATTGCAGTGCGTTTAGCACCAAAATGCACTACATTTTGCTGCTAATAGCCCAAAATTTGGTGTAGATGGCGGTGCTATTAAATAAATATTCATTATGGTCGCATTTACAACAACCCCCAATTTGCATCAAAACAAACCTGCGCGAGAATCGATTTTTTGCGGTCGAACAAACAACTGGTGAGAAAAACAGGCACTCATAATGTTAAAATTCACACGTAAAATTTGACAAGTTGACGAGTTGACGAGAGTGTCGGTTCGTGAGTTTACGAGTTGACAAGTTAATGAGTTCATTCCATCTTCAAGGCACAACCACATTTTGCCACAGACAAAGAAACCAGATTTTCAAAAATACAGAGCCTGGATAAGGTTCTTCGCCACGAGCAGGGTGGTTTGTCCTGGCCTTACAGCGCAATGACAATACCCCTCTCTCAATTTATAGAAATAACAAAAGTAAAAACAGATTCTATCAGTGAATTTAATCTCACATTCAATTTTTCGACAACAAAATATTGCAAATTAGAACTTTTTTACCTAACTTTACGGCATAAACGCAAGTTTCGTTCGCACGTTCTCGTTTAGTCGCGAGTTAATGCGGAGCCATACAGGCCACCTTGTAAACTTGCTTATTCGTAAGCTCGTCAACTAACAGCTGGCCTTGTCAACTTCTTTACTCGTAAACTTGTCAACTTGTTTACTCGTAAACTTGCCAACTAACAATACAACGCCTATGAATACCGATACGCCACCCTACACCTATTAACACCGGCAAGCCATTGTTTGTCGGCAACGTTTATTAATCCTTGTTACGTAACAAATAATTAATTCAAAACAAGATGAAACATAAAATACTTTTATGGCTCATGCTTTTCTTTTTCCCTTTAGCTTTGGGTACGGCCTGCAACACGGAGGTGGATCTTAAAAGCATAAGGTACGAAGGAGAAGTACTCGTGCTCATTAGAGAAGGCAAAAACTGGCCTTACAACATCGTTAGAGTTACAAAATCGTCTTCTAGCAAAGGGGTACCGGTAGGGGTAACTCTCGGTTTCGTTGGCACGGGATACGACAAACAGATGAGCGAGGGGGACATTGTTCATTTCCATGTGATAGATTTCAAAGAATGGCAATGGCCTAAGACAGAAGATCTCCGATGGCCAATGTTTATCGGAATAGTAGAATTTTATGATAACTAACAACGCCAAATAATAACGATTATGAAACGATTATTCATTATTACATTCCTATTATTGATTACAATCGTTTCTAGAGTTGCATCCAAACAATAATATTGTAACAACCAAAAGCAATATATTGCAGGGCGAGGATTACGCCTCGAACATCTACAAGAGTGAGGGGGAAAGCCCTATTATTATTCGTCCAAGGATAGTTCTGATGCTTAACACTGGTAAAACAATTGAACCCATCCTAAAAAAACAATTCAAAACAATATGAAACATAAAATACTTTTATGGCTTATGCTTTTCTTTTTCCCCTTAGCTTTGGGTACATCATGTAACACCGAAGTGAATCTTGAAAACATAAAGTATGAGGGGAAAATACTGTCACTTATCAAGAGCAACAACCATGAGCGTTATAACATTATTCTAATTACAAGTTCTACATCCAGAAAAGGAGTACCTGTGGGTAGCTCTATCGGTTTTTATGATAGAGACTTCGGCGAAAAGATGAACGAAGGCGACATTGTTCATTTCCGTGTGCCGATGTTTAAAAAATGGGTTGGCCCAGAAACAGCCGACCACCTTTGGCCAGAATATGTAGGAGTGATTGATTTTAATTATAATGAATAACCACTAGAAGATAAAAAATAATGAAGAAAATATAGACACGCATGATTAGCCTACTTATTGATGACTAGCCTACTGACTTGTAATCAACAAAAAAGGAGAAAAGCCACACAGGCCTTTCCCCCTTCTTTAATAGTCTACTTTTCTTTTTCTCGCAAGTCTAATTCGTGGCCTTGGCATGCCGAAAGTCAATGGCTTTCGTTCATGGCCGTTGCCGTTTGAAACGCTACTTTGTTTCGATCTCTTCCTTCATGTCGATAAACTGCTTCTTTGCATCGTAAAACTCGTATTGCAAAAAAGCCAACTTCTGCGAAGAGACGATGTGCAAGCCAAATCCGTACTTCAATTGCCAACGTCTTTTTAAGGAGAATACCCCCTGATTGATAAAAGCGGCAACGTATGGATGCACGTGCAAATAGAATTTCTTTACGCCAATTTTGTTAACCAGTCGGTCTATCTTACCTTCCAGCTGGTCTGTAAACAGGATGCTCGACTTTATTTTTCCCTTTCCAAAGCAGGTAGGGCAGGTTTCGTCTACACTTACATCCATTGCCGGGCGCACGCGTTGCCTTGTAATCTGCATCAGTCCAAACTTACTTAATGGCAGGATGTTGTGGCGTGCGCGGTCTTTCTGCATGTTCTTGCACATCCTTTCGTAGAGCATCTGTCTGTCTTCTGCGAGGTTCATGTCGATGAAGTCCACCACGATGATACCTCCCATGTCTCGCAGTCGCAGCTGTCGGGCCAATTCGTCGGCGGCACCGAGGTTCACTTCAAGTGCGTTTGCCTCTTGTCCCTTTTCCGAACGCGTGCGGTTTCCGCTGTTTACGTCCACCACGTGTAGCGCCTCGGTATGCTCGATGATGAGATATGCGCCATGTTTGTAGTTGACGGCTTTCCCAAAGCTCGACTTAATCTGCTTGGTGATGTTGAAGTTATCAAAGATTGGCACCTTGCCAGAGTAGAGTTTCACGATGTCTACCTTGTCTGGGGCAATCATAGAGACATAGTGCCTTACTTCTTTGAAAACGTCTTCATCGTTTACGTAGATATTCTCGTAGGTTGGGTTGAACAAGTCGCGCAGCAATGCTACAGCCCTACTCGTTTCCTCGAACACCAGTTGTGGCCTCTTTTGTGTTTTCTGCACCTTTTCGATGGCCTCTTCCCAGTATTTGGTAAGGGTTTTAAGCTCGGCGTCTAGTTCTGCCACCCGTTTGCCTTCGGCCACGGTGCGCACAATGACGCCGCAGTTTTTGGGTTTAATGCTGTGGATGAGCTGTTTTAGTCGCGCCCGTTCTTCGCCGCTTTTGATTTTAGAAGAGACAGAAACTTTATCGTTAAAGGGAATGAGAATGAGATAACGACCGGCGAACGACAATTCGCACGTTAACCTCGGCCCTTTGGTAGATATGGGTTCTTTAACGATTTGCACGAGCACCTCTTGTCCCGAAGTGAGGGTTGTTTGCACGCTACCATCCTTTTTCAGGTCGGGTAGCCTTGATGCTTTTGCAAAGGGATAAAGCTTTTTCCTGTCGCTCTGCACCTGTTTAAGGTACTTGGCGTATGAGTCGAATTGACTTCCTAAGTCGAGATAATGAAGAAAAGCGTCGCGTTCAAATCCTACGTCTACAAAACAGGCGTTTAGCCCAGGCATCAGTTTCTTTACCTTTGCCATGTAGACATTGCCAACAGAAAACGACACCTCTCGTGGTTCGCTCTGATATTCCACTAGCTTTTTGTCTTCTAGCAGGGCTATCGAGATTTCTTTCTGTTGAACGTCAATTACTACTTCGCTAGTCATCTTCTTATTAGCTCCTTAGTTTCGTCCTAAATGTTTGTTAGGCATGTTCGATAAGTTTTTGCGCATGGTGCATCGCTGCACCAACCTGCGCGGTTCGGGGTGTACGGCATTTGCCGGGCTTTGTTTGCATGGTGTTTGCAGGCATGAGGGCCGCCACTGCATGGCAAAGCCCACGAGGAAAGCCAACCACCCTTGTTAAGAAACTTATAGGCGCGTTCTATAAAAGTGCACCAATGGCCATTTTATAGAACTCGCCCAAAAGAACCGTGCCTAAAAGGGCGGCCCAGACGTCCTCCACGGATTTACGGACATGCCCTTCAATGGCGAATAAGCTCTTTGCAAGTGCGGTTACTTGCTCTTGTGCCTATTCTTTCTCAGTCTCTTTTTACGCTTGTGAGTAGCCATCTTGTGGCCTTTTCTTTTCTTTCCGCTTGGCATAGCTGTAATTTTTAATTGTTATTTATAATGTATATGTTATTGTCGCAACCTTTTATTGTTCGCCACGCATGCTTTCAACAAAGCTCTTGGCGGGCTTAAAGCACGGCAAGTCGTGTGCGGCAATGGTGATGGTGGTGTTCTTGGCGATGTTGCGTGCCGTTTTGGCAGCGCGGTGCTTGATGATAAAGCTGCCGAAACCACGAAGGTAAACATTGTCTTTCTTGTCCAACAAACTGCCTTTAATGGTCTCCATAAAGCTTTCAACCACTACAGAGACGTCTTTCTTCTGAATACCGGTCTGTATGGCAATCTCGTTGATAATATCTGCCTTTGTCATTTCTTGTTTTTGTTATTTTATGGTTTCACATATTTCTCCCTATTCGGATACGGAGTGCAAATATACGAGTTTTTTATGTGATAAGAAAATATATTTACCATTTTTTACGATTGGAAGGGCGTTTTTGTTTGGTTCAAAACTTGCTTATTCTCAACGGCTTACACAGCAACGGGTAAGCAATGGCCACAAAAAAGGCCGACACACCGATGGTGTGTCAGCCTCAATTCTTGTGATTCCGGCGGGATTCAAACCCACAACCTTCTGATCCGTAGTCAGATGCTCTATTCAGTTGAGCTACGGAACCTTGTTCCGAATTGCGAGTGCAAAGGTATGGAGTTTTTTTCTTTCCACCAAATGTTTCGTTAACTTTTTATCAAAAAAGTATTGTTTTGGGCGATTTTACGCCTTATTTCGGGGTGCGAAGGGGCGTTTATAGCCCCTTCGCTACACCAAAAACTTATTTTATCAATGCCACCGAACGTTTTAAAAAGGCATCGAGAGCGGCGCCTTTCAGCAGTCCGTTTTGCAACAAAGCTAGGTCGATGAGCTGGTGAACGATGTCGTTACCCTTACCAAAGTCGGCCAATGTGGCTTGTTTCCGTGCACGTTGGTCGGCAATTTCCTTTTCGGTTTTGCTCACCTCGGCACGTTCTTCCTCGGTAATCTCTTCGGGTTTCTTGGCCGATTGTTGCTGGCGCAGTGCGGCCAAGCGAGCCTCCAAGCCTTTAATTTCGGCCTCAACGGGCTGCAATGTGTCGGCCGTAGCTTGCTTGCAAGCCTCCAACACGCGTTTTATCAAGGCATGGTCGCTGTTCAACACCACGCTATAAGCATCGGGCATTTGCGCATAGAAAGCCATACCAGCCTGCAAACGGCTCATATCCTTCATGCGGCGCATGTACTCGCTTTGGGTGATCAATATGGGTTGTGCCGTTTCGCCCATAGCCTCTACCTCGGCATTGAACTCAGCCTTGTCGATGAGCGGCATCTGCGAGCGGAACACTTGCGAAAGGTTTTCGCGGTCGGCCTCGTCTATATTGCTCTTCGGGGCGTCGTCTTTTTGTATCAGTCGCTCCACAATGTCGCTGTCTACGCGCACGAAGTGGCACTTTTCCAACTTCTGTTCCAACATCGACGCCACGGGGACATCTAGTTCGCCTTCGAGCAACAACACGCTATAACCCTTGGCACGAGCGGCCTCGACGTACGAGTATTGTTCTTCTTTGTTGTTGGTGTACAGGCAAACCAATTGTCCGTCTTTGTTGGTTTGGTTGTCCTTAATAAGCGTTCGATACTCGTCGTAGGTGAAATACTTGCCGTCTACATCCTTCAACAGGGCGAAATCTTTGGCTCGTTCGTAGAAATCTTCTTGCGAAAGCATGCCATAGTTGATGAAAAGTTTCAGGCTGTCCCACTTCTCTTCAAAGCCCTTGCGGTCTTCTTTAAAGAGACTTTGCAGGCGGTCTGCCACCTTTTTGGTGATGTAGGTCGATATTTTCTTCACGTCGCCATCGCTTTGCAGATAGCTACGGCTCACGTTTAGGGGGATGTCGGGCGAGTCGATAACGCCGTGCAAGAGCGTAAGGAAGTCGGGAACGATGCCTTCTACTTGGTCGGTTACGAACACTTGGTTGCAATACAGCATCACTTTGTTGCGCTGCAACTCGATGTTGCTGTGTATTCGGGGGAAGTAAAGCACGCCCGTGAGGTTGAACGGATAGTCTACATTGAGGTGAATCCAGAACAAGGGCTCATCCTGCATGGGATAGAGCGTGCGGTAAAACGCCTTGTAGTCTTCGTCTTTTAGCGTGCTGGGGGTCTTTGTCCACAGTGGTTCCACATCGTTAACGATGTTGTCTTCTTCCGTGTCCACTTGTTTTCCATCCTTCCATTCGGTCTTTTTGCCGAAGGCGATGGGGATGGGCAAGAACTTGCAATACTTATTGAGCAGCTGTTGTATGCGCGTTTTCTCCAAAAACTCTTTGCAATCGTCGTCGATATACAGCACGATGTCGGTGCCGCGGTCGTCTTTCTGCACCTCTTCTATTTCGTAAGCGGGCGACCCATCGCAACTCCACTTCACAGCTTGCGCACCTTCTTGGTAGCTGCGCGTTACTATTTCCACCTTCTTGCTCACCATAAAGGCCGAGTAGAAACCCAGACCGAAGTGCCCGATAATGGCGTTGGCGTTGTCTTTGTACTTGTCGAGGAAGTCGGTTACGCCCGAAAAAGCGATTTGGTTGATGTATCTGTCAATCTCGTCGGCGGTCATTCCCACACCACGGTCGCTGATGGTTAGCGTACCTTTGTCGGCATCCAGGCTCACGCGCACGGTTAAGTCGCCTTGTTCGCCTTTAAAGTCGCCGCGCTCTGCCAGCGTCTTCAACTTCTGGGTAGCGTCTACGGCGTTAGAAACCAGCTCGCGAAGAAAAATCTCGTGGTCTGAATAGAGAAACTTTTTTATCACGGGGAAGATGTTCTCTGTTGTTACCCCAATGTTTCCTTTCTGCATGTTATATATATAATAATGTGTTAAGTTCGTTATAATCGTTATACGTTTGCATGATATGCAAACTTTGTGCCAAGATAGAAGGAAGAGACGGGGATGGCAGAGAAAGAACAACAAGGAGGAAAGGAACAATAGAATGCAGGAAATGATTTCATTATGCATAGCCATCATCCTTAAAGCAACTATACTACAAAATAAGGAGCCAACAACAGCTCCCAAATAATGAGGTCTACCTCATTATTTCGGCATAATGACAAAGTTGCACATTCCAACACAGAATGCAAAAATTCCTGTCACTTTAATTCTTCTTTTACGTTAAGAATGACTAACTTTGCAACAAAATTGACTAAAATGCATATAGAATTCAGCCTTGAACTAGGAGCAGACGACTCTGTTACAGATAATTTTAAGACCTTATATCAAACAGGTTACGAATTCCTCTCAGGACAAAGGTCGATGGTAGAAGAAAAAATAAGTCCTTTTCTTTTACCAAACGGTTCAATTGATGGAAGTAAGATGCAAGCAAACTGGTTTCCGCAAATTGAGGCTGATTTCTTCATATCACACTCTCATAAAGACAATAAGCTTGCTATTGCCCTTGCTGGATGGTTGAAAATAACTTTTGGGTTAACTGCATTCATAGAGTCATGTATATGGGGCTACTCTAACAAACTCCTAAAACGAATAGACAACACCTATTGTCACAACATTAACAGAAATTCATATAACTATAATAAAAGAAATTACTCAACGAGCCATGTGTACGTGATTTTCTCTGTAGCCCTCACTCAAATGATAGATAACACAGAGTGTTTGTTTTTCCAGAACACCCCCAACTCAATTACACCCAATGCAACCATTAATCACACTGAATCCCCTTGGATTTATTTTGAAATTGCGATGTCGCGTCTTATCAGAAAGAAAGAACTTGTGAAATACTGGAACGTAAGCCTTGTGGAGTCCCAGGAATATTCTTCTGTCAGAAGAACATACTTAAAACTTCAGTACGATTTGGCGACAGACCACCTAATAGACATCGATGCAACAACTTTGGAGAAGTGGGAAAATTACCACTCCAGAAACACTTTACATAACCATTGTCCTACACGATGTCCCAATAAATTCAAAGCACTAGATACGCTATACAAATTAACAACATAAGAAATGGAAAGTAATAAAATGACGGAGTTCATAGAAAGTTCAGCAGTTCAGAATCATATTTCTATGCTTCAAGGAATTATCAACAGAATGGCAGGCAACAGCTCTAACTGTAAAAACTTGACAATTACCATTGTTGCCGCCGTTTTGGTCCTTTTTGTTGACAAAAATCCCAAAACACCTAATGCTTGGATTTGCCTTATCCCAATAGGATTATTTTATTTACTAGACTGTTACTATCTAGGATTAGAGCGATTGTGTATTTCATCTCAAAATAACTTTCTGAAAAAAGTTCACACTAATTCGGATTATATGGAGAGTTTATATAAAGTAGAAGAACTAAAAGGCGGATACAGCCAAATTTGCAGCACATTTAAAGCAATGGCATCCGTCTCAACAACCCCATTTTATCTAATTGTTGCAATTGTAGTTCTAGCCTTTGATTGCATACGATAGCAAAAAGGATGCAGGGAAACAACAAACACAAATAAACAATGTTTTCGTTCTTCCACCATAGACTATTAGCAGCAATATTCTAACAACTGATTTTTATAAGTTTGTGATAATAATCAATTGTATTAACAACTATGCATAATATATTCATTAGTCATTATGGCGAAGATGAGAAACATCTCGATTCCTTAAAGCAAAGGCTTCGGGAACGAGGATGTGATGTAAGAAATAGCTCTGTTGAAAAAAAGAAGTATCGACCTTATAAGGTAACCGACGCCACAATCGCACGCTATCTCCGTACTTGTATTAAGTGGGCGAAAACTTTCATTCTAATGATAGGAGAACACACACATGAGCGGCCTTGGGTTAATTATGAAATTCGCAACGCGGCACGTCAGGGGAAAACTATCGTTGGTATCTATGAACACGGATGCCAAAATAATGTAGAGTTGCCTGAGGCTTATAAAATGTACGGAGGCAATCCTTTGGGATGGAATTCTCTTGACAAACTTGACAGCATTATCAAGGGTGAAATAACTGCGCCAGAGGCTCCTGATGGTTCTCCTGCACGCCCCATCAATAATATTATCCGTATAAATTGTAATTAATATGAATTGTTTTAGATATAAAATAGAACATGATTATGGTTTTGCTCCAAATCCATTTCATGGGACTCTATCTTTAGCGGCATGTAAGGGTCAGTTACGAAATAACAGACACTTACAGATTGGCGACTGGATTTTGGGCCTTGGCAGCAAATCAATGGGTAATCTCAATCACCTTGTATTTGCCATGAAGTTGGAAGAAAAAATCACTTTTGACGATTACTGGACTGATTATAGATTCCAGTGTAAGAAACCAAACATCCACGGTTCATTACTTCAAATGTATGGAGATAATGTATATCATACAGATCCAGAGACAGGTAAAGTTATCCAAGAGAATTGTGCCCATAGCCAAAGTGATGGTTCCACAAACAAAGATCATTATGATAGAGATGTGTCAGGAAAATATGTTCTTCTTTCTAAGACGTTTTTCTATTTTGGCGACAAAGCCCCTTTGATACCAGAATGTTTCAATGAGATCTATAATGTAGGAAGGAGCATTAAGTTCAAAGATTTATCTGATAAATCCGCATATACAAATGACTTCATCAGCTGGATTCAATCCAACTATGAAATTGGTATTCATGGAGATCCATGCAATTGGAAAGAATTTTCCTTTCCTAAGATGAATATATATGAAGACTAAAGAGATAATACCCAACCATCAGACACTTTGCTACTATTTTTACTTCATGCAGGAACGCATGGAAATATTTTGGAGGAAATGTGGCAGCAAAAACCAAGGTGAATATACAAACGATAACATTCTCGGTACTTACAAGTTTACAAATGTTTATCGAGTTTGTGATCGGGTAAGTCAATACCTTATCGAAAAGGTCATTTATAAAGACATAGAGAGGTATACACCAGAAGATACCCTCTTAAGAATTCTCATATTTAAGATATTTAACAAAATTGAAACTTGGGAATATATTAAGGACGGGTTAGACTCTGAAATAACAATCGGGTCATTTAATGCTCACAAGATAAGCGCCCTCCTCTCCGCTCGACAGAAACACACACCAATTTTTAGTAACGCTTATATGATGGCCGGTAGTCATAAGAAATACGATTACTTACGAACAAAACATGAAAAGTGGCTTACTATGGTCGAAAAAGAGTTTCTACAGGTAGGATTGTTCAATACAATCCTCAAGGCAGTTTCACTAGAAGAGGTGTACCAAATACTAAATAAATGCTCATTTATAGGTCGCTTTATTGCTTACCAATATGCAATTGATTTTAACTATTGTCCCTATTTGAATTTTAGTGAGAATTCGTTTGTGAAAGCTGGCATCGGAGCTATTAGAGGGATTAAGAAGTGTTTCTATAGCTATGGTTCCAATTACGAAGATGCAATATACTACATCCAAGAACATCTTGATGAGTTGAGGAAAATGTATGGATACAATGAGTTCAAATCTCTACCTGGTCATGAGCCCACGTTGATAGATCTCCAAAATTGCTTTTGTGAAACAGATAAATATCTGAGAGCAAAAATGCCAGAGTTAAAAATGGGCAATGTTCGAATCAAACAGAAATACAAAGAAACTCCATCCCCTATTTACTTTAACTTTCCTCCAAAATGGGGGATTAACACTGGCGACCTATGTACCAAGCCGAATATAAAGGAATAAACTCATTTTTAAGAGATGCGTGTCGGCTACTTCTCAAAGAAGGGATCTGCCGTGAAACGCGCGGTATGAAATGCTATGAATTACCAGAACCTGTCATGTTCAAAATATCTGATCCAACAGCGCGATTGGTTACGATAGCTGAAAGAAATTGGTATGCACCTTTATCGTATGGCGAATCGTTATGGCTTGCCGCAGGAAGAAATGATATGGAATATATCAATCTTTATGGTAGCAACATGAAGAATTTCTCGGATAATTGTGAAACGATGAGAGGGGGCTATGGGCCTAGGTTAAGACACTTTAATGGTAGTTCTATCGATTATGATATCCGCCAAATACGAGAGGTGTTTCCTATGGAAGTAGACCAGTTTCGATATGTGGTGGAATGTTTTAAGAAAGATGAATGCACTCGACAGGCGATTATCAACATTGGTGATCCCATAAAGGATTGTTTTGATAAAGTAGGAAACCTAAAAGTAACAAAAGATATTCCATGCACACGGATGCTTCATTTTATGAAAGATGCTAAAGAGAGGAAGCTAAATCTGATAGTATCCATGCGTTCTAATGATCTTATATGGGGAGCTAGTGCTGTCAATGTCTTCAACTTCACTCTAATTCAAGAGTATTTTTCTGCAATTTTAGGAATGGAAATAGGCTGCTATTACCATATTGTCAATAATCTCCACTACTATGAGAATAAAAGAGAAATGGTAGAAGCCATTGCTGCTGTTGACGAAGTGGAAGATGAGCATTTTGAGTACAACAAATCTTTTCAATCATTGGAGGTTTTTGACAAATTTATCTTTGAACTATCAAAGGAAGAGCAAAAGATGAGACTTGAGGGAGACAATTACAAATATCATTCTTTTTCAGATCCATTTATACAAGATTGGTATAATGTCCTTTATACAAGGTTAACAAAGAGAAAAATTGACTTCATCAACCCTGTCTTAAAATCACTTATTATCTAATCATACGTGTACATTTCATTCCAAAAATCGTGGTGTATTCGATTTCATCAGTTTACCAAGATTACGTATGAATGTTTTGATAATCAGGGGAATTGTATTTTGATTCATGCAATGCACTCATCGCCCCACAATATGACCATCCTACAAATCTCCGACACCCACAATCGCCACGGCCTATTGCAAGACATGCCAATGGCAGACGTACTGATTCATTGCGGCGACTTCACTGACAGGGGAACGGAAGCAGAGGCGTTGGACTTCCTTAACTGGTACATCGCCCTACCCCATCCGCACAAACTCTTCGTAACAGGCAATCACGACCTCTGCCTTTGGGATGCCGAGGGCATAGTCGACCTACCCCCAAACGTGCTATTTCTTCAAGATAAGGCATGCGAAATAGAGGGTGTAAAGTTCTTCGGACTAGGTTACAACCATTCTGAAAGACTTATACCCAACGATGTTGACGTGCTTATCACCCACGAACCACCCATGATGATACGCGACAAGTCTAACGGAACACATTGGGGTAACCTGCCACTCCGCAATCGCGTAATGGAAGTTAAACCCAAGTTCCACCTCTTCGGTCACGCCCACGAGTCGTATGGCACAGACGTATTTGACAATACCGTGTTTTCCAACGGCGCAGTATTAGACGACCAATACCACCTAGTCAACGCCCCCGCACTGCTTACACTCGAAACGTAAACAAAGGGTGGTTAGTTGACGGGGTCACAAGTTGACGAGTAGACCAGTTAACAAGTTGACGAGTTATAGTGAAACAGAATTGCATTTGGAAAATAGCTGTTAGAAGAATGCAAGACGTGTGTTGCATGACTTCAATAACCCCTTGCACAGAGGAAAAGGAGAACTTTTGTTTACTTACGATGCAGCTATGGCTTTCCAAATCCAATTCTGTTTGACTATAACAAGTTGACTAATTTACAAGTTAGCCTGATGTTAAGCGAAGCCATTTTTTCACCTTTTCACCTTTTCACCTTTTCACCTTTTCACCTTTATAAGCCCTCACAATATAAACACATCGCCATCCCTCATCACAGGGAACGTGCGGCGCAGTCCTTCCAAACATTCTAGCGAGAGCGTGGCATGCGCCACATCCACCTCGTTTGCTCTGCATTCGGCCAGCGTTTGGCCTTGTGGGTCTAGTGCAACAGTCCCTCCGCTGTAAGCATTAGCAGGGTCGTTGCCCACGCGGTTAACACCCAACACAAAGCATTGGTTCTCGATGGCACGCGCCTTAAGCAACGTTTGCCAAGCAAAAAGGCGCGACGTGGGCCAATTGGCCACATATATGGCCACATCGTAGTCGCCCCGGTTGCGACTAAACACGGGGAAACGCAGGTCGTAACACACTTGCAAGAGAAACCGCAAACCACCATAGCGCACCACAACTCGGTCTTCGCCCTTGGTGTAAAGTCTGTCTTCGCCGGCGTATGTAAAGAGGTGTCGTTTGTCGTAATGCCATGTGGTACCCTCGGGCGTAACGAAATAAAAGCGGTTATGTCGCCTTCCAGCCACTTCCACCGCCACACTTCCTGCCACGGCACATCCCCTACGCTTGGCCATGTCCACCATCCAACGATGCACTTGCCCTTCTTGTGGCTCGGTAACAACATCTCCGCCCACCATAAAACCCGTTGCAAACATTTCGGGCAAAACGAATAGTTGGACGTTGGGATGTTCGTCCATCAGCCGTTCCACACGTTGTAGGTTCTCTTCCTTATCCCCCCAAACGATATTTGTTTGTAATAGTGCTATTTCCATTGTCCATTTCCTCATCTTTTGTTTTTTCGTCATGCTTTGTTTCAACCGCAAAGCTACCATTTTTCAACCGAAACACCAAAAGAAAGCTCCACAAGTAAACTCAACAACTTAAAAGCTCATTAACCCATCAACTCAAAAACACAAAAACTCATCAGCTCAAAACTTAAAAGCTTATATTAATCTTTACAAAACACCATCATGCCCACACACCATTCTAGAGAAAAACAAAGCGTTAAAGTATGCAATTAGCCCCATTTTTTCCATTCGCGCGCCCCATTTTTTGTTCAACATTAAGAACAAAAATTGCATTTAGCACCACTTTACCTTTCTAGTTGATGCCCAACACGCAAAAAAATCATTGCCAAAAACCAGCTGTTTTCACCGAAAAAAGCACCTTTAAAGCTACTTTTGCTCATGTTCAGCACAAGTTTTCTATCTAATAAAAATACATTAAGCCGCAACACCCAGCGCATTTTCATTCATTTAGCCCCATGTTTAGTACCAAATTGCATTGCGTTTTGCACCAAATTGCATTGCGTTTTGCACCAAATCACACTGCGTTTTGCACCAAATTGCACTGCGTTTTGCACCAAATTACACTGCGTTTTGCACCAAATTGCAGCATTTTCCGCAGCAAATAGCCCACATTTATCTTAAAGTTGCAAGTTTATGCAATATCAAAAGCTTTGCCACCGCTTTATAGTAACCTCCCTTTTGCACAAAAAGAACGCTCGCGAGAATCGTTTTTTTCGGGTCGGGTGGACGATTGGTGAATTATAAGCCACTCATAATGTTAAAATTTATACCATAAAATTTACAACATCAACCTTCCCCCTCAATCTTAATTACAAAACTAATCGCCCGCTTAAATCAGTCATTCGTTTAAAACTTCCAACAATACTAATTGTACGAAAAAATGGCAGAATTGTCCACAATTACCCTTGACTTATGAAAAAACCACACGATATTTAATATTATTTAGATGCCAACATGATGAAATCTGTTATTAAAGTTGTACTTTTGCCATAAATTAATACTTTAGAAAAGTAATACATTATGGCAGAATCTTTAGACATCCGTGAATTAAACCAACTTATCGAGCAACAAAGCGCATTTATCACCAACCTGACAACAGGAATGAACCGCGTTATCGTGGGGCAAAAACACCTCATCGACTCGTTGCTCATCTCATTGCTCAGCGACGGACACATCCTCTTGGAAGGTGTTCCAGGACTGGCAAAGACACTTGCAATTAAAACTTTGGCGCAACTTGTAGACGCCGATTACAGCCGTATACAATTTACACCCGACCTCTTGCCTGCCGACGTTATCGGTACGCTCGTATATTCGCAAAAGGAAGAGAACTTCCAAGTGAAGAAAGGACCCGTGTTTGCCAACTTCGTGCTGGCCGACGAAATAAACCGTGCGCCCGCCAAGGTGCAAAGCGCACTGCTCGAGGCCATGCAGGAACATCAGGTAACCATCGGCGAAAAAACCTTCCCCTTGCCAAAGCCCTTCCTCGTGATGGCCACACAAAACCCCATTGAGCAAGAAGGAACCTACCAACTGCCAGAGGCACAGGTAGACCGATTTATGCTTAAAGTGGTGATAGACTATCCCACACTGGAAGAAGAAAAGCTCATCATACGCGAAAACATACACGGCGGACTGCCACAGGTGTTGCCCGTAACCACGGCCAACGACATCATGAAGGCTCGCGGAGTGGTTAACCAAGTGTATATCGACGAAAAGATTGAACAATACATTGCCGATATCGTTTTCGCATCGCGCTATCCCGAACGCTATCAGCTTGCCGACCTCAAACCGCTCATCAACTACGGCGGTTCGCCACGTGCAAGCATCAACCTCGCCAAGGCCGCCAGGGCTTACGCCTTTATCAAGCATCGCGGCTATGTTGTACCCGAAGACGTACGCGCTGTGGTTCACGATGTAATGATACACCGCATCGGCCTATCCTATGAGGCCGAGGCCAGCAACGTAACCAGCGAAGAAATCGTCAGCAAGATTATTAATAAGGTGGAGGTGCCTTAATGGATGCGCTCGAACTGTTTAAACAGGTACGGAAAATTGAAATAAAAACCCGCGGGCTAAGCAGTAACATCTTCGCGGGACAATACCACTCGGCCTTCAAGGGACGAGGCATGGCCTTCTCGGAGGTGCGCGAATATCAGTTTGGCGACGACGTGCGCGACATCGACTGGAACGTAACGGCACGCTTTCGCCGACCTTTCGTCAAGGTGTTCGAAGAAGAACGCGAACTCACCGTGATGCTACTCATCGACGTGAGCGGCTCGTTAGACTTCGGAACAACGCAACGCACCAAACGCGAAATGGCCACGGAGATGGCCGCCATCTTAGCTTTCAGTGCCATACAAAACAACGACAAGATTGGCGTCATCTTCTTTTCCGACCGCATTGAGAAATACATCCCACCCAAAAAGGGACGTAAACACATACTGTACATCATCCACGAGATGCTCGACTTTAAGCCGCAAAGCAAACGAACAAACGTTGCCGCGGCCATCGAATATCTAACAAGGGTGATGAAACGCAGGTGCATCGCATTCGTGGTGAGCGACTTCTACGCCGAAAACAGTTTCCAAAAAGAACTGCAAATAGCCAACTCTAAACACGACGTGGTGGCTATTCAGGTGTACGACCAACGCGCCAAAACCCTGCCCAACGTGGGGTTGATGAAGGTGAAAGATGCCGAAACAGGACACGAGATGTTCATCGACACGGCTAGCGCCAAGCTAAGGCGCGCACATACCGAATATTGGCTCGAAAGAATGAACACACTCAAAACAACGTTCGCGCAAAGCAACGTAGACTGGGTGTCGGTGGCCACCAACGAAGACTATGTTAAGGCAATGATGCTTTTATTTATGCAAAGAGGACAAAACAGATGATTAAACGACACATAACGCTGCTTATTGTCGCGCTCTTGGCTGTGGCAGCCAAGGCTCAGGTGTCCGTTGAACAGAAAATAGACTCGTTCGCCATCTACATCGGACAGCAAACGGCACTGCGCCTAAGCGTAACGGCACCGAAAGGACAAACAGTGGTGTTTCCCAATTTCACGCCCTCGCAAGAAATGGTGCCAGGCATTGAGGTGCTGCAAACAAGCGAGGAGGAAACCACCGAGCTAGACAATGGCCTGCAAAAAACCACGAAAAGCTACACGCTCACCTCGTTCGACGAGAAACTATACTCGCTGCCTGGACTGAAAGTAAAGGTGAACAACAAGGAATACGAGGCTAACATCTTGGCACTTAAAGTGGTTACGATGGATGTAGACACGTTGCACCCCAATCAATTCTTCCCCCCGAAAGACGTACAAAACAACCCTTTCTCGTGGACAGAAGAACCTTGGGCATCCATGTTCTACCTTAGTGTGCTGATGTTGCTGCTTGCCGCACTGGGCGTTTACCTACTTGTGAGGCTCAAACAAAACAAGCCTGTTATCACGCGCATACGTATCGTGAAGAAAATACTGCCCCATCAAAAGGCCATGTCGGCCATCGAGCGCATAAAAGCCGAGAAGATGACCGCATCGGAAAACCAAAAGGAGTATTACACCCAACTAACCGATGCGCTAAGGCAGTACATCAACGAGCGTTTTGGCTTTAACGCCATGGAAATGACCAGTGCCGAAATTATCGAACACCTGAACTCCAACGGCAATCAGGAAATGATGAACGAGCTGAAAGAGATTTTCCAAACAGCCGACTTGGTGAAATTCGCCAAATACGCCACGCTGATCAACGAGAACGATCTTAACTTGGTGAACGCTATCCAGTTCATCGACAAGACCAAGATTGAAAACCAACCCGACACAGAACGCATCGTACCCGAACTCACCGAGGCCGACAAACGAACCAAACAAACGCGCGTGGCACTCAAAACGGTGATATGGACCATCGCCATCTGCGTGGCGGCCATCATGGTTTACATCGTGTATAGCCTCTACGACGTGCTGGGTTAACAAACCTTCAAGGATAAATACCAATATGGAATTTGCAAACAAAGAATACTTCCTGCTGCTTGCGCTCCTAGTACCTTATATATTTTGGTACTTCATCTATAAGAAAAGGGGCGAGCCCACCTTGCGCATGAGCGACACCAGAGCATACCGCTACGCTCCTAAAAGCTGGCGAATGCGGCTGATGAACCTGCCCGTGCTGCTTAGGTGTGCCACGTTTGCGCTGGCCGTAATCATCTTGGCCAGGCCACAAACGCATACATCGTGGGGCAACAAGCAAGTAGAGGGAATCGACATCATGCTGGCGATGGACGTTTCTACGTCGATGCTGGCCGAAGACCTCACGCCTAACCGCATGGAGGCGGCCAAAGACGTGGCCGCAGAGTTTATTGCCGACAGGCCAAACGACAACATCGGGCTCACCATCTTTGCAGGAGAGGCGTTCACGCAGTGCCCTATGACAACCGACCACACCTCGCTGCTCAACATGCTGCAAACCGTTAGGACCGACATTGCGGCCAAAGGGCTCATCCAAGACGGTACGGCAATTGGCATGGGACTGGCCAACGCCGTGTCGCGACTTAAAGACAGCAAGGCCAAAAGCAAGGTGGTGATTTTGCTTACCGACGGTTCGAACAACATGGGCGACCTCTCGCCGATGACTAGTGCCAACATCGCCAAGAGTCTAGGCATAAGGGTGTACACCATTGGCGTGGGAACGAACAAGGTGGCGCGTTATCCGATGCCCGTGGCGGGGGGGGTGCAATATGTAAACATGCCTGTGGAAATAGACACCAAGGTGTTGAAAGACATTGCAGCCACCACCGACGGAAACTTCTATCGCGCAACGAACAACCAAGAGTTGAAACAGATTTACAAAGACATCGACAAGTTGGAGAAGTCGAAAATGAGTGTGAAGAAGTTTTCTAAACTCTACGAGGCTTACCAACCTTTCGCCATCTTGGCTCTCATCACATTGCTTGCCGAGATATTACTGCGCACCACTGTGCTAAGGCGAATACCGTAAAGAGGCCCCACCCCCTCTCCAAGGGGAGAGGGGAGTAATATGCCTTGCTGTTTAAAGGTGAAAGAGTGAGAAATATGGCCAACGCCCACAAAGCTGCGCATGGTTCTAGTTGTTTTAGTGTCCCTAGTGAGCCCTGATTTCCCTAGTGTTCCTAGAATGCCTAGTTACCTAAACTCCTCAAAATACAACCCCATTTTAACTGGAAAAAGAAATGTTTAGATTCGAAGACCCTATATACCTATGGTTGCTACTACTAGTGCCTGTGCTGGCATTAGTGGCCCTCTTGGCACACCGCAAGAAAAGAAGGCAGCTCAAAGCCTTTGGCGACCCCGAACTGCTTAACGACCTAATGCCCGACGTTTCCACTTACCGCCCGTGGGTAAAGCTGGGCTTGGCCATCACCGCCTTCGCCTTGTTGGTGGTGATGTTGGCTCGTCCGCAGATGGGTACGAAGATAACCCACGACAAACGAAACGGCATCGAGACCATCATTGCCGTAGACATCAGCAACTCGATGATGGCACAAGACGTGGTGCCATCGCGTTTGGAGAAAAGTAAACTGCTTATCGAGAACCTTGTAGACAACTTCACACACGACCGCATAGGGCTTGTGGTGTTTGCCGGCGACGCCTTCGTGCAACTGCCCATCACCACCGACTATGTTTCGGCGAAAATGTTCTTGCAAAACATCGACCCGGCACTCATCGCCACACAAGGAACCGACATCGCCAAGGCCATCAACCTTTCGATGCGCAGTTTCAGCCAACAAAAAGACATCGGCAAGGCAATTATCGTGATTACTGATGGAGAAGACCACGAGGGAGGCGCACTAGAAGCGGCCAAAGCTGCCAACGAACGGGGCATCCACGTGTTTATCCTAGGCATCGGCAGCACCAAGGGCTCGCCCATCCCCACGTCTGAAGGAGGCTATCTCACTGACCGCAGCGGACAGACGGTACTCACAGCACTGAATGAAAGCATGTGTAAACAGATTGCGCAGGCAGGTAACGGCACCTATATACACGTGGACAATACCAACGATGCACAAGAAAAGCTGAACAACGAACTGGCCAAGTTGCAACGCGCAGACACGCAAGCCGTGATTTATAGCGAATATGGCGAGCAATTCCAGGCCGTTTGCATCATCGTTATCATCTTGCTCATCGCCGAAATACTCATCCTCGACATCAAAAACCCAAAGTGGCGCAACATCCATCTCTTTGGTTCGAAGAAAAGCGCACCCATGTTGCTCTTGTTTATTGCGCCTACATTGGCCTTTGCACAAAACGACAGGCACTTCATACGCACGGGTAACAAGCTATATCGCGACCAGAACTACGCCAAAGCCGAGGTGGAATACCGCAAGGCCATGTCGCAAAACGGCAGCAATGCGCACGCCGTTTACAACTTGGGAAACGCGTTGATGATGCAACAGAAAGACTCGGCGGCCATTGCGCAACTAGAAAATGCAGGCAAGATGGAAACCAACAAAACCCGTAAGGCTATGGCCTACCACAACATTGGCACCATCTGCCAAAGGCATCAGCTATACGGCGATGCCATCAAAGCCTACCAAGAGGCGCTGCGCAACAACCCCAACGACAACGAAACGCGCTATAACCTTGCCCTATGCAAGAGGCTGAACAAGAACAACAAGGACCAACAGAAACAACAAAAACAACAAAAACAAGAACAAGAACAGCAAAAACAGCAAAAGGAGAAAGAGAAACAACAACCCAAACCCAAGGAGCAAATGAGCAAGGAAAATGCCGAACAGCTGCTCAATGCTACCATACAAGATGAGAAAGCCACACAGCAAAGGCTGAAGAAGGCAATGCAACAGCCGTCGAGAAGAACGGTTGAGAAGAATTGGTAACGATGCGGTTAACCACACTCACCTAAAAAAACAATTGGTTCTATGAAACGAATGAAGAGACATATCCTATTGATGGTGGCCTTGGTCAACGTCATGTTCGTGGCAGCACAACGCCTAACGGTGTCGGCTCCATCGAAAGTGGCCGCTGGGGAGAACTTCCGAATAGCCTATACCATCAACACACAAGACGTGGACGACTTCAAGCCTGGTAACATCCCGTCGGCAATCGAGGTGATTGCCGGACCTTACACCTCGTCGCAATCGAGCTACCAGATGACCAACGGGCACACAAGTTCAAGTTCGTCGGTGACATATACCTACACGCTTTATGCCACAAAGAACGGAACTTACACCATTTCGCCCGCCAAGGCAATGGTACATGGCAAGGCCATTATGTCGCCTGCCGTGAAGATTAACGTGGTGGGAACGGCCAAGCCCTCAGCTAGCGGCGCGCCAAAGATGCACGATTACGACAACGACGAGGATGCCATGCGAGCCGCCGGCAGCAAAATTTCGGGTAGCGACCTGTTTATTAAGGTGAGCGCAAGCAAAAAAAGGGTGCGCGAGCAAGAGCCCGTGCTGCTATCTTACAAGGTGTATAGCCTGGTAGAGCTGACACAACTCAACGGAAAAATGCCCGACCTAAACGGTTTCCACACCCAAGAAGTGAAGCTGCCCACGCAAAAAAGTTTCCATATGGAAAGGCTCAACGGCAAAAACTACAAGTGCGTTACATGGAGCCAATACGTGATGTACCCCCAAATGAGCGGCGAACTGAAAATCCCCAGCATCAAGTTCGACGGCATTGTGGTGCAGAGAAACCGCAACGTAGACCCCTTTGAGGCCATCTTTAACGGCGGAGCAGGATATGTTGAAGTGAAGAAAGAGATTGAGGCACCAGGACTTACCTTGCAAGTAGACCCATTACCCGCACGCCCTGCCAACTTCTCTGGCGGCGTGGGCAACTTCACCATCTCGGCACAACTAAACAAAAAAGAGGTAAAAACGGGCGAACCGCTGAACCTACGCATCGTGGTGAGCGGCGCTGGAAACCTTAAACTGCTAAAAGCACCTACGGTAAACTTCCCCAAGAGTTTCGACAAGTACGATGTAAAGGTAACAGACAAGACCCAACTGACCACCAACGGCATAGAGGGAAACATGATTTACGACTTCTTGGCTGTGCCGCAACAGATTGGGAAGTACGAAATTCCGCCCACCGAGTTCGTTTTCTACGACACCAAGACCCAACAATACCGCACCATTCGCACCCAACGTTTCACCCTCAACATCGAGAAAGGAACGGGAACAACATCGGAAATGAGCAAGTTCGAAGATGAACAGAACAAAGACATCCGCCCCATCATGCAAGGTCCAGCCGTGATGTTGAAGTCTAACCGCATGTTCTTCGCCTCGCCCTTGTGGTTCGTTCTCTTGCTCGTCATCGTTGGCGCAACCGTGGTAATCTTCATTGTGCTCCGCCAAAGGCAAGAAATATATTCCGACTCGCGCCGTCTTCGTGGTTCGAGAGCCAACAAAGTGGCCGCACGCCGCTTGAAACTCGCAGGCAAACTGATGGAAGAAAGCCGCCAAAACGAGTTCTACGACGAAGTGCTGCACGCACTTTGGGGATATGTTAGCGACAAGCTGGGCATCTCAGTAGAACAGCTAACACGCGAGAACATCGCCGAAATGCTTAACCGCAGAGCCGTAAACGCCGAAACAATAGATAGCTTTATCGCCGCCATCGACGAGTGCGAGTTCGAACGTTACGCACCGGGCGACTCGCAAGGTAACATGAGTAAGACCTACGACATGGCCGTAAAGGCTATTATGGACATCGAAGCCACTATGAAATCGAACAAGAATGCCCCCACCCTAGTGCTGCTCGCCTTGGTGATGAGTATGCTGTCGCTCACAGCAAACGCTGTAACCAAGGCCTCGGCCGACCAAGAATATAAGCGCGGAAACTACCCGCAGGCCATCGCCGACTACAAGGCATTGCTCAAAAAAGCACCTTCGGCTGAGGTGTATTACAACCTTGGCAATGCCTATTTCCGCTCCGACAGCATCCCGCAGGCCATCTTAGCCTACGAAAGGGCGGCACTTATCAACCCCGGAAACAGCCAAATAAGGTTCAACCTGCAATTCGCACGCGGCAAAACCATCGACAAAGTGGCCGAACCCGACGAGATGTTCTTCGTCACTTGGTATCGCTCTGCGGCCAATCTCGCCACAGCAGACGGCTGGGCAACCACGGCTTTGCTCTCGGCTGCATTGCTGGGATGCTGCATTCTGCTGTATTTCTTCAACTCGCGCATACTTGTTCGCAAGGTCGGCTTTGGCTGTTCCATCGCCTTTGCCTTACTTTTCGTGCTGTCAATCATATTTGCCATGCACCAAAAGAGCGCACTCACCAGTAAGGAAGGAGCGATAATCATGGCTCCAGCAGCCAATCTTAAAAAGACACCCATACGTTCTGGAGCCGATGAGGCCGTGCTGCACGAAGGCACAAGGGTAGACATTGCCGACCGTTCCATCAAGGGTTGGCTGGGCGTTAAGCTTGCCGATGGGCGCGAAGGATGGATTGAACAAAACACGGTGGAAGAGATTTAAGGCAGGTTCGCCGACATCGAACACCATCGTGCAAAGCACGCTTAACAAGCGCGCATACACCTTATTATATAGAAAAGATGAGGTTTTTTGCAAGCAATAGCCTTTAAGCACCGAGCAACAGCACGCGCCACATGGCCGTACAAAGCCGCTTGTAGTGGTGCTACAAAAGGCTTGTACAGACACTACAAGCACCTTGTAGCGTGACTACAAGAAGCTTGTAGCCCCAGTACAAACAGCTTTGTACAGGCACATGGCTGGCAAAGGTGGCTGGCAAACCTATTACAACACCAACCCTTTTCTGCTCTTAATATATTAAGGAGCAGTCAGGCAATGTATAAAAGATGCAACTAGCATTTACAACAGGCACGTCCTGCCGATATAAAGCTGTGTCCTACATATATTAAAGACATGCCTACCAGATATAAAGGAGTACACCTACATATATAAAGGCGTACACCTATATATGTTACGGACTACGTGGACATCGCGCAACTTGCGCCTAAACGTCTCTCTGTTTCTGGCGTTCATCGCCTTCAACGCTAAACAGAAAAGCTTGACACCTTATATAATAAGGAGACGGCGAAGGCAGAAGAACCCAAGAGCGCGTGGGCCTACAACCCAACGGATGCACAAACATGCGCATAAAACGTCTGTCGCCACAGATGCAAAAGATAGAGAGATTAGAACCCATCAACAACAACAGAACAACAGTAAAAAGGAAGAATGAACCTCACCAACATATTGGAACTAGACCGAATGGTGCTTGCCTGGTTCAACGGGAGCAACTCGCTCTTCGTCGATTCCTTGGCCGTAAACCTCACTTCGGGATTCACGTGGATACCACTCTACGTGGTTCTTATCTATGTCATCATCAAAAACAACGACACCATGCCGCAAATATTCCTCACCATAGGATGCGCCGTGCTTGCCGTTGTGGTGGTGAGCGTGTCGGTAGAACTCATCATCAAACCCCTCGTTGGGCGATGGCGACCCAGCAACGACCCCTATATCAAGTACACCATCAAGATTGTTAACGGCATACGCAGTGGCCAATACGGTTTTTTCTCGGCGCATGCCGCCAACACATTCTCGTTGGCAGTGTTCCTCAGTTTGCTCATCAAGAGCCGTCCTTTGGCCGTCATGCTCTGCCTTTGGTCGGCCGTTAACTGCTGGACACGCCTCTATCTAGGCCTCCATTACCCACTCGACATCCTCTTCGGACTACTTTGGGGCGCACTCGTGGGTTGGTCGGCCTACGCGCTTTATCGTCGTTGGGGCAAGCCATTAGGCCTTCCCCGCACACAAGTAACACCCCAAACCACCGCCTCAGCCTATTTAAAGGCCGATGTTGGCAAGGTGTTGCTCACAATGGCGCTGTGGATTTGCGCCATCATCATATACAGCTTATTCAACGCATAAAAATGAATACTAAACACATCAGGATAAAAGACTATAACTACGACTTGCCCGATGAACGCATAGCCAAGTTTCCCTTGCCCCAACGCGACAAGAGCAAGCTATTGGTTTACAATCATGGCGAGGTGTCGCAAGACGAGTTTAGCAACATCACCCGCTATCTACCGCAGGGCGCACTCATGGTTTTCAACAACACCAAGGTTATTCAAGCGCGCCTGCATTTCAGAAAAGAAACGGGGTCGCTCATCGAAATATTCCTCCTCGAACCTGCATTGCCCGCCGATTACGAACAAATGTTCCAAACAACGGATGCCTGTTCGTGGTATTGCATGGTAGGAAATCTGAAGAAATGGAAAGGCGGACCGCTAACTACTACGGTAGAAATAGCGGGTCAACCAGCAGCAGTACAACTCACTGCCGAACGCGACATGTCGTGCGAAACGGCACTGAAAATAGACTTCAAATGGACTGGCAACAAGCTATCTTTTGCCGAACTGCTCGACAAAGCAGGCGAATTGCCCATCCCACCCTACCTCAACCGCAACACGCAAGAAAGCGACAAGACCACTTACCAAACCGTCTACTCCAAGATTAAAGGCTCGGTAGCCGCCCCAACTGCCGGTCTACACTTCACGCAAAGGGTGCTTGCCGACATCGACCAGCACGGCATCGACCGCGAAGAGCTTACCCTACACGTTGGCGCAGGCACCTTCAAGCCCGTAAAGAGCGAAGAAATTGAGGGGCATTCCATGCACACCGAGTATGTGTGCATACGCCGAACAACGCTCGAAAAGCTGCTGCAACACAACTGCGAGGCCGTAGCTGTGGGCACAACCAGCGTGCGAACCCTCGAAAGCCTGTACTACATGGGCTGCAAGGTAAAGGCCAATCCCAACGTCTCGCTCGAACAATTGCACGTAAATCAATGGGAGCCCTACGAGCCAACGCCCACCAACATCACGCCCACAGAAGCCATTGGCGAACTGATTGCCTACATGGACCGAAACAATTTGCCCTCGCTCCATTCCAGCACGCAGATAATCATCGCGCCAGGCTACCAATATAAAATCGTAAAACGCCTCGTCACCAACTTCCACCAACCACAAAGCACATTGCTTTTACTGGTTAGCGCATTCGTTGGAGGCGATTGGAAAAGCATCTATCGTTATGCGCTCGACAACGATTTCAGGTTTTTAAGTTATGGCGACAGCAGCATTCTCATTCCCTAACACCAAACAGCAAGACTATGAAAAAAGGAGATAAAGTAAGGTTTCTAAGCGAAACGGGCGGCGGTATCGTGGCTGGTTTCCAAGGAAAAAACATCGTGTTGGTACAAGATTCCGATGGTTTCGAGATACCCATGAGCATCAACGAGGTGGTGGTTGTAGACGAGGAGTTGGACCGCAAGCAAGGCAGAACCTCAAAGGTGGCCAACGAACAGAAGACGAACACCACGCAACAAGACACCCCTGGCAAGCAATCCATCAAGGCATTGCTAAGTGGCGGATACGAAAACGAAGAGACTGACAACGATACGGAACACGAAACAGACCCTGCCGACAGCGAAATTACCTTTCGCAAGCCTGTTGAAGAACGTGTGGGTGGCAACAGTTTGAACGTGTATTTGGCCTTCGTACCCGAAAACGCACGGCAGTTGAGCCACACCAAAATGGCCGTAGAGCTTGTGAACGACAGCAATTATTACCTGCGTTACGCCTTTGCCACTGCCGAGGGCGAAAGCTGGATGCTGCGCAACGAGGGCGAAATAGAACCCAACACCAAGGTTACGCTCGAAACCATTGCCGCTGAAGACTATAACAGCTTTGAGCAATCGGCCTTCCAAGCCATTGCGTTCAAAAGACAAAAAAGCTATGTGCGCAAGCCTGCCATCGACGTAAAGCTACACATCGAGCCGCTTAAACTGTTCAAACAGCATCTCTTTGCCGAAACGCCTTTTTACAACGAGCCTGCCATGCTCTATACCATTGTCGAAGGCGACGAGCCTGCCGAACCGCCCGTTAGCGAGATTGATACAGAGAAACTGAAAACGGAGATGCTCTCTAAGGCTGCCATACAAAAGATGAAACAAGATGCGCGGTCTGCCAAAGGCGCAGTTTCTGCAACAGGCAAACACGCTCATGGCGACCGCAAAACTAACGAGCCATTGGTGGTTGACCTGCATGCCCACGAGATTTTAGAGACTACACAAGGTATGGATTCGCTCGATATTCTGCAATATCAACTGGAAGTGTTCCGCCGAACACTTAAAGAGCACGCCAACGAACGCGGCCTTAAAATCGTGTTCATCCACGGTAAAGGCGAAGGCGTGCTGCGAAAAGCCATTATCAACGAACTGAACCGACACTTTAAAGGCTACACTTACCAAGATGCCTCGTTCCAAGAATATGGGTATGGAGCAACGTTGGTGAAAGTGAAAGAGTGAAAAGGGGAAAAAGTGAAAAGGTGAAAAGGTGAAAAGATGGGAAAGATGAAAGGGTGAAAGGGTGAAAAGGTGAAAAGGTGAAAAGGTGAAAGGGTGAAAGGGTGAAAGGGTGAAAAGATGGCTAACGCCCACAAAGCCGCGTATGGTTTCTAAATATCCACGTTTCCCTTGCGTGTCTAGTTTCCCTAACTCTCCTAGATTTCCTAGCTCTCCTAGATTTCCTAGTTTCCTAGTTTCCCTAGATTTCCTAGATTTCCTAGTTTCCCTAGTTTCCCTAGGATTCTAGTTGACAAAACTCGCAAAGCATTTGGCTTAACTCCTTAACTCCATAGCTCCTTAACTCCTGAGCTATTGGCTTAACTCCTTAACTCCATAACTCCTTAACTCCTCAAAAGAACTCCTCAAAAGAACTCCTCAAAAAAGAATTTATGCAACACGGATATATCAAAGTGGCGGCAGCTATTCCAGCTGTTAAAGTGGCCGACTGCCATTTCAACGCCGAACAAACAGAGCAGCAAATCAAGCAAGCCAACGAACAAGGAGCCGAAATCGTGGTGTTTCCCGAACTAGGCATCACGGGCTACACCTGTCAAGACCTCTTCACACAGCAGCTACTCATCGAGCAAGCCGAACAAGCAGTAGGCTCACTGCTCGAAAACACGAAGACGTTAGACGTCATTGCCGTGGTTGGCGTGCCTGTCGCAGTAGACAGTATCTTGCTCAATTGCGCCGTGGTCTTTCAAAGAGGCCACATCCTTGGCATTGTTCCCAAGACCTATCTGCCCAATTACAGCGAGTTTTACGAAAAAAGATGGTTCGCATCCACCCACCATCTCAACGAAACATCCATCCACTACGCTGGTCAGCAAGCCCTACTCACAGCGCAAAGCCAAATCTTCGTCACCACCGATGGCGTAAAGTTCGGCGTAGAAATATGCGAAGACGTATGGGCACCCAATCCCCCCGGCACTTATTTGGCACTTGCTGGCGCCGACATCGTTTGCAATCTCTCGGCCAGCGACGAGCTTATCGGCAAACACGCCTACCTTAAAAGTCTGCTAGCACAGCAAAGTGCCCGCACAATGGCAGGCTACGTGTACAGCGGATGCGGCTTTGGCGAAAGTACTCAAGACGTGGTTTATGGCGGCAACGCCCTGATTTACGAAAACGGGAAACTCCTTGCCCAGAACAAACGTTTTGATTTCGAGCCGCAAATCGTCGTTTCCGAAATAGACATCTTTAAACTTCGTGCCGAACGGCGCACAAATAGCACCTACGTTAACGCCCAACACGGGCACACCGCCTTGTTGCATACGGCCCAAGCTCCCCTTACCAACAAGCCCTTCGCCCTGCAACGCACCATCGACCCCTTGCCTTTCGTGCCGCAAGACGAACAGATGTACGACAGTTGCGAGGAGATTTTCAACATACAAGTGTCGGGCTTGGCCCAACGCCTTAAACACATCCATGCCTCAAAGGTGGTGCTGGGCATCAGTGGCGGACTAGATTCCACACTCGCCCTGCTTGTATGTGTGCGTACTTTCGACAAGCTAGGCCTTTCACGCGAGGGCATCATCGGCGTAACCATGCCAGGCTTTGGTACAACCAACCGAACCTACCGAAACGCCATCGACTTAATGCGCGAATTGGGAATAACCACCCACGAAATCAACATCGCCAAGAGTGTAGCCCAACATTTCGAAGACATTGACCACGACATGGCCGTGCACGACGTGGTGTATGAAAACGGACAGGCACGCGAACGCACCCAAATTCTTATGGATTTGGGCAACAAACTCGGTGGAATTGTTGTGGGAACGGGCGACCTTTCCGAACTGGCACTGGGCTGGGCCACCTACAACGGCGACCACATGAGCATGTATGCCGTAAACGTAAGCATCCCCAAGACCCTCATCAAGCACCTTGTTCGCCACGTTGCACAAACCATGCACAACGAGGCCACCTGTCAAACGCTCTACGATATCATCGACACGCCCATCTCGCCCGAACTTATTCCTGCCGACGAAGCAGGCAACATCAAGCAGAAAACGGAAGATCTCGTTGGCCCATACGAGCTGCACGACTTCTTCATCTACCACTTCTTGCGCCACGGTTTCACCCCCCAACGCCTCTTTATCATGGCTCGTCATGCCTTTGCATCACCGCAACAACGTGCCAAGCATTATTCCGACGACGAGATAAAGCATTGGCTAAGGGTGTTCCTTCGCCGTTTCTTCGCCCAACAGTTCAAGCGTTCGTGCCTGCCCGATGGACCGAAAGTGGGTAGCGTTAGCCTTAGTCCGCGTGGCGATTGGCGAATGCCCAGCGATGCAACGGCCAAAATGTGGCTCGACGAGTGCGATAAACTATAAACAATAACGTTCACAAGAGGAGTGTTTATCTGGGTTTTGCATAACAAAGATAATAAACTCCTCTCAATTTATAGAAATATTAAAAATCAAGACGACTTCATCATCTATTATAATTGACATAGAAAACATCTAATAACGATGAAACAACTTTTGGGAATATTATTATGCGTGACGCTGCCTTTGCCTCAGCAATCATTTGCACAACAGCATTCAACCACTTCTAAAAAAACACGCGAAATGAAAATGTACGGGCGCGTGGTAGATAGTTTTACAAGCCTTGCCATCGTCGATAGTAAGATAACCTTGATGGCGCCTGATAGCACGGTTGTTGATTCTTGTTCCACACAGACTTGGAACAGGAATGCCGTTCACCCAGAAGCCTATTTCTTTATGACACCCAAGGTATCCGAAGGCAAATATATCATCAAGGTGGAAAATCCCAAATACGAAACCACTTACTACAATCATGAGATTAGCTTCAAGACTCGTGCAACGGTGATTGACTTGAAAGACCTTACCCTGAAACGAAAACGAATGGAAGATGTAGAACATAACTTGGGCGAAGTAGTGGTGAAGAGTACCAAAATCAAAATGATTAACAAAGGCGACACCATTGTCTTTAATGCCGAGGCCTTCAACCTTCCCGAAGGTAGTATGCTAGATGCGCTCATTCGACAACTGCCCGGAGCAACGATGAACAGCAATGGTGAGATATTCATTAATGGCCGTAAACTCGATTACCTCACACTCAACGGAAAAGATTTCTTCAAGGGTAACAACAAACAACTCATCGAAAACCTGCCCAATTACACCGTTAAAGACCTCAAAGTGTTTGAAAAGAGCACCGAAAAGAGCCAGGCTATGGGCATTGACGTAGAGAAAAAAGACTACGTGATGGATATTCAACTGAAGAAACAATACGAAAAAAACTTCATCGGTAATGCCGACATTGCGGGTGGAACCAATAGTAGATACGCCCTCAGGTTGTTCGGCTTGTACTTTACACCACGCATACAAGTGTCTACCTTTGCCAATATCAACAACGTAAACGAAGACCGAAAGCCAGGCGAGAAGGGCGACTGGATTCCTACCAAGTTGCCAAAAGGACAAGTAACCCGAAAGACCATCGGTCTAAACTTTGCCAACAGTAACGAGAAGAACACGGTAAATAATAGTCTATCGACAAGTGTTTCATGGCTCAGCACCCATAATATCACACACACGGCAGCTGAATCTTTCTTGGGTACCGCTAACAACAACTTTACACGACGCATTAACAATAGTACCACCAAGAATACTATTTATGAACTAAATGATCAGTTTCATGTCAATAAGTCATACCAACTTATGGCTATGCTGTGGTTGAATTATAACAAGTTTGATAACTTCAGTACAGACAAGTCTGCCGTTTTCCAGACAGACCCCAAGAGTTTAGGGTCAACAGAAGCTATCCTTGACTCTGCTTTTACGCTCCCCCTTCCACAACTCTCCACCTATAAAGGCATAAATAGGCAATTATCTCAAACGCTCGGCAATGGTCATACACTCAGTTCAGCATTGGATATATACTTGGGAAAGCCTTTAAAATCGGGTGACAGAATAGGAGTTCAAGTCAAAAGCACATACGAAAATATCAAGAATTATAACTTCAGCAAATACCGATTAGACTATCTTCAGGGGGCGGGAAAGAAAGATTATCGCAATCGATATGATGAATCACCTTCTTATACCTATTCATATACTTTTAATCCTCAGTACATATTTGTTCTCCCTTCAGGCTTTAACATCATCACTGGGTATGAATACAGGCAAGCTGGCAATTATCGAAACAACAATAAATATCGATTAGACCGCTTGCAAGAGTGGCAAAATGAAGACCATAGTATTGGAAGTTTGCCTTCTACGCGGGATACCCTCTTACGTTCGTTAGACCTCAATAATAGTTATACAGGCTACTATATGAGTAAACAACATATGGGAGTACTGGGTGCACATTATATGAAAAGAAAAGGAAAAAACTCCTTTACATTTGGCGTATTTACGCCTCTAAGCTATAAAAAAGAACAATTGGATTATAGAAGTGAACCGATAACAAAACCCATTTCTCAGAGTAATTGGATCAAACAAATAAACTTTTCAGGTCAATTGATTCATAATGAATATGAATTTGTGGCGTGGGGTAATTCGACAACCACTACTCCCGATATGTATTCGTTGATTGATCGCCGCGACAACTCCAACCCTTTAGCCGTCTCATTGGGAAATCCGAACTTAAAAAATGGCAGACAGAGTTCATTGGGAATAAGATTTAGCGATAAGCATAATAGACGATACAATTTACCTTCCATCTACTTCGGTATTCAAGAAACGCACAATGCCGTGGCAAACGGGTTCATCTACGACCCACAAACGGGTGTATATACTTATAAACCCGAGAACGTAAACGGCAACTGGTCAGCACATAGCGAAATTTATTATAATGTTCCGTTGGATAGCATGAAATACTTCAACTTATTCACCGAAACAGAATATAACTACGACCACAATGTAGACTTGACGGGAGTTGCGGGACAAACGAGTAGCGTATTGAGCAAAGTGAATAACCACACTACCCGCCAATACCTGGAGGTGAAGTACCAAAAAGAAACCTTAAGCTTGAGTTTGATGGGACAACTCTCATGGCGAAACGTCAATAGTACCCGTAAGGGCTTTACACCCTTCAACACCTACGACTACGAATATGGCTTCATCGGTTCGTATAGCATGAAAACGGGATTAGAAATGGGAATGGACCTCAAGATGTTTAGCCGCAGAGGCTATGCCGATGAGCAGATTAATACCAACAACTTGATGTGCAATGCGTACGTTACTCAAAGCTTCATGAAAGGTAGATTTGCCGTGAAACTCGAAGCGTTCGACCTTTTCCAGCAACTTAAAAGCGTAGATTATCAAGTGAACGGCCAAGGAAAGAGCGAGATACGCTACAACACTATCCCCCACTACATCATGCTACATGCTATTTATAAGATGAATGTGGGAGGTAAGAAATAAGGATACCTCACCCACTTACCTATTTCCTTCATATTCAATAGCGCATCAGTGATTTAGGCACAACCTCCGGCTGGTAAACAATTTCATACAACCTGAGTTCGGCATAGTTGTAGGACATCTGAATTTGCTCTTAAAAAGAGAATCTTATAAATTCGCACTTGCTACGTTAATACATAAAGCGTTAAACAATGTTACCCCATGTCTTATTTCAAACACTTTTCTTATTTTTGCATCAAATATAACATATCTGCAATTTAGCTCTCGTGTTTTATAACCTATTATAAATCGAAAATACAATTCATGAATCGCCTACTAATAAATACACCAATTACAGCAAATTGGGATTCTGATACAAATATTGATAAAAAATCTGTTACGGATGCCGACAATATTCTTCGTTCAAGTTAGGCAGACATCGCATATCCTTATAATGGAATTGTTTATCAAACATCAGATATTTTGCGGAGATATTATTTAAACACTAAAGATATCAAGGTCCTCTATAAAAAAACTAATATGCTTTATTTTCTTTGCAATCAGCCAATGTATGGAGGTGACGTATTTGTAAATAGGAAAAATATATTGATGTGGACATGAAAAATGAAAGACATTATGGATGGGGTAATGAATATTATGACTGCCATAATAGATTCACAAACCTTGGAAATAATGTATATAGGGTTGATGCTCCTTTATTCCATCTATGTCATCCGAGAAAAGAGAATAGTTCTTTCCGCCCAAAAACATTTCACCATATATTTTCCAATGAATTATTTAGAATTTCAAATAGGTCTAAATAAGAGCTACTGAATTACATTAAATCATTTAAATACGAATATTTTTAAAAGATAGTGTTGATTATGAATATACTAGAAACCAACCATCTCACTTTTAACTACAGAAATCATTCTGTATTAGAAGACATTAACTTGAAGATTCCAGAGGGGTCCATTTATGGATACTTAGGCAAGAATGGGGAGGGTAAATCTACTACGATAAAGATACTTTTAGGATTGGAGCAAACCCCAAAAAATACGGTATTCTTCAATAAAAAAGAATTCAATTCCAACAGATCGTATATCCTTCAAAATATAGGATGCCTGGTAGAACAACCATTCTTCTATGCAGATTTGAGTGCCTATGAGAATCTAAACTATCTGGATATGCTATATCATTGTGGACAAAAGCGCATTAAAGAGGTTTTAGAACTTGTGAATTTGACCAAAGATAAAGACAAAAAAGTTAGAAAATATTCTACAGGAATGAAACAACGCCTGGGAATTGCGATGGCAATGTTTCATAATCCGAAATTACTCATTCTTGACGAACCACTCAATGGACTAGATCCGCAAGGTGTTTATGAAATGAGAGAGCTAATGCTCAAACTTCAAAGCGAAGGAAAAACGATTTTCATATCAGGACATATCTTAGCTGAACTGGAGAAAATATGCACACATATCGGAGTATTAAATAACAAAAGATTATTGTTTCAAGGAGAAATTAACAGTCTACTCAATCAGAAAAAGCTTTCTTATTTAATATATACAGACCAGCCGGAACGAGGCATGGAGATATGCAAAGAGCACTTGATACCCGTAAATAGGATTTCTGACAGAACGTTTATCATAGAAATAGAACAAGACGGCTCTTTTGACAGTTTTAGAAATTTAATGCAACAAAACAACATTCAAATTATATTTGCAGATAAATGCCAAGAAAAATTGGAGTCTGTATTCCTTCATCTAATAAAAACCGACTTATGAAACCAGTATCATTCTTTACCATTCTTAAAAGCGAACACTATAAATTAAGATTTAATATTGCCATTTGGCTCTTCTTGTTATTTCCCTTTTTCATTACTTTATATATTGATGTATATATCTTGTTTAAACATGCTGATGCAGTCAATAATCCGGCAATGACTTTTGATTACAATCCTTGGGTATGGTTATTGGGTAGGTACATCTTTGAATTTTATAGTCTGCTTTATCCAATTCTTGCAGCCGTTTTGAGTTATTCTTTATGCGATGTAGAATATAAGAATTATGGATTTAGACTTCTTTTTACAAGACCTGTGAGCAAGGTGACAGTTTATTCGAGCAAAATTGTCTTCCTTTTAGAGATTATCTTTATTTCTTCCCTTATAGGTTATCTTACTTTCCTTCTGTCTGGTTTTGCTCTGGATAAGTTATTACCCGGATATAAATTCTCCAGTTATAATGTTAATACCCTAATGGCTTCATATTTCTCGTATTTGTTTATAGCCCTTTCTGCTGTTTCATTTATACAATATAATCTTAGTTTGATTTTTAAGAGTTTTGTTTTGCCTATTGGGTTTGCTAGCCTCATGACGATCTTTGATATTATTGCTCAAAATAAAGATTATGCCTACCTTATACCCTATAGCACAGTGTGGAGATTAAACCACTATGTTTATAGCGGAATAATAAACTTTTCAAAAAGCGAATACGCAAGCATAGCCTATGTGCCATTCTTTATCGTTATCTCATTTTTTGTATTTATAAGGAAAAAATAAAAGATACACCTGCTGCAAAAAAAGAATCAAACAATTGAAGTAGCCTTGACTTTTAATGTTTCTATAATTTGAGAGGGGCTTATTGTCTTTGTGCTGTAAAGCGAAGACAAACACTCCTCTTCATGTACAAAGTACTGGAACAAGGATACGATGAAATCTGATATTCCGGCCCATTTGTATGTGGCGAAACGTGGTTATATCTCAAAAAGTGGCCAAGTGGAAGTCGTCCTATACATTCTCTACAAGTTGAAAAACGGCTGTCGATGACAGATTACTTCTGCGTTCCCTTATACTGACTCCGTTGACCGTGAGTAGCATGACCGGCAGCCGCTCGCGCTGGCGGTAGTAAGCTTACGTGCTTTTCGTGCCGTTACCCATGCACGCGTACACAGCACAATCGCATTTTGTCTATTTTTTAGTCAGAAATTTAACATTATGAGTGCCATTTCCAGCCACCAATCGCTCACCCTGCCGCAAAAAATCGATTCTCGCAAAGGTTGGTTTTGATGCAAAAAGGGGGTAGCATGTGAACGAGGCAAAATGAATTTTTATTTAAAAACACCGCCATTTGTACCTGTTTTTGGGCTATTTGCTGCTAAATGTACTGCGATTTGATGCAAAACGCACTGTAATATGGTGCAAAACGCAGTGCATTTTGGTGCTAAATACAGTGCGTTTTGGTGCTAAATGCAAGACGTTTTGGTGCTAAATGCGAGGTAAAAAGCATAATAATACATAGTAATGGTATAAAACAAAACCTTTTAGAGCCGTTAAAACATGGCCGAAAAGGGCGAAATAGTCGTTAAAAAGTAGGATTTTAGGGGCTAAAAGCGAGTAATTGGGCTTGAAAAATAACGAGTAGGCAGCCCAAATAGAAAGGCTAAATGGTGCAAAATGCAGGTTTTGTTCTGAAAAACAGGGAAAACGTGAGGCGTGAAAGACTATAAAAAGTAGCTTTTTAGCTACTTTATGAGCGATATTTGCGCTAGAACGAAGTGAAAATTAGAGTGATATTGTAAAATAAAATATAACAATTTAAGATTTTGAGTTGATGAGTTGGTGAGTTGAATAGCACTCGCCTAAACGAAACTTACTATTAAGCAGAATTACATGACTAGCCCAGTTGGTGGCAGCAATGGCCGACTGCGTAAAGATTTCCTCTATCCAACAGACGTCACTGTGATAGATAGCCGACAGCGTTTGAGGAACCTCTCCTAATTGTGCAACAGGTTGTTGCGCAATTGTGTTCGACAGATTATCTGTATCTTGAATTTGTGCAACAGGTTGTTGCACTATTTGATTGAGTTCGTTAAACAACAAATAGATACAACTCAAAAAAAGACGCTATGGGTTAGAACTGGCTAACTTAGCAGAATGTAACAATCTGTAAGTATCACTACGCCCATGAATCAAGGTAAATACATTTTTAGCCAGTTGAGACTTTCTTCCGAAAGTAAAGTTACAGGCAGCCAACGAAGTGGGTATATTCCTAAATATTGCTGTCCGGTAAAAATAAACAGAAAGTTCTGTATCTCTTTATCCATCGGCATTGCAGCCGTTTAACTCATCCAGGGGCTTGGTTTTCAGTTTCAAACTGTAAGTATTATAAAATGCACTTCTTTTGATAAGAAAAGACCTATAATAACCGATAATTCTAAGAAATAATAAGGTTAAGTCTATTTTAACTAACACAGATATCCCCCAAAAAGTTTTACCGGACAGCAATAAAACTAAAAAAACAACTCATAGACTCACCCACACAGGCAAACTATGGCTCTATTAGGAGATCGTCTTTCGTCACCAATTTCAGCGTTGTCTTTTCTCCTTTAACCACAGCACGATACATACCATCCCGCTTAACGCATATCAGCACCAACTGTTTAGCATCCTTGTTTTGGCATCTATCCGCTTCTATCACACAATCAAACCTATTGGCTTGCAGCATCTCGGCAATGCCGCGGTCGTCTTTTGTGCCTAAATAAGACTTCCTTTCATCACCTCCTTCATCTCTATTTGCGAGATTATCAACCAAAAAGTATCGCAATTGGTCATCGTAAACATACACCTTGTGCCAACAATCGTACACTTTGCGAAGCCAATCGCTAACTGTAAGCGAAGCGATACTGTCTGTGGGGACGGATTTTTTCTTGGTCGTGAGGTCGCATACGTAAATATACGCTGTTGCATAGAGCTTCACCTGCGTCGGAATCTTGAATATCCTACGCATCTTAAGGATGGTTTTTTCTCCCATTTGCTGAAATTCCCCAGTGTTCCACGTTTGTGCCGAAACACGCGTTGCAAACAAAACAAGCAACAATAAGATTATCCTTTTCATACGTCAATCTATTTCGTTTTATGCGTTAATTCTCTGAAAGAAGCCTTATCACAGCGGTATTGAAAAAACAATGCTATGCCATTGCGCCATTATAAACCAACCAACGAAGTGGATTTGCTCTTAAAAAGGCACGCGCGAACCAAATACCCGCTTTACATTCTCATTGGTTTGGCGGGCTATTTCGTCGGTGGTGGTGGCGTAGGCATTGGCCATTACCTCCACAACATGGGTGAGATAACTGCTCTCGTTGCGCTTGCCGCGCATGGGAACAGGGGCCATGTAAGGGCCATCGGTTTCGAGAACGATGCGCGAAAGGGGAATGTGGGGCAACACCGAGGGCAGGTTCGACTTCTTAAAAGTAAGCACACCGCCAATGCCCAGCACGAATTTGTCGAACTGCAAGAAGGCATCGGCCTCGCGTTCGTTACCCGTAAAGCAATGGAAAACACCGCCTGGCAGTTGGCTTTCGTACTTTTTGATGATGTGCACCATCTCGTTTTGCCCCTTTCTGCAATGTATCATCAAGGGCAATTTGTATTCGGCCGACCAGCGCACTTGTTCTTCGAAGGCTTCAAGTTGTTGCTTTTCGAACTCGCGACTCCAATAAAAGTCTAACCCCACTTCGCCAATGGCGATAAAGGGGTGCGGCTCTTCAAACCGCCGTTTCATGCGTTTAAGCACCTCAGCATAGTCGGCCTTCACCTCTTCGGGATGCAAACCCATCATGGCGAAGGCGTAGTTGGGGTAACGCTGAGCCAGCAAAAGGGCGGCATCGCCACTTTGCTCGTCGATGGCAGGAATAAAAACCTTGCTTACTCCTGCCGCTTTGGCACGTGCAACAACCTCGTCAAGGTCGTCGCGATAGTCGTCCACATCTAGGTGGATGTGCGTATCAATAATCTCTGTTGTCATGTTCTCGTTTACAATCTGTTGGCTCTGGGCCCAATTACAAAAGCCCAAAAAGCCTTGCTCCCCATAACGATGGGGAGAAAAACCGCCAACATACATGCACCGAAAGCAAGCTGTCCCAATCTTTTTGCATTGGGACAGAAACCCGTTCGGTGCTTAGGCTCACGCTAAAAACTCGGCTAAGCCACATTGAGCAGTGGCACAGCGTTTATAGAAGCGGCCTTTAACGAGAAATAGTTAATACAGATGTTCCTCGTTGCGGCGGTAATAATATATCACCCCCAGCTTTCTACACTCGGCGAAACGCACCTCTGGCGGTTCGTGTTCGAAGTGTTTCTCGATTTGGTTCCACAAGTCGAGGATGATGTTGTCTGTTTCAGGGCGTAGCGTGTGCAACGTGTCTACGGCCTTGTTCGTTCGGGCTTGCAGCGACTTTTGTTGCTTATAGGTCTCCATAAAGATGTCGTAATGCGTGGAAACCATCCCGATGGTGGGGTTGTAGATGGGTCGTCCGCCTTGCTTAATGCGTTCTTTCTCGCCCTCGATAGCTCGTTTTCCAAACTTGGCCAAGCCCTCTTGGGTTTTAAGATTGGGCAGCGATGTGGCATGTTCGCTAAGTCCGTAGAGTTTCAGAGCAGATTTCTTAATCTCTCCGCGCTCAACACTCATGAAGAGCACTTGCAGAAAATGGCTCACATACATTACGGCATTGCGCTGCACGCGGTCTATCTTGCCCGTCTGTCTGGCTTGCGCTGTTAGCGAAGTTCGATACTGCTGGGCTGCCGTCAGTAGTCGGTCGTAGGCAGGTCTAGCCCTGTTAATCACGCTCCAATCGATAAATCGATTTCTTGCCGCATACACACTCTCGTTTTCGAGTAGCATTTTCAATGCTTTCAGTCGTGCGGCATCTGTCTTAGGTAGTCGTCGGTATGGCATGGTATTGTATTTAGGTGAGAGATTTTAGTATTTTCTGTTCATCATTTTCGAGGCATAGTTAATGAGATTTTCTTTTCTTTCGGCTGGCACATTCACCTCATCGAGGTAGCGTTTGCCACACTCAAAGTAGTGTTCTATTCGCCGTTCGGCCATCTTGTCGATGCCCATAGCGTTGTAGAGCTGGGTTATGGCCGCAATTTTTTCTTGCGCATCGCATTGCTCTTGGTCAACCCAGTGTTGCAGTTCGGCCCGTTGTGCGGCAGCGGCCTTGTTGAAAGCGTTGATAAGCATGTATGTTTTCTTGTTGCTTACGATGTCGCCGCCAATGGCTTTGCCAAACACTTTGCTGTCGCCGTACACGTCTAGGAAGTCGTCTTGCAGCTGAAAAGCCAAGCCTATTTGCTCGCCAAACTTATATAATAGGTCGGCATCTCGCTGTGGAGCATCGGCCAACAGCGCGCCCATCTTCATGGCACAGGCCAAGAGCACGCTGGTTTTTAGGCGAATCATCTCGATATATTCGTCTTCGGTTACATCGTTGCGATGCTCAAAGTCCATATCGTATTGCTGCCCTTCGCCAATTTCGAGTGCCGTCTCGGTAAACAGTTCCATCACGGGTTTCAGCTTTGCGGCATCGCATTGTGCCACCAGCTGATAAGCCAAAACCAGCATCGAGTCGCCCGATAGTATGGCCGTATTGGCATCCCAACGTTTGTGTACGGTGGGCTTACCACGTCGCAGGGCGGCATTGTCCATCAAGTCGTCGTGCAAGAGCGTGTAGTTATGGTAGGTTTCCAATCCGCAAGCAGGTGCAAGAATGCTTTCGGGGTCGTCCTTAAACAGGTTATAGGCCAGCAATGCAAGCGCAGGCCTAATACGTTTGCCCCCAATGGAGAGCACATAACGTATGGGTTCGTAAAGCGATTGCGGCTTACGATTGAAGGGCAAAGCCTCTAAATATGCGTTTATTTTGCTGAGAATTAGATCGTCTGTCAACATGTTGACTAATTTTTAAAGTTTAAATACGATAGGTATGGCAAAGAGCGTGCGGCAGGGTTTGCCCTTGTCTAGCCCAGGCTTCCACTTGGGCATGTGACTGATAACGCGCAAAGCCTCGGCATCTAAGTCTTCATTTACGCCGCGAACCACCTTTTGGTCGGTAATGGTTCCGTCTGCATTGACGATAAACGACACCATCACACTGCCTTGAATGCCCTGTTGTTGGGCTGTTGGCGGATAGCGAAGGGTGCGTTGCAACCATTTCATAAACTCCACAATGCCGCCTGGATATTCGGGCATCTGTTGCACAACGCGCGGCTTATCGTCGTTGGCTATTGGTTCGGGAACAGGCTGTTCGATGGCCGTTGTAGGCGTTTCGTTTTGTTGTACGGTTGCCTCCTCGCCTTCTTTTTCCTCGTCGTTGCGTTCGTTCAGCTTGTCGGGCAATGCTACGGGCGTGTCCACCGCCTTAATTTTCGTGGTGATAGAGGGTGCGGCAGTGGGAATTGCGGCGGCCACCATTTCGTTTTTCTCCACGTCGGGCAGTATTTCCATCTCCTCGAAGAAATCGTCTGGCACCTCGTCGTCGAAGTCAAAGGTACGCGAATTGCTGTTGTACTCCAGCGCCACAAACAGGAACGAGAGCACTACAACAAGCCCAAGCAGGTAATTGGTTACGCGCTTGTTCTCCAAATTGGCACTATGTGTCTTCTTTACCTCCACACGATTGAAGTTGTTGCAACAAAGTTAGAGCTTTCACGGCGAATGAAACTCAATTCACCTACAAATATAATGATATAATTGGAAAAAGGTGTAACTTTGTAGATAAAACAGAAAGAAGTTGATGAAAAAAGTTATTTTCGCCCTTATTTTGTTCTTTATGGCGGATAAAATGGCGGCACAAGAGAGCCAAACGGCTTATAATTTCTTGCGTTTGCCTGTTAGTGCGCACGCTGCCGCGCTAGGTGGCGACAACGTTACGCTCATTAACGACGATGCTTGGTTGATGTTCAACAACCCTGCGTTGCTGTCGTCGGTGAGCGATAAGACACTTGCATTGAACTACATGAACTTCATGCGGGGTGTTAATTTGGCCGGCGTGGCCTACAACAAGGTGATAAAAGAGCGCGCCTCGGCTGCCCTCTCGGTTAACTATGTGGACTATGGCAAGATGCGATATACCACTGCCGACAACCAAGACTTGGGCGAATTTGCCGCTAGGGACATCGCCGCAACGGCCTATTTCTCGTACATGCTTACCGATAAGTTGGCGGGTGGCATCGCTGCAAAGGTGCTGTCGTCGAGCATCGGGCACTATACTTCGATTGGTGTGGGCGTAGATCTTGGCCTGAACTATTACGATTCCGACCGCGAATTGTCGCTTTCGGTGGTGGCTAAGAACCTGGGCGGACAGCTTAAAGCCTACGAAGACGACTACGAAGGCATGCCGCTCGACGTGCAGATGGGCATCAGCAAACGCTTGCAGCATGGGCCTTTCCGCCTGTCGGCAACGCTGGTAGACCTCAACCACTGGCATTATGCGCTGATGAAACATTTTGTTTTTGGCGTAGATGTAGACCTTTCGCCAAACATTTGGGTGGGTGCAGGATATAGTTTGCGGCGTGCCAACGAGATGAAAGTGGGCGATGCCGAGAACGCCAGCAGTCATGGCGCAGGTTTGTCGCTTGGTGCAGGTTTGCAACTAGAACGGTTTAAGCTGAACTTGGCTTACGGCAAGTACCACGTTTCTAGTTCGTCGGTGGTGCTTAACGTGTCGTTTGCAATGTGAGTTGTGAGTTATCAACTCAAAAACTCATCAACTCACCAACTCATAAACTAAAAAATAAACTTACAAACAACAATACACTATGAAGAAAATAACCATCGCCATCGACGGACTTTCGTCGTGCGGAAAGAGCACTATGGCCAAGATGTTGGCCAAAGAAGTGGGATATATCTATGTAGACACGGGCGCAATGTACCGCGCCGTAACGCTTTTTGCCATGCAAAACGGTATGATTGCGCCCGACGGCCACGTTGACCGCGAGGCCCTGAAAGCGAAAATGGACACGCTAAGGGTGGAGTTTAAGCTAACCCTGAAACAGGAAAGGCCGAAACTT
>NZ_HE999444.1:125671-128321 GCF_000312305.1 Prevotella conceptionensis 9403948 | reverse complement strand
AGTTTAAGCTAAACCCTGAAACAGGAAAGGCCGAAACTTACCTCAACGGCGAGAACGTTGAACGCGAGATTAGGGGCATGGAGGTGTCTGGGCACGTTAGTTCAATTGCTGCAATAGACTTTGTTCGCACGGCTCTTGTGGCTCAACAACAACGCATGGGACAGGATAAGGGTATCGTGATGGATGGTCGCGACATTGGTACGGTGGTGTTTCCCGATGCCGAACTGAAAGTGTTTGTCACGGCTTCGGCAGAGGTTAGGGCGCAACGCCGCTTTGACGAGCTTGTAGGCAAGGGCATGGAGGCCAACTACGATGAAATTCTTCGCAACGTTCAAGAGCGCGATTATAAGGATAGTCACCGCGAAGTAAGTCCGTTGCGCAAGGCCGACGATGCTATTGAGCTAGACAACGGACAGCTAACCATCGCCCAACAGCTGCAATGGCTGGTGGATAGGTTTGAAGAAAAGGCGGGGAAGTAGGAAGGAGAGAAGTGGGGAGTAGTAAGGAGAGAAGTACTAAGGAGTAAGGAGGAAGATGGAAAGTAGGAAGGAGAGAAGTAATAAGCATTAAGGAGTAAGGAGAGAAGGAGTAAGCGGTGAAAGGATAAAGGGGCAAGTAATAAGGAGCTAAAATAGAAAAGTGGTGAGGAGCTATTCTTTCTAAAAGCGGGCAGGAATGGCACCTTGGCCAACAAGCGAAAGCCGCTTTTCTCCCTTCCACCCGTTCGTCTTTTCGCCTTATCCACCTTTCCTCCTCACCAAAGAGGATTAAAAAAAGAATTAATTAATTTAAGAAACCTCAAATTTTATCACAATAAAGTTTGCATTTTCAAATATCTTGCCTATCTTTGCAGTGACAAGTTTAGGTCACGAGGATTGCTTATCGTAAGTTAGTCCTCATAAACTAATGATGAATATCCTAATTGTCAGTAAAAATAGATTATAAATTTTGAGTTAATTACTGTTTTTGGAGGAGGTTCTTCGCGATGAAGGGGCTCCTTTTTTCGTGTCCAGTTGTGAAGTGGCAGCAAGTGTGCGGCCGCGTTTGTAATAAACGCATGTCCTCTAAAAGTGCTGCACTTTGGGGGATTTCTCGTTTTCTCAGCTTGCCCTTCACGCCCTATTGCCTTTAAGCTGCAAACGGCTGCGTGAATACAAAGCCCCTTGTAGTGGCACTACAAAAGGATTGTACAGACACTACAAAAGCCTTGTAGCAGCACTACAAGCGGCTTGTAGCCCCACTACAAACTACGTTGTACTGCACAGATTGCCAGAAATTTGTGGGCAAACGACGACGAAACCACGAAAGACAACAACATAAACCACTAAAAAAGCAAAGGCACGACCCGCAACATGTTGCAAGCCGTGCCTTCGATGCTATGTTTTGGGCTTATGCCCGATGTCAAATCTTTATTGTGCGCGCTCGATGTAAGCCACTACATCGCCCTTATTTACCTTGCTACCCTGCTTGGCATTGATTTCAACCAGCTTGCCACCGAGTGCGGCAGGCACAGTAACAATCTCGCCCCAGGTGGCAACAATGTAGCAGAACACATCGCCTTCCTTGTATTCCTTACCAATGTAAGGTTCAACGGTAGGTGCGCATTCGCCGTCGCCATTAAATTCCCAGAACAGTTGTCCCTTAACAGGAGCAACAAGCGCATCGGCCTTGGCGTGCTTAAAGGCGGCGAGTTCTTCAACAGACAACTTGCTACCCATTTTAGCATCCTTAGCCTTTTGCAAGTCGGCCAAGAAGTTCTTCTTTGCTTGTCCGCTCTTATAATTGCGGTATTGTTCGGGGTGCATAGCCAGTTCAAACAGTTCTTCGTTGTCTTGTCCATACTCCCAACCGTTCTCGTCCATCTCCTTCTTAAACTCTTCAAGATTGTTTGGCAGCAACGTATGTGGGTCGGCATCGGTAAATTCGAAACCCTTTTCCTTGGCCAAAGCAACCAATTCGGGTGCGATTGTTCCAGGAATTTTGCCGCTCTTGCCCAAAATCATACCCCACATGGCATCGTCCATCATCACGAAACGGCCCTTGCCTTGCTCCATTGTGAGGAGGTTCATCAGCGCAATGTTCTTTACATACTGCGAGAATGGCGTTACGAGAGGTGGATAACCCACACGTGGCCAAACGTATTCCACCTCGTTGAAGAGGTTGATAAGCATGTCGTCGGTAGACAATTCGGGCTCGCCTTTCTTCGCACGAATGCTATTGATGGTGCTATGTATGCCGGCAAGGTCGGCCATCATACTGCCCATCATACCGCCGGGCAAGCCACAACCAAGCAACAGCGAACTCATCAGCTTGTTGGCAGGGTTGATAAAGTAGCCCAACCACTCGTCAATGAACTCTTGTGTCAATGCGCGCGCCTTCATGTAAGCGCTCATATTGATTTCAGGAACGTCGAAACCTTCGTTCTTCAACATGCTTTGCACCGAGATAACGTCGGGATGAACCTTACCCCAAGATAGCGGTTCGATAGCCGTGTCGATGATGTCGGCGCCGTTGTTGCACACCTCCAAGACAGATGCCATCGACAAACCAGGGCCTGTATGACCGTGATACTCGATGATAATCTCAGGATGTTTGTCCTTAATGGCCTTCGTTAGCTTGCCCAACAAGGCGGGTTGGCCAATGCCGGCCA
>NZ_HE999444.1:99074-125279 GCF_000312305.1 Prevotella conceptionensis 9403948 | reverse complement strand
TTGCCCAACAAGGCGGGTTGGCCAATGCCGGCCATGTCTTTAAGGCATATTTCCTTTGCTCCGGCCTCGATAAGTTGGTCGGCAATGTTGCTATAATATTCCAGCGTATGTACGGGCGAAGTGGTAATACAGAGCGTTCCCTGCGGCGTCATGCCTGCCTCGGCCGCCCATTTAATGCTGGGGATGATGTTACGAACGTCGTTCAAGCCGTCGAAAATACGGGGTATGTCCACACCTTGCGCGTGTTTCACCTTATACATCAGCGCACGAACATCGTCGGGCACGGGGTACATTCGCAAAGCGTTCAGTCCACGGTCTAGCATGTGGGTCTTTATGCCCACCTCATTAAAAGGCTTACAGAATGCTCGCACACCCTCGTTGGGGTTTTCACCTGCAAGCAGGTTAACCTGCTCGAAGGCACCGCCGTTGGTTTCCACACGCGAGAAACATCCCATTTCAATAATCACGGGAGCGATGCGCTCCAATTGGTCTTTGCGTGGCTGAAACTTTCCGGAGCTTTGCCACATGTCTCGATAAACAAGACTGAATTGTATTTTCTTTTTTCATAAGTTGCTTATACAAATTACTATAAGTGGATAATATAGCGGTGCAAAATTAGATAAAAAAAATCAAATACGGCCCATTGCTTTGAAGTTTTTGCAGATAGTTAGCATTGCTTGGCGAGCAAAGGGGGCAACAAGCATGCCACCAAATGCCATGCGCTGCACCGCAGATGACACCCGCCCCACCCCATAAAAGCAGCGCGAACAAGTGTTAAAAAGGGATAAGAGCAAGAAGGTTCACCATTTATTCGTTAATTTTGTAGCCTAGAATGCGAAGAAAATCGTTAATTGCCTTGTTGCTGTTTGCCGTCATATTTGTGACGGCGGGGGTCTATACACCCTACGCACAGCGAAAAAAAACGCCCAAGACGGCTGCCGAGAGGCAGGCCGACTCCATCAGGCGCGACTCGTTGGAACGTGTGGCCAACGACACGACACGCATGGATTCGCTGCAACGAGCCATCTATCGACACAACAAACAGGTGGACGACTCCATCCGCCGCGACTCGATTAACCGACAAAAGAAAAACGGAATAGACGCCCCCGTGGTTTATTCGGGCAACGATTCGCTGGTTTACAACGCCAATTCGAAAATGGCTTACCTCTATGGTTCGGCAAAAGTGAAGTACGAAAACATGGACTTGGCCAGCGAACGCATACGCATCAGCACAGACAGCAGCGTGGTACACGCCACTGGCGCGCCCGACAGCACAGAAAAAGGCGGCATTAAAGGCAAGCCCGTTTTCAACATGGGGTCCGACAAGTACAACAGCGACACCATGGCCTTTAACTTCAAATCGAAAAAAGGACTTATCAAGGAAGTGCACACACAGCAACAAGAGGGTTTTCTTTTCGGAGAAAAAGCCAAACGCGATGCCAATGGCGACATCTATCTTCAACACGGACGATACACCACTTGCGATAAGGATTGTCCCGATTTCTACATTGCCCTTTCGCGTGCTAAGGTGCGTCCGGGTAAGGATGTCGTGTTCGGCCCTGCCTACCTTGTGGTGGCCGATGTGCCGTTACCCCTGGCCATTCCCTACGGTTTTTTTCCCTTTACCAAGAAATACAGCAGCGGCTTTATCATGCCTACTTACGGCGACGAGAGCGAACGCGGCTTTTACCTGCGCGACATAGGTTATTATTTCGCCCTCGGCGACAAGTGGGACTTGAAACTTTTGGGCGAAATATACACTAAAGGTTCGTGGGGTATATCGGCTGCAACAAACTATCGCAAGCGTTATCGCTACAACGGCAGTTTCTATTTTAGCTACCAAAACACCAAGACGGGCGACAAGGGACTGCCCGATTACTCGTCGCAAACCAGCTTTAAGCTGCAATGGAGCCACCGACAAGACCCCAAGGCCAACCCTTTCAGCGACCTTTCGGGAAGTGTTAACTTTGCCTCCACCAGCTACGAGCGCAACAACATGAACAGCCTTTACAACCCGCAAGCGCTTACACAGAGTACCCGAACATCGTCGGTAAGTTGGAGTACGCGCTTTTCGAGCATCGGACTAACGCTCAGCGCAACGGGAAACCTCTCGCAAAACATGCGCGACTCGAGCATCGCACTCACTCTTCCCGACCTCAACATCTCCATTGCGCGCTTTAATCCCTTTAAGCGCAAGCACGCCGTGGGTAAGGAACGCTGGTACGAAAAGATTTCAATGAGCTACACCGGACAGCTAAGCAACTCGATAAACACGAAAGAAGACCGCCTGCTGCACTCGAATTTGGTAAAGGATTGGCGCAACGGAATGATGCACAGCGTGCCTATCAGCGGGTCGTTTACGCTGTTCAACTACCTCAGCCTCAACCCATCGTTGTCGTTTACCGACCGTATGTACACCAATAAGATTAACCGTTCGTGGGACATTGCCCAACAAAAAGAACTCCGCGACACCACTTATGGTTTCCACAACGTGTACGACTGGCGCATGAGCGTATCGGCCAACACCAAGCTTTACGGCTTTTGGACACCCAGTCGCAAGCTGTTTGGCGATAAGATTGTGGCCATTCGCCACGTCTTCACGCCGCAAGTGAGTTTCAGTTACGCTCCCGACTTCGGCTCTGCGCGTTACGGATACTACGCCACTTACCAAAAGACAGATGCCGCGGGCAACGTTTCGCTTGTTGAATACTCGCCTTTCGAGGGTTCGCTCTTTGGCGTACCAGGCCGAGGAAAAACGGGTAGCGTATCGTTCGACGTCGGAAACAACATCGAAATGAAAATAAGGTCCGACAAAGATTCAACCGGATTTAAGAAGATTTCACTCATCGATGAGCTGGGTGCATCCATGTCGTACAACATGGCGGCCGAAAGCAGACCGTGGAGCGACCTTAGCATGCGCCTTAGATTAAAGTGGTGGAAGAACTACACGTTCAGCATGAACGCCGTGTTTGCCACCTATGCCTACGAATTAGACAAAGACGGAAACCCATACGTGGGCACGCATACCGAGTGGGGGCGCGGTAGGTTTGGCCGTTTCCAAGGCATGTCGCAAAACGTTTCGTTTACACTTACGCCCGAAAAACTGGCTAAGCTGTTCGGCAAAAAGGCGAAAGACGACGATAAGAAACCAAACAAAAGCGACGAAGGCATTGATACGAACATAGAAAGCAACATCGACGACGACATGGTTGAAGGACAACGCGGTGCCGCTAATCCTAACGACGGCGGAAAGACCGAGACCGACGAAGACGGATACATGAAATTCTCCATGCCGTGGTCGCTAACCTTTGGTTATGGAGTAACGATGAGCGAGAACACAGACCGCTCCAAGTTCAACTACAAAACCATGCGCTACCCCTATAAGTTTACGCAAACACTCAACATGAGCGGCAACATACGCCTGAGCGAAGGTTGGAACATCAGTTTCTCGTCGGGTTACGACTTCGAAAACAAGAAAATATCCATGACCACGGCCTCGCTACAACGCGACCTTCACTGTTTCAGCATGAGCTGTTCGGTGGTTTTGGCCCCATACACCAGCTACAACTTCACCTTCCGTTGTAATGCCTCCACGCTTACCGATGCCCTTAAATACGACAAGCGCAGTGGCTATGGCAACGCCGTGCAATGGTATTAAAGCAAGTGTAACAACTTCAACTAAACATATAATAATGAGGAAAACAACGCGCGCCATACACCAAGCCTACAAACGCCGCGATGCTTACGATGCCCTGAGCATGCCCGTTTACAACACCGTGGCCTACGAGTTTGACAATGCCCAAACCATGTCCGACGTGTTTTGCGGTCGCATTGCGGCACCCGATTACTCGCGTGTAGGCAACCCGACGGTTGAAAACTTCGAACGCCGAGTAAAGGGCATCACCGGCGCAACAGACGTTGTGGCCTTCAATTCGGGCATGGCAGCCATCAGTGCCGTGTTTATTGCACTGGCCGAACAAGGAAAAAACATCGTCAGTTCGCGCCACATGTTCGGCAACACCTACTCGTTGCTCACCTCCACACTCAAACGTTTCGGCGTAGAAGCGCGCCTGTGCGACCTTACCAAGCCTGCCGAAGTGGAACCTTTACTCGACGACAACACCTGCTGCGTGTACTTAGAAATAATGTCTAACCCACAATTAGAGGTGGTAGACCTGCCGGTTTTGGCGGCATTAGCCCACGCACGGGGCATCCCTGTGGTGGCCGACACCACGCTTATTCCCTTTACCGAGTTCTCGGCAAAGGCTCTCGGTGTGGATGCCGAAGTGGTTTCCAGCACCAAATACATCAGTGGCGGAGCAACATCCTTGGGCGGATTGGTTATTGATTACGGCACATGCGAACGTTTGGGCCATGCCCTACGTGGCGAATTGCTCTTCAACTTCGGTGCCTACATGACTCCCCAAGCGGCCTATCTGCAAACTGTCGGCCTAGAAGTTCTCGATGCACGCTATCGCATTCAGGCCGCCAACGCCCTACAACTGGCCATCCGCATGCAGGCCCTGCCGCAGATTAAACGCGTTAACTACGTAGGACTGCCCGACAATCCCTACCACCACTTGGCCAAAAAGCAGTTTGGCAACACCGCCGGCGCCATGATAACCATCGACTTGGAGAGCAAGGAGGCATGTTTCGACATGATAAACAAGCTTAAACTCATCCACCGCGCCACCAATCTTTTCGACAATCGCACACTGGCCATCCATCCTGCCAGCACCATTTACGGCTCGTTCTCGGACAAAGAACGCCAAGAGATGGACGTGTTGGACACGACTATCCGACTGAGCATTGGATTGGAAGACGTGGACGACCTGTTGGAAGACATCAAACAAGCGTTAGGCTAACTCTTCGGCAAAAGAGCTACCCGCAAACATCATTATTAATCCATAACGACAAAAACGAGGCATATCACTCCCCTCCACCCTTAAAGAGAGGGAGGTGTGAGGCCGACAATTATCATGCACAACTACAACTTCGACCAAATAATCGACCGCAAAGGCAGCGGCGACATCAAGCACGACGCCCTAAAACCACGTTGGGGGCGCGACGACCTTTTGCCCCTTTGGGTGGCCGATATGGACTTTGCCACGCCGCCTTTCATCGTTGATGCCTTACGTAAGCGATTGGAACACCCCATCTTTGGCTACACAACAACGCCCAACGAGCTATGGCAGAGCATCATTGGCTGGCAGCAACGCCAACACCAATGGCAGGTACAACGCGAGTGGCTAACCTACATCCCAGGCATCGTTAAGGGCATCGGTTTTGTAATAAACGTGTTTACACGCCCTGGCGAAAAGGTGATTATACAGCCGCCCGTGTACCATCCGTTCCGCCTTACGCCAATAGCCAACGGGCGCGAAGTGGTGTTCAACCCACTGAAACGCAATGCCGAAGGCTATTACGAAATGGACTTTGACAACCTCGAGGCCGTTTGCGACGAGCAATGCAAGGTATTTGTGCTGTGCAACCCACACAATCCGGCAGGGCAAACATGGTCTAAGGAAACGCTGCAACGCTTGGCCGACTTCTGTTACGAGCGCAACATCCTTGTGATTAGCGATGAGATACACGCCGACATGGCCTTGTTTGGCAATCGCCATACGCCCTTCGCCACCGTGAGCCAGCGTGCGGCAGACATCTCCATCACCTTTGGCGCACCCTCTAAAACGTTCAACATAGCAGGCATTGTCAGTTCGTTTGCCATCGTTCCCAATGCCGAATTGCGCACCAAATTTTTCCGTTGGCTCGCCGCAAACGAACTGAACGAACCCACCATCTTTGCACCTATTGCCACCATTGCGGCCTTTACGCAAGGCGACGAGTGGCGCAAGCAGATGCTGAAATACATTGAGGGCAATGTGCTTTTCGTAGAAGAGTTTTGCAAAAAGCATATCCCAGGTGTTAAACCACTGCGCCCGCAGGCCAGTTTCTTGGTGTGGCTCGACTTTACCGAACTGAAACTAGACCACGCCCAGCTGCTAGACCTATGCGTAGACAAAGCCCATTTGGCCATGAACGACGGCGAAATGTTTGGCCCAGGTGGCGAGTCGCACATGCGATTGAATGTGGGAACGCCTCGCGCCATACTTCAACAGGCCCTTGAACAATTGGCCAAAGCCGTGAAAAGCATGTAGAAAACTATCCCCAAAAGGTACATATACAAAAGTGGAGGGCTGCGTTGGCAACCCTCCACTTTTTCGTTATCCCCCTCTTAATACGTCACCCTTTGCGCATCAGGTGCTTACGCTCTTCGGGCGAAAACTTCTCGATGGCATAGCGCAACATGGTTCGGGGCATCTCCAAGCGATGGCTTTCCACAAACAGCCGAAGTCTTTCCACATCGCGTTTGCCTGCCTCGCGCAACATCCAGCCAATGGCTTTGTGCATCAGGTCGTGCTTATGCCCCATCATTTTCTCGGCCAAGGCGTAAGTATCGTCTAGTTGTCCTTGCCTGATAAAGGCGTAAGTAGACACCATCGCGATGCGGTTATCCCACAACAAAGGGCTTTCGGCTAGCCGATAAAGCAAGTCGCGCGGTTTGTCTAGCAAGTAGGTGCCGATAGTTTCCCACGCGGCCAGGTCCACGAGGTCCCAATTATTGATGTATTGGGTGTTGCTTAAATAGAAGTCTACAAGCTCAGTGCGCGTAGATTCGTTGCCTTTGTTGAACTGAATAGTGAGTATGAACAAGGCGCAAAGGCGCACTTCGTGCCACTCGGACCGAATGAGTTGTTGCAAATCGGCCATTTCCACACCGGCATGTGCCTTAGCCACGCGGCGCGTTTCGGGTACGGTGACGCCCAAAAAGCGGTCGTTTTCGCCGTATTGTCCCTTGCCCGTCTTGAAGAAATAGCTCAAATGTGCTGCTTTCTCTGCACTTCCTTGGGCTTTCAATTCGTTGGTAATGGTGTCTGTTATGTTCATTGTGCGCGAGTATTTAATTCCTATCTGGTTGAAAACATACAACAAAGTTAATGAAGTTGTTTTTACTTTTAATCTTTGTATAAATTGAGAGGTTTTTATTGTCCTTGTGCTACTAAACCAAGATAAACTTTCCTCTCATGTACGAAGTATTGCACAAAGGTACGATAAAATCCTAAATTCTACTGCATTTGTCTGTGGAAAAACGTGGTGATGCCTCAAAAAGGTGACCTGGCGGGAGAACTTTCAATACATGCTTTGCAAGTTGAAAGCATCTTTCCTGTGGCATATAATGAGGAAAAAATAAAGAGCACTTCTTTATGTTTCTTATGTTCTTATGTCAACATGGGCGTGTTTATGTCGAGAAACGAAAAAGAACGTTTTCGTTAATTCAAATGGACAACGTCGAGCTTGCTCGGACATTGCCATGGCGAGAAAACGCACTTTTAGGGGAACAAGAAAAGAACAATTTCCCAAAGGAATTCTCTTTTACTATAAAGCATTATGTAAGGCAACATAGGCTTTTATTCTAAACAAACGTGCCATTCCCCAAACCAACTACTTTCGATTACAAACCCAATTGGCCGTTAACTGCCAGCTTTTAGTCTTTTCCCTAGTGGCCGTTTTCTTTGTTAAATACGATAATTATATTTTACAAAAAGCGTTCTGTTTGCCTGCCCTTCTAGGTAAAAATAAAGCTTTTTTAGCAAGAAAATAGCCGTTTTTTCGGCCTTACGCGTTTTCTTTTACGCCATTTTTTAGAGCAAAACCTGCATTTTGTACCATTTAGCCTTTCTATTTTGGTTGCCAGCTCGTAATTTTTCAAGTCCATTTACCTGCTTTTAGCCCCTAAAAAACCACTTTTTAATGCCCATTTTGCCCTTTTGAGCCATGTTTTTCATGGTAAGAAAGGGTGTTGACCCGTCTCTTCGTGGTGAATTTTTATGCAAATCGCCTCGCGTTTAGCACCATTTTGCACCGCATTTTGCACCATTTTACCTTGCATTTAGCATCAAAACGCAGTGCATTTAGCATCAAAACACAGTGCATTTAGCACCAAAACGCAGTGCATTTAGCACCAAAACGCAGTGCATTTAGCATCAAAACGCAGTGCATTTAGCATCAAATGGCCCAAAAGCTGGTGCAAATTGCGGTTTTATGCAATCTGTATTCATCTTGTTTGCATTTTCAACAACCCCCTTTTTGCATCAAAACCAACCTTCGCGAGAATCGATTTTTTGCGGCAAGGTGGGCGATTGCTGGAGAAAGTGGCCAGTAATAATGTTAAAATATATACTGAAAATAAGACATTTGTATTTGCGAACGTTAGGTTTAGTAAGCAGGTTGGGGTAGTTGTTCTAGTTGTTCTAGCTGTTCTAGTTATCCTAGTTTCACTAGTTATCTTAGTATTCCTAGTTTTCTAGTTATACTAGTCGGACTCGTTCATCAGCAGGCATAGCCATTTTTTATTTAGTTAGTTAACAAGTTAACAAGTTGACGAGATAACAAGTTTGTAGGCGCAGCCATTTTTTTCACCTTTTCACCTTTTCACCCTTTCACCTTTAAAAGGCTCAGCCATTTTTTTCACCCTTTCACCTTTTCACCCTTTCACCTTTAAAAGGCGCAGCCATTTTTTCACCCTTTCACCCTTTCACCTTTTCACCTTTTAAAAGGCGCAGCCATTTTTTCACCTTTTCACCTTTAAAAGTCCCTTTCACCTTTAAAAGTATTTTTCTTTGGTAAAATAATGTCTGTATTGCGCACATCGTTACGATATTTTTATTATATTTGCACATTGTAAACATTACAATAAGAATGAACAAGAAAAGCTTTTGGTATCGCGCGTTCGACCTTTACTATGATGGTTTTAGGAGCATGACATTGGGTAAGAAGTTGTGGTTGGTGATATTCATCAAGCTCTTCATCATGTTTGCCATCCTCAAAGTGTTTTTCTTTCCCAACTTTTTGAAAGCAAATGCACCCAAAGGAGGGGAGGCCGACTATGTGTCGCGCACGCTAGACCAACGCCAAAAATAGTGGTGGCTATTGTAAACCAGGGCAACTGGGCATGGCGAAGACTGGCAGACGGAACGCCCCAAAAAGGCAAATCGCACAACACAAGGAAATAATAATCATTAAAATAAACTATGTTCAATCAACTATTTCTAGACATTTCAACGGGTACGATAGACTGGTCGCGCGCGCAGTTCGCCCTTACGGCCATGTACCATTGGCTCTTTGTGCCCCTTACGCTTGGCCTTGCCGTTATCATGGGCATTGCCGAGACCTGCTATTATCGCACCAAAAAGCAGTTTTGGAAAGATGTGGCGCACTTTTGGCAGAAACTATTCGGTATTAACTTTGCTATGGGCGTGGCCACTGGCATTATCTTGGAGTTTCAGTTCGGCACCAATTGGAGCAACTACTCGTGGTTTGTAGGCGACATCTTTGGTGCGCCCTTGGCCATAGAAGGCATTGTGGCCTTCTTTATGGAAAGTACGTTTGTGGCTGTGATGTTCTTCGGATGGAAAAAGGTTTCGCCAGGTTTCCACCTTGCATCAACATGGCTCACAGGTATCGGCGCAACCATTTCGGCTTGGTGGATATTGGTGGCCAATGCTTGGATGCAATATCCCGTGGGTTGCGAGTTCAATCCCGACACCATGCGCAACGAGATGGTAAGTTTCGCAGATGTGGCCTTGTCGCCCTTTGCCATTGATAAGTTCTGCCACACGGTAACCTCTTCGTGGATTGTAGGAGCCGTATTTGTTGTGGCAGTAAGTGCCTATTATCTGTTGAAGAAACGCGAAATGGAACTGGCCAAGCAAAGCATGAAGATAGCCGCTTGCGTTGGTTTTGTGGCTTCGGTGCTCGCAGCAATGACGGGACACCATTCTGCCACGCTCGTTGGTAAGGTTCAGCCCATGAAACTGGCTGCCATGGAGGCACTATGCAAGGGTGGCGAGAGCCAAAGCCTTACTGCAATTGCTTTGGTTAACCCCTTTAAGCAGCACGATTATCGTTCAGGCGAAGAGCTTGCATGCCATGTTTCTATTCCTTATGCCCTCTCAGTGATGGCTACTCACACCGCGCATGGTTTTGTACCTGGTGTTAACGACCTGCTGGATGGTTATGTTAAGGCCGACGGAACGCGCGAACCGTCGGTGGCAGAGAAGATGGTGATGGGTAAGGCAGCCGTAAATGCCCTGATGGTGTATCGTAAAGCCAAAAAGGCGGGCGACGAAACAACCGCTCAGAAGGTGTTGCCCATCATCAAAGCCAATATGAAATACTTTGGATATGGTTACGTAGAGAAGGAAGAACAGGTGGTGCCCTACATTCCACTTGCTTTCTGGTCGTTCCGTTTGATGGTAGGCTTGGGTTCGTTCTTCGTGCTTTTCTTTGCTGTTCTCACCTTTTTCAGCTATCGCAAAGACCTGTCGCGCTATCGTTGGCTACTTATTTTGGGGATATGCACCTTGCCGATGGGCTACATCGCCACAGAGGCAGGTTGGGTTTTGGCCGAGTTGGGTCGCCAGCCGTGGACCATTCAAGACATGTTGCCCACCTGGGTGGCCGTAAGCGACGTTAGTCCAGCCTCTATTGCCACAACCTTCTTTCTCTTCTTGGGTTTGTTTACCACGCTGCTTGTGGTAGAAATAAGCATCATGGTTAAACAAATTAAGAAGGGTCCTGAGTACGGAAAATAAAAAGCCTCACCCTCAACCCCTCTCCAAAGGGAGAGGGGCGTGGATAGCTTTGCTACTTTAAAGGAGGGGTTAAGCTTAATGCGTTGGGGCTTGCGTCTGTAAGAAATCTAGGTTCCCCAAGAAACCTGGGGCTAGGATTTCTAGGAAATCTTGGGAAACTAAGATAGCAAAAACATGCGCGGCTTTGTGGGCGTTAGCCATCTTTTCACCCTTTCAGCTTTTCCCTCTTCCCCTTTAACAGAATAAATAATTTATTATGTCATACGAATTTTTGCAACATTATTGGTGGTTCTTGGTGTCGCTCCTAGGCGCATTGCTGGTGTTCCTGATGTTTGTTCAGGGCGCAAACACCCTTATATTTACCCTTGGCAAGACCGAGAACGAACGCCGGTTGGTGGTTAATTCCACTGGCCGAAAGTGGGAATTTACCTTTACTACGTTGGTGGTATTTGGTGGTGGTTTCTTTGCATCGTTCCCTTTGTTTTATAGTACCAGCTTTGGCGGTGCCTATTGGCTTTGGATGATTATACTTTTCTCGTTTGTTATTCAAGCCGTTAGCTACGAATTCCAAAACAAGTTGGGCAATCTCTTGGGCGTTCGCACCTTCCAAACATTCCTAATCATCAACGGCGTCGTAGGGCCGATACTCTTGGGCGGTGCTGTGGCCACGTTCTTCAACGGCTCTAACTTCGTTGTAGATAAAGGTAACATTACGGCTATGGCGCAACCAGTGATTAGCCGTTGGGCCAATGGCAGTCATGGGCTAGATGCTTTACTCGACTTGTGGAACGTTGTTTTGGGCGTAGCCGTGTTCTTCTTGGCGCGCGTATTGGGTTTGCTGTATATTATTAATAATGTGGTGCACGAGGCAATCTTAACTCGCGCTCGTAAGCAACTGCGCCTTTGTACGGTGGTGTTCTTAGCATTCTTTTTGAGTTTCTTGGTACACGTATTGTTGAAGGATGGCTATGCTTACGACCCACAAACGGGCCTTATCTTTGTGCAACCCTTTAAGTATCTGCACAATCTCACCACGATGTGGTATCTAACCCTCGTGCTTTTGGTGGGCGTTGTGTCGCTACTCTACGGCATTGTGCGTACCCTTCGCGACCCCAACTTTAAGCGTGGCATCTGGTTTGGCGGTGTTGGCGTGGTGTTGGTGGTGTTGGTTCTGCTGCTTTGTGTAGGTTGGAACAACACGGCTTACTATCCTTCTAACGCCGATTTGCAAAGTTCGCTCACCATTGCCAATAGCTCTGGCAGCGAGTTTACGCTAACAGCCATGTCGGTTGTGTCGTTACTTATCCCCTTCGTATTGGCTTATATCTTTGTCGCTTGGCGTGCCATAGACCGCAAACCCATTACCGAAGACGAGATAATGAACGGCGAAAGCTATTAAAGTGAGTGGTGAGGAGTTGAGATTATGAGGTTTTGAGTTGGTAAGTTTATGAGTTTATGAGGTTTTGAGTTGGTGTGCTTATCGGTTAGTGAGCGATGAATGCTGAACGTGATGAGCCAAACTTACCACCTTATAAACACACAAACTTATAAAGTGACCAACTCAAAACCTCACCAACTCAAAACCTCATAAACTTATAATCTCAACATCTCACCAACTTATAAACTCAGAAAACCTTATAAACTTACAAACTTAAAGTTATGAAAAAAGCATTGTTTACCTTAGTTTGCGCCATGTTTTGCATGATGGCTAGGGCGCAAACGCAGGCCGATACGGTTCGGCATCAGGTGTTGCTAGAAACCAATATGGGCAACATCCGCGTGGTTTTGTATAACGAAACGCCTAAACATCGCGACAATTTTATACGGCTTGTGAAGTCGGGTTATTACAATGGAACCCTTTTTCACCGAGTAATAGAGAACTTTATGATACAAGGTGGCGACTCCACTTCGCGCCATGCGGCCTTCGGAGAGCCTACTGGTGGCTACTCGCCCGACTATACTGTGCCTGCCGAAATCGTGTTTCCAACGTATTATCACAAGCGTGGCGCATTGGCAGCTGCGCGGGAAGGCGACGATGTTAACCCCAAATGGGAGTCGTCTTCGGCTCAATTCTATATCGTTTACGGCAAACGTATGACCGATTATCAGCTCGATGCCGTGCAGGCGAAGTTGGATTTGAGAACCAACGGCAGTGTAAAGCTGACGCCCGAACAACGCGAAACCTACTTTAAGAAAGGCGGAACACCACACCTCGACGGCACTTATACGGTATTTGGAGAAGTGGTTGAAGGGATGGACGTGGTAGAAAAGATACAGAAAACGCCCTGCGACGAGCGTAGTAGGCCTTTCGAAGACATGAAGATTATTAAAGCTGTGGTGGTGAAGTAAGGGTGAATGCAATGCGGCAGGCCATTGATAAGGCCTGACTGCAAACGGAAATGGGGCGTTTGTTGAACCCCCTTTTACATAAAATGCGTTTCTAGGCACGGCAAGATGCAATATGATTTGCGTGTTGCCGTGCCAAGAAACGCACTTTTTTGTTCAGGCTAACGAGCCGTGGGGTGGTGTTGGTTTATCCTTTCTTCACCTCAACAATCTTTGTGGGAGCCTGCTCCTTGTTTCGTCTGTTGGTAACAGTAACCACAGCTTGCGCCAAGTTTATGAAGGCTTGGCCCGTTATAGTGTCGGCATCCAACGCCGCCGGCGTACCCTTGTCGCCGTTTTCGCAGATACTTTGAACCAGTGGAATTTGCGCCAATAGGGGCGTTTCCATTTCGTCGGCCAGTTGTTTAACGCCTTCTTTGCCAAAGATGTAATACTTGTTTTGGGGCAATTCGGCAGGTGTAAACCACGCCATGTTCTCAACAAGGCCCAATATAGGCACATTCACCTTTTCGTTTCGGTACATGTCGATACCTTTTCGCGCATCGGCCAAGGCCACGCTTTGTGGCGTACTGACGATAACCGCGCCTGTAATGGCTAGCGTTTGCAGCAAGGTGAGGTGTATGTCGCTCGTTCCCGGCGGCGTATCGAGTATGAAATAGTCCAGCTCTCCCCAGTCGGCGTCGGCTATAAGCTGTTTCAATGCATTGCTAGCCATACTTCCGCGCCACAGCGTAGCCGTCTCGGCGTTTACGAAAAAGCCGATGCTAAGTAGCTTAACGCCATATTGTTCGATGGGTTCGATAAGGTCGCGGCCGTCTACCTTTGAAGCGTATGGTCGCGCTTGTTCAACGTTGAACATCTTAGGCATTGACGGACCGAAGATGTCGGCATCCAACAAGCCCACCTTATAGCCCAATCGGGCAAGTGCAATAGCAAGGTTTGCCGACACTGTGCTTTTGCCAACACCACCCTTACCCGAACTAACGGCAATGATGTTTTTTACTTGTGGCAGTAGCTTTCCCACTTCGGGGCGTGGCTTAGAGGCAAATTCGGTTTTTATTTCCACTTCTACATCGGGGCTTACATGGTAGTGTATGGCCGCCTCTGCCGCCTTGATGGTCGACTTTAAGAAAGGGTCGGTCTCCTTGGGGAAGAGTAATGTGAAGCTTACTTTCATGCCGTCAATGTGTATGTCGTCGGCAAGCATATCGCTTTCAATGATATTCTTTTTCGTTCCGGCGTACATCACTGTGGCCAATGTGTCTTTTATCAGTTTGGGATATAATGTCATGATGTTTTTGTTGTTTCGTTATGCAAATGTAAGTATAAATTGGGTATGCGCCAAACAAAAGGCAGAAATCTGCTAATCGGCCTCTCCCCCCGAGCCCTCTTCAAGGGGATAGGGGAGTGGTATGCCATGTTGTTATGGCCTAAGCCCCCTTTCCTTATTCGTAATTTACAAGCGGATGGGCACGCCAACCACCACTTCCGTCAGGTCGGCTTTGGTTTTATGCGCCTTTACGTTCACGCCAATCGTAAGCCCATTGAGCCAAGGCAAGGCGTAATGCAGGCCAATGCGTTCGTAATATGGTGTTTCGTTTATCTTAGCATTGGCTCCCATTCGGCGATAAAGGTAAACGCCGAGCGACACAGCCAGCGACAGTCGCCCATAATGCGCCTCGTGTTTGGCTGCTAAGCCAAAAGAGAATGGCGAGTGACGGAGATTGTGCCCGGCTTGTTGGTCTAATTCTTCCACACGACGTGCATACATTCCATAAAACGCGTCTAGGCCCACGCCTGATGACCAACGGCGTGCGTAACGCCACATCAAATCGGCTTGTAACGAGTAGGCGACGTAGATGCGAAAGCGTTCTGTGCGGTAGTCGGGATGCCCAGGTGGCGTTCCAAACTGCGTTAACAGCCAGTCTTCGAGCAACGTTTTCGCCCCCACGCCTGCCGCGAAGTTGAGGTACATACCCCGTTCGAATGGCTTTTTGCTGTGTGTTTGCGTTGTGCGCAATGTTTGTTCGTAGTAAGGCGTGTACAGCAAAGCCAGCGATGCGCCCAAGGTGTTGCTGCCCTTATTGGGGCGATAAAGGGCACCATTGCTGTGGTGTACAAACTCTAACGATGCTCGTAACCCCCATTTTGGGGCGAAATGGAAGGTGTGGTGCAGGCCTGCGGCAAAGTAAATGGAGGCATGCGACCCGATAAACTCGTTGTCGATGGCGTTCTCCTTATTATATATAGACGACGAAAAGCCCACGCCGCCACTGAGCGAATAGGCCGTTTCCCATGTTCGCGAGCGGTGAAGAGGGCGATAAAAGGTGGTGTAGAGCGAGAGTGTATTGCCCAAAGGCGACTCGTAGGGCACGGGAACAAGCAGTCCCCAATCGGCATCGGCCTCGCGATGTAGCCTTACGGCGTTGTTAAATGTGTAGCGTAGGCCAAAGGCGAAGGTGGGATTGCCATAGTCGACGGCAAAGAAGTCGCTGTCTTTGGGCAGCGGAGCGTGCAACAATTCGAGGGCAACAGAAAGGTTATCGCCCCGTTTAAGCCATTTCTTCACATATTGGTCGGCTGCCACCACATTTCCTTTCATGGCCGAAAGGCTCACGCCCCATCGCGAAACGCTATCCGTTTGTTGGGCAAAGGCAGTAGCGAACGCCAATGTAAGTGTGCACAAAGTTATGCCGAGTCTTATCGTTCTTTGCTTTGTGCCGTTTGGTTTTCTCCTTTCTTCGTTTGCAAAAAGCATTATCACATCGTTAGTTAAGCACCTCTTGCGCAATCTCTTCGGCAGCAATTTCCTCACTTCCGCGTGTTACGTCGCCGTTCTTCGCTACAAGGTAGAAACCCTTATTCGGTGTCCACTCCATGCAAAACAGGTTGGTGGGGCCGTCGTAGCCATAGTGCTTGATATGTCTAAGTACCCATTGGCGAGTCTTTCCGCAATGGTACAACGAGCTGTCTACAATGGCGCCGTTGTTCACAAGCAAGTACGAATCGAACACTTTTCCCATTTCCGACACCGTTATGGCACCGTTAGTTTCAAAGCGAACATCGTCTACATCGAACATCGAGAACACACCTTTTTGCCTGAGTAGCAGACGAAACTGTTCCATTTCCAGGCTGTTGCGCTTAAATGCCTTGAAGTTGATGGCTCCACCTTTCACCAGATACACACTGTCGCCCTTGATAAGGCGTCGCAATACCTTGGAACGCATGCAGAAACGGACAAAGAGATTGAAACCGGTCCACACGGCGAGGGCGAAGAGAATGTGCCAAACGCTCATGTCGGGGTTGTAAAGCACACCGCCGACCAGTGCTCCTATGACAAATGCGCTTACCGTATCGAGTGGCGTCAGCTGTGCCATTTGTGCCTTACCTGCAATGCGCAGGAATGTAAGAATACCAATCATGCCTGCTATCAGCTTGACTGCGATTTCGAGATATTGCATAGTTGTAATTGTTTTTATGTTGTGATTTTTGTTTGCAAAGATAGAAAAATGTGCGCAAACATTCATCGTTGTTGGCGTTAAAAACGATGAGTGGTTGTATGATGGTTTGCGTTCTTGTGTTCTTCCTTTTGCCAACCAACTGTGCGGTAATGGGCGCAAGTGCCGTTGCTTGCTTCTTTAGTTTTGTTCAGAAAGAAAGCGATTTCCTTTCGTTCATGTAGGGACATAAATCATATACATTCGTGCGCTTAGCAGCTGGCCACCTCATAAACTCATGCGCTATTTAGCAGACTGCTCTGAATTGAAGGCATTTAAAAGATTGATTCTGCATAAAATTATTTTCTTTTTTGCACCAGAATAACCCAATATATACAGGTTTTCACCATGTAACATACAGTAGGTTGGCGCAGTGGTGAAAGTTTCAGGGTCAATATCATTTGTAAGCACGGGCAAGGGAATGACATCATACATGTCGTTTAGATGATAATTGATGTCATAATGCTTTGCTACCTTTCCGTCTTTATCGGCAAAAGCAAGCGTCCAGCTGGCTTTCCCTGAATTGCCGAACAATCCCCAAAAGATGTTATAGCCGTTCCATGTGCCTTTGTAGTTGCCGTCAAAATCAGGGAACACCAGTTTTGCAGACGGATATAAATAGCTGTCCAATATCTTTTTGCATTCGGAACTGTTGCACATAACATTGTCTTTGTTTTCAATGTCTTCCTTTTTTATCAATCTACCCGAGTCATTAAAGTATGTTGCTTTATAACTGGCATGAAGTGGCTGGCCTATCCTTTGGATTAATACAAACCCAGACTCCTGCATCGCTCCTTCGCACGGCCTGAGTTTGCCAACGTTCAGCTTTACTTTATCAACAGGTCCTTGCCCGCTTTTGTGCATGCGGTATAAAGTTAGGTTTTGATCATTCACCAAGTACACGCTGTCTTTTACTACTTTAAACATCGATAGCTTTGTTGGCAGCGCATCTATTTCTCTTTGGTACACTTTCTTTGTACCTTTAAAGCAAACAACGCTTAGCGGTTTACCTCCCGCAAAGTAGAAAACATCATTATCCGCAACAGAAAAGCCAGACATGAACAACAAATTCCTTGATTGAACGTAGCGACATGCAATTCCATTCTTGCCATTAATGTCGTACTCCCAATGTTTTACCACATTCTCTTGTGCATAACCAACTGAAAATATGGTCAGCAATAACAATAAACCAACATACTTTTTCATAAATAACGATTGCTTTGATATATAATTTAGATAAACTTTCTTGGCTTAGGGATGTTTCAAAAAGTCGTCTTTAATGGCTTTCTTGCTTGTCTCTGAGCGGGTTCTGCTTGCTTATTTGGCGGACATGGTGGGGCTAAACCACAGAAAAGCGGGCATACGCTGCTTGGTAAAAGCAGAAAATAACAAAGCGTTGCTCTGCCAAACAACATAGGGACCTAGTGCGGAGCTTTAAACACCAACGTTTTCGTTAAGCCAAATGAACAATGTCGAACCTGCTCGAACATTGTCATGGCGAGAAAACGCACTTATCGAGGAACGAGAAAAGAACCTTAGTTTAATGCGGTGTAACGTCTTTTTGTTTGATTACCCCTTGAAGGATGGGCATAATAGCTGTTACTTGCATTTGTTGGATGGCAGTGTGTCCTTACTTTATCCTCGTTGCTGCGTTGGCCGGGTAGATGCTCCTCATCATGTACGAAGTGTTTGGCAAAGGTACAATAATTCCTTGAATTATAATTCGTTTGAGGTTACATTTTGCAGAAGTGTTGGTAGGTGCGTGTGCAATAAAGTCTTTCTTTTTTAGCGATTTGCCTTGCGAGAAATGTTGCAACATTGAAAGAACCGTCGTAAGGAAAGGCTCACACGGATGTAACGTTGGGCAAGTTGGGCAGCAACAACGTGGTTGCCTAACATGGTTTTCTTGCAGGGCTGGGTAAGATGGGCGGCAAAAGTAAAGGCGTTTTCTCGTTGTATGACCTCGTAAAGGTACAACCGAAAGTGTTAAAGAGTTGTAATTTAAGTATCGTTTGGCGCAAGGTTTATTAAAAAGCTTAGTTAATAAGGGCAAGTGTAGCAAAACATTTAATTAGAGAATAGTAACTAATATCAAAACAAAAATGAAGAAACTAACATTAAGAAAAGAACTGACAATTGCACTTTCAGTCCTAGTATGTGCCTGTGGCAATGACAAAGACGGGGATTTGGGAACCAACACAGGGAATGGAACTTTCCCAACGGAGATTAACTCGTATGTAAATACCATGCCATCGGTAAAACAGATGGAACCTTTCTCGGAAAGAAAAGTGGGCGATGCCAAACCTGCATCTCTCGGATATGCCTTTGCTGATACAAGAGGAACTTCGGCCAAGGAATACTACGAACAAGCGAAAGAGTTTGAAGAACAACTGCTCTTCTCGGACGATAAGAACGTTTTCTATCCTGGTGCGCTGCTGCGGGCGAAGAGTGTTGTTGATGGAGAATATGATCCTATCGAGGCAGACCGCGCTCCAATCATGCTTTCTACCGACCTTCCTGGTAGTTCCGACCCCACTATCAAAATAGAAAACCCCTCGCTTTCGGGCGTAAGAAAGGGTATTAACGAACTGCTTAGCCGTAAATTCAACGCTCCTGCGGCTAACCTCACCTATTCTATCGAGGAGGTTTACGACAAAGCGCACCTCAAAATGGCTATGGGTGGCAACTACAAAGGGGCTGCCAACACCGTTGAGGCAAGTGCGGGTTTCAGCTTTGATAAGGAAAAGAACCGCTTTTTGGTGAAAGTGCAGCAGGTGTTCTATGAATTGAGCATCGACTTGCCCAAGAATCCATCTGACTTCTTTGCCAAGGAATTTGACTATAAGAAGGAGTTTGGCAAAGAAAAGCCCCTGTTCGTCTCTTCCATCAAGTATGGTCGCATCTTGCTTTTGGGCATCGAGACAAATATGACGAAGAAAGAGGCGGAGGCTAAAGTGCAAGCATCTGTGCTGGGCGGAAAGATAGGTGCCAATGCAGAGGCTGCCTACAACGACTTGCTGAAAGAATCTACCATCAAGGGACGTGTTTTGGGTGGCGATGCCAAACTCGGTTCGTTGGCCGCCATCAGCTTGGAGGACGTGAAGAAGTTCATCAGCGAAGGCGCTCGACTGAGTACTGAAAACCCTGGCGCACCAATTGCCTACAAATTAAAGGAACTTGGCACGAACCGTACGTTTAAAACGGTAATCTATTCTAAGTACACTAAGAACGATCCCTATGCAGGCGAGTTCTCGCATGTTAGTTTTGAACTTGTTGTTCAGGACGATTTGAAGTCGTTAGCAGGCAAAAAACTCAATGCAGGTAGGGGTTATGTGCAGTTTGGTACCGACCCTAAGCAACAAGCAGAGTTTCATTTCGACTATTGGAGTAGGTATGCACACTACAATATTCCTAGCTACAAAAGTGGTGAAAAGATTTTTGTGGTGTTCAAAAGAGAAAGGGAAAACGATGGATTTAGGAAAGAATATACCTTTGAAATTCCCCTGTTCGAGCAGCTAGTAAGAGAAGGTAAGAGACTGGGTCATGGAGAAATTAAGAAACTTTACGATACGGAGAAGAACCCTTTGAAGTTGCGCGACACACAAGGAGAGGTAACAATGACCTTTGGCATAGAAAAATTGAAGTTCCATAAGTAACATCATGCTTATGTTAGGCTGCCGATAAGATTGTCGGCAGCCAACAAAGAGCTGAATGAAAGACGATAAAACCAACGGCATAGGGTATGAGGAAACCTCACCTTTGCCAATGGTTAGGCATTCGTTTGCCGTTTCTCTTTAAGAAAGAACCCTGCATCATGTGGGGTTCTTTTCTTTTATTCTCTTGCTTTTGTTCGTTCCTTTTAATCTTTATCGTGTTTGAATGGGGAGATAAAGGCTATGAATTTTGCGGTGTAGCCTAAACGTTTGTTTCCCTATTCGCCCACAAAAGGTACTGAACCAACAGCATCCCATCCCCACAAAGCCTATTTTGCAGCGAGCACCATTGGCGGTTCTCCAAACCTTTCTACCCACGCGCGGAAACGCTCTAACCCATCTTCGCCAAACTTAGCCAGGCTCTTTTCGGCCTGTTCCACCGTTTTTTGGCGGTCGAGTTTGGTCTTGCTGAAAAACTTATCGGCATAGCAAATCAGTTGTTCTTCGAGCGTTTCGGGCAAGAAATCTTGTAAGGGAAGGGGCAAATGTTGCGTTTCGATGGCCTCGCGAGTGATGCCTGCACCCGTATGCCGTTCGCAAACGCGGGCATGGCGCGGCATTCCTTCGGCTCGCAGCATCTCTGCGCCTTGTCGTCCGTGGGCGATATAAGGTTCCGTTCCAAAGCAATGGATTGACGGAGCATCGCAACGCACAATGCCGATGTCGTGCAACATGGCCGCCTCTTCAACAAATTGGAGGTCGAGGCACAGTTCGGGCAGCCGTTTAGCCAAGGCCAAAGCCAAGTCGGCCACACTTCGGCTGTGGGTTATTAGGATGTGTCGCAGCTCGTTGTCGTGCGGATAATATTTGTCGATAACAGCTTGATAACCTGTTTGCATATTCTGTTTCGGTCTTAAATTTCTTTTTAAACGCGAGCAGTCCATATATATTGTACGCACGCATTAAAAACAAGTGTAACTCCATAAAACGTGTGCTTAACCACTTTTTTGCGCCAAACAATTTGGGTTATTGGCGATAATTCTCTAAATTTGTGCTTTAAAATAATTAAGAACTAAGTATTATGATAGACGTAAAGGAAGCATTACAGGATGCGCAAGACCGCATGGAGATGGCGGCGATGTATCTTGAAGAGCAATTGTCGCGCGTTCGTGCAGGTAGAGCTAACGTGGCAATACTCGATGGTGTGCGTGTTGAATCGTACGGCATGACCGTTCCACTGAACCAAGTGGCCAACGTTTCGGCACCCGATGCGCGTACCATCGCCATCAAACCTTTTGATAAAAAGGCCATCCGCGACATTGAAAAGGCCATCATGGACAGCGATGTGGGCATCACGCCAGAGAACAACGGCGAGGTAATTCGCCTCGGAATACCGCAGCCTACCGAAGAGCGGCGCAGGGAATTGACCAAACAATGCAACAAGATTGGCGAAAAATCCAAGATTGAAGTGCGCAACGTGCGTGGCGAAATAAAGGATAAACTGAAGAAGGCCATCAAGGACGGACTGTCGGAAGACAACGAAAAGGATGCCGAAGAGAAACTCCAAAAGCTGCACGACAAGTTCATTAAGAAGATTGACGAACTGCTTGAAGCGAAGAATAAGGAGATAATGACGGTTTAATACCGCGCCAAAGGCACAGCATGCAAGGACTGGTAATAAAGAATACGGGCAGTTGGTACACGGTGAAAACCGACGACGGCCGAATTGTCGACAGCAAGATAAAGGGCAGTTTCAGGCTTAAAGGCATACGCAGCACATCACCTGTGGCTGTGGGCGACCGCGTGCAGCTTGTAACCAACCAAGAGGGCACGGCCTTTATCTCGGCTATCGACGACCGCAAGAACTACATTATACGCAAGTCGTCGAACCTTTCAAAGCAGAGTCACATCCTTGCAGCGAACATCGACCAGGCTTTGCTCATTGTAACCGTTAACCGTCCACAAACTTCCACAACCTTTATCGACCGCTTTTTGGCCTCGGCCGAGGCCTATCGCATACCTGTTGTGCTGGTGTTTAACAAGACCGACCTGCTCGACGACGACGAAATGCGCTACCAACAGATGGTGATGAACCTCTACGAGACGGTTGGTTACCACTGTTTGGCCATTTCGGCAGAGACGGGAGCGGGCGTCGACGAGGTGCGGGCCTTGCTTAAAGGTCGCATTTCACTTTTAAGTGGCAACAGCGGGGTGGGCAAGTCCACCCTCATTAACCGCCTTTTGCCCACGGCGAACCTGCGAACGGCCGAGATTTCGAACGCCCACAACGCAGGAATGCACACCACCACGTTTAGCGAAATGTTGGAATTGCCTGAGGGTGGATGGGTAATCGACACGCCGGGCATCAAAGGTTTCGGCACGTTCGACATCGAGCGCACCGAACTAAGCAGCTATTTTAAGGAGATATTTGCGTTTTCAAAAGGTTGTCGTTTTAACAACTGTACGCATACGCATGAGCCTGGTTGCGCTGTGTTGCAGGCTTTAAACGACCATTATATTGCGCAAAGCCGCTACCAATCGTACCTGAGCATGCTTGACGATAAGGACGAAAGCAAGTATAGGGAGGCGTATTAAAGCCTCACCCCCAGCCCCTCCTTGACAGAGAAAAAAGCCTCACCCCCAGCCCCTCTCCAAGGGGAGAGGGGAGTGATATGCCTTGCTGTTTCAACACTTGTATGGTTACAAGCTCATTAATTAAAGGCTCTTAACCTTACGAACCTTAGTTCTCTTAACCGCACGTGTCCTAGTTCTCATACACTCATTATCCCAAGTTCTTTTAACTGCGCATGCTCTAGTTCTCATATCCTCACGTGCCCAAGTTCTCATGAGCTCACGAGCCTTAGTTCTCTTACCCTCACGAACCTTAGTTCTCTTAACCGCGCATCCTCGCGAACTAGTAAGGCTTTCGGTGCAAAAACACACGGACTTACAAACTCATAAGCTCATAAACTCACCATGCTATTTCAGCAGAGCCAAAGCAGCGGTGGTGTTCTTTATCGTATATAACGCAGAACTGGCCAGGCGCAACGCCTTGCATGGGTTCTTCCGCATGAACGATATAGCCCCCATCGGGTAGCGGTTCTAGTTGTGCGCGATGATATTCGGGCGTGTGCCTAATCTTAAATGTAACGTCAAGACCATCGAGTGGAGCCGTCAGCAGGTGCAAATCGTGCACCTTAAAGTCTTTCTTATAAGCCGTGGCAGGTTCGTAACCCTTACTTACGAACAGCACATTGCGTTCAACATCCTTTTTAACCGCATACCACGGACCACCGCCAAAGCCCAGTCCGTGACGCTGACCAATGGTATGAAACCACAGTCCGCGGTGCATGCCGATTTTCTTTTCCGTTTCCAGTTCCAACACTTCGCCAGGGTTTTCGCCAAGAAAGCGGCGGATGTAATCATTGTAGTTAATCTTGCCAAGAAAACAAATGCCTTGGCTGTCTTTACGCTTGGCATTGATAAGATGTTCGCGTTCGGCAATATCTCTTACCTCGCCCTTCTGGTAATGTCCAATGGGGAAGAGGGCTTTTCGCAGTTGCCAATCGTATATTTGTGCAAGGAAATCGGTTTGGTCTTTCACTGGGTCGGGACTGGTAACCAGCCATTTCTTACCGTCAATCCATTCCGTTTGGGCATAATGTCCCGTTGCGATGAGGTCGTATTCGTGTCCGCGTTTCTCATGAAATGCGCCAAACTTAATCAATCGGTTGCACATCACGTCGGGATTGGGTGTAAATCCCGCCTTCACCTTGTCCATCGTGTAGCGTGTAACTTGCTCCCAATACTCCTTATGGCAGTCAACCACCTCCAATTTGCACCCGAAACGTTTGGCCACAGCCGTAGCCATTTCCAAGTCTTCTTCGGATGCGCAATCCCATTCCTCCGTTTCTTCGGGGCCAATTTTGATGTAAAAGCAATCGGGGTGCAGTCCAAGTTGGTTAAACTCGTACACCACCACCGAACTATCTACCCCTCCCGAGAGTAGCACGGCAATCTTTTTTCCCTGCAATTCGTCGATATTCATGGTTGCAAAGATAGCTAAAAAATGGCGTATTGCCAGCCTTCGGGTGTATGTTTAACGCAGTTTTGCCTGCTCACAAGTACCCTAACGAGGGGCTGCATTGGGAAAACATATACGAAGTGCAGCACAAATCAACTCCCTAACTTATAAACTCTAAAACCCAGCAGCTCCCAAATACATCAACCCATCAACTTAAAAACTTATCAACTCACAACCTCACAAGCTCACAACCTTATCAACTCATCACCTCAAACACACACCAACTCAAAAACACACGCCAACTCAAACACTCACGAACTCATCAAGTCATCAACTCAAAAACCATCTACTCACAATCTTAAAATCTTAAGTTTTATTTTACAATCCTACTCTAAATTATTCTCCGTTCTAGCGAGAATATAGGGTAAAAAGTGGTCAAATTGCCACCATTTCTGGTCTTCTACATCTGTTGTTATGTCTAGATTAAAGAAAAGAACCTGCATTTTGCACCATTTTGCCTTTCTGGTTTGGTTGGCAGCTCATTGTTTGTTACGCCCAATTACCCACTTTTTGGCCCCTAAACCCCGCTTTTTAACGGTTATTTTGCCCTATTTAGCCATGTTTTTGACGGATTTAAAAGGTTTTGTTTATACCATTGCTGTGTATATTTATGCTTTTCGTCTAGCATTTTGCAGCATTTTGCACTGCGTTTAGCACCAAAATGCCTTGCGTTTAGCACCAAAATGCGCTGCGTTTTGCACCAAAACACCTTGCGTTTAGCATCAAAACGTACGGTGTTTAGCACCAAAACGCACCACATTTAGCAGCAAACGGCCTTAAATGTGGTGTAGATGGCGGTTGCTTTAAATAAAAATTCATTTTGTTGCATTCACAGACTACCCCCTTTTTACATCAAAACAAACCTTCGCGAGAATCGATTTTTTGCGGCAAGATGAGCGGTTGGCCGACAGAAAGGGCACTTTTAGTGTTAAATTTCTTGCTGAAAAGATTACAGTGATTGGCGAGTTAACGAGTGGACAGGTGAACAAGTTGACGAGTTAACCAGTTGACAAGTTAACGAGTGGATAGGTGAATGAGTTAATTGTTCTTTTTTCGTTCCCCTAAAAGTGCGTTTTCTCGCCATGACAATGTTAGAGCAAGCTCGACGTTGTTCATTTGGCTTGACGAAAACGTTGTTAAAAGTTTGCTTACGATGCACCCTATGGCTTTCCATATCTAATTTTGTTTGGTTATAAGATGGTAATAGAATTTGTGCAAACAACCGCAAAACGGTTGGTCCGTTTTGCGGTTGTTTGCGCCATGTATCCCTTTGTAGGACATGCCCATTAAAGAAAGCCGTTGTGTAGGATGTAGGGACTAGCCCTTAACATCGTTGTACTTATCGCTCCGCGCAAACTGCACGGTGACAAAAGAACATACGTCTTTTATCTTCTTGTTGTTCTTACGGGCATAATCGGCAGCGGCATCAAGCAGTATTTTGCCAATGCCCTTACCCTTATGTTCGGGCGAAACCACGGTGTGCACGATGGCAAAGTGGTCGGCATCCACCCATTCGTAGCTGATGTAGCCCAGTTTTTCTTCGCCTTCGAAGGCCACAAACTCGCCGTTTTGCTCGTTGTTGGTGTGGTTGATTGTCATTGTTTCTATCCTCCTAAAAAATTATTGGCACCACGAAAGCATGCCATAGTTGTTGTTTATTGTGCGCATACGCCCAATATATATATAAGGTGTAGCGGCATTAGTACAAGCCTACCCCACCGTGGGTGCTGGCTTATTCTCGATGGCGCGCAACACTTTAACGGCATCGCCAACCGTTGGCACGGCCGAAACGTGCATCATTCGGCGGCCCTTTATCTCCTTCAAGTCGCAACGGCGTGGATTATTGGCGATGTAAGTCAGCACGTTGTCGAAGGCCTTCGACCGATAGTAAGCGCTGTTGGGGTTGCTAACAAACTGCATGAGCATGCGCCCTTGTTTAAGCATTATCTTCTCGCAGCCTAATCGTTTGC
>NZ_HE999444.1:97452-98805 GCF_000312305.1 Prevotella conceptionensis 9403948 | reverse complement strand
GCATTATCTTCTCGCAGCCTAATCGTTTGCCTATTCGTCGCAAAGCCACCACTTGCATCAGCTCTTCACCCTGCGGTGGAACAGGACCGAACCTGTCCACAAGCCTACTGCGATAGGCATCCAATTCGTCGTCGCTCTCAATGTTGTCTAGTTCGCGATAAAGCAACATTCGTTCGCTGCTACCTGGCACGTAGTTGTCGGGGAAATACATTTCAAGGTCGCTTTCCAAGGCGCAATCTTCCACAAATTGGTCGCCCCCCACCTCTTCTCCTTGCTCAATACTCTCCGCATATAGGTCGGCAAACTCGTCGTTACGCAGTTCGGTAACGGCTTGCGACAGAATTTTCTGGTACGTTTCGTAGCCCAAGTCTTCCATAAAGCCGCTTTGTTCGGCACCAAGCAGATTGCCTGCCCCACGAATATCAAGGTCTTGCATGGCGATGTTAAAGCCGCTGCCTAAGTCGGAGAACGTTTCGAGGGCCTCCAGTCGGCGTCGGGCGTCGGGTGTTAAGGCCGAAAGGGGTGGCGCCAGCAGGTAACAGAAGGCTTTACGGTTGCTCCTGCCCACGCGGCCACGCATCTGATGCAGGTCGCTCAGCCCCACTTTGTGGGCATGATTCACGATAATGGTGTTGGCGTTGGATATGTCGATGCCGTTTTCGATAATCGAAGTGGAGAGCAACACATCGTATTCGTGGTTCATAAAGTCGATAAGTGCGTTCTCCAAGTCTTCTGGTTTCATCTGTCCATGCGCTATAACCACACGGCAATCGGGCACATGCTTGCGTATGATGTTGGCTAATTCGGGCAAATTTGCTATCCGGTCGTTCACGAAATACACCTGTCCGTTGCGGCTCATCTCGAAATTGATGGCCTCGGCAACGAATGCGCCGTCGAAAGTTGCTATCTCTGTGTGTATGGGATGGCGGTTTGGGGGTGGCGTCCGCATTACACTCATGTCGCGCGCACCCATCAATGAGAACTGCAAAGTGCGCGGAATGGGCGTGGCCGACATGGTGAGCGTATCGACATTGGTTTTAAGTGTGCGCAGCTTTTCCTTAGTAGATACGCCGAACTTTTGCTCTTCGTCGATGATAAGCAGTCCCAAGTCGTGCCATTTTACGGTCTTTCCTATAAGCTTGTGCGTGCCAATGATGATGTCTATCTTGCCTGTGGCGAGGTCGTCTAGCACTTGTCGGGTTTGTTTTGCCGAACGGGCGCGCGACAAATAGTCGACCCTTACGGGCAAATTCTCTAATCGTTTGCTGAAAGTTTTGAAGTGTTGGAAGGCCAAAACCGTTGTTGGCACCATCACAGCCACCTGTTTAGAGTCGCATGCGGCCTTAAACGCGG
>NZ_HE999444.1:93290-96792 GCF_000312305.1 Prevotella conceptionensis 9403948 | reverse complement strand
ACCAATCGGTAACCTTGCAGCTGATAGTCTTCGAGTGTTTGGCGCAGCAAGTCGAAGTTTTTATGAAACAGGGGCTGTGCCGAAAAGTGGAAAGCAATGGTGGCTTGAACCTCGTCTGACGGTTTACTACCAATGTAAATGTGCCTAAATGCGGCGGCATCGTGGGCAAATTGGCTAGCGGTGAGCAGCTGCAACTCTTTTTGCATGGCGGCCCGTATCTGCTGTTGTTCCACCTCGGTGGCCCCATCTAGCTGCGCCTCTAATGCTTGATGGGCAAAGCCTTCGTCGTAAATGCGCGCTATCGTGTCGCGAACATAACCAAAATCTTTCATCACAAGCAGGGCATCGGGAGGCAAAAGTGTTAGGAACGACACCTTTTCGTTGGCCTGCCGCGCTAGTTCGGGTACTATTTCAACAGCTTGCCGCTTGTCTTTCGACAGCTGATTTTCTACATCAAAGGTGCGAATGGTGTCGATTTCATCGCCGAAAAAGTCGATGCGGAAAGGCAATTCGTGACTATACGAGTAGATGTCTACAATGCTACCGCGTACGGCGAACTGCCCAGGTTCGTACACATAGTCCACTTCGCGGAAGTCGAAAGCCCGCAAAGTCTTCACCATTTGCACGACATCTATGGTCTGTCCCACGCTTAACCGCAACGTACGTTCGTCTAATCGCTGCTTTGAAACAACCAATTCGCTCAAAGCATCGGGCGCACAAACCACGTAGGTGGGCCTTTCGGCAGCAAGACGAGCCAACACTTCGGTGCGCAAAATCTCGTTGGCAGCATCGCGTTGTCCGTATTTTACGGCGCGTCTGTACGATGAAGGGAAGAACAAAACATCGTTCTGCCCCATCAGTTGCACCAAGTCTTGATAGAAATAGCCTGCCTCGTCAGCGTCTTGCAACACGAAAAGGGTGGTTTTAGGATGGCGTTGCGCCATGCCCGAAAAGAAAACAGGCGCAGTGGAGGCTACCAAACCTTGGAGAAAGATGCGGCGAATGGCTGCATCGGCAAGGGTTTTGTGGAGTGCGGCAGCCTGCGGTTGTCCTGAATATATTTGTTGGAGGTTCATCGACATGCGATTAATTTGAGGGTCTGATGTGGTGAGTTTATAACGTTATGAGTGCGTGAGTGCGTAAGTTTATGTGTTTGAGCGTTCCTGTGTTTGTGGATGAATGTACATCTGTTTATGGATTGTGACTGCATAATATTGTATTGAGCACTTACAGACTGAGTAAATGATGAAGTTAAAAACTCACGAACGCATCATCTTACACACCCATAATGCCATGAAAAGGAGTGGAAGCCACAGGGGCCATTCCACTCCTTTCCATCCACAAGCCAATTTGGTCATTGCTGTATTTTAGGATATTTCCGGGTCCATCCGTCGAGCCTCAACCGCATAACGCCGAAGAAAGCCTCACCGAAAATACCGCCACTCATCTTACTTGTGCCCTCGCGGCGGTTGACAAATATCACCGGAACTTCTTTTATCTTGAAACCAATCTTGTAAGCGGTGTACTTCATTTCTATTTGGAAACCATAGCCTTTGAAACGCACTTCGTCGAGCGGGATGGTTTGAAGTACTTGTCGGCGATAGCACTTAAAGCCGGCTGTGGTGTCGTGTACGGTAAAACCAGTGACGAAACGCACATACTTCGATGCGAAATAACTCATCAGCACGCGCCCAATGGGCCAGTTCACAACGTTTACGCCACTAACATAACGCGAACCAATGGCCACATCATAGCCTTCGTCGTGGCATGCAGCGTATAGGCGAGGCAAGTCGGCAGGGTCGTGACTGAAGTCGGCATCCATCTCGAAGACATACTCGTAATCTCGCTCCAAAGCCCACTTGAAACCTGTGATATAAGCCGTTCCCAACCCTAGTTTGCCCTTACGTTCGAGCATAAACAGGCGGTCGGCAAACTCTTCGTCAATCATTCGGCGCACGATAGCCGCCGTTCCGTCGGGGCTGCCGTCGTCGATAACGAGGATATGGAAACATTTTTCGAGTGCAAAGACGGCCCGAATAATCTTCTCGATGTTCTCTTTTTCGTTGTATGTGGGGATGATAACGATGCTGTCGCTTGTGTTCATGCCGTGTAACTATGTTGGTTCTACTTATGCAAAGGTAAGGCTATTTCTCAGAAGTGCAATGCCATACGTGCGTATTTTTGACTGATTGTGCGCGATTATTGGTCGGGATTGGCCTCAAATCCTTGATATTCGGGAACGAGTGAGCCCATAATTACTTGGTAACTCTGCTCTTCTAAGAACTTCGTATTGTCTGTTCCTTGTCCAATTGGCATTATCGGGGCGTGTATGGTGAGCCTCAATCGGTGCCAACGCACCCATTTAAGGTCGCGTGTTCGTGGCATAACGTCGAACGAGCCGTTGATAGTTACAGGCACAATGGGCAGCTGCAACTCGTCGGCCAGCATAAAAGCGCCACGCCTAAACACGCCCATGTGTCCCGTAAAGGTGCGTGCGCCTTCGGGAAAAATAACCAACGACATGCCGTTATGCAAGGTTTGACGGGCTTGGTCGATAGACTTCTTTATCTTTGCAGCACTTCTTTTGTCTACAAAAATATGGTGAGCCGCCTCGCATGCCTTACCCACGAGAGGTATCTTGCGCAGCGATTGTTTCATCATCCATTTGAAGTTGCGCCCCAGAAAGCCGTAAATCATAAAGATGTCGAACGCTCCTTGGTGGTTGGCAGCAAACACATACGACTGTCCACGCTGCAAATGTTCGCGTCCTTCTACCTTAATTGGCAGAAACAAGATGCGGATAATAAACCACGACCAACACTTACCTGGGTAATATCCCCAAAAGTGTCCGTTGCCTAAGAAGCATCCCACGATGGTGACGAGGGCTGTTAGCACTGTGGCCAACACTATTAGGGGGATGGCCACAAACAATTGGTAGATGCGATAGAGAATTGTCATTGTTGTTTATACGAGATTGATGGGTTCACAAGTTGAGGAGTTAACAAGCTTAGAGGTTGACAAGTTAACGAGCTTACAAGGAGGTTTCCTTTGAATTATTCAACTACTTGCGGACTTATAAACTAAGCAAAACACGAGCATTGGCTTAACTCATCTCCTACTTACTCATTACCTCTTTTCCACTTACTCCTTACTCCTTACTACTTACTCCTCACCACCTTACTACTTACTACTCATTCCTTACCACTTACTGCACATTACCTCGCCGCAAGGTGATAACAACCACTTCGGGAGGAACACCAAAACGGAAAGGAACAACACCGCCCAAGCCTGATGAAACGAAGAGTGAGCGTTGCCCTTGGGTGTATAACCCCTTGTCTTGCTTATAGCTAATGATGGTGGGGCGAAGTCCGAAAAGACTTACTTGACCGCCATGCGTATGCCCCGACAGGGTTAGCTGTACATGACTATGCGGCAAGATGTTGCGTTCCCAGGCCGAAGGGTCGTGTTGTAGCAGCACAACGAAAGTACCTTTACCCACACC
>NZ_HE999444.1:90510-92755 GCF_000312305.1 Prevotella conceptionensis 9403948 | reverse complement strand
ACGCGAAGGGAATGGCGGTCTACCATCGTTTTCGGTTCCTGCAATCACGATGGAGTCGGCTCCGCGGCGCACTACACGATGCTCGTTAAGCAGCAAATCCCATCCAAACTGCCGCTGACGCGCAACCATTTCGCGCTCGTTAGCAACCTTTATGGCCTCAGAACCATTGAAATACATGCTATAATCGTGGTTGCCCAATACAGAGAACATGCCATCGCGGGCGTTCAGGCGACTTAATTGCTCGCGACAAGGATAGAGTTCTGCGGGTTGTACGTTCTGTAAGTCGCCCGTAAACACGATTGCATCGGCGTGTTGGGCCATGATTGTATCGACTGCTCGCTCCAAGAAGTGGGCGCGACTGCCTACGAAACTGCCCACATGAGCATCGGTAAACTGCACAATGCGGTAGCCATCGAAAGCCTCAGGCAGGTCGGGCGAATATATTTCCACCCGGTTTACAGTCAGTTTGTTGGCTCCGAAAAGCCATCCGTAAGCCAAGACATAGATGCAGAACAGCGCCAAGAGGTAGCCAACGGCCTTTCCCCAGTTGGTGGTTGAGTGGCGTAAGCGTGCAAACACGCGCCCAACAACGGCACAACTCACATAAACAAACTTGGGAACAACCAACAATCCCAAACAAATGAGGTAGACGTTGAGTATCTCTACACTGTCGGGGACGAAGTTTTTGGAACCCGCCATCACAATGGTAAACACCACCATGCTTAGGCTAAGCACCCATCTAAGTACGCGCAATGTCCATTTTGCCTTGCGTTTGCTTTTCCAATTGCGCCGTTCGATGTAGAGATCGGGCAAGAGGATGGCTAACAATAGAGGTATAAGTATTCTTGAAATCACTTGCTAAATGTTGTTTGTTACGCCCTTGTTGTACTTATTGCACAAACTTTTTAATCATGTATAGCGGCACACCGCGTCGCTTTGCGTAGTCGGCTAGCTGGTCTTCGCCTATCTTTCCCAGGTCGAAATACTTCGATTGAGGATGCGCGAACATCAAACCCGACACGCTAGCATGGGGTTGCATCATGCCTGTGGGCGTGAGATGTATGCCAATAGAGCTCATGTTGATAAGCTCGTTGAGCAGGAAATTGACGCTAGTATCGGGCAACGAGGGGTAGCCAATGGCCGGACGAATGCCCTGATAAGGCTCTTTAAGCAACTCTTGCGGCTCGAAATGCTCATCAGGAGCATAGCCCCAATAGTGCTTTCTCACTTCTTCGTGCATGCGTTCGGCTGTTGCCTCGGCTAGTCTTTCGCCCAAAACCTTAGCCATCATCTGCTTGTAGTCGTCGTTTTTGTAGTCGTATTCAATGCCTGCATCCACCGTCGTGGCGAATGCTCCCACCTTATCCTTAATGCCACTTGATAGCGGACGCACAAAGTCTGCAAGGCAAAGATTAGGTGCGCCCGTGCTTTTGGGTTTCTGTTGGCGTAGCAGAGGCAGGCGCTTGTCGCCCAAAAGAAGGTCGTCGCCGTCGCTATTGGCATCGAAAAGTTCGAATACGGCATGCGTACTGTATCGCGTTTCCATTGCATCGAGCATCTCTTCGGCGTCTTTTCGCAGCTTCTCTTTCTCGTCGGTTGGCTTTCCACTCATGCCCCATGTGTGGAAAAAGTACAGCCAACTGATGTAGGGACGTATGTCGTTGACTTTATATTTTAGTATCATTCTGTTCTTTTGAGGAGTTCATCTTGAGGAGTTAAGGAGTTCTTTTTGAGGAGTTAAGGAGTTAAGGAGTTATGGAGTTAAGCCAAATGCTTTTAAACTTTGAGGAGTTAAGGAGTGAAGCCAAATGTTTAGGTGGTGTTAGGCTAATAGGATAATTCTGACCAGTCTGACTTGTCCGAAAGCTAGAAAGAACTAGAAACCTAGAAACCGCTAGACACCTTTAAAGGCGTTAGCCATCTTTTCACCTTTTCACCTTTCCCATCTTTTCACCTTTTCAACCTTCACCTTTTCACTCTTTCAATGGCAAAACGCCACCTCTTCGCCACGATATTGTGCATCGAACGTGCCGTTTTCATCGAACAATAAGTGTCCGTTGCAGATGGTTTGCACCACTCGCCAACGGAACTTCTCGCCCTCCATCGGACTCCATTTGCACTTACTTTGTACACAATCCTTCGTCACTGTCCACGGTTCGCCACGGCGTACGATGGCTAAGTCGGCCTTATAGCCGGGCTTAATAAAGCCACGTTTGCTAACAGCGAACAAGCGTGCAGGCGCATG
>NZ_HE999444.1:83584-90400 GCF_000312305.1 Prevotella conceptionensis 9403948 | reverse complement strand
GGATTGTGGCCGAAGAGCGACAATTCGCGTGCCGTTGTGAGGTGAGCAACATGCAGTTGCGCCCCGTATTTGGTGGCCAACTCCACGGCTAAGGCCGACGAATGGTAGCAAGCCTCGGCACTCCTTATCGCAGGATGATGCTCCACGGCTGGGTCGTCGCCATACAATTGCTTGGCCTCGGCCATATTTTGGTTGATGAGTTGCGTGTCTTCGCAATGCGTCATGATGGGCAAAGGCGCGTTTTTAAAGATGTTTTCAAGCGTTTCGAGCCTGTCAACAAGCATGTTTCCCGTGCTGGCACCCATAAAAAGCTTAATGCCCGGCACGCGTTTGGTGTCTAAACGCTCAAATAGATGAGCGTTTTGGTTGGTGGCTCCAAAGAAGAAACTGTAATTAACGTGGCTCTTGCCCTGCGCAAGTTCCAGTTTTTGGTTCAGTGCATCGAGCGTTGTGGTTTGCGGAAGGGTGTTAGGCATCTCGAAAAACGTGGTCACACCACCATATGCGGCAGCGCGACTCTCGCTTTCGAGGTCGGCTTTGGCCGTTAAACCCGGTTCGCGAAAATGCACATGGTCGTCTATTACGCCGGGCATTACCACACAATCCTCGGCATTCAGCCGCAAGTCGAAGTGTCCTTCGGGCACGGCCTCGCCCTCGGTAACGCTTTCTATCAAGTCGTTTTCAAGGGTTAGGCAGCCTTTAAAGCTGCGTCCCTCGTTCACAATCGTTGCGCCGTAAATAAGGGTTTTCATTCTTTTGTGGGCTGAGCCAAGTCGTTTGGCGTGGGTGCAGGCGCAGCTTGCGGCGTAACAGCTGGCGCAGGCATGGGCACGTCTTTCATTCCGTTCATTATCTGTTGGTTTTCTTGCGCCTTGGCGTAATAGTCCTTCACATAAGCGTCGTTTTTAAACTTATCGGTGGCTTTGCTCATGATGTCCTCTATCCAAGGGGTAAGTTCGGGATAGTCGTAACCGATAGTAACCATGAAAAACACGCCCGGACCTAACACGTTGTCGAAGTTTTCGCACACGAACGACGTGATAAGCTTGTCTTCAAGTCCCGACAAACGTTCGGCCTCGCTGTTCAAACGGGCGTTCACCACGTCCATATTGCTGCCGTTCATAATGGCTTGGTCGTGCTTATGCACCAACTCTTGTTCTTGGTTTTTCAGTTGGTTGTACTTATTAAAGAACTTAAACAGCTTGTCGTTGAGTGGTGTTCCCGACACGTTTTGCTGTGCATCGTCTAGTTTTACGATGATGTCGCCGCTTTCAAGCACCAAGGGCAACACACTTTCTTCGTCCATAAAGATATTGGCGATGCGTACAGAGTCTAACGATCCAGAGAACCCGAACTTGCCGTGCACAACGTCGCACGAGTCTAACTTTTTAAATTCGTTGTCTTTCAGTACTTTCAGGTATAACTTTCGGCCATCGAGGGTAGATATGTTAGAAGTACCTTCGATATTGTAGCTGCTACCACACGAGGTGAGCAACGCCAACGCGAACAATGTATATAGAACTTTATTCATAAGTTGATTGTTTCTGTCTTGTCACACAAAGATAATACGCTTTTGCGGGCTATCGAATTATTTTCATGCTATTTAATCCAAACAAACCTCCTTTTAAGTATTTTTTAAGAAAAGTGTTAGTTGTTGAAAGCCTGCACACCGCAGGCACGTATATATAAAGGTGTAGCCGCATGTCAGGGCCTATTGCCTTTTGTCTTTCTTCATTTCGTGGTCTATGCGGTGCATGGTGTATATTTCCAAAAGGGCTGCAATGAGCAAAAGCACCACCCACTTGTTGTACAAATAGTCTACATAAGCGATGGAACTGTCGAAAAGTGGACGGAAAAACATGTAGGCCGTGTCTACCATCAGTATGCCGGCGAGCATAAAGAAGATGTTGGCCACAGCTTGAATACGTTTCAAGCGGCGCACCACAAAGTCGGTTCCTTCGTAAGTTTGCATGGATTGCATGAGGCAAAACAGCGTTGCTCCCACGAGGTAGAGCCAACATACCGCCCGTTGTTGCCACATAAATGCAAAGCATCCCGCACCAATCACCATCAGCGCACCACCAACGGCGTAGAGGATGGATTGCAGCTTATTCAGTTGTTTCATCTTGTTGTTGTGTAGGTTTCTCGTCATCGCTCAGCACATAGATGTCTTCATCGTCGGCTTTCATAAAGTAGCGCTCACGCGCAATCTTCTCAATGGCCTTGGGGTCGCGTTTTAGTTGGCGAAGCCGTTCCGTGTCGGTGCTGTGGCGTTCGTTATATTCCTTTATTTGTTTTTTTAAGTCGCTTACCTGAATTTCGTACTCCAAACGGTGCATAAAGCTGTTATCGTCGACAAAACCGACGATAAGCACACCCACCACCACCACGATGAGGTAGCGATAATGGTTAAGCATTCTGCCCACTTCATTCCATTTGCTGTTCATTAGAGGCTCATTATCCGCTGCAAACTTACAACTTTTTTTTCAATCGCCATGCACTACAAGCACACTTATTATGTAAATATTGCAAAAGCAAGTGCCTTTTAGGCCAAAGCACATGCTATATCTGTGTTATACGAATGTTCACGACTCTACTTTAGATGGGTAAGCGATACAACACCACCAAAGCACAAAAAAGAGAGAAACAATAAAAAGACATGAACCAAAAGAAAAGCCAAAAATAATGCGTAACTTTGCAAAACGGGGTAAAAACAACACACCCATACGGCGAGGGACATGCCTCCCAACGCCAAACCAAACACATAAAACGGAACACAATACAGCATTTATGGGAGAATATATCGTATCGGCGCGCAAATACCGACCCGTGTCTTTCGACTCGGTGGTGGGGCAATCGGCCCTTACCACCACGCTGAAAAACGCGGTTAAAAGCGGAAAGTTGGCGCATGCATACCTCTTTTGCGGTCCACGAGGGGTGGGTAAAACCACTTGCGCGCGTATCTTTGCCAAGGCCATTAACTGCCTTACGCCCACCGAAATGGGCGAGGCGTGCAACCATTGCGAAAGCTGCCAGGCCTTTAACGACCAGCGTTCGTACAACATCTTCGAACTAGATGCGGCCAGCAACAACTCGGTTGAGAACATTAAGACGCTGATGGACCAAACGCGCATCCCTCCGCAGGTGGGAAAATATAAGGTTTTCATCATCGACGAGGTGCACATGCTTTCCACCGCGGCCTTTAATGCCTTCCTTAAAACACTGGAAGAGCCGCCCGCACACGTCATTTTCATCTTGGCCACAACCGAGAAACACAAGATTTTGCCCACCATCCTGTCGCGTTGCCAAATCTACGACTTTGAACGGATGACCGTTCCTGGCATCATCGACCACCTTAAACGCGTGGCCGAGAACGAAGGAATTGCCTACGAAGAGGAGGCTTTGGCCGTAATTGCCGAGAAAGCCGACGGCGGTATGCGCGATGCGCTTTCCATTTTCGACCAAGCAGCTAGCTTTGCACAAGGCAACCTTACATACGACAGCGTGATTGCCGACCTTAACGTGCTGGATAGCGACAACTATTTCAGCATTATCGACTTGGCCGTGCAAAACAAGGTGAGCGACATCATGGTACTTGTTAACGACATCATTGCCAAAGGCTTTGATGCGGGCAACCTTGTTAACGGATTGGCCACACATGTGCGCAATGTGCTGATGGCGAAAGACGAAAGCACCCTGCCGTTGCTGGAAGTTAGCGCACGCCAACGCGAACGCTTTAAGGAACAGGCGCAAAAATGCCCCACAAAGTTTCTTTATAAGGCCTTGCAGGTTATGAACCAATGCGACATTCACTATCGCGCAAGCAGCAACAAACGCCTATTGGCCGAGCTTACGCTGATACAAGTGGCGCAGATAACGCAACCCGAAGACGAACCTGCCGCGGGGCGTAGCCCCAAGAGATTGAAATCCCTGTTCAGAAAACTTGCCACTCCCCAACCTAAACCGGCTCAACAGGTGGTCGGTGGGGACAAAGCATTGGTGCGCACAACCGTGGCAACGCACACCGCAACGGCATTGGCCAACACCAACGAGGTGAAAGCAACGTCCTATCCCACACAGCCTGCCGTTGAAACACCTAAGGCTAACGAACCAGAAATAACTACGCGACGAACGGCTATGCCCATCGGAAAGCTTAAATTGGGCAAGGTGGGCACGTCGTTTGCCGACCTTAAACGGGGTCCCGAAAAGGTTGGACAAGTTAAAGAAGACGAAATAACGAATAAAGAGGAGAACCATGTGTTCTCGCAAGAAGAGCTTGAACTGCAATGGATGGCACTTTGTAACCGCATGCCGCAAGCCATGATTGCCATTGCAACGAGAATGAAGAACATGTCGCCGCGCATAACCCAATTTCCCAACATAGAAGTGTTGGCCGACAACGAGATTGTTTTGGAAGAGGTTAACAACATTAAGAAACGTATTGAGGGCGGACTGGCTAAGTATTTGCACAATGGACAACTGCAACTTCACATCCGACTGGCCAAGGTTGAGGAGATGAAACGCATCCTTTCTAAAAAGGAAATATACGAAAACATGCTTAAAGCCAATCCTGCAATAGACAAACTGCGCAATGCGTTGGGGCTGGAACTGGCCTAAGCCCTAGCCATTGGCATCGCAAACACGCCTTAACCAAACTTCCTTCTTACTGAAATCCGCTTGACTTTTAATATTTCTAATAAGTTGAGAGGTGTTTATTATCTTTGTGCAGTAAAACCAAGATAAGCACTCCTTTCTCATGTACGAAGTACAGCATAAAGATACCATCCCGCCCACTTTGCCTGTGGCAAAACGTGGTTATGCCTTAAACCCCAATCGGTCGTTAGACCGCTTACCTATTATTTTAGGTTGTTTCCATCGCTTCCTGTTCATCTTTCGTTTGCTTGTCGGCATCTTGTCTGTCTTATTCTCTTGACGTAGCCCGCTACGTCTTCAAGAATAAAGCAGACAATATGCTCAACAATACACAAAATCTGCACAGGCTCTAACGACCGATTTGGGTTAAACTGCTACCAAACGGATAACATTCGATGCACTTTCTCTACAAGCATAAAACTAGCTGCCAGTGGCGTGTCACTTCCACTTTTCCATGATACTTCTCCGTTGGCCATGAGCAGCATGCCCTGCAACCTCTTGCGCTGTCGGTTGTAAGCGTACGTGCTTTCCTTGGCCGTTGCCTATTTACACGTATGCAACACAATCCTTTTGTCTAGTTTTCAGCAAGAAATTTAACATTATGAGTGCCCTTTTCGTCCACCAATGCCAACCTTGCCGCAAAAAATCGATTCTCGCGAAGGTTGGTTTTGATGCAAAAAGAGGTTAGTTGCTAATGCGGACAAAATGAATTTTTATTTAAAAGAAACGGCATTTGCACTAGGTTTTGGGCTATTTGTTGCTAAATGTAGTGCAATATGCCGCTAAACGCAGTGCGTTTTGGTGCTAAACACAGTGCATTTTGGTGCTAAACGCAATGCGTTTTGGTGCTAAATGCAAGGTAAAATGGTGCTAAATGCGATGCAAAATGCGGCTAAATGCGAGCCAAAAAGCATAAAAACACACCGCAATGGTATAAATATAACCTCTTAGAGACATGAAATACATGGCCGAAAAGGGCAAAATAACCCCTAAAAAGTGGGATTTTGGGGGGCTAAAAGCGGGTAATTGGGCACAAAAAATAATGAGCTGGCAAGCAAAATAGAAAGGCAATATGGTGCAAAATGCAGGTTCTTCTCTTGAATATTGACAAAAAGTAAGGCGTGAAAGACTAGAAATAGTAGTCATTTACCTACTTTTTAAGCCATTTTTTCGCTAGAACGAAGTGAAAATTAGAGCCGTGTTGTAAAAATAAAAACAATAATTTAACCTTTGGACGAATGCGTTTTTTACTGATGAGTAAATGAGGTTGCGAAGCTGTGAACGAATAAATACAAAGTTCTAATCCCAGGTTCTCACTTAATTCATGTTCTAAAAATGCCACGCTTATGCTCATTCTTGCTTTTTAGTTCGCCCTTCACCATCCTTATGTTGAACTTACATGCCGATAAAGGCACGCCATAAATCAATGGGGTCACACCCCAGTTTAAAGTTTATTCCATAGGCAGGTGCTAAAAATTACCTTTGCTGTATTTCTAGCTTTTAGCTGAGCAGATTTTGCTTACTTCTTGAAAGAGCATAGTGAACTATGCTTTCTGAAAGAGAAAGCAAAAGATGCCAGATAAAAGCAAAAAGACAGTGAAGAGCAATACAAGGAACATCAATTGAGCCTTTGCGGGGAATTTTTAGAACATGCCTATGGCATGTTCTAAAAATTACCTTTGCTGTATTTTTTAGCTTTTAGCTGAGCAGATTTTGCTTACTTCTTGAAAGAGCATAGTGAACTATGCGACTGAAAGAATAAGCGAAAGATGCCAGATAAAAGCAAAAAGACAGTGAAGAGCAATACAAGGAACATCAGTTGAACCTTTGCGGGGAATTTTTAGAACATGCCTATATCAACGGCATGCCTGCGGCTTGGCATTCGGCTCGCATTTCGTCGCTCCAAATGCTCGCTTGTATCTCGCCCACGTGTGCTTTCTGCAACAATACCATGCACAAGCGGCTTTGTCCGATACCTCCACCGATGCACAAAGGCAGTTTGCCCGACAACAACTGACGATGGAAATACAATTCTGCACGAGTCTGCTGTCCCATCATTTCTAACTGCCGCAATAAGGCATCTGCATTAACGCGAATACCCATCGACGACAGCTCAACCGAACGTCCCAGCACAGGATACCATATCAAGATGTCGCCATTTAG
>NZ_HE999444.1:62005-83048 GCF_000312305.1 Prevotella conceptionensis 9403948 | reverse complement strand
CTTCGCTGTGCACAAAGTGTATTTCGGGCGGCAAGAAAGGCTGCATGGCAGGATAGGTTTCGCAAGTGAGATACTCGGTGCGCAATATCGCCGCGTAAATTCGGCACACAGTCTGTTTAAGAAAGCTGAGCGTGCGCTGTTCGGGCGTGATAACCATCTCCCAATCCCACTGGTCTACATACAGCGAATGCAGGTTATCCAACTCTTCGTCGGCGCGAATGGCGTTCATATCCGTGTAAATGCCATAGCCTGGCTTTATCTTATATTCGGCCAACGTTAGGCGTTTCCACTTGGCCAACGAATGCACCACCTCGGCTCTTGCATCTCCCAAGTCCTTGATGGGGAATGTAACGGGTCGTTCGATGCCGTTAAGGTCATCGTTAATGCCCAGTCCTTGCATCACGAAAAGCGGTGCCGTAACTCGGCGCAAGCGCAATTCGGTGGAGAGATTTTGCTGAAAAAAGTCCTTAATCAGCTTTATTGCCTGTTCTGTTCTCACTTTGTCAAGGAGGGCATGGTAATGTTCTGGCCGTATCAATGTGCTCATAGGTCGAAATGTTATTTTGTTGTGCAAAGGTAGTAAAATAAACAATAAATGGACGAAACACGGAAAAGAATATCACAATTTGATGCAAAATAATGGCAAAAAGGTTTCATTCTGAACACACCAGCCTGTTACATGCTAACGATATCAACAACATACCAATAAACATTAAACACAATTCACACGTAGAAAGATAGAACAGCTTTTATATCATCACTTCTATTCTATCACAATTTAATTTGCTTTATATCTAAAAAACTATTAAATTTGCAGTGTCCTTACGTTCGTCCCTCCCGCATTGGAGGGTCAACAGATGGGACGTGAATAATGAAAAGGCGTTTACTTAACGCTTTGACTTGACACTCTGAAACTTCGCAACTTTCAACCTTGTCAAAATCAAAGCAACGGTAGATGTCCTCAGTGGATATGTTATGTCCATCAATATGCACCTGTATAGGTGTGTATTGTGCTATACATATCGGCGTGGGGGCTCTGCGTTGCTCGTTCTGACAAGGTGGGCAATGCGAAGGCCTCAGAGTGTGGAGCGAGTTATATGTATGAACTCCCACGCTTTTTCATAAACCCACATTTACTATTCTACCGACAAGGGAGTATCGGGGCACTAATCCTATGTGACAATGGAACTAATGTACCACTACACTTCACTGTCTACGCTTCAATGTTTGTTAGATAACATTTCTAACAACGAGTTCATTTTCCATGCAAGTAGCATTTATTCCATGAACGACTCGCAAGAGTTTATTCACGGGTATAACGTCGTATTAGATTGGTTTAAGAAATACGAGGAAGAGCAAGGGATAAAAGAAAACCGCTTATCTGAGATTTGGGATAATTACTTAGAGAATCACACTAAGGAAGAATTTAACTCCTTATTTATAGAGAAGCTGTATAAAGAAGAGCACACCCCTTATGTGATTGCATTTTCCAAGAAAGGTGACTCTTTGCCATTATGGAGCATGTATGGAGTAGATGGGAAAGGAGTGAGTCTGGGTTTTCAAGAGAACTTCTTACACATAAAAAGAGGCGAAAGCGTTAAGGATTATAAAATAGAATTGGAAAGTAAGATAAATGTTTTAGATGTAATGTATCAAAATGCACCTAATCTCGATGAACTCCGAACCAATGCGCTAGAATGGCAGTACAAAAGATATCTTGAAGAGGCAAACAAAAACAATAGAAGACATTTATTGAATGTACAGATGGAACATTTAGGTATAGCTACTATTATTGTTTCACCACACATCAAACATCCTGCTTACGCTTTTGAAGAAGAAAAACGTCTCGCTATATATAAAAGAGATGAAGACAAAGTGCTTTACAAGATAAATTCCAAAGGGAACATGATTTCGTACATAGAAACACCTATACCAATAAAAAATCTAAGAAGTATAACTATTGGGCCGTGTGTAGATTTCGTTTCAACGAAACGCGTTCTAGAACAGCAACTAGATAAACACGAATTTAAAAATGTTGAAATAAGACAATCGGAAATTCCATATAGACAGTTCTAAACAATAATTACATATAAAGCATAATGAGCATGAAGAAACTTTTATCTTTTTGTATTACGCTGTGCGTTTGGTTAAACATGTCAGCCCAACGAACTGATTTGGTTGTCGACAACCAAACACCAGGTTGGCTGTCTAGCAAAATCAACTATGGCGACCAAAAAACTGTTAGAAACTTGAAGGTTACTGGGTATATAAATGCCACAGATTTAAAGTTTATTGGAACACTTATAAAAGGGCGTCATTTGGACGGAACGTTAGACTTAGGAGACGTTGAAATTGCTCCAATAGAGGTCTCTCCTTTCCACGAGAACAAAGAAAACCACATGTATGATAACCCTATGGACATACAGTACAATGATACTCTAAAATGTTTCATCTTTCCACGTTCACTAGTCTATGGTTCTAATTGTCTAGGAAAACTATTTGTAGATAGCATAGTGTTCGACACTAAGATGAATTATATCAGCAAAGAAGTAATTTACAGCCGCGCCGATTCGAACAGACCCGTAAAATTTAGGAAAATATGGATTGGGAACAGTGTTGACTCTATCCCAAGATGCGCTTTCTATGCCGACGATGGAGACGTATTCGCTGATACTTGCTTGCAATCATTACGACTTCCAGAGACAATAAGATACATAGGACAAGGAGCATTCTATAATTGCATGAAATTAAGCTCCGTTAATACAGAAGTCTTCTCTAAATTGCATCATATAGGTGCATGGGCATTCAATAGAACAAAAGTATATCTCAACTCATACCATGTTCCAAAAGAAATGAAGACATTCTATTTAAGTGCCTTTATGTTTAATGATGGTGCTCATATCTTTATTAGCAAAAGCACAACAAGTGTATCAATAGAGCCTCAACACACATCAGGTTACATGTCTAAACACCTGATTGTACGGGGAAGCGCAATTTATCACATTGAAAGTGAAACTCCACCCTCTTTTGAGCTAGTTGGACCTAGATTAGTTATCATTCCCAAAGGTTCAATGTCCGCATACAAGAAAGAATACTATTGGAAAGATCTAAATTTAAAAGAACAAAATCCTATAGAGCAAATAAAACTGCAGTTCAAAAAGCTGAACTTGGAGAAAGAAGAAACAAAACGTCTTTCATTTACATGCACTCCACACGATGCTGAAGACACAAGGGTAACATGGAGTTCATCTAACAACGAAGTGGTAAAAGTCTCAAACGCTGGTGATGTCACTGCAATAAAGCCCGGCAAAGCTTTTGTATATGCAGTATCTGTTGTTGACAGCAAAGTTAAAGATTCATGTGAGATTGTTGTTTTACAACATATTCAGAGTTTTACAATAGAACCTGCAACTGTACTTCTGACAAAACTAGGAGACAGAATAAAACTACAAACAAAGATACTGCCTGGGGATGCAACCGATAAGAGCATTCGTTGGAACAGTTCAAATCAATCTGTTTGTACCGTAACAAATGATGGTACTGTGATTGCAACAGGAAATGGGTCTACTGTTGTTCTTGCATACACTAATGATGGAAATGTCCCTGCAACATGCGTGGTTACTGTAAACACGGAGATAACAGGAATTGATAATGTGGAAACAACGCCTGCTGTGCAGAAATCGAGTAATGGTATAACCCTGCGCACCGTACTGGGCAAATACATTCGCATATACAATTCACAAGGAACAATAATCTATAAACAAAGGGCTGATAAAGACGTTTTCGAATTACCAATGTCTAAAGGAATGTACCTCATCCAAATTGACAACAACGTCATAAAAATAGTATTATAACGTCCAAACACTATTAGTTGATAAAGCCGCCAAAACGTTTTATCACCTAGGAACTTGTTTGTCATTCCTCAATAAGTTACATTAACTTCAAGGCCATATCTATAATCATGAACGATTTAGATATGGCCTTAACTTTCTAATGGATGTTGGGGAAGTAGCCACGACAGCCCACATTAACGAAATGGCAAACACAAATGCGAATAGTAACAGCAGGTACTGATAGTCCATTGCCACCACAACTAAACCACATATTTCGTTGCACCACATTTGCTCAAACCAACAAAAATGCTTACTTTTGCAGCGCAATAAGTAACAAAGGCCTCGTAGTTCAGCTGAATAGAACGCAGGATTCCGGTTCCTGAAGTCGTGGGTTTGAATCCCGCCGGGGTCACAAAAGGGGAATGCTGGGGCGTTCCTCTTTTTGTTTATGTTCATTCATAAATACGGAAATTCTCTAGCTTTCAACTTGGTTTCCTCACATTATTTTCCTATTTTTGTAATCGAAGTAGGCGATGTGCAAGCTGTTTATCAGCAAATCGCCCTATTAAGGTGTGGTATTCGCAATCTAACATATAGAAATAAGCGGTATGCCCTATATTATATAAGGAGTGGAATATGGAATATAGCACGGAAGAGAAACTAGAATGGATAGTCTACTTCATCTATGAATTTGGGAAGAAGTACGACCTAACAATGAAACAGGCCTTTGGCTATTTGCAGCGGTTTAAGGCCATCGACTTCATTGACAAGCACTATGGCTATGCCCATACACAATCGTTTCGCACAATGGTAGACGAACTTTCGCAGTACTGTCGCAGAATGGGAGGGGCGTTATGATGAGGCTTTATCACGGCACAACGAGCGACTTTGGCGAGATAGACCTCACGAAGTCTAAGCCCAGCAAAGATTTCGGGCGCGGCTTTTACTTGTCTGCCGAGGTGGAACAGGCCAAAGACTTTGCCCAAACATGTGCACTGTTGTTAGGAGGTTCACCAGTAATAGCGAGTTATGAGTTTGACGAAAGGTTGCTCACGTCAAACGAACTGAAAGTGAAAACCTTTGAGGATTATACGGAAGAGTGGGCAAATTTTATTCTCGCCAATAGAAACAACACGTCAAACACGCCCATACACGATTACGATATTGTTATTGGCCCCATCGCCAACGACCGTGTAGGCCTGCAATTAGTGAGGTTTAGCAACCACGACATCGACATGCCCACACTCATTAGAAAGCTAAAATTCATGAAAGGCGTTACCATTCAATATTATTTCGGTACAGAACGTGCCATTAAACACCTGAAACGACTATGACAGAGAAAGAAGAAATGAAAGGCTTTTTGGTGAAAGAGTTGGCAAAACAGCTAATGGCCAACGACAACACCCTATCAATAGAACAGGCTTTAACGCTCGTCTTAAACTCCGAAACATACGAAAAGCTGATGGACGATGCCTCAAAGCTTTACTATCAAAGCCCTGGATATGTGTTCTCGTTCCTGCAAACCGAGTTGCAAACGGGGAAAATGGGATAGAACGAACGCCCGAACCTTCGCCTAACACACTTGCCTTGCAGGCGAACGATTGGCGTTTCGCCCCATCGTGCACGCCTTTTGGCGCTTTTGACATGGCATTCGTGCACTTCGCTAAGGCGTTTTTTCAAAGCAACCCACTCGCTGCTGCTCCCCTCTTACCACTGAAATATCACTTACTTCCACCCCACTCCGCGTAAAAGATTTTGCCCTTTTGTTTCGCCTTTTTGAAACATTTTGTATCTTTGCAAAAGCAATTGTACGCCCAAAGCCTTGTCCTTGACAACGGCCAAAGGCGTGCAGCGGTTCTTTTTCTCCAATAAAAACAAAAGTCAATTTTACATTAACAATAACAAAAACATAAACCCATACGAACGGCTAAGCAACGCGTACGATTCCGCTAAACAACAAATTGGGCAAAGGGCAGCCACATGGAACACCCTCCCCAACAAGAAAGGAACGCCAACGCACACGCCAAACCACGCAGACTAAGCCAAGACTAAGCCCGCGCGGCTCGTTCAAACTTAAAACCAAACATGGAAATAACAGAAAGATTTATTAATTATACCAAGTTCGACACACAGTCGGACGACAACTCGGAGTCGGTCCGAGCACCCCTAAACAGCTCGTCTTCGCCGAATACTTAAAGAAGGAGATGGAACGAGAGGGTTTAAGCGACGTAGAGATGGACGACATGGGCTATCTCTATGGCACGCTGAAAGCCAACTGCAAGAAGAAAATTCCAACCATCGGTTTTATCTCGCACTACGACACTAGCCCAGACAGCAGCGGCAAAGACGTAAAGGCACGCATCGTGAAGAATTACGATGGAGGCGACATCGAATTGTCGCCAGGTATCGTTTCATCGCCAACGAAGTTCCCCGAACTTAAAAGTCATGTGGGCGAAGACCTCATCGTAACTGATGGAACCACACTACTTGGAGCCGACGACAAAGCTGGGATTGCCGAGATTATGCAGGCCATGTGCTGGCTGCGCGACCATAACGAGGTGAAACACGGCGACATTCGCGTGGCATTTAGCCCCGACGAAGAGATAGGAAAGGGCGCGCACCACTTTGATGTAGAGAAGTTTGGCTGCGAATGGGCATACACAATAGACGGCGGAGACCTGGGCGAATTGGAGTACGAGAACTTCAATGCAGCCGGTGCAAAGGTTAGCATCAAAGGCGTTAGCGTGCATCCGGGTTATGCTAAGGGCAAGATGATTAACGCAAACCGACTGGCTTGCGAGTTCTGCAACATGCTGCCAGACGACCAAACGCCCGAAACAACCGAAGGATATGAGGGCTTTTACCACCTAATCGGCATGCAAACCAGCACCGAGGCGGCCAAACTGAACTTCATTATACGCGACCACGACCGCGACAAGTTCGAAGATCGCAAGGCGTTTTTCGAGAAATGCGCTCGCGCCATGAACGAAAAATACGGCGAGGGAACGGTTGAAGTGCTGCTAAACGACCAATATTACAACATGAAGGAGAAGATAGACCCCAACATGCACGTAATAGATGTCGTTCTGCAAGCCATGATGCAAAGTGGTGTTTCGCCCAAAGTGAAGCCCATACGCGGAGGAACGGACGGCGCACAGCTAAGCTATAAGGGGCTGCCTTGCCCAAATATATTCGCAGGAGGCGTAAACTTCCACGGCCCATACGAGTTTGTTTCGGTGCAAGTAATGGAAAAAGCCATGAACGTTATCATTAAGATATGCGAGATTGTGGCCGACTATAACGATTGAAAAAGACCTAGCAATACGCCATAACAGCGCGCAAACGCTAGCTTGTTGAAAGCTTATGCAAATAACAAACAAGCGTGGCGACGGCTGAAATGCGCCATTAGCAAAACCCCATATGGGGCGAACGTTTTGCAAAAGAGCGTTCGCCCCTCAACATTTTATACCCTTAAAAGAGCGGCACATCCAGCATTTTTTGCTATATTTGCCCAATACAATGCCGGCGAAAGCACCTTATCGCCAACGCCGCGCGCACAAATACCAACCTATAACCCAACAAAACAGCACCTTATGGCCGCACTCGTTTCAATCCTTCCCATCGTTCTGCTCTTCGTCTTGATGCTTGGTTTCAAGATGGCAGGCCACCGCAGTGCCTTTATCAGCTTGCTCACCACGGCGGCAATAGCCGTGTTTCTCGCACCAACCATGAACTTCGCCCCCGATGGTTTCACGCAATCGGGCGTGGCATGGGCCTTTGTCGAGGGCACACTCAAAGCTGTTTTCCCCATCCTCATCATCATTTTGATGGCCTTGTTTAGCTATAATGTGTTGGTGGAAAGCAAGCAGATAGACGTTATCAAGGCACAATTCACATCCTTTTCCGACGATGATGGCGTTACGGTGCTGATGCTCGTTTGGGGCTTTGGCGGACTGCTTGAAGGCATGGCAGGTTTCGGAACGGCCGTTGCCATTCCCGCAGCCATACTTATTTCGTTGGGTTACAAACCGCTTTTCAGTGCATTAGTGTCGCTCATCGCCAACACCGTACCCACTGGTTTCGGTGCTGTGGGCGTGCCCGTGATAACCTTGGCCAACGAAATTGCACCTGGCGGAGCCGCCTCGCAAGAACTTATCTCGCAGCTATCCGTATATGCCGTGGTGCAATTATCCGTGCTTTACTTCGTTCTGCCCTTTATCATCCTTACGCTAACCAATCGCAGTAAGGGCGCAATACTTAAAAATATGCGGTTGGCTGTGTGGGTAGGCGCCGTGTCGTTAGGCACACAATACCTCGTGGCACGTTATCTGGGAGCCGAAACACCGGCCATTATCGGCTCGTTATCAGCTATCGTGGCCATCGTTATTTACGCCAAACTGTTTGCGCCGAAGAAAAAGGAGGAAAACGAAAAGGCATACACCGCCAGCCAAACGCTTAGGGCTTGGGCGGTGTACGCCTTCATCTTATTGTTTATTTTGCTTTCGGGACCACTCTTTCCGCCCATCAATGCCTTCTTAAAGTCTACCTTGGTGTCGCGCATAGCCTTGCCCATACACGCCCCAGGCACGGCTTTCTCATTCGCTTGGATAGGCAATGCCGGCCTCATGCTATTCTTAGGCACGGTGTTAGGCGGCTTGGTGCAAGGCGTTTCACCCCGCAGACTGCTCGTTTCGCTGGCCCGAACGGTGGTAAACCTGCGCAAAACCACCGTTACCATCATCTCGCTTGTGGCCTTGGCAGCCATAATGAACTATGCGGGCATGATACTTGTCATCGCCAATACGCTGGCCAACATTACGGGTAAGGCCTATCCGCTGTTCGCTCCGTTAATCGGTGCCATTGGAACTTTCGTTACAGGCAGCGACACTTCGTCGAACATACTCTTCGCCAAGCTGCAAGCTAACGTGGCAACGCAACTCCATCATGCCGCCCCCAATTGGATTGTGGCCTCCAACACCACAGGTGCAACAGGCGGAAAGATGATTTCGCCACAGAGTATAGCCATTGCAACGGCCGCTTGCGACATGCAAGGCAAGGATGGCGAGATACTCCGTTCGGCCCTACCCTACGCCGCCTTGTACATTGTTATTGGTGGACTGATGGTGATGTTTGCAGGCTAGGTGGGTGCAAACAATAAGGCGGGTAGACAGGTTAACCGGTCTACCCGCCTTATTGTTCACTCGTTGACTTGCCCACTTGTCAACTCGTTAATCTGTTAACTTGTCTATTCGTCAACGTATTTACTCACAAATTTCCCTCATCCTCCGTACTCCGCGAAACGCCTTTCGGCCATTTCTGCATACTTTGTATTGGGCATTCCGTAGTTGGCAAAGGGGTGAATGCTGATGCCGCCACGAGGTGTGAACAGCCCAACGACCTCAATATACTTTGGGTTCATCAGCTTAATGAGGTCTTTCATGATGATGTTCACGCAGTCTTCGTGGAAGTCGCCGTGGTTGCGAAAGCTGAAAAGATATAGCTTTAAGCTCTTGCTCTCCACCATTCGCACGTTAGGCACGTACGATATACGTATCTCAGCAAAGTCTGGTTGCCCTGTAATGGGGCACAACGAGGTAAATTCGGGGCAATTAAACCTTACCCAATAATCGTTTTCAGGATGCTTGTTTTCAAACGTTTCCAACACTTCGGGCGCATAATCCATGCTATATTTCGTGTTGTTTCCCAACGATTTCAAGCCTTCGGTTTCTCTGTTCTTATCCATTTTGTTATCTTTCTTGGGTTTATAAGTTTATAAGTTGTAAAGTTGGTGAGCCTTAGAAACCATATCATTCACAAGTTCATAAACTAAAAGTCCAAAAGCTTATCAACTTAAAAACTCATTAACTCACAAACTAATCAACTCAAAAACTCACCAACTTATAAACTCATCAACTTATAAACTCATCAACTCACAAACTAATCAACTCAAAAACTCACCAACTTATAAACTCATCAACTCACAAACTAAATGCTAAACACGCGCCAAATGCTGTAATTCACGTCGTTGTCGTAGGTGTCAACCTGTTCGTGTCGTTTCACATAACGCACCACACTGATGGTCAGAGGCAGTACAACAATCTCGTAAGCAGTCTTCAATATCACCTGCCAAAGCATCAGCCAAGGCAATTCTTCGGTGGGAACAACGCCCCATAAAGCTAGCGGAAAGAAGATGATAGAGTCTACCGACTCGCCAAAAATGGTGCTAACCACAGCGCGCAACGAGAAGTTTTTACCTCCCGAAGACAACTTCATCTTGCTCATGACATAGGCGTTGACAAACGAACCACAAATGAAAGCCAAGAAAGACGCAAACGCTATGCGAGGTGCCAACCCGAAAACGGCATGAAAACCCTCGTCGTTGGTCCAATAAGGCGCACCTGGTATCATGTCGCAAATGGCTCCCAACATCACGAAGAAGAAGTTCATGGCAAAGCCCGTCCATATCAACATGCGCGTTTTCTTGTAGCCCCACACTTCGCATACGCAGTCGTTGATGATATACGACACGGGGAATACAATCAAACCACCAGTCAAACTGATTTTGCCAAATGCTATTTGCTTTGTTTCCAACACGTTTGCCGCTATCAAGCAAACGCAAAAGAGTATGCTGAAAAGCATGAACAGCACACTCACTTTATTATCCTTGTTGTTCATCATTCTTGTTTTTAAAGAGGTTTACCAAGCACTCTATACATTTTTTCGTCTGCAAAGGTACTACTTTTTTCGCGTTCTCTTTGCCTATTTGCAGGTTTTTATTAACTTTGTAAATTGGTGGACCAATAATTATCGGAAGGTTTAAATGCCCTTGACGAAGAAAGAAAGCCCAATGATTTAACGTTCCACTCATCTCCATTCACAAATAACATTCAAATGATGGTAAAACTATTCTTATGCTCCTACTTTGCCGCAGTTTCGTCTTTCGTACCTCAATTTGTAGGTGGCGACTTGAAAGGCAAAGTGTTGGCGTTCATCCCTACCGCAAGTTTGCACGAAAAATACACCGAATATGTAGACGAAGCCAAACAGGCTTTCGAAAACATGGGATTAAAAGTTGAAGTGCTAGACGTGAGTAGCGCGCCCAAAGAATTAACCGAACGCACACTGCAACATTGCGACTTGATTTATGTTTCGGGCGGAAACACATTCTTCCTATTACAAGAACTGGAAAAAAGCGGTGCAAAAAACATTATACGCGAACAAGTGAATGGGGGCAAACCTTACATTGGCGAGTCGGCCGGTTCAATTATTATGGCACCGAACATTTCGTACGCAAAAGACATGGACGAAGCCGAAAAGGCTGCACCGCAATTAAAATCGTTCGAGGGTTTGGGACTGGTAGACTTCTATCCGCTCCCCCATTACAAGAGTTTCCCTTTCGAAGAAGTTACCGAAAAAATGCTTGTCAAATATGCCAAGCTGGGGTTAAAACCCATCACCAACCAGCAGGCGTTGTTTGTAAACGGTAACCAAACCACGCTTATAGAGGTTAAGCAGTAGGCCATAAGGCTGAATTTGACGAATAAAAGGCGTTAGATTGCAACGTACATGTTTACGAACCTACACGCCCAACACCATTCTAAACATGGTAGCCACGTGCTTACCATGCAAGCAAAACGTCCACTTCACCCGTTTGGGCTAAACAAAAATCAGGCGTGATGTACCTTAAAGGTATTTCACGCCTGCTTTCATTCTATTTCTTTTCAACCAGTCCGCCTGCCGAAACCTTTGTGGTGATGTCGACAATATCTATTGGCGAACATTCAAAAGGTCGCTCCACGGCGAGGTGAGCCGACCATTGCGCCACCGCTTTCTGTTCTGCGCTCAACCCTTTGGGCACAAACCTGTTGCCAACAACATTCGTTCCGAACAAGCATTCGAACCATGTGCAGGCCGCAGTATAACGTCCCAATACCAGGTCGAGGTGGAAACCATCGCGGTTAAGATGGTCGCCAACAAACGAAGTACGGGCGTTTTGAATGGCCGTGCCCACGGGAACAAAGAGGCTAAACTGTGCGTTTTCTTTCTTCAAGCGTTGTGCGCCCGCAACGATGGCACGATACATCTTGTCCTGATTGCGGTCGTAGTTGGCAAATCCGCCATGCGTTGAGTTCTGTGCGTATGCCCAAGTAACGTGCCATATCAGCTTAGTGGTGGCGGGAACACGCGCCCGAACGTAGGCGATAAGACTGTCTAAATGGGGTTGGAAACTGCTGTACATGCCCGAAAGCTGACTAACCTGCTGCAAGCTAACGTAATCCCACTGTTCGTCGCGCAGAGCTTTGTCGAGCGTATAGTTGGCCGTACGGGTCATTTTACCGTCCACTTCTATCTTGCGATAATTATAATCGGGTTTGTTGCCCTGCGCATTTCCCCAATGTCTTTCTAGCGAACAACCGCCAATATACATGTTGCCGATAACCATTTGGTGGCCTGCTGCACCCGCCAACTCAAAGAGATTCTGCTCGATGGCATCTTCCGAAAAGCTGTTCCCGATGGCCAACAACTTCAAAGGTCGGTCGGCAAAGGCCACCTGCACACACAAAACGAACATCAACGACAGCACCAAAGCTAGCCCACGACCACTTGTCGTAAAACCTTTTATCTGCATATTATCTTTATTTAGGGGTTAAGTTCTTCTGCAAACTGTTATTTGGCTAACTTCAAACGCAAGCTATTCAACACCACACTCACGCTAGAAAAGGCCATAAGGGCACTGGCCCACATGGGTGTTATCTGAAAATTGATGCCGAAAAGATGAAGTGCACCTGCCGCAAGAGGTATGCACACCACATTATATATAAAGGCCCAAAACAGGTTTTGCCCAATCATAGCCGTTGTTTTACGGCTTAGGCGTATGGCTTGGGGCAGTCGGCGCAGGTCGTCGCCCATCAAAGTGGCCTGCGCTGCATCCATTGCCACGTCCGTTCCACGCCCCATCGCAATGCCCACATCGGCCAAAGCCAAGGCTTGCGTGTCGTTGATGCCATCGCCAACCATGGCCACCCGCTTGCCCTCGGCTTGCAGTTGGCGCACCATATTTTCCTTATCTTGTGGCAAAACCTTACTTCGATAGTGGCTTATTCCGGCCTTCTGCGCCCAATAACGCGCGGCCTCATCCTTGTCGCCACTCATCATATACACCTCAATGCCCATGTTTTGCAATTCGGCCATGGCCTCTTCGGCATGGGGTTTAAGGCTCTCGCGCATTTCAAGCGGCAGGTCGTCGGCCTTGGTAAAGTCGATGTTTTGGTTGGGAATGGTCAGCGTTCCCGTCTTGTCTATCACCATGGCGTTCACCCCTTTAAGGCTTTCAAGTGCCGCCGCATCTTTTATCAGCACGTTCATCTGTGCCGCCTTGCCAATGGCCACCATCAAAGCGGTGGGCGTGGCCAAGCCCATAGCACAAGGACAAGCAATGACCAGCACGGCAACAGCCGAGAGAATGGCCTGCGGAAGGGCTGCATTTCCACCCAACAGCCACCACAAAAGGAAGGTTACAAGGGCTATCAAGGCCACCGCTGGCACAAAAACACGCGCCACACGGTCTACCGTGCGCTGCACGGGGGCCTTGCTGCCTTGGGCCTCTTGCACCATCTTGATAATTTGGGCCAAGGCCGTATGTTCGCCAATCTGCTGCGCCTTAAACCTGAACTTGCCTTGCGACACCACCGTTCCAGCCAGCACTTTCGCGCCCTTTTGTTTCAAAGCAGGGGTTGGTTCGCCCGTTATCATACTCTCGTCTATATATGCGCCATCGGCCGTCATAAAGCTTTCGGCCGCGGTAACAACACCATCGACAGGCACTTTCTCGCCTGCACGAACCTCCAACACATCGCCCACGGCGATAGTGGCAATGGGCACATCGCGCATTTCGTCACCGTCGATAAGGCGTGCGGTCTTGGGCGCAAGTCCCATTAGCTGCCTAATGCTGCCAGCCGTCTCGTTTTTGGCGCGCTCTTCGAGCAGCCTGCCTGTAAGAACAAAGGTGATAATCATTACCGAGGCATCGAAATAGGTATGCCAAACAATGCCTCGCGCCCCCCAAACGGCATCGCCCCAGAAGGTGTTGAACGCACTGAAAAGGAAAGCGATGCTTGTAGATAGGGCCACAAGCGAATCCATATTGGCCGAGCCATGACGCAGTTGGCGCCATGCACGCGAGAAAAATTCGCCGCCACAAACCACGAAGTTGGCCAAAGCCAAAAGCAAAGCCACTTGGTTGTTCATGGCTTTTCCGCCCAAGTCAAGCCATCCCATAGACACGCACATGCACAAAAGGGCAAAGCCCCACGAAAACAGCGTTCGCCGTTTAAGCCGTTGTAGCTCACGACGCTCTATGGCCTCTGCCGAACGATTGGTCTCTATCACGAGATCGTAGCCAATGGCATTGATTTCGCTTTTCATCTTTTCGAGACTTACCTCCTCGGGATTATACTCCACCAAAGCCGTACGGCCAGGCAAATTCACTGCCGCGCTCTTCACGCCTGCCAGCGAATTTAGTTTCTTTTCCACGTTGGCCGAGCAGGCCGAACAGGCCATGCCCACCACGGGTATTGTTCGTTTCTCCATTGTTTGTTGATTTTAAAAGCTTCATCCCCTTCTCTGTTCCAACAAGATACTAACAATGCGGTCTGCACTACGTCCGTCCCAACGGTCGGGTATTGATGCGTGTTTCCATTGTCCTGCTTGCAGTGTGTTTAGGGCAGCGGCAAGAGCCTCGGGGTCTTCGCCCACCAACACATTCGTACCCTGTTTCACCGTTTCGGCATGTTCGGTATAGCTGTTCAGCGTGATGCAAGGAACGCCATTGAACGTCGCCTCTTCGGCCACGTTACCCGAATCGGTAATGATACCCTTGGCATGAGCCGTAAGATAGCCGAACTCCAAATACGAAAGCGGCTCTACCACATGCACATTGGCTGCACCACCCAATTGTTCCAAGCACTCGTTAACGGCCTTGGCTGCAGCTCCGCGCAAGGGAGCCACCACCGGCACTTGCACCGATGCCGCTGCAATCTGCCTAACCATAGCCAAGAGATTGGGCGTGTTAGCGATGAGTGCCTTACGGTTAAGCGTGAAAACAAGATATTTGCCATCGTTCAGTTGCAAGTCGCTGAGCAACGCAGGGCGCACCAACCTATTATGATTAAAGCGCATGGTGTCCATCAGAATGTTGCCCACCATATATATTTTAGACAGTTCTGCCCCTTCGCGTGTGGCGATGCTGTTACTTCCCGCGCCTGCTGTGAAGAGCAAATCGCTAAGTCCATCGATAACCAATCGATTTATTTCCTTGGGCATATCGATGTCGAAACTACGCGTACCTGCCACCAAATGGGCCAAAAGGATTCCCTTTTTCTTAGTAACAATGGCAGCGGCGAGGGTAGATGCAAGGTCGTCTACCACAAGAACCACGTCTGTTGGGTGGCCTTGCAGATACCTTTCAAAGGCCGACATCGCTTGTCCAGTCAGTTCGTTCAGGTTATCGCAGTCAACGCCAAGGTACACTTGCGGTCGTGCAAGCTGCAAATCGTCGAAGAGCGAGCCTTCTAGTGTGGGGTCGTCTTCGCATCCCGCATACACCAATTGATAGTTTATGTCCCTACCCTGCTCTTTGGCTTTCTCTATTGAATGTACAATGGGTGCCACCTTCATGAAGTTTGGGCGCGCACCCGCTACGATACAGATGTTCATTTTCGTGTTTATTGATTAGCACAAAGGTACAACAATTTGGCGGAATAGGTGCAAAAATGAGGTGATGAGTTTTTTGAGTTAATGAGTTTATAAGTTGGTGAGTTGGTGAGTTGGCGAGTTTTGAGCTTATAAGCTATTGAGTTTTTGAGGTCTTTTGTTGTTGAGGAGGGCAGTTAATGAGCTTTTGGGTTTGTGAGGTGGTGGGTTTTGAGCTTATAAGCTATTGAGTTTTTGAGGTCTTTTGTTGTTGAGGAGGGCAGTTAATGAGCTTTTGGGTTTGTGAAGTGGTGAGTTAAACCTATCTTCTCATAGAAGCATCAACTTACAGACCCACCAACCCAAAAACTTAAATCATTGTTTTTATTTTACAATACCGTTCTAAAATTCACTCCGTTCTAGCGAAAATATAGGCTAAAAAGTAGGTAAATTACTACTATTTCTAACCTTTCACGTCTTCCAATGTGTCCTTTTTTAAGAAAAAGACCTGTATTTTGCACCATTTAGCCTTTCCAGATTGGTTGCCAACTCATTATTTTTTACGCCCAATTACCCGCTTTTAGCACCCAAAACCCCACTTTTTCATGGTTATTTTGCCCTTCTGAGCCATGTATCTAATGGTTCGAAAGGGTTGTATTTATACCATTGCAACGTATTTTTATGCCTTTTTATCTTGCGTTTAGCACCAAAACGCACTGCATTTAGCATCAAAACACACTGCATTTAGCACCAAAACGCACTGCATTTAGCACCAAAACGCACTGCGTTTTGCACCAAAATGCACTGTGTTTTGCGGCAAATGGCCCTCAAAAAGGCGCGAAAGGCGGTTATTTCAAATAAATATTCACTTTATCGCATTCACAAGCTACCCTCTTTTTACATCAAAACAAACCTTCGCGAGAGTCGAATTTTTGCGGCCAGGTGAACGATTGGTGGACAGAAAAGGCACTCAGAATGTTAAAAATCTTACCAAATACTAGACAAAAACGATTACCCCATACACACGTGCATGGGCAACGACACGGAAAGCGCATACGTTTACGAATGCTAAGGCGCGCAGTTAAAGGGCATGCACTAAAAGTGAATACAACCTTAACTTATAAACTTAAAAACTCTCCAACCTATAAGTTCAAGTCCAACTCACCTACTCAACAAAAATCACGAACCCATCAGTTCGAGCCCATAAGCTCAAACATAAAAACCCCAAAAAGCTCATTAACCTATAAGCTCAAACTCATAAACTTAAAAACTCACCAACTTACAAGCTCAAACTCACCAACTCAAATACTCACCAACTTATAAACTCAAACACATCAACTCACCAACTCAGAAACTCATAAGTTCAAACTCAAAAACTCACTAACCTATAAGCTCAAACTTAAAAACTCGGAAACTCAAAAACTCATCAACTTACAAACTCAACCCATCACCTTAAAAACTCACTAACTAAATACATAATTTATGGCACTAAACGGAGCAAGTATTAAAAATATTTGCTACTTTTGTGGATACTAACAAAGGCTGTATGAAAAAAGTATTATTGACATTGGCCCTGATGCTAGGTGCATGCACGGCAACCTTCGCCCAATCGACAAAGGATGTTTTGTACCTTAAAAACGGCAGCATTATCTATGGACAGCTCATAGAAATGGTGCCAGAGAAACAGGTGAAGATAAAAACAACAGATGGAAGTGTGTTTGTTTACAACACAAGTGAAGTGGACCGCATTGCAAAGGCGGAAACAAAGGAGAAGGAAAGTTACACCGAACGCAAGTCGTCGTTCAGAACACGCAAGATTGCCACGGGTTTCAAGGGGTTTATAGACGACTCGTACTCGGCAAGCATGAACGGCAGCGACTTTAACCGGGGCGGACTTAGCGTTAGCTTGGGCAGCCAAATTTTACCACAGCTGTTTGTTGGCGCAGGACTTGGACTTGAATATTACACTGAGCCAGAAGTGCTTACGGTTCCCGTATTTGCCGACGTACGCCTTAACTTCATTAACGGCCCTGTCAGTCCTTTCCTTGGCGTGAAGGTGGGTTATACGGCTCTTGGCGACTTCGAAGGTTTCTATTTTAACCCCATGGTTGGTTGCCGTTTCGGTCTTACCAACAAGCTGGCCTTGCACACCGCCATTGGCTACGCCCTGCAAAACACGGACTATACGCACGAGGAGCGCAGTTACAGCCCATACTACGGCGCGACAACATTCAGGCGAAGTATTTCTACCTTCTCGGCAATTAAGATACAGTTTGGCTTTGAGTTCTAAACAAAAACGCGATAAAGCGCATTATACATCATGCCTAATGGGCTTTATCGCGAAAGAGAATAAGGAAACCGACACAACTTTCAAACAAACTCGACATGAAGAAAGCATTACTAACTTTGACACTGATGCTCGTTGCATCTGTAACAACCTTTGCACAAACAGCGAAAGACGTGGTTTATCTTAAAGACGGCAACGTAATACGTGGCCAGCTGGTAGAAATAATACCCGATAAGCAAGTGAAGATAAAAACAGCAGACGGCAGTTTGTTTGTTTACGACACGAACGCCATTGAACGTATAGAGAACGGCGAGACTGCAAAGAAAGAAAAGAAGAGCGAAGACGCGCCGACTGTTAATGCCCGCAGAATAGCCAGAGGCTTTAAAGGCTTTGCGGAAGGTAGCTTTTCGGCCAGCTTAGACGGCAGCAGTTATCATAGAGAAGGATTAAGCGTTAGCCTTGGTAGCCAAATTCTTCCTCAACTTTTTGTGGGCGGAGGTATCGGCATGGCGTATTATGGCAAGCACGATATGGTTACCGTCCCCATTTATCTCGACATACGCACCAACTTTATCAATGGCCCCATCTCGCCCTGTATTGGCACCAAGCTTGGTTATGCATTCGGTAGAGACATTCAAGGCTTTTATTTCAACCCCATGGTGGGCTGCCGTTTCGGCCTTACCAACAAGTTAGCCCTGCACGCAGCCATTGGCTATGCCCTGATATACGACGTATATATCAGCGAAACCTATAATTATGGCCAAAGTAATGAGTATTACTATAACTTGGATTTCAATGGAACGCCCATATCGGCCATTAAGATACAGTTTGGTTTCGAGTTCTAATAAAAGGCATGTACTAACTACTCCCCGATAAGGTTCAATCGTTGTTCGCGGTATCGTTCTTCATTGCATTTCACTATCTGCCAAAGGCCTAACGACTGACATAGGCTGGCAGTGCATAACAAACAAGTGCGCGAGTGCAGACATACAGCAACTCACCTCTAAACACACGCTCTTAGAGCGGGCTTAGAGGTGAGTTTGTTTGTTAGTTACAACTAAGCAAACCGCTTTGGGGAAGGCCTGTTGTGGGTAAGCTATGGCTCTTTATGCGCATCCAAAATATGGTCGCGGCATTCTTCCATCAACCATTTGGGGGTGCTGGTTGCTCCGCAGATGCCCACCGTTTGGGCATCGGCAAACCAGTCGAGGTTTATCTCGCTGGCATTCTCCACATGATAACTCTTCGGATTTACGGCCTTGCATTCGTTAAAAAGCACCTTTCCGTTGCTACTTTTCCGTCCGCTCACAAAGATTATCACATCGTGTTGGGTTGCAAAACGCGCAATGTTGGGCATGCGGTTGGCCACCTGTCGGCAAATGGTGTCGAAACTGCGGAAAGTGGCCGTAGGGCTGATGTGCGATTGAATGTACTCGATGATGCGGTGGAACTCGTCTAAACTCTTCGTGGTTTGCGAATAGAGGTAGATGTCGCGATTGAAATCCAGCTTTGACACCTCGTCGAAATGTTCTATCACGATGGCCTCACTGCGCGTCTGTCCCACAAGGCCGAGCACTTCGGCATGTCCGTTCTTTCCGAAGATAACGATTTGCGCATCGGGGTTGGCGTCGAATTGTTTCTTGATGCGCTTTTGCAACTGCAACACCACAGGGCAAGTGGCATCAATTATCTCGATGTTGTTGCGCCGGGCAAGTTCGTAGGTTTCGGGTGGCTCGCCATGTGCGCGCAGCAGCACTTTCACATCGTGCAATTCACGAAGTTGCTCGTGGTTGATGGTGGTCATACCCATAGCCGTTAGGCGTTCCACCTCCATGCCATTGTGTACAATATCGCCTAGGCAATACATTTTTTTGCCTGACGCCAATTCTTCTTCGGCCTTTTTGATGGCCGTTGTAACGCCGAAACAAAAGCCACTCCCGTTGTCTATCTCTACCTGTATCATTTCACATTAATGGTTATCACAACCTTGGGCTGCTTGGGGTCGTTGGTAATCATCAGCACACGCGGTGCAGCCTTCACGTTTTTAAGCTGCTTTTCGTCGGCCGTTATTTTAAGCTTGGCCATATCGCCTGGCACGATGTGCGTTTTGTTGAGCGATAGTTTAAGACCTGCGGTGAACATTTGCAGCGAGCTAATGTCTAGTGTGCTGTGACCAACATTGGCAATATCAATTTCGGCTTTCTTCACCTTTTTGCCGTAAATGGTGCCAAGGTCTACCTTTGTTGACGAGAGTTTTATTTGCGGCGCGTTGTGAAGGTCTTTTGTCGACAGCTCGTTAAATCCTGGGAGAAGAACTGCCGACACGCTTATTTCCTTGTCGGCCGACACCTTATCGCCGGGGAACATGCCCAAATAGATGTTGGTTTGGGTCAGGCCGAAGTTGCGGAGCGAACGCGAATCGAGCGTAATGGTGGCCACACCGCTACGCCCCGACATGATGGTTGAGGGCGAAACCTCGGCTTGGAGATATGGCGGCAGGTGCATCAATACGGGTTGTACGGGCTTGCCCGAATTGTTCATGATGTGTATTTTCTGCACGGGGCGGTCGCCGCGGTTCACGTCGTCGAACTCAATGTTGTTCTTTTCTACCATCACATCGCCAAGGGTGAAGGGGTAAGTGCCAGAGAAGTCCACCACTTCTTCAACCACCACGCCTTTCAACGTTAACACAAGCGGTTCTTTTCCCGATGGCCCATAAAGGCCAACTTGTTTGTTGAAATGGCCCATTTGGGCGGCATCGTGGGTGGCTTGCACCTTAAACACCTGCCCAGCAGGTATCTCGGTCTTGGGATAGTTAACATCAGTGCATCCGCAACTCTTGCGAACGGCTGTGATGCGCAGTGGTTTCCCACCCTTGTTTTTTACTTCGAAGACGGCGGTTACGGGTGTGCGATACAGCACTTGCCCACAATCAATGGCCGCACGCACAGCTTCCATGCGCTGTGCCGAGGCCGAAAGGCCGGCCATAGAAAGGAGCATGGCCGCCAAAATACTGTTGTTCATTATTGTTATTGTTTATTTTATCGTTATGGTTAGGGCCTTGGTGCGTGCCATATACGCTGGGCTGTAAGCGCATTGCACGGTACAAGTGCCCGTTGTGAATGTTCCAGGGCGATCTACATAAAAGGTGCTCTCTACCACATGCGTGCCCTTAGGCATCATGTCGGCGTAATAATAGGTGGCGTTGTCTCGTGGCGAGCAGTAAAATCCG
>NZ_HE999444.1:59758-61486 GCF_000312305.1 Prevotella conceptionensis 9403948 | reverse complement strand
CGAACTTACATAAAGATAGCGCACCGCCCATTCGCTAGGGCGTACGTTTTTCTCGCCTCGTTGCTCGCGTTTCTTCATTGCTGCGACTTCGTCTGCTACGCGTTTACCCATGAAAGCGAATGCCCTTTCCAAATTGCGGTTCATGTCGGTGCGCCCGCCCGTTAGCGTTTGCAGGCGCGTTACCATCTCGGCAACGGTCAAAGTGACGTAACTACTGCCTGCCATACCTGGGAACCAACTCCACGAACCATCACCACGCTGCAACGCACGCAGCTTGTTTGTGGCCTGGTTTAGGCGATACGCGATGCCGTTCTCATCGAAGAAACGCGTCAACTCTTGGCGTTGGCGGGTTTCGTTCTTGCCATTCCACACCCAAGGCGTTTCGTTCAGCACCAGTGTTTTCAGCTCCTCGTTCTTTTCAAGTTCGCTTACCATCGAACCTTCTCCATTGTTTTCCTGTTTCCAAAGTTCGACAGTACTCTTTATTACGGGAGCTTGTTTAAGCAGATAACTACCCAAACTGTTTACATAGAACGAAGTAGCTAGGGATATGGCATCGGTTTCGTCGACACTACTCATATAGGGCAGGGTCTGCACCATCATCCAAGCGGGGTTGTTGGTGTACTCTACGGTGAGGCGATTATCCGCCCTATTTACGGCGAAAAGCTTACGCAGGTCGATGTTGAGCGTACCTGGGCGATGCTGGGTAAAGGCCTTCGAGTTGGTGACAAGTTCGGTATCGCCCAGTAGGGGCAGGTAGTGTTGTTCGCCATCGCTAAATCCTTTGCCCGTTACCGATATGCGGCATATCCACACACGTACGCCGGCGGTATAAAACTTAGTACCTTCTTGCAAGTTGAGTGGGAAACTAACGTTGGTGGTTTGACCGACATTTACCGTGCAAGTCTTCGTCTCTGTGTGGAAGGTCTTGCCCGTTTCGGGGTCTACAATCTCAATCAATGCCGTTCCCGTCAGCGCCTTTTCGGAGGTATTGATTACGCGGGCAGTTATCCAACCCTTATCACCCAATCGCATAAAGCGCGGCATGTTGGGCTGCACCATCATCTTCTTGGTGGCCACGGCCTCGTTTTCTACCATCACGTTGTTCATGTCCTGGTCAGTGGCCAAGCCCATAAAGCGCCATGTGGTGACACTTTCGGGCAGCGTAAACTTGATGGCTACATCACCGTTAGCATCGGAAGTGAGGGATGGATAGAAGAAAGCCGTCTCGTTCAGGTTCTCGCGGATGGTGGGTTTATCAGTAGAGCTAGACTCTGGTTTAGCCTCAGGGGTTTCCTCCACGTCTTTCGTCTTCACCTCTTCGTATGCAACTGCGGATGCCCTGGTTTCTTTTGCAGAAACAGAAGATAAGCCCCTTACCCTAATAGAACCTGTTAGACTGCTCTTCTTGCTGTAACCAGTAACCACAACTTCTTCCAGTCGATCCGCACCTTTGAGACCAAACATCGAGGTGAAATAATAGGCCCAATCGAAGCACGAAGTGTCAAACCGATAAAAACCTAAGGAGTTTACGGGTAACGAGCGCAAGGGATTGCGGGAATAAACTTCGTAAGAGCGTAGGCTCCATGCCCACTGCCAGACGGCATAGGGTACGGGGAACGAATAGCCTAAATCGAAACCCCAACGATGATTTACAATTTGGTCGAGCGACTTATCGTAAAGCGTAGCCATCAATTGCGCATTGGCCGGCTTGCCGTCGGGATGCTT
>NZ_HE999444.1:38634-59534 GCF_000312305.1 Prevotella conceptionensis 9403948 | reverse complement strand
TCAAAGTCCACTCTTCTTTCTGTCCGGGGGTGAGCTTATTTCTGAACGTTTTCCACTCGGCCAGCAATCGTTTGTCGGGTGTTGCCCTCCTGATACTTAGGGTGTGGTCGTAGTAATGGTCGTCCTTCACCCAAACATAGCTGATGGTTATGCCCTCGCCATATTCGGGTTTGTAGGTGTAGGGGATGGTGATGAGCGAGTCGCTGAGTACGGTTGTGCCTTTTTCGAGAACCTTATCACCCGAATATATGGCGTAAAGCACGTAGGCATCTTTGAGCGAAGTGCCCACTTGCACGTACACGGGACTGCCATCAAGATTGAATTTCGAGGACGTTTGGTAGGCCCATATCTTCGAGTCGACCACAGGTCGGCGGTCGTTCATGCTGAAAAGCACGAACTCTTGGTCAACGGTATCGTTCTCGCAGACAGCCACCAGACGGTGTTTGCCCGACGCCAAGGCCGCAACATCGAATGCGATGGGTGTGTTGGCCTTAACCGTTTGGGTGGTCAACTCATTATCTATATAATAGCGTACATCGCCAGGAATTTCTGCACCTGATGCGTTTCTGAAACTAAAAGCGATGCTTTTAAGACTGTCTTTCTCACTTCTCTCAGGCAAGTCGCAGCTCAGTACCGTGAGTTTGCTACCTAACGGCAACGACATAGAACCCAATCGGGTTTCGCCGCCTTGGTCTACAACGGTGGCTGTAACCTCGAAGTTGTAGAAGCCTGGACGTTTCTTACCCTTAGGAAGGGTCAAGGGGATGTTCACACGGAAAGCTCCATCGTCGTCGGTCACCGTGCTTTCACGGGCTATTTCATTTGGAGACTCGTCGTCATCCCCACTCCACCACCACCAAAAAGCCGGGTTGCGCTTAATCGTATAGGTAACTTTTGCACCCTGGACAGGCACGCCCGCAAAGCTCTTGGCGTGCCCCATAACTACCACCGTGTCGCCTGGGGCATACTTCTCGTTCACCTTGGGGAAAGAAACTTCGAACGTCGGGCGTTTGTATTCCTCAACTCTGAACGTTACGTTGCCACTTATCTTGCTCGATGCACTAACTCTGAATGTACCCGTAAGCCCACTGGTAGGCAAGGTAAACTGTGTAGACAATTTGCCAAAGGCATCTGTAACGACCTCATTTTCGGCTACAACCTTCCAATTGGCATCGTAAAGTTTAAGTTTTAAGCTTTGCCCAGCCGCGCCCTTACGTTCCAAGTCGGGTCCACGAAGCACCCAAATGCCTGCCACATGAACGGTTTGCCCTGGGCGATAGATGCTTCGGTCGGTGTACAGGTGCAGCCTAGGACTTGTTTTGTCGGAGCCATAATAGCGGTATTGGGTGTCATAAGCCGCTTCGTTGAAATAAACATCGTCTTTGGTGTACACGTAAATGCCACGTATTTCGTTATCACCAAAGGCGTGTTCAAGTTCGCCGTCGACGCCACAAGTAAACAATTTCGTCTTTTCTTTCTCTTCTTCGTCATCGTAAAACCTCAGTCGCACCTTTGCATTTGGTACGGGATGCCCTGTTGTGGCGTTCAAAACGGCGATGCGCACACGGTCGTCTGGCAACTCTTGTAACACCGGAACGAGGTTGGTTACATTCAACAACACGCGGCGTGTGGGTACATTCTTATTGTCGGGGATTATCTCCAACATGTACATACCTACGGGCAAGCCCTCCAATTGCAACGAGTCGTTTGTGAAGACATAGTTGGGTACGCCCACAAACTTGCGTTCGCGGGTAGCGGTTGGCACAGCTTTCATGTTTCTTCGCAGCTTAGCCAACACCTTAGGTTCTTCCACATCCCCTTCAAAGTCGCCGTCCACGTTCAACCGCCACACCTTCATGGTTATCGTCTTGATGTTGCGTACGTTCGAAAGATACACCTGTTGGGGCTTTTGGGGCAACAACATGTGGCGCACGCGCATGTTGAAAGTGGGGTTTATGCGTTCATTGTAAGTATTGCGCAAAGTGTTCATGTTTTGCCAAGTGCCCCATTTCGACAGGGCGTAATTGATATATTCCAGTTCTTTCTCAACACCAACGTCGGATGCCGATTGCATCATGTTAGCACGCACGATGGCCAATTCGCCTGCCTCGGGTAAGTCGGCATACATGTTAATGAAAGAGTCGAGCTTATGAACGACACGCGACTTGTAGAACGAGAAACCTTTCCCGTCATCGTCGTCTTCGCCTTCATCGTCAGAATTGGAACGAAATCCCCTTTCAAACATCATGCTGGCCACGATGCAAGCAGCCCGTCTGTTGCCCGCTTTCGCGTAGAAGTCGTACAACAAGCGGTAGTTTCCTGCGGCCATTGCCAGCACATGCAACAGGTCGTTGTTGAAAATGCGGGAGTCGACGCCTGGTAACAGCATCGGTTCGTAACCCTTGGCCTGCGTTTTGGCCAAGAGTTCGGGATGCTGCAACGACAAGTCGAAAAACGTTTGTGCCGTTTTACCGTCCTTATCTCTCAATCTGTAATTGTTGCGATATATCTGCGCCAGAGCCGATTGGTACACGGCAGCCAAGACAGGTTCCGTGTTTCTCACCGCCAACTCTTCCGCTTCTATCCGCTTCACCTCGCCCAAAAGCGAGTCGGGAGCGATGGCCGACTGCAAAGCGCCCTTGCAAACGGAGGCTTTAAGCAGAGAGCCGTATTGTTTATCGGCCTTTGCTTGCTTTTCTATCTGCTGTAAAACGCCCAGGGCCGTCTTAGGCAAATCTTTCACCATTGCCACATCAAACTGTTTCCAAAGTGCGTCGTAGCTGTCGGCAAAAGCCGATTGGCAGAGCATCAGTAATAAGGCTAATGCCCAAAAAACATTTTTCTTCATACGTCTTTCTGTTGTTTTAAGACCTGTTTATATCAAGTTCGATCACGATGGGACACTACTCTGCCATTATAGTATTCGCCTCAACCGTACAAGTGGTGGGGGCATGGAGAAACCTGTGTGTCACTGTACATCATTGCCGTTGTTTACTTTACCGTTATGGTTAGGGCCTTGGTGCGTGCCATGTACGCAGGGCTGTAAGCGCATTGCACGGTGCAAGTGCCCGTTGTGAATGTTCCGGGGCGATCTATATAATAGGTGTTCTCTATCACATGCGTGCCCTTTCTCATCATGTCTGTATAATAATAGGTGGCGTTGTCGCGTGGCGAATGGTAGTAACCGTCGCGATAGCCCGTCAGTTGATTTATCGGTTCCATGCAGGCGGCGCGCTTGTCTACCACCTGAACGAAGTCGTAATCGCGGTCGGCAGTGATGGTTATGCGTACCTTTACCTTGCTACCCACCTTCAATTCGCCGTCGTACAGCAGTTCACGCTTAACGCTTAGCCCCATCGAGGCATCGGCAATGTCGGTGGTGCGCTGCGTAAACTGGGCGTAAACAGAACCCCACGAAGTGCCAGGGGCGGTCTTGTCTACGGTGAAGGTGTTGAGGTTGGCACCCGTCATGGTGGTCTTTACGTAGCCCAGACCAGCCGAGGCGTTGGGCGTTTCGAGGCGTTTGCCATCCACCGAGAGCTTTGCAGGCGAGTCGGCAGCAGCCTGCAACACCTGCATGTTGCCGTTGAGGAAGGCGTAAACGGCATTCACGCTGTTGATGGGCGTGTCCCAAACCTGCGTGCGTTTCTGCTGCAACAGCCAACGTTTCATCTCGTCGAGGGTGGTCGTGTCGTGGGGCTCGAGGGCCTGTATGGCCTCGATGGCGGCCACCTGCGTGGGTATCTTGTAGTCGAACCAGCTGTAATAGGCCTTCCGCGTGTCGTAGTAGCGGCCCATCTCTTCGGTAAACACGCTGTACTCGCGAATGCTCTGCAAATACTCTTTTCCCATCTGCGCGTAGCCATTCTTGGCCAGGATAACGGCTGCAACGGCCTTGCCGTAGATGGTAAAGGCGACAGGCTGCTTGGCCATACGACTGATGAGGAACTTGCGTTCGGCCTGTACGTCCTCGTAATATTCCTTGTCTACCAGCGAGCTTACATAGAGGTAGCGCACCGCCCATTCGCTTGGGAGCACGTCTTTCTCGCCTTTCTTCTCGCGTTCCTTTATCTCGGCCACTTCCTCCTTAACCGCAGTGCCCATAAACTTGAATGCCCTTTCCAGGTTGCGGTTCATGTCGGTGCGTCCGCCCGTCAGCGTTTGCAGGCGCGTTATCATCTCGGCAACCGCCAATGTTATTGAGGGACTACTCTTCATATCCTCGAACCAGCCCCATCCGCCATCGCGCCCTTGCAGTTGGCGCAGCTTGTTCGTGGCCGTGTTGAGGCGTTGCGCGATGCCATTCTCGTCGAAGAAACGCGTCAATTCTTGGCGTTGACGGGTTTCGTGCTTGCCTTCCCACACCCAAGGCGTCTCGTTCAGCACCAGCGTTTTCAGCTCTTCGTTCTTTTCAAGCTCGCTTACCATCGAGCCTTCGCCGTTGTTTTCCTGTTTCCACAGTTCGATGGTGCGCTTTATTGCGGGAACTTGTTTGAGCATGTGGTTGGCCAGGCTGTTTACGTAGAACGAGGTTGCTATGGATATGGCATCGCTTTCGTTGGCACTACCCATATACGGCAAAGTCTGTACCATCATCCAAGCGGGGTTGTTGGCGTATTCGATGGTGAGGCGATTGTCGGGCCTGTTCACGGCGAAAAGCTTGCGCAGGTCGATGTTCAGCTTGCCTGGGCAATGCTGTGTAAAGGCCTTCGAGTTGGTGGCAAGTTCGGTATCGCCCAGCAAGGGCAGGTAGTGTTGTTCTCCGTCGCTAAATCCCTTGCCCGTTACCGATATGCGACATACCCAAACTTTTACGCCGGCAGTGTAGAACTTGGAGCCTTCTTGCAGGTCGAGCAGAAAGCTAACGTTCGTGGTTTGGCCGGCATTCACCGTGCAGGTCTTCGTGTCGGTATAGAATACCTTGTCTGTTTCGGGGTCTACAATCTCAATCAATGCCGTTCCCGTCAACGCCTTTTCCGAGGTGTTGATTACGCGGGCAGTTATCCAACCCTTGTCGCCCAATCGCATAAAGCGGGGCATGTTGGGCTGTACCATCATCTTCTTGGTGGCCACGGCCTCGTTTTCCACCAGCACGTTGTTCATTTCCTTGTCGGTGGCCAAGCCCATAAAGCGCCATGTGGTGACACTTTCGGGCAGCGTAAACTTAATGGCAACGTCGCCATTGGCATCAGAAGTGAGGGATGGATAGAAGAAGGCCGTCTCGTTCAGGTTCTCTCTAATGGCAGGTTTTTCGCCATTATCAGCTACTACCTCCTCATCAGTATTATCAGCATAGCCTTTGTCCTTGCCAGCCTCCATAACTTCAAGTCTTTCGTCTTCCACACAATCGTCTGCCATAGAGGATAAAACAGCAATGCGCTTTATTTCATCATCGCGTTTCAAAACAGGCGCAGTAAATTTCACGTTTCCATTACCCACCGACTCATCTTCGTACAGTTCCTCAGCATAACTTAGTCCGTCTAGATAGTCAAAGGGGTCATCATACCGGAAACAAGCTTTTGAAAAACGGTAAAACCTAAACGAGGGAGTGGGCAGCAGGCGCACTGGTCGAGAACCCGAAAGTTCTACTGAGGCGGAATTCCAAATCCATTGCCAATTAACAGAAGGCGCATTGAAATTATATCCCAAATCGAGTCCCCAATGATGTCCCTTTATCCTTTCGAGCGACTTATCATAGAGCGTGGCCATCAGTTGGGCGTTGGCAGGCTCGCCATTGGGATGTTTTAGGCTTAGGGTCCACTCTTCTGTTTGCCCTGGCGTAAGCCTGTCTCTAAACGTCTTCCATTCGGCCATCAGCCGTTTGTCGGGCGTAGCTCTTACTATCGAGATATTACAGTCGTAGCATTCATCGTCCTTCACCCAAACATAGCTAATCGTTATGCCGTCGCCATATTCGGGTTTGTAGGTGTAGGGGATGGTGATGAGCGAGTCGCTGATTATGGTTGTACCCTCTTCAAGAACCTTATTACCCGAGTAGATGGCGTAAAGCACGTATGTATCTTTCAACGATGTGCCCACTTGCACATACACGGGCTTGTTGTCGAGATTAAAACTTGATGCCGACTGATACGACCATTTCTTCGACTCCACCACAGGACGGCGATCTTTCAAGCTGAAAAGTACAAACTCGCGGTCGAGGGTGTCGTTTTCGCAAATGGCCACCAAGCGGTGTTTACCTACGGACAGGGCGGCAGCATCGAATGGAATGGGCGTGTTGGCCATAACCGTTTGGACGTTGCTCTCCTTATCTATATAATAGCGCACGTTGCCAGGGATTTCCGCGCCAGTGCCATTCCTTACGTTGAACAGTAATGTTTTAAGACTGTCTTTCTCTATTTTGTTAGGCAGATCGCATGTCACCGAAACGGACTTGTACCCCAACGGCAGGCTTATCGCACACGAATGCGTTTCTCCGCCTTGGTCTACAACTGTGGCTGTCACCCTGAAAGAAAAATAGGCACATTCCCATTTAAAGTAGGGAAGTTGCATAGGAACCCTCACGCTAAACATCCCTTCACTGTCGGTAACTGTGCTATCATTGTCCGCCTCAGCCATATCTTCTTCAACGTCGCAGTTTTGATAGCACCAAAATACAGGGATACGCCTTATCGTATAGTACACTTTCGCCCCCTGAACAGGCGCACCGGCGAAACCCTGTGCATGCCCTTTAACAACCAAGGTGTCGCCCAGAGCATACTTTTCTTTCACTTCGGCAAAGTTCACGTCAAACGTTGGACGTTTATATTCTTCCACCCTGAATGTTGTGCTGGTATAGTGATTTCCTTTTAACCTTATCGTGAAGTTACCCGTAAGGCCAGCTTTGGGTAAGGTAAATTGCGTGGCGATTTTGCCAAAGGCATCGGTAATGGCCTCACGCTGCCCCATTTCTTTCCCATTGGCATCATAAAGTATCAGCACAACTTTCCTTCCTGCTACGCTTTTACGTTCTAAGTCGGGACCGCCACAAGCCGAAATGCCAGCCACTTGTACAATTTGCCCTGGTCGGTAGATACTCCTATCGGTATAAATAAACAATGTTGGCAGACCACTATGGTCGTTCCCTTGAATATAAAAACCAGACCAACCTTCTCTGCAAGCATACACGTCGGTTGGCGTATAGGGGAAAACATCCTCTAAATCTTCATTATATTCCAAACTACACACCACTTCGCCATTGGCTTTACACGCCAGAGTATCAACCCGCGTCTTGTAGCCCGCTAGGTCTTTAATTGTCACCTCCACTTTGGCATTGGGCATAGGATGCCCCGTGGTAGCATTCAATACGGCGATGCGCACTTGATTTCCGGGTTGTTCCTGCATCACGGCCGTAACATTGGTTACAAACAACAGCGAACGTTGCACTGGCACTTCCTTGTTGCTGGAAACAAACTCTAACATGTATGCCCCAATGGGCAAACCTTCCAACTGTATCGAGTCGTTCGAGAACTGGTACGCGCTCTTGCCCACAAACTTACACTCCCTTGTGGCCGAAGGCACCGCCTTCATCGTCTTCCTAAGCCTTTGCAACACTTGCGGTCTGTTTATATCTCCTTCAAAACGCCCGTTTATGTTTAGTCGCCACACCTTCATGGTGATGCTTGCGAGGTTGCGTACATTAGAGAAATGTACCTTTTGGGGCTTTTTCGGCAAGACAAGCTGCCTAGAAGCAACTTCGAATGTAGGATTAGATGCCGTCTTCAAAGCGTTGCGCAACACGTTCATCCGTTTCCACGAGCCCCACTTAGACAAGGCATAATCGATATATCTCAGAACCTCACTCTTTTTCACCTTCTCTGAGTCGTACATTAAGCTGTAACGATAGATGGCCAATTCGGCAACTTCAGGCAGGTCGGCATATACGTTCATCAGCGAATCGAGCTTACGAACGATGGGTAACTCATCAAATTTGCATGTGTCCTCTTCCTCTTTTTCCGCGTTAACGCTATCCGCAAAGTTGGTTTCCGTCTCTTCCAACATCAATCTAGCCAGCAGGCAAGCTGCCCGCCTATTTCCTACCTTCTCGTAATAGCGATACAACAAGCCGTACTCACCAGCAGCAAGCCCTAGCACATGCAACAGGTCGTTGTTAAAGACATGGCTATCCATGCCAGGAACCAGCAGCGGTTCGTAACCTTTGGCCGATGTCTTGGCCAATAGTTCGGGGTGTTTAACCGACAAGTTGAAATAGGCTCTGGCCTTACTGCCGTCACCATCTTTCAGTTCGTCGTACATATTATATAGCTGCCCCAAGGCCGACTGATACACGGCAGCCAACACAGGCTTTTTATCTCGCACGGCCAGTTCGGCCGCCTCTATTCGCCTTACCTCGCTTTCGAGCGAGTCGGGAGAGATGCTCACCATCACCTGCCCCTTGCAAAAAACGGCTTTAAGCATCGAGCCATATTGCTTTTCGGTCCTTGCCCTCTTTTCAATCTGCTGCAAAACGCCCATAGCCGTCCGTGGCAAGTCTTTCTTCCTTGCCACATTGTACTGTTTCCACAATGCGTCGTAATTGTCGGCAAAAACAGTTTGACATACCATTATTAATAAGGATAATGCCAATAAAACAGCTTTTCTCATACGCTAATGTTATATATTAAGGCGAGGTTAATTAAGTTCGGGACGCAAGGTTGTGCAACTCTCCGACATGCAAACAAAGCTCGGCCATGCCTGTTTCTAACTCGCGCAACTAATGCAAAAGTAAAAAAATATCTCTGAAAAGCAAAACTTTACTTCCTCGTTTTTATGCCTTTAACGAATAATATGGATGTTGCGGCACGTTTTCGTAATTAAATAACTAACTTTGCCTGAAAGAAAAAGATAAACAATGAGAAATATGAAGCGTTTAAACCATCTTCTTATCGGTGCATTGGCCGCCATGATGTTGGCCTGTGGAACTACCAGCCGAGTGCCCATCACGGGGCGCAAACACTCGCTGCTCGTATCAGATGCGCAAATACTTAGCCTCAGCAAGCAAGAATATTCCAAGTTCCTGAAGAGTTCCAAGCTATCAGCCAATGCCGTAAACACGGCTATGGTGAAACGCGTTGGCCAACGATTGGCGAACGCCGTGGAAACCTATCTGGTGAACAACGGCTACCAAGACGAGATAAAGAACTTTGAATGGGAGTTTAACCTCGTGGCCGACAATCATGTAAATGCCTTCTGCATGCCTGGCGGAAAGATTGTGGTTTTCGAGGGATTGCTGCCTGTAACCCAGAACGAAGCCTCGTTGGCCATTGTGTTGGGCCACGAGATTGCACACGCCGTTGCCAAACATTCGGCCGAGCAGATGTCGAAAAAGATGCGCCAAGCCTACGGAACACAGATTGGCGGCAGCATTCTTGGCGCTATCGGCGGCGAGACGGTAGGCGGACTGGCGCAGGTGGCGGCAGGTCAATACTTCTCGTTTATGAACTTGAAATACTCGCGCGACAACGAGTCGGAGGCCGACCACATGGGGCTTATCTTCGCGGCTATGGCCGGTTACGACCCCTCGGTGGCTGTGGGTTTTTGGCAACGCATGTCCGCAAAGTCGGGTGGCGGAAACAGTTCTGACATGTTTAGCGACCACCCCTCAGACGCTAAACGCATCGCTGCCATACAAAAACTGCTGCCCGAAGCCATGAGTTACTACAAGGCCTCTGGCAACGCGCATGTCAACACCCCTGCAACAACGAGCACAAAGCCAACCAACACCCAACCCACCAACAAGAACAAGGGTTCGAAAGGCGTGTCGGCCTCTGGCTTATATCGAAACTCTAAGCGCAAATAGCGTAACAAAAAGAACATGCCGAACGAAGAAATGAAGAAGTTTTGCCTCGACCTCGACGTCGTGGCCGTTGAGCGGCAGAATGCCCGCTACGTGCTTATCAGGCTCACCCACACCCAACCTTTGCCCCTGATGAAACCTGGGCAATTTGTTGAAGTGCGGGTAGACCACTCGCCACAAACCTTTCTGCGACGTCCCATCTCCATCAACTACGTAGACATACAGCGCAACGAGATGGGGCTGTTGGTGGCCACAGTGGGGCACGGCACACGCCAAATGGCCTTGTTAAAGGCTGGCGACACGCTTAATTGCGTGTTTCCTTTGGGCAATCCTTTCACCCTTCCCACATCGCCCGATGAGTGTTTCCTGCTCGTTGGCGGCGGCGTGGGCGTAGCACCGATGCTCTTCCTGGGGCAAAAAATCAAGGAAATGGGCGCACAACCCACATTCTTGCTAGGCGCACGCACGGCAGCCGACTTGCTGGAAATGGACCTCTTTGAACGTACGGGGCGCGTACTCGTTACCACCGAAGACGGGTCGGCTGGCGAAAAAGGTTTCGTTACCAACCACTCGGTGCTGCAAAACGAAACGTTCGACATGATTTCCACCTGCGGTCCCAAACCCATGATGATGGCCGTGGCACGTTATGCGCGCGAAAAAGGAACGGCATGCGAGGTGTCGCTCGAAAACTTAATGGCCTGCGGCATTGGCGCATGCCTCTGTTGTGTGGAGAAAACAGTAGACGGAAATCTCTGCGCATGTAAAGAAGGACCTGTGTTTAACATTCAAAAACTGCTTTGGTAATGGCCATTCTCAATACGAATATCGGCAATTTGTCGATGAAGAACCCCGTGATGACTGCCTCTGGCACCTTCGGTTATGGCTTGGAGTTCGAAGACTTTGTGCCACTTGACGGCATCGGCGGCATCATCGTAAAAGGAACAACCCTGCATCCACGACAAGGGAACGACTATCCGCGCATGGCCGAAACGCCACAAGGCATGCTAAACTGTGTGGGATTGCAGAACAAAGGCGTTGACTACTTCGCCGAACACATCTATCCCAAAATCAAGGACATTGACACACGCATGATCGTGAACGTGAGTGGCAACACGCCCGAAGACTATGCAGAGTGTGCCGCACGTATAGATGCACTCGACAACATACCTGCCATTGAGTTGAACATTTCGTGTCCCAACGTGAAAGAGGGGGGAATGGCCTTCGGAACAACTTGTGCTGGGGCTGCTAGCGTGGTGCGCGCGGTGCGTGCACGCTACGGCAAGACGCTTATCGTGAAACTTTCGCCCAACGTTACCGACGTAACGGAGATTGCACGAGCAGTTGAGGCGGAGGGTGCCGACAGCGTGTCGCTCATCAACACACTTATGGGTATGGCTATCGACATCGAACGGCGGCAGTCGGTTTTGAGCATTAACACGGGTGGCCTAAGTGGTCCAGCCGTTAAGCCTGTGGCCTTGCGCATGGTGTGGCAGGTAGCAAAGGCGGTGAAGATACCCATCATCGGGTTGGGCGGTATATGCAATGCCACCGATGCCATCGAGTTTATCATGGCAGGCGCATCGGCCATTCAGATTGGCACCGCCAACTTCCTCGACCCTACCGTTACCATTAAGGTACGCGATGGCATAAACCAATGGCTAGACAATCATGGCGTTAAAGACATCAAAGAAATTGTAGGGGCGATTGGATAAACGCCCTTATGGGCGCATTGAAGTATGCCTGCCGTTAGTCCATACATTCGGAAATATCCCGAATCCTCGCTCAACATCATCAAGCAATGGGCAAAGAGTCTATTTTGGCGTAGCATTACAAAGATAATTAAACACTTCTCAATTTATAGTATATAAAGGTCAAGACGACTTCAACATGTCAGAGATAAGATTAACAGCAGATAGTCCAGGTTATGTTAGGGTATGGGAAATAGAGAATGACCTATACGACTTTAGCAAAGTAATAAACAAAAAATACAGCCAAATTGATTTTGATTTTGTTTTTTGTTTCAGAGCGTTGCATACAACACAGGGCATCCGCTCAAAAGTCCGATTCGAGAAAGACAGTAACTATTTAGGCATGGATTTAATCATGTCATTAGATGAATTTAATCCACATAAAAAGAATGTAGCAATGCAACGGCGGATTATGGGTAAACATTTCTTCCCATTTTTTGCAGAGAACATAAAGAAATACAGAAACAAGTTGCCCGTGCTCAAGCCCATCGAAAAAGATTTGGTGGAGGACATGCGGCTATTTCTCATTGAAAACCTTTGGCTGCCTGACGATAGTGGTAGTTTTAAGTTGACGATTATAGAAAAGGTTTCTTACGACCGTGCAATTGCATTATTTGGAAATCCAATACAAAAGACATTTATGGATACCGAAGATGGTAAGGTGCAAGACATCATGTGGGAAGTGGACGAACAGACTGGGTTATCGGCTCAGTACAAATTGAAGGATAAAGTTTGGGTACTAGAGAACTATAAGATAGCATGAAGATTTGAACCAAACATTGCTTCAAGGAACAAAATATATTCTAAAACAGGGCGGTCCATTTGCTCATGCAAGAGTATTCTTGGCAAGAGACATAAGAGGAAGTAGTCTTGACTTTTAATGTTTCTATAAGTTGAGTAGTCTGTTACCTTTGTGATGCCAGCACAAGATAAACATCCTTCTCATATACGAAATGTAGGACAAATCAATTCACTGGCTTATAAGCTCACGAAAAACAACAAATCCCGAACGAGTCAACTCATCAACTTATGGACTCACCAACTTACAAACCCAAAAAATCATCTACTTGTAATCTCATCAAGCCACCAACTCATCAAACTCACCAACTCGCCACTCTTGCCGACTCACCACTCTTGTCAACCCGTTAATTCGTTAATTCGTCAACTAAGCAACTCAACCACTTAAAACTTAAATTCTTATTTTTTATTTTACAACACCGCTCTAATTTTTACTCCGTTCTAGGGAGAATACAGGTCAAAAAGTAGGTAAATAGCCACTATTTTTAACCTTTCACGCCTTTCGCCTTGTCCGTTTTTAAGAACAAAACCGCCATTTTGCACCATTTTGCCTTTCTAGTTTGGTTGCCAGCTCATTATTTTCTACGCTCAAAAACCCACTTTTACACCCCAAAATTCCACTTTTTAAGGGGTGTTTTGCCCTTTTCAGCCATGTTTTTCATGGTTCTAAAAGGTTTTGTTTATACCATTACAGTGGATATTTATGCTTTTCGTTTCGTATTTAGTGGCATTTTACACGGCATTTAGCATCAAAACGCACTGCGTTTTGCACCATTTTACCTTGCGTTTTGCACCAAAACGCACTGCGTTTAGCGGCATTTTGCACTGCGTTTAGCATCAAATTGCACCGCATTTTGTTGCAAATGACCCAAAAACCAGTGCAGATGGCGTTTGTTTTTAATAAAAATTCATTTTGCCTGTGTTTGCAACTACCCCCTTTTTGCATCAAAACCAACCTTCGCGAGAATCGATTTTTTGCGGCAAGGTCGGCGATTGGTGGAAGAAAAGGGCACTCACAATGTTAAAACTCCAACCGAAAACTAGACAAAAAAAACTTTCTGATGATGAGTGTTTATAAGCTTGTGAGTTGGTAAGGTGGTAAGTTTTATAAGGTGATGCGGTTATAAGCTTGTGAGGGTGTAAGGCCGTGAGGCCGTAAGTTGGTGGAGGTATAAGGCAGTGAGGTCGTAAGTTGATGAACTCATAAGCTCTTAAACGCATGAGTTCAAAAACTCATGAACCTACTAATTCATGATTTCACAAACCCATTAACTCATTAGCTCATGAACTTACAACCTCACAAACTTACGACCTCACGAACTTATAACCTCACAAACTCAGCAATTCAAAGGTTCAAAACCTTAGTGTATCTTGAAGAGTTCTTTAATTCCTCCTAGGCTACCCAGCAGGTTTGTAGCCTCGTAAGGCAGGTAAACCGTCTTGGTTTGGTCGCCTTGTGCCAACTCTTGCATCATGGCGATGTACTTTTGTGCAAGCAGATAGTTGGCAGGATTGGTGCTCTGTCCAACGGCATCGGTAATCTTTTGAATGGCTATTGCCTCGGCCTCGGCCTTGCGAATGCGTGCTTGCGCCTCACCTTCGGCAAAGAGAATGGCCTGCTGTTTGGCAGCCTCAGCGCGGTTGATGGTAGAGGTTTTCTCACCTTCCGACTGCAAAATCACGGCTTGTTTCTCACCTTCACTGGTCAGAATGGTGGCGCGCTTGTTACGTTCGGCTTGCATCTGTTTCTCCATAGCCTGCAAAACGCTCGATGGAGGTATGATGTCTTGCAGCTCAACGCGGTTCACCTTGATACCCCACTTGTTGGTTGCATCGTCTAACACCGAACGAAGTTTAGTGTTGATGGTGTCGCGCGAGGTGAGCGTTTGGTCCAATTCCATTTCACCGATGATGTTACGCAGCGTGGTTTGAGTAAGTTTCTCAATGGCGTTGGGCAAGTTGTCAATCTCGTAAACGGCCTTAAATGGGTCCACAATCTGGAAGTAGAGCAAGGCATTGATTTGCATTTGGATGTTATCTTTGGTGATAACGTTCTGCTTGTCGAAGTCGTACACTTGCTCACGAAGGTCGATTGTGCTCGAATACGAGTAGCGGCGGTTGGCCATTCTTACGATGGTTTTCGCGTTATCCACAAAGGGTATGATGATGTTGATACCTGGTTTGAGGATTGCTCGAAACTTACCCAACCGTTCGATGATTTTCGTTTCCGACTGGGGAATAATTACAAGCGACTTCTTAACGAAGACAATGGCCAGCAATATTGCGGCGATAATTAAAAAAGTTCCTAGATATTCCATTGTTGATTATTGTTTTGGTGTTATTCGATTTGGATGTTTACTGCGGATATAGTAAGCCAGAGGCATCGCCCTGCGAACAAATTTAACGCAGGAACTAGCCACGACCTTGGCCTGCAAAACCCATTGCGCATCCGCTTAACGCATGCGCTCCGTAGCTACACATAACGGCCAAAGACTGTTTCAGACACGTTCAACCGTGGCGATGATACTTTCCATCTTTACGATACGTACCTTTTCTCCTATTTTAATAAGCGACCCATCGGCCGAAACGGCACGCCATTCGTCGCCGTCCACCTTTACATAGCCGCTGTGTTGTGGCTGCACATCTTCTATCACCACGCCCACACGCCCTTCAAGTGCGTCGGCATTGCTTTTTCGTTCCTCCTCTTCGCGGTGCAGATATTTCATTACCACAGGCCTAACGGCGAAGATGGATAAGATTGAGAAGAAGGCGAAACAAACCACTTGGCCCCAAAACGGGAAAGCAAGCCAGCATCCCACCATTGCCAAAAGAGCGCCAATGGCGAAACAAAGGATGTAAAACGTGCCAGAGGCCATTTCTATTATTAGGCATAATAGGCTTATTAGTAGCCAAAACAGCCATTGATTTGAATTGAGGTATTCGAACATCTTTGTGGTATTTTGATTGTGTTTCCAAAGTTAGACAATATTTGTCAAACTGCAAAATAATTGTGAGAATAATTGAATTTTGAGTTTTTAGCATGAGCTAGAGTTTGTATTTTGTTGCAAAAAACAACAAAATATGCACAGATAAAGTAAGCATTTTCAATCATTGAGAGGCTTTGTTATTTCATATTACAACCACTTTCACCTTAACTACCCAAGCATATCAAAAGGGAAAGCTATCACCTGTATAACTTACAATTTGCCACTTTACAGAGCAACATACTCACCTCACGCAAGCATTAGACCACAGCAACCTACCAACCCGCGCTATCGCTCTAACAAAGCTACTACCCGTCACTTCATTTAATTTAACAAAACAAGTGAAAACAAAAGTGAAAGACCGTAAGAAAAAACTCGTTTTTGTAAAGATTATGACATATAATTACTAATTTTGAACACAGAAATATTATTCATCCATAAAATTAAATAAACTATGAATAGACTTAACTCCATCGGAAAAGCACTGATCGCAGGCTTAGTTTTGTTGTTAACCATGCCACAAATTGCACACGCAAGAGCTAGGATTCCTGTCGGGACACGCGATGTTATCGACATTGTTTACAACATTCCAGCAACGGACAGCATCATTATCGACGGCAAACAGGTGAACTTGGCACGTATGCACAAGGAGTTCAACATTGCCTACATCCTACCCCTATGGGTGACTGAAGAACCTAAACTTGTGCTATACGATGCCCCATCGGAAACCTATTACGAAATGACGACCGAGAAATCGCAGGCCTTTCTGAAAGAGTATATGAAAGAAAAGAAACTCGATGAGGCCAGTATGTTGAAACTAGGTTTCTATACACGCTACGGCGGAAAGGCTGTTTTGTTGGCTATCGTGGCCTTAATGATATGGGGACAGATTCCTTCGCGCAAAAAAGAAGAGAAGATAGAGCCTACTGAATTATAACTAAAATGCCATGGGAATAACTCCATTTATCATCTTCGCCATTATTATGACAATTGGCATAGTTGTCGCTTTGGTATTCTTCATCTCAGCTAACAATAAGCCGTTAAACTTTGCAGAAGTAGAAAGCGAATCACAAAGACTTGGCGAGAACGAACTAAACACGTTCATAAACGATAAGTTTGGAATGTGCATCGAACATCTTGACGACAAAAGGGTGTTAGGGGTAAACTACGTTTACTACACCCCTAGCATGAAGGAATACTTTAAGAGTGCAGGCAAAGATTTGCTGAGAAGCGCAATGACACTTGGCACCGTGAAGTATACAACTGTGGAAACGCCCACACCATTATTACTCACCGCTGATGGATTACACATCTTTGACCTCAGCGTTGAAGGAAAGGTGAAACGGCATTTGATGTTCAATAACTCAAGATTAGAGAACGCTACACTAACACCTTTACCCGACGAGCAAGCTCCAAAGCTGTTGGTCGACTGTGCTAAGTTTTATAATCTACAAGTTCCATGCGAGGACCAGGTACGCGAAATAAAAATCTGCACCGTGGTCTATACTCCCACAGAGCAGTTCTTCAATTACAACAAGCTCCAACGCGTGTTGGCTTATGCTGCTGGCAAGGAATTCTTTAAAGCATTAGAAGAGAAATATCCGAACTTAAAGGTGTAAGTGATAATGAGTTGACGAGTTAACAAGTTAACGAGTTGATGATTTGGCGAGCTGACGAGTGAACGAGTAGACAAGTTAACGAGTGGACGAGTTGGCGAGCCAACATTCCCCAAGCATACGGGTTGACAAGGCGACATACAGCCTTGCCAACCCGTTTTTATTCGGCATCAACGCCAAACTTGGCCCCTGCCATGGCCAAATTATCCATCAACACCATCGCAGCCATCGCCTCGACGATGGGCACGGCACGCGGAACAACGCACGAATCATGACGCCCACGAGCCGCAAAAGTGGTGGGCGTTCCGTCTAGTTCAATGGTGTCTTGCTCCATTAGCACGGTGGCAACAGGCTTAAAAGCCACGCGAAAAAAGATGTCTTGGCCATTGCTTATGCCCCCTTGGATGCCTCCGCTATGGTTGGTAAGCGTAGAAACCTGCCCTTCTTCGGCTACGAAAACATCATTCACCTCGCTGCCTTTGCACCTAACCAAGTCGAAACCATCGCCAATTTCAAAACCCTTTGCAGCGTTGATACTCAGCATGGCATAACCCAATCGGGCGTGAAGTTTATCAAATTCGGGTTCGCCAACCCCCACAGGGCAACCCTTCATCACGCATGTAACCACGCCGCCAATGGTGTCGCCCGCATTCTTCGTATCCAAAATAAGTTGCTCCATGCGCTTGGCCACCTCCTCATCGGGGCACCGCACGTCGTTGTTTTCTGTGTTCGCGAGGTCATACAGGCGATAATCCTTGTTCAAAACGATGTCGCCCACCTGCGACACGTAGGCCGAAATGGTTATGCCTATCTGCCTAAGCGCAAGCTTTGCCAAGGCTCCGCCCACTACACGCGCCAAAGTGATGCGAGCCGACGAGCGTCCACCGCCACGATGGTCGCGCAGCCCATACTTATTATAATAGGTGTAGTCGGCATGAGACGGACGGAAGAGTCCACGCATATTGTCGTAGTCTTTAGAATGCTGATTAGCGTTTCGCACGACAAAGCCAATGGGCGTGCCAGTGCTTTTTCCTTCGAACACACCACTAAGCAATTCCACTTGGTCGGCCTCGGTGCGACTTGTTGTAAGCTTGCTCTGGCCAGGCCTACGTCGGTTAAGTTCCGATTGGATAAAGTCTAAATCAACATCTATTCCTGCCGGCATACCGTCTACAACGCCTCCGATGGCAGGCCCATGACTTTCGCCAAAGGTGGTGAGGGCGAAAAGGTTTCCAAATGTGTTGCGCATAATTGTGAGGAAGAAACTGGTTAAAGCAATAATGGCGAACACACAACTGCACCAAACGCAGCCATGAGGTGTTCGCCATTGTATGTATAATATATGTGTAGTCTATACAACGAAGGGTTTAATGATGCCCACAGCCACCGCCATGATGACCATTACCATGACTGCAACAGCCGCCATGATGCCCATGGTCGTGGCCTTCGCCATGATGTTCGTGACCGCAACAGCCGCCATGTTCATGGCCACCGCCTTCTTCATCGCCATGATTGTGCCCGCAACCACAACCACCGCAGCCGCCTTCGCCACTGATATGGTTCAGCATTTGCTGCACTTCTTCGTTCGTAGCCTCGCGGTTTTCAACGATTTCGCCTTAAACAGCAGGTCCAGTCCTGCAAGCGGTGGTTCAAGTCCATCTTCACCGTGTCTTCGGTCACGTCAAGCACACGCCCCATAAAGCGGTTTCCGTCTTCGTTTTGCAGCGGAACAACGGCATCTTTGTAGATGTTGTCGTGGTCGAAGTGGCCATTGATGGTGAATATCTCCTTGTTCAAGTCAAGAACACGCTCGTCAAGACGTTCGCCATAAGCCTCTTCGCATTCAATGTTCAGCGTAAACTGCTCGCCCTTAGGCAAGTCTTCCACACCGTTTTCAAAAGCGTCGAGGGTGATGCCAAAGCCCGTAATAAACACAAAAGGGCGGTCGGCAGGCGCCTCTTCGATAAGCGTTTCCTTGCCGTCGGCCAGCGAATAAAGCTTATAAGCCACGGCGATAAACTTGTTGTTTTCTTTTTCCATTGTCATATTTCGTTTTTATCTTTTACTTGCAATAATGATGCCAACGCGTGTTATGTCACAAATAGCATTCCCGTAAACGCGGCATTACCTGCAAAGTTACGAAAAACTTTCCGTATATATGGCCTATTCCACAAATTCCCTGCCACTTAACCCAATCGCTTTATCGCGTTGTTTGTTATTTTCTCACCGTCTTGCTTGGGTGTCTTCCGCTTGCATTTTCAGTTGTATAGTCCACAAAGTCCCTTCAAAGAATAAGCGAAATCTCCTCAAATTAAGCCTAAAACTCCATCAAAGTCAATTTTAATCATCCGCCAGATGCTATCTCCATTATTTTCCGTAACTTTGCTTTCGCAAGGCCAACACACACCAGTAGAGATGGCCGGTTCAACTCCTATCCTTACCACTTCAACTGTACAAACACTGCAACGAACGATGAAAAAGACGTTATCATTAGCCATAATCGCCCTCTTGTGCATACTGCATGCCCATGCGCAACGCCCTGTTTATGCCAAGATGTCGGGCGAATTGCTCCAGCTATACATAGAAAGCCAAGCCGAACGGCAGGCAGCCACTCGCTCAAACCAGTCCGACAGCCGCACCGTATGTGCCTTTGTGCGCATTAGCAGCAACGCCGAGGCCGTGTTTAAAGCCCATGCCTGCAAGTCGTTAGCGCAATTTGGCAACATCCACATCGTGAACATCCCCCTCAGTCAGCTGGCCAAGTTGTCGCAATCCAAATGGGTTAGCCGCATCGAAACAGGCCAAAGCAACAGCATCTTGATGGACACCACGGCCAAAGTGCTGAACGCTTGGCCCGCATATCAAAGCCAATCGTTGCCACAAGCCTACACGGGCAAGGGCGTAGTGGTGGGCGTTCAAGACATCGGGTTCGACCTTACGCACCCCAACTTCTGCGACTCTACGGGCCGAACACTACGCATCAAGGCCCTATGGGACCAACTTTCAACCGACACCATCGGCACAACCCTACCCGTTGGGCGCGACTACACCACACCCAACGCCCTCCTCAGTCTGCGCCACACGCGCGACGGCAAACAAGAAACGCATGGCACCCACACCTTGGGCATTGCAGCAGGCAGTGGGTTTAAAAGCCCTTACCGCGGCATGGCATGGGAAAGCGACATTTGCCTAGTGGCTAACCTCACCAGCGAAAACAAAAACTTGGTGGACAAAAAAGACCTATATAAATACACCACTGCGACAGACGCGTTGGGCTTTAAATACATTTTCGACTATGCCAAGCAACACAACCAACCCTGTGTGGCATCGTTTAGCGAGGGTTCCGGCTTTCGTTTCGACAACGACACGCAACTCTATCATGCTGTGTTAGACCGTCTTCAAGGTCCAGGGCGCATCATCGTGGCCTCGGCAGGCAATGAAGGCGGACGGGCAAGCTACCTTAGAAAACCACTGGGAACCGACTCGGCAGGTACTTTTATCAAGGATTCGAACGGCAAAATACGCGTGTCGGCAAAAAGTAAGGAGCATTTTTTGCTTAGATTGAGGTTTCATCGCGTGGGCACATTAACCACATACGACATCGACACGCGTGCATTAGTGGCCGCCAAAGACTCGCAACAGATAGACACGCTGACCTTTGGAAAGCTACAATACGAAATACAAGCTGTGGCCTATCAGCCCGACGACGAGGGCGCATTGGCCTACGAAATGCTCTTGCGCACATTGGGGACCAGCACCTACGTACCACCAACGGCATTGGTATTAATTGGCGCAACCGCCGATGTGGAGCTGTTCCGCGGCGCAGGCGCATGGGAAACAAACAAGCGCGAACCAGCGTTGTGGGTGGCGACGACACCCACACCATCCTATCGCCCGCCAGCGCACCTGCTGTTATTGCCGTTGGGGCAACCTCGTATCGCACACACATTACCAATTATAA
>NZ_HE999444.1:26953-38272 GCF_000312305.1 Prevotella conceptionensis 9403948 | reverse complement strand
GCCCCACCCCAACAACCTTTATGGCTACGGACAGATTGATATTTATCGCGGTTTGCTCCACATCTTGGGCATTACCAAGGTGCAAGACATCGACCAGCACCAACCACAGGGCGTGCATATAGCCCCAGGCAACAACAACGAGCTGCACATAACCTTTGCCGACGGGCAACCACACGCTTGCTCCCTGCGCCTTTACTCGCTATCGGGTTCATTAGTTCTAAGTAGGCCGCGCGCGCTGTTGGCCGCACAATCCACCATACAGCTAGGAGCATTAGCAGCAGGCGTGTATGTAGTTCAGATACACGCAGATAGCCCTAAACATAGCGGCAGCACGCTCGTTAGGCTCGTTGCAAAATAAACCAACAGCCCACATTACGCCTCAAAACAATCCTTACGCAAAAAACACCATTTCTAGGTATTGTGCCATTGTATATTTGTACTTAACTTTGCATCCATAATAATAACACAACTAAAACTTAAGAATTGAAATGAAAAAAACGGTGGTAGTATACGGTTCTTCAACAGGAACCTGCCAAAGCATCGCTGAAACGATTGCAAGCAAACTGGGCGTAGAAGCCCTAGACGTGGCCAACTTCAACGCAGACGTTGTTGCCGAGAACGAGAACTTGCTCATAGGAACCTCTACTTGGGGTGCCGGCGAACTGCAAGACGATTGGTACGACGGCGTGAAAGTGCTTAAAGAGGCCGACTTAGCTGGCAAAACGGTGGCCGTATTCGGTTGCGGCGATGCCGAATCTTACTCTGATACCTTCTGCGGCGCAATGGCCGAGCTTTACAATGCAGCAAAAGACAGTGGCGCAAAGATGGTTGGCGAGGTGTCTACCGATGGCTATACCTTCGACGATAGCGAGGCTGTTGTTGACGGCAAGTTTGTGGGTCTGGCTCTCGACGACGTGAACGAAGACGATAAGACCGAAGGTCGCATCGACGCATGGCTCGAAGAAATAAAGCCCGCATTGTAAGTCGACTGCAAAGAAATACTTTTGCATTGAGCAAAAACAAGACGGTGGGGCGGCCACAAACAGCCCCACCGCCATATAAAATAAATACAAGACTATGCCGCAAACAGAAATGATTTCAGCCGACATGAAGGTGCTGATGAACCATATTTATGAGTATCAGAAAGGCGTGCGACAGATGGTTTTATACACCTTCAACAAGAAATACGAGCAATTTGCCATAGCAAGGCTTGAACATCAGCACATAGACTACCTGATAAAACCGGTGGGGAAAGAGAACCTCAACTTGTTTTTCGGAAAGAAAGAGTGCCTCAACGCCATCAGGATGATGATTAACCGTCCACTAAACGAGCTCAGCCCAGAAGAGGATTTCATCCTCGGAGCCATGCTCGGCTATGACATTTGCCGACAATGCGAACGCTATTGCGAACGCAAAGAGCGCACTTGTAAAATGGCGCAATAAGAATGCAAACAAAATAAACCATATTGAATATAATCAACATATCGATAACTTTTAATCTTGTTCGCTAAATAAAATTCATAATGTTTTTGTATAATATGTGAAGGGGTGTCGGGAGACACCCCTTTTCGTTGTATACATACCAACACGTTATGTAAACAAGACACAAATTAGAGAGGTTCTTAACCAAATTAGAGAGGTACTTAAACAAATTAGAGAGGGTTCTTAGCCCCAACCGTTCACTAGAAAAGTTCGCTTTCATTTTATCCTAAGAAACATTCTTTTCCCGTTCACCGAAAAGTGCGTTTTCTCGCCATGACAATGTCCGAGCAAGCTCAACGCTGTTCATTTGGCTTAACGAAAACGTTCTTTACTCGTTCCTCGAAAAGGACGTTTTCTCGCCATGACAATGTTTGAGCAAGCTCAACGCTGTTCATTTGGCTTAACGAAAACGTTGATTACACGCAAAAGACTGGCTAATCGCATTGATTTAACGTGGAAGTCGTCTTGACTTTTAATATTTCTACAAATTGCGAAAAGCCTGTTTTCCCTGTGCTCTAAACTCAAAATAAACATCCGTTCATGCACGAAGTACCTGATCAAAGATACGATAAAACCTGAAATACGGCTCCATTTGTTTGTGGCAAAACGTGGCTATACTTCAGCAGGCAGCCTGGCAGAAGTTGTTCCATACACTCTCTACAAGTTGAAAGCCCTGCTGCAATGGTAGATTACTTCTGCGTTTGCATGGTGCAGCATGTAAGTGGCATGCCTTGCAACCGCCCCAGCTGGCCGTCGCAAGTGCACATGTTTTCGGTGCCAATGACCACTCGCGCGTGTTTACAGCATAATGGATTTGTCTAGTTTTTAGTAACAAATTTAACATTATGAGTACCCCTTTTGCCCACCAATCGCTCATCTTGCCGCAAAAAATCGATTCTCGCGGAGGTTTGTTTTGATGCAAAAAGGGGGTAGCTTGTGAACACGATAAAATGAATTTTTATTTAAAAAGACCGCCATCTGCACCATATTTTGGGCTATTTGCCGCTAAACACACTGCGTTTTGCTGCTAAACACACTGCGTTTTGGTGCTAAATGCACTGCGTTTTGGTGCAAAATACACCGCGTTTTGGTGCAAAATGCACTGCATTTTGGTGCAAAACACAAGGCAAAATGGTGCTAAATACAAGGCAAAAAGCATAAATATCCATAGCAATTGTATAAACAAAACCGTTTAGAGATACTAAATGCGTGACCGAAAAGTACAAAATAATGGTTAAAAAGTTGGATTTTAGGGGCTAAAAGCGTGTAATTGGGCTTAAAAAATTACGAGCATTCAACCAATCTAGAAAGGCTAAATGGTACAAAATGCAGGTCTTTTTCTTAAAATTGAACATATTGGGAGGTATGAAAGGCTAGAAATAGGGGCGATTTGCCTACTTTATGGCCTGTATTTTCGCTATAACGGAGCGAAATTCGGAGTGACATTGTAAAATAAAAGATAACAATTTAAGTTTTTAAGTGGATGGGATGGAAAGCAGGTGAGGTAGAGATGTTTTGATTTTTTGAGTTGACGAGTTGGTGTTTTTGGGAGCTTTTGAGTTGACGAGCTGCTATAGCCAAACAGAATTGGATTAGGATAGCCATAGATACACCGTAAGCAAACCAAAGTGTTCCTTTGCCCCTGCGTAAGGATATGCTGATGCCATGCTATGCGCATCTTGCTAGCTGCTAACAACAATTTTCCAAAAGCAATTCTGTTTGGCTATAAAGTTGATGAATTGGTGGGTTGATTTGTCCTGCACTTCGTGTGTGAGAAGGGTGTTTATCTTGTGTTGGCAGCACTGAGAGAACAAACTCCTCTTAATTTATAGCAACATAAAAAGTCAAGACAACTTCGTAGAAAAAGTTCTCTTTCGTTACAGCTTTATTCCGAAAAAGTAACTATTCAGCAATAACGAGCGCTGATTATCAAGAACTTATAAGCGTAACATTGTGGCAAAAAGGCTCAAAAAGACATTACTTTACCAGAATTTGTATGTGTCTGTTTGTGTAACTTGTTGGTGACCTATAATAGTTTGTACGCCTTATTGCTGAATAGTTACCCGAAAAAAAAACGCTAATGCCCGGTAATGGAGAAGTTGCTTAGGTTAGATGATAGCTAAATAGTTACCCGAAAAAATACTAATGCCCGGTTTGAAATAAACCACCATGGGCAAGCGGAACGCACAAAAAGGCAGGCGAAAGGCATACGACAACCCTTGCACACACGCCGTAAAAGAAACTGCGCGTATGAACAAAAGCGCATCTGCCAGCCGATTTTAACAAACCGCCAGCACGATGTTGGCCAACAGGTGACCCAGTAATGAAGAAGATGCTGTCGCAAACGCCTTGCAACAGTTAAGGCCTACACTATTCCACCGCGTGTATCCACAGGGCGAAGGCCAAAATAATAATGGCCAAAATGCTCAATACAACGAATAACACGCGACCTATAATGCGCCGACGCTTGGGCCAATTTAGGTTGCGTTGTTTAATCCGCTCTTCTTCACTAACTCCATTTCTCTTTTCTCTATCCATTTCCTAATTCTATTTTTATGTATAAGTAGACAACTCAACAAGCTTGCAAGCTTACTAGTTTATCAGTTGACGAGTTAACCAGTTTACCAGTTGACGAGTTAACCAGTTTACTAGCTGACAAGTTAACCAGTTTACTAGCTGACAAGTTAACCAGTTTACTAGCTGACAAGTTAACCAGTTTACTAGCTGACAAGTTAACCAGTTGACAAGTTAACGAGTTCACCAGTTGACGAGTTAACGAGTTTACCAGTTGAACAGTTGACAAGCTTACAAACTTACAAACAAACATGTTGACACGTCAATAAGACGTCCGCATGATGCAGCTGATGGGTCTAATAGCCCCTCACATCAACCTGCAACAGCTCTTAAAACCTCAATCCCAGTTGAAAGTCGATGAGGTTATAGTTGGTCGTTTTCAGTGCCTTATCGTTCACAAACGCATATTCGGCACTCAGTTTGAGCATTCGCGACAGTTCGCAGTCGATGCCCAGTTCGTATAAAGTCTTGGCCGTGCTGCTCTTTCCGTTAGGGCAATACTGGTCGAAACGTGCCTTTACGTGTAGTTTCTTCCCATTAAATTCGGCCACAGGTGCAATAACTAGCCCATAGAAACCATAGGCCTTATCGCCTGACTCATAGTTGATGTCGGCGTCTTGCAGGTCGGCTTTGGTGTTATGAGCGGTTTTAAAGCCATAGCCCTTACTGTAAATGTACTCGCTACGGAAGGTCCAACCCTTCGTAACATACTCGCCACTCACGGCAAAACGACGTTTCTCTACCGTTTGTTTGCCTCTAACCACTTGCTTTTGTCCTGCGCCATCCAATATCGGCTCGTGCGTAACGGGGTCTACCAGCGTGTAATTTCCCACTCGCGTGTAAGAACCCGTCCACCCAAACGCGCCCAAACGCACGCCTTTAATGGGCATAACCCATAGTCCGCCAATAACGTCTTTACGCTGATCGGCATCGCGCATGTTGATGCCCTGCCCGTTAAACACGCCCACCTGATAGTGAACCAGTGGCCTTTCGTTGCTGTTGGGGAACAAGTCGCCCTGAATTTGCAAGCCGATGTCGCGCCCATTGCTGGCGGCTTCGCCCGTTCGGTCGCTAAATCCCGACAGTTTCAGCACGCTTTGCCCAAACGACATGAAGCCCTGGTCGATGGGGTGCATGGGATTTTCGAAAGTGAACGGCCGCTTAAATTGCCCCAGCTTTACGCGGAAGGGTTTATACTTCCGCCATTCGGCAAACACATCTACCACACGCGGCGACGTGCCGAGGGTAGCCGTATTGCCGTTAAACTGCACTTGGGCTTTCCAATAGAAGTCGGTAAGCACACGCCCTTCCAGCGAAAGGCGCGCCATACGGATGTTAAAGCCATTGCTTTCCGCCCCTTTCTGGTCGGCCCATTGGTACTGCGATATCATGTATCCGCTAAGTTTAAGGTTGCTCACCAAGGTAAGCTTTTTCTCTTCTGTCGGCGTTTCGCCGTTTTGTGCGCTGGCGTGGAGCGTTGTTGCCGCCAAGAGCAGCGCAAACATTGCCTTTTGTTTCATGAGTATTTTGTCAATAGTTATTGTCTAGGGTTGTTATTGTCGGAATTGTTAGGTGCGGCGTTCCAGCAACACCACGTTCTCCACGTGGGGCGTATGGGGGAACATGTCTACGGGTTGCACAGCCGTCACCGCGTAGCGTTGGTCTAGCGCAATAAGGTCGCGCGCTTGCGTTGCGGGATTGCAGCTAACGTACACAATGCGTTGGGGGTTGGCTCGGATAATGGTTTCTATCACGTCGGCGTGCATGCCTGCGCGCGGCGGATCGGTAATGATAACATCGGGCCGACCGTTGTTGGCGATAAACTCATCGGTCAGAATGTCCTTCATATCGCCAGCATAGAAGGTTGTGTTGCCTATGCCGTTCAGCTCGCTATTCACTTTGGCGTCTGCTATTGCCTCGGGTACATACTCCACACCTGACGTTTGAAAACCCGAACAGCCCTGCAACCGCTCGCGCTGGCGGTCAAAACCATACTTACTTTCCGTGCTGTTGGCCACACGCGTGTACATGGGACAACTGTCTTTGTTCAATTTTCGGCAAGAAATTTAACATTATTACTGCACTTTTTGTCCACCAATCGCCCACCTTGGCGCAAGAAATCGATTCTCGCGAAGATTGTTTTTGGTGCAAAAAGGGCTTACTTGCAAATGCAGGTAAAATGAATTTTTATTAAAAACGAACGCCATTTGCACCAGATTTTGAGCCATTTGCAGCAAAACACAGTGCGTTTTGGTGCTAAATGCAGTGCGTTTTGGTGCTAAACGCAGTACGTTTTGATGCTAAATGCAAGGTAAAATGGTGCTAAACGCAATGCGTTTTGATGCTAAATGCACCGCAAAATGCTGCAAAGTGCGAGTCGAAAAGCATAAAAATACACTGTAACGGTATAAACAAACCCTTTTAGAACCATGAAAAACATGGCTGAAAAGGGCAAAACACCCATAAAAAAGTAGGGTTTTAGGGGCTAAAAGCGGATATTTGGGCATAAAAAATAATGGGTTGGCAACCAAACTAGAAAGGCAAAATGGTGCAAAATGCAGGTTTTTCTCCTAAGAATAGACAAAACTAAAGTCGCGAGAGACTAGAAATAGTGCCAAATTACCCACTTTTTAACCTGTATTTTCGCTAGAACGGAGTGAAAAATAGAGCGATATTGTAAAACAAAAAAAAAGAATTTAAGTTTTTAAGTTGGTTAGTTGACGAGTTAACAAGTTAACGAGTTGACAAGAGTGATGAGTTGGTTAGTTTGATGAGTTGACGAGTTGGTGAGTTGATTAGTTGATTAGTTGGTGAGTTTAAGTTTGCGGATTGATGAGTTAATGAGCATGTGAGTAGACAAACGCATGAGTTGATGGGTTTGCGAATTTGTGATTTGATGAGTTTGTGAGTTTTTGAGCTTGTAAGTTGATGAGCTGTTGAGCTGATTAGTTGATGAGTTGGTGAATTGGTGAGTTGATTAGTTGGTGAGTTGATTAGTTGGTGAATTTGCAAGTTTGATGAGTTTGTGAGCTTATGAGTCATTGAGCTTGTAAGTTGATGAGCCCATGAGTCGACGAGTTGGCTAGTTTACTGGTTGGTAAATTCATAAGGTTGCGTGTTTAGTTTAGGTCTATTGGTTGTTAAGTTTATTAAGTTATGTGATACTTACACCCATACTACAAATACAACAAGGCATATTACTCCCCTCTCCCTTTGGAGAGGGGTTGGGGGTGAGGCCGGTAGTAGTTGGGGATAAGGCCGGCAGTAGCTGGGGGTGAGGCCGGTAGTAGCTAGTTGGAGGTAAGGCCAATTTATCCCACCTCCACACACAACACGTGCCCCGAAACATGCACATCACCACTAACCCATGCTGCATCATGCTGCCGAAGAGGAGTGCCATTCAAGGTGGTTTGGCTGCCAATGGCAAACACCAACATGCGTTCAACACGAGCAAACACATGTTCGCCACGCTCTACGCGCGCGCATACACGCGTACCTTGTTTATATATAACGTTCAAATCAACAGCACCAGGCGAGTTCACCGAGGTAACATGTGCTGCTCCATCAAACTCGAAAAGACACCCATCAGACAACGTCACGACTTGACCATCCACACAAAGCGCGATGTTGCCATCAAGACAAAGGATATGGCGCGTAAAGCCTGTGAAGTCTGAAAACGTGCTTTCCGTAACATGAATAACAGCCGACGAAACGCGCAAGTCAAAGTTACGATCCTGCAAACTGCTCCCCACGGAGGGCAATATACACACTTCGCGAGTAAGTCCACCACTCCACACACTCGTCTTAAAATCCTCTTTACGAACTATTTCCATCGTTAGATTGTTTTAAACCAATGCCCAAAGGTAGCAAATATCCTGCATACAAAACGACAATAAAGTTTGTTTTATCGCCATTTTCGAAAAAAAGTTTGCGGCAAAACAACAAAGAGCACCATCTTCTTTCATGGCTTTGGCATCCTTATAAAAAAGCAACAACGAGAGCATCCACTACGGATGGCTCTCGTTGTTGCAAAAAAACACGTTTAGTTTGTAACCTTAGGTGCCTTTACTCACCCAATATCTGCTGTGCGTGTTCCTTTACCTTAATCTCCTTGGGCTGCATAATACGGGTTATCACACCCTCTTCGTTGATGACGAACGTGGTGCGGAACGTGCCGAAATACTTGCGGCCATACATGCTTTTCTCGCCCCAAACGCCAAATTCCTCCACCAATTTATGCTCGGTATCTGCTATGAGCGGAAACGGCAAGTCGTTTTTCTCGATGAATTTCTTATGCGATTTCTCGTCGTTTATGCTCACACCAACCACAGCATAGCCCTGTTTTTGCAGTTCGGCATAGTTGTCGCGCAGGTTACAAGCCTGCGTAGTGCAGCCCGAAGTGAGGTCTTTGGGGTAGAAATACAGCACCAATTTCTTACCTTTAAAGTCGCTTAGGCGTACTTCGTTGCCGTTCTCGTCGCGCCCCAACACATCGGGAGCCTTTGTTCCTATTTCCATCATGATGATAATTCTTTTTCTATTGTTTGTTGGTACAAAGGTAAACATTAATTTCCGAAAAGCCTTATCCGCCACCAAAACACATTTTCGCCCCACATAACGCCCAACAAATGTTTCGCCCTTTGCGGTAAAATGAGTACCTTTGTGCCCGAATTGGTTTGCCAGGGCCCAGTGCTAGGCGATTAAAAGGGAACGGGGTGCAACTCTCCGACTGTCCCGCAGCTGTAAGTTCTTTACGGTTTTCTTCCAGAGGCGGTATCTAAAAAGCCACTAAACATGCAGTGTCAGCGCAAGCATGCTTTTTAGATAACGCTGTTACATAAGCCACTGTTTCGGTCCAATCGCATGGTTTGGCGAACCGAATTGGGAAGGCGAAGAGAATTAGAACAAAGTCAGAAGACCTGCCCGTTCGTCAAAAGTGCCGTTCCACTCGTGGGAATAGGGAACGCCACGAAACGTTTTTTAAATCAATAAGCAAGTCAAAGTTATCTCATGGACATAACCAAGAGAAATGGTTCGGTGGCTCCCTTCGACAGGGAAAAGATTGCCACGGCCATCAAAAAGAGTTTTATCAGCACAGGGCGACCCATCGTGGAAGACGAAATACACAACGTAGCTATCGCCGTTGAGCAAGTTATCATAACCCATCCGGCAAAACAAAACGTTGAATGTATTCAGGACGAGGTGGAACGGAGCCTTATGCAACGCGGCTTTTATGCCGAGGCTAAGAGCTATATTCTGTTTCGTTGGCAGCGAACCGAACAGCGAAAATACCTCAATAGGATTGCCAACACCCTGCAACAAACCGAAATTGCGCCCGTGTTGAAAGGCATCGCGGCCGACTTCGAGCCAGAGTTGTACCCCATTGCAGCACTCGCCGAGAAGTTCATGGGCTTTGTTAAGGCCGACATGAACGGGCGCGACAAGCTGTCGGCCTTGATAAAAGCCGCCGTGGAACTTACTTCGGCCGAGGCTCCTAATTGGGAATTTATCGCGGCTCGACTGCTTAGCTATCGCCTGCAACGCGACCTAGAAACGTTCGAACAAGCAGAAGACATACAATCTTTTGCCCAAAAGGTGCGCCATTTGGCCAGTCAGAACCTCTACGGAACTTACATTGTCGATGCTTATACCGAGAGCGAACTGCAACAGGCGGCATCGTTTATCGACGAAGAACGCAACAAGCTGCTCAACTATTCGGGGCTCGACCTCCTTATCAAACGTTATGTTATCAGGTCGTTTGCGCACAAACCCGTTGAAAGCGTGCAAGAAATGTTCCTCGGCATTGCCCTACATCTGGCCATGAACGAAGGCGAAAACCGACTGCATTGGGTGAAAAAGTTCTACGACATGCTTAGCCGTCTGGAAGTAACTATGGCCACACCCACCCTAGCCAATGCGCGTAAGCCTTTCCATCAGTTGTCAAGCTGTTTCATCGACACCGTGCCCGATAGTCTTGAAGGAATCTACCGCAGCATCGACAACTTTGCCCAAGTGAGCAAGTTTGGCGGTGGCATGGGCCTTTACTTCGGCAAGGTAAGGGCCGCGGGCGGACGCATTCGCGGTTTTAAAGGTGCCGCAGGTGGTGTGGTTAGGTGGATGAAGTTGGTGAACGACACCGCTGTGGCCGTAGACCAATTGGGCGTTCGCCAAGGCGCAGTGGCCGTTTACCTAGATGTTTGGCACAAAGACCTGCCCGAATTTCTACAATTACGCACCAACAACGGCGACGACCGAATGAAAGCGCACGACATCTTCCCAGCCGTGTGTTACCCCGACTTGTTTTGGCGAATGGCGCAACAAGACCTCAATCAGGATTGGCACATGTTCTGCCCCAACGAAGTTCTAACTACGCGCGGTTACTCGCTAGAAGACTTCTACGGCGAGGCATGGGAGGAGAAATACCACGAATGCGTGGCCGACAAACGCCTTTCGCGCCGAACGATGACCATTAAAGACGTTATCCGTCTTGTTCTCCGTTCGGCTGTTGAAACAGGAACGCCCTTCACTTTCAACCGCGACATCGTTAACCGAGCCAACCCCAACGGTCACAACGGCATCATCTATTGTTCTAATCTCTGCACAGAGATTGCCCAAAACATGAAGGCCATCGAAGAGGTGAGCAATGAAGTGCTGACCAAAGACGGCGATACCGTGGTGGTACGTACGGTTAAGCCGGGCGACTTCGTGGTTTGCAACTTGGCTAGCCTTTCGCTTGGCAACTTGCCGTTAGAAAACGAGGACTATCTCAACGATATAGTAGCGACTGTTGTGCGTGCACTCGACAATGTTATCGACCTGAACTTCTACCCCGTGCCATACGCCCAAATCACCAACCACCGCTATCGCAGCATTGGCCTGGGTGTAAGCGGATATCACCACGCATTAGCCCTGAGAGGCATTAAATGGGAGAGCGAAGAACACTTGCAATTTGTAGATCAAGTGTTCGAACGCATCAACCGCGCCGCTATCGAGGCCAGTTCTTCCTTGGCCAAAGAGAAAGGCGCTTACGCTTACTTCGAGGGAAGCGACTGGCAAACGGGCGCTTACTTCGAAAAGCGCAACTACAACTCGCCCCAATGGCAGCAAACGGCTCAACGCGTAAAGGAGCAAGGAATGCGCAACGCCTACCTACTGGCCATCGCCCCCACAAGTAGCACCAGCATTGTAGCCGCAACCACGGCAGGACTAGACCCCGTTATGCAGCGTTTCTTCTTGGAAGAGAAGAAAGGCGCCATGCTACCA
>NZ_HE999444.1:12284-26848 GCF_000312305.1 Prevotella conceptionensis 9403948 | reverse complement strand
AGCGTTTCTTCTTGGAAGAGAAGAAAGGCGCCATGCTACCACGTGTGGCCCCGGCACTATCCGACCGCACTTTCTGGCTCTACAAGGGCGCATACCAAACCAATCAAGCATGGAGCATGCGCGCATCGGGCATACGCCAACGCCATATTGACCAAGCGCAAAGCGTTAATCTCTACATCACCAACAACTACACCATGCGACAGTTGCTCGACCTTTACCTCTTGGCATGGCAAAGTGGGGTGAAAACCATCTACTACGTACGAAGTAAATCGCTAGAAGTGGAAGAATGCGAAAGCTGCGCATCGTAACCAACAACACTACATACACAAACGAAACTCAACACAGCACAAATGGACAATAAGCTAAAAAAGAACGCCTTGTTTAACCCACAAGGAGATACCGACTTGCGACTAAGGCGCATGATTGGAGGCAATACCACCAATCTAAACGACTTTAACAACATGCGCTACACGTGGGCTAGCGACTGGTATAGGCAAGCAATGAACAACTTTTGGATTCCAGAAGAGATTAATCTTACCCAAGACACCAAAGACTATCCGCTGTTGCCGCCTGCCGAACGCAAGGCTTACGACAAGATATTGAGCTTTTTGGTGTTTCTCGACTCGCTGCAAAGTGCCAACTTGCCCTCGCTAACCGAGTTTATCACGGCCAACGAGGTGAACCTTTGCCTGCACATCCAGGCCTTTCAAGAGTGCGTTCACAGTCAGAGTTACAGCTACATGCTCGACACCATCTGCTCGCCCGAAGAGCGAAACGACATTCTCTACCAGTGGAAAACCGACGAACACCTACTTCGCCGCAACACTTTCATCGGCGATTGCTACAACGAGTTCTACGCCAACAACGACAAAGCATCGCTCATGAAGACGCTCATGGCCAACTATATTCTCGAAGGCATCTACTTTTATAGCGGCTTTATGTTCTTCTACAACTTGGCGCGCAACGGCAAAATGTCGGGTTCGGCACAAGAAATACGCTACATCAACCGCGACGAGAACACGCACCTGTGGCTCTTCCGCAACATCATTCACGAGATGAAGAAAGAAGAACCCGAATACTTCACGCCTGAAAAGGTGAAACTTTACGAAGAAATGATGCGCGAAGGAGTGCGACAAGAAATTGCATGGGGCCAATATGTTATTGGCGACGAGGTGCAAGGGCTTAACGCACAGATGGTAAACGACTACATTCGCTACCTTGGCAACATGCGCTGGCGCAGTCTGGGTTTCGGCAATTTGTTTGAGGACAACATCGAAGAGCCCGAAAACATGCGCTGGGTTTCTCAATACGCCAACGCCAACATGGTAAAAACCGACTTCTTCGAGGCCAAAAGCACGGCATACGCCAAAAGCACAGCCATAGAAGACGACCTGTAAAGGCTTGCCCATCCAGTCCTTTTTAGCTATCTTTGCACACATATATTAAGTTTATATGCAAATATGAAAAGCCTCATCTCCACACTTCTTTTGCTACTCATGCCACTCGTGGCCGCTGCCGACAACGGTTTGCGTTGCGCCAAAAGCGTTTTCTCGCAACCCGATGTGCGTTTCATGCAGAAAATAAAATCAATACACGCCGATGCCATCATCGGGGTGAAGGGATTACCTAGCGGACTGCAATGGAACGCTCGCCGCAACTTGGTTGAAGGCAAGGTAAAAGCACCTGGCACATACACCTACACCGTTGCTTCTAGCATAAACGGGCAGGTAAGCGAAGAACAAATCAAGCTTATCGTGTCTGACAAGTTGGCCATGCCCCTTCCTTTCATGGGATGGCTGTCGTGGAACTCGGTAGAAGGCGATGTTTCCGAGGCTATTGTTAAGAGCGTGGCCGACATGTTCAAAGCAAACGGACTGTTTGAGGCTGGTTGGAACACCATCATGATGGACGACTTATGGCAAGCACGTAAGCGTGCAGACGACGGAAAGCCGCTACCCGACCCCAAACGCTTTCCTAACAGCCTGCGACCTGTTGCTGATTACGTGCACGGCAAGGGCATGAAGTTTGGACTTTACACCGATGCGGCCGACAAAACATGTGCAGGTGCATTTGGTTCGTATGGCTATGAGCGGATAGATGCCGAGCAATATGCCCAATGGAACGTGGATATTGTGAAGTGCGACTACTGTAATGCGCCGCCCGAACAAGACACTGCCATTGTGCGTTACCGCCGTTTGGGCGATGCTTTCAAAGCCGTTGCACGCCCCATTACGCTCTACATCTGCGAATGGGGCGACAGAAAGCCGTGGCTTTGGGGCGCAGAGTCGGGCGGAAGTTGTTGGCGCGTGAGTGCGGATGTGCGTGACAGGTGGACTTGCGAGCCGGGCGGAACGGGCGTGGTAGAAAGCATCAAGGCCATGAAAAACATCGCGCAATATGTAGGCGTAAACCGCTTTAACGATGCAGACATGCTTTGTACGGGGCTGCATGGCAAAGGAAAATCCTCGAACGACTTATGTTTTGGCACGCCAGGCATGACGCAAGACGAGTATGCCACGCAGTTTGCGCTGTGGTGCATGTGGTCGTCGCCCATGGCATTATCCTTTGATCCACGTGCCAACACCATTACAAAAGAAGACTTGAAGATACTTACCAATCGCCACCTTATCGCCCTTAACCAAGACCGAATGGGGCAACAGGCCGACTTCATATCAGATGCAGACAGCCTTGTGGTGTTTGCCAAGGATTTGGAGAATGGCGATGTGGCCCTCTCCGTTACCAACATGTCGTCCAAACCGCTTGAAGCCACTTTCCACTTCACCCAAATACCCGCCCTCGATGCCGACAAACGCTATCAATGCCGGGACTTATGGACGGGCGAAAGGCTTTCTGCCGTAAAGCGTAGCTTTACAACAAAGGTTCGTCCGCACGCCACACGCGTGTTTAGGTTGAGCAAGTAACGGGGATTTATACATGGGCAGGCTCTAAAAATACGGTGAAGGCTATTTTCTGAAACGTACTTAAAGAGGGAATTCATTTATTTTCTATACCTTTGTAAGCATTATATTGAACACCACAAATATTTATAAGACATGTTGACAGAAAAGTTTTTCGAAGTTATAGGCAACGAAGGCGTTGTCTCCATCGTGTCTTGGGGAAACGCAGAACCCCATCTCACCTGTACATGGAATAGTTATCTGGTAGTAACCCACGACGAAAGGATTTTGATACCCGCTGCAGGAATGAAGAAAACCGAGGCTAACATAGAAGTGAACAATCGTATCCTATTGGCACTGGGCACACGTAATGTGGAGGGATTCAACGGCTATCAAGGTACAGGCTTTCGTATTGAGGGAACCGCAAGATTTCTTACGCAAGGGGCCGATTATGACATGATGTACAAGAAATACCCCTTTATAAGAAGTGTGTTGGAGGTAACTGTTGTTTCGGCAAAGCAACTGCTCTAACCCAACTTTCAGCAAATGCCCGACTTCCCCGTATGGGTTGTCCTAATCATCATACGTCAAGGTAAAACCTATAAACCATTGTTGCTGTCCGCCAACTTCAAAAACGGCACAATAATATCCCCTATCCGCAATGTCCATCAACAGGCATTGCGGATTTTTTTTCGAAAAGCAAGCACCCTTTCAGACTATCCACAGATCGGCTGTCTGCTAAAATGAGAGAACTGAAACACAATATATTGTAAACTGCATGCTTCAAAATATGGAATGCCTTAGCTCGTAAGTTCTTGTGTGGATTTCGAAACGTCTATGCGCTGTTATACTTTGGCTGCGCCCTAAAAAGACACTTGTGAGGAACGGGAAGGGGCTAGCTTTTGGCGAGATGAAACAAATTTCCCCCATTCGGCAATATGAACAACACATTTGCTGTTCCCAAACTTTTAGCGGATGCCAAAAGAAACTGGAAAAAACAATGAAGTCGTCTTGGCCTTTAATATTTCTACCAATTGAGTGTAGTCTGTTTTCTTTGTGCTTTAAAATCAAAACAACCCCCCGTTCATGTACAAAGCACCTGGACAAAGATACGACAAAAGCCAGAAACACAGCCCCATTTGTTTGTGGCAAAGCGTGGTTATATTTCAGAAGGCAGTCTGGCGAAAGTTGTTCCAAACACGCTCTACGGGTTGAAAACCGCTTGTCGATGGCAGATTACTTCTGCGTTTACATCATGCAGTATGTAAGTGGCATGCCTTGCAACTGCTCCCCCTTGCTGTCGCAAGCGTACAGCTTTTCGGAGCCGATGACCACTCGCACGCGTTTACGGCATAACTGTTTTGTCCAGTTTTTAACAATAAAATTAACATTATGAGTGCCCTTTTTGTCCATCAATCGCTCATCTTGTCGCAAATAATCGATTCTCGCGAAGGTTTGTTTTGATGTAAAACGGGGGTAGCTTGTGAATGCGATGAAATGAATTTTTATTTAAAAAGACCGCCATTTGCACCAGATTTTGGGCAATTTGCTGCTAAACGCACTGCATTTTGGTGCTAAATGCACTACGTTTTGGTGCAAAATACAGTGCGTTTTGGTGCTAAATGCAGTGCGTTTTGCCGCTAAATGCAATGCGTTTTGGTGCAAAACACAAGGCAAAATGGCACTAAACGCAAGACAAAAAGCATAAATATCCACAGCAATTGTATAAACAAAACCTTTTAGAGACATTAAATACATGTCCGAAAAGGGCAAAATAGTGGTTAAAGAGTGGGATTTTAGGGGATAAAAGCGTGTAATTGGGCTTAAAAAATTACGAGCATTCAACCAATCTAGAAAGGCTAAATGGTACAAAATGCGGGTCTTTTTCTTAAAATTGAACATCTTGGAAGGTGTGAAAGGCTAGAAACAGGGGCTATTTTCCTACTTTATGGCCTATATTTTCGCTAGAACGGAGCGAAGATTAGAGCGACATTGTAAAATAAAAGCTAACAATTTAAGTTTTCAAGTTGGTGAGTTGGAAAGCTGGTGAGTTGGAGATGTTTTGAGTTTTTGAGTTGAGGTGCCGGTGCTTTTTTGTTTTTTTGAGTTGATGAGTTGATAAGTTGATGAGTTGGTAGGTTGATTTGTCCTGTACTTCGTGTGTGAAAAAGGTGTTTATCTTGTGTTGACATCGCAGAGAGAACAAGCTCCTCTTAATTTATAGAAACATTAAAAGTCAAGACAACTTCAATATAGAAGTTTCAACATATCAAAACTTTTCCGTATCTTTGTTGTATTAAAGACAATGTCGATGAGAAGAGAAATCGTTGCCTTTGGCAGTTATTATAAAGACCTTATGGCAACACTGCACGACTAAGAGCGGCGAAAGGTGCTTTATGTCCTCTCACTACTGGAAAGAGAGGACAGACTTCCGACAAAATTCATCAAACACCTATTGAGAGGTTTGTATGAATTAAGAATTAAATACGAGAGCAACATCTACCGCATCTTTTTTATTTTCGACAACAATCGAATTGTTGTATTGTTCAATGGTTTCCAAAAGAAAACCCAGAAAACGCCAAGAACAGAAATAGACAGAGCAATTAAAATAATGGAGGATTACTATGAGTACAAAAGAAAAAATGATAACGAGCATCAGTAAAGAGATAGAGCGCGAGTTTGGCAAACCAGGTACAACAGAACGCGAAAAATTTGATGAAGAGGCATACGCATTTTATACAGGACAGCTACTCTTAGACGCACGAAAAGAGGCAAAAGTAACACAAGCAGAATTGGCTAAGCGCATACACGCCAGTAAATCCTACATTTCGCGAGTTGAGAGTGGAGATATTATACCCAGTGCAGCCAAATTCTATAATATGATTAATGCGCTAGGCATGCGCATAGAGATAGTTAAGCCATTGGTAAGGGTTTGATAAGCCAGTCCACTTGTTAACTTTTCAACAAGTCATGGCCAAAAAGAATAACTTTTGGAATGCTGGTTGTACGCTGCCGTTTTGTTGCACAATGTAGTGTACAAAGCATTTTGTAGTCACACTACAGGGGGCTTGTAATACGTGTGCAAGCATCTTGTAGTGTTTGTACAAGGGGGTTTATGGTGTGAGAACAAGCCGCTGCAAGCCGATCGCCAATGGCAGTTTTGTGGCAAACAGCTTTCAAAAACAGCAGGTCTGTGGAATAGATTCCACAGACCAATGCTCGACAGATAATATCAACGCCTACCTTTAAGTGGTGAAATCCACCTTTATTTGAAACACGAAAGAATAGCTAATGGGCTTTCCACCATACGATGCAGGTTTAAATTGAACGGCATTCAGCATCTTTTTTACGTCTTTCCAAACCCACATGTTGCCCTTAAAACTCTTTTTGTTTACCAGACTTAGTCGTTTAAGTCGGCCCCGCTTGCCTATCGTTGCAGACACAACAAACCGAAAAGACGTACCATCATATAGTATCATGGGTAAGTTTTGGGCGATGTGTTCGCTCAGTTCTTTCTCTATGACCGGTTCGTTGGTTGACGAAACAAAGGCATAAGTTTTACCATCAACTATATAACAAGGCCCTTGCACCTGCTGGCCATGTACAAAAAGGGGCATTAGCAACATGGCTAACAAGGCCAAAAACGTTATCACTCGCATCCCAAAACAATTTTACATTTATGGTTGGCTCTAAGAAAGCAACTTTTGGTGGTGCTTTTAAGTACTATCTTGTCAGATACTGATTACTCATTAAAGGGGGAATCCGTGCCCATATATTCATCATCTCGCACCAACACCTTCTCTATCTTTCCCACGTACATCGTGTGGAGGTCGCGTTTAGGATAGCTCTCATCGAGTGTTTCCTGATACACGAAACCACTCTGCTGCAATTCAGCGGCATACAGTTTCTTACAGATAAGCACAAGCTTGGCCTCCTTAAAATATACCGTTTCGTCGGCAAACACTTTGGTAAGTCCTGCCTTGGCTATCTTGTCCTCATCGCGCCCCGACACACTTCCCAGGTAGGCCATTTGCTTTTTAAAGTCGCTATCCATAACGCACAGCGAAAAATACTTTTCCTTATCCACATACGTCTTTGTGTAACGCGAGGGGCGCAGATAGATAACTGCCGTGGGGTCGTTGTGTCCCCACAGACAACCTAAGTGTCCCCAACTAATGGTCATCGTGTTGCACCCGTCCTGCTCATTACCCGCAGACACCAACATCCATTCCTTTCCCAACAGGTTGAAGGGATTAAATTTCATCTCCTTATAATTAATTTCTTTCATCTTATGTATGGTTATGTCGTATTAATTCGCTACAAAATCCGCGCCAAACATGGGGATATGCCTCACGTCATCTTAACAAAACGAGCCATAAGGCTCGCTGGTACGTATCTTTGGCATACAAACCCTATTGAAAAAGGCATTGCCCAAGCCACAAAACTGCTGGCAGACCTGGGCAAGAGGCTCGTTACTTGCACCCCATGCCTTGCCGTTCGACCCTTACAGGCGTGGCATTGATAAAGATGTGGCTGTGCGGATAGTACCTAACAAGATACAGAGCGGGCACTCCGCCATTGATTACCCCAGTTTTAAAACCGCGCCCGCGCAAACCCTTGGCGTCGGTTTCTTTCATAAACTGCATGGCAGAAAAAGCCTTGTCTTTCACCAAAACACCACGCAGCACCCTATCAACTGCATCTGTTTCGTACTGCGAGAAATCAAAGTAATAATATTTTGTTAATCCCCACTTGTCTTTTTCATTACAACTAGCGAAACGCAAAGTAAATTCTCCGCCTCCAATTTGAGGAAACAGCCACGCATAGAGGCGTTTTGAACGTACCACATGATGCTTATACAACACCTCGTTTAAGGTCATTTTCGTAACTTTCGGTCCGCATTTCAAGTCCTTAACGTAATTAAACACACCCATGCTGCCAGCAATAAACACGGCAATCGCCATTAGCACTACGAGCATCAGCCCAAGTATAGCAGCATTTTGGCGCCATTTTCGCTCTTCTTCTTCAAAGTTTGAGCTTTTATACCGTTCTTCGTAGGTGGATATTCGGTTCATTTTAACACCTACCACAATAATCAACACTACGTAAACAAACAGCATTGCAGGCGTGGAAACAGCAATAAGTTGCCACAACAATCCGGCAAGCCCAACCTGCGGAAGTCCCCAAAAAGAGTCGTAGAAAACAATAAGCAGCTGCAAAATGACCATCGTGATGTACGTAGTGATGCGTACTTTGCCCCACCAGTAGCTACGTTGGCGTGCCGCGCGTCCATCAATTAGGGCACGCATTTTTCTTTTATACATGGGTTATATGCGTGAAGTATATGGCATAAGCCTAAACAACAAAAGCCCAGTTCAAGGGCAGGGCGCACTACCCCACCCTTGTTCTGGGCTCACATTTATAGTTTAATTAGCTATTCCACCTCGGTCTTATCCGCAATGGAAGTAGCGTTCAACAAGTTCTTTCAGTTCGGCGGGGCGGTTTTCCACTTCCTTACGCAGGTTGCTGTCGTTAAAGTCGCGCAACTGTTTGATGATGCCATCAATCATAGCGGGCGAGAATACGCCATGAGCTTCGTACACCTTGCGTTGACGTTCCAGGCAATCGGCCGATGCAACGCAGCTGTCGGGCAATTGTCCTAGACGGCTCAACTTATCGGCATTTGCAGCATCGTGTATGTTCACATCAACGTAAGTTTGCTCTGCAATTTCGAGTGCGTTGGGCAATTCAAAGCCATAACGGCAGCCAACACACAAGCCAGCGAGAAGTTGATAAACGTCGGCCGAGCCGTCGGGCGAACGCATTTCGAAGGTTTGTTTCATCGAAGTGTCGGGCGTTTCGGCGGGTTGCTGTGGGTTAGCCCTGTGCATCATGTCGACGCCGGCGGCCCAACCTAGTGGCACGCGCACGAGAACAGAGCGGTTGCGGTCGCCCCAACAAACGTTGGTGGGTGCCTCTTGGTGAGGAACAAGGCGGAAGTAAGCCATCGGGTTCTTGTTGCCAAAGGCGGTGATGCTGTCTGCAAGCTGCATCAATCCGGCGATAGCAGTGCGTGCCGTGTTGCTAAGCTTGCCGTTTTCTACCATCACGCTCTTGCCATCTTTCATCATGCGCATGTGTACGTGCATGCCCGAACCAGCCTTACCCGTGGTAATTTTCGGTGCGAAGGTAACGTTCATACCCATTTGATAGGCCAAGTTGCGAATAATCCACTTGGCAATCATCAGCTCATCAGCGGCTTTTTCTACGGGCACGGGCAAGAACTCAATCTCGTTTTGCTCGTAAATCAGTCCGTCTTGGCTAAAACTACCCACCTCAGAGTGTCCATATTTAATCTGTCCGCCTGCCTTAGCGATGTACGACATGCAAAGCGTGCGGAAGTCGTTTGTTTTAGCATAGGGCATCGACTCGTGGTAACCGCGTTGGTCGACGGCGGGGAATACCTCCTCGTCGGGCGTTATCACGTAATATTCCAGTTCGCCCATAGCATGGAATTCCATGCCCGTAACCTCACGGAAAGCCTTAGCAGCCTTGGCCAAGGTGTATTCGGGCGAGCTTTCTAGCGGATTGCCGTCCTTGTCGAAATAAGATGCAAGCATGCAAAGCGTAGGAATTTCGGCGAAGGGATCGACGAAAGCCGACGAGAAACGCGGCAGAACATAGAGGTCGCTGCTGCCTGCTTGGATGAAAGAAAATAGGCTGGACCCGTCTACACGTTCGCCACAAGTGAGTATTGTGTCGAGGTAAGCCAAGTTGTTGATGATGAAATTGAGGGTTTTGAGCTTGCCGTCGCCCCCGGGATACATGAAATTCACCATCTTAATCTCGTTTTCTTGGATAAAACGCACGATGTCTTCCTTGGTAAATTCGGAAGAGGGTTTTTGCAAGAACGCCACCACCTCGTTGGCATTCATCAAAAGTTCATTGTTTGCCATGTTTGATGTCTTTTTTTAGTTAAAAGGGTTTAACGTTGGTTGATTGTTTACGTTGATTTCTTCGCCGATGGCTTTATCGGTCGGGACAAAGGTAGGAAAAACAAATCTATGTGACAAATTTTCCGACAATAAATTATGTTTTACATAAAAAATAGTCGCAAAGATGACAATTTGACAGAGAAAACGGTCACGGCACACTATTTGAGTAGTGTTCAACAGACAATAAGTCAGATAATACGTTAGAATAATAAGTCAGACAATAAACAACATAAGATATAAACAATGAACTTCGACAAGTATACAATCAAAGCGCAAGAAACGGTCCAGGAGGCCGTGAACATTGCGCAACGGGCAGGCCAGCAGAGCATCGAACCGGTGCATCTGCTCAAGGCCTTGCTTGAAAAGGCTGCCGATGTAACCAACTACATCTTCCAGAAACTTGGCGTTAACGCCATGCAGGTAAGCACGTTGGCCAACTCGGAAGTAGAACATCTCCCGCGTGTAGCGGGCGGAAACCCCTATCTAAGTAACGAAGCCAACAACGTTTTGTTGAAGGCCGAAGACTTATCGAAGAGCCTTGGCGACGAGTTTGTCTCGGTTGAGCCGCTCTTCCTCGCCTTGCTAGCCGTCAACTCATCGGCTGCTCGCATTTTGAAAGATGCGGGATGCACCGAAAAAGACGCGCGTGCTGCCATCGAAGGCCTACGGCAAGGGCAACAGGTGAAGTCGCAATCGGGCGACGAGAACTACCAATCGTTGGAGAAATACGCCAAGAACTTGGTGGAAGATGCCCGTAACGGCAAGTTAGACCCTGTTATCGGGCGCGACGACGAGATACGTCGCGTGTTGCAAATTCTTTCGCGCCGCACCAAGAACAACCCCATATTGATAGGCGAACCAGGTACAGGAAAGACCGCCATCGTTGAAGGTTTGGCCGAGCGCATCGTGCGTGGCGACGTGCCTGAGAACCTGAAAGACAAGCAATTGTATTCGCTAGACATGGGCGCACTGGTTGCAGGAGCCAAATATAAGGGCGAATTTGAAGAGCGACTGAAAAGCGTTATCAAGGAAGTGACCAACGCCGACGGGCAGATTATCCTCTTTATCGATGAAATTCACACGCTTGTCGGGGCAGGCGGAGGCGAAGGAGCGATGGACGCCGCCAACATTTTGAAACCCGCATTGGCCCGTGGAGAACTCAGGGCCATTGGTGCCACCACGCTAAACGAGTATCAAAAGTACTTCGAAAAAGACAAAGCACTGGAACGCCGCTTTCAAACCGTAATGGTAAACGAACCCGATGAGCTTAGCGCCATTTCTATTTTGCGCGGTATTAAGGAGCGTTACGAGAACCATCACAAGGTGCGCATACAGGACGATGCTTGTATCGCCGCCGTACAACTGTCTGAACGCTACATCTCCGACCGCTTTTTGCCCGACAAAGCCATCGACCTGATGGACGAGGCAGCAGCAAAATTGCGAATGGAACGCGACTCGGTGCCCGAAGAATTGGACGAAATAACCCGCCGACTTAAACAGTTGGAGATTGAACGAGAGGCCATTAAGCGCGAGAACGATGAGCCCAAGATGGCGCAATTGGACAAAGACATTGCCGAACTGCGCGAACAAGAGAAGGCGTTCAGGGCCAAATGGGAAAGCGAAAGGGCACTAGTGAACAAGATTCAGCAAGACAAACTGGAAATTGAACGCCTGAACCACGAGGCCGACAGGGCCGAACGCGAGGGCAATTACGAACGTGTGGCCGAGATTAGGTATGGCAAACTGAAAGAGCTTGACAACGACATCGAGAACATTAAGCAGCAACTGCAAGCCACGCAAGGCGGAGAAGGCATGGTTCGCGAAGAGGTTACGGCCGACGACATTGCCGAAGTGGTGAGCCGTTGGACGGGTATTCCCGTAACGCGAATGTTGCAAAGCGAGCGCGAAAAGCTGTTGCACCTCGAAGAAGAGCTGCATCGCCGCGTTATTGCACAGGATGAAGCCATCGCCGCTGTTAGCGATGCCGTGCGCAGAAGTCGTGCCGGGCTGCAAGACCCCAAACGACCTATCGCCTCGTTTATCTTCCTCGGCACCACGGGTGTGGGCAAAACGGAGTTGGCGAAGGCCTTGGCCGAATACCTATTTAACGACGAATCGATGATGACACGTATCGACATGAGCGAGTATCAAGAAAAGTTTAGCGTGTCTAGGCTCATCGGTGCACCTCCTGGATATGTGGGTTACGACGAGGGCGGACAGCTTACCGAGGCCGTAAGACGTAAGCCTTACAGCGTGGTTCTTTTCGACGAGATTGAGAAAGCGCACCCCGATGTGTTCAACATCCTGCTACAAGTGCTCGACGACGGTCGCTTAACCGACAACAAGGGGCGCACGGTGAACTTCAAGAACACCATCATCATCATGACGTCTAACCTTGGTTCGCAGTACATCCAGCAACAGTGCGCCAACCTCAGCGATGCCAATCGCGATGAGGTTTTAGACGAAACGCGCCAAAAGGTAATGGACATGCTGAAACAAACCATACGTCCAGAGTTCCTCAATCGTATTGACGAAACCATCATGTTCTTGCCGCTCACCAAGCAAGAGATAGCCGAAGTGGTTCGCTTGCAGATGCGTTCGGTTGGCCGCATGCTTGCCGAGCAGGGCTTTAAGATAGACGTTAGCGACGATGCCATCAGTCTTTTAGCCGACCTTGGCTACGACCCTGAGTTTGGCGCACGTCCTGTTAAGCGCGCCATCCAACGCTATGTGCTTAACGATCTGAGCAAGAAAATACTGGCCGAAGAGGTTAGTCGCGACAAACCCATCCTCATCGATGCCCTTGATGGCAAGCTGGTGTTCAGGAATTAAATGACAATAAACGTGGAATAGTGGCCAACAACGCGCGCCAAGCACATCGTTGTGGCCACTCCACACAACAATACACTTTTAAAAAGGCAGGCACAAGCAACCGGGAAACCGGCCTTGTGCCTGCTTTTTTGTTTATGGGCTGGCGCACAAACGGCATGTAGATGTGTTGCATCCTTGTACTAATAGAGCCTAAGTAAAATAGCCTTCACGTAAAAAAGTTATTGAATATTTGGCCGTTTCAATTATTATATGTAACATTGCAACGTGTGCCCTGCATCTTAATTTCTTTTGCTTTCATGTAGATAAGGAGCCACCTAAACAGTAAATTAAGAACACATCTAGAATCAATTTGTTATGAAATGCAATAACATACCTAAGCCAAACACCATAACGCAATTATTAGTTGCGTTAATGTTCGCAAGTGTCTTTTGGGCGGATTCGGCCTTTGGGCAGACTGTTCACAACGACAACGCCTCACGTCTACCCAAAGCAGAAAACAAAGTTGCGGACACAGAAAGCGTTAGGCACTTGTTACATCAAGCACAAAGTTTAGCTCCCTTGGCATCAACCACGCAAGCAACAGTCATCATTGGTCCAAAAGTGGGCTACGAAGGAGCAAAATACAGCTTGCAGTCTGCCCAAGAAGGCGACGTAACTTGGAGCAGCAACAATCCCGATGTGGCATCAATCAACGCCTCGGGCATACTGACGGTGAAGGGCAGAGGCGTGGTAGTGCTCACTGCAAATTATAAAAACCAAAAGTATAGCCAAACCATCCTTGTGGGCATCCCACGATTTATTCTATTGTCTTCGCTCCAAACGGGCGGGTACAAGGTTATCGCCAAATGCATAGATAGCGAATATAAGAACTACCAGCCTCTTTTAAACGAAGTGCTCAGATTCAAATGGGGCATTAAGTACCCTGACGAGAACATCCGCTGGTCCACGTCTGATAAGTCCAGCTTAACCATCCAGGCACAAGCATTAGACAAAGACATTACCGTATTTTTGCAAGTGGCCGACGTTCAAGGCAACAAAACTGCGTTGCAACACGTAAATATTTATCCGCACGAAGTATACCAAACCGACTATTCAACCTTCTACATCGACTCGCATGGAGAGCTTTATGGCGTTGGTAAAAAGAATGATTTATACGAGACGGCAAGAGTGTTTCTAAGAGATAAGGACAACTTGCCCGACAAATATAAGGAGCTAGAGTGGACGCCCTTCACGGCAATCGTGCTCAGTCCGCTAAAAGTTCGTAAGGAAATTGCTGTTAAGGATGGTGGCCCGCTTGTTAGAGACATCATGACGGAAGAGGAATATGAGCATATAAAAAGTCACTCTAGCGATAACCAGACGTACACTTACACACTCCTTTTGCTCAACTTCAGCAAAAAGGTAATTCAATTCATCCCAGTTAGTTTCACGTTTAAAACGTCTATGTAGCTATAAAATCTAAATATCCTTAAACAAGAAAAAGATGAAAACAAGATATACCATCTTTGCCCTAAGCTTTCTTCTCGGTGTGTTGTCGTGCAGCGAAGATACTGTACAACCCCATCCCAAAGGGCCAAACTTCGGTGAGAACACAGGCGACTTGCCCCTAGATAGCAACGACATTTACTACAGTCAAACAGATAAGAACCGCATGCTGAACAGCATGATAAGATACGACTATACCAAGAAGAAGTACGTTCTCGACATTTCCGAACAAGATGCGCGGAGCATTGGCGTCACAACGCAGATGTATAAGGACGCCATTAAACGAGTGGAAGAAATGAATAAGGTAAACTTCGAACGGCTACAATGAGCCAAAAAGCAACGTTTTCGTTAAGCC
>NZ_HE999444.1:0-11772 GCF_000312305.1 Prevotella conceptionensis 9403948 | reverse complement strand
AGCTTGCTCAAACATTGTCATGGCGAGAAAACGCACTTTTCGAGGAACGAGAAAAGAACGTTCCTAGCCACAACAACTTGCGCCTTTACCTTATTGGCCGTTCATCTAACGTGCAGCATCTAGGTTTCAGTACTGCGGCTACCAACCGTTGGTGGTGTGACTACAACAAATGCCCCATTTCATTCCTTTACACGTTTTAACTTGACAAGCCTTTTGCCTCGAACGTCATAGATGGCAGTAAGCGTGTGACCAACGCTTAGACCTTCTGCAAGTTGCTCAACATAAGAGAAGTCTATTGTCATTTTTCTAAGTGCTGAAGGTCCACATAATATATGATTGTAAAGCATCAAAGCGATAGTGTCTTCTATCATCACAGGCAACGAATTGAAAGTGGCAGAATCCTCTATTTCTACTGTTAATAGGTATTCATAATCCTTATCTAACATAACTGTATCTAAGAGTATTCTTTCTCCTTCGTTATTAATGTTCTTAATAAATCTAGTAGTGTTACTCCATCCCTTCCTTTTATCCAATGCTTTGAAGAATTCCTCTTCCTTGTTGGATAACTGTGGCTGATAACTTGGCTTTGGTTGCATCAACATTCCCCATGCCAAGAAGTATATGCACACGAACAAAATGAAAAGACCAATAAGGCATAGCAGCCACCACAAAACAGCTTTCTTATACTTATTATTCTTTGATAATGAGGTTTTGTCCATCGACATACGCATCTATGTTATTGTTAATTACAAACTTATCGTCAATCTTATACCAAATTGCATTTTTCCCTACTATCGCATATTCTACCTTATTCTTTGTCTTTATGGGCACAACCTTTATTGCCTTCAAATGCTTAATATACGCAAAGACAACAATGGCAATAGTAGATGCATGTGTAGTGGATAATGTAGCAGTTTTATCAAGATAAACGCCATACCGAGTTATTCCGCGGATTCTATGGTCATTAACAACCCGATCGATGCGAAATACTCTTTTAAGAGAACGTTTTCGTTAAGCCAAATGAGCAATGTCGAGCTTGCTCGGACATTGCCATGGCGAGAAAACGCACTTTTCGAGGAACGAGAGAAGAACGTTTTCGTTAAGCCAAATGAACAATGCCGAGTTTGCTCGAACATTGTCATGGCGAGAAAACGCACTTTTCGAGGAACGAGAAAAGAACGTTCCTAGCCACAACAACTTGCGCCTTTACCCTATTGGCCGCTCATCTAACGTGCAGTACCTAGGTTTATGTACTGCAGCTACCAACCGTTGGTGGTGTGACAACAACAAATGCCCCATATCATTCCTTTACACGTTTTAACTTGACAAGCTTTTTGCCGCGAATTTCATACTCTGCAGTTAGTCCATGTCCCACACTTGCGCGTTCGTTAAGTATTTCTTCATAAGAGAATACAACAACGATCTTTTGCAGTTTTGGCGATTTCTCGAGAACATAGTTATATAAATGTAGGGCAATTGTATCTTCGACATTTGCTGGTAAGGAATAGAAAGTTGAGGAGTCTTCAATTTCTATGGTAAACATGTATGCATAGTTTTTATCCAACCGAATTTGGTTTTGGAATAAAGATTTTCCTTCCTTGTCTACATTATAAATGTATCTGTCTGCACCAGTCCAGCCCTCTTTTTCCTCCAAGTCGCTAAAGAACTGCTTTTCTCTAATTGAATGTACTGGCTGATTGTTCGGCTTTGGTTGCATCATCATTCCCCATACCAAGAAGTATATGCACACGAACAAAATGAAAAGACCAATAAGGCATAGCAGCCACCACAAAACAGCTTTCTTATACTTATTATTCTTTGACAATGAGGTTTTGACCATCGACATACGCATCTATGTTATTGTTAATTACAAACTTATCGCCAATCTTATGCCAAATTGCATTTACCTTCAACATTAAATGGCCTCTCCTGATAGTTTGTGTCGCCAAATATAGGCTTCATTGAACTGTATGCGGCGCACAGGTAGGTCGCCCAACCCGTCGTAAATTTCGAGACTTCCTCGTGCGCGAGGTTTGTCTTCGTCTTTGAGCATTAACTCTAAGATGAAATAGTCATTAGGAGCCCCCATCGACACATATAGGTTGCCGTCGTCGGGATAGTGCGATAAGAGATTTCCTCGCCATCCTACGAGACGATAAAAGCATTGGTCAAACAAGTTGACGTCGTAACTGCGACCATTAAGTGTAAGGGTTGTGCGTGTGTCCATGAGGATTGAGTGTTATGGTTGTTCTGCAAAATTAGCATTTTCTTTTTAAACGACAAAGAAAAAACTCTGTTGCAGTACGTTAGATTTTACGAACAAGTGCTAAACATAACCACACGCACTTTGTATGTTAACAGCATAAGGCGCGATGCCCTAAAATGGCATATCAATTTGCATTCGTCCATACTATCTCATCGAGGCCGTCTTGACTTTTAATCTTTCTGCAAATTGAGAGAAGTTTATTGCCTTTGTGCTGTAAAACCAAGATAAAAACCAACAACTCCCGAGGGTATCAACTCATCAACTTACAAACTCATCAAACCAAAATCTTAAATTATTATCTTTTATTTTACAACACAGCTCTAATTTTCGTTTCATTCTAGCGAAAATGTAGGCCATAAAGTAGGTAAATCACCCCTATTTTGGGCTTTTCTCGTTATTTGTTTTGGCTGTTTTTAAGAGCAAAACCTGCATTTTGCACCATTTTGCCTTTCTATTTGGGTTGTCGGCTCGTCTTTTTTAAAGCCCAACAACCTGCTTTTAGCCCCTAAAAACCCACTTTTTAACGACTATTTCACCCTTTTCGGCCATGTTTTTCATGGTTCTAAAAGGTTTTATTTATACCATTGCAGCGGATATTTATGCTTTTCGTCTCGCAATTAGCACCAATTCACCTTGCATTTTGCACCAAAACGCATTGCATTTAGCGGCAAAACGCACTGCATTTAGCACCAAAACGCACTTCATTTTGCTGCAAATCGCCCCAAAACGGGTATTAGTGGCGGTCGTTTTAAATAAAAATTCATTTTGTCTGCATGCACAACTGCCCCCTTTTGGCACCAAAACAAACCTCCGCGAGAATCGATTTTTTGCGGCAAGGTGAACGATTGGTGGGCAAAAAAGGCACTCATAATGTTAAAATCATTATTAAAAGTTAGACAAAACGATTATACTTCATACACGCGCGAGTAGGCAACGGCACAGAGAACACGTGCGCTTGCTACCACCAGTGCGAGCGATTGCAGGGCATGCTGCCCACGGCCAACGGAGGCAACATCATGAAAAACGCAGAAGTAATACGCCATTGACAGCTAGTTTTCAACTTGTGTAGAATGTATTGAATGACTTATGACAGGAAACTTTTTAAGGCCTAACCACGTTTTGCCACAGACAAATGGAACTGACTCTCAGATTTTATCGTGTCTTTGTCCTGCACTCTGTATATGAGAGGAGTGTTTATCTTGGTTTTACGGCACAAAGATAATATACTCTTCTCAATTTACAGAAATACCAAAAGCAAGGCGGCCTCTCTCTAAAAAACAAACCAATAATTTGTTCATTCGACAAAAAAACAATAAATTTGCACATTAACTAAGCCGTGTGCAACAACGTGCGGCAAGCATATAGATTAGAGAAAGGAGGAAACGAAGATGTCCATTTCCAAAACAAGACAAAAGCTAGTGGACGTGGCGCGCCAGCTATTCGCACGAAACGGCGTGGCAAACACCACGATGAACGACATCGCCGTGGCATCGGGAAAGGGCAGGCGAACGCTTTATACCTATTTTAATAGGAAAGAAGACGTGTACTATGCCGTGATTGAAGCCGAACTGGAACGCCTATCTGACAAGCTAGACGAGGTGGCGGCGAAGAAAATCAGTCCCCAAGACAAGATTATCGAGCTGATATACACCCACCTAAGCATGATAAAAGAAACGGTGGTGCGCAACGGAAACCTACGTGCAGAGTTCTTCAGGAACATCTGGACCGTGGAGAAAATGCGCAAAAACTTCGACGAAGACGAGATTGAACTATTCAGGAAGGTGTATGCTGAGGGCAAAGCCGATGGCGAATTTGACATCGACAACGTGGAACTAGTGGCCGACATCACACACTATTGTATCAAAGGACTTGAAGTGCCCTTCATCTACGGCCGCTTGGGGCATGGCCTAACCGAAGAGGCCAGCAAGCCATTGGTGGCAAAGGTGGTGTATGGCGCATTGGGCAAACGCATCAATAAGCAATGAAAGCCGCCGCATTATTATTTTCGTTCGTGGCTATATTCATGGCTGCGTGCACGGCATCAAGGTCAAAAGAACGAAGCCACACCACCAAACCCGCCACTGTACAAGCCGCCAAAGCGGCGGCAACAATGAAAGACAGCACGCCAATGCAACGCCCTGTTGCCCCCGACACGACAACGAAGTACACCCAAGAGGATGGTGGCATGACACAAATTGAAAGTAAGTTCTTTACAGAAACGCCATCGATGCAAGTTCTTTATCAAGAAACGATACGAAGAGGAGACATCGACAATGCAGAGATGTTGCTGCCCAAACTTCCTTCGAAGAGCAAAGAAGTGGACGTGGATAAGAACGGGCTAATTGGCATTTCCTATAAAATCGGACACCGGCAAGCAACGGTTGAAATGTACTATAATGGCGGTGTAACCACGCTCATACTACGTGAGCAAAGCGGAGGCGTAAACCGCAAAATCATCCACAGTGCCGACTAGCCCCTAAAACGGCTAACAGGCAACAGGCACAAACATTGTTTTGCCATGTCAAAGTAAGTTTGTACCTTTGCCTAACGAAATCAATGTATTTTCTAACATAAATAAAATCAAAATGGGATTATTAACAGGCAAAACTGCCCTTGTTACGGGTGCTGCCCGCGGCATTGGCAAAGCCATCGCATTGAAGTTTGCACAAGAAGGCGCAAACATCGCATTCACCGACTTGGTTATCGACGAAAACGGTAAGGCTACCGAGGCCGAAATTGCCGCTCTCGGCGTTAAAGCCAAAGGATATGCCAGCAACGCCGCCGACTTTGCACAAAGCGAAGAGGTTGTTAAACTGGTGAAAGAAGACTTTGGCTCGGTGGACATCCTCGTGAATAACGCCGGCATCACCAAAGACGGCCTTATGCTACGCATGACCGAACAACAGTGGGACGCCGTTATCGGCGTAAACCTCAAAAGCGCATTCAACTTCATTCACGCTGTCATCCCCGTAATGATGCGCCAACGTGGTGGCTCCATCATCAACATGGCATCTGTTGTAGGTGTTCATGGCAACGCCGGACAAGCCAACTATGCCGCCTCTAAGGCTGGTATGATTGCCTTGGCCAAGTCTGTAGCCCAAGAAATGGGTCCCAAAGGCATTCGTGCCAACGCCATTGCCCCTGGCTTTATCGATACGGCCATGACGCAAGAACTGTCTGATGAGGTACGTAAAGAATGGATGAACCAAATTCCTTTGCGCCGTGGTGGAACCGTTGAAGACGTAGCCAACTGCGCACTTTACCTCGCCTCCGACCTATCTAGCTATGTAAGCGGACAGGTTATCCAGGTAGACGGCGGTATGAATACGTAATTACACACAAGCATTCGTGTTCGGCGAAAAGGCCGTTGTGCCCTTTCGCCGAACCAACGTTTGCGGTTAAGGCAGCTCTAAATGTTAACTTTGTACTTTTCAGAATAAGCTTTAACCCGAACAAGCGATGGCAAGTTTGCCAACACAATCGGTCAATTTATTTACCAGTGCACTTGTGAACCGAGAACCTTGCCCACCCCATACACACCCAATCCTTAGATATCATGATTCCTGTTTACGAAGACAACCACATCATTATCGTTTCTAAACATAGTGGAGAGATAGTTCAAAGCGACAAAACCGGCGATGTGCCACTTGTAGATATCGTAAAGAGCTACCTCAAAGAAAAGTATGCCAAGCCTGGGAACGTGTTCCTAGGAGTGGTTCATCGGCTCGACAGGCCAGTATGGGGGCTTGTGGCATTCGCAAAAACAAGCAAGGCGTTAAGCCGCATGAACGCCCTTTTCAGAACGGGCGACGTGGAAAAGACTTACTGGGCCATCGTACAGTCGCCTCCCGAAAACGAAACGGGCGAATTGGTACATTGGCTCACGCGCAACGAAAAACAAAACAAGAGCTATGCCCACAACCACGAAGTGGCAGGTGCAAAGAAGGCCATACTTAGCTATAAGGTTATCGGCCGCTCCGAAAACTACACGCTCTTAGAAGTGCAACTGATGACTGGCCGGCACCACCAAATACGTTGCCAGTTGGCCGCTATGGGCTGCCCCATCAAGGGCGACTTAAAGTATGGAGCAAGGCGAAGCAACCCCGATGGCAGTATCTCCCTGCTTTCTCGAAGGATTTCGTTTGTTCACCCCGTCTCTAAAGAAACGATCTGCGTTGAGGCTCCCCTACCCGACGACAACCTTTGGCACGCGTTTGGATAGGAAGAGGGCTTGACCAAGAACATAAACAAACGAGCCGACAAGCATCTAGAAACCCTAAGCGATGCAAAATGCAGGCGACACGCTCAAAAAATGAACAAATAAAGAGCTGCGTTATGCTGAGATTTGCGGCTAATTGTATAATTTGCAAGCATACTTTTCGCTAGAAAATGTCGAAAGCACGACGCCTTTTTAAATATTAGTTCCAGATTTAAGTTTTGTGGTGACGAGTACGTGAGTTTGTGAGCTGAGGTCAGGACAACTTCAAGGTGAAAAACAAGAAAAAGAAAACCAAACAACTTTTTGAAGTCCCCCTGTTGACAAGTTGACGAATTTTCAAATCGCAACAGGTATATCGGAATGACGTTTACCCCTTGCAACCAGCAAGAATGGTGTTCTTCGTTGTTCCAAACTCGTATATGGAATTATTTGGAGTACCATACATTACAGATATTAGTCCGTGTGCGCCATTTTACTTTTTTGATGGGCTTGGTTTGATTATAAAATATACGCACTAGCAGAATTAATACGTAAGCGACACCTAAGTACAAAAACAATCTCGCCAATAAAAGGAGATTGTAGGAGACGTAATTTATAAGTAGCCATGCAACTACACACCCCCCAAAGGGCTCCACCAACAGCAAACCTATATGGGCGTAGCGTCGTTATGTCTGTGAACCTTAATTTATATCCCACTATTTCTTGATTTTAAATCATAAGACTGCTGCACTCACTCACCATTATTTTGTATACCAGGTGTCTGCATAATTCAATGAGGAGAGCCTACTTCGCCATTTAACTCTTTTATTTAACTTAAAACCAAAATAATGGGTTGAAGTTAATAGAAACTCTTTCAGACTTTCATTCTTTTGAAGTCTGTCCTCTTCTGACTTTTCAAATGGACTATCTTCAAACAGGTTTAACTTAAAACCATCTTTAAATACAAACTGTATCGCTATTTTGTATTGACTTGTATTTATATAATCAAGACTATAAAAGCCTAATAAATCTGTTTTTCTATAACGTTTTTCTTTCTTTCCTATTTGGAAAACGACATATTCCTTGGTATAACACACAAGTACGGTCTTATTGCAGATTTTATGCAACAAATAGATGCACATATACACAATAGCACAGAAGGAGCAAGACATGATCCACCAATTATAATATTCGGTAGGGCAAAAGAATTTGATTATGAAATAACCGAACATGATGAATACCCCTACCCATATCGCAGACATGTATGGAGGATAAGTTAAGACATTGGAGAATTTGTATCTATAAAGAGTATCCATAATTTTTTATACCCAATTATTTATGCAATTGTTATTTGATGAGCATTGAGTACACGAGTGGCTAGTCTAGATCATTATAACCATCCGTATTTATCATTTTCCTGCTTTGTACAAATTTGCCATTGTTTATATGGAAGACCTTTTCTTTAACAACTACATCACCACCTACTAATGGTACTGTTTGTCTTAACACTATCTCATATTAGTGTGTTATTTTAAAGTCCAAACAACGGCTTATATTACAAAAGTTGAGGATTATATTTTAAGTGGATTGGCTTAATTGGATCTAACGTTACGTCTTTTAACGAGTTATCATCGGCGTTCAATATCAACCAAACTTGTGTACTCGTAGCTTCTGCTCCAGTGCCAGATTCAAACAAACGAATAACATATACGCCATTACCTTCTTCAATTTCCGCATGGATAATCTTTTCACTGAAAGACAATCTAAAATTCGAACATCACAATATGAGATCTTCAACCTTTCATCGCATGGTATCATCTGCAGCTTTAATTTTAAAACAAGTTTCATTCCTTATTTCCATTTTTGCTTTACCATAACAAGCCAAAACAACAAACGAAAATATAAATACAGCTGTCTTTTTTCATTTTAAATCTATTTATAGGCAAAAAGAAATAGCTTTAGAACTAGTCTATCGAAAATTGAGATTTATAAATGACACCAACTCCTTCTTTTATTCCACGGTATTCGAAGAGTCTCATCAATGATCGTCAAAATTCTTCTTTCGCTCAACAACGCTTGTTTTGAACACTTTCTTTCTAAACACCTTCTATTGTCATTCAATGAGGTTGCGGTAGGGTGAACATGAACGTAGGAATAGATGTTTAATTCTCGTGTGAACATCGGCACACAAGTGATGTGAGCCTAATAAGACTCACACCCCTTGCTGTGCCGAAACCTATGAAGAGGGTTTCGAGTGCCTCTTTGGATAAGTTAATATCATGATGTTAAGACAGGCTTTCTATTGATATATTCCAAAATTATTGGCTCTCGACCATCATTTGTCGTCCACTTATAACTTGTCAACTTGCCAATCTGTCAACTTGTCAACTCGCCAACTATAACGGCTTTTATCTCAGCTTATGTCCCTTAAAAGCGAAGAAAGCGATGTAGAGGAAACAGGGAAGGCAAATCCAATAGGCGTTTTGTGGTCCGTAGTTGTCTTTAAGAAGTCCGAAAAGAACCGTTACAACGGCTCCACCAATCAAGCCCATAGTAAGAACAGATGCACCCGACTTGGTGAACTTACCCAAATCTTGCATCGACAAAGGCCAGAATGCAGGCCACATCAGCGAACACCCCAAAGCGATAACGCCAATGCTAAACACGCTCAATGCACCAGGCAACAGCACAACAAGCAACGTACCCACTAAGGCGATGATGGTACATACTTGCAAGGCACGAGTCTGCGACATGTATTTGGGAATGAGAACAACGCCAGATATATAACCCACGCTAATGCAAAGAGGCGTAATCCACGAATAATTCTCGGCATTTTCTAGGCCAAGGCCCTTGGCATAGTCGATAAGCGTGGCCAAAGCGATGGTTTCGGCACCTACATAAAAGAAGATGGCAAAGGCTCCAAGCACCAAGTGAGGGAACTGGAAAATAGATTTCTTGCTGTTGGCATATTGCGAAACCTGAGCATCTTCGGCACTATTTGATGCCTCATTCTCGTCTTCGCCTGCCGCCTTCACCTCAGGCAGCGGAGCCATCAACGACAGAACACCAAGTGCAAGGAACACGGCGATGATGATATAAAAGGGCTTATCTAGTTGACTAACGGTAAGATGTTCGCCTGCAACCAATGTGATGAACCACGGCGAGATGGGCCAGGCCAGCTTATTGCATATACCCATAACGCTGATACGCTTGGCTGCACTCTCTACGGGACCAAGAATGGTGATGTATGGGTTAATGGCCGTTTGTAGAAATGCGTTGGCCGTTCCGCAACAAAACGATGCTACGAGGAACAACACAAAGCTTTCTTGACTGGCCGAAACGATGAACACACCGAACGAAAGGGCAAAAAACAAAAACGCAACGGCCATTGTGCGCTTATAGCCAATAAGCTTTACTAATTGACCAGCGGGATAACCGAATATCAAAAAGGGAATGAATGTTGCGCCAATAAGCAGGTAGGCACCAGCCGATGGTACGTTGAGCGACTCTTGCAACACTGGCACCAATAGCGAATTGATGCCTAACGCAAAGCCGCAAGAAAAGAACATCAGGCCTAAGAATGCGATAGGCACTAGATAATTTTTGTTTTCAGACATAATGTTGGTTTATTTAATTGATTGTTTATCGTTTGTATTCGGCTCTATTCCGACTTAATGCACGCCCTTGCAAACGCCTTTTGTTGGGTGTGCATAATTTGTTTGAGCAAAGTTACGACAATTGGAAGATACGGCCAAAAGATAGGAAGAAATAATTATTACAGCCTAATAAAATACGTTTATGCGGTGCCCCCTGTTTGCAGAACAGGTTTTGTTGAGGTGTTCGCCCTCGCGCGCGTATATATTAAGGTGTAGGAGTTTTCAACTGGGGTTTAAAGTTGTGTAAGGCAAAATTATGTGCCTGAGGAGGAGGATTGCAACTGGGTTTTACGACTGACCCCAAAATGGGCTACGCATTGGGTAATAAAAGCAGTGTGAAACAGAAAAGGGGACAAACGAAATAAATCGTTCATCCCCCTTTTATTGCATGTTAGAGCATTTATCACTGCATTAAGTAGTTTTATTCATTGCTCTAGTTACTTTTTCGTAATAGCGTTGCGTCCCTTTATTGCTGTATTTCAATCCACCATTCCAAGCGCGTATGGCCCGTTCAATGTTGTTTTGTGGATTATGACGCTTTTGAATGAGAAGGAATATCTCCTTCGACTTCTGAACGCTAAACCTGTCTTTAAGTGTGTAAGCCTTCTTGATATTCAATTGTTTGAGATACAAGTTGACTTCTCTAACGCATATCGGTGTTATTTGCATGGCTCCAACAGACTTACCGCTTCTGGCGAATCTGTTTCCACCACTTTCCACCTGAATAATCGCATCCATAACCGGCTCCCAGTTCACGCTGTTGTCCGCCGTGTTATCCTCATTCGATGTTGCAAGGGCTAGGCCCGGCAGTAAACTTAAAATTGTAATACATAAAAATACAATTCTCTTTAATCTCTCCATAATTTTTTATTTATGAGACCTGAGCATGTAAGCCATCTGATTATAGCACATTTGTTGCCCGCGACTATTACTTTATGAGAAATAAGTTAAGTGAATAATCTCAGTCCCGTTAGATACCTTAGCGAATAAGCTCTTCCGAAACAAGGGGAAGGGTTTATCCTTATTCTTATCGCATGCAAAGTTACGAAATAAAACCGATGTAGCCAAACTTTTAATGCAAAAACCGTACTTTAAAAATTGTACAACATGCTGTAAAGCAGATAGTTAAGCAAAAAAAGGAAGAGTAGAACAGAAAACACGAACTATCCATACAAGCCTTGCTTGAAAGAAGAAAACACGGCAAAACAAACAAGCCTTTTCGGTATTTTGAAACCTGAACTCAGACATTTATAAACGCATCGACTTATAATTTCACAAACTAATGCACTTTCAATTCCACTAACTTACAAACTTATAAACACAAAACCTTTTAAACTCACTTACTCACCAGCCCTCAAACTTAAACCCTCACCAACTCCCAAAAACGAACAAGCCCTGAGTGCAGTCTTCGCACTCAGGGCTCTCGTATGAAAAAAGGCGGCCACCTACTCTCCCGCATTGCATTGCAGTACCATCGGCGCAGGCGGGCTTAACTTCTCTGTTCGGAATGGGAAGAGGTGGGACACCGCCGCAATAACCACCTGATTAGGGGTTGACTATCGCACAAGCAAGCCAAAAGAAAGGTAACGCGCCACGCGGCACTTGCGTCCTGCGACGCCCGCAAAAAGCGAGGCCGACGACACGGCTGAGGC
>NZ_HE999443.1:589625-599893 GCF_000312305.1 Prevotella conceptionensis 9403948 | reverse complement strand
CTAATATCTTGTCTACATGACTGTTGACACTATAACCGCCGCCCAAGCGGACACCGGCATTGAATGCACCCTCCTGAGCACTTAGTGAAAGACAGGAGACGATAAAAAGAATAAGTAAATTAAATCTTGTGCCCATAACAGTCTAACTTTTTTGTTATTAATGTTTCTAAGGGACTGAAGTTCCTCATTCTTCCGCAAATTTAATCATTCTTTTGGAACAAGCAATGTTTTTTGCGAAAAAATATTTTACGAACTCATCTAGACTTTTAAAATATCTACAAAGTGAGAGGTGTTTATTATCTTTGTACCGTAAAGCCAAGATAAACACTCCGCGCATGTACGAAGTACTGGACAAGCAAACGATAAAATCTGAAATCCTGCGCCACTTGCCTGTGTCAAAACGTGGTTATGCCTCAAAAAGTGACCTGGTGAAAGTTATTCAATGTATTTTCTACAAGTTGAGAATTGGTTGCCAATGGCAGATTATTTCTGTGTTTGCATAATGTCGTCTCCGTTAGCCGTGGGCAGCATGCCCTGCAACTGCTCGCGTTGGCAGTTGTAAGCGTACATGCTTTCCGTCACCATTGCCTTTGCATGTGTACACAGCACAATCTGCTTTGTCTTGTTTTCAGTAAGAAATTTAACATTATGAGTGCCTTTTTTGCCACCAATCGCCCACCTAGCCGCAAAAAATCGATTCTCGCGGAGGTTTGTTTTGGTGCAAAAAGAGGGTAGTTGTACATGCAGGCAAAATGAATTTTTATTTAAGCCGACCGCCACCACCACCCGTTTTTGGGCGATTTGCAGCAAAATGTAGCGCGTTTTGGTGCTAAACGCAGTGCAATATGCCGCTAAATGCAGTGCGTTTTGGTACAAAATGCAAGGTGAAATGGTGCTAAATGCAGTGCGTTTTGGTGCAAAACGCAAAGTAAAATGCGGCTAAATGCTAGGCGAAAAGCATAAATATCCGCTGCAATGGTATAAATAAAACCTTTATGAACCATGAAAAACATGTCCGAAAAGGGCAAAATAGTCGTTAAAAAGTAGGATTTTAGGGGCAAAAAGCGGATAATTGGGCTTGAAAAAATACGAGGTGGCGACCAAACTAGAAAGGCAAAATGGTGCAAAATGCAGGCTTTTTTCTTGAAAACAGACAAGGCGAAAGGCGCGAAAGGTTAGAAATGGTAGTCATTTACCTACTTTTTAACCCGTATTTTCGCTAGAACGGAGCGAAAATTAGAGTATCTTTGTAAAAATAATAAAACATAAATTCAAATCGGCCGCTAAGCTTTTTGAAAGTAAAGTATAACGAAACGTCTCCCGTAATCGGCAGAGATATTCATGGAGGACCAATCATTTGCCAGCATACTTGCGGCTTAGTTCGCGCCACTCGTTGCTGAGGTATTCATGGAGGACCAATCATTTGCTAGCATACTGTGCTTTTTACAGCAAAAAGAAAGATAAGTTTCTTAATGACCGCTTTGGGATAAAAAAGCCCCAACCCCTCTCCAAGAGGAAAAGGGTTGGGGACAGGCGTTTTTCACTCCTTGTTCGAAGTGATAAGCTTATTGTAATCAGTTTCGCGACTAGGAATAACCCATGTCCAGTTGTTTTTCTCGTTGGGCTTTATGGTAACGGCGAAAGCAGAGTGGAAACTGCCGCCATCGGCAAACGTACGCCTTACGATGGGCAAGTTCCAACGCTTATAGTCGAACCAGTCGAAGCCCTCGCCCCATAGCTCGATACGACGATAGCGGCGCACTTCGGCCAACAGTTCGTCGCCCGTCTTGGTGCAAGTGTAGGCCGTATCGCGCCCCGAAGTTTTGTTCAGAGCCACAAGCAAGGCCTGCGCCTCAGCCTCTTTCCCCAGATGACAATTGGCCTCGGCCTCGGTAAGATACATTTCGGCCGCGCGGAACAAGGGAATCTCTCCCACCCCAGGATTACTTACGGCCTGCATCTTAAACTGCATATAGGCATAGATGCGGCTGGTGCTGTACAGTTTCTTTTTGTAAACGCGCTTTGCATAAGCGGTCATCCACTTACCTGCAAGTCCACTAGACGTGTTAAACGTCATTGTGTCGGGGTTGAGGAACATGGCGCGGCGAACATCGGTGGTGGGGATAGAGTCGTACAACTCTTTGCTGATGGCACAAGGATAGTTACGCGCGGCTGCTGCATTAGAATTGCTTCCTTGGAAGGCGAAGAACTGGAAATAATGCAACGTTTCTTGCGCATTGCTGTAAACACTCCAAATCCATTCTTTATTGGGCGCGTTAAAACCACCGTCAACGTATTGGGCGTTGTTCATCAGCGTGTAGTTAGCGCGTGCAGATGCAGCATGGCTGGCTGCCGTTGCCCAGTCTTCGCGCGTCAGTGCAGCCCTTGCATAGATGGCATGAGCCACGTCTGCATTTACGGCATAGTTCTCGTCTCCGTCCCTATTAAGCTTAGATTCGGCGTAAAGTGCCAGAGCATCGTCGAGGTCTTGATATATGCGCGCATAGGTTTCGGCCAATGTAGAAACCGCCATGTTGCCCGTACTCTCGTCTAAACGCAGCACAACGCCCCTACTAGCCCCGTTGTTGCTGTCGGCCCAACGCTTGGAATAGAGTTGCGACAGGCGGAAGAAACAATAAGCGCGGAATGTTAACGCCTGCGCTTTGAGGAAACGTTTCTCGTTGTCGGGACCTGTTGCCGCATCAACATTGCTGATGATGGCATTGGCATTGCCCAAAATCTTGTAGTAATAATACCACGGATAATAGTCGTATATGCTGGTGGAGTTTTCAACGAAGTCGAGGTTGGTCATCTGTAACCATAACGTAAAGTCGCATTTTTGGAAATCATTTCCATGAAGATTGCCGTATTGGGTAAGTATTGTGCCCTCTCCGTTCATTCCCTGCGTTTTAAGATACTGGGTACTCATCATCTTGCTAAGGCCGTTAACAGCCATAGCGATGTTGCTTGTGTTAGAGAGAATCAGTCGTTTTTCGGCGTTGTTGCTCTCGGTATCGAGGTAATTTTCGCTGCATGCACCCAATGTAAGTGCAGCTAAAAGGGCGTAAACATATAATAATGTAGCTTTCATACGAATTGTTTTTATATGGGGGAAAAGAACTAGAACTTAACTTCGAGGCCCACGATGAACACGCGTGGCGTTACGGCATAGTTGTCGAGCATGCCGCTAAAAGCCTGCTGCGGATTAAGTCCGCGGCGCGAAGAAAGCGAGAGCAGGTTCTCGGCAGAGAAACTTAGGCGCACGTTGTCGAGGTCGATGGCGCGCACCCACTTTTGGGGTAGCTGGTAACTCAGGTTGACGTTTTTCACAACGAAGTAGTTTCCGTTGGTTATCCACCGCGAGGAAACGGCATTGTTGTCCTTGTTTTTGCTGCTGTTTATCTGCGGTGTGCCACCATACCAAATACGATCGGGCGAGGTAGCGGTCATCCCCGCGGGAGTTTCGCGCCACGAGTTGAGGATGTCGGCACTGTAATTAGACGGGCCAGTGCTGGTTGACATCAGCGACGAGTAAGTGCTGTCGTACACCTTACCACCCAAAGCGTAGGTGCAAAGGGCAGAGAAGGCCAGCGACTTCCACTTCACCGTGGTGGTAAAGCTGCCGTACATCTTGGGAATGGCCGAGCCATGAAACTCGCGCTGTGCGTATGTGGTGCCGTTTACGAAGTACTGGCCGTTTATCTCGGTAACGTTAGCAGTGATGTCTGTGCCGCCGGTGTTGCCAACCACGGTGCCATCGGCGCGAGTATAGTAATTGTTGTCGGTGTTAATCTTATAGAGCGAGTTACCCGTAAGTTGGTCTACACCCACAAATGTGTAGGTAAAGAACTCGTAACGGCTGCGGCCCTCCACGATTTTGTAAGCGCCAGAGAGTATGCCGTCCTTATTTTGTTCGGGCAAAGAGACGACCTTGTTCTTGATGAACGAGGCGTTGGTGGCGAAATTCACCGTCCAATTCTTGTTCTTATAGATGTCTACATCGGTGTTTATCTCGAAACCTTGGTTCTCAATTGTTCCCAGATTTCGCGTTATCGAAGGCAAGGACTCGTCGGAATCGGTGGCCCCTGCCGACTGCGGCATGTACACATCGAAGAGTAAGTCGCGGTTGCGGCGGTTGAAATACTCAACGCTGAGGTTCCATCTGTTGAACAGTCGCGCGTCTACGCCAAGGCCAAACGATGCGCCCGTTTCCCATTTCAGCTCGTCGTTGCCTATCTGGGTGAGGTAGAATGCGCCTTTGTTGTTGTTTTGGCCAGCCCCGTAGAACGTTAGATACGAGTACAAGCCCGACCCGGCATCGTTACCAACAAGTCCATAGTCGGCACGAAGTTTCAGGCTGTTCACCCATTTCACGGGTTTCATGAAGTCCTCGCGCGACACCATCCAGCTAGCACCCACGCTACCGAAGTTGCCCCAACGCACAGCCCGTGCAAAACGCGAAGAACCATCGCGGCGGAAAGAAACTTCTGCCGTGTACTTGTCGTCGTAGTTATAGCGCACGCGCCCCAAATAGCTTTCCGTGGCATAGTCTTCTTCGTAACCGCTAAGCGAAGTGATGGCACTGAAGTTAGAGAAGTTTTCTTGGCCAGGAACTTTTATGTTGGCCTTGCGCCCATGCGTGTATTTATGATACCAATAATAGTTTTCGTGACCCAGCAAGGCACTAACGGTATGCTTGTCGAACTCGCGGTTCCAGTTTAGTTGCTGTTGGAAGTTGTATTCCCTATATCGGTCGAGCCTTTGGGATGCGCGTCCGTTATTGCCTTTACCGTTACCAATGGTGGGGTTGTCGTAAGTGTCGTTAACGTTGTTGCGCATGCTGGTTTGCCCTTTAAGGGTAAAGGTAAAGTGCTTTAAGAACTTAAAATCGGTGTAGAACGTTGCTTCAAGCGTGTTGCGCACGGTTCTGTCTTTGTCCAATTCGTTCTCCCACGCCACGTGGCGGTCGCCAAATTGGTTTCGGGTAAGCACCACTTGCCCGTTGTCGTCGGTGTAGCTGCCCGGGTCGTACTGCAAGTTGCCCAGCGCATCCGTTCGATACGAGCCGTCGGCATTGTGCAGATGCACGGGGTAGATGGGCGCAATGGTACGGCTATACATGAAGGGATTTTTGAAACTTTCGGACCCATTGTCGGCCAAGTTGCTCTTTTGATACGACCCATTGAGGCTAAACCCAGTTGTGAACCACTTCTTTGGGCGCAAATTCATGTTGGCCCGACCTGTGAGTCGTTTAAAATCGGAGCCTACAACGTAGCCGTTCTCTTTGAGATAGCCCACCGAGAAATAGTAATCGCTCTTCTCGTTGGCGGCATTGGCGCTAAGGCTGTACTCTTGACGTGCGCCTCGGCGTATGGTGGCATCGTACCAGTCGAGGTCGCCGGCATATCCAGGCAGGATTTGTGCATCGGCCACCAGCTTTCCGTTAGCATCGAACAGGGCATCGTTGGCCTTATTAAAGATGTTGAGGTACAAGGCATCGGCAATGAGGTTTTTCGAGGCATACTCGCCAGCCTCGGCAGCAGATGCCTTCTTATCAGTCATCCGCGAGTTGCGCAGGTTTAGCCAACTCACCTCCATAAACTCACGCGGGTTGAGCAACTTGTATTCGGGAATGCCGCGCGTATATGTGCCCTGACTAACGCGGAGGTTAACAGACAACTTGTTGCTTTTGCCTTTTTTGGTGGTGATAAGTATCACGCCGTTAGATGCACGATTGCCATAGAGCGCACTCGATGCGGCATCCTTCAACACCGTCATGCTCTCGATGTCGGCAGGGTTTAGTTCGAAGATGTCGCCCGAAAAGGGTACGCCATCCAACACATACAGCGGAGCAGCACTGCCGTTCACGGTTCCGAAACCACGAATGCGCACAGCGGGGTTGCTGCCCGGTTGGCCGTAGGTGCTGTTTATCTGCACGCCCGACGTTGTTCCCTCCAATGCAGAGGTAACACTTGATACGGGGCGCAACTCGATATGCTCGGTGCCCACCTGCGACACGGCACCAGTAAGCGTGGACTTTTTGGCCGAACCATAGGCCACCTGCACCACAACCTCGTCTAACGAACGGGCGTCGGGTTCGAGATAGATGTTCATTTCGGGCTTGATGGTCACCGTTTGCGATTTCATTCCCACATACGATACCACCACGCTACGGGCAGAATTAGGCACGTTTGTTAACGTAAACTTGCCGTTGATGTCGGTTGCAGCACCAATTTTAGTGCCAGTGGCCATCACCGTTGCGCCCAAAACGGGTTCGCGGTCGTCGGCCGTGAAAACATAACCTGTGACTGTTTGTTGTGCGAATGCACTGAGTGTGCAGATAACCAAAAGGGCCATCAGCAATACGTGTCGCTGTTTCATAAAGCGTGAGAAAAAATAATTGTACATTAAAATGTTGAATGCGTAACCGTTATCCAAATGTATTTGACGATGCGCCCCACTTAATAAAGGCGCAACAAAAAAGGGATTTGCCGTAAAAACGAATTTGTGTGTGGCAATCGCTTGCCTTTGAATTTAAATCATTTCCTATTCTGATAAAACATAAACTAACTGTTCGTAGCGGCTGCACGGTCACCTCTGATGAACCGTTGTTTGCAACATGGCATCGCTGAATGCAATTGGAGCCGCTCCGCTAACCCTAAATAAAATCGGGTGCAAAGGTATTAAAAAAAGTCTGGAACAAGCCTTATAAAGTTATATTTTTAATGTTTTAGGGGCTAAAAACAAGCTATTTGCTCGTTTTTAGCCCCTAAAAGCATCTTTATTCAATCTATATTGGGCGTTTTTTATGCCGCCTAAGGCTGCATGTTATTGGTTCTTTCGCCTATTGTGGTAACTAACCAGCCCAGGAATAATGTCTGTTTCGATACGGGCAGGCACAAAATTAAACTCGGAAGAAACCTCGCGCAGCAGGTGTTCCCACGTTGTGGCCACCTTACCCATAAAGTAAACGGGCTGCGATTGGAAGTCGTATTGTATCAGATTGCGGCGTATAAAACTGCGGAAACTCTCTGAAACGAGGTCGCGCACGTAGGGATGGCTGGGCCGTTCGGCCAAGAAGTTGCTCACCGTGGCCAGATAATAGTGCGGCAAGGGTTCGTTATACACCTTTTCCATCATCTCGGATGGCGTGGTATTGTTCTTATAAAGGAAGTCGACCACCAACTCTTCGGGTGCCAATCGTTTAAGCACGTCCGACAGGAACGCCTTTCCCATAGCCGACCCGCTGCCTTCGTCGCCAAGGATGAACCCACCCGGATGCACGTTCTTCACGATATCTTCGCCGTTGTAAAAGCACGAATTGCTGCCCGTATCAAGGATGCAGGCAATGCCGGGCTTGTCTAGACACATGCCGCGAGCAGCTGCCAGCAAGTCGCTCTCAACGAAAGTGGGCGTCTTGAACTGCGAAATGATAGACGTACTCACCACTTTCTTTTTCGATTCGTTGCTGCATCCCGCGCCATAATAATAAATTTTTTGCAGTTTTCTGTGAAAATACTCCTCAGGCAAGCCCAGCCTTACACTTCTACTAATTTCCTTTCGCGTTTGGAAATAGGGGTTAAGTCCCTCTGTTCTTGCCTTTTCCACAATCTTTCCATCCTCAACAAACACCCAGTCGGTGTGTCGCGAGCCGCTTACTACAATCAATGTCATCATATCTTTCGTGTCGTATATAGGTTTATAGCCATGCCCACGGCATGCGGTTCGTTTCTATTCTGAAAACACTTTTAGGTTTTATATGCACAAAGTTACAGTTTTATTTCCACCACACCATGCTTTTTTGTATAAAAAATGCAGGGTGAATGCAAACATGTGGCATCGGGATGAGGGGCTGATATGAATAATAAAACGAAGGTTGGCTTTGATTTAAGGCAGGTTCAAAGAAATTAGCTTTGCAATGAATTGTGTGATGGACGAGTTTGCGCATACACATATCTAGCATCAGTACAAGATACTTGTAGTGCGACTACAAAAGACTTGTAGCCGCACTACAAATAGTTTTGTACGAACACCCCTTACGGCAAAATGCAGTTTACGAACGTTTTCGTTAAGCCAAATGAACAACGTTGAGCTTGCTCGAACATTGCCATGGCGAGAAAACGCACTTTTCGAGGGACGAGAAAAGAACAATAGTATAAACCTTTTTTTTGCCTCATACAGTGAAGTCGTCTTGACTTTAAATATTTCTACAAATTGAGAGGAGTTTATGTCTTTGTATTGTAAAACCAAGATAAATACCCCAACCATGCACGAAGTGCCGAACTATGAGGTACGATTAAGTCTGAAATTATGCCCCATTTGTCAGTGGCAAAACGTGGCTATGTTTCAGAAAGCGACCTGGCTGAAGTTATTCCATACGTTCTCTACAAGTTGAGAGCCTGGCTGCCAATGGCAGATTATTTCTGCGTTTGCATGGTGTTGTCTCCGTTGGCCGTGGGCAGCATGCCCTGCAACCGTTTGCACTGGCGGTAGCAAGCACACGTATTCTCTGTGCCGTTGCCCACTCGCGCGTGTATGCAGCATACTCGTTTTGTCTAACTTTTAGTAAGAATTTTAACATTGTGAGTGCCTTTTTTGTCCACCAATCGTTCACCTTGCCGCAAAAAATCGATTCTCGCGGAGGTTTGTTTTGGTGTCAAAAGGGGGCAGTTGTGCATGCAGACAAAATGAATTTTTATTTAAAACGACCGTCACTAACACCCGTTTTGGGGCCATTTGCAGCAAAATGTAGTGCGTTTTGGTGCTAAACGCAGTGCAATATGCCGCTAAACGCAGTGCGTTTTGATGCTAAATGCTGTGCGTTTTGGTGCTAAATGCAGTGTGTTTTGGTGCTAAACGCAGTGTGAAATGCCGCTAAATGTGATACGAAAAGCATAAAAATACACTACGATTGCATAAACAAAACCTTTATGAACCATGAAAAACAGGGCAGAAAAGGGCGAAATAGTTGTTGAAAAGTGGGTTTTTAGGGGCTAAAAGCAGGTTTTTGGAGTTGAAAAAATACGAGCCGGCAGCCAAAATAGAAAGGCAAAATGGTGCAAAATGCAGGCTCTTGGCTTAAAAATAGACAAATTCCAAGGCATGAAAAGCTAGAAATAGTGGCATTTTGCCTACTTTTTGAGCTGTATTTTCGCTAGAACGGAGCGAAAACCAGAGCACCATTGTAAAATAAAAGATAACAATTTAAGTTTTTGAGTTGATGAGCTTGTGAGTTGGCGAGTTGGTGAGCTTGTGAGTTGGTGAGTTTGTAAGCTTGTGAGTTGGAGAGTTGATGTCTTCGGCGGTTGTTGGGGTTTCGTGAGTTTATAAGCCAGTGAGTTGACTTGTCGTGCACTCCTCTCTGTTTATAGAAATACTAAAAGACAAGACAACTTCGATGTCTAGCATCAGCACAAGCCCCTTGTACCGGCACAACAAAGCCCCTTGTACTGGCATTACAAGGGGCTTGTACGGAGGCTACAAGATACTTGTAGTGCGACTACAAAAGGCTTGTAGCCGCACTACAAATAGTTTTGTACGAACACCTTTACGGCAAAATGCGGTTTACGAACGTTTTCGTTAAGCCAAATGAACAACGTCGAGCTTGCTCGAACATTGCCTTGGCGAGAAAACGCACTTTTCGAGGAACGAGAAAAGAACAATGGTATAAACCCCTTTTGCTCCATACAGTGTGTACAGAACAGCTTGCAAAGGCTTTATTGCCTTGCTAACTGCCCTCTTATTTTAGCTTGCTAACAAGCTTTTCGGTATCGCTGGCGATAACAAGTTCCTCATCGGTGGGGATAACGCACACCGTAACCTTCGAGTCGGGCGTAGAGATAATGGCCTCTTTGCCACGAACCTTGTTGGCTTCGGCATCCATCTTAATGCCCAGGAACTCTAATCCGCTGCAAGCATCAAGGCGTGTACCCGTTTGGTTTTCGCCAACACCGGCCGTCCAAACGATGATGTCTACACCACCCATAGCGGCAGCGTATGCACCAATGTATTTCTTAATGCGATAGTTGTACATGTCTAAGGCCAGCTTAGCGCGCTTGTTGCCCTCTTCGGCTGCGCTTTCAATCTCGCGCATGTCCGACGAAATGCCCGTGATACCCAACACGCCGCTTTGCTTGTTGAGGAATTCGGCCATCTCTTGTGGCTGCATTCCCGTCTTTTCCATGAGGTAAGTAACGGCCGAAGGGTCGATGTCGCCCGAACGCGAGCCCATCATCAAGCCTTCGAGCGGTGTCAGTCCCATAGACGTA
>NZ_HE999443.1:588461-589500 GCF_000312305.1 Prevotella conceptionensis 9403948 | reverse complement strand
GTCAGTCCCATAGACGTATCAACGCATTTGCCGAACTTAACGGCCGCCATGCTGGCTCCGTTGCCGATGTGGCAGGTAATGATGCGTTGGGTTTTAATGTCGCGACCAAGGTAATCGCACACGCGTTGAGATACGTAACGATGACTGGTGCCGTGGAACCGTAACGACGAACGTGGTAGTCTTCGTAGAACTTATAAGGAACGGCGTAGAGGAAAGCGTGTTCGGGCATGGTGCTATGGAAGGCATTATCGAACACAACCACCTGCGGTGTAGCGGGCATAAGCGCATCTACGGCCCTGATTCCACGCAGGTGACCAGCGTTGTGCACGGGTGCAAGGTCGCAAAGGTCTTCTATTCCCTGCTCCACCTCGGGGGTAACGATGCAGCTATCGTTGAACTTATCGCCGCCTTGCACGATGCGATGGCCCACGGCATCAATTTCGCTCAGGTCGTTAATGGCGCCAATCTCCTTGTCGAGAAGGGTTTGGAAAACGAAGTTCACGCCCTCCTTATGGTCGGGCATGTCGTGCATAATCACCTTTTTCTCGCCGTTTGGGAGCGTCAGTTTCAAGAAAGCCTCGTCAAGTCCAATGCGTTCAACACCTCCTTGTGCCAAAACCGACTTGTCGTCCATGTTGTAGAGCTTGTACTTAATGGACGAGCTGCCACAGTTTAATACCAAGATTTTCATTCTTATATATCGTTGTTTTTTATTTATCGGTGGGTATAGCGCATGCTTTGGCCTTGGCGTCTTGTGCCTGACAAGCAGTGATGGCCACCATGTAATAAATGTCGTCTACCGAGCAACCACGACTCAAATCGTTCACTGGGCGCGCTATGCCCTGCAAAATTGGGCCAATGGCTTGGACGTTTCCTAGGCGTTGCACCAGTTTGTAGCTAATGTTTCCCACTTCGAGGTTGGGCACCACCAACACATTGGCATTGCCTGCGATGGCACTTCCGGGTGCTTTCTTCTGTCCTACGGATGGAACCAACGCGGCATCGGCCTGCAATTCACCGTCGATACGCAGGTCGGGGG
>NZ_HE999443.1:585930-588185 GCF_000312305.1 Prevotella conceptionensis 9403948 | reverse complement strand
GGCCTGCAATTCACCGTCGATACGCAGGTCGGGGGCCATGGCTTTGGCCAATCGGGTGGCCTCAACCACCTTGTCTACCACCTCGTGGCTGGCACTACCCTTGGTAGAGAAACTCAACATGGCCACACGTGGATCTTTAAATCCCGCCACGCAGCGTGCCGTTGCGGCAGTGCAAACGGCTATTTGGGCCAGCTGCCCGGCATCGGGCATGGGCGTAACGGCCACATCGCCCATCACCACCACGCCGTCTTCGCCATACTCCTTTTGGTCGGTTACGAGCAGCATGGCACCGCTTATGCAAGTAACGCCCGGTTCGCATTTGATGATTTGCAATGCGGGGCGAAGGGTTTCGCCCGTAGTGCTGAGCGCACCAGACACTTGTCCGTCGGCCCTGTTGGTTTTAATGAGCATGCAACCAAGGTAAAGATTGTTCTTTACCAGTTCGCGAGCCTGTGCCAAGGTCATGCCCTTCTTCTTGCGAAGTTCGGCCAACAGCTGTGCCAACTCTTCGCTGTCGGGATTGTCCAGCGGGTCGATGATGGTTGCCTTGTCGATGTTTACAAGTCCACGAGCCTCTGCCAGTTTGTGAATTTCAGAGGGATTGCCAATGAGAATGATGTCGGCGATGTCGTCGGCCAATGCTCTGTCGGCAGCACGAAGTGTGCGTTCTTCGCTAGCTTCGGGCAAAACGATGCGCTGCTTGTCGCTCTTGGCGCGCTCTATGATTTGGTGTAATAGGTCCATTATTGTTTACCTTGTTTTTAAGAAGTTAACTTTATGTTACGTTGATTGGCTATATGCACAATGCAAAAGTAACAAAAATATGTGGGATAGCCTTTGTCCGACAAATAAAAATTGATAATTTTGTGCCGTGGCACAATTAAAGCGCATCCTCATGGCAAATCCTGCCACAAACGGAAGCAGCCGAACAGGCTCCCCAAAGCACGCCACACACCAGCAACCAACAAAAGGCTATGATAAAATTCAAAGACTTGTCAACGGGCGATCGCCAACTCATCCAAAGCTACACGCTATGGGGCGAACGCCAAAACTGCGACCTCTCGTTTGCCAACCTCATCAGTTGGAGGTTCCTTTACAACACACAGTTCGCCATCGTAGACGACTACTTGGTGTTTAGGTTCCACTTCAATCGACACTTGGCCTACATGATGCCCGTGGCAAAACCACAGCTGCAAGACGACGGAACGTATAAGGTGAAACCCTGCGACGAATGTTCTATCAATGTGATAAAGGCCATCAGAGACGACTCCATCGCCATGGGGCATCCCTTTTTGCTGATGGGCGTTTGCCATTACATGCGCGACCTAATCGAAATGCGCTTTCCCGACACCTTCGAAATAAAGCCCAACAGAGATTCGGCCGACTACATCTACACGCGCGAAAAGCTGATTAACCTTTCGGGAAAGAAGCTGCAAAGCAAGCGCAACCACATCAACAAGTTTAAAAACCTTTACCCACATTATATATATAAGGAGCTTACGCCCGACCTCATCCCACAATGTCTGGCCCTGGAAAAGCAATGGCGGAGCGTGTCGAAAGACGATAACGACGAGCAAGACCTAGACGAAGAGCTCTCGGTTGAACTGCGTTCGATGACCCGCGCCTTCAACCGATGGGACAGATTGGGGCTTACGGGCGGCACCATTTGGGTAGACAACAAGCTGGTGGCCTTCACCTTTGGCTGTCCCATCAACCAAAACACCTTCGACGTGTGCGTTGAGAAGGCCGACGTAAACTATGAGGGGGCATTCACCATCATCAACCAAGAATTTGTGAAACACCTGCCCGAACAGTATTTCTACATCAACCGCGAAGAAGATATGGGCGACGAAGGCCTGCGAAGGGCAAAAGAATCGTACAAGCCCGATATTCTTTTGGAAAAGAACAGCGTGATGGAGAAACACCCCTTGGCACTGTTCGAAGACGTGAACCGCATCAAAAAAGAGACGCGCGAGCTGTGGAAACAGGTATTTGGCGATTCGGAGAAGTTCATGGACCTATACTTCTCGCGCGTGTTCAGACCCAAGTACAACATCGTTTGCCAAATAGACAACCACGTGGTGGCGGCTCTTCAGACCCTGCCTTACAACCTGTTGTATCACGGACAAGAGGTGAAGGCGGCCTACATCAGCGGCGTTAGCACCCATCCCGACTACCGACAACAGGGCGTGGCCGACAACCTTATGCGGCAAGCACACTTCGACCTTTATTATAAAGACACGGTTTTCGCCGCG
>NZ_HE999443.1:582886-585412 GCF_000312305.1 Prevotella conceptionensis 9403948 | reverse complement strand
CGGCAAGCACACTTCGACCTTTATTATAAAGACACGGTTTTCGCCGCGCTTATCCCAGCCGAAGAATGGCTCTTCGACTGGTATGGCAAGTGCGGATATGCCAAACAGATAACCTGTACGCCACCCCCACGAAGGCGCAGAGAGCATGGATTTCGCCACATTCGACCAATGGCAACGCGCCAAGGCCTGCATCCTGCTACACGATGCCGAGGCTTTCGACGTGGCAAAAGAAGACATTAGGCTTGCAGGCGACCAATACCAACGCCCCGAAAACGATGTGCCAGGCATGATTCGCGTGGTGAACGCCAAGCGCGCACTGCAACTTTACTTGCAACAACACCCCGAAACAAACACCGTGATACGTGTGGAAGACGACCACGACATACCGATGAACAACGCCTATTACATCTTGGCGAATGGCAAAGTGAAGAAGACAGACGAGCCAGACGCCAACGCCACAAGGCTACGCATAGAGCAATTGGCCGACTTTATCTTTGGGGAAGAACGGGCAGAAATGAACCTCATGCTCAATTAAACCGCCCCTTTACTGTGGGTTTGGGGAGAGTTGTGCGAAGGTTTCAACTTGTTCGTTACAACCTGCGATTGCCTTTCAACTTGTAAGCATTGCGGCCATATAGCACAAAGAGCAGACAAACACATGGGCTAAAACGCTTGAACAATGTCAAAACGCACACGGAAAGGGCGTCTGTTAAAAAATCATTAATCCGTAAATTACCCCTGCAAACAACGCCGTGGGTTAAAACAAAAAAACTAAATTTGCACTTAGAACTCATTCTCAAATAATTAATTATCAAACTATGAAAGTTCATGAATATCAGGCAAAAGGTATTTTTGCAAGTTATGGCGTGCCAGTAGACAACAGCATTCTATGCAAAACGCCCCAAGAGGCAGTAGAGGCTTTCAAGAAACTTGGCACAGAACGATGCGTGGTTAAGGCGCAAGTGCACACTGGCGGGCGCGGAAAGGCGGGCGGTGTGAAACTTGCCAGCAACGAGGCCGAAGTACTTCAGCATGCCACTAGCATCCTGGGGATGGACATCAAGGGGCTTCACCGTAGACCGCATATTGGTGGGCGAGGCCGTGAACATCGCCGCCGAGTATTATGTGAGCATCGTTATCGACCGCAAGTCGAAAGGTGCCATACTCATGCTAAGCCGCGAAGGTGGTATGGATATCGAGGCCGTGGCCAAAGAAACGCCAGAGAAAATCTTCAAGATTGCCATCGACCCATCCGTGGGACTTACCGATTTCAAGGCTCGCGAGGCCGCTTTCAAACTGTTCGACGACATGGCGCAGGTGAAGCAAGCCGTGCCCTTGTTCCAGAAGTTGTACAAGCTATTCGTGGAAAAAGACGCATCGCTAGCCGAAATTAACCCGCTGGTGCTAACCAAAGACGGACAGCTGAAAGCCATCGATGCAAAGATGACCTTCGACAACAACGCCCTTTACCGTCATCCCGACATCTTCGCGATGTTCGAACCCACAGCCGACGAGAAGAAGGAACAAGAAGCTAAGGACAAAGGATTTAGCTATGTGAACCTAGGAGGCGAAATAGGATGTATGGTTAACGGCGCAGGACTGGCTATGGCCACTATGGACATGATTAAGCTTTACGGCGGAAACCCGGCCAACTTCCTCGACATCGGCGGCAGCTCGAACCCCCAAAAGATTGTTGAGGCGATGAAACTGTTGCTCGCCGACAAGCACGTGCGCGTGGTACTCATCAACATCTTCGGTGGAATAACACGCTGCGACGACGTGGCCCAAGGGCTCATCGAGGCTTTCAAAGAACTGAAAACCGACATGCCTATCGTTATCAGGCTGACGGGAACCAACGAGAAAGAAGGTCGCGAACTGCTGAAAGGCACCAAGTTCATCGTGGCCGAGACAATGGCCGAGGCCGGTAAGAAAGCTGTTGCGGCCGCTGGTTATTAACCCAAGCCAACAACGCACAGGGGGAAACACACCCAAAAGTGCACAAAAAACATAGTAGTGAACAATACACTCACAAACTAAAAACATCCTAAAATGAGTATTCTAATCAACAAAAATACAAGGCTCATCGTGCAAGGCATCACGGGCCGCGACGGTGGTTTCCATGCCACCAAGATGAAAGCGTATGGCACTAACGTCGTTGGAGGCACCTCGCCAGGCAAGGCAGGACAAGAAGTGAGCGGCATTCCCGTATTCAACACCGTGCGCGATGCCGTTGAAGCCACGCAAGCCAACACCTCCGTTATCTTCGTTCCCGCAGCTTTCGCCAAAGATGCAATGATGGAGGCCGCCGATGCAGGCATCCAACTCATTGTCTGCATTACAGAGGGCGTGCCCACATTAGATGTGGTTCAGGCCTACAACTACATCCGCCAGAAGGGAGCTAAGCTCATCGGCCCCAACTGTCCCGGACTTATCTCGCCCGAAGAGAGCATGGTCGGCATCATGCCCACCAACATTTTCAAGAAAGGCGGCACGGGAGTTATCAGCCGAGGTGGAACGCTAACCTAC
>NZ_HE999443.1:567719-582543 GCF_000312305.1 Prevotella conceptionensis 9403948 | reverse complement strand
TGGCGGAGATGCCGAAGAACGTGCCGCCGAATACATTAAGGCACACGTAACCAAGCCTGTTACCGCCTTCATATCGGGCAGAGAAGCTCCCAAAGGCAAGCAGATGGGGCATGCCGGCGCCATCATATCGAGCGGAAGTGGCACGGCAAAAGAGAAAGTTGCCGCTTTCGAGGCTGCCGGAATACCCGTGGCAAGGGAAACAAGCGAGATTCCCATGCTGCTTAAAAAGCAACTAGAAGCAAAGCGTTAACAAGCTTATCGTGGGGTAGCTAGGGCGGCTAGCCGGTCTAGCCCCCTACCCTCCCCACAAACTAATCTCATCTCGCCTTATTTAGCCAACAACCCAACAGTAACACATCACCAGAGAATTGGAAAAACAAACATGAGTAAACGTATCAAAGTAATTAAATGCCCACATTGCGGAAGCACAAAGGTGAAGGAAACACGCCCCGACTATTACCAATGCGAAGCATGCTCCACCGACTTCTTCCTTGATAACGACGACATCAACATCAACCACCATTACATTGCGCCCAAGGACGACCCTTTCCAAATAAGCAAAACCAAATTTTTGCTAATGGTGTTCGGCATTGCATGTCTCATATTCCTACCCACCGTCTTCATCAAATGCCTTAGTAGCTCCACCCCTTCTTCATCGTCTGGCCTATTTACCAGCACCCCCGAAGAGGAAGAACGCTTCAACACCGAGCACATTATGCCCTTCGTCGCCAAAGACGGACGGGCTGTTGTGGCCGTTTTTGGCACCATCAAAAAGGGAGATTACCGCAATGAAAAGACCGATTACCTGATGCGGGTGTTCGACATAAAGAAAGACAAGAAGATAAAAGAGCTACATCTGCCCGTAGATAAGCTTAACGATGTGCAATCGCGAACCTTCAACAACGGTTGGATAAACGTGGTTATCAACAAGAGTACGTGGTACACCATAGACCCAAGTTCTTTCGAACTGAAAGAGATGACAACCTACAAGACCATACCCGAGCTACAAGATGGTTTCGCCAGCATAGAACTAATTGATCAAAGCGGCGACTCGGAGGGTTTCAAGGTGATGACTAACCTCGGCAAAGAACGTTACTACCTGCCGCTCATAGGCAAGGTGTACACCGATAGAGAACTTTACGAGGCTTGTGAAGCCAAGCTCCCCAACCCCACCATTGAAACGGCTTTCAGCTCTTCCAAACCAACCACCGAGTATCCCGAACAACAAATTCAATTGGTGAAATACACGCACTACGTACAAGAGGGTTACCCCAAAACAGACTATTGGTCATTTGGATGGTGCAGGGATTTTGGTGGAAAGTCGGGCATCTTCTTCGGAAACGCAGGCTCGGTAAAAGCCTTCATCAGCACATACAGTCGCCAAGTTGCGCGTCTCATCAACTATTCCGACTTCACACCCGATGCCATCTATTTCTCGCCAAAAGTGATTTGGTTCGACAAATCACAACTCTTTATACGATATAAACCCACAGCCAAAGAAGATGCCGAATACATTTACCAATTGTTAGACGCCAACACGGCCCAACGTAAGTGGTCGATAAAGGCCCCAGCCGAACTCGACGACGACTACATACACTACTGTGTGCGCTCACCCGAAGGCTTCCTCATATCCACTACCGCTGCGTTTGGTTCCTAGGCAACAACGGTAAGACCATCACCGTAAAGAAATTCTAGGCACATTTCATTATTAAAACCATTTCGTTACACATATCATTATATATATACATCATGGGCATAACCAATATCTTTCGCAACCAACTGTCGGCTGTAATTCAATGGAACGTCGACAAACAGCAATACTTGTGGTACAAATATCCCACAAAAACCGACGAGATAAAGAACGCCAGCAAGCTGATAGTGGGGCCTGGACAAGGCGCAGTGCTGGTTTACGAAGGCAAAATCGTAGACGTACTGACCGAAGAAGGCACCTTCAACCTCAAAACCGACAACCACCCCTTCTTCACCACGCTTGTAAACATGCGCCAAAACTTCGAAAGCGAACACAAGCTCAACATCTACTTCTTTCGCAAGGCGCAAGTAACAAACCAACAATGGGGCACAGCATCGCCCGTGAAATTCATCGATGCACAATACGATATACCCGTAGAAATGGGTGCCAACGGCACATTCTCCTACCAAATAAGCGATGTTGAGCACTTCTTCATCAACATCGTTGGCGCACAAACCGAGGTAGACAACGAGGAGATACGCCAACTAATGCTAGGTCGTCTGGCGCAAAACATCGTCACAACCATCCACAAATTGGGCTATTCGTACAACCAGATTGACGGACACCTCACCGAAATAGGCCAAGAACTAGCCAATCTGCTCAACGAAGAAACGCAGAAATTGGGTTTCACCCTCACCGACTTCCGCGTCGACGGAACACTATTCGACGAACAAACACAAGAGCGAATAGGCCGAATTGCCGACGTTACAGCCGATGCAAAAGCCGCACAAGCTGGCGGACTTACCTACACCGAGCTTGAAAAACTCGTGCCTTGCGCGATGCCGCACGCAATGAAGGCGGACTGGCAGGCAGCGGCGTACAAATGGGCGTTGGGCTAGAGATGGGCAGGCAGATGGGAGCAGCTAGCCAATTGACGAACGAACGCAACACGCCTGGCGACGAATTATCGCGCCGACTGGCTCGCCTGCGCCTACTAAGAGACGAAAACGTGATTACCGACGCCGACTACGAAGCGAAGAAACGCGAACTGCTCAACGAGATTTAAGCCGCCTTCGCACGCCTTCGTCAGCAACATTGCGACGCGCCAACTTACAAACTGGTTAACTCGTCAACTGCCAAACTTGTCAACCCATCAACTGGTTAACTCGTCAACTAGCAAACTTGTCAACTTGTCAACTCGTCAACTGGCAAACTCGTCAACTGGCGAACTTGTCAACCCGTCAACTGGTTAACCCGCCAACAGGCGAACTCGTTAACTTGTCAACTGACAAGCCCGTCAACCCGTCAACTGGTCAACTTATATTCCCCCACATAAACTCATCAAACAATGAAATACATCAAAGCCATAACATGGAGCATCGTGCTACTTATCGTGCTCGTTGCTCTCTTTGCCGTCATCAAGATATGGGGCATCACCCTGCCCGAAGGTTGGAACATGTCTGTTGATACCCTCATCAACATCATCATCACCGTTGGTGTCGCCGACTTCCTACTCATCCTCCTCCTCATCTTCATCCCCTTCGCAACACATGGTTCGCAAAAGGAATACGATGAAAACAGCGGAAAGGTAGCCCAAAGAAAGAAAGAGTAAGCCGTGCTTTTCACCCAATAACCAGCCCCGCTCCCTCACCGTATATAATAGAGCGCGGGGTTGGTCTATACTACTTTCTGATGTAAAACATCAATAACTATTTGCCATGCGCTTTTACGTTTAGCTAGGCTACGTACAAGAGGTATGAATTCAAGCTGCTAGCTATGGCATTGTTAATCACGTGTGGAAATAATGATAGCTAGCTGCCCCACAACGCCTTTGTGCTATAGCCTAAATACATATTGGTGCTCTATCCTTCGATATTCGAAACCTAAGCCTTCTATTCTGGGACATTCGATAGAAGCTCCTTCTCCAGGCGTTTCCTTAGCCTCAATCGCCAAATACCTTGCAAATGGACGACAGAATTTTAATATTAATTGTAACCAGGTTTGGACTGGTTTAATGGTGTAGGCCATCAAACAAATCCTTCTAGTATATTCATTAAGTTTTCCTGAAATGGAGGGGACTTCAACTAGCGTGCTTAGGCTTTGGAAAAGTTGGTCTTCACACTTCTCAAACTTCCCTCCTTTATATAGAGGCTTGTTAGTGGTTTTGTGGGTTATTGGCTTTTTTAAATTGGCTCGTGAACCTAGGGCAGAAGTAATTTCTAGCAACACAACAGTCTTAGGCGTTGTGGTGTGATACAGCAAATAGTCGCACTTCTTACGCCCCTTTTTGAAAGAACGCGGTTTGGCGCATTGATTGATAAAGTCTTCATAGTGAACTATTTCAAGTTCACCATTGTCATTATGAAAAGATGCTTTCCCCTTTCCAAGTGTTTTCAGACTGATAGGCGAGCCTTCATCGTCAAGGTCGAAGTCAACATCTATTATACTCAAGCAATCAATTGCTATGGTAGAAGTTACTCCATAGTGTTTCAGAAAATCATTCTCTAGTAGCTGTTTCATATTGCTCATATTCTTCATATATTCGATCTAAGGGTTCCGACAGGTATTCGGGATTAATGAGGTGTGCATTTCGCACTTTCAGGTCGCGCACTTCACCGTCTTTCACTGCCCAGACAGATAGCTCATCCCAATTTAATGCGGCTAATCCCTTTACACCCACATCAAATCGTTTGACCAACAGATTTAGTTTGTTTAAAATATAGGGGCTGTGGGTGGTAATTGTACAATGGTGTTTCTTTTCTCCGTTACACAGTTCAACCACTAAATCCAGCAAATCCATCTGTGTTGAAGGGTACAAATTCTGCTCAGGCTCTTCAATTATAAAAGAAGTTTTATGCGGAACCATTAGCCTTGAAAAAGTCGAAAGTATTTTAGTGCTAAGCAACTGGGTTTGTAGATACTCTATAAAATTCTTTATGCCTACTTCATGTGCCAAGTTTGGTTGCTCTTCATATTTTAAGTTGTTTTTTTCTTTGTTCTTATTAAACTCGTTAAGCAAGCTTTCTACCGCATTTTTAAATTTCGTATCAGTAGCAAAAGACTTCTTTTCGTTGTATGAACGAAAATATTCGTCAGTGTAATATTGAAGCATAACCAATAAGGGCGTGAGCGATTGCAAACCACTAGATGCCGACGACAGCGCAATTTGGTAAGCTTGACCATCTACCTGCTCAATTCTGTCTTTCTGTCGCGGTTGCTCTGAGTCATAAAAATACTTCATACCCAAATTAAGAACATCCGTTTTATTTCCCGCAACAAAAAACTCTCTAGCGTTAAACCAATCGAACAAGAAACTTCTAAGGTTTGTATGCCCGAACTCAAAGCCCTGCAATTCGGGTAAGGTCGCTATATTACGTTCTGAGGGAATATAGCAGATTTTCTCTCTATGATAATCTTCGTTCTCTTTACGAGTAATCTTTATATCCTTATTATTGTACAAAATAGATATGAAGTCGGTGTCGTATTGCACAAATGAGCTGTCTCCAAAATAGCTCTCAATCTTATGAAAGCTTTCCACCAGTCGCACAAATGCAGCACCATCTGCTATCGCCTTGTCGTTAAGTGTGGTGAGTACTTCCTTTTCCAGCCACATACAGCTACTAAGAATCTTAGCAACAGTGCTTTTACCGCTGCTTTGTGGGCCGATAAAGAAATTAAACCTGTTTAATTTAATATGTACTTGCCTAATTGGGCCAACATTCTTAATCACCAACTGCTTCATGTCAATATGTTTACTAAGATATATTTGCAATGCAAATTTACAAAATAATCGTGATTTATATACTAGTATATATATTTTTTTCGGGTTTATAAAGGAATATATAGGATAAATTCATACATGAAATGCGCTTACAACAGCTTTGACACAACGCTCCCAAGCTGAAAGGAATGAAACGCTATACAGCATACATACTAATCCTTCCAATGAATATAAGAAAGGGAGAAAAGTCTAGGCGGCTTTAACTTGTAAACTTGTCAGCCAATATACTGCACGCCCCATCCACTTGTCCACGGCTTAACCCAATAAGTCTGTGAACTACGCCAATCATCACCTATCCCTCCTGACTTGTCAATTCGCCAATTCGTCAACTCACAAACTAACAACGTCATCAACTCATCAACTCAAAAACTCATCAACTCGAGATCTTAAATTATTAATTTTTATTTTACAATATCGCTCTATTTTTCACGCCGTTCTAGCGAAAACATAGGTTAAAAAGTAGGCAAATAACTACCATTTATTACCCTTCATGCCTTTTGTTTTGTCCATTTTCAAGAACGTAAGCCGCATTTTGCACCATTTTGCCTTTCTAGTTTGGTTGCCAACTCGTAAATTTTCAAGCCCAATTACCCACTTTTAGCCCCTAAAATTCCACTTTTTAACGGCCATTTTGCCCTTTTCAGCCATATTTTTAATGGCGAACAAAGGTTATATTTATACCTTAGCCGTGCATTTTTATGCTTTTCGCGTTGCATTTGGCACCACTTTGCACTGCATTTAGCACCATTTTGACTTGCGTTTAGCACCAAAACGCACTGCGTTTAGCATCAAAACGCACTGTATTTAGCACCAAAACACACTGCATTTAGCGGCAAAACGCACTCCATTTTGCCGCTAATGCCCCCAAACGGGTTCTAATGGCGGTGTTTTAAAATAAATATTCATTTTGTCCGCATGTACAACAACCCCCTTTTTGCATCAAAACAAACCTTCGCGAGAATCGATTTTTTGCGACAAGGTGGGCGGTTGGTGGGCAAAAAGGGCAGCCATAATGTTAAATTTTATACTGAAAAGCGGACAAAGATAAGAGTTAACAAGTGGACAAGTGGACTAGGTAACAAGATGACGAGTGGACAAGGTAACGAGTGGACAAGACAACGAATGCACGAGCAGACAAATTCATAGCTTTACTTGCCCGCTGAAATCTCACTTGTTAACTCGTCTACTCGTCAACTGTCAATCAACTCGTCTACTTGCCAACTAGTCATCCTCTTGTTAACTCGTCAACTCGTCAACTCGTCAACTGATAATCAACCGATCAACTCGCCAACTAATTAGTTTGCCAACCTGCCAACTTGTAAAACCCGTCTGTCTGCGGTTTGTCCTTCATTCTTCAAGCAATCTATCTACAAAGAGGCTGTACTTAATAAAATAATTTATTTTACCGACCCAAAGAAAACAAATATCTTTATTTCGATAGCGGCCAAAAATAAACATTTATAAGCACATAAGTCAAAAACCACAAGAAACTATCTTTTTTTACATACACCCAGCAAATAAAACCATAAAAACACCGAAAAAGAGCCAAACTAAACACCAATTAACCTTTTAGCGCAAAACTCTTAAATCTTGTAATATAAATGATTTTTAACACAAAAATAGGTCTATATATATTAAAAATCGGTAAATTTGCTACAAACAATCGATGATACCCAGACCTATAAAGATGAAAAGGTCGTAGATGCTAAACAATTACATTAACAACAGCATACCGAGCGAACATGTGCCAGTACGTCAAATCCGCGCCACGGAAAGGAAATCCACTCCGTGGAAAACGAAAAGAAAGCGCTGGTATCTTTCACAACGTAGCTACCTAATAATGTCCTTATGAAAAAAGCTTATTGTTTATGTGCAATGCTGGCTGCCCTCACCGCCCCGTGGACAACGCTCACGGCAGCGGCAAAAGAAACAAAGGGGACGGCAACCGTGACCGAAATGCAAGAGCAGAACACCATCACGGGCGTGATTACCGACACACAAGGCGAACCCATCACCGGCGCATCTGTTGCCGTGGTGGGGAAGAGCGTGGGTGCCGTGTCCGATATTAACGGGCGATTTACCATCAATGTGCGCCCCGGCGCTAAGTTGACCATCTCATACGTAGGTTACAAAACCGTAACCATAGCAGCATCCGAGTCGATGAAAATCGAGATGCAAGAAGATGCAGGGCAACTAACCGAAGTGGTTGTTGTGGGCTATGGCACGCAAAAGAAAGCCAACCTTACGGGAGCCGTAAGCACAGTGGACCTATCAAAGACAATGGCAGGCCGCCCACAACAAGATGTGGCCAAGGCTTTGCAAGGTGCCGTTCCAGGATTGTCGGTCATCAGCAACAACGGCGACATCAACGGCAAGCCCACCCTGCGCATTCGCGGTGTGGGAACGTTGAGCAACGATGCCACAAGCAACCCGCTCATCGTTGTAGACGGCGTGCCCATGGACGACATCTCGTTCCTTAACACGCAAGACATCGAAAGCGTTTCGGTGCTTAAAGATGCAGCCTCTACATCCATCTATGGAACAAGGGCCGCCTTCGGCGTTATACTGATACAAACAAAGGGAGCACATCCCACGGAACGCTCGACCATCACTTACAGCAACAACTTCGCATGGGACCAGGCAACCTTCATCCCTGATTATCCCGACGTTCCCACACAATTGAGAGCAGCCTTGGAAGGTAAAGCCAATGCCAAAGAATACACGGTTGAGCTATTTGGCATGCATTTCAATAAGTTGCTGCCCCTCGCAGAAAAGTGGAAACAGCAAAATGGGGGCAAAACAAGCTATCGTGAGATGCGTCCATACGTAGACGAGAACAACGTGGGCGACTATGCATTCATCGACGGTAAGCCTTACTACTATGCCGACTGGGATGTGAACAAGATTTTCTACAACAATGCCGCTCCCTCACAAAGTCACATTTTGTCGATACAAGGCTCGTCGGGGAAGAGTTCTTACTATATCTCCTTTGGCTATGACCACAAGGACGGCATCATGAAGATACGTCCCGACAAGCTAGACAAATACAATGCTACGGTTAACGTAACCAGCAGCCTATACGATTGGCTACAGGTGGGAGCACGCTTTAACTATACGCGTCGCGACTACGAACGCCCCGACACATATAACAATGTGTACCAATATCTGTGGCGCTGGGGTTCGTTCTTCATCCCTTCAGGCACAATCGGCGGGCACGACACACGTGTGCTGGCACAGCTGAAACAGGCAGCTACGGAGAAGACCGCTACCGACTTCACTCGCATGAACGCATTTGTCAAAGCGAACATCATGGAGGGATTAACATTTAATGCCGACTTCACCTACGCCATCCAAAATATGAACAGAGGCTCGCAAGACTTCTCTGTTTACGGCATCAACTGGTTAGACGCCAATCCTACCTACATCGTGGAGAAAGAAAAAACTTCCGTGTGGAAAGACAACTCGAAAGAAAACACGTGGACACTTAACGCCTACATGGACTACGAGAAGACTTTTGCACAAAGCCACAATCTTAAGGCGATGGCAGGTTTCAATGCAGAGAAAGTGGAATACATCTATCTCAAAGGCAGCAGAAACATACTGTTCGACCAAGCACTGCCCGAACTGAACCTAGCAATGAAGGACGGACAGGACATTGGTTCGAAACATACGCGTCGCGCATCTGCAGGTTTCTTCGGCAGAATTAACTACGACTACAAAGACATTTACCTCTTGGAAATCAACGGGCGTTACGATGGCTCTTCTAGATTTCCACACAATGCGCACTGGGCATTCTTCCCCTCGGTGTCGTTAGGCTATCGTTTCACCGAGGAACCATACTTTAAGAACCTCAAGAATGTAGTGAGCAATGGTAAGTTGCGTGCATCAATGGGCGAAATAGGCAATGAAGCCGTAGGCGATTACATGTTTGAAGAGCTGATTAGCCAGATGGAAGACAAGTATGTGAACTGGGTGGACAACAATAAGCCTAATGCCAACCTGCTAACCATGTACAACATGCCCGACCTCGTGGCAAAGAACCTCACATGGGAACGCATCCGAACCACCGACATAGGCATCGACCTAGGTTTCCTTAACAACGAGTTGATGGTGGGTTTCGACTGGTATCAACGCGAAAATCGTGACATGCTTGCTCCCTCGAAAGTGCTTCCACAGGTGCTGGGAGCCGACGCCCCCGTATCTAACGCAGGCACCTTGCGCACACGCGGATGGGAATTTACCGTAGACTGGCATCACCGTTTCGGCGAGTTTAACGTGTACGCCAACTTCAACCTGAGCGATTCGCGCTCGAAAGTGGTAAAGTGGGACAATCCATCTATGCTACTCAATGCCAACTATTCAGGCAAAAACTATGGCGACATCTGGGGATTTGAAACCGAACGTTACTTCGAAGAGAGCGACTTCACGGGGAAAAACCCTGACGGCACTTGGAATTACGCCAAAGGCGTTGCTTCGCAAAAGGGGCTGGAACAAGGCTCGTTCCACTACGGACCAGGTGACGTGAAGTTCAAGGACCTTGACGGCAATGGTGTCATTGACGGAGGTAAAGGTACAGCCGACAATCATGGCGACCTCAAGGTGATAGGTAACTTCTTGCCGCGTTACGAATATAGTTTCCACCTTGGTGGTTCGTGGAAAGGAATCGACCTGGACTTGTTCTTCCAAGGTGTGGGCAAACGCGACGCATGGACTATTTCTTCAATGAACTTCCCACTGATGCGCAAGGCCGACTTGGCACTCTACGCGCACCAAACCAGCTACAACAAGGTGCGCTTTTCGGCAGACTATAAAACCATTAAGGGCTACGACATTGACCAAAGCAACAAGTATCCACGCCTGTATCCCGGCAACGAGGGGACAGGAACAATATCGGGAATAGAAAATGGAACGAACAACTATTACCCGCAATCACGATATCTCACCGACATGTCGTATCTAAGGTTAAAGAACGTAACTCTTGGTTACACTCTGCCCACAGAGCTAACGCGCAAGGCCTACATACAAAAGGCACGCATATACTTCAGTGCTAGCAATCTCTTCTTACTGTATAAAGGCAACGACCTGCCCGTAGATCCCGAAATAAATGCGGGTGCAGGACTTAAGTTTGGCGGCTGGGGACGTACCGCGCCCATAACCCGCACCTTCTCGTTTGGCATGCAGGTAACATTATAACTACAAGAACCATCTTAAAGCATTAGAAATATGAAAAAGATATTGATATGCGGTATCATCGTGATGGGTGCGCTGGCAAGCTGCAATAGTTTCTTAGACATACACCCAGACGATACGTTCACCAATACTCCTTCTTATTGGAGCAACACCGACAACTTGGATAACCAGTGCAACACTTTCCTCAATAACTATACGGGTTACGGAAACGGAGGTTCGTACGGATGGTTTTACTTCAAGACGTTGGGCGATGACCAAGTAAACTTTTCCAACAACAACTGGGAATATACTAATGTTGTGGCATCGTCTTCAGACTGGAAATACTCATTCGAAGACGTGCGCCATGCCAACTATGTACTAACTGGCCTGCGGTCGTCGTCACTAGATTACGAAACGAAAGCCAACTATGAGGGTATTGCCAAACTCAACAGGGCATGGACCTACTATCAGCTGGTGCGCCAATACGGAGACGTACCCTTCATCAACACCGTGGTTACAACCGAAGACGACAATATTCTATACGGTCCGAGGATTGACCGCGACATCGTGATGGACAGCGTGTTGAACGACCTTAACTTTGCAGCTGAATACATTACGCAAACAAACAAGCAAAGATTTACGGCCGACATGGCATTAGCAATGAAAGCCGAGATTGCGCTATACGAAGGAACGTATTGTAAATACAGAACTGCCGAAGACAACGCAGGCAAGGCCGCCAATCCAGACAGGGCACAACGCTATCTGAACGAATGCGTTGACGCTTGCAATAAGCTCATGGCTAAGGGCTACAAACTAAACGACAGCTATAGAGGCAACTATAATTCTACCGACTTGAGCAAGAATCCAGAGATGATTTTCTATAAGCCTTACTCTAAGAATAAGTTACACCACTCTACCATCGACTATACAATGAACACTGGTGGAACCAACGGAATGTCCAAAGACGCTTTCGATGCGTACCTCTTCCTTGATGGCAAGCCCAAGGCAACAACAGCAATGAATACCGACGACGCTGCCACAAAGAACGCAGATGGACAGTACAGCATAGAAGCACAACTTGCCGTACGCGACAAACGATTGTCCGAAACCATCGACCCTATTCTTGCTTTCAAAGGCCACGACTACAAACGTGCAGGCAGTAGCGCTTTCACATCATCCACAGGTTACGCTGTCTGCAAATACGATAATGTGACAGAACTAACTGTAGACGAACGCAATAACATCGGCGGGCAATACACCGACTGTCCCATTTACTGGCTATCTGTCATTTATCTGAACTTTGCCGAAGCTAAGGCTGAACTTGGAACAATCACGCAAACCGACCTAGACAACAGCGTCAACAAACTGCAAGCACGCGCAGGACTGCCTGGAATACAGCTTGCTCCTGCTGCCGACCCAGCCAATAACATGAACGTGAGCAATCTACTGTGGGAAATCCGCCGTACACGCAGATGCGAATTGATGTTTGATAACTGGACGCGCTATTGGGATTTGATACGTTGGCACCAGCTCCATCTCCTCGATTCAGAGCAACATCCCAACATTTATCTCGGAGCAAACCTCAGCAATGTGACTAACCCAGAAGAGGACCTGAACCCCAATGGATATATGATTGGTTCGAACACCATCAATCAAGTGCGCCGTTTCGATAAGAAATATTACTTCTATCCCATACCAACAGGCCAAATTACGCTGGGTGGATTAACCCAAAACCCTGGTTGGCAATAGAAAACAATAAGAGATTGAGCCCTCCAAAGGTTAGATCTAACACTACTACAAATGGGGCACAGCGGGACTGACACCACCGACAAGCTGTACCTCACCTTGCAAACAAGAGGAGATTTGGCAGGGACTTGCCTGAAAATGGCAAGTGCCCTGCCAAATCATGAATAAGACAGACTCACCAATCTGCGATACACAATTCACAAAAAAGAACAATTATACCAACAAATCATATTTAAAATGCGAAGAATCTATTATTTAGGCGCGGCTTTCGCAGCCCTTTCGGGCACCTTCGCCCCACATCAGGCGCAGGCAGCAGCCGCACAATCGCCTCGCACGACAAACGCAGTGCAACAGCAAACAAGCCTTTCGGGTATTGTTACCGACGCAAACGGCGAACCCGTAACGGGCGCATCGGTAGCCATTGAAGGCAAGGGCGTGGGCGCAGTGACCGACATCAACGGCCGATTTACCATCGACGCACGCCCAGGAGACAAGCTAACCATCACCTACGTGGGCTACAATCCCATGCAAGTGACGGCTAGGGCCGACATGCGCATCACCCTGACAGAGAACGCCAGTCAGCTAGGCGAGGTTGTTGTGGTGGGCTATGGCACACAAAAGAAGGTGAACCTCACGGGTGCCGTGGCCAACGTCAACGTGAAAGAGGCCATTGCCAGCCGTCCCATCACCGACGTGGCCAAGGCCTTGCAGGGTATAACCCCAGGTCTTACCATCACCAACCGCATTGGCGGTGTCGGCACGCAAAGCACCGTTAAGCTACGTGGCTCGGTGGGTTCGCTTAGTGCTGAGGGAGGAACATCACCGCTCATCCTCGTAGACAACGTGGAAGTTCCCAACCTAAACTTGGTAAACCCCGACGACATCGAAACCATTTCGGTGCTCAAAGATGCAGCCTCGGCATCCATCTACGGAACGCGTGCCGCATGGGGCGTTATCCTTATCACCACCAAACAGGGCGCAGCCAACGATAAGGTGAACGTAACCTACTCTAACAACTTTGCGTGGAGCACGCCCACCAAGATGCCCGAACAGATGAAAGCCTCAGACAATGCCCGCTTTATCTTCGAGATAATGAAGAGCAAAGGCAAGACCAGAGAAACAAGTATCGGCTACACCATCGACGAGGAGCTAATAAAGAAACTCGAAGATTGGGAAAACAAATACGGTGGAATGTCGCAAGACGAACTCGGAGAGATGCAGCAAGGCCGCGACTTCGAAATTGTTGGCGGCAACACCTACTTCTATCGCTCGTTCGATCCCATCAAAGAGTTCACCCGAAAATGGACTCCACAACAGAACCACAACCTCTCGGTGACGGGCGGCAGCAAGAAAACCACCTATAACATCAGCCTTAGCTACCTTAACCAAACGGGCGTGATGAAATATAACAGCGACCAATACGACCGCTATACGCTGCACAGCAGCATCACGTCGAGCATTCGCGACTGGTGGAAGGTTCGTGCCAACGTACTCTTCACCCGAACCAAAAACGACGAGCCTTATCGTTTCACGTCTGGCCAATACGATGCTTGGTTCTACCTTCTGCGTTGGCCGCGTTGGTATCCCTATGCCACTTATCAGGGCAAGCCCTTCCGTTCGGCCGTTACCGACATCAAGCACGGCAACCGCGAGAACACCACAACGACCTATGTTCGCACCAACCTGGGTACGGAGATAACGCCGATGAAGAACCTCTCCGTTAACTTCGACTACACGTTCTCGTTCACCAACGATGCCCGCAAGCTTAACGGCGGCACCGTTTACGCCTACGATATGTTTGCCAGTGCACCTTTCTCCAGCTACACCAGCCTTTATGGTTTGTGGCACAACATGGTTGAGCAGTCCAGTCAGTACACCTTGCAGAACATCTTCAAGGGTTACGCCACCTATATGTTCGACCTAGCCGAGCAACACCACTTCAAAGTAATGGCAGGTTTCGATGCCGAGACACGAGAAGCATTCTCTCATTACTCAGAACGCCAAAAGCTCTACAGCGAGAAGTTTCCCGAGATAGCCATGACCTACGGAGACCAGTTCTCTTACAACAGTAACTACAGCTATCACAACGATTTTGCGGCCGCTGGCGTGTTCGGACGTCTCAACTACGACTATCTACAACGCTACCTGCTGGAGTTCAACCTACGTTACGACGGGTCTTCGCGTTTCCCCATCGGAAAGAAATGGGCTTTCTTCCCTTCGTTCTCCGCAGGATGGCGCACATCCGAAGAAAAGTTCATGGACTGGGCCAAGCCCGCACTCTCCAACCTTAAGGTTCGCGGCTCTTGGGGAACCATCGGCAACCAAGACGTGGCCGCCTATGCATACATGTCTATCATGAAACCGCAAAACTCGGGATGGGTTGTAGATGGTAAGGAAATGGGAACGTTCAGCTCACCCACCATTCGTTCGGAAGAACT
>NZ_HE999443.1:543413-567241 GCF_000312305.1 Prevotella conceptionensis 9403948 | reverse complement strand
CGGAAGAACTGACGTGGGAACGTGTGTCAACGCTCGACCTCGGTCTTGATGCCAGTTTCTTTAACAACGACCTCAACGTAACATTCGACTGGTATCGCCGCATAACATCGGGCATGCACACCAGAGGCGAACAGCTGCCCGCCACTTTCGGTGCAGAGCCCCCCAAGAAGAACTACGGAGAAATTACTGGCACTGGCTTAGAGCTGGGCATAAGCTATCAGCACCAGTTCTCCAACGGCTTAGGCGTTTCGGCTTCTGCCTCTTTCTCGCACGTAAAAGAGGTCATCACCAAGTTTAACAGCCAAACGCGCAACATCAACGGCAACTATCAAGGTAAACGTTTAGGCGAGATTTGGGGTTACGAAACCGACCGTCTGTTCCAAGCCGACGACTTCGACAGCAACGGAAAACTGAAACCAGGCATCGCATCGCAAAGTAAATACGAGAGCGACGACTTTAAATTCGGTCCGGGCGACGTTAAATATAAGGATATTAACGGTGATGGAGAAATCACTTACGGCGACAACACCGTTGAAAACCATGGCGACCAAAAGGTGATTGGTAACTTCCTGCCCAACTACGAATACAGTTTCTCGCTCGGAGCAACCTACAAGGGTTTCGATTTCAACATGTTCTTCCAAGGCGTGGGCAAGCGCGACTTTTGGGTTGGCGGTGCAATTGGCATCCCCGCAGGCGGTTCTAGCTACAAGGAAGCCGCATATAAGCATCAGCTAGACTATTGGACACCCACCAATACGGGTGCATTCTATCCCCGCCCGACGGACATGAGCTGGAAACAAAATGCTCGGAACTACCTCACACAAACCCGTTTCTTGGCTAACATGGCCTATTTGCGCTGCAAGAACATCACACTGGGCTACACCCTGCCGCAAAACATCGTGAGCAAAGCCTTGCTGCAAAGCGTACGCGTGTATGTAAGTGCCGAAAATCTCTTTGAGTTCGACAGCCTACACCTGCCCTTCGACCCCGAAACAACCAACTACAAACGCGGAAAGGGAGAATCAGACTGGTCCTTCGGGCGCTCATATCCCTACACGCGAACCATCTCTTTCGGCCTGCAAGCCGCATTCTAACCCTCCTAACAAGCATAAAAATGAAACATAAGATATTGAGCCTCGCGCTCTTAACTTTACCTTTGGTGGCCTGCAACGACTTCCTTACACGCGAGCCATTAGACCGTGTGAACGCCGACATCGATGAAAGGTGGAACTCGGAAGAGGTCATTAGGTCTGCAATGTACGACCTTTATCCCATCTACTTCAAAGGGTACAACTCAGGATGGAGCCGTTCCGACTGGTTCGCAGAGACCCAAATCGCCGACTGGAACGACGACAACGCACAAGAAGAATCCACGTTCTTCATCAAGAACGTGCCCACTACAACAAGTAGCAGCTACCCTTGGAACTTCGAACAGGTGCACACCATCAACACCTATCTCGACAAACTGGCGCATTCTGCCATGCCAGACGAGCCCAAGCGCCATTGGACAGGCGTCAACCGTTTTCTGCGCGGCTTAGAATACGCCAAGCTTGTATCTAACTTCGGCGACGTTCCTTACTACCAACACCCCGTTGCACCAACCGACAAGGCTGCACTTTATCGCGCATTCAGTACACGACAGGAGGTGATGGACAGCGTTCTCTCAGATATGAAGTACGCTATGGACAACATTCGCCAGCAAGACGAAGTCAAAGGCGTGCAAATCGTTAACGACCTGGTGTACGCATACACCTCGCGCATCTTCCTCTTCGAAGGCACGTGGCAAAAATACCACAACAAAAACAACGAGTTGGCTGCCAAATACCTGCAAGTGGCCAAAGATGCGGCCGATTACATTATGAAATCAAAACGCTATCAGCTGTGCAGCAACTACAAGGACCTCACCGCATCGATTGACCTGGCCGGTAATCCCGAAATCATTCTCTACCGTGCGTACGTAGCCGGCGTTGTTACCCACAGCCTGATGTCGTTCAACAACACGGAGAGCGAGGAGTCGAGCCCATCAAAATCGCTCATCGAAAGCTACCTTACGAAAGACGGACTGCCCATAACGCAAACGGGAGGAAACGCACTTTACAAAGGCGACAAGCTGCTCAAAGACGAGATAGCCAACCGCGACCCACGCCTTTATGCCACCATCGACACCGCAGAACTGCGCTTGCCCTCTGTTGCATCAGTGTATGCCGCATCGGGCTATTTCGCCAATCGCTTTGTCAACCCCAAACTCATCGACCAGCCCGGCGGAAAAAGTAGCACCAACATCACCGATGCGCCCGTGATGAAGCTCAACGAAATGATGATGAACTACATCGAGGCAGCAGCAGAGTTGGCCACATTGGGCAAGTACACCCTCACCCAAACCGACTTCGACCGAACCATCAACGCCCTTCGTCAGCGCGCCAGCACCAACATGCCAACCTTGCAGCTGGTGGGCGATGCGCTACGTGTACCCGCTGGCGTAATAAACGACTCGCAGCGCGATGCAGACGTTTCGCCCATCCTTTGGGAGATACGTCGCGAACGCCGTGTAGAACTGGTGTACGAAGGCTTACGCTTTAACGACTTGCGCCGTTGGAAGAAACTAAACTATGCCGACATGGTGAAGAACCCCAAGCTTAACATGGGCGCCTACGTCAACAAACGCGAATACATGGAGTGGTACAACAGGGTTCACCCCACTACCGACCCCAAGAAGATCTTAACACTGGAAAAGATGAAAGAGATGAAACTTGTTCTCCTCAATGCTAAGGGCGAATACGAGGTAAACGACAGCGTAGGCTACATCATACCTATTGTGAAACAAGGCTTTATGCGTACCTACTCCGATAAGGATTATCTCTACCCCATCCCCATCGACCAACTAACGCTCTATCGCAACGCTGGTCATGCCATCAAGCAAACCCCTGGTTGGGAAGACAAGAAATAATCCATCAATAGAGCTCCCCCATCTTGCCTGCAAGGTGGGGGAGTTTTTTATTGAAATATTACTGTGCGGTAAACTTCTAATCAGTGCAATTCCCTTATCTACAATGCCCATTAATAGGCATCAAGTATTTCTATTTCATAAAGTAAGCTCCCTCTTCAGACTATCATTCATCGGCCGTCTGCTAAAATGAGAGGACACAAGGCACCAGATGTTGTCAAATGTATTCTACAAGAAATTGAACAGCTTAATTTTAAGTCCTTCTGCTGATTACGTAGCTTCTATCCATCGCGCACATAGGCTGTGCGCTAAAGATGTGATAGCGACTAACAGAAAGGGGCTTACTTATGGTTAGATGAAACTTATTTCCTAAGTCGTATTGACTTTTAATATTTCTATAAACTGAAAGCAACGCTGAACAAGCTAACTCGCTGGCTTAAAAACTCACTAAGGCCCAACAACTCCCAAAGACATCAACTCAACAACTCACCAACTCAAAACCTCACTAACACATCAACTTACAAACTTATCAGCTCATCAACTTACAAACTCATCAACCACAAAAGACACATGCACATCAACTTAGAAACTCAAAATACCAAAAAAACAAAACCTTAAATTTCTGTCTTTTATTTTACAATACCGCTCTAATTTTCGCTCCGTTCTAGCGAAAATATTGGTTAAAAAGTAGGTAAAAAGCCCCTTTTTCTACCCTTTCACGCCTTGGGTTTTGTCTATTTTTAAGCCTAGAACCTGCATTTTGCACCATTTTGCCTTTCTATTTTGGTTCCCAGCTCATAATTTTTCAAGCCCAATTACGCACTTTTTGCCCCTAAAACCCTACTTTTTAATGGCCATTTTGCCCTTTCTGGCCATGTATTTTATGGTTCTTAAAGGTTTTGTTTATACAAAAGCTGTGGATATTTATGCTTTTCGTCTTGCATTTAGCAGCAAATCACACCGCATTTAGCACAAAAACACCTTGCGTTTTGCACCAAAACACCTTGCATTTAGCACCAAAACGCAGTGCATTTAGCACCAAAACACCCTCCATTTAGCACCAAAACGCACGCCATTTAGCACCAAATAGCCCCAAAACGGGTGCAAATGGCAGCCCTTTCAAATAAATATTCATTTTGCCACATGCACGTGCTACCCCTATTTTGCATCAAAACAAACCTTCGCGAGAATCGATTTTTTGCGGCAAGGTGGGCGATTGGTGGACAAAAAGGTCACTTTTTATGTTAAAATCCTTACTAAAAACTAGACAAAATAAATATGCCGTAAACTCGCACGAGTGGAAAATGGCACAGAAAACATGTACGCTTGCAACGACCAGCGCAAGCGTTTGCAGGGCATGCTGCTCATAGTCAACGGCAACAGCTGTTGCTCCAGCCATCGGTCGTTCGTACGCTAACCCACTCCCTACACCACCCTCCCTATATAATAAAAGCAGGCTAATCGTACTTGTACGATTAGCCTGCTTAGCCCGTTTTGCCTTGTACCGGCGTGTGTTAACTGCTATTTCGCTAGTGCTTTTTGCACCGCTTCGTAGATTTTATTCCCCCGCAAGTCTTTGGCAATGATTGTTCCATCGGGCGAAACAAGGAGAATTTGCGGGATGCTTACAATGGAATAGGCTGCCATAACCTGCTTACGCGCATCGCCTTTAAGCAAAAGCTGTTGCCATATAGCTCCGTCTTCTTTGATGGCTTTCAGCCAATCTGCCTTCTTAAAGTCGGTAGAAACGCCCAAAATGGTGAAGTTTTGGTTTTTAAAAGCATTGAAAGTTTTAAGCAAGTTGGGCGTTTCTTTCCTACACCAAGTGCAAGAAGAACTCCAAAAGTCTACCAAAACAAACTTTCCCTTGAAGTGAGAAAGGCTCAAAGCCTTACCCCCCTTGTCTTCGCCAACAATGGGAGGAGCCGTTTTTCCCACCACCGTTTGTTCCAGCGCATTTAGCTTTTGCGTTGCTCGCGCGTAGTACCACGTTTGTTTCGCCTCATCGTTAGCCCCCTCAACCACTTGCCGCGCACGGTCTAAATCAGTGCGGTTGGTGATGTTGGCGTGCTGCAACCTGTATGTATAATAAAGGTATAGCCCGAAGGGCGAGCCTTGCTGCCGCGCCACTTCCTTGTCCAACCATTGTCGCAGCTGTTCGTAGGCGCGGTTATAGATAGGCGCGGTACTCGTTTTTATGCGCTGCATCTCGCGTTGGTCGTTGCGATCTCTTGCCGCATAAAACACCTGGTCCAACGAGTCTAGCGTATGTTTGTTGCCTGCGCTGTCCTTTTGATGTGTAAACAGGGCGTATTGCGCGTTAAGTTTCACGTTGGTATTGTCTGCCGTTATTGCTCCACGGGCATTCCTAGAAACCGACAGCAAGTTGTTACCACTGGCTAAAAACAAGTAAGTGCCTTGCTCGAAACAACTCTCCATGTCGCTAGCGTTGAACACGGGCGAAAGAAAGAAGAGCCGCGTGGTGAGCGTATCATTTTGATAGGCAAACTTTCCGTCCGTCACCTCGAACGAGTCGAGGGGCTGAACATAACCGTAGCGCTCATCTTGAACCATGAAGAGATACAGTCTTTTAATGCGCTTGTCGGCCGTATGCCCCTGCACGCTGATGCCCACAGCCAAGCATTGAACTGCGATAAGCCCAGCCAATAGGGCAATCGAAAAAAGTCGTTTCATATTGTTATCTTTCGTTTTGGGTCATGGTGTTGGCGTTAAAGCGCATCACCCTTTGCGGAATGGGCAGAACGAACCTCGGGTCGTTTGGCGGCAGCATCCATGTTTCAGTATCGCCAACATGTTTAACCGTAGTGGCAAAACGTGGGTCTAGGTTAAGTCTTTTCAGGTCGATGAGCCGTAAAAAGCCGTTGAAAGCCAGTTCTCGGCGGCGTTCTTCGAGTACAAAGCTCAGCACACTGTCCTTATCCGCCAACGAGACATAAGCGTTCTCCTTCATACGATGGGCACGCAATTTATTTACCAGTGCCATCGCTCGCGGCAGAGTGCCCACACGGGCTTCGCATTCGGCAGCGATGAGAAACAGCTCGGGCGTACCAACAGCCGTATTGGCCCGCACATACGGAACCCATATTGGGCGCGGAAGTGTTTTTCCGCGAAACGTTTCGGCCATAAAAAGCACCTTTCGCATGTCGCTATCTGTGTACAGTTTCAACAAGCTATCCGACGGAAACACCTTCGAACTCAACCCAAAGACATAGGGTGCGTATTTGATAAAGATGCTTTCGGGGTTGGCATCGGCGTCAGGAACGTTGGTGCGGCCAATCATACCTGCGGGTTTCACCACTTCATAACGCGTAAGGTCTAGCAGCGTATCGTGTCGGGCAATCACCTCGTTGGCCGCTTTCAGGGCCTCTGCATAGTTGCCCATACATAGGTAAACCCTGGCTCTAAGTCCGCGTGCGGCATCTTTTGTGGCATGAAAGGCATTGCCGTTTATTTCTTCCGGCAGGCTGGTTTCTGCCTCATTGAGGTCGGCCAAAATCTGCTGATACACCCCTTTTACGCTAGTTCGTGTAAGATTGGTTTGCGAAATGTCGGCGTTAAGCAACAACGGCACGCCCGCATCAGCCTCGGCCGTGGCCTCGTTATAGTGTTTGGCGTAGCCATTAACCAGATACAGATAGTCTAGCGCACGGTTAACGAGTGCTTCGCCGCGTATGGCCGACTTCTCCGCAGTGGTTCCTTCTGAGGCATCCATCACTTCGCGAATAACCACATTATTGGTGAATATGCGCGAATAAGACGAGGACCAGAACGTATCGTCTTCTCCATCGCCGAACACTTGTTTGTCGAATGTGTAAAGACGTTTTAGGCTTGGCTTGATGGTGTTAAGCCCTTGGGTACCCGTACTGAATGCCATGTCTGGCAGATAACAATCGTCGGTGAGGTAGATGGGATATGTTTCGCCCATCTTTTGTATATCATAATGGCTGATCATGGTTTTGTAGTCGGCGGCCGTTTCTGGTATTCTCTCTCCTTTGGGCTTGATGTCGAGAAACGAATCGCAGGCGCATAGCAGCGCGGTAAAGGCCATTGACACGATGGTGTTATATGTTGTTTTCATCTTTCTTTTGCTTTTATGTGGGAATTGTCATTTCCTTTAATGTGTGTAGGGCGCAGGTTTAGAACGTTGCCGAAAGGCCGAATGTCCATGTTGCAGGCGTTGGGATGGTGCGCATGCCCCATCCGTAGCCCGTAGTTCCCAACGCCTCAGGGTCTACGCCGTATTTGTTGGCAGTCCAGCTAAGCAGGTTTTGCCCTTGCAGGGTAAAGGCCAGTTGCGCCAATCCGCACTTAGACACGAGTCGCTGGGGTACGCGATAGGTGAGCGACAGGTGGCGAAGCTTGGCATAATCGGCCTTAAACACGTGGCGGTCGGCTGCATACCACGGATGCCTCACTGTTGCCAAGTCTAGCGCATAGCCCGTAAATGCAGGTGTAGCATCGGGGTTGCGCTCGTCGCCTGGTTGCCTCCAGATGTTGCGCATCTCTTTATTGGGGTTGAGATGCGATGGTTCGGACACGAAGGGGGCCGGCTCGGTGCGCAGCACATTGCCGCCGTAGAACATCAACATAAACGACAGCTCGAAGTCTTTATAAGCAATGGTGTTGCTAAACGACCCGCTATAAGTGGGATGGCGCGTGCCCGAATAAACAAGGTCTGACAAGTTGCTTACTTGCGCTTCGGTTTTGCTGCCGCCTTCTACGTAATAGCGTGGCGTTCCATCGGTGGGCGAAAGGCCAGCGTACTGAAAACTGAATATTGCCCCAAGCGGATGTCCCTTAACTGCCGCAAAGCCGCTGGTGTACGAGTGCACGTTGGGATTAGAGTCTTCTACATCGTCTAGTGTATTCTTGTTATAACCAAAGTTCAGGCCCGTTGTCCACCTTAGGTTTCGCGTTTGCAGGTTAACGCTGTTCAGCGAAACCTCAATGCCCTTGTTGGTCATGTTGCCATAGTTCAGCGTTAGTTGTTTAAAGCCCAGTGTGGGGTCGGCATCGCGTTGGGCAAGGAGGTCGGTTGAATGCTTGTGATAAACCTCGATACTGCCCGAAAGGCGATTGTTGAGTACGGCAAAATCAAGGCCTAGGTTAGTGGTTGCGGTCTTTTCCCAGCGCAGCGTGTAGTTGGGCGGGTTCTTTATTTCAGCTCCAAAGTCTTTGCTCCAAGGGTTATATTGGGCTGCTTTTAGCGTAACGTATGGGCTGGCACCGCGTGGAACGTTTCCGCCAATGCCGTAAGTTGCCCTAAGTGTGAGGGCGTTGAGCCACGACAGCTTACCGGCCAAGAAACGTTCTTTGGCGATATGCCATGCACCACCCACCGACCAAAGCGGGCGATACTGGTAGCGAGGGTCGGTTCCAAAAAGGTTAGACTGGTCAACACGTATGCTCGCCGTAAGGTTGTACTTGCTGTCGAAGGCGTAAGCAGCATTGGCATAGAACGATACATAGCGGTTTTCTATCTCGTTTATCCAATTGTTGCCTGTGAACGACCAACTGAAACTGCCCGCAAGCGACTCCGTTCTTTTGAGGTTTGTCAGGGCTGTTGGGTCTATCGGCTTGTAAGCCAGCGTGCTTTCGTCGAACCCCATGTAGTATATCGAGGTGTTGGTGGTCTTTGTTCTGCGCCGTTCGCCGCCGGCAAGGGCTGTGATGCTATGGGGGCCGAAGTCGCGATTGAAGTTGAGCTGGGCGCGCAAGGTGTACGAGTCGGCATCGCCCCTACTCTCCGCATAGTGTGCCCCTTCTGGCACGTTAAGGGTTAGTTTTTTGGTGTTTGGGTCGTATTGGGCGGCATCGTTTATCATGTTGCGCACATAATACGAGCGTTCGCTACGTATCTCTACCGTTTTGTCGGCCGAATTTTCGGTTTGGAAACGCACGTCGAGGTTAAGCCCCTTCATGATTTTGAGGTTCAGTCCCAGCATCAGCCTGTAATAGTTCTCGTTACTGTTATATCGTTCTTCGCGCCTATTGGTTATGGGACTGTAATGTTCGTCTTTAAGTCCAAGGCCAATAAGTCGGTTCATTTCCCATTCCGACTTGTATGTGGGCACGTTCAAGGGGTTTCCGCCTTCGTCTTTCAGCATCGTGTACGAGGGTTGGTTTCTGTACATGTCGGTGTAAGTTCCCATTCCCCTGTCGCTGTTGGTGTTGTTATAGTTTATGGTGAGGGCGGCCTCAGCGTTAAGCCAACTCGTCAGTTTGATGTTGTCTCTTAGTGTAGCCCCATAGCGTTGCATCTGGTTGTAGCGCGCATTAAAGCGGTTGCCCGTATAGTTAAGGGTAAACACGTAGCGGTTGATGTCGTTTCCACCACTCAGGCTCAGGTTGTGTTGGTGTTCGATACCCGTCTGTGTATAGAAGTCTTCTAGCTGTTTGCGGTTGTTCAAGTTGCGGTATTTGTTCATGCCGTTTTGAAACGTTTGCTCGTCGATAAGTCCGTCGCGATGTTTATAGAGCAATTCCGAAACGGGGTCGAGGTAATAGTTTGGAGGTATCATGGCATAGGGCACGGAGTTAAACTTAAACCCATATTCACGAAGGTCCATCATCTCGCGCGTGTCCATCAGGTTCAGGTAGTCCATGTCGGGTTTGGGCGTAAACTTCACACTGGCATCGTATCTGATGGTGGTTTTGTTCTCGCCCTTCGCATCGATGGTGCTGATAACCACAACGCCATTGGCAGCGCGGGCGCCATAGATTGATGCTGCTGCGGCATCTTTCAGCACGGTTATCGTCTTGATGGTGGCAGGATTGATGCTGCTTACATCGCCCTCGAAGGGCAGGCCGTCTACAACGAACAGCGGACTGTAAGCATTGGCACCACCGTTTAGCGTAGACATGCCGCGGATGTACAGCGCGCCATTCTGTTGCATCATGCCCGGCACCATACCTTCGAGCCGTGCCAAGATGTTGGTTTGCAGTTTACCTTTCAGCTTTTCGGGCGTAACAACGTTGAACGAGCCTGTTGTTCGTTCGCGCGATATGGTTTGGTAGCCCGTAACGACAACGTCTTTAAGTGCCTGTTCGCCTGCGCTCATGGCGACATAAAAGTTAGAACGTTGGCCAATGTTTATGGCTTGTGTGGCCATACCCACATAGGTAAAGGTTAGTTGCGTGGCGTTGGCAGGCATGGCGATGCTGAATTTGCCGTCGGCATCGGTCACGGCGAGGGGTGTACCCCCATCGGTCGACACGCTAACGCCCATCAGCGGTTCGCCATTATCGTCGGTAACGGTTCCGCGAAGTAGGGCGTTTGCCGTTATCGGGCATGGTTGTTCGTGGCTCACGTTGTAGGTTGGCGGCTGTGGCTTGCGCAGCGGGTGGGGCTATAGTCAGCAGCGACGGCAAAATAATGGCAACTGCAAGGCGATGCCTCAACGCGTGGTGCATGGCTGTTTGCACGCGGGGTAAAATTGGGTTCATTGGCTTTTGGGTATTGTTTTGTATTGCTATGATGTGTTGTGTCGGCTGTTAAGTTACGTGTTTGGCGGGCTGTTGTGGTGGCTGATACCAGTTTTCGTGTATAGATTTTTAAATGATTGGCGGCGTGTAACAGGCGTTATGCCCACCTGTATGTGGGTGGCGAAGAAAGCCCACTGTCATAACATGTTCCACCTTATCGGCTGTAAAGATAATCGTTTTTTTGCTTTTGAGCAAGAGAAAAGAGGTTTTCGTTAAGCCAAAGGCGCAATGTCGAGTTCACTTGAACATTGTCATGGCGAGGAAACGCACTTTTCGAGGAACACGGAAAGAACCACTAAACCCCTCAGCCGAAACCAATTAGCTCGTCAACTTGCTAACCAACATCCCCCTTCTTACCTTATTCATTCGCCAGTTGTTAATTGCAATCCGTTCTTATTGGCTCACAAACTCCTGTATTCGAAAACTTAACTCTCACCAATTTACTAACTCATAAACTCACTAACCCACCAACTCATTAAACTCATAATTTCAAACAACTCACTAACTCGCCAACTCATAAACTCACAAACTAAAACAACTAAAACAACTCAAAAACTAAAACTTATCAACTCATAAACTCAAACAACTCGCCAACTCATAAACTCGAACAACTCATAAGTCCATAAACTCAAAATCTTAAAATCTTACATTATATTTTACAAAACACACTTCTACCGCCACCCCATTCTAGCGAAAAAATGGCTCCAAAACTGGTAATTTGCCGCAATTTTCAGCCTTACACGTTCATCTTTCTGTCCACTTTTAAGCCAATTGGCTGCATTTTTCACCATTTTACCCTTCTAGTTTGGTTGCCAACCCCAAATTTTTCAGGCCCAATTACCCACTTTTCACCCCTAAAATCCCACTTTTTGATAGGTATTTTGCCCCTTTTAGCCATGTTTTTCAAGCATCTAAAAGGTTTTGTTTATACCATTTCAGTGCATTTTTATTCATACCTCCTCGCATTTAGCAGCATTTTGCACTGCGTTTAGCACCAAAATGCCTTGCATTTAGCGGCATTTCACATTGCGTTTAGCACCAAAACGCACTGCGTTTAGCACCAAAATGCACTGCATTTAGCACCAAAACGCAGTACATTTAGCTGCAAATGGCCCAAAATCTGGTGTAGATGACGACCTTTTCAAATAAAAATTCATTTTGCAGCATGCACAGGCTAACCCCATTTTGCACCAAAACAAACCTCCGCGAGAATCGATTTTTTGCGACAGGGCGGACTGCTCGTGGGTAAAAATGGCACTCATAATGTTAAAATTCATACTGAAAAGTGGACAAAAATAAAGGTTGACAAGTTGACGGGTTAACGAGTTGACAAGGTAACAGGATAACGAGTGAACAAGATAGCGACTGAACAAGATAACAAGTAAACGAGCAGACAAATTCATAGCTTTACTTGTCAACAGAAGTCTCACTTGTTAATCAGTCAACCCGTCTACTTGCCAACTAATCATTCTCTTGTCAACTCGTTAACTCGTCTACTGATAACCAACTCGTCAACTGATTTGTTTGACGGAAAGATTGGTCAAATTATCTAACGCGTATTAAAATCCCAACAAAAGCCATTGTGGTTACAAATTATTTCTTTAATTTTGCCTCCGTAACACTTTATGCCGACTGTTGGCCTGCATTGCCTAAGCCTCGTTTCGCGTTAACAAATGCGATACTCCCTTTTGAAAGAAAGGACATTTTAAAGCAACTTGCACGGGTTTGGCGCGTAACAACAATCGCCATGAAGCAACTTACTTATACCGATATAACCTGAAAACCGAAAATAAACTAAGGAGAAAAACCCATGACAAAGGAAGAACGCGCTGAAAAATGGCTTCGCAACGTACCTCACGCCGAAACCTTAAACCTGGAAGCAAGAAAGGAGATATGCCGCAGAGTGGCAAAGAAGGTGATGTTAGTTTCCTTTGCCGTGCTTGCTTTGGAAATAGTTTTGCTCTTTTTATTCGATAAAGAAACAATCTTTAATGACGCAGGAAACTTCGTGATTAACGGTACACTGCAAGAGCATTATAGAAGTGGAGTTGCTCGTACGGCACTGGGTGTTCTTATCTTGTATCTACCACTTATGGCATTACCCCTTCTTGCTGCCGTTTTATTCAGGAAAAAGAGAATGGCGTCTGCCGTAAACAGCTTTTTAGCAGAAAGAGACAGAGACGAGACATGCGAACAATGGGCAACAGACGATGAAAGCGAACAGTTTGCCAACCATTCAGGAAAGCGTTATGCAGACTGGGGCATGGATAGCGATGACGAAGAAAGTAGCGACGGTTTTACGATAATTGATGTAAGGCGGCAACTTGCAGCCCTAAAATATGGCAAGCGTGATTCTATTTATATTTGGGCGCCAGACATGATAAAGGTAGACGACAAATTCAGGTACAACTATGTTTTCATCTATCAGGGAGACCGCTTTGCGCGTTTCGATGTCGAGGTCTTTACCATTGACATAGCGCACAACAACCACATGATAACCTACAAAAAGGAGAATTTGAGTGAGAAGAAAACAATGGAGACGTTGCAAAACCTTCTTGACAACCATGCTATCCCTAAGTTGCAACGCTGGAAAGTTCTAGCGGATTGCCTGATAGAAAAAAGCACTGATGCAGGAAACTACAAAGCCATCGTTGAGCTATTGCCCGGAGGAGAAACGTATCTCGCTCTGGTTGAGAAGTGCATCGCCGCACCCAAACAATATTATATGGACCATGAGGAGAGATATGAGGACAGGGGAATGGATGAAACCGACCGAAATGGTGATATAATTTGGATAGCCATTGCCGATGAAATGCTCGACAGCGGCAATGCTGTTGAGCTGGATTGGAAGGAAACTAAGGAAGAGTTTTATTTGCAAATGCAGGATTTGGCAGGCAAACATAATCTTGAACTACGCGAGGAGTGGCTGCAAAAGGATGGGGACATTCCGACATGGTGTGGGGTTCTTGACGGAAAATGGGAAGAGCAAGGCTTCTGCATCGCCGAATTTGATATTGATAGCGACAGCTATGTTCTCTTTATTTGCACATGCGAAACGCTAGAAAAGCTAAGAAAACTGGGCGATGAGGTTCTTCGTACAATTGATTTAGCACAGGAAATATAGTCTTAACGAGCAAGCCTTGTTGCCACTTAGCGAATTACAAACCCGTTAACTGGTCAACAGGAAACAAGCCTGCCGACTCGTCAGCCCCGTTAATAGAAAACGATACTTAAACAAACAATAAAAGATATGACAAAGGAAGAACGCGCAGAAAAATGGTTTCGTAACATACCCAATGCTGAAACCATAGACTTGGAAACAAGAATGGAGATATGCAGCAAGGTGGCAAAGAAGATGGTCTTAGTGTTCTTTGCGGTGTTTGCTTTGGAATTAGTTTTGCTGTCTCTGATTGTCGGCGACGATTTTTTTAATGGCTTAGCAGACTTTGTGAACAGCCTTATCGGAGGCAGCCACAACAGAGGCAGCCGTAATGTGGCGGTAATCGTCGCAGCTATTGTCTGCGCACCGCTTATCGCCTTGCCCCTTATTGCCACCCTTGTTTTCAAGAAAAAGGCAATTGCATCTGTCGTGAATAGAACCTTGGGCATAACGAACAAGGGCGAAACGCGTGGACATAGGGCAACAGATAAAGATTGGGAGCAGTTGAGTGGCTGGATGGAAACATTCTATCCGGATTGGGACATGGTTGTTGACGACACAACTATTGGAGGCTTTACGCCGAAAGACGTAAGGCAACAACTTGCCGCATTAAAGCCTGGCACGTTTAAAAGCATTCTTATGTGGGCGCATATTCCGATAAAAGCAAATGAAGAATACCAATTCAACCATCTATCAATTAGTCCGAAAAAACAGGCCGGCTATTTCAAAATGGAAGTCTTTACCAGTGATATAGCGCATGATAATCATGTTATAAATTATGAGAAAGACAAATTGAGCGAGCGAGAGGTAATGGAAGTGTTGCACAATGTGCTGAACGACAATCTTGCTGCCGAGTTACAAAGTTGGAAAGTCATGATGGATTATCTGCTAGAAAAAAGCACCGATGCCGAGAACTACAAAGCCATTGCGAGGTTGCTGCCCGATGGTGATGCGCTGTTCGCTAAGGTTGAGCGGTGTATCGACGCGCCAAAACAGTATCTTATCGACAACATGGAGAGGTTTCGTGAAAGGGAAATGGATGAAAATGAACGGAATTGTGACATTATTTGGGCTGCCATTGCCAACGAAATGCTCGACAACGGCAATGCCGTTGAGGTGGATTGGGAGGTGACTAAGCAGGAATTTTGTTTGAAGATGAAAGGTTTGGCGGACAAATACCATCTTACACTAAATGAAGACTGGCTGAACGAGGACGACGAAATAGATACCTGGTGTGACATTCTTAATAAACAATGGGCAGACTGGGGTTTATGTGTTGCTAAGTTTACGATAGTGTGCGGCAACTTTGGCTATCTTTACTTTATCTACGAACGCCAGGATGTTGAAAAGCTGTCGGACTTGTGTATGGAGGTTAACCAGTGCATTGATATTGCAAAGGAGATATAGTCTTAACAGCAGGTTTAAACAAGCGGGCTTGTGCCATTTAGTGCATCACAAACTTGCCAGCTTGTTGCTCTTGTCTACTCGTTCACTCGTTAACGGGTTAACTCGTCAACTTATGAACTTATCAACTCGTCAACTTGTTAACTGGTAAACTTGCCAACAGAACAAATCGTTAACTATCCAACTCGTTAACTTGTCAACTTGTTAACTTGTCAACTGAGAAAATCGTCAACTGGTCAACTAGAAAATTTGTTAACTCGTCAACTGAACATCTCGTTAACCTGTCAACTCGTCTACTTGTTAACCGAACAACTCATCAACTAAAAACCCGCTTTTGTTTGCTCCACACCACTAGCACAACGAAAGTCAACGCCTCGGCGAGGGGAACGGCGAGCCATAACCCAACGACACCGATGAGATAGGGAAGGGCAATGAAGATGGGAATGACAAATATAAGGCCGCGCAAGAACATGAAGAAAATGGCCTCGGTGGCCCGTTCCACGCTTTGGTAAAAGCCAATAATAACCACATTGAGCGAAAAGAACACGAAACTGGTGGCAAAGAGTGGGAAACCTTCGGCACACACAGTGAAAGCGTGGGTGCCTTCGGCCAAGAACAATGAAATGAGTGGGCGAAAGGCCAGCATACCCAAAAGGCTGATGACGATTCCGCTAACAGCCGTGAGCGCAAGCGATAGGCGGAGCGTATGGCGCACACGGTCGTGGTTGGATTGGCCGTGGTTGTAGCTCACAATGGGCAGCTGCGCCTGTGCAATGGAGTTGCCAAACATGTAGACTAGTGGAAAAAGATAGCACGCCACGCTGAATGCAGCCACGCCATCTTCGTGAAGAAAGGCCATAAACATGAAGTTTCCAACAATCATTAACCCCGAAATGGCGGTCTCGGCAATGAACGTTGGAACGCCTAACTTCATCATATAACCTAAGTTGCGCACGGTAAGGCGAACGCTGGTGCGCGTAAACTTGGGGCGATAAAGGCGTATGGTCTTGGGGAAATACACCAAATAGGCCACAACCATCACGGCACCAATGGCTTCGGAAATGCTTGTAGCAGAGGCTGCGCCCATCAAACCAAGGTTAAGCGGAAAGACAAACAGCCAATCAAGAAAGATGTTGAGCACGGCAGGGACCACGCTGGTGTACATGGCGTACTTAGGCGAACCGTCTAGCCGAATGATAAAGCCGCCCACATGCACAAGTACCATGAGGGCAGGTATGGGACTGATGTAAGTGAGATACTCAACAACGAGGGGTTCGAGCGTTTGCGAACCGCCAAAGAGGTAGCATAGCGGTTTGGCAAAAACGGCAATAAGCACACTTACCACCGACATGACAACGAATGGAACAGTAAGTGCTTGCGTGGCGTTGATGTTGGCAGCCTTGTTGTTGCCGCGCGAAAGGTGAACGGCCGCCACAACGCTAACGCCTGTGGCAAACATGAGCGACACACCTAGTCCGATGAGGAATATGGGCGCAGCAATGTTTACTGCCGCCAAGGCATTGCTGCCTATACCCCGCCCAACGAAGATGCCGTCGGCAAGCGTAAGCATGGCGTTGAACACCAAACCGAGAAGGGTTGGCACGAAAAGCTTTACGAACAGCCGTGGGATGTTCATCTTACCAAAGTCTATGTTGTCTCTGTTATCCATGTTGGTGCGGTGTGTAGGGGAGGTTTCTGTGGGCTAAGTTGAACAGATAGCCAAGGTAACGTGGCTGTCCCAAATAGTTATGCCGTCTAGACAGGCCTTGGTTTTCTTTCCTGTTAAGTTAGCCCAAGCAAACTTTTAAGGTTTATCTAGGGCGGATGCCTTTGCCTAATGCGCCCTGGTTTACCAATAACGCGACTGCGGTTTAACCTCAATAATGCTTGCAAAGGTAGCGTTTTTCAGCGAGTTTGGCAAATAGGAAAACCGAACATCCTTAGTATTCGCAACTCAGAATGCCCGGCTGTTGTTTTCTTTTAACGAGTTGAGAAGTTCGTTTGTCTTGGTATGGGCTGGCTCTACCGTGGACTGTTAAAGAGGCTGGAATAGGGTTGCCTCCGCACAGAACCACGATAGAACGCCACTCTCTTGCCAACGACACGATGAAACACACATGCCGTGGCCTTCTCTCTGTTGTATAAATCTCTCTCTTTGTTTGTGAGGCAACTTCACAATTGCCTTTAATCATCAACCTGATTTCTAAATAACGTCTCTAAACCTGAATGATTTTTTCCTTAAATTTAATGCTGTACCTATTATATTGAATGTTGTATGAACTACTTATTTATCTGTTGGGATGTTGAAGAACAGGGGCTCTGAAATGGGGATGTTGTTTCCTCTTACGGCTGCCACACGTATAACGGCGTTGCCTGGTTTCAGTTTTCTGTCTGCCCTTACCAGTGCCGTATAGCGTATGGCCTTGCCTGGTTCAAGCTGTTCAACGTGTATGGTGGGCGAGATAGCCAAGTGTTTGTTGTCCGTCTCTTCGGTAACGATGGGCTGAACGTCGTGTAGCGTTTGGCTACTGTTGTTCCATAGTTCGAAGATAACCTTACAAAGCTCGTCGCGATTAATCTGTCGATTCTGATTGTCGTCTACAAACCGAGCGTTGCGTATCTCTATCGGCAGCGTGCCGATTGTGCGCGTTGGCTCTTGCTGTACGCTCTCACCAGCACTTGGTTGTTGTGCACTGTAATTGCCTGTATAGTCAGAACCCTTGAAATCGAATATGCGGTCATCGCCTCCGTTGTTCTCATCAAAGCCGCTATCACTGGGCGGATATTGGCCGTAAGCAGGCTCCTCATTGTTATATCCGTAGTCTTCGCGTTCCATTTCTCGGCGGCGTTGCTCAATGCGTTCGCGCCTTTTCTCACTTCGTTCTTCGGCTTTCTTATCGGCTTGTTCGCCAATGGCAGCTCCGATAGCAGCTCCTACGCCCGTACCAACAATCTGTCCGAGGTCCGAACCGCGCGCTCCGCCAGTTATTCCACCGATGGCACTGCCTAAGATTGAGCCAAGTGTGGCACCCGCATAGGCCCCAGAGCCTGCGTAAGTTCCGCATCCAACGAGCATCGCCAGTGCGATTAGTGCCATGATGAGTTTTCTTGCTACCATCGCGTTTGTTTTTTATTGGGACGAAAGTCTGCGGCATTGCCTTGGGTAAGCCTTTCGCTGTTGGCCGTTTTCGTCCTCGTTTCTGGATGCAAAGTTAGTAAGAATGCCCAAGTCCGTGAGAGGAATTCCCCCAAACGAAGGTAGGGAATACCCTAAATGGAAAAGGAGAACAGGAAGGCAGGTGGAAGAAACAAGCAAGATAGGACAAGCAAGAACACAGGAAGAACCTGTATTTCAAATGGTTATACTAAGAAGAAAGGGATGAATAAGACAGATTAATTCTTACGAATGAAACAGATAAAGGGCTAACGAATGAAACAGATAAAACTGCCGAATAAGACAAATCTGGCTGACGAATAAAACAGATCTGGCCAGCGGATAAGCGACATCGGCCAAACAATCGTTGTTTCTTTCGTCCCTATTGGCTCATCAACTCCCCCTCTAAAAAGTACAAACCATTTTCCGTTATGGCTTATACTCCACCTTTCCATAAACAATTCTGCGCGCGGGTTTCCACATGTCGCTAGCCATATCCTTGCGCGCTATATAATAAGGAGTGCGTACGTTGGCGATGCCAAAGAGCAGATGACAGAGGCCATCGGACATGCCCGGACGAGCTACCGCACCTTGCAGACGATGCCACGCCTGGGGATTGCGCGCAATAAACGAGGGCGATGCCCATACAATAAAGGGAATATCGTTCATGCTGTGCATGTAGGCCGAAGTGTATTCGGGCGTTGTCGAGCGGCCATATTGGTCGCGCCAGTCGTAAATCTCTTCGCCGTGGTCGGGCAAGTAAACCACAACGGCCTGCGTATTGCGCATAGCATCGAACACCATACCCAGCACATGGTCGTTGTAGCGGGTGGCATTGTCGTACTCAGCCACTTGTTGTCGCTTACTCAGCGTTAGCCAAGAGGCAGAACTTTTAATGTCGGCGGCACTAAAAACGTTGAATGCCGACGTATCGGGATATTTGTCTTTGGCATTGAAATGTTGGCCGTTGAGGTGTAACAACAACAGCCTATGGCGGCAACTGTTGGCCTTTGCATGGGCAAGGGCTCGCGAAACAAGCGCCCCATCGAGCGTTCCTTCACTACCGCGAACGCTGTTGTAGGCCACGGAACGTATCTGCGGATGGTAGATAAAGCCGTTAAGACTGTAATTGGTAAACACGTTGTCGGCCGTTACCAGTTGGTTACTCCACATCTCAACCGTGTAGCCGGCACGTTTAAACACCACGGGCCACAGTGCGCCTTGGCTCCAATTCTGCCCTGCGGACACATCGTTGGTGCTGAGTATGGCCTTTACCGCCTCGGTGGTGAAGTTGTAAGGACTGATATAATCGGTAAAAGCCAGCAGGTTACCGCGCTTTTGTTCGGCCACCATTCGCGGCGTAGTGGGCAACGGATAGCCATAGATTTGGGCATGACTCTTGATATACGACACGCCAATAACCACCACCAACGTAAGCGAATCGGCATCATTGGCCAGGCTACTTGCACGCTTAGCCGCCGCTAAATTATTGGCCACGGCCTCTTGCAACTCGCGTTTCATCAGATGCGGAACGTATAACGAGTAGGCGGCAATGGACAAATCGTCCATCGAATAGGCGTAATAACGAATGTTCCACCACTCGGCATCGGCCGTGGTTTGGCAGCGTAGCAGGGCAGGAATGGCCGAATAAGTGTAGCCTAGGGCAACAAACGAGCTGAGGATTGTGCCTACAAGCAACTTTTGGGGCAGCTTGCGCTGCAACCAACGCCCCCAAGTAAGCCGATGGCGCTCGGCAAAAACAACCGCGGCGATATATAATATGGTGAGGGCATAGCTTTTAAATGCGCCTGCCAACACGGCGAATGTGGAGAAAAAGCCCGACACCTCGGCGGCGTTGGTCTCTGCAACGAGCATCACGGTCTTGGGTGTGAGCTCAGAATGGAGGGCGAAATGCAGAAAACTTCGCAACAACACGCACCACGTGGGCAGGGCGTAGGCCAAACATTTAAGCCATGTTCGGCCCACGGCATGCACCACACAGGTGAGTAAATAGGCCAAAGCAAGGGCGACGACGAGGTGCAGCAGGGATGCCGCCACTTCGTCGGGATAGGCGTACATGTGCTTAATGGCCTCGAAAGGCATCAGCGTAATGGCCGCAAACATGGCCACGAAGAACACCCATTGGCGCAAAGGACGCATAAGTGTGCGTATCATTGTTGTGCAGATTTGTTTTCTTTGTGCAAAGGTCGGAAGAAAAAACGAGTTGACAAAATCCGTATTCCTCAACTATCTCGCGGCTTTTCGTCCAAAGAAGGCGCACGCCAAGCGGACTTACTTCTCGCTCCTGCCCAACAAACAACCTCTCCCCTACCCGCTTTTCTCTCCCAAATAGCCTTACTCCAACACCTCCTATCAAGGGGAGAGAGGAGCAGTTGGCCCATCCTGTCAATACGCCAACATGCCCTGAACAAAAGAAAATATTGCTGTTCATTAGGTTTTTAACGAACAGCAATATCACAAAAACGAGTGTTACTAGCCTGCTTTTCCAATTGGTTTTTCGGCTTTGATTGGTCCAACCTATCGCGATGTTGGTCAGGAAGAACAAGCCATAGTTGTTCAATGGGGTTAATCTGTGAAGACAATACTAGCCCTTCTTATTGTCCAAGCCATGCCACTAATTGTCCCTATCAACAGCAACAAATCGGTTACTTGTTAGCGATGGTAAGTCCAAACCATGCCACCAATCGTCCCTATCAACAGCAACAAATCGGTTACTTGTTAGCGATGATAAGTCCAAACCATGCCACTAATTGTCCCAATCAACACCACTGAGCAGTCCTATTTCTAAGTTTCAAACGTTTGGGCAAGTGCCAAACGCCATGTGCATCATGTAAGAAGGGCTTTATTCCCAGAACTTTTCAAATAGGCGCGGGCATAACTTTTGCATGGATTCAGGTTCGTCTTCTTCCCAATTAAATTCAAAATTGGGATAGTTGCCTTCACGAGTTTTGAAGTTGTCGTCGTCAATATAGTCGTACAAATCAGCATCAACGGCCTCTTCAAACGCCTCTAACGCCACATACCAGAACAGTTCGAACTCGAAAAAGTCCATCTCGTCATCATCGCCTATGTAGTCGATAAGGTTGTCGGGGTTGGCCATAGCCGCCTCATAAACCTTTCGTCCGCGCGATATAACCCACAAGCGGAAATACTCAAAGCCGTCGTCCGAACAGCCTCCATTCATCAAATAGCCAGCACACCACATCTCGGAGGTGTAGCTGTCGTAAAGAAGTTTGTCGGTTCGGAGCCTAAGACCAATCATTTCTTTTAACGACAATTTGCTCAGCTCGCGTTTAGCCACTTCCAAATATTCATCTTCATCGTTGCCAGCCTCGTCTACTGCGGTTTGTACGATAGCCCAAAATTGCTCTTCGTCCATCATTTCGGCCGTTGGTTTAAGTTCGGCCAACTCTTGTTGTCTTTGCTTTTCCATAACATAAAAGGTTTTAATTTGAAGGGGGTGAAAGAGGTTAAAACAGACTTATTGGGGCATTTCAGGCATTTGCAGGTTGCCTTTATCCGGTAATCCTGCTGCACTCTACCAACTTCCAACTAACAAGAGCAAGCCTTCATCATTAATTTGCTAAGCATTACAGCTATTGCAAGCCGATAGCAACAAGCCGGTCGCAGCAAGCCAAAAGCAGGCTTTCATCACCCGTTGGCAGCATAATTGGTTTTAAATAAAAGGCCAATTATTACTTCTCTTGCATCAGCCTTGTGCACACAGCCCAGCTATCTACGCCCTTTCTTTTTCCCTTTCTTCTTCTCTTTCTTTCCCTTCTTGGTTTTCTTATTGCCCTTTTGGGGCTTAGTTTTCACATGTTTCTTCTTCGACTTAACGTGTTTCTGCTCCGACTTAACATGTTTCTCCTTCAACTTAACATGTTTCTTCTTCGACTTAACGTGTTTTGCTGCGGCCGAGTGGCGCACTTTGGCACTACCTTTCAGTTTCGAACCCTTTTTCTTGTGTTTCTTTCCTACGGTAGCTCCCTTCTTCGCCTTATGCTTTCCCTTCTTCTTCGCACTGGCTTTTCCTTTTCGTTCGCCCGACTCTTCTTTTAAACGCTTGTCGGAAGTCGACTCTTTGCCCTCAGAAGACACCTGCTTCTTATCCACAGGCGTAACCTCCACGGGAACCACTCCATGCGAAAGCATGCCTAACGCCTTAGCGGCACCCCACGACAAGTCAACAATACGTCCACGCCCAAAGGGGCCGCGGTCGTTCACCCGCACAACAACCTCCTTGCCGTTATTTAGGTTTTTCACTCTCAGCTTTGTGCCGAAAGGATGCGTTCTGTGGGCGCAAGTAAAGTCGTTATGATGCAGTCGTTCGCCGCTACTGGTACGCGCCCCCGTTGCTTGGCGCGAATAAAAAGAGGCTTTACCTCTCTGCTGTGCGTGCAAAGAGATAAAGCCCATAATGGTAAATGCTACAAACAATACGTATCTTAAATGCGTCACGTTGTTTGAATTTATGATTATTGAGGTTTGTCACACCCCGATGCACAGCCTTCGGCACGGATTGCAGCTCCTTCTGCCTTAGGCATGCGGGTGCACAACACTCTAATTCTTATCGCGTTTACGTTGTTTATGCGATGCCCTGAGCCATCATGGCGTGAGCCACCTTCATAAATCCGGCGATGTTGGCGCCCTTCACGTAGTCGATGTATCCGTTGGCCTCGGTGCCATACTTCACACATTGTTCGTGTATCGACGACATGATGTGGTGCAGACGTTCGTCTACTTCCTTGCCGGTCCATCCCAAACGCAGGGAGTTCTGCGTCATTTCAAGACCCGAAGTTGCTACGCCACCAGCGTTAACAGCCTTTCCAGGTGCGAACAATGTCTTCGTAGCCACGAACTTTTCGGCAGCCTCGGCGGTGCAACCCATGTTCGAAACCTCGGCCACGCAAACGGGTTTGGCAGCCAAAATCTTGTCGGCGTCTTCGCCGTTCAGTTCGTTCTGGGTAGCGCAGGGCAAGTAGATGTCGGCTTTTGCCTCCCAAGGTTTCTTGCCAGCAAAGAACGTTGAGCCGGGGAACTTGTCTGCGTATGGTGCGCAAACGTCGTTGCCACTGCTGCGAAGTTCGAGCATATAGTCGATTTTTTCGCCGCTAATGCCGTTCGGGTCGAGGATATAACCGTCGGGTCCACTAATGGTGATAACCTTTGCGCCCAGCTCGGTAGCCTTCTTAGCAGCACCCCAAGCCACGTTTCCGAAACCACTTAGTGCCACGGTCTTGCCCTTAATGTCGATGCCTTTGGTTTCCAACATCTGGTTAACGAAGTAAAGTGCGCCGTAACCGGTAGCCTCAGGACGGAAGATTGAGCCACCCCATTCAAGGCCCATACCCGTAAGCACGCCCTCAAATTGGTGCGTAAGCTTGCGATACATGCCAAAGAGGTAACCAATTTCGCGGCCACCCACGCCGATGTCGCCTGCGGGAACGTCTTCGTTCGGACCGATGTGACGATACAATTCGGTCATGAAAGCCTGGCAGAAACGCATGATTTCAGCATCGCTGCGCCCGCGGGGTGCAAAGTCGCTACCACCCTTACCGCCGCCCATAGGCAACGTGGTAAGTGCGTTTTTGAACGTTTGCTCGAAGCCCAAGAACTTCAAGATAGAGAGGTTTACA
>NZ_HE999443.1:541692-543285 GCF_000312305.1 Prevotella conceptionensis 9403948 | reverse complement strand
TACCTCGCCCTTATCGTCGGTCCAAGGAACACGGAAGGTAATGATGCGTTCGGGCTCTACCATCCGCTCGATAATTTTAGCTTTTTCAAACTCAGGGTGTTGATTGTACACATCCTTAATTGAAACAAGCACTTCTTTTACTGCCTGAAGGAATTCAGACTCACCTGGATGCTTGCGCTCCAGTTCTTGCATGATTTTCTCCACTTCCATGGTTGTAATCTTTTTTATGGTTGGGTTAGTAAACTCATTTTTTTGTCAAATGGATGGTGCAAATATAGAACTAATTTGCATACGCACCAAATAAAAGGCAATATTTTTTTAGTGCTTGCCGTTTACCTTGCGCGTTAAGTGATAAGGTGCGGCAAGGGTTTACTTCCCTTTTGTTCGTTTTTGCGGCTTTCATCTTACATCTGCTAGCCGTCAAGAGCAATCTTTGTCCAAAAAGATAATCTTACATTTATCTTCAAATGTCCGCCAATTCTTGCGGAATAATGGTTGCACCTTGTCTTATTCTGTCGGCCATGCCTATGCCGTTACGTAGGTTTCCGCCCACGATAAGGCCAGGATATTGGCTTTGCAGGGCGTCAATGGCCTTGAAACGAGCACCGCTGCTTACCTCGTATTGCGGTATGGCATGGCGATGGCGAAATATTTTAAGCAAGTTGGGCTGCATGTTGGCAGGCAAACGCAGCATGTATCGCAGTTCGGTAAGCACCATTTGCGCCAATTCGGCCTCGCTCATCTCCATCACTTCGGGGTGTTTGATACCGCCAACGAACACCGAAAACAAGTCGCCTTGCTTGGGCGCGCGCCCCTCAAAGCACGATGCGGGGAACAGCACGCCCAGAATACGTCGGTTTTCGCACGAGGGAACAAGGCCGCCGAAGGCCTCGTTGCGCTGCCCTTGCACATCGGCAAAGCCCACACTAAGCTGCACTACGAGGGGCGTAACGCAAACTGGTGATAGGCTCCATCAGTGCGTGGGGCACGGAAGGCATCAACTGGGGCAGGGCATAAGCGCCAACGGTAGTTACCACCTGTTGGGCTAAGATGCTGCATGCGGTGCCGTCTGGCCGCGTATATTCGGCCTTCCAACCCTGCCCAGAAGGTTGCAGATGCAAGTTGCTTGCACCCAAAACGATGTTCGTTTCGCCAACAGAACGCCCAAGCGCATCAATCAAATGCTGCAATCCCCCTTCGGCCGAGAACACCTTTTTGGTGGCCAGCAGGTCGCGTGGCGTTTTGGGTTGGCGCATCTTAGCTATCGCCCCGCGCACAAAACTGCCGTATGTGTGTTCCAAATTATAAAGCTTGGGCAGGGCATAACGCGTAACCAAGCGTTCGGGGTCGCCTGCATACACGCCCGAAATAAAAGGGTCTACGGCGTAGCGTTCAAACGAATCGCCCAGCCGTCGCCTAACAAGTTGCGCCACACTTTCGTCTGCATCTGTGCCTACTTTTCTAAAAGGCTCGGCCAATATCCGCAGTTTGTCGTGCCAAGAAAACAGGGTTGTTTGCACACTAGCCTTCAACCCAACGGGCAAAGCGTGGAAACGTTCGCCCTTCCCAATCCATCTTTGCTTGGCCTCTTCG
>NZ_HE999443.1:532538-541270 GCF_000312305.1 Prevotella conceptionensis 9403948 | reverse complement strand
ATCCATCTTTGCTTGGCCTCTTCGCGCGCAGTAAGCAGCTTACAGCCGTATGGGGCAAGGTCGGCGAATAGTTCGGCCACTTCGGGATAGGCCACCATGCCCGTGTTGGGGCCGCTTTCGTACACAAATCCCTGCTCTTCAAAGGTGCGAATTTGTCCGCCAATGCGGTTTTCTTTTTCCACCACCAGCACCTCTTTGCCTTGTTTCCGCAGGGCGTGTGCGGCGGTAAGCCCGGTAAGTCCGGCTCCTATTATTATTGTTGTTTGGCGCATGTATCTTTTTGTTTAGCTTGGTTTTCTGCCATGTTGTGCACGTTACACGGGTTTCGAAAAGCGATTGTTGTTGTTAATCATCATCTTATCGAGTGCCGCCGCCACGTTGCGCACAAAGGGCGAACCAGCTTCGGTAAGTGCTATGTGCGTGCGTTCAAAGGTTATCAACCCGTCGTCGGCCATTTGTTGCAAGGCCGGCACGTCGTAGTTTAGGGCCTCTTTCACCTCTTCTGCCGATATGTTCAGCCTCTGGGCCATGTCTGTCCACGCCACGTAATAGTTGCACATCAGGCTCTCTATCACCTCGCGCGCCACGCGTTGCCACGGTTGCAGCGCATATCCGCGCTCTATGCAGAGCCGCCCTTCGCTGGTGTGTTGAATGTAGCGTGCCACATCTTTGGTGTTTTGCGCATAAGCCGCATCTAGCTGACTGATGCCCGATACGCCCAAGGCATACACCTGTGCCGTGATGCGCCGTGGGCAATAGCCCTGAAATTGCGGTGCAGCTGCTTGCGTTCCAGTGCCTGTTGCAGGTCGTCGTTGGGTTCAACAAAGTGGTCCATGCCGATATGGCAATATCCGGCGCGTGCAAGTTGTTCTGCCGCCTGTTCGAACATGCGCATCTTTTCGGCCTCTGGTGGCAACCCCGCCTTTTCCAATATGCGCTGCCTACCATATATATAAGGTACGTGCGCATAGCTAAAGGTAACCAATCTGTTGGGGCGCATGCCTATTGCGCGTGCGATGGTGCGTGCAAAGCTCTGCACCGTTTGCCCCGGCAAGCCGTATATGAAGTCGAGATTAACCTTTGCGCCGCTTTGCCTAAGCCGCTCAACGATGTGCTCTACGGGCAACAACGAGGGTCGGCGGTTAACGGTTCGCAACACGTTTTCGTCGAAATCCTGTATTCCCAAGCTGTAACGCGTAAACCCGCAGCCGATTAGCTGCTCCCAATGTTCGTCGTTAAGATATGCTGGGTGGCACTCAATGGCAATCTCCGGGTTTTCTATTGTGCCGAACGAACCCAGCAAATGCTCGTTTAGGCGCCTGATATGGTGCAGCGGAATGGATGTAGGACTGCCTCCCCCATAATGTATCTGCGATATTTTCCGCCCCTTGTCTAGGTGTGGCAGCAGCAGGTTTATCTCCCGATGCAGGGCATCGAAGTAGGCCTCCACCACCTCATTGCGCGCCATAGCCACCGAGTTGCACCCGCAATAGTGGCACAGGTGTTGACAAAAGGGCACGTGTATGTAAAACGAAATGTTGTCTACTGCGGCATTGTTAGACTGGTCTACGGCTGCGAGATACTCCTCTTCGCCCATCTCCACAAAGCTGTTTGCCGGCGGATAGCTCGTGTATCGTGGCACGGGCTTGTTGTATTTGGCAATTAATTCTTCGTTAGTCATGCGTCGTTTCTGTTTTTAATGCCAAGCTCACGTATGCCAGCGAGGCCAGTGCTATGGCGGTTTGCAGGCCAAACATGGCGGTATATCCGGCCACATCGGCCACGGCACCGCTGCCCATAGCGGCCACGATGCCCGTTAGGTGGGTTAATACGGTTTGCACGGTAAAGTCGGTTCCCTCTTTTCCTGGGCGCACATGGCTCATGGCCGAGGTGTAAACCACCACTGTTGCCATGCCATAACTGGCCCAAAGCAACACGGTGGCCAAGACGATTTGGACCGTTGTGGGCACGCTTACCGACAGGATGGTGAACAAAAGCGTGGCACCGAGCATGGCACATGCAACCGCGGGTCGCACACGGGCATAGCCATAGCGGCGAACGAGCATGCCCGTGGGATAGCCAACGGCGAAAGCCGAGGCCACGCCTACCACGCCGTTTATCAGCCCGATGTCTTTCATCGAGTAGCCTAGGTCTACCATGTAGGGTTTCATGTTAGACATGATGCCGATGATGCCCATGTAATAGAGTGCCAAAAAAAGTATCTGCCGCCACACGCCGCGTTGGCCGAAAAACCACACAAAGTCGGTTAACCGTGCGCGTTGGCGTTTGTCTTCATCCTGTTGCAGGCTTATTTTTTTGTTGAAAAGCAAAGGCAAGGCGGCCACCAAGACAAAGAGGCTGAGGCATTGGGTTACGCTGTTCCACCCATAACGGTGCAAAACCACGAGCAACAGGCCACTACCCACAAGGCTCCCTGCAAAGCTCCCCATAGACTGCATGCTGTTCATCAGTCCCCTTTCGCGCCCCTTCGTGGAGCGTATGGCTAGGGCATCGGTGGCTATATCCTGTGTGGCAGAGGCCACTAACGACAGCAACACCAACAATATAACCGTGGCCACATTGAGCTGCAAGTTAAGCGTGCCGGCCAAAAACACCAGTAGGGCGTAAACCAACTCGCTGCCAACGATGAGCCGCTTGTAGCCGCGCATGGTGGTGCAAGCCCTGTCTACCAGTGGGCTCCATAGCATTTTGAGTATCCACGGAAGTTTAACCAGCTGCAACAAGGCAATGGCCGAGAGCGAGAACCGTTGTTCGCGCATGGTTACTTGCAGGGCAGTGGTAAAGAAACTCATGGGCACAGCTTGTGCCAGATAGAGGCAAAAGAAGGTGGATAGCTTGTTTCGCTGGTTTAAGTCTTGCTTCATCTTGTTTTTGTATGCAATGCTGCGGCGGCGTGTTACGTTTGTTCCACTGGCGATGCACTGCTCTCGTGCGTGCCCGTTCGTGGTGTTGGTGGTGTTTGGGGTTAAGCCTACCGCCGTTAACAGGCGCAAAGTTAAGAAAATTATGCCGCAACGGCGTTCCTTATTTATGGGGATTTAAGGCAGAGAAAAGGAATGAGGAATAAGTTTTGCGAGGTGCATCAGGGTAGCAAGTAAAGCGAGGAAAACTAGGAAAACCAGTAAAACCAGGAGAGCCAAAAAGGCAAGGGCTATCTAGGCAGGCCAAGAGGGCTAGAAAACCTAGAGTATCTTGGAAAGCTAGGAGCATCAGGCTATCAAGGAAGGCTAGGACATCTAGGAAAGCTAAGGGCATCAGGGTATCTAGGAAGGCTAGGACATCTAGGAGACCTAGGAAATATAGGAGAACCAGAATATCTAGGAACACTAGGGTATCTAGAAAGACTAGAAAAAACAGAAAACAAGAAAATGTTTTACAAAACGCACCTTGCCTGCAAGCCCATTCTAGACAAAATAAAGGCCCAAAATGGGTAAAAAACCGCTTTTTATGCCTTTACGCACTTCGTTTTCATCTCCTTTTTGAGCCTACAACTTGCATTTAGCACCGCTTTGCCTTTCTATTTGGCTGCCGACTCGCATTTTTTTCAAGCCCAATTACTCGCTTTTAGCTCCTAAAACCCCACTTTTTAATGGCCATTTTGCCTTTTTAGCCATGTGTTTCATGGTTCTAAAAGGTTTTGTTTATACAATTGCTATGGATATTTATGCTTTTCATCTCGCATTTAGCAGCATTTCGCACTGCGTTTTGCACCATTTTACCTTGCGTTTTGCACCAAAACGCGCCCTATTTTGCACCAAAACGCACTGCATTTAGCACCAAAACGCACGCCATTTAGCACCAAAACGCACGCCATTTAGCAGCAAATAGCCCCAAAACTGGTGCTAATGGCGGTTCTCTTAAATAAAAATTCATTTTACCGCATTCGCATGCCAACCCCTTTCTGCCTCAAAACAAACCTCCGCGAGAATCGATTTTTTGCGACCGAGTGAGCGGTTGGTGGATAAAAACGGTACTCATAATGTTAAAATTTGCACCGAAATTTATACAAATTCAGGGTAAGCCAACTACATTTCTTTAACCCAAACCAAAGATAGGCATAACACCAAAAGTAGCTCTACTTGATGTAAACCTTGCAATTTCGCTGTCCTTGTGCGTCTTCATACTTCATCACCCACACCTCGATAACTTGCGGTTTGGCCAGTTGTGCATTTGGCTTTGCAGAGCCTTCGCTTGCATCAAGCCCTAATTTGGTCAACTGACTGCTGCCGGGCAAGCAGGTAAAGCAAAGGTTATGGCCGCTAGTAGTGGCAATACACACGGGTGCCAGTTGCTTACCTCTGGCTGCCATGCCAGGAATGGCGCGCAAAGCAGCGGCATCGAGATGGTTTTTCAGCACAAAACGCCGTATGTTGGTTATCTCTACGCGTTTGCATTCAACCTTTACGAGCCGCGGTTGGCCCTGCAACTTATTGGCAATGGGCCACCTTGTACCATCCGTAAATAGCAGTTCAACGTTCATCGAGTCTAGGTCTGTGGGCCAGTTCAATGGCATTCCCAACCGTTTCGACATCTCTTTTAGCTGCAAACGAGCATCAGGGTAGTGCTGCAATGCCGCCTCCAGAAAGGACGAATAAGCCGCATACCATTCTTTATTGCCTTTGGCTATAACCCCTTTCCAATAATAATACTTGCCTACTTGCCCCTTATCATAAAGATATTTTCGCATCTGCTCCAACTTATTCTCGGCCAAACGCATTTGCCCAAGCTTTAAATAAGCCGCTAGTTGCCTGCTGAACACCTCGTTAACGTTCACCGAACTATCGGCCATTATATCTACATGGGCTGCAAATTCAGCACCATCTTTAACCGAATGGAGACGTAACAGGCGGTGGTAATCGCGCAAGGCATCGGCATCCTTGCCCAACTTTGTTTCCAGTTCGGCACGTTTCCACAGCCATTCGGCCGTGGCTGTGTCGGCAATAGCCTGGTTTAGCAGGGTCATAGCCTGCTGATTGTGGCCTGCTTGCAACGCCGCATCTATCTTGTTGCGGTAATCAGAGCGGCAACCCCATAAGCATACAACACAAAAGAGAAGGGAAAGACAATAAAAGGCCTTATCCACGGCCCCGCCCCAAGCGGAGCGGGGAGTGGTTGGCCTTGTTGTTTCTAAACGTTGAAACGCAATAGGCTTTATCGTTTCTAAATGAAAAAACATTATATATCGGTGTGATTACTAGGCCAATGGTTGCAACATGTTAGGGCCATAACAAGCTGTTCAACTACCCTCCGCCCCTTGTAAAGGGGTTGGGGTTGGGGGTTGGTTGCGGAAAGGCTACTGTCCTAATTTCACCTCCACAAACACCGGATAATGGTCGGATGCCGTGCGTATTCGGTGTTGTTTAAAGTCGATTTGTTGCGGTGCATCCTGCCCTTTCTTACTTTTGGCTGCGGGTTCTTCCGTCCAATAGAAGTTGGGCAGTACGCCATAACGAGCCACAGCGAAACGGGGCGACACAAAAACGTGGTCTATCCTACTGGTTGTTTTCAGTGTGGGGTCGAAACTGTTAAACGTTCCGTTCTCGGCAAAGCGGTGCTTAGCCACAACGTAGGCATCGTTTAAGCGTGCGTTTGCGGTGAAGATGGCGTAGGTTTCGTCGGTTTGGTCGACGTTAAAGTCGCCCGTCAGCACCACCGGTCTGTCCTTTCCGGCCAAGCCGTCGATAGCTTTCATCACCAGCTTTGCCGACTCGCGACGCGCTTTAACGCCCACATGGTCGGTATGGAGGTTGAAGAAAAATAACACTTCGCCACTTTCGCGCACCCTGAATTTGGCCCAAGTGCAGATGCGTATGCAAGCCGCATCCCAACCCAAAGAGGGTTTTGTGTACGTAGGCGATAGCCAAAAGTGCCCGTCTCCAAGCTTATCCAGTCGGTCGCGCCGATAAAATATGGGCGCATATTCGCCCGCCTCGTGTCCATCGTCGCGCCCAACGCCCACGTAATCGTAGTCGGGCAGTGCGCGCAACAGGTCGTCGAGTTGCCCTTTCAGCACCTCTTGCGCCCCAAAAGCGTCGGGATGGTGGAAGTTAAGCTGGTCGGCTATCACCTGACAACGTTTCGCCCAAAGGAGCCCCTTCGCCTCATCGCCGTCGTTTCGATACCTTATGTTATAGCTACCCAGCACAAGTGTCTGCCCAAAGGCAGCAAAGGCCATGCACAACACAGCCCCAAGCAACACAAAACGAGCCTTATTGGAACACATAACGCAAAACAAGAAGGGTGCTAACGATGAAGAGCGTGATGTTGACGTCTTTGTAATGGCCGCTCAACAGCTTTACCAACGTGTAGCTGATAAGTCCCAAGGCCATGCCCTCGGCAATGCTATAAGTTAGCACCATCATCAAAACGGTGATAAAACAAGGTAGTGCCTCGGAGATGTCTTGCAGGTCTATCTTCTTGATACTCTCTAACATAAACACGCCAACAAGCACCAGTGCGCCCGTGGTTGCGGCAGAAGGGATGATGAGGAACAGCGGTGCCATGAACAAAGCCACAAGGAAGAACATGGCCGTGGTAAAGGCCGTGAGCCCCGTTCGGCCGCCTTCGGCCACACCTGCTGCACTTTCCACGAACGTTGTAACGGTAGACGTACCCAAAAGTGCACCCGTAGACGTGGCGATAGCATCGGCCATCATGGCCTTTTGGATGTTCTTCACGTTGCCTTTTTCGTCCATCATGTCGGTTTTGGCCGCCGTTCCGATGAGCGTACCCAGCGTGTTGAAGATGTCGATAAACACCAATACGAAGACGGTGAGTATCATATCAACGTTGATCAGCGCAGCGAAGTCGAGCTTTAAGAACGTTGGGGCGATGCTATGGGGTAGCGAAACGGGCACGAAGGCATCGGGAATTTGGGTTATGCCCATAGGTATGCCGATAACCGTACATATCAAGATGCTGTAAAACAAGGCTCCGCGAACCTTCAACACCAGCAATGCGCCACTCAAAATGATGCCCAACGAGGCCAATGCAGCTGTGGAAGTGAAGGTACCTAGCGTAACAAAGGTGTTTTTATCGGCCACTACAAGTCCTGCATTTTTCAGTCCGATGAAGGCGATAAACAGTCCCAAGCCGCCCGAAATGGCAAAGCGCAGGTTCTTGGGGATGCACTTTACAATTTGTTCGCGTATGTTCAGGGCCGTCAATATGATGAAGATGATACCCTCTACAAACACTGCCGCCAAGGCCGCCTCCCACGAATAGCCCATGCCACGCACCAAGGTGAAGGCGAAAAAGGCATTGATGCCCATGCCAGGGGCCTGCGCAAAGGGTAGCTTGGCCAAGAAAGCGATGAATAATGTGCCAAGAGCCGAGGCCAAGGCAGTGGCTGTGAACACGGCACCCTTGTCCATTCCCGCGGCACTTAGTATGTCGGGGTTCACGGCAAGGATGTAGCTCATGGTGAGAAACGTGGTTACGCCGGCCATCATCTCTGTGCGGCGCGATTGTTTCTTGGGGTTAAACCCCAAAAGAGAATAGAAAGACATTGTGTAAGATTATTGTGAGCTGGCCTCACCCCCAACCCCTCTCCATGGGGAGAGGGGCGTAATATGCACTGTGGTAACATTGCAATCTCGCATTTGTTTGCTTAGTTGCAGCACAGCAAATCACTCCCCTCTCCCCTTGGAGAGGGGTTGGGGGTGAGGCCGTTTGTGTTTATTAAAACGTCCACTTCGCTGCCAATGTAGGCAACCAATACCAACGGTGGTTTTGATTAACGAAGTTGTTGCTTACTTCCCACTCCGTTCCTAGGCTTAGTTTGAAGTCTTCGCTAACGCCTTTGATGCGGTTCAGGTTAACCCAGAATTGGGGTTCGGCAAGGAAAATGGCGATGTTCTTTCCGTCGGAGAAGCGGCGGTCGCCCCAAAAATCGGCAAATCCATTAAACGACAGCAACTGGTTGCAGAAGTTTAAGTACCATGTTGCCGTGAGTTGCCACGAGTGTTTTTGGCTTTGTTTGGCCAGATACTTATACATGGGCGTGATGGTAAAGCCCGAATTAAAGTCCTTCTCGTTCCAGCTATAAGTCACACCAGCCAGGTAAGCATCGTTATACGAGCCCACACCTTTGGCCAATCCGCCATTATACTCCACGTGAATAGCCAATGGAGCTTGCCAAAATCTCAACTCGCGAGATATTTCCCAATATGCGGCAGCCACGCCATTGTCTGCATAGTCCATGTCGACGAAGAAGAAAGTGTTACCCCATTTGTCGGGTTTGAACATCTCCACGGTTGATGTTAGTTTGGGTCGTGTGGAGAGATTGTCGTTCAGATGTCCGAAATCGTAATGCAATTGCACGTTCTGCGCCTGTACAGACAGGCTGGCCACGAAAGCAATGGCCACAGCTAAAAGCTTTTTCATCCTTGTTTTTTGTTTGGTTTCGTTAGTTATCCAGAACACACTTATCCGCATACACTGCGGTGAAGAGGCCTGAAAGCAATTGCAAAGTTAGTGAAAATGAGGGGAAAAAAGCACTAAGAAAGAAATAAAAAGGCCTCACCCCCAACCCCTCTCCAAAGGGAGAGGGGCGTAATATGCGATGCAACTACTAAGCTGATAAGCGAGAAATGCAATGTTACTGCAAGGCATATCACTCCCCTCTCCCCTTGGAGAGGGGCTGGGGGTGAGGTCTTTTTTCTTTGGAGAGGGGCGTAATATGCGATGCAGCTACTAAGCTGCCAAGCGAG
>NZ_HE999443.1:527837-532244 GCF_000312305.1 Prevotella conceptionensis 9403948 | reverse complement strand
GGGCGTGGGGTGAGGCTTTTTTTCTTTGGAGAGGGGCGTAAAATGCGATGCAACTACTAAGCTGATAAACGAGAAATGCAATTTTACTGCAAGGCATATCACTCCCCTCTCCCCTTGGAGAGGGGTTGGGGGTGAGGCCAGAGAGGGGCAGTGTTAGGCCTCTTTTACCCACCATTCTTCCTATATTCAGACGGCGTAACGCCGAATGCTTTCTTGAAAGCGTGGTAGAAACTAGACGCATGTTCGAAACCACAACGTTCTGAAATCTCCTCGATGTTCAACTCAAACCTTGTGTCGAGCAGCTGTTTGCCCTTCTGCATCTTTAAGTTTAGGATGAAAGCACCTGGCGTGTTGCCTGTAAGCGCCACTATCTTACGGGTGAATTGCCTAAGACTCATGCCCAATCTTTCGGCCAAAGCATTAACGTCTAGCGCGCGTTTGTCGAGCAAAAGGTAGGCTGTGTCTACGGCTTTCGTTAGGAATTGCCGTTCGGCCTCGGCACGAACATCGCCTTCTTCTTTTGTTTCGTTTCCGTTATCACCATATTTCTCGCGCAATTTTCGATGCCTATCAAGCAGGTTTTCCACCCTCGTTATCAGCTCTTCACTGTTAAAAGGCTTGGTGATATAGGCGTCGGCCCCTGCCTTAATGCCTTCCAATCGTTCTTGTTCGGTTATCTTTCCCGTAACCACCACTATGGGAATATGGCTCATTACGTCGCTCGCCCTAACCTGCTTGCACACTTCCAACCCGTCGATGCCAGGCATCATGCGGTCGGTTATGATGATGTCGGGCACCAGTTCTGTTGCTCTGGCCAAGGCCTCCTCGCCGTTAGTGGCGTAACAAACGGCGTATTGCGGCGTGAACAACGAACCCATATACGCGGCTAAATCGGCATTATCTTCCACGATAAGCATGCGTTGCTCGGCGCAATTATCGTTCGTTTCGTCGTCGAGACGTTTCTCCACATGCGGCAACATGGGCGTGTTGGTGTGCTTTTGAGCGTTGGCCGTGGGCTTGCACACGTTTCTTATGGGCAGCGTTATGGTGAAAGTAGCCCCTCGCCCAGGCGCACTTCCCACCACGATTTGCCCGTCTAGCGCGTCTATTATCTGCCTAACCAAGGCCAATCCCACGCCAGTTCCGTTCTTCGATGCACCATTGCTGGCCCTATAAAAAGGCTCGAAGAGATGCGCTACGGCCTCAGGAGCAATGCCCGCGCCAGTATCTTTCACCCTAATGACGACGTTTGCGGCCTCGCGTGCCACCGCTACGCTCACCTTTCCGTATGGGGGCGTGAACTTAAATGCGTTAGACAGCAGGTTGTTCATCACCTTATTAATATACTCTGGCACGAAGTCGGTAACGATACGCTCGTTACCAGAGAAGTTTAATTCCACGTTTTGAGACACCGCGAAGTCGCGATAACTCTCCACAACCATGTTTACATGCGCCGTTACGTCGGCGTTTTCCCAGTCGGGATTGCCCACGGCCGACTTCACTCTGGCGATGTCTAGCAGCTGATTAATGAGCGTAAGCAAGCTGTTTCCTTGCCTTTCGATGGTGGTTGCCTTATGTTTGGCCTCGTCGGTAAGGCTTTCGTCTTGGTTCAACTCGTGGCTTAGACCCAGTATTAGGGTTAAAGGCGTTCGCAATTCGTGGGTGATGTTGGTGTAGAAGTTCTCTCGCAACTGGCTCACCTGTTTGAGTAAGGCGTGGTTGCGCTGCCTAATCTTGCCCACATATATCAGTGCGACCACCACCAACAGCAACAACGTAACCACCACAATGGCGGCAATGGCCACGATGCGCTTTTCTTTTTGCTCGTGTTGCGCTTGCAATGTAAGCTCTTCGTTCTTGTATTTGGCGTTGCTCTGACTCACGGCCTGCTCCATATCGTGCTGATAAATAGAGTCTTTCAACGCCACATAGCGTTGCAAATGCTGTGCGGCCAAAGTGGGATTGCTGGCCTTTAAGGCGTTGAAAGCGCCCATCTGCGCCCGGCTTAGGTTATAAAGGTCGTTGCGTTGTTCAAAGATTTCGATGGCTTTTTCAAAGCATTGTTGCGCCGATGCGTACTCTCCGCGGCGGTTAAGCAGTTCTCCTTTTTGGTTCATACATATACCCAACGACTGCTTGTTGCCTGCTTTTGCAAGTATCAGAATGGCTCGGTCCACGCTACGTTCGGCCTCAACAAAGCGTTCCATGTCCATTAGGGCGGTTGCCATCTGCGAAAGTCGGATGCCCATCTTCGCCACATTGCCGCGCTGTTCGTCTATTTGATAGGCTCTCACCGCGTGTTCGAGGGCCAATTGCTCTTTTTTCATGGCGTGATAAATTTCTGATGCCATGCCGTATTGTATGGCCATGCGGTTAGAATCGTTGGCCGCGGTGCTCAGTGCAATGGCCTCTAAGATGTATCGTTCGCCCTCTTCGGGTTGCTTGGCCACAAGACTAATGGCCGCAAGTGTGTTTAACGAGCTGCTTATCCGGCTTTTATCGCCCGTTTCGCGGTCCAGTTCAAGGCTTTTTTGGGCATGCGCAATGGCGCGAACAAAGTCTGATTGGCGGAACAACAGCTGCGCGATAAGCTGTTCGCAGTCGCTTATGGCAAGCAGGTCGTTGCTTTTGTAGGTAAGGGGAAGGGCTTTTCGCGCGTAGTTTAGGGCCGTAGCGTAGTCCTGTTTGTCCCAAAAATACTCGGCAGCGTGATACAACACCATCGCGTCCACCTCGTCTTTGGGCGTGTTGTTGGCCACTTTAATAAGCGAATCGGTTACTTCTTCGGCATACAACAGCCCGAAAATGCGGTTGGCGATGGCCGTTCTTTCGGCTCCATTTTGTTCTTCGTATGTTGCAAGTAGGCGCAACAAACGCCCGTCGGTTTTGGGTTCGGCGTTCTTTTCAGCAGCATTCTGGCCGGTTGGGGGAAAGTCGGGCAGGTCGGTTGGCTGTTTGTCGGCGCATGCGTTCAACAATCCAGCCAGCAAAACCAGTGCGGCCACAAAGCGCAAGGCCACGTATTGTAGGGCTTGTTTAGGCGAGTAATGGTTGCAGTCCATAGGTTCGAGGTGTTGTAAGCTGCGTGCGGCACACGCTCGCTGTTTGTTTCGTATTGCAAACTTACATAAAAATCCCGAAATATACACCATAATATATTAAGAGATTGTGCTTTTGTTTAAGGCGGAATTAAAAAAATCCACGCAGGCATTCCACCATACTTTAAGCGAAGAATGTCCCCAACCAGTCGGACAAGTAGAACAAATACGACTGGCCTAAAAGTAGAACAGGTTGCCCAAATCGAACAAATTGAACTGCCTTGAAAAAAGAAAAGCCGATTAAGTTGGCCGGAACTATCAGAGCAATCTGAAAGCCTCGACCCACCTAATCGGCTCGATTTGCCCGATGCTAACTGGCTTTATTTGCCCGTTTCTAGCATTTTTGCCACCTTTTCTAGCTGCTCGCCCATACCAATTGTGTAGCCTTGCGAACAGAAAACAACGCGATTAAAGGTGTCTGCCACGATGAAAACTGGCATCTGCGAGGGGTTAGCCAGTTTCATGGCATTGGCTACTTGCTGCTTAATTTTGCCGTCAGCATCTACGCCCAGAATGATGTTGGTAGGCAATGTGCCGAAGTTCTCGTCCTTGAAACGCTGTAAATCGGCATCGTTGGGGAAGAGTAACACGAAGGGACGGCCCCATTCGTCGAGCGTAGCGCGTGCTTTTGCCAAGTCGCGTAGGGCGTGATTGGTGGGTTCTTCGCCAATACCCAGCAGGGCAAGCGTGAAATATCCGCGACCCGTTTGCGACAAGATGCTCACCTCTTGACCGTCTTTGAGGAAACGCGACTCGCTATCAAAGTTGCCCAACACATTGAGCTGACCCGACGGACGGCGCATGATGAGTGGCACTTCGGTGGTTTTGCCCGCGGCTACGTTGAAGAAACGCTGCGTGGCCAGCACGCCACCATTGGCCAAACGCGTACCGGTAACAAGCAGATAAGTGCCTGCATCCAGGTCGTAACCGCGCTCAAAGGTGTTGGCCCAGGTTGTTCCCTCGTTGGCATTTCCGTCTCCTTCTTCGAAGTTCAGCAGCTGCGCCTGTCCGTTTACAATCTTACTCAGGGTGAAGTGGCTGTAATACTTGGGGTCGGCAGGCAGCAATGGCGCAGCCGAATAAGTAAGTTTAAGCTTACCCGTGGGCGTGGCTTGGCTTTGTGCGTTATCAAAATTCACGTCAACCCATGCGCTGTCACGCTTGTATTGCACCTTACCCGTAACCGCATCTTTGCGCGACTCGATGCCCAAGCTGCGCGCCATGCTCACAAAGAAGATGTCGCGCGAGCGTGTATCGGTAAGTCTTGAACGCCAAACGCCCATAGGTGTTTGCGCAATGCGCAGGGCCT
>NZ_HE999443.1:516076-527662 GCF_000312305.1 Prevotella conceptionensis 9403948 | reverse complement strand
GTTGGAATGTTTGTTTAAAGGGAGCGATAATCATTTCGTCTTCCACACGCGGCGACAATTGGTTGCTTTCAGCCCCAAAATGGTCTTCAAGAATTTCGAGTGGCATGTCGTGCAAGTCCTTATCGGGCAGCGTTTCCAGCAATGCCAACGCGCGATCCAGACGGTCTGAGTGACTGCTGACAAACTGATGGATGGTTTTCCAGTTGCCGCGAGCACGCTTTAAGAAGTCGCCTATGCGCCCATCTTTCTTGGGTTTGTAGAACGTGGCCTCGTAAGCGTGGCGTATACTGTCTTCTTTTGCCAACCTCAGCTTGTTGGCTACGGCCTCATCGAACGTTACCTCGGGTAGCGTGGCACTTTCAACGGGCGGTACGATATTAACCGAATCGAGTGCGCCCACCGTCATCTTTGCATCCGAACGGGCACTGCGGTTAAGGCGAATGGTAACGGCCTTATCCTTTCCGAAAGATGCCTTGGCAAATCCGTATGCCCCATTCTTAGAGGCCCACACCAGCATATCGCCCACGCCAGCGGTGAGGAACGTTCGCCCACGCGTGTCGGTAAACTTGTTCACAGCCGTGTAATACTCGGCATAATTGTATATCTTAAATTCCACTTTGGCCTTATCAACGGCTTTTCCTGCGGCATCCACCACGGCAAAGTCTACGCGAGCCGTGGGTGCATAGTTGGCAATGAGGTTTATTTCGGTGTAGTTACTGGTTCGCAACATCACTTCTTCGGGACCACGATAGTTGCCGAAAGCCTTTGTGTGCATAAGCATGGCGCGCGATGCAGGCAGGTTAAACCAGCCCAAGTCGAGCACTGGTTCGGGTTCGCAGGCGCCAAGGAAGTGCCATTTGCCGTCGGCCCATGCCTCCACCCACGCGTGGTTGTCGTCGGTATGCGCCCAACGTGGCGTGTACACCTGCCTTGCGGGGATGCCCAACGTACGCAATACGGCCACGGTGAACGTGCTTTCTTCGCCGCAACGCCCAATGGCGGTCTTCATACAGGCCAAAGGCGCCAACGTACGCGCGTTAGATGGCTGATAAGTTACATGCTCGTGGCACCAGTGGTTCAGTTCCAGCACGGCCTCGGTCATGCTCAAACCCTCTACGCGTTTTTTCAGTTCGTCGTACAACGCCATGCGCGTGTTGTCCAAGTTCTCGTTGTTCACACGTATGGGAAGTACGAAATGTCGGAACAACAGTTCGGGAACATCTCGTCCCCAAGGCATTTCGTCGCGCGCCTTGAACGTGGCCTTCACGTTATCTAGGTAGAAAGCGGTGGTGTAATCGGTGACATCGGCCACGGGCATGTAGGCATACAGAAACTCCAAAGCCTCTTGTTCGGCCACCGAAGGCACGGTTTGGGTTGCAGTGAAGAAGTTCTTGCCCACCAACTGCATTTTCTCGGTGAAGTCTTTATGCACTTCTGCACGGTATTTGTCGTCAGAAATGAAATGGTAAAATCCAGCCTGGGCAACGTTACATGCCACCAAGGCGACAAAGAGTGATAGAAATAGCTTTCTCATGCTGATAGTAAATGGTTTTGTTGATGTAAGATAAGGGGTTGTGACATTATGGTATGCGTGGGTCATCTTGTTGTAGTTTTGCGGTGTCTGCATGGCTAAAAGATGGCTTGCGCATTTCGTTTCTCAGAAGTTTTTTGCGCCCCGTCGGCCGTATGGCTTGCATATCGGCTGGCGACGGGGACACAAATGCAATTAACAAACAAACTATTTAATATGGAAAAGAGGTTTTATCGTACGCCCAAAGCCCTGCTCGTGCGCCTGCATCCCGTTCAAAATCTCGTTTTTATCTGTCGGGCAAAGCAGCCGCATTGCCTGCGCCGCATGTGGGGTCTCGGGCTGTCGGCGCATCTCGTTTGGGGCTGTGGAGGTCTGTTTGAGGGGGCTATTCGTTCTCCGTTTCGCCGCGCAGCTCCTTTATTGTGTGTCTAACACGGCGTGCGGTGGTAACTTCTCGATAGGCCTCATCGGTGTCTTTTCCGCCCATTCGCACGTTTCCGCCCATGTATTGGCATGTCGAGAGCACCGATTCGCGTGCAGAAAAGTGGAACTGGGTAACGTCTGTCTCCACGTGTATCTTGAAGATGTTGCGTTCGTTAACGCCACATCCGGCCATGATAGCGATGTTTTTGCCTGCCCGTTTGTGCAGTTTGTATAGCAGGGGGATGCCTTTTTCGGCCGTTTTCTGCTGTCCAGAGGTTAGCACACGGTTAAATCCCAGCTGTTCCAGTTGGCCTAAGGCATCGAGCGGATTGCGACATCTGTCGAAAGCGCGATGGAAAGTTGCCGCCATTTGCCCCACGTGTGCCATGAGTTTGGCGTTTTTGTCAAGGTCGATGTCCCCCTCGGGGGTTAAACATCCAAACACCACGCCGTCTACTCCCGCCTCTCTACATGCGTCGATGTCGGCGGCCATGATGTCCATTTCTAGGTCCGAGTAGGTAAAGTCGCCCCCTCTGGGCCTGATGATGACATGCAGCTTGGTGGTGTTAAGCAGTCGGCGCGCCGTTACGATGTCGCCATGCGAAGGCGTTGTGCCGCCTTCGGGTATGCCTGCGCAAAGCTCCACCCTGTCGGCCCCACCCTCTTGGGCCGCCAAACAGCTTTCCACGCTGTTTGCGCATATCTCAAATTCAAAGTTGTTGCTCGTTTCGTTCATACAATATCTACATTGTTTGGTTAAATAGATTGCCGCCTTTTGCGGCGTAGTTGTGCATTATACAGCACAGTTTTCGCCTTAATTGGCGGGCCATTGTGTTGCGTGCTTGTTGCCATTATCCGTAGAAAATTTGTCTTCTGCGTTGTTCATTGTTTCCGCATGGCGTGTGTTGTGTGCATCGCTCATGGCAAAGATACAAAATAAGCGGCAATAATGCAGCCGTTTCTTTAATATTTAATGTAAATTAAAACACCACATTTACGCGCTTTTGTGTTTTGTAACAAGTTTAAAGAAAGACTTTGTTAGAAAGTCGGATTTGCATTCCGAATTTGCTTATTGGCTAATATAAGTTACCACGTAGAAAATGTATGCTTTTCGGTAGGGGCTTGAACATGATGTTTAAGCCTGCCAAATGTTCAATGCGAAGTTGTGTTGAGTTTTAGCTTTTCTACAAATTGGGCGGTGTTTATGCCTTTGCGCCGCAAAATAAAGATACCCCCCGTTGATGCACGAAGTGCCTGGCCAGGATGGGATGAAATCTGAAATTATGCCCCATCTGTCTGTGTCAAAACGTGGCTATGCCTTAAAAAGTGGATGGGCGGAAGTTATTCAACGCAGTCTCCACAAGCAGGAAACCGCTTGTCGATGGCCTATTACTTCTGCGTTTCCACGATGTTGATGCCGTTGTACGTGAGCAACATGCCCTGCAACCGCTCGTTCTGCCCGTCGCAAGCCTACATGTTTTCTGCGCCGTTGGCCACTCGCGCGAGCCAACTGCATAACCTCTTTTGTCTAGTTTTTAGTCGTAAATTTAACATTATGAGTGGCCTTTTTGTCCACCAATCGCTCACCTTGCCGCAAAAAATCGATTCTCGCGGAGGTTTGTTTTGGTGCAAAACGAGGGTAGCATGCGAATGCAACGAAATGAATATTTATTTAAAGAAGTCGCCATTTGCACCAACTTTTGGGCCATTTATAGCAAAATATAGTGCGTTTTGGTGCAAAATAGCGTGCGTTTTGGTGCTAATTACACTGCGTTTTGGTGCTAAATACAATGCGTTTTGGTGCTAAATACAATGCGTTTTGGTGCAAAACGCAAGGTAAAATGGTGCAAAACGCAGTGCAAAATGGTGCTAAACACAAGGCGAAAGGCATAAAAATACGCTACAATTGCATAAACAAAACCTTTCAGAGCTATGAAATACATAGCCCAAAAGGGCAAAATAGCCATTAAAAAGTGGGTTTTGGGGGTCTAAAAGTGTTTTTTGGGGCCGCAAAAATCATGGGTTGGGCACCAATCTAGAAAGGTAAAATGGTGCAAAATGCAGGTAGTTTTCTTAAAAGGCGACAAGTTAGAAGGCGTGAAAGACCGAAAAAAGGGGTGATTTACCTACATTATGGCCTTTATTTTCGCTAGAACGGAACGAAAATTAGAGCGATATTGTAAAATAAAAGATAGCGATTTAAGGTTTTGAGTTGATGAGGTTTTGAGTTTTTGAGTTTGTAAGTTGGTGAGTCTTTTTTTAGTTTGTAAGTTTGTGAGTTGATGTGTTAGGGAGTTGTTGGTTTTTCGTAAGTTTATAAGCCAATGAGTTGATTACAACTAGGTTCAACTAGGCATCCTAGATTAACTATAACAACAAGAATATCTAGAACAACAAGAAGATCTAGAACAAAAAGAATATCTAAAACAACTAGGCATTCTAGAATATCTAAAACAGCTACAATATCTAGAACAGCTACCCCCACATCCACGCCTGCGAAGTAGAAACAGCCCACTAACTCGGAAACTTTGGCCAAGCAAACAAAAAAGTAAGGCAACATGATGGTGCTTTCTGGGTTTATCATTAAATTTGCAGTATAACGCAAAGGCCCACACCACCACTTCAATATGAACCCAAAACTCACAACATTCGCCCTCCCTTTGCTTGCCCTTTTAGCCCTGTCGCTATCGGCTTGCAGTACAAAGAAGAGTTATTTTATAGGCGTTTCGCAGTGCAGCGAGGACTCGTGGCGAACGAAAATGAACAGCGAGATAAGGCGCGAGTCTTACCTCTACGACAACGTGCACGTGGAGTTTGCATCGGCCAAAGACGATAACCGCGTGCAGATTGCGCAGATTGAACGTTTCATTGAACAAGGCGCCGACCTCATTATCGTGTCGCCCAACGAGGCAAAGGCCCTTACGCCCGTCATCAACAAGGCCTTCGACCGCGGCGTTCGCGTGGTGCTGGTCGACAGGAAGAGTGCATCAGACAAGTACACGGCCTTTATCGGGGCCGACAATGTGGCCATCGGACGAGCCGTGGGGCGCTTTGTTGGCGAACATCTTGGCGGAAAAGGGCGCGTAATGGAGTTGCAAGGACTTCGCGGTTCGTCGCCCGCCATGGAGCGCGACAGTGGTTTTCGCGAGGCTCTGGCACATTATCCGCAAATAAAAGTGGTGGCCAACGCCTACGCCGATTGGTTTGCACAGAAGGCCGAAAGCGAGGCCGAACGCATGTTTAAAGACGTGGGAGGAGCCGATTTGGTGTTTGCGCAGTGCGACAGAATGGGCATTGGGGCGCACCAAGCCACCCAAAAACTGGGCATAAAGGGCGTAAAGATTGTGGGTGTTGATGCTTTGCCCACCCCTGGCGACGGCATCGAGGCCGTGAAAAACGGAACTTTCTTGGCCACATTCGTATATCCCACGCATGGCGACGAGGTGCTAAAACTGGCCATGAACATATTGGAAGGTCGCCCCTTTCAGCGTGAAACCATCCTGAAAACGGGCGTGATAGATGCCACCAACGCCGAAAGAGCCTTGCAACAATGGGCCGAACTAACCCTGCTCGACAACAAGATGCAACGCCTAAACCACCGCATAGACGAGAGTTTGGCGCAATACAGCAACCAGAAAACCATCCTCGTGCTGGGCATTTTGTTGGTTTTCATCCTCATGGTTTTCGCTTTCTTCGTGCTCAAAGCCTATTTCGCGAAGGTGAAACTCAACGAACAGTTGGAAGGAAAGAACCGCGAAATAGAGGCCGCCACGCAAGCCAAGCTGATGTTTTTCACCAACGTAAGCCACGAATTGCGCACGCCTTTAACCCACATCGAAACGCCAGTGGAACAACTTTTGGCCGAAAATCAACTGTCGAAGGTGCAACGCAGGCTGCTCGAAGTGGCGCACCGAAACGTGCAAACGTTGCTAAAACTCATCAACCAAATACTGGATTTCAGGAAAGTGGAGGGCGGAAAGATGACCTTGCAGCTGGCCGAAACCGACCTTGCAGCACTGATTGGCAATGTTGTAAGCGAGTTTGTGGCAGCTGCCGAGCACAAGCGCATCAGGCTTTCTTGCCGTCTGCCCGAACACATAAGCGCCACAATAGATGCAGGAAAGGTGGAAAGGGTGGTGAGCAACATCCTTTCTAACGCCGTGAAGTTTACACCGGCAGCGGGCGAAATAAACGTAGAACTAGCTGCCGACACGCCACAAGGCACGGCCACGCTAAGCATAACCAATACGGGCAAGGGCATTGCCGAGAGCGATTTGCCCCACATCTTCGATCGTTTTTACCAACCGCAACACAGCGAAGGCGGCACGGGCATTGGCTTAGCCTTGGCAAAAGCCTTCGTAGACATGCACGGCGGGCACATCAGCGTTAGCAGTAAGGTAGAAGGAACAACGGTGTTTACCGTGCATCTGCCGCTGAATTTGCAGGCCGAAACACCGACATCGGCCGCCGAACAGTCGCCGATTGCCGAGCCACAAGCTTTTATCGTGCCCGCTACGCAGGCCACAACAAAGGCCGATGCTCCGCAGTTGCAGACCATTTTTGAAGAAAACAACGACCCCAATCAGCCTACCATCCTCTTTACCGACGACAACGACGACGTTTGCCAAATGGCTCGCACGCTGCTTCGAAACGCATTATCGCGTGCTTACTGCACCCAACGGCGTGGTGGCTTTGCAGATGGCAGAGCTGAATATCCCGGACTTGGTGGTGAGCGACGTGATGATGCCGCAGATGAATGGCCTGGAATTGTGCAGCCGACTGAAACAGAGCACGGCCACTAGTCATATTCCCGTGATTCTGCTCACGGCGCGAACACTCGACGAACAGCGCATCGCCGGCTACGAACATGGTGCAGATGCCTACATCACCAAGCCTTTTAGTGCGCCCTTGTTGTTGGCGCGCATCCACAACTTGCTACAAAGCCGTAAGCAACTAAAACAGGTTTTTGCGGGCGCAGACGAACTGGCGAAGGAGGAGATAAGCACACCCGACAAAGAGTTTGTGAGCAAAATACGCAACGAAATACATCGCAACATCAGCGATAACGACTTTGGCGTGGAGCAATTGGGTGCAGCGGTAGACCTGAGTAGGGTGCAACTTTATCGCAAGGTGAAGGCGTTAACGGGGCTTAGTCCTGTGGAACTTATTCGTGCCACGCGCGTAAACCGCGCACGTAAGCTGATTGAGGGCGGCGCAACATCGGTATCCGAGGTGGCTTACCAAGTGGGTTTCACCTCGCCATCTTATTTCACCAAGTGTTTTAAAGACCAATTCGGCGTTAGTCCGATGGAACTGCTTAAATAGTTAAAGGTGAAAAAGTGAAAGGGTGAAAAGGTGAAAAAATGGCTAACGCCCTTTAAAGGTGAAAGGTGAAAAGATAGCTAACGCCCTTTAAAGGTGAAAAAGTGAAAAGGTGAAAAGATGGCTAACGCCACCTCTACATTTGGCTTAACTCCCTAACTCCTTAACTCCTTAAAGGTGAAAAGGAGAAAAGGAGAAAAAATGGCTAACACCCTTTAAAGGTGTCGTGCAGTTTTTAGATTTCTAGTTCAGTCTAGTTCTCGGACAAGTCTGACCTGTCTGACTTGTCTGACTTGCCCTATTAGCCTAACGCAACCTATACATTTGGCTTAACTCCCTAACTCCTTTACTACTTACTACCTTTACTACTTACTACCTTTACTACCTACTTATAGGTATATTTAACTTCAATTAACCACTCTTCGGACACATTTGTTACCCTTTACTAGGTATTTTCCCATGTATCTTTGCACGCAAAATAACAAACATTAAACGTACAAAAACTGCATGATGGAGAATAAAATGTTTTGTTTCCAATGTCAGGAAACAGCCAAAGGAACGGGTTGTACCGTTAAGGGCGTATGCGGAAAAGAGGCCTCGACGTCCAACTATCAAGACCTACTACTAGGCGTGGTGCGCGGTGTTGCCACCATCGACCGAGCCATTCGCAAGGCTGGCGTGCAGAGCATTGCAGGTGTAGACACTTATTTTGTCGACGCATTGTTCGCTTGTATCACCAATGCCAACTTCGACGATGCCAGCATCCTCAAACGAGTAGACAAAGGTATCGCCATGAAAAAGCAGCTGTTGGCCATCGCCAAAGAGCATAATGTGGAGCTGCCAGCCTATCACGAGATACTGTGGGGTGGCGAAAAGGCTGACTACGAGGCACAAAGTCGTAAGGAAAGTGTGCTGCGCAACGAGAACGAAGACTTGCGTTCGCTAAAAGAACTCACCGTGCTGGGCCTCAAAGGTATGGCCGCCTACTACGAACATGCTTCGCGATTGGGTTATACCGACACCACCATTACCGACTTTATGGGCGATGCACTGGCCATTATCGCCAACCCCGACGCACCCATGGACCAGCTTTTGAACTGCGTTCTCGACACAGGCAAGTGGGGCGTAAACGCAATGGCCCTGCTAGATAAGGCCAACTCCACATCGTATGGCCACCCCGTTATAACCAAAGTGAACATCGGCGTGGGCAAAAACCCTGGCATTTTGATTTCGGGACACGACCTGCACGACATCGAAGACCTGCTGAAACAAACCGAAGGAACGGGCGTTGACGTGTACACCCACGGCGAAATGCTGCCCGCACACTATTATCCCGAACTGAAAAAGTACAAGCATCTGGTTGGAAACTACGGCAACGCGTGGTGGAAACAGAAAGAAGAGTTCAGCACATTCAACGGTCCTATCGTGTTTACCACCAACTGTATCGTGCCGCCTTCGCCAAAAGCCAACTACAAAGACCGCGTGTTTACGATGAACTCAACGGGTTTCCCCGGTTGGAAACACATCGAAGAAGATGCCAACGGGCATAAAGACTTTTCGGAAGTTATTGCCATTGCCAAGACCTGCGAGCCGCCAACGGAGATTGAAACGGGTGAGATTGTAGGCGGTTTTGCCCACAATCAGGTGTTTGCACTGGCCGATAAGATTGTAGATGCAGTGAAAAGCGGTGCCATTCGCAAGTTTGTTGCGATGGGCGGGTGTGACGGCCGCATGCGCAGTCGCGACTATTACACGGAGTTTGCCAAGCAGTTGCCCCACGATGTGGTTATCCTCACCTCGGGTTGTGCCAAGTTTAAGTACAACAAGCTTAACCTCGGCGACATCAACGGCATTCCTCGCGTGCTCGATGCAGGCCAATGCAACGACTCGTACACTTGGGCTGTGGTGGCTTTGAAGTTGAAAGAGATATTCGGTGCGGCCGACATCAACGACCTGCCACTTGCCTTTAACATCGCATGGTACGAGCAAAAGGCGGTTATCGTGTTGCTCGCCCTGCTGTCGTTGGGCATCAAGAACATCCACATCGGCCCCACGCTGCCCGCCTTTGTTTCGCCTGGCGTGCTGAAAGTGCTGGTTGAACAGTTCGGACTTGGCGGCATTACCACCGTTGAAGAAGACCTGAAACGAATGATAGGATAAGGCTTAGTGCCTGCCTATAATAAAGAAATCGGCCTAACCGCCCCTGTAAAGCAAGCACGGTTAGGCCGTTTTTTAGCTGATAGAAAAGCCAAATGCCAGGCTATCTAGACAGCCAAAGAAATCTAGTTTACCTAGGACAATTGGGTATGCAAGGGCTGTGTACCTAAGGCTCTCCCATCTTCTCCATCGGTTTTTATCAGTCTCTTTGCACCCATTGCTATCTGCCCTGCCCAACAACCTTCGCCACTTCTTCTTCCAAATACTCCATCGTGTCTTTGGGTTCGACGCGTTTCACCACCTTTCCATTGCGGTCGACGATAAACTTGGTGAAGTTCCACTGAATGTCGTACTCCACATTTATGGGCACATCCTTTGGCAAACGCTCAAACTCGGCGCGCTGTGTGGAGTCGCTCATCAAGTAACCAAAGAATGGTTGCTGGCGTTTGAGGTAACGATAAAGCGGAATGGCCTGCTTGCCATTCACGTCAACCTTGGCAAATTGCGGAAAAGTTACGCCGTAATTGGCCTCGCAAAACTGGCGTATCTCTTTGTTCGTACCAGGCGTTTGACCTTTAAACTGGTTGCAAGGAAAGCCTAAAACCACCAATCCTTTATCGCGATACTTATCGTAAAGTTCTTGCAAGGGCTTGTATTGAGGCGTAAGTCCGCACTGCGTGGCCGTGTTAACGATGAGCAACACCTTACCACGATACTTTGACAACGACACCATTCGGCCGTTTTCATCCTTTACCTTAAAGCCATAAACGTTCTTTTGCGCCATGCCCGAAAAGACAAAAAAGGCGAAAAGAGCAAGGGTTAAGGTCCTTAAAAAATAGAATTTTGAGTACATAAAATCTTTAATGAGTAAACTAAAAAGTCGCATCCACAACTCCTACCGGCCTCACCCCCGACCCCTCTCCAAGGGGAGAGGGGAGTGAAACGCCTTGTTGGGGCGTGGCTGTTATGCTTGTTTGTTCTTGTAATAGCCTTACATCGTTTATTATTTCCCCTTGTTGGGGCTTTACATATTGTATTATTTAGCCTTGTTGTAGCCTTACATATTACTCCCCTCTCCCCTCGGAGAGGGGTTGGGGGTGAGGCCGGTTGGGGGCGGATGTGAGGTCGGTAGGGCTGGAAATGAGGTTAAATAAAAAAACAGGGGCGACCATAAACAGGCCGCCCCCTTTTATCAGTTACGCTCCCAAATGTCCAAAGCGCGATGCCATTCGGCACTTGCCGTCGGCCATTTGGCAAGCATTACCATTGCACATGCTTATTGCTTCTTCAGTCTTTCGTAGCCATAGCGTGCAGAGCAGCACAACTCTTCCTCGATACGGATAAGTTGGTTGTACTTAGCCATACGGTCGGTGCGGCTCAACGAGCCAGTCTTAATCTGTCCAGAGTTGGTAGCAACAGCGATGTCAGCAATGGTAGTGTCCTCCGTTTCGCCCGAACGGTGCGACGTAACGGTGGTGTAACCAGCGCGATGAGCCATTTCGATAGCCTCAAGCGTTTCAGTGAGCGAGCCAATTTGGTTAACCTTGATAAGGATAGAGTTGGCAGCACCCATCTTGATACCTTTCTCCAAGAACTTCACGTTGGTAACGAAGAGGTCGTCGCCAACAAGCTGGCAGCGGTCGCCGATAGCCTCTGTAAGTTTCACCCAGTTGTCCCAGTCGTTCTCATCCAAACCATCTTCGATAGAGTCGATAGGATATTTGGTGATGAGTTCTTCGAGATACTTGATTTGTTCGGCAGCGGTAAGCTTCTTTCCGTTAGGATCTTTGGGCATGCCGTTTTTGAGTTGACGATAGTCGTAGTACCATTCGCCATTCTCTTGTACGGCAAATTCAGAGGCGGCACAGTCCATAGCAATCTTCACATCCTTGCCAGGTTCGTAGCCAGCGTCCTTAATAGACTTCATGATGGTGTCCAAAGCGTCTTCGATACCGTCGAACTTAGGAGCGAAACCACCCTCGTCTCCAACAGCGGTAGACAATCCGCGAGCCTTCAAGTTCTTAGCCAAAGCGTGGAACACCTCAGCACCCATGCGGATAGCCTCACGTTCGCAAGATGCACCTACGGGGCGAATCATGAACTCTTGGAAAGCGATGGGGGCGTCAGAGTGTGAGCCACCATTGATGATGTTC
>NZ_HE999443.1:504251-515891 GCF_000312305.1 Prevotella conceptionensis 9403948 | reverse complement strand
CTTGGAAAGCGATGGGGGCGTCAGAGTGTGCGCCACCATTGATGATGTTCATCATCGGAACGGGCAAAACGTATGTGTTTGTGCCGCCGATGTAGCGGTAAAGGGGCATACCAAATGCCTTAGCAGCAGTGTGTGCAACAGCCAACGAAACGCCAAGGATGGCGTTGGCACCCAGCTTGCTCTTTGTGGGCGTGCCGTCTAGTTCGAGCATCTTGTAGTCGATTTTGCGTTGTTGGCAAACCGACATGCCTTTAAGGGCAGGAGCGATAACGTTGTTTACGTTCTCTACGGCTTTGAGAACACCCTTACCCAAGTAGCGGCCCTTGTCGCCGTCGCGCAATTCGAGGGCTTCGTTTTCGCCTGTTGATGCGCCAGAAGGTACACTTGCGCGGCCAACTACGCCATTGCACAATGTTACTTCCACCTCTACGGTAGGGTTACCTCTTGAGTCGAGGATTTCTCTCGCATGAACTTTTTCAATTACCATAATTTGTTCTTATTTAATTAAATAAAAAAATGTCCGTATTAAACTCTTGCAAAGTTAATAAATATCTCTGGAAAAACAGATGAAAAACAAATAAATACGCTCTGTTGAGATAACTTAACTTATTGCAGCGTAAAGGCTAACTGAAATAGATGAAGTGAAACAAGCGTTGGCAACTGTCTTTAAGCACCGAACAACAGCACCACAAGGAGACAGTACAAGCCACCTTGTAGCGGCACTACAAACGACTTGTACAGGCGCTACAAGGTGCTTGTAGTGCGCCTACAAGCGCCTTGTAGTGGCACTACAAACAGCATTGTACCAACACGCTGCCCTTTCATCTTCCGCCTTTTCACCTTTATAAGTCCTTTCACTCTTTCACCTTTAAAGGGCGTTAGCCATCTTTTCACCCTTTCACCTTTTCACCTCTTCACCTTTAACCCCCTTTCACCCATTCCTAAACGCCAAGGGTGTTTGTCCCGTTTGCCGTTTAAAGTACTTATTAAAGAAGCTGGGATTGGGAAAATTCAAGGCTTCTGATATGGCCGCCACCGTTAGTTGACCATGCCGCAGCATCACCTTAGCCTCGGTAATCACGGCTCGGTCTATCCATTCTTTGGCATACACGCCGCTGGCTTGCCACACAACCCTACTAAGATAGCGTTGCGACAAACACAGCTTGTCGGCATAAAAGGCCAAGTTATGTTCGCTTTTGGCATGTTCGTTCACCAAGACGATGAACCTATCAAACACCACACGCTGCCGCGAAGGACTCTCTGCGGGATGCTCTGTGGCCCTAACGTAACACTCGTTGTACACATAACACAGCGCGGTAATGATGGCTAAGGCCGCTTGTCGGTTGTAAGGTCTGTCCCTAAGCACGAGCATCAGGCTCTCATAAAGATTTTCCACCTTGGCGATGTCCCTGTCGTTGGCAGGCATAAGCGCGTCTTTCACCTGTCCGTTAAACATCGTTGGCACGCCCTGCGGAAACAATTCGTCCATCAGCCACGGGTCAATCACCACCCCTTCCACCTCACTTTCGAGCGGAATTTGGTCGAATTGAAAGATGGTACCATCGCAAAAATACCCTAATGTGCCACTTTGCGCACTCCGTTCAAGCAGATTAAGCGTTGCCTTTATCTCGCCTTTCTTCAATAATCCGATACGAATACCAGGCAGGCGATAAGGACAATGGGCCACAACGGCCAAGCCAAAGGTGTTTCGACCATTATAAAGCATGGTGAAACCGTCTTCAGTTATGGGCATGTCGGGTTCGGAAATATGCACGCTGAGCCTACTTCTTATCTCCTGCATGGTAAGTGTTTCGATTGTCTGATTGTTCATAACACGTCCTTTCTTATTTCCACAAAGATAATAAAAACCACCCATAAAAACCCTGATTAAGCGCAAAAAGCTACTAAAAGAACATTTATTGGCCGTAAAGGATAACAAGGATGTAAGCAAAACGGCGTAAATTTGCATCAAGAGAAGTAAACGAAAGGAAAGATGAAGCATACATTATTAATAGCCCTCGCACTGTTGTGTGCCGCCGCTTGCCCTGCGCAAACCACGTTAGAGGCCTGCCAACAGCAGGCACAACAGAACTATCCGCTCATCAAGCGGCGCGCACTCTACGCCCAATCCACGGCCTACACCATCGCCAACATCAAGAAAGGATGGCTGCCGCAGGTGCAAGTTGCGGCGCAAGGCACGGTGCAAAACCGCGTGGCGCAACTGCCCGAACAGCTATCTAACATGATGGCGGCACTGGGACAAAGCACACGCGGACTGGCGAAGGAACAATATCGCGTGGGAGTGGACGTCAATCAGATGCTGTGGGACGGCGGAAGGATTAGCGCACAAAAAGAAGTGGCACAGCTACAACAGCAGGTAGACGAGGCGCAAACCGACGTTTCGCTCTACCAAGTGCGCCAAAGAGTGAACGACCTTTACTTCGGCATCTTGCTTGTTGACGAACGTTTGCAACTTAATCGCGACCTGCAAACGCTGTTGCAAAGCAACGAAACAAGCTCGCTGCACTGCAAAAGCAGGGCGTGGCCATGCAAAGCGACGTGGACCAAGTGAAAGCCGAACGCCTAACGGCCGTGCAAATGGCCAATGAATTGCAACACTCGCGCGATGCGCTTTGCCGTATGTTGGCCTTGTTTTGCAACGTTGAGCGCATAGACAGCATTGTAAAACCGATGCCCGCAACCACCGAACAGACCGCGGAAGACGTTCGGCCAGAGCTGAAAGCCATAGACCTACGCCTGCGTTTAATCGCTTCGCAACAGCGCGCACTGCGCACTTCGCTGCTCCCCACGCTGAGTGTGTTCGGCCAAGCCTATTATGGCTACCCCGGTTTCGACATGTTTAAAGACATGAACAGCCGCTCGCCTTCGTTCAATGCCTTGGCTGGCGTGCGCCTTGCGTGGAACATTGGCAACCTATACACGCATCACAACAACGTGCAACGTTTGTCGGTGGCACAGGCCGAGATAGAAAATGCCCGCGAATTGTTCTTCTTCAACAATCGGTTGGAAACGGTGCAACAGCAAGAAACCATTGCAAGCAAGCGCCAAACGATGGCTGCCGACAACGAGATTGTTGCGCTTAGACAGAGCGTTAGGCGAGCTGCCGAGGCCAAACTAGCGCACGGCATCATCGATACCGACCGTTTGCTGCAAGAGATAACCCGCGAAAACAACGCGAAAATAAATCGCTCCACACACGAAGTGGAGATGTTACAAGGGATATATAACTTGAAATACGTGAAAGGAGAACCAACAATCCCAAAACAAGCCACGCCCTAACCGGCCTCACCCCCGACCCCTCTACAAGGGGAAAAAGCCTCACCCCAACCCCTCTCCAAGGGGAGAGGGGAGTAATATGTAAGGCTACAACAAGGGAAAATAATAAAGTATGTAAGGCATTACAAGGACTAACAGACATAACACCCACGCTCCAACAAGGCATTTCACTCCCCTCTCCCCTTGGAGAGGGGCTGGGGGTGAGGCCAGTTAGGGGGATTGGGAGGCCTGAAAACAACAAAATTAATATGAAACATCCATCAATAACCATCGCCGCACTCGCACTATTAATAGTAGCCTGTGGCGGAAACGAAAAAGAATACGATGCAACGGGCATCTTCGAGGCGACCGAAGTTACGGTTTCGGCCGAAGGAACAGGGCGACTGATGGCCTTCGACATCAGCGAAGGCTCAACACTGACGGCAGGACAGCAAGTTGGACTCATCGATACCGTGCAGCTACAATTAAAGGCTAGGCAGGTGGGAGCCACACGCGAAGTCTTTGCCAACCAACGTCCCGACATCCAAGCGCAGATTGCCGTCACCAAACAACAAATCAATAAGGCCCTTGTTGAACAACGTCGAACAGAGGCCTTACTTAAAGATGGCGCTGCCACCAGCAAGCAACTAGACGACGCCCAAAATGCTGTGGCCGTGCTGCAAAAGCAATTGCAGGGGCAACTGTCGCTGCTGCAAAACAGCACGCGTAGCCTTAACAGCCAGATGATCGGTGCCGACATTCAACGCTACGAGGTGATGAACCAATTGGAAAAGTGCCACATCAAGTCGCCAATAACGGGTACGGTATTGGAGAAATACGCCGAACAAGGCGAATTTACAGCCATCGGCCGACCGCTTTTCAAAGTGGCCGACACCCGTAACATGACCCTCCGCGCCTACATCACTTCAATCCAACTGGCCAAAGTGCGCGTGGGACAGCGCGTAAAGGTGTTCGCCGACTATGGCGACGACACCCGACACACCTACGAAGGTACTGTTACATGGATTTCGCCAAAGGCCGAATTTACACCCAAAAGCATTCTTACCGACGACGAAAGGGCCGACCAAGTGTACGCTGTAAAGGTCAGCGTGAAGAACAATGGCTACATCAAGATTGGCATGTATGGAGAAATGAAGTTATGAACGCCATCGAAGTAAACAACATCTGCAAAAGCTACGGCGAGGTACAAGCCTTGAAGGATTTCTCGTTTAGCGTGGCCAAAGGGTCGCTGCACGGACTTATCGGCCCCGACGGAACAGGCAAAACCTCGATGTTTCGCATCCTTGCCACCTTGGTTTTGCCCGACAGCGGCACGGCATCGGTAGATGGTTTCGACGTGGTGAGCGGACTAAAACACATTCGGCAGCGCGTGGGCTACATGCCGGGGCGGTTCAGTTTGTACCAAGACCTTACCGTTGAAGAGAACCTACGCTTCTTCGCCACCCTCTTCGGCACAACCATTGAGGCCGGTTATCATAACGTTAAGGACATATACGGACAGATAGAACCCTTTAAACGGCGGCGCGCTGGTGCGCTATCAGGCGGTATGAAGCAGAAACTGGCCCTTAGTTGCGCACTTATTCACCAACCCAGCGTGCTGCTATTAGACGAGCCAACCACAGGTGTCGACCCTGTTTCGCGCACCGAGTTTTGGGATATGCTTGCCCGTTTGAAACAACAAGGCATCACCATCCTTGTTTCTACGCCCTACCAAGAGGAGATAAAACGGTGCGACGAGATAACCACGCCACCCCTGCCACAATCTCTCCACACGCCACCCACACACACCTTATATATTAATAAGGTGTGCGAGTCAACGCCAACGTCACCCACCGACAACGCCACACGCAACCTGAGCCAGGCCGAAACCATTATCCACGTGAGCCATTTGGTAAAGACCTTCGGTACGTTTAATGCCGTAGACGACATTTCGTTCGATGTTCGCAGGGGCGAAATATTCGGCTTTCTCGGTGCCAATGGTGCAGGTAAAACCACTGCCATGCGCATTCTTTCGGGCCTTAGTCAGCCTTCGGGCGGCAAGGCTACCGTGGCCGGACTAGACGTTAGCACGCAACACGAGGCCATCAAACGGCGCATCGGCTACATGAGTCAGCGTTTCTCGCTCTACGAAGACCTCACCGTTACAGAGAACATCCGCCTTTTTGGCGGCATCTACGGCATGAGTTCGGCCGACATCAAACGCAAAACAGAACAGTTGCTCAACCGACTGACCTTGCAAAACGAGGCCAACCGACTAGTAAAGACCCTCCCCTTGGGCTTTAAACAAAAGCTGGCTTTCTCGGTAAGCATATTGCATCGGCCCGAAGTTGTGTTCTTAGACGAACCCACGGGCGGCGTAGACGGCAACACCCGACGCCAGTTTTGGGAGCTGATTTACGAGGCAGCACAGGGCGGTATCACCGTATTCGTAACCACACACTACATGGACGAGGCCGAATATTGCGACCGTTTGTCTATCATGGTGGATGGAAAGATACGCGCATTAGACACGCCCGAACAGCTGAAACGCCAATACGCGAAAGACAATTTGGGCGAGGTGTTCACCCTCCTTGCCCGCAATGCAGAAAGGAGTGAATGATGAAGACCTTCTTTTCATTCGTCAACAAGGAGGTGCGGCACATCCTACGCGACCGCCGCACCATGCTCATACTCTTCGGCATGCCGCTAGTAATGATGTTGCTCTTTGGCTTTGCCATCTCTACCGACGTGCGAAACGTGCGCCTAGTGGTTGTAACCACGCCGTGGGACAATGCTGCGCAGCAGATTGTAGAGCGGCTCGACGTTTCCGAATACTTCGTTTACACCTACAACGCACCCACTGTTGAGAAGGCCAAACAGCTTATTCGCAACCAAAAAGCCGACCTTGCCGTGGCCTTCTCGCCACGTTTTGCCGACCATCGCTACGATGGCGGCGCGCGCATACAGCTTATCACCGATGGCACCGACCCCAACATGTCGAGTTTGCAAGCCGCCTACGCCTCGCAAATCATTGTCCAAGCCCTGCAACAGGGTAGCCAAGTAAGCATCGGCAGCACGCCAATGGTGACCACCCGACTGCTATACAACCCGCAAATGAAAAGTTCCTACAACTTTGTTCCAGGCATCATAGGCATGTTGCTCTTGCTTATCTGCGCCATGATGACCTCGGTAAGCATCGCTCGCGAAAAAGAACGTGGCACGATGGAGGTGCTTCTCGTCTCGCCAGCGCGCCCTTTGCTCATGCTCATAGCTAAGGCCGTGCCCTATTTTCTGTTGTCTATTGCCATCTTGTGCATCATCTTAGGCATCTCACATTTCGTTTTGGGCGTACCGCTCTCAGGCAACCTGTCCGCCATTTTCGCCCTCTGCCTGCTCTACATCTTCCTAGCCTTGTGCATAGGTCTGCTCATCAGCGTGTTGGCCAGCACCCAATTGCAAGCCCTGCTCATATCGGGTATGGTGATGTTGATGCCCAGCATCCTGCTATCGGGCATGATATATCCCATCGAAAGCATGCCACAAGTACTGCAATGGCTAACATGTATCATTCCCACACGATGGTTCATCGCCGCCATTCGCAAGCTAATGATTATGGGCGTGGGGCTAGATATGGTGGCAAAAGAACTGTTCATACTCGCTGCAATGGCAGCGTTGATACTTGGTATAGCATTGAAGAAGTTTAATATTAGGCTTGAGTAGCCTCACCCCCGACCCCTCTCCAAGGGGAGAGGGGAGTAATATGTAAGGCAACTTCAAGGCCTACACACCTCCTTTCCTTATAAAGCGAGGTGAAAGGAGTGTAATATGCGGGGCAAGCACAAGGCCAACTTATACAATATACAATCCACCAACAAGGCATTTCACTCCCCTCTCCCCTTGGAGAGGGGCCGGGGGTGAGGCCGTTAATTCCTTAACTATGTTCAAATCTCTCCTACAAAAAGAATGGATACAGATACGTCGCAACGCCTTTGTTATCCGACTTGTGGTGGTCTATCCCATCTTTATCATGGTCATTGCACCATGGATTACCACGATGGAAGTGCGTAACATAACGGTGAGCATCGTAGATAACGACCGCTCAACGCTATCGCGGCAACTCGTCGGTAAAGTAGAACACTCCACCTATTTCCACTTCAACGGCATGGCCTCATCGTATAAAGAGGCCTTGGCAAGCGTGGAGAGGGGACAGACAGACGTGGTATTGGTTATTCCGCAGCACTTTGAGCGAGAACTAACGCTGGGAAAAAGTCCGCAAGTGTTTGTTGCCGCCAACGCCACAAACGGCACCAAGGGCGGCTTGGGCAGCGTATACCTAGCCAACATCATTACAAGCACAAGCCTGAACAGTCGCCCCCTACCCTCGCCCCGTCAGCAAACCATAACCGCAAGCACCCTATACAACCGCCACGAGAGCTACAAGGTGAACATGATACCGGCACTTATGGCTATGGTGATGATTATGGTTTGCGGCTTTTTGCCTGCGCTTAACATCGTAGGCGAGAAAGAGGCGGGCACCATCGAGCAGATAAACGTAACGCCCGTGGGCAAAACGCAGTTTATTTTGGCCAAGCTCATACCCTATTGGGTCTTTGGCTTGGTAATCTATACCCTTTGTTTGTTGCTCGCCTGGGGCATTTATGGCATCACGCCCGTGGGCAACGTGGCCTTGCTCTACCTATTTATGGTGCTGCTAGCCATAATATTCAGCAGCATCGGACTTATCGTCAGCAATTACAGCGACACCATGCAGCAAGCCATGCTCGTAATGTGGTTCATCATGACTTGTATGATGTTGCTCAGTGGTTTGTTCACGCCTGTGCGCAGCATGCCCAATTGGGCACAAACGCTTACATGGATTGTGCCAGTGCGCCACTATATCGATGCTGCTCGTTCGGTGTTTATTCGCGGTACGGCACTAAGCGGACTAACTACCCAACTCGCCATCCTCGCCGCAATGGCCACCATCATGAGCGTATGGGCAGTTTGGAGTTATAAGAAGAACAGCTAGATTAACTGGGAGAATTAGATTTTCTAGAAGGCTAGATGAACTAGCGCAACTAGACGAACTAGCCAAACCAGACTGCCCAACAAGAATTTATATTGAAGTCGTCTTGACTTTTAATGTTTCTATACATTAAAAGGCGTTTGTTCTCTCTGTGATGCCAACACAAGACAAACACCGTTCTCAAACACGAAGTGCAGAACAAACCAAACCACCGCGGCTTATAAACTCACGAAAGACCAACAATTCCCAAACACATCAACTTACAAACTGGAAAACTCACAAACTCATCAACTCAAATCTTAAATCATTATCTTTTATTTTACAATACCACTCTAATTTTCGCTCCGTTCTAGCGAAAATGTAGGCCATAATGTAGGTAAATCGCCCCTATTTCTGGCCTTTCACGCTTTACAATATGTTCAATTTTAAGAAAACTACCTGCATTTTGTACCATTTAGCCTTTCTAGATTGGTTGTCAACCCATGATTTTTGCAACCTAAAAACCCACTTTTAGACCCCCAAACCCCACTTTTTAACGACCATTTTACCCTTTCTAGCCATGTATTTCATGGTTCTTAAAGGTTTTGTTGATACATTTGCAGTGGATATTTATGCTTTTTACCTTGTGTTTAGCTGCATTTTGCACTGCGTTTTGCACCATTTTACCTTGCATTTTGCACCAAAACGCACTGCATTTAGCACCAAAACGCACTGCGTTTAGCACCAAAATGCACTGCGTTTAGCGGCATATTGCACTATATTTTGCTATAAATAGCCCAAAAGTTGGTGCAAATGGCGACTTCTTTAAATAAATATTCATTTCGCTGCATTCACATGCTAACCTCTTTTTGCATCAAAACAAACCTTCGCGAGAATCGATTTTTTGCGGCCAAGTGAACGATTGGTGGGAAAAAAGGCACTCATAATGTTAAATTTAGTGCTGAAAATATGACAAAAAAATTATATTGCATGCACGCGCAAGTGGGCAACGACACCGAAAGAACGTACGTTTACAACAGCCAACACGAGCGGCTGTGGGGCATGTTGCTCACGGCCAACCAAGACGACATCATGGAAACGCAGACGTAATAGGCCGTCGACAAGCGGCTTTCTGCTTGTGGAGAACGCATGGAACAACTTCCGCCAAGTCGCCTCCTGAAACACAAACACGATTTGCCACAGACAATTTGGGGCAATATTTCAGGTTTTTATCGTATCCTCGTCTAGTACTTTGTGCATGAGCAGAATGCTTATCTTGGTTTTACCACACAAAGAAAATAAACTCCACCCAATTTATAGAACCATTAAAAGTCAAGACAACTTCACTGAAAGAAGTCAACATGAACGCCTTTTTCCCGCTTTTGTTTTGCACTATAAACAAAAACAGCTAACTTTGCAGAGTAACAAACAAAGAGATTACTAACATGTTAGGTATTAAGTCGCACCGCCCCCCTATTGAGGGAGACATTGCGGATGAAATTCGCGATGCCGTTGTTCGTGTTGCCAAGGGACAACTTAATGAAGAGGAGAAGGCAGTTCAAGAACGTCTAAAAAAAGCGTTGGAGAAATATGAGGTAAAATGGGAACTCTAAAAAAGAACAAAATACGTTTTGAAAGGGCTGAGGATATTTCAGCCCTTTTAAATTTTAAATGCGGCATAAAACAGATGGATGATTTTATCCGCAATAAACATAAAGGCCTGCAAAAACACATAGAACTGGGGCTATCGCATCTGTGGTTGGTGTACGAAAAAGAAAAGGTTATAGCCTTCTTTGCCCTTAGTAAAGACGCACTAACACTAAACAGCGAAGACAAACACATGATAGAGATGCGCCAAAAGACCGATTTCTTTCCCCATTTCGATGAAGAACACTTTTGGATTCAAGAAAAATACGCTGCAATAGAAATAGACTATCTTGCTGTTGCCGAAGAAAAACAAGGAAAAAGAATAGGAAGCACCATCATAGCCAAGATTGAAGAATACGCAAGGAACGACAAACTCTCTTCAACCCTATTCCTTGCGGTGGAAGCTTTAAACAGCAGGGAACAAAACTCCATTGAGTTTTACAACAAATGCGGATTTAGACTTAGCGAGGTAGGAAAAACACGAAATGAAAACATGGAAAGGGATGGAGACTTGCCACTTACTGTTAGAATGTATAAGCGGATATTGCCCGCTAAGGAATAACATACCAACACGCATACAGCACAAAAATACGGCCGAGAACCACATTCGCTGTTCTCGGCCGATGTTTTTTAACCTTGCAAAAGCACACGCGTGTTACTTCATCAAGTCTTTCAACGGAATGCGTTGGAAGGTCATCTGGGCCACGCTACTTTCGTAGAGAATGCCAATGGTTTCCTTGTCTATCATCGTTAGGCACGAATAACCCCAACCAAAACCCTCGTCGAGCAACACCTGATGTTCGGGCAACCACGTTTTTCCGCCATCAAGACTCATCTTAATGGTGATGTTGTTGCGGTGCTTGGTAGAGTTGGGATTAGAGAAAAGCAAGATGTCGCGTTTCAAGGCATTGTCCTTAGCCTTAACGCTGATAAGGCTACCCATGCAAACGGGCTCGATAAGGGCACTGCGCGAAGAGGGATGCTCGGTCCAAGTGGCACCTAGGTCGCGCGTTGTACACACGGCACGACTTCCTCCGCGGTTATCGCGCATGTTCAACATCAGCACACCTTTCTCCACTTCGGCCACTTGCGCCTCTGTGGTGTTGTCGCGTGCAGGCTTGTTGATGTGCCATGTTTTTCCACGGTCTTTGCTGTACATAATACCTGCCGAAGGTTCGCGATTGGCCTTAATAAACTGTATGGGGAACACCAATGTGCCGTCGGTCATGGTGATGCCGCGGCCAGGGCCTTGCAAAAGGAAATACCATTCGGGCTGTTTCACCTGCGAAGTGATGTTTATCGGTTCCGACCATGTTTGGCCATCGTCGTCGCTTCGCACCAGAACCAATTGTGCCGTGTGGTTGTAATCCATGCCTGGTTGCGAACTCCACCACGCTCTTTCGTTGCCCATGCCGTGCGTCCAAGCCGCAACAATCCACACGGTGTTGGTCTTTGTGTCTACCAGAATACTGGGGTCGCCCACGCCGTTTTGTGCTTTGGGCAGTCCGCCAGTCTCGCCAAAGGCCATGGGGAGGCGCATTGGCTCCCACGAACGACCGCCATCTGTACTGCGGCTAAGCCCTACATCTACATATTCTTGCAAGTCCACGCTGTTGTTATGGCGCACATCGTACACGCCGAGCAATGTTCCGCGATTGGTAGTAACCAGTCCGGGGATGCGATAGGCGGCCACGCCATCGTCGCCAGCATGC
>NZ_HE999443.1:501907-503892 GCF_000312305.1 Prevotella conceptionensis 9403948 | reverse complement strand
ACGGCGAAGTGGTGCAGGTTGGCCCACGTTTTCAACCGTCAGCGGGCTGTTGTCGCCCAGAGCCTCGCGCAAAGCGATGTTGAAAGTGTTGTGCAAGGCGGCTGTGGGTTGCATTTCGATGCTCACCCAAAAGAAGTTGTAGCCTGGGAAAAGCTTTTGTTTGCTACGCAGGGTAACAGTGGCTTGCGTGGGTTGCACCTCGTCTTGCTTCACCGAGTACGAAGGAATGGCCTCCATTGTTCGGCCTGGAGTGAAGTTGGTGATGTACTCCACGGGTTTCATACGGCGTTTGCCGTAGTCTTGCCGGGCATCTGTGCCGCCGTAATACAGCTTTAAGGCTTTTATCTGCTGGCGCGGTGTGTTGCCCAAGTCTAATGTTAGGGCGTTCAGCGTGCCCGTTTCTTTGGCATCGATACGCATCAACATCAGGATGTTGTCGTGGCGTTCGATAAGTATGGGGTATTGCGGCTGCTGCACAAAAAGCGTATCGCTAGCTTGCGCGGCAAAAGTAATGGCCGATAAAACGGCAATGAGAAATAGTCGCATAATTTGTTGTTTGAGTTTGTTATAAGGAGTTAAGGAGTTATGGAGTTAAGGAGTTAAGCCAAATGCCTAGGTGGCGTTAGGCTAATTGGACAGGTCTGACTTGTCCGACTTGTCCGACTTGTCCGAAAGCTAGACTGAACTAGAAATCTAGGAACCGATGGACACCTTTAAAGGGCGTTAGCCATCTTTTCACCCTTTCACCCTTTCACCTTTAAAAGCCCTTTCACCTTTAAAAGCCTTTTCACCCTTAAAAACATCTCTACCACACTTTCACTTCATCGCAAAACACCCATCCGCCTTCGGCACCTTGCTTGGCCCGCAAGCGTACGTAACGTGCTTTGGCCGTGCCTTTCCACGTAAAGGGTTCGATGAAATACTCGCGTTTGTCGTGCCGTTCCACATCGCGGCGTTGCAACGAGGTGTAGTTCTGCCCATCAGCAGACACCAATAGCTCTACGCTGTCGGGGAAAGCGATGTCTACACCCATCGATTGCAGGAAGTCGGCCGATACTTCGTGCAGTTCGGTTTCCGCCCCAAGGTCTATCACGGCGTCCATACATTCGCCGCCAATAAAGCCTTGCCAGCGGTCGCCCTTAAACACCCAATCGCCCCGACGTCCGTCGGTAAGTGTATTGTCGCCCGTTCCGCGATACTTCTCCGTGTAACGCGAAAGATAAGTTACGGGTTTTCCAACAGCCAAATGCGTTACGGGCGTTAGCGATTCTTCGCGCCGTCCGCGTTCGTTTCGCAAGTCGAAGAAGTTGTAGCCCATAGCCTTCATGCGGTCGAGTGCCTGTATGGCGCGGTGGCGGAAGTTGTCGTAAGACGGACGGTTGCGCGTCCATCCCACTTCGGCAATGGCCAACATTCGCGGATAAAGCATGTACTCGGCATGTTCGGGCGTAGGCACTTCCTCGGTCCAAAGGTTTCCTTGCACGCCGTCGATGAATTTTTCCAGCGTGTCGGCCGACTCTTTATGGGCTATTGGCTCGTAAGAATAAGCCTTTTCTAGCGGAACATAGCCGCCCATAGCCTTGGGTTGGGTGAACGGAACGTCTTGATACATGTCGAGATAGCAGTATGCGCCAGGCGTCATCACCACGTGATGCCCAGCCTTTGCAGCCTTCAAGCCAGCCTCTTCGCCCGTCCACGACATCACGGCAGCATTGGGTGCCAAGCGACCTTGCATGATTTCGTCCCATCCCAACAGCTTTCGGCCGTGGGCATTAAGGAATTTTTCGATGCGCATGATGAAGTAGGCTTGCAGCTCGTGGGTATCTTTCAGCCCCTCGTCTTTCATTCGCTGCTGGCACTTGGGGCAGGTTTTCCACTTCTCTTGCCAAGCCTCGTCGCCCCCGATGTGGATATATTCGGAGGGGAAAAGCTGCATCACCTCGGTGAGAACACCTTCGAGAAAGGTAAACACGCTATCGTTTCCA
>NZ_HE999443.1:497288-501589 GCF_000312305.1 Prevotella conceptionensis 9403948 | reverse complement strand
TTCCACTTCTCTTGCCAAGCCTCGTCGCCCCCGATGTGGATATATTCGGAGGGGAAAAGCTGCATCACCTCGGTGAGAACACCTTCGAGAAAGGTAAACACGCTATCGTTTCCAGGGCAGAAGTCGGGACTGGTGTAGGCCTTACCCTCGCAAGTGAGGTTTGGATAGGCCGCAAACACCTCGTTGCTATGGCCTGGCATCTCTATCTCGGGTATCACGGTGATGTGCCTTTTGGCCGCGTATGCCACGATGTCGCGCACTTCGTCTTGCGTATAATATCCGCCATAAGCCCCCGAATCGTTGGCGTGGCAGTAGCGCCGGTCGTGTTCGCGCCACCATTTAGTCCAGTCGTTTTGGGTTCGGTAGGCTGTTTCCTCAATCAGTTTGGGGTATTTCTTCACCTCCAAACGCCATCCTCCGCCATCGGTTAGGTGCCAATGAAAGCGGTTAAGCTTAAAGTAAGCCATAGCATCGAGTTGCTTTTTGATGAACTGGGGCGTGAAGAAATGGCGCGAACAGTCGAGCATCATGCCGCGATAAGGAAAGCGTGGCTGGTCATTCACCTTGGCACAAGCCACCTTGTTGCCGTCTACCGTAAGCTGCCGAAGGGTTTGCAAGGCATAAAACAAGCCTGTTGTGGTATGCGACATGATGGTTATTCGTTCGGGCGTTACGTCTAGGGTATAATATTCGGGAAACGTTCTACCGTAGCAAGACGGCTCTTTTATCCGCAACAAGTTAAGGCTTATGGCCGGAACTTTACTGATGAACTTTCCTTTAAACACCTTCAAGCCCAAGGTTTGGCGTATGTAGGCCTTCATTTGGCGTGCCTCTTCGCCCTCGAAATTCAGTTCAACGGGCGTGTTGGGCTTAATGGTAAAGAAGCCTTTGCCCATGGTTATCTCCCTAGGTTGCGGGATAACCGATTGCGCCTGCACCTGTTTGGGACAGAGCGAAGCCACCAGAAGCAGCCAGGCGAAGAATGTTCTGTGCATGTGTTGGATACTATTAAGAAGATGTGAAATATACCTTTATATATAAAGAGGGGTGGTATTGATAACGAAAAGAGGCAGCCACCTCGCCACAACCCACAGTTAGGGCTTACGGCGAAATGGCTGCCAGCGGTATGTTATTTACCACACAGCAGAGGTGGGTATGGCTTTGTCTTTCCACAAATGGCGTGCATACTGATAGCCATAGCGGTCGTAAAGGTCGCTAAGACGGTGCGCGCGCTTGCTGAAATCATCGAAGTTCTTCTTCGCAGCGGGCGTCCATTGCACCTCGGCCAAGGCTGCCATACGCGGCATAATCATGTATTCGGCCTGTGTGGTGTAAGGAATGTACTCGGTCCAGAGGTTAGCCTGCACACCAAAGATACGCTTTTTGGCATCGGCAGGAAGGCTTTCGGGTATTGGTTCGTAAGAATAAACCTTCTCAACAGGCGAGAAACCGCCGATGGCATCAGGCTCGTGCTTGGTTTCCTTGGCCTGATAATGGTCGAAATAAACGTGCGAGCTGGGCGTCATCACAACGTCGTGACCCTTTATGGCACCATCAAACCCGTTCTTTTCGCCGCGCCAAGCCATGATGGTAGCGCTTTGGTTGATTTTTCCTTCAAGGATTTCGTCCCATCCGATGATGCTCTTTCCCTTGCTGTTAAGGTACTTTTCAACCCTATTGGTGAAGTATTGTTGCAGGTGTTTGATGTCGGTGTTCTCTTCTTTTGCCTTTTGTATGCACCTGGGACACTTCTCCCACATGATGGTTGGCGTTTCGTCGCCACCGATATGGAAGTATTTTGCGGGGAAGATGTCCACCACTTCGTCGATAACATCTTGCACAAACTTGTACGTACTTTCCTTTCCAAGGCACAACACATCTTTATATACGCCCCAGCGATGCCCCACTTCGTAGGGTCCGCCCGAACATCCCAGTTCGGGATAAGCAGCCAATGCGGCCAACATGTGACCCGGCATGTCTATCTCGGGGATAACGGTGATGTGGCGTTGGCGTGCATATTCCACAATCTCGCGCGCCTCTTGTTGCGTGTAGAAACCGCCGTGGGGGATGCTATCGTCTACCATTGCGTTGTGACCGATAACCGTTCCCGAACGCATCGACGACTTAGCGGTGAGTTCGGGATGGCTCTTTATCTCCAAACGCCAGCCTTGGTCTTCGGTTAGGTGCCAGTGAAATACGTTCATGTTGTGCAAAGCCAAGATGTCGATAAACTTCTTAACAAAGCTTAGGGGGAAGAAATGGCGTGCGCAATCGAGCATCATACCACGATAACCAAAGCGTGGTTCGTCGGCAACAGTCACGGCAGGCAGGGCTACGTCGGCCCCATTGGTTTGCACGGGCAACGCCTTACGCAGAGTCTGAATGCCATAGAATACCCCTGCTGGCGTGCTTGCGGCGATTGTTACCTGCTTGTTGTTGACAGTAAGGCGATAGGCTTCGGCACCTGTTACCTTGGGATCAATGGTTAGAACGATGGCAGCAGCGTTCTTATCGCGCTTGTCTAGCAAGCTGGTACGTATGCCCGAAACTTGCTGGATGTACTCGGAGAGGAACCGCGCGTTGCGTTTCATCTCGGGATTAGTACCTTCGTATACGATTGTTGTTGCACTTGTGAGGTTAAAGGGCTTGCCTTTGGCCATCACAACGCTCTTTGGCAACGGCACAACATTGTAGTTGGCGTCGGCTGCATGGGCGCTTAGCATCGAGAAACCTAATGCTGCGGCTAATAGAAGACGTTTCATTTCTATTTTAGTTTATGAGTTATTGAGTTGGTGAGTTATTGAGTTTAAAAGTTGATGAGGTGGTGAGTTATTGAGTTTATGAGGTGGTGAGTTGGTGAATTTTTGAGTTGATGAGTTGGTGAGTTTTTGAGTTTATGAGGTGATGAAGTGGTGAGTTATTGAGTTTATGAGGTGATGAGTTATTGAGTTTATGAGTTGATAAGTTTCTCAGTTTATAAGTTTATAAGCTGATGAGTTAGTGAGTTAATGAGAAAGTTCGCCCCTCTGCAACAACGCATACGGCTTAACTCCATAACTCCTTAACTCCTTAACTCCTCAAAAACAACTCCTTACTACTTTACTACTTACTCCTTTACTCCTTACACTATTGAGTTATTCTTCACAAAGTCGACAATCTCTTTTACATATCCGAAGGCCATTCCCACCACGGTGTCAGCGGCTCCGTAGTACACGGCTACGCGTTCGCCGTCGCTAAGTGCAGCGCAGGGGAACACAACGTTGGGCACATCGCCTTGCAATTCGTAGGGAGCAGCAGGCGCAAGCAGATAAGGACGAGTGCGATAAAGCACGCGTTCGGGATTATCTTTATCGAGCAATACGGCACCCATCGAATAACGGAAACCGTTGCATGTGGTGATAACGCCGTGGTAGAACATCAGCCAACCCTCATCAGTAAGGAACGGAACAGAGCCAGCACCAATCTTAGTGCATTGCCATGCGCTCTCAGGGAAAGGCGTTACCTTCATCACGCAGCGATGTTCGCCCCAGTATTTCATATCGGGGCTATAGCTTAGATAAATGTCGCCGAAGGGCGTATGACCGTTATCGCTGGGGCGCGAAAGCATGGCGAACTTGCCGTTTATCTTCTGTGGGAAGAGCACACCGTTGCGGTTGAAGGGCAAGAAGGCGTTTTCGCATTGGTAGAAACGCTTGAAGTCGAAGGTGTAGGCGATGCCGATTGTAGGACCATGATAGCCATTGCACCATGTAATCCAATAGCGGCCGTCTATCCAAGTTACGCGCGGGTCGTACTTATACTCCGATTCTATCATCTGAGTATTGCCTGCCTCGAACACGATAGGTTCGTGATTGATGTCCCAGTTGATGCCATCCTTACTGAATCCAGCAAAGATATTCATCTGCACGGCCTTGTTGTCGCAACGGAAAACGCCTGCGAAACCATCTTCAAAGGGTACTACGGCACTGTTGAAAATGCTGTTTGATGTGGGGATGTGGTAACGTCCGATAACGGGATTCTTTGAATAACGCCACATTACATCGGCGCAACCGGCGGGACGTTCCTCCCAGGGCATGATGTCTTTTAGTTCTTTCATATCTTTATGATGCCTCTCTTCGCGCCTTGACTTGCGGCTGTGGCGTGGCAAGAGGACTTGGGATTTATGGGTAATTTATTTTTACGGCCTCACCCCCAGCCCCTCTCCAAGGGGAGCGGGGAGTGATATGCCTTGTTGTTGCACTGTTTATGGTTGCTGTTTGGCTTTGCAAATGTTATTATATTGTTTTGTTGTAACCCTGCAT
>NZ_HE999443.1:487778-496937 GCF_000312305.1 Prevotella conceptionensis 9403948 | reverse complement strand
TTGGGGGTGAGGCTTTTTATTTCTTATCCTCGTACGTAAACGGCACGAAATAGGTGATGAGGAATGCGGGAATGGTGGCCACGAGGGTGAAAATGAAGAAATGTTTGTAGCCCAACCAATCGCTGAAGAACCCACTAGCCATGCCAGGCAGCATCACACCGAGGTTCATAATGCCCGATGCGAAGGCGTAATGTGCCATTTGATGTTTGCCGGGTGCTATCTGCTGCATCATGAAGAGGGTCAATCCCACGAATCCAAAGCCATAGCCGAAGTATTCAAGCGTTATCGCTCCGCCAATGAGTAAGCCGTTTTCGGGTTGATACCACGACAGCAGTGTGTAGGCCACGAAGGGCAAGTTGAACACGCAACACAGCGAGAACAGTGTGCGTTTAAGTCCGAAGTGCGAGATGTAATAGCCTGCCAATATAGAGCCTAGCACGAAGGCGGCCGCGCCAAACGTGCCGTAAAACAAGCCGATTTCTTCTTCGCTAAGCCCCAGTCCGCCCACTTCGCGCCCTGCTTTGAGGAAGAGCGGCACCACCTTCATCACAAATCCCTCGGCAAAACGATAGAGAATAATGAAGAAGATGTAGTAAACGATGTGGCGTTTGGTGAAGAAGTTGCTCAGCACGCGCACCAGTTCTTCAAAGGTTTCGGTCGCCGTCATACGTTTCTCTGTACGTGTTCCACCTTGGGGCAGCATGCGCGTATGGTACAATCCCAAAAGAAACATCAGCACGCCCAAAGCAATCATCACCACCATCCATGCCTGTACGGCTGCCGAATGCATCACGGCCTCCGGCGCACCTTTAACGCCGCCGTAGGTTTCAGCAGCCAACCGGCCAGCCAAACCAGTCCGCCAGAGGCCACAATCTTGGCTATATTGTAGAAAGCGCCTTGCCAACCGATAAAGCGCGCTTGGTCTTCCTTGCTCAATTCGGCCATGTAAACGCCGTCTGTTGCGATGTCGTGGGTGGCTCCGCTAAACGCGATAATGGCCATCAAGGCTATACACACGGTGAAATAGTGGGGCAATTGTAGTGCCAACCCCACGAGGGCAAAGCCCGCACCCGTAACCAACTGGGTGGTTACGACGAAGAATTTCTTGGTGCGATATAGCTCCAAGAACGGACTCCACAAGAATTTGAAGGTCCACGGCAGCATGATGAGCGAGGTCCAAAAGGTTATTGTGCTGTCGCTCACGCCCAAACCTTTGAACATTAACACCGCCACCATGTTGAGAACCACGAAGGGAAGTCCCATGGCGAAGTAGACGGAAGGCACCCATGCGATGGGGTTTGTTCTTGTAGCGTTTGGTTTTGAATTTGTTTGTTGCATGTTCTTATTTAATTAAGGAGCCTCACTCCATTGCCCTAAACTGGCCACAACACCAGCCCCAAATCAGCCTCACCCCCAACCCCTCTCCAAGGGGAGAGGGGAGTGGTTTGCCTTATTGGATTGAGTTGTTGCTTTTATATTTGCTTTGTTAAGACATTCGTTGTCGGCCTTATGGTTTTGTTAAAACATTCGTTGTAGCCTTTGTTTGCCTTGCTGTCGCATTGCATATTACGCCCCTCTCCCCTTGGAGAGGGGTTGGGGGTGAGGCCGATTGGGGGTGAGGCCGATTAGTGGTTGTTGTTTAGGCCGTAACTACCTCACAATTAAATCATTCCTTGCCATATTCTCACCTTGTGCCAGCCTTGTGGCCACCAGTTTAAGGTAACGTGTGGGTATTGCAGGCAACTTCACGGTCTGGGGTACGGGGTTATTCTCGATGTTCGAGAACTCTCCGCCCAGCCAACGTTTCCATGTTACGAGGTCGTCCGATGCGTATATCTCATAGTTAAGCACCAATCCGTCTTTCGTATCCTCCCTGGGAACATAGGTAAGACTATGGCATACGCGCTTTTCTTGCACGTCAATGAGCAGCTCTCGCGGACTATCATAGCCCACAGAAATAAGGAGGCGTTCGGGTTCTTCCTGCTTTTCGTTAGCCTTTGCAAGCACCGCGGCAGGCAATTGCACAGCATCTTCGGGCAATGCGGGTGCACAATACACGCCAATGTTGCTTATCAGCGGACAAGCCTTTGCGCTATTGATGGTGAAACGCAAGCGCGTTGCCTTCACCGTGGGGAAACAAACAATGCGCTTATAGCCAATGGTGGTTAGGCCCGTTGTGCCTTCGGGAGCGCGTTCGTCGCGCAGTTGCACCCATTTGCCGTTCACCAAGGCTTCGAGCGAGAAACCCTTCACACGTTGACCAAGTGCGATATACTCTTGCGCCATAAAGCGATTGATGTTGGTTGGGCGTTTAAAGCTAAGCGTTAACGATGCTCGTGTAACGCCATCGTTGGTGGCCCAATAGGTTTCGGTGCTGGCGTCGATGGCCTTTTGTGCGCCATATTTAGCACTGCCTCCGCGCACTTGCGATGCCGTTACGCTGGCTTGGCGCGCCACGTTGTTGGCCAATTCAGCCTTGATAACGCGCGCCATAGCCACGGCATGAGCCGAATCGATGGGATGGATGCGCCCTTCGCGCGTGATGGGGAAGTTCAGCAGCAACGACGCATTACGGCCAACCGACTCGTAATAGGTGTCTACCAACTTGCGAAGGCTCTTTACCTTCGAGTCTTCATTCTCATGATAGAACCATCCCGGACGTATAGACGTGTCGCACTCGCCTGGCGACCAGTGCTTACCATTCTCCTGTCCGTGCATCAAAGTGTCTTGCGGCATATTAAACGCATAGTCTATCGTACACCAGTTTGTCAATCCTGCGTAACCCTTCTCCGTACCAATCCAGCGCAATTCGGCACGGTCGCCCCAGATGGCCAGTTTGGGTTGCCACTTGTGTATCATCTCAAACGTTTTGGGCCAATCATAATATGTGGCGCCGTCTATCTTGCGTGCCTCGTTTGCTCCGCCGTAATATCCCGTGCCGCCATTAGCTCCGTCGAACCACACTTCAAACATCTCGCCATACTGGGTGAGTAGTTCTTCAAGCTGATTGCGGAAATAAGTAACGTATTCGGGGCGTGCATACTCGGCGTGGTTGCGGTCCCACGGCGACAGATACACGGCAAACTTCAGCCCATACTCCTTACAGGCGTCGGCCAGTTCGCGCACCACGTCGCCCTTTCCGTTTTTCCACGGCGCGTTTTTCACCGAGAACTCGGTGTATTTAGAAGGCCATAGGCAAAAGCCGCAATGGTGTTTGGCCGTAAGTATGATACCTTTCATGCCTGCCTCTTTGCATGTTCGCGCCCATTGACGTGCATCTAGGTTGGTGGGATTGAACAACATAGGGTCCTCATCGCCAAAGCCCCACTCTTGATCGGTATAGGTATTGAGCGAATAGTGCAAGAAAGCATAAGTCTCTAATTGATGCCAACGCAGCTGGTTGGCGTTAGGCAGTGGGCCACACGGAGCGGGCGCAGTTACCTTACGTTGTGCGTTAGCTCCCACGGTCATCGCCAGAACCACAGCTAAGGCGGTAAATTTGTTTATTCTCATCGCATTAATAAGAAGTTTAGGAAAATACAGGGTTAAAGGTACAACGTTTTTTCGTAATACGCCATATATTTTTGCATTGTTTAATAAAAATGTGGCAATTCTGTGCCTTTTAGTACTTCTAGATGTTAACGGCGACCCACATCAAGCCGCATAAACGCCATAAACAGAAAGCCAATAAAACGCTGTCGGCTCTACCAAACAACCTATCGGCGCAGCATGCCCCCCTCTCCCCCATCGCATAGGTTAACCATCTCACTTTATGAACGCCACGCCTTACCCCCTCCTCCTCGTTAATGTCCCCAATTTTAAAGCCTTTTAAGCCACGATAGGGCAAGAAACACAAAGCAGAAGTAAGCTTTACTTTTAATCTTTCTACAAACAGAGAGGCGTTTATGTCTTTGTGCTGTAAAACCAAGACCAACGCCCCGCTCATGCACGAAGTGCCGAACAAGGATATGATGAAATCAGAAATTATGCCCCATTCGTCTGTGGTAAAACATGGCTATGCCTCAAAAAGTGAATGGGCGGAAACTATTCAATACAGTCTCCACAAGCAGAAAACTGCTTGTCGATGGCCTATTACTTCTGCGTTTCCACGATGCTGTTGCCCTTGTATGTGAGCAGCATGCCCTGCAACCGCTCGCGCTGGCTGTTGTAAACGTACGTCCTTTCGGTGTCGTTGCCCACTTGCGCGTGCATGCAGCATAATTATTTTTGTCATATTTTCAGTAGAAAATTTAACATTATGGGTGCCTTTTTTCTCACCAATCGTTCACTTGGCCGCAAAAAATCGATTCTCGCTGAGGTTTGTTTTGATGCCCAAAGGGGTTAGTATGTGAATGCAGCGAAATGAATATTTATTTAAAGAAGTCGCCATTTGCACCAACTTTTGGGCTATTTATAGCAAAATATAGTGCAATATGGTGCAAAACGCAGTGCAATATGCCGCTAAACGCAGTGCGTTTTGGTGCTAAATGCAGTGCGTTTTGGTGCTAAATGCAGTGCGTTTTGGTGCTAAACGCAAGGTAAAATGGTGCAAAACGCAGTGCGAAATGCGGCGAAACGCAAGGCGAAAAGCATAAATATACGCTGCAATTGTATAAACAAAACCTTTAAGAACCATGAAATACTGGGCCAAAAATAGCAAAATGGTCGTTAAAAAGTGGGGTTTTGGGGTCTAAAAGTAGGTTTTGGGGCTGCAAAAATCATGGGTTGGCAACCAATCTAGAAAGGCGAAATGGTGCAAAATGCAGGTAGTTTTCTTAAAATTGAACATGTTGCAAGGCATGAAAGACTAGAAATAGGGGCGATTTACCTACATTATGGCCTATATTTTCGCTAGAACAGCGCGAAAATTAGAGCGGTATTGTAAAATAAAAGATAACGATTTAAGTTTTTGAGCTGATGAGTTTGTGTGTTTTTGGGTTGATGAGTTGATGAACTTTCGAGTTTGTGAGTTCTTGAGTTTGTGAGTTTGGGGATTGATGTCTTCGAGAGTTGTTGGCTTTTCGTTAGTTTAAAAGCCAATGCGTTGACTTGTACTTTACCCCCTCAACTTAAAGAAACATTAAAAGTCAAGACGACTTTGCACAAAGAAACGGACCTGCCACAAACTCATAATCCCAAAACACCTTATATATATACGCGCGTGTACGCGTGAGAGAAATCTTACATTGCAACAAGGCCACACCCCACGTTGCCACGTACAAAAACATAAACTATCATTCAGAAGTACTTTCTTCTCTCGCTTTCCCTGCAAGCGGACGGTATGTTTCAGAACAATTTGTTTAAAGTAGCGCGCGAAACAGCCTCTTTAATGCTCGCCACGCCCAACTTATCAAAGGCATGATGTCTATAAAACTTTATCGTATCCACCGAGCGGCACATCCTGCCCGCAATCTCTACCATGGTAAGACCTGCCGCCGGACAGCCTAAGCACTTCAAGCTCCTCTTCTTTAAGCGACACGCCACTGCACTCATTCCATTGATGTCCCTCGAACGAATAGGTCCAATACGTGCCGCTACCCCTCCTATGAAACTCAACGTGGCCCGCCGTTCTGTGCGAAGACAGCGACACAATGCCCATTCCTATCCATATCTTACCTTCATCGGTCAACAACACGGGTGTAAGCTGATGGTTGATTAGCTTGCGCTTCGCCCCATTACTCAAATGAAAATGTGATGATATATAGCATTGGCACTTGGCAGCAGCATCAAAAGCGCCAAACAGTTTAAAGCTACTGCGGTTTAGTTCAACAAGCATCTTTTGGTCTTTCTCTGGCACATGTTTCAGATAAAACCTATATTCCAAACCCCTCACTTCCTCTGCCGTGTGTCCGCAAAGAAACAAAGGATTGTCCGACACGTAAAGAAACTCCTGCCTGTAATAGTCTATCAAGTAAACGCCTTGATAGGTAACGCGGGCAAAAGCCTCCGCAGCGCGAGTCAATGTAGACAGCACATCTGGATTGTAGTCGGGCGCATCGCACGCCATATTCGACGAGATAAAGATGTCTTTCATATCTGGCATAGGCTAAACATGTTTATTCGTAATGTTTTATTTATCGGCAAACACGCATTACTTTTTAGTAATAACGCCCTAAACACTACCCAAAAGTGTAAAAACAATAACGGAAAGTAATAAAACACCAAAACAATAGCCCAACATATCAAAAGAATTACTATATTTGCCATAGGCTATTAAACGCCAAGAATGCAAGGAGAAAGGTCGTCTTACCATTCAAAGCCTACGGATGTTCATCACGAATAAATCCTCTTGGAATGATTATAACGCGTTTCTTGTTTCATTAGCCTTGGCAATCAATAAAGTTGCCAATTAACCTAACGGTTTGTACGAAAATTGTTATCTACATTTCTAAAAACGCCTAACATGAAAAGTATAATTACAACCCTACTCGCACTCGTTACCTTGCAAACAATGGCACAAGGCTTAACGGGAATGCTTGTAGACGAAAAGCAACACCCTATTCCTTTTGCCAATGTTGCGGTATTGTCTGCCAACGACTCTACACTGATTGGCGGCACAACGAGCAACGCAGAGGGCGTGTTCTCAATAGCCGAAATTCATCAAGGGTGCATCTTGCGGGTTTCATCCGTTGGTTATCAAAGCCAATTTATAGTCTATAATGGAACTTCGCCCATTACCATAACATTGAACGAAGACGCTCAATTGCTAAGTGAAGTCGTTGTAAAATCAAAACTGCCCAAGACCGTATTCAAGGGCGAGGGAATGATAACTATCGTTGCAGGCAGCGTGTTAGAGAAAACGCTGTCTATGGAGAGTCTGCTCGACTTGATTCCAAACCTATCTGCGAAAGATGGAAGTGTCGTGGTGTTGGGAAGAGGTTCTCCCGATATTTACATTAACGGAAGAAAGATGCGCGACAGAATGGAATTGGAACGCCTGAAACCAGACGAGATTAAGAACGTAGAAGTTATTACCAATCCAGGAGTGCGCTATAATGCCAGCGTGAAGAGCGTGATACGCATCACGACAAAGAAACCTGTCGGCCAGGGAATCAGCATCGACACGAAAACCAATTCGAAGGTGAATGGACAAAAGCGGATGAGTTGCACTGAAAGCTTACGATTGAACTACCGCAAAGGCAAATGGGACACAAACTTGCACCTATACGGAGCCTATACACACAAGCAAGACGACAAGCTAATCCGCCAAATGACCTATCTAGACGACATCTGGGAACAAACAACAGCCATTTCTCAAGAATACACCAACGTTAACCCCTATGTGCGATTGGCAACAAGTTACGCACTTGATGCAGACAACTCTATTGGCACCAGCGTAAGTTACGACCGATATGCAAAGAACTTGGCTGTTGGCAACGCTGTAGGAATGGCCATGCGCAATAATGTTCAAACAGAGCAATCGCTATCTTCTTTCGAAAGCCCTGGCAATTCAAAAGCTGTGCTGTCTAATGTTTACTATGTGGGAAAGATTGGGAAAGTAAATGTCGACTTCAATGCAGACTATTACTGGTCGGGAAAGAAAGAGCAGATGCACAACATGGAAAGGTTTACCGAAGTGGGTTCTCCCGAATCCATCCAAAACATTCATTCCGACCGTGCAACATACAATCGTTTACTTGCCTCGAAGTTGGTATTATCCGTTCCTTTGGCATCTGGCAGTCTTTCGTTTGGCGGAGAGTTTTCTACATCCAGACGTAAAAGCCGTTATAGCCTATTGCCAAGAGCTTTGGTAAACGACGACGACAGTCGGATAAAAGAGAACATGACGTCTGCATTGGTGGAATACAGCAATACCTTTGGCAAGCTACATGTACAAGCGGGGATGCGATACGAGCACATCCGCTTTAACTATTATTACCAAGAAAGGCTTATAGCAAAGCAAAGCAAGTCGTACGGCAATTTCTTTCCCTCATTGGCACTGTCGATGTCTATTGGGAACACACAAATGCAACTGACGTTTGCCACCGACATTTACCGCCCTTCGTACTATGAACTCCGCGATGGGGTGCAATACAACAACCGTTACACTTACGATTCTGGCAACCCGTTCCTCGTTCCATCCATCAGTAGGAACATCGGTTATGCCTTCTCTTGGCAGTGGATGCAGTTCTCTGCCATGTACACTCATTTGTCGGATGAAATATGCACCTTGGTTCAGACATACAAAAACGAGCCGCAAACCACGTTGGCCAGACCAGAGAACATGCCATCTTACAACACCATGCAAGCATCTGTAACTGTAAACCCGAAGTTCGGCTTTTGGAATCCAACGCTCGAAGTGACGGTCTTCAAACAATGGTTCCACATGGACACTTACAAACAAGCCTATCTTAACCACCCCGTTGCCTTTTTCCGACTAAACAACACATTCGATACAAAGTGGATTACGGCCTCAGTGTTGTTGTCTGCACAAACGGAAGGAAACATGGGCAATAAGTTTGTACGTAGAGGTTCCTTCAGCACCGACCTGTCTGTCTACAAATCTTTGATGAACAATCGGCTCACGCTACAACTATATGCAAGCGACTTGTTTGGGACAGCAGACGCATGCCGCATATTCTACTCTGGACCAAGACGCTCTACGTATCATAAAAGTTACTCTTCAAGTTCGTTAAACCTCACTATACGCTATCAATTTAACGTAACGAACAGTAAATACAAAGGATCAAGCGCCGGACAATCACAAAGAAGTAGGATGTAAGGCTTACCACATAAGTACATCTTTATGAGATACCCTTACATCATGCACTGCTTGCTCAAAGACAAACTTACTTTGGTTGTTGCTTTCAACTACATCTTCCATACGGCCAGTGACAACAACTAGTCAATGGAATATAACAACTTGAAGACAACCAGGCATACTAGCCACAACACGCGCCAGCTGATGCTAAAACTAAGTTACAGCTTGGGCAAAATAGAATTAACCCCAATCGGCCGTTGAAGAAAATGCTTTCATTTTGCCAAAAGAACACTGAACACGCGCAAATAGTTAACTCGCTGGTCGCATTTCAAATATCAGAGGAAGATTACCCTAACACTTTGCTTTTGAAAATTCGTAATGAAAAACAACTTAAAACGGCTGATAAACGGTTCAATGAACCGATTTGCGTTTAAGTCTTCATAAATTTATGAGTAACT
>NZ_HE999443.1:460636-486860 GCF_000312305.1 Prevotella conceptionensis 9403948 | reverse complement strand
TTTATGATTTATTATGCAGTGAAATGTTAACGACGCTCTTGTATTAGAGAACAAACGTTATATGTTCTTAATTCATGTGCCAATAAAGACCATTAAACAAAGTACAATCTGCTACAAACCAACGAATTACAAAGGGATACAATAAGTTTTACAAAAAGAAACATTTGCCAAATTGCAAGAAACAATGTAAATTTGCACAAAAATATTTAGGATAAAATTGACGCAATCGTTCGCAGATGCGCCGTACAACAACGAATAGAGGGTTTCCTAATAGAATTCCGCGCAGACAACAACAACTTCGTTGCCGAAAATACAATCATTCTTTAATAGTGTTACCGCATCAAGCGCGTATATAGATGTGCCCAGGAACTATTAAATGTACTACAGGCCAATATCCACGGATCATAGGCCGATACTTGTTATGTTGATTTGGTTAAATTTTCAGTTAGGTATTATAAATTTTAATTGGTAAAAATGAAAAAAATCAGAGTTAGTAATTTGGCTTATAGTAAGCCTGAGAGTTATGTCGTAAAAGTTGAAGCAGAATCTCTTTTAGCAGGATCTGGCAAACACGGAGGTACTGGCGGACATGAAGATGCTGAGGATGACAATGACGAAGGACAAGGCACATCTGGCACAGGTGGGCACTTGCCTGCCCTAGACGATAGCCAGTCTCTTACCTAAGATGCCTGTGAGTTCAAAGTAAAGACTTTGTTACTTAGCACAAGTATTTCAGGTAAAGCTACAAAAAAACGCCACAAACAAGAAAGTAAAAAACAAAAACAAGATTTAAGAGATAGGAATGAAATACATACATATCATTGCGCTGTCTGCTGTTGCGGCTGTTTCATTGGTTGGCTGCAACAACGAAAATCCAGCCTTATACACACAAGAAAACAAATCAAACGATTTAAGAGGGGTTACCGTCGCAACCTACATGGAATCGACATCGACACGCACCACAGCCGAATACGAAACAACAAAACTTGCATTCTATTGGACAAGGGGCGACAAAGTTTGGCTACACGACATAGGCGAAACACCCGAATTTGTACAGAACTCAGGGGATAACATTGACAATCAGCTGAACGCTTCCGGCAAGGACAAGGTACGCAATGCCGGTTTCTACTTCCCAACCCCCCTCAACAAAGCCTCGTATCCTGTAAGATACACAGGCTATCCCACACCCGCTGTAGATAAGGTTACCATTAAAGCTGCCCAAAACCAAGCCAAGCCAAACAAGGGCGAACACATCAAAACCGATGGCGACTGCGGGGTGGGTTCTTTCACTAGGGGTGCTGATGGCAATTACAACTTCTACCTCAAGCACTGTGCATCGTACCTCACTTTCACACCATTTTTCAGCAAGAGTTTTGCGCCGTCAGTGCGGTTAACCCAGATAAAGGTGTCGGCCGACCAGGCCATCGCGGGCACATACGACATTGAGGACAGCGGTTTAGACCTTGACTCGCGCCCACTAGCCGAACCAAGCAACCGAAACATCACGTTAACGTTGAATGGCGGAGGCAACGACGGGTTCACCATACCCGCGGCGTCAACCCCAGAAACCAATGCGGGCATCATGGTTGTCGCTCCTGGCGAGTACACCAACTTCACCATTGAGTATACATTGTACGACCAAGAGACGAAAGTTCGCGGGACGGTGATTACGAAACTGGGCCACGTTATCTTAAAAGCAGGAAGAAACAAACGTTTGTCGCCCGACCTTGACGTGCGCTACTATGCCAGCGACCAGTATTACATGTGGGATGCCCAGCCAGGCGAGCATTATTGGAAAGGTGCATCCAAACAACCTTATCTAAATGGCAAGTACGGTGACAGCTATGCAAAAGTAGGAGCCGACTCAAGATGGTACAACACCGTTGCCCACCCAGGTAAGGCCTCGCGTTTGGCAACAAACAACCTCAATGCCAACGAGCTGATGTGGCTGGCCTACTATGGAGTTCCACATTGGGATTCTTCCATGTGGACTATCATGGGGCATCTATATGCAGGTGGTATGTGGCTTAGAAACCTTGACGTTATTGCCACGACCCAAAAGACTACGAGAGAGAGAATGAAGGCCGTTTCGCCAAAGGGTATCGACTTCACTGCATACGCACAGTACGACAACTTTGGTGCCTTCGTTTACACCAACAACAACATTATCCCGCACAGACCTAGGCCCACAAACGGCTATTTCTTCTTGCCTACCACCGGTTTCTATAACAATGGCAGACTCTATCATATCAGCTCGCGAGGCTATATTTGGTCGTCAACGCCACGCGCACAGAGCTCGTCTAAAGTGGCGCAAGGCTACAACTTTTATATATCAAGGTACGAAGTGCATACAGGTTATGGTGACCGCTGGAATGGAATCTACCAGCATGTAACTCGGTAATTTTCTTTATTGCGGGATAAAATCGGGTAGGAGGTAAATGCTAATCATAAAAGGCATTTACCTCTTACTTTTACATTTACCGACCTTCCACTCCACCGTACGTGCAGTTCCGCACACGGCAGTTCCTATTTTGGATACCATTCGAGGTACGCTACCATTAAAGTGCCATAACCTGCTTGGCATAGTTTCCCATTGGAGATTGCCCGATGCAGTATTGGGCCGTTGGCTATGCGCCCCAATAAACCTTACGGATATTGCCCCATTCGCATGCCTTATACTTTTGATACCGCAGTTGATGAGGTTTTCCACTCTCGTCTTAACTTTCTTCCAAGATTTCCAGATACACATACGGATACGGCACTTTAGCCACTCGTCGGCCTCAAGAAAGAAACGTTTCATGTTGCCGAGATGATAGTAGCCAACCCACCCTTTTACGCTTCCTTTCAGCTTTTGTTTCCTTTTGGCATGTCCCCAACCGTTGCTGCGGCATGTCAACAGCTTTAACCCCCACTGGTCGTTATACCGCTTATCAATTATTTTAAATTGTTTCCCCCGTTTCCCGTTCATTCTGTCTGTCGTGTTGAAGTCATAGTTCATGCCACTGTTGTCTGCCATGTATGTCGTATTGGCGACGACCTGCTCCTTAACGGCCCTCGGTATGGTGCCTGACGAGCAGCCCTTCAGCATGAGATGACGCCCGGAATGATGCAGCAGATGGTTGGATATGCCCTCTATATGTGTGCCACCACAGAAGTAGACGGCCATCAGCATACGGAAAACGTCACCGCGACCATAGGCTGAGGATGAGCCACACGGTCCGAGTAACTGGTTAATGATCGGGTTTACGGCCTGTTCAAACTTCTCCATCACGAGGAATATTCCTCCATAAGCGGTGAGAATATCAGATTTTATTTGTACTTTTGCCACTGTCTGTTGCTTGGTTTAACACTTTTGATTTCAGCACCAAGTTAAGTGAATTTTGCGACAAGACAAAATCCCGGACAACTTTTGTTGATCAGGTACTTATATTAACACTTTGGTTGGAACGTTGCAGAATTAAGTATAAACTTCTCTCAATTAATAAAAGCCAAGACTACTTCATATAAGGAGTAACACAAATTAAAATGAAGAACGATGAATGAAGAGAACGATGTTGACGACCTTAATCAAGAGCAAATTATCAGAAACCATTTGCCAAAACAGGCTTATGCTACACAGAATGTGCAAGAAGAGCCAGACAATGTTTTGCCCAGCAAGGGTAAGACAAAAAGCAGGCATACCTTAATTACAGGTGTTGGTGTGTCGATTGTCGTGCTAACATCCTTGCTTTTATTCATTGTTCTAGGTTTTGGCATGGGCATACTTAATGCGCATCGAGAGCCAATTGTGGTGTATCAAGCCAACACCAAGGCTGCGCAAAAGGCAGTTACGTGGCAACAGGATAACGGTAAACCTGTTGTGGTGCCCGATAAGTATTTGCAGGTGTCGCACATAATCAAGGATGTTGATGCAGGTATTCGCAATGTATTATCCACTCCGCAGAATGCAACAGCCGAGATTACGCTTGGCGATGGTACGGAAGTGACACTCAACGCTGACAGTAAGCTGTTTTTCCCATTACGTTTCGAGGATGAAACGCGTGAAGTTCAGTTGCAAGGTGAGGCATATTTCAAGGTGAGTCGCGACGTTCGCCATCCCTTCGTGGTGAAAACCAACGGCATAACCACCAAAGTGTTTGATGCCGAATTTAACATTCGCGCTTACCATAAGAACAACATGCACGTTACCTTGCTGCAAGGTTTCGTTGAGGTGTGTGCGGGTTCGGTCACTAAGTGTTTGAGGCCAGGCGAGGATGCAGCTCTCGCGGCTGAAAAATTTGAAGTTAATAGGGTTGAAACCGAGGGCTTTGTGGCGTGGACACTAGGCGAATTTTATTTTGATAACGCAACATTGGCAGACATTGGCAAGGATATTGGCAGGTGGTATAACGTAAGCGTTGTCTTCCAAGACCCCTCCAAGATGCATACCCGTGTCGGCTTTACTGCATTCAGGGATGCGAACATCGAAGAGATTGTTGAAATGTTGAACAGGTTGAACAAAGCCAAGTTCACTTATCAAGATGGGCAGATAACGATTGACTGAGAAACAGCAACCTCCCTAGCGGTTTTAACCCAAATCGACCGTTGAGCTTGTACAGATTTTGTTTTATTGTTGAGCATATTGCCTGCCTTAGCCTTGAAGTGTAGCGGGCTACATCGCGAGAAGAAGACAGTTAACTGCCGACAAGCAAACGAAAGATGGACAGAAAGTGGTGGAAACAAACTAAAATAATTGATAAGCGGTCAACGTCCGATTTGGGCAAAACAGACTTTAAACATTGAAACCACCTCGACTTTCCCTTTTTCGTCGTATTTAATAATCGTTATTTACGCCCGAATCAAAACTACGGTTCATCAGTGTACGGTTGCCTTTCTTATATTCCTTGCCATACCTAATGCGATATTGCATTGAGAGTTCTACCATATTGGCAAAGTCGACGATGCGGTATTCTGTGTGTGTGGGATTGATGTTCGAGATGTTTTCAGACACTTGTACAAAACCATCTTTATTCAATGGGTTGTCTATACGACAACCAAACGTCCAATGTTTCATGTTATAACGCATGCCCACATAGTTGTATCTCACTCCCCGATAAACATTAGTTCCCCAAAAACTGTACTGTGGCAGCATGTCGAAGTTGGCATAAACCGATAGTTTATTCCAGTAAGCACTTAGCGAGACAGAGGCGTATGGCTTTGAGATTTGACTATGGTAGCCTTCACCCTGCATTCGGAATCGGTCCCAACCCATCACGGTTTGAAAGGTGAAATGATTGAACACGTTTTGCCACCCAATGGCGCATTCCACATTCAAACGACTGTCATAATCTCCGTTCTCTGTTTTTTTGATGAACATGTTGTGGTAAACATGGGATGGGTCTGCAACATATCGCCAGGCCGAAACAATTGGTTTACACGTGTAATTGTAGTTGCCTTGCAACGAAATAGTAAACTTATCCAAGTGCAGGTTCATCGAAAGGCGGTTTCTGGTCACAACACTTGGCTGCACGTTCATGTTTCCCACTTGCAGCGACACCTTATCTATGGTTTGCACAACATCTGAAAAGCTGGACAATGGAGGTAGCGAAGAGTCGAGTACAAAAAGGTAGCCAACGCTCCATCCCTTGCTCAACGGATAATTAAGCGACGCCGTTGTCTTTGCATTAAAGAAGTTCTTGCTTTTATTTAGGTCGCCAATGCGGTAATGTTTCAGGCCAATCCCCAGGTTATACCCTATTTTTCTCAATGTCCCCGTAACGATTGCATATCCATAAACGTTATCCTTGGTCAGTTTGTCTATCAGGGTTGCCCCACCATTTTCCGAATAATCATTTTGCGCATGACTGTGAGTGTAGCTCAACCCCACTTTGGTTGTGGCGCGCTTAAACGTTAGGGTATAGAGGGCTTCACCGTTAACGTTGATGCTTTTGTTTTTGGTTGCATTTCGCTGTGCATACATCCCACTATCGTTAAGTCCGCGATTGTAATCGCCAGCCGACATCGTGCCCACTGCATTGAGTTCTAACGTTTGGTTATTTGCCACCGCGGTCTTGAAGAAGAGGTCGAGCGAGGGAGTTAATAGTCGCCTTTCGTTGTAGTAACGTCTTTCAAACGTTTCGGTGTTCGCGCCTTGTCGCTCAACAATGCGGTATGCCTCTTTATCGTCCTTGTCGTGATACTTCAGTCCAAACATGGCCATAAAGGCGGTAGAAGGGCTGTGCGTGTAGGTATAGTCCATCGTCAAGCTGTTGTCGAAGTCGGTTATTGCCGAGGGAAGTCCTGTCTGGCTACGTATGATATCATCGGTCCGCCCCACAAATCGCTCGTCCTTGTCGGTGTATTCGTGTCCCGATTTCCGCCATAATGTATTGTAATTAATACTCCACTCCGACTTTCCTACATGGTAAGTGCCATTTATGTTCGCCCGGTTACGAAACGTCGTCAGTGCGTTATTGGTGTTTACCGACACCAAACCGCCATCATGCAAGCCGTTCATGATGAAATTTATTACACCCGTTGCACCGCGGTCTAGATAGCGAATGCCAGAAACATTGCTGTATTCTATGCGCTGTATGCGCCTATGGTCAATATTTCGTATCTTTTCCATACCCACTTCCTTTCCGTTTAACATAAGGATGGGCTTGCCGCCGTCAACATAAAGGGTTTGTTGGGATTCGTTTACTTTCAGTCCGGGCATGTTTATTTTCAACTCGTTCAACAGTTCGATAAGTTCAGATGTCCTTTTCAGTTCTTGTTCTGTTGGGAAAATAAGATACTTGTCGGCTAATTCGATGGTTCTGCTACCCGTAACCGTCACCTCGCCTAGCGTTATAGAGCTGGACTTAAGCGAGATGACACCAAGGTCGAGGTCTGTATTGTTACCCCGAACGCTGGTACTAAACGGAGAATATCCCATGCACAACACTTCTATCGTAATGTTTTCTTGCGACAAATTGGCAAACACAAACTTACCGTCTACATCGGTTTGGGTTTGCAACAAAACGGTTACCGAGTCTGTTTTCACCTTGACGTTAACACCCACTAGGGGGTTAATTCCAGAAGCATCAACAACTCGTCCACGCAAGCCATAGGCTTTGCATTGTAAGCAGACAACACTAAACAGAATGGTGCAAAGACATCTAATGAAAATCCTTAGTTTTGTACATTTCATAAAGTTTCACTTTTAGCCTCATGGCCATCATTATACGCTATCCCCCATCTAAGACAACACGACCTTTACCCCTCCAACCGGAAATCACATTCTTGGAGGCCACCTGCCAACATGCACCAAGTGCGCATACCTCGGAAAAGGAATAATAACGCATTACATCCATAGGAGCACTTTCAGACGGGAAACTGTGCCTTGCTTTCCCTGGCAGCATTGTCTAGGTCACGATACGCCATCAGAGTTTTTATGTACGAACATCCCCAAAAACTTTCGTCATTTTCTCCTTTCTGATAGAATGAAATGTTTATGGGGAAAAGTCTTCTAAAAACCTTAATCTGTAACTTCTGTTCTCTTTTCAACATTCATAGGGTTTAGATTTTATCGGAGTTAGATTTATTGGAGTTAGATTTGTTTCTATTGAAGTCATCTTGACCTTTAAATATCTTATCGTAGAGGAGAGGAGTTATAGCCTTTGCATGACCAAGTCAAGATAACACTTCCCGCACATACTAAGTAGTGGACAAATTTACATAAAAATCGCGATTTACGAGTTAGTGTAGATAAAAACTTTTCGGTTTCAGCGAAGAAAAGGCGCAATAGAATTTAAAATCTAGCCATATTTGTCGTGGCAAAACGAGATTGTGTCTTAGAAACTGCTATCAGGAGGTGGTAATTTCCAGAAAAAGGTTCAAACAAGTTCTGTTCCACATTGTTTAATAGCGTGGATAGAACCATATCGCATTTATACGAATTCTGTTGAAAGCAAGAAAGAGTAACAGGTCAAAAGACACTACCAACAAACCTGTTCAATTGCCCTTATTCCTGTACTATTCATTGCCATTAAAGTCATTCCACTCTGTTTTACACTCCCCAAAAAGGAAAGCCCAATTCACAAACACAATAAACTCACGAACTTGATTACTCATAGGCTCACACTATCCTTGGGTTAATTTCGTTTCTTTTATTTTACAAAGCATATTCTATCCTCCACCCCCTTCTAGCGTAAATTTAGGTCATTAAGCATGAAATTAGCCGCTATTTTCAGCCTTGTGCGTTTCGTTTTTAGTCCAATTTTAAGAATACCGCGTGCATTTTGCACCATTTTGCCTTTCTAGTTGGTGCTCGGATCGTGTTTTTGTCGATGCCAAATACCCCCTTTTAGACCCTAAAATTCCACTTTTTGATGGGTCTTTTGCCCTTTTTAGCCATGTGTTTCATGGTTCTAGAAGGTTATATTTATACAATTGCGGCGTATTTTTATGCTTTCCGCCTCGCATTTAGCAGCATTTTGCACTGCGTTTTGCACCATTTTACCTTGCGTTTAGCACCAAAACGCACTGCATTTTGCACCAAAACGCATTGCATTTAGCGGCATATTGCACTGCATTTTGCACCACATTGCACTATATTTCGCTGCAAATAGCCCCTAAACAGGTGCAAATGACGGTTACTTGTAATAAATATTCATTTTACCGTACTAACAAGCTAACCCCTTTTTGCACCAAAACAAACTCTCGCGAGAATCGATTTTTTGGGGCAAGGTGGGCGGTTGGTGGATAAAAAGGGCAGCCATAATGTTAAAATTTACACGAAAAAGCGGACAAAAGTCGAGGTTCCAGTTGACGGGTTAATGGGTTTACAGGCATTTGGAATTAAGCTAGCGGGGCTAGTTTATTGTATCTAGTCTTTCTTTAGTTCTTCTAGTTACACTAGTCGGACTAGTTGGACTAGTCGGACTAGTCGGACAAGTCGGACAAGTCTGACAAGTCCGACAAGTCCGACAAATAACAAGTTAACGAGTTAACGAGACTGGTGGCGCAGCCATCTTTTCACTCTTTCACCCTTTCACCTTTAAGGGCGTTAGCCATCTTTTCACCCTTTCACCCTTTCACCTTTTCACCTTTAAGGGCGTTAGCTATTTTTTCATCTTTTCACCTTTTCACCTTTAAATACGTGTCAGATAAAAGGGAATTAGGGATGCAAGGTTGGCAATGTCGCGCAACAAATCTACAAAACAGAGCGGGCACTGCCCAACCTTGCATCATGCCAAAGATAAGCTAAGGCCTATTTTGCCAAATATTGGTCGAGCGTTTCGAGCATGGCGAAGGGTTTGTCCTTCATTTCCTTAACAGAAAAATCCTTGCTTTTGATTAGTTCAACCATCTCTGGAAAGCGTTCGAAGTTCATTTTCAGTTCCGACTTCGAGCCAATGTCGATGCCTCCAGAAGGCGCATAATAAGTTACTACCACTTCGTCGCCCTCCACACAATAGCTATAAGCCGTCGTTTTGGATGTCAGTCGCTGCGTGGGCGAGGCGTGAAAGATTATACTGGCATCAGAAATGAAACCAATTACTTTCTTACCCTGATAGCCAACCATCCAAAAGAACTTGTGATTGGAGTGTTTGAGGTTAAGCGGACGTGTCATGGGCTTTAAGGCATAGAGCGAACGGTATTCTTTCTGTTGTCCTTCTTTCTCGTAGATACATTTAAGTACCTTCACGTCGTCGGCCTTGTAGGTGGTGCCTTCCTTACCGTCTTTTGTTGGCGTGATGGTTATCTCGTCCACATTCTTCAAACGGTCGGGTCCGTAGGTGCTAAAACCTTCTTTTAAGAACCATCCCTCAACGGTTTTGCCGTCGTTAAGGGTTAATACGCATTTCACTTCGGGCCGTTCTTTTGCCCATGTTGATGATACGATGACCATCGATAGCAATAAAGCTACAATTAATTTACTTTTCATGTTATGTTAGTTTATGAGTTGATAAGTTGGTGAGTTTATGAGTTTGCGAGCCAACATGCGATGCTTTGTTGAGAGCAGACATGTTACTAACGCGACAAATTTACGGAATAAAATTATATCGAAAAAGCGTTTGCCCATTAATTTACACATCATCGGCCTACATCCTGCTGCAAAACATAAAATACGATGTTGCATTTCGCCCATTACATTCTCACACAACGCATCTAATCCACCGCTCCCCACGCCGCACTTTTGCAACAATCCAAGCGCACAAAAATCATTTTTCACTATATATATTAGGTAATTACGGCAATAATAAGTAATTTTGCACTTCATTGTAAGCCAGTGAACATTACTTTCGCAAGGGTGTAAGTGCAAAAAGAATGGGGCTTTGACCGCCCAACACTAGCGAAAAAGCGCGTGCGCTAGCCCCCCAGCAACCCGCGGTTTCCAACAAGTTGGGCTTACTAAACTTGAACGTTAAGATAACAAATACAATAAATATATAGAAGATGAAGATTTCATTTGAAAACGCCGACAAGGTGAATGGCCTGCTTACCATCACCGTAGAAGAGGCCGATTACAACGAAAAAGTAGAGAAAACACTCAAAGACTATCGCAAAAAAGCCAATATCCCTGGTTTCCGTCCCGGACAAGCTCCGCTTTCGCTGATAAAGAAACAGATTGGCGAACAAGTAAAGATGGAAGAGATACAGAAACTTGTGGGCGATACCATCTTTAACTATCTTAAAGAGAACAATATACAATTCTTAGGCGAACCCATGCCTTCTGCTAAGCAAGAAGAGCAAGACTTGTCGAAACCCGCTCCCTACACCTTCGTCTTCGATATTGCCGTGGCTCCTGCAATTGAACTTGAACTGACGGACAAAGACAAGCTAGACTACTACGAAATAACCGTAGACGACAAGCTGGTAGACGAGCAAGTGGACATGTTTGCATCGCGTGCCGGCAAGTACGAGCAGGTGGAAGAGTACCAAGCTAAGGACATGCTGAAGGGCGACATGAAGGAATTGAACGCCGACGGCAGCGAAAAAGAGGGCGGTATCGTGAAAGAAGGTGCGGTGTTGATGCCCGAATACATTAAAGTTGAGGACCAAAAGAAACTGTTCGACGGTGTGAAACGTGGTGAAGTGGTGGTGTTCAACCCCAAGAAGGCCTACCCCGACAGCGAAATTGAGGTTTCATCGATGTTGGGTATCAGCAAAGAACAGGCTGCCGGCGTTGAGTCTGACTTCGCTTTCCACATTTTGGAGATTACTCGCTACGCCAAAGCAGCCGTAAACCAAGAGCTTTTCGACGCCATTTACGGCGAAGGCGCAGTGAAAGACGAGGCCGACTTCCGTTCGAAAATCGCCGAAGGAATTGCCAACCAGTTGGTTAGCAACAGCGATTTCAAACTGTTGCAAGACCTTCGCGCCTATTGCGAGAAGAAGGTAGGCAAGCTTACATTCCCCGAAGAGATGCTCAAACGCATTATGCTGAAAAACGTGAAAGACGAAAAAGAGGTTGACGAGAAGTTTGAGGCTAGCATCGAAGAACTGAAATGGCACCTTATTAAGGAGCACTTGGTGAAGGCCAACGAAATAAAGGTGAGCGACGACGACGTGCTTGACGCCGCTCGTTTGCAAGCACGCATTCAGTTTGCACAATATGGTATGAACAACTTGCCCGACGAAACGGTGGACAACTATGCTCGCGAAATGCTCAAAAACCGCGAAACACTGGATGGATTTGTCGACCGCGCCGTTGAAAACAAGCTGGTTGAGGCAATGAAAAAGGTGGTGAAACTGAAAAACAAGAAGGTTTCGCTCGACGATTTCAACAAGATGATGGAAGAAGGCGCAAAGAAATAAGCGCACTACAACATGTGGCAACGCAAGCTTTTTTACCTGTTTGCAGTTGCCAGCGCGATGTTACAGAACGGGCTTGCAGGGCTAGATGCCTTGTAAGCCCGTTTGTTTTTAGGTGCGTTCTAAAAGCTCCACGCAGATGTCATGGGCTCGCTTTGGGGTTGCCCTGCTCTACCTTTTGTCCTTACCCGCCCTCTTTTTTATCTCGCCCTGTCTGTGGCATAGTTCCACTTATTCCATCAGGGTGTAGGAGAAACATGTACAGATAAGGTTGGAAAACACACAGGAGGTGATGTTTTTAAGCCTGCACCCATTGAAAAATACCTACAAATGGTGATGCCCGCATTAGCACGTTTTAACACAAAGGCTTGTCCTATATCCTCATTATCTTAGTACTTTTGCAGCGTAAATTTAAACGTTTTTAAGTTTGTGGGCACAGCTTGAAATATTTATTCACATTAACAATACAAAAGTTTCCGCATTCTTTTCAGAATAGAAATTCTAACTATAAATATTATTTTACCCAGCAAAACCTTGAAGAGTATGGATTTAAAGAAAACATTTTACTCATTAATTTTAGGCGGATTTGTTCTTTGCTTGTTCTCGTGTGCAAAGGAAGATGAATTTGAATTGCCTACATTGGTTCTTTCGGAGAACAGCGTTAGCTTTGAAAGAGGCGTTGGCGAAAGGAACATCAGCGTTACAACCAACCAAAGTAATTGGGTTGCATCTTCTCCACAAGAGGGCGAATGGTTGTCGTTAGCCCAGGATGGAAACGTTTTGAAAGTGAAAGTTGCCGAAAACAAGATGGGCGCCGAACGCACAAGCTATGTGCTGGTGAACGCCAACGGTGCTACGGGAAAGGTGGAAGTAAGGCAAAGTGCAGCAGACGTAACGCTAGACGTTGTGCCGACGGCCATATACCTACCCCAAATGGGCGGCGAAAAGATTGTCGACGTAACGACGAACACTTCGGTTTACGACGTTACGCCCAGCGAAGAAGTTAAATGGCTCAAAATAATAAAGTCGGACGAAGAGATAAAGTTGGTGGCCGAACGCAACGATACTGAACAAGACCGCCAAGTGAAACTGTATGCAAAGAGCGGCCATGTAACCCGCGAGATAGTTGTTTCGCAGTCGGGCATACAGCGTTACATCCTCCCCATCAACCCAGGTGCTCCACAAAACGTGCACAAGATTATGGAATACGAGCTGGGTCGCGGCAGCTATTTGCGCGAATATCAATCGGCCATGCCGGCCTATGGACTGGAAGAGACCTACACCTTCATTTCGCCTTCTCCCATATTTACGTTGATACAATATTGCAGTGCCGATGGTGTTACGCCTTCGCAAATCATCTCCATCGGCGATGGTTCTAGGGCCATTGCAGCAGTGAAGGATAAGGCATTCGAGAAATTCCTTACCAACAACGGCTATGTGCGCAGCAATTCGGAATCCGACAGGGAGTATGTGAACGAAAAAGACTTGCTCTCGCTGAAAGTTTATGTATCTGAAAAGGAGAACAACGAGGGCGTAAACCTCACGTTTAAGCCCATTGTTAAGCAAGTTGGCGAATACAAAACGTTCGACAAAGTGCCTTATTATCCCCTCGAACTGTTGCAGAAAGACAACGTGAAGGTGGCCCAAGTGGAACAATACGAAACGAATGCAGGCAGCAAAGAAGAAGAACGCACTTTGAACGAACACAAGCAAACCGAGGTTTCACAACTTCAATACACGCTGAAAGGCACGCCGGGTCCGAAGGATGCTTATGGCCGTATCCACATTTTCTATACCACGGACAAGGACGGAAAGGCTCCCGACAAGCTTGGAAGTGTGCAAATTGGCGCGCTGCTCTTCAAAGATGTTAGCCTTGGCCTTTGGAAGTACGGCAACAAATGGCTCGTTACGAACGAATTGCAGAAGAAACTTGGAGAGGAAGGTTTCTCATTTGTTCGCACGGCTGGTGCCACTCACTTCTTTGCACGGGAAAGCGATCACCTCTTCATCGCCATTACACGCGTTGCCGACAACAACACACCCGTTATGGCCTTGCTCTACAATTACGATGCGTCTGCATCTGGCGCAGGCAGCAAAGCGTTGAAAGCACAAGAGCGGATGGTGCGCAACATGTTGAAAGCAAAGGATGCGTTGAAGTTTTAACATAAAGCGGTGATACCTTATTTAAATTGTATTCCTAGTATGCGTATAATAAATTTATATAAGCTGTTGCAGCTATCTGCCGTGTGCCTGATGGTGGTAATGGTGGCGGGATGTACCAAGAGCGACGACTTTGAACAGCCACAACTGAGCGTTTCGGACAAGGAATTGAAGTTCGCCAACCAAGTGGGCGAAACAACCATTACCGTTACTACCAACTGCAAAGAGTGGGTTGCAACCACGCCCAAGCAGTGGGTACACCTCACACAAAGCGGAAACGAGATTGTTGTGAAGGTAGATGCCAACACAACTGGCACGGAAAGAAGTAGCTATGTGCTTGTAGACGGCGGCTTGGCGGTTGAAAAAGTCATGGTAAAGCAAAGCGCGGCCGACATCTCGCTGAACATTGCCAACGGCGAACTGGTGTTGCCGCAGGCTGGCGGAAACACTACCGTAGACGTAAACATCGAAAGTGGTCTGTATGATTTGCAACAAAGCGAACAGCCCGAATGGTTGCAAATCGTAAGGAAGAAACACGCCTTGAAGTTTATTTCCAAGCCCAACTACGATGCAACCGAACGAACGGTAAAGCTTACCATAAGCTATGCGGGCAAGAACAACGAAGTGGTTGTAAGGCAACCTGGCGTGTCTACTTTCGTCTTGGCATGCAATCCTGGCAATCCTTTCAGCCTTCATAAGATGATGGACTTTGAATATCGCCGCGGAGGTATATTGAAAGAGTATGGCGCACCCGACGAAGCCAACGGCATTTACGAGGAAAGCTACTTCTTCAAAACCACTTCTCCGCTGTTTAAGGATGTGGTGTATGTGCACGATACGAAGCATTTCGTACCGACACGCATCTATACGCGTTCGCTTGAACAGGCTGGCGTAGATGCTGTTAAGTCGCAGGCGTTCCAAGATTTCGTAACGGCTAACGGCTATGTTAGGGACGAAAAAGACCCCAACCACTACATTAACGTGAAGGAACGGATGACGATGGATGTGGACATCTTGGAGAGCAACCATAGCGTTGTGTTGTTCTTTTACCAGATACATTCGCAAGATCGCGACTACGAAACCTTCAAAACGCTCGACCTTGGTCCGCTTGCGCTGTTGAACAAGGCCGACAAGAAGGTGACCGACGTGGAGGATTACGAGGCGAACCTGCACAGCGAAGAGATTACGAGGAAGGTTTCGAAGAACAGGGACGTAGAGGCCATTGCCTATAAAACCAACGACCCCTTGCTGGTTGCCCGCACTTACTTCTTCTTCACGCGCGGCGGAGACAATCCCGCCCCACAAGACATGGTGGGAAGTGTAGAACAATACAGCCTAAGTTTCAGTCAACCCAACCTGGGTGTTTGGCAATATGGCAGAGAATGGTTCGTTACGCGCGAGTTTGACAAGTTGCTTACCTTGAACAACTTCGAGTTTGTGGGCTACAACGGCAAGCATCATGTATATGCTCGCCGCTCAGACTATCTTACATTGGCCATCTCTGGCGGTAAGTTTGCCGACGTGAACGGCGGACAGCCAGTCATGCAAATCAGCGTGCTTTATAAAAAGAATGTCTTCGCAGGAAGTAAGCAACAGCGGATGCAAAAGATAGAAAGCATGCTTAAAACGCATCATCCAAGAAAATAACACTGAAAAGAAACAAAACGAAAAACAATAGTGATGAAAAAAACTATTATATATATGTGTGCGTGTGCAATCTCTGGCTTGATGCTCGCTACATCGTGCCAAGAAAGCATGGAGATGGAAAACCCAAACTCCAAAACGCGCGCCGTTGCCATTGATAAGGACCTCTTTGCCGTACGGGGCCGCATCAACGTAAAGCTGGAAAAGGGCACCAACCAAGCCCTGCCCACCTCGGCTAAGGGCAATGTAGAGCTGCAAAGCGTGCCTTCGGCCATGGCGTCGGCCATGAAATACGCGGGTGCCTATAAGATGGAGCGGGTGTTTAAGCCTGCCGGAATTTACGAAAAACGAACCATTGCCGAAGGACTCGACCGCTGGTACACCATCTACTTCGACGAAAGCAAAGACGTTGCCGAGGTGTTGCAGCAGTTTAACAAGGCAAGCGGAATAGAATATGCAGAACGTGTTCTGCCCATCGCACGCCCCAAGTTTACCGCTAAGCCCTATACAGGGCCAGCCCCACAAACAAGAAATCAGCCCACGGCCTCGGCCTTTAACGACCCGCTTTTGGCCAAGCAATGGCATTATTACAATGACGGTTCGATAAGTCCACGGGCAAAGAAGGGTGCCGACTGCAACCTCAAACCCGTTTGGGAAAAGTACACAACGGGTAAAAGCAACGTTATCGTTGCCGTTGTTGACGGCGGAATAGACATTACGCACGAAGATTTGGTGGACAATCTCTACATCAACGAGAAGGAAAAGAACGGACAAGCTGGTGTGGACGACGACGGAAACGGCTTTGTTGACGACGTTTACGGCTACAACTTTGTTGAGGCAAAAGACGTGGTTGGCGGCACTATCCAACCCGATAACGACGGACACGGCACGCACGTTGCAGGTACTGTCGCCGCACGCAACAACAACGGGAAAGGTGTTGCAGGCGTGGCTGGCGGCAACGGAACGCCAGACAGCGGCGTACGATTGATGAGTTGCCAGATTTTCAGGGGCAAAGACGAGCAGGGCGACGCGGCCGCCGCCATTAAATATGCGGCAGACAACGGGGCTGTTATCTGCCAAAACTCGTGGGGTTACTCGTCAACGTCGGGCGTTACGACGATGCCCAAGCTGCTGAAAGAGGCCGTTGACTACTTCATTAAGATGGCCGGATGCGATGCAAACGGCCAACAACGTGCCAATTCGCCCATGAAAGGCGGCGTGGTTATCTTCGCGGCAGGCAACGAAAACAAAGAGTTCGCGGCCTATCCTGCTTGTTATCCCCCCGCAGTGTCGGTCTCGGCAATGGCGTGGAACTTCGCTAAGGCTAGTTTCAGCAACTATGCGCGCTGGATTACGATTATGGCACCAGGCGGCGACCAAGACACATTCGGCACAGAAGGCGGTATTCTTAGCACCGTTCCCAAGAGTAAAGTGCCTTCGGGCTATGCTTATTTCCAAGGAACATCAATGGCTTGCCCCCATGTTTCGGGCATTGCGGCCCTCATTGCATCCTATTTTGGCCGACAAGGTTTCACCAACGACGAGCTAAAATCGCGCCTAATCACGGCATATAGGCCTTTCAACATCGACGAACTAAACCCGGTTACAAAGGAAAACTGGGCAAAGGGTACATTGATGCCGAGGCTGCATTCGAATCTGACACGAAGATTGCGCCCGAAAAGGTTGGTACACTCACCCTTACTCCCGACTTTGTAGACATCACTGCCGAATGGAGCATCGCAAAAGACGAGGATAAAACCGCGGCCTTCTATCGCTTATACATCAGTCCCAACGACCTAACGGCTGAGAATATCAAAGACATGAGCTTTAAAGAAATCAACGGCATGGGACATAATTTGGGCGAAAAGCTTAGGTTTACCTTCGACAACCTGAAAGACAACAAGGCCTATAGCATTGCCGTTGTGGCAGTAGACCGTTGGGGAAACCTTTCAGAACCTGCCATTCAGAAGTGCACAACCAAGCTTAACCATGCGCCCGAAGTGACCAACTTCCCCGAAAAGGTTATCGAACTGAATAACAACGAGCGGAAAACATTCAGTTTCAACGTGGCCGACCCCGACGGACACAACTGGGACATAAGGGCCATAGGCGAAACCAAAGGCGTATCGTACAGCATAAGCCAAGCCACCGTAACCGTAAGCCTCATCCCTGTGTTGCAAGCTGGTAGCTATACCTGCACGTTTGTTCTCACAGACGATCTTGGTGCCAAGTCGGAGAAAAGCTTTACTTTTAAGGTCATCCCATACATGCCGCCTAAGCTAGAACAGCCCTTCGCCAACTACATCATTGGCTTAGACGAAGGCCCCCTGAACATCTCCCTAAAAGGTCATTACACCAGCAGCGGCAGCCAACTTTCTTACAAAGCCAATGTAGCTAACAGCGGCATCGCCTCGGTTCAAGTCAGCAACGACCAGCTCCAAGTCAAGCCTCTCGCAAGAGGTGTCACACGTGTTAGCGTGCTTGCATCAGATGGTCGCCAAACGTCTTCCGATGGTTCGTTCCAAATTCGCGTCGTCGAAAGAAAGTCGGCACCCGTCTATGCCGTCTATCCCATCCCCGCAAAGAAAGACATTAACGCCCTACTCAATCCCGAAGTTACGCAGGCAGAGTTCGTTATCAGCTCTACCGTTGGCGAACAACTGATGAGTGCCACCGTAACTCCCGACAAGAACAGCGTTGCTACGCTAGACCTTTCCAAGCTGCGCCCCGGAACTTACAAGCTTACCGTGCACACCAGCAAGGGCAATCACACCCAAATGTTCATTAAACGATAACCCAAACGAGTATGAATTCAAAACATATCATCATCATAGCTTGCGCAGCACTGCTCGGTGTTGCGCAGGCTAACGCCCAAGGACAAGACCTTTCCGTGCTGGCTGCAAATCCCGATGCCCGAACAGCGGCTATGGGTAACGCCACTGTTGCGGCCGATGGGATGTACCTATACAACAATCCTTCTGCTTTTCTCAGTGCAAACAAGCGGTTCTCGGCAGACGCATCTGCCTCCATTTACGAGAAGTCCGAAGGCTACGAGGGAACATTCGGGCTCTACACCGCCGCTCTGGGCTACAGGTTTGCCCGTCGGCACGCGGCATTTGCAGGCTTTCGTTACGCTGGTGGCTTAAAGCTAAAAGGCTACGACATGCTTGGCAACCCCACCAAAGACTACGAACCCTACAACTGGACCATCGACCTGGGTTATGCCTACATGCTTGGCAACGGCTTTTCTGCCTATGCCATGGGCAATATCCTTTTCAGTCACCTCTCTAAAAATGCCGTTGGCGGTGCTTTTACCATAGGCGCATCCTACCAAAAGAGCAGCACCACGGCAGGCAATAAGCCCACCCACCTGATGCTGGATGCCAAGGTTGGTGCGATAGGTCCGCAGCTCGACTACGGCAACGGCAACAAAAACACCATGCCTACGTATGTGGCCGTGGGCGGTGCATTAACCGTCGACGTGGCCAACAAGCACCAAGTTGCAGGCGCGTGGTCCACTCGTTATTTCTTCCGTCCATCAGAATATAAGGTACTTATGCTGGGTGGCGGACTAGAATACACCTATAATAAAGACATATCCTTACGTGCCGGCTACGAATATGGCGACCGCAACCTCAGCCACTTCACTATGGGTGCAGGCTTTAAGTACGCCGGTCTGCGCCTTAACGGAGCCTACATGCTGAAAACAGCAGATGCGGGGAGCAGCTATTTCAGCGTTGGCCTAGGTTACGACTTCTAATAAAAAGCACAATTACAAACAACAGCTTATCTAAAATCAATAAACGATGAAAAGAACTTTATACGCAATTTGCGCCCTAGCAATGAGCCTAACTGCTTTTGCGCAGAAACTAGACACGCCCAAAGGAAAGCTTATCGACAACATGTATCGCACCAGCGACTCGTGGGTAAAGCGGAATTGGACAAGCACTGAACCTGGCAGGTACGAGGGTTTAGTTTCTAAAATAGTGGTGGGCGACGACAATTGCCTTTACGTTTACAACCCACTGTCGGGCCTCGACAGCAAGTCGTGGCTTAAACTAGACAAGATTGCCGATGGCAAATACAGGGCCAATTTGCCCCAAGTAATCTACAAAGACAACAACGGCGACGATGATGACGACGAAGGCGGCAGCTCCGAACGCATATTTAAGCTCAACCGCATGTCGGCCATTGCCGATAATCAGTATAAGGTTGTTGCGGCAAACAAGAATTTCATGGACTTTTCGTGGGATGGTAAAACGCTTAAAATGTTGGGTACTGGCACAAAAAACGATATACTTGGAGCCGTGTTCAACGACAAAACATGGGACAGCCAATATGGCGACTGGAATGTCACCATCGAAACCTTCGATGAAAAACCCCTTACGCCACCTGCTTCTGCCCCCAAAAAGCAATACATGCTCACCTCAAAAACAGAAACTTCTCCGCGTATCGTTGAGGTTGCCACACACAACAACGACATCTACGTCAAAGGTATATTCGCAAACGAAAAGTTGGCCAACCTGTGGGTAAAGCTCACAAAGGAGGGCAACAAGGCCGTTTTGCCTACAAACCAGTATCTGGGCACAGCGGTAAAAACCTACTTCAAACGCTTCTCCAACGACATGGCCCAGTATCACGCCTACGCAGCAGCCTTCAACGACGAGAACACCGTTGCAGATAAACTGGAATTTAACATAGACCCCGCAACAGGTGCACTATCCAACAACAAAATCCTCAAAGTGGTGCTGGGAAAAAGCAGTTCAACCAACATGCCCAAGGAAGATTTCGGCACACTTCAAAACTTAGTGCTCACGCCATACGAGCAAAAGGCCGGCAAACCCGAAAAGCCTACGCTGCACTACTGCTCGGCTGTTCCAAGCTACGACTACTCGACGACTACCATCACCTTGGCGTTCTATGTAAGAAGTGCCGACATAAACGGCAACTATCTCGACCCCAACAAGATGTATTACAACGTCTACATCAACGACAACCAAGAGCCTTTCAAGTTTACACGTGCCAAGTTCCACAACATAGAAAAGGACATGACCGACATCCCCTTTAACTATCAAGACAAGAGGAACGACGACATCAAGGTTGCAGACAACCAACGCATCCTGCACTTCTACGACGAGACTATCAAAAAGCTGTCGGTAGTGATGGTTTACGAGGCAGACGGCAAGAAGTATTCAAGCGAACCAATGACAGGCCAAATCGTTTCTACTGGTATCGACAACGCCACCATCAACAACGTCCCCACCCCGCAACAGTATTACTCTGTTGATGGATGCCGTCGCCAGCAGCTCGAAAAAGGCCTGAATATCGTGAAGTATTCAGACGGAACAACCAAAAAGGTTCTAGTAAAGTAACCGTCCAAGGCCATACCGAGCATTACTGATACATCCACAAACCCAACAGCAAATCTGCTAATTGCCCTTTGGTGGCGTTCTACCAAACGGCAATAAGTAGATTTGTTTTTTAAGTCTTACGTTTACGCCTGCCTTGCATAAGCACCCATGTAGGGGCGGAACACAGCAGTTTAAACCCCAATCGGTTCGTTAGAGCTTTTGAAAGTAAAGTGAAATGAAACGCCGCCCGTAATCGACAGAGGCGAGAAAACGCACTTTCAAGGAACGAGAAATTAAGGGATAAACTCCGCAAGTTTCTTTCTCACCACTTCTATATCATGTTCCCTATTATCCCTCTTTAAGCGTTTCGTTGTGCCAAAATCGCTATAACGCAGAATGATAACCTTTATGCCATGCTTTGGCAACTCCGTTCTTCGTCTCTCGTCATACAAACGTCTTTGCTCTCCCCTAGGCACGCCACTTACCGTTTTCTTATTATCGAAGAATGGTGTCGACTCAGTATGTTGACTTTCATAATACTCTATCACAAGATTCAAATCCTCATAATAGGCGTCAACAGGCAGCCTTCTCCCAGTATCGCCCAACAAAAACTCAAAACAATGCTGTTGCAATGCTTTCCTTTTTAGCACTTCATTGCAGAGTCCTATTACATAGTATTCATCTGAATTAGCCCTACGCGAACCCTTCTTCCCCACTGATGTGCCCTTAGATAACAATGTATTCGCATCCATATCCGCGTTTACATCAACAAAAGTCCAATAGATATTTTTCTGTTTTAATTCTCTGTGAGCGTAAGGTATGTCATGTAGGCGGTCTTCGTTATTGAGTTTTCTGAGAATCTTTCTAATAGGCAGCCCATTTCGATGGTCTTTGTTAAAGACACCTTTATCAATAAACAACTCCATAAGTTTCAATGCCGGCACCTGCCTGGGGTTGGTTTTATCAGCAAAGTAAGCACTCAACACGCTGTTAATTGCCTGTATACGTTCTTGCATCAAGTTTTTTGTCATGGTCTTTGGTATGTGTTGGTTGCCACTTTCACGGGAGCAGAGAAACCATTCCCGTTCCATTTCAAGTAATAGAAGCGCATAGTGTCGTTCCCGATGTTTCTCACACCGATGTTCTTACCCTTTCGAGGCAAGTCGCACAATGTGCCTTCTAGCTGCGTTAACCGTTTATGCACAGCGAGGTCGGGCGTAAGTGTTCGGGTTGTGGGGTCGTAATCGTAGGCCATGCACACCTGAGAAGAGAATGTGTCGCTCTCGTAAGTGAGGGTAACAACCAGCAACTTATGCCCGTTATCGCGTTTCCAAAGGGCGGCATCTAGTTTCTGACCGTTCTCGCATTCCACATAAAACCAGCCGCCAATCGTGTTGTACACCACGATACCATAGTTGGCATCAGACACGGCGTAGGTGCTGCTCTTGGCATTAACGGGCGATTGGGGATGCTCAAAGTTGAAACGTTCGTAGCGTCCCTGCTTTTTAGAGAACCTCACAACAAACTTCTGCGGACCGCCTTCTAAGCCCTGCCACGCCTTACAAACGGCAATGGTGAGGTCTTTTACGTTGTCGGTCTTGACGGAAGTCGGGAGTTCCACACCCATATCTTTCCATCCTTCAATCAATTCGCTGCCCCACTGCGCCTCATCCGAGAGATTATCTTCTTCCTCACCGCATTCGCAGTCGGCCTCATCTTCCTCGTTTTCGTTGTCCGCGTTGCTGTCTACATTCTCCTGTTCGCGCGAGGCTTTAAGGTTAGGTCTGCCCTCCGGACCCACATCGCGCGGGCTCAGTTCGTTGTTGTCGCGGCTATACGATGTTGCCCCATGCTGGTAAACGTCGATGTTTCCCAAGTCGCCCGAATGGTGAATTTCGCAGTCGCGCAACGAAAGGTTGGTCTTTTCAACATAAAAAAGCGGCCCTTGGTTTTGCGCAAAGCGGCATCTGGAGAATGAGGTATTGGTAGCATTGGCCAGGGTGATGAGCGTAAATTCACGGCAACGGTAGAAGTCGCTGTCGGCAAACGTCATGTTGAAACAGTTTCGCAGGGTCATAATGCCATAGCTGCAATCGCGTATAATGCTCTTGGTGAAATTCAGTTCGCGCGTGTCGGTGGCTGTGATGCCTTCCGTTCCACAGCCGTATAGGTCGCATTTGTCTATCTGTACCCCTTCACAACCATCAAATTCCAACACGCCGCCCTCGCAATACCCTTCGTCGGTGTGTCCTAAGGTAAGGTTACGAAGGGTGACGTTATGGGCACTTCTAAAACTAATCACATAGGCATAACGCGGGCGAACGATGAGTGCAGCCCCCTTAGTGCCTTGGATGATGAGGTTTTTACATTGGTCGAGCACCAGCTGATGGCCGTCGAACATGCCCTCCCTGTTCACTTGCTTGGTGGGATTAGACCCTACGGACAAGTCGCTCATGTTTGCTTTCTGTGCGAGGTCGTCGAATTCCATCACGTCAGAAAGGTTGATAACACCGCTAACAGTTATTGTTCGGTCGGACCCCAAGGCCTTGATAAAGTCGTGCGCCGTGCTTACCTTGTATTCTTTCGCTGCCAACATGCCTGCAAGCATGAGCAGCAATGTGAGTAATGATAGCTTTTTCATATCTGAGTTTATAAGTTCATGAGTTGACGAGTTCACAAGTTCACCAGTTGACGAGTTTACAAGGTTTTTATTAACGAGTTAACAAGTTTGTGGGCGTTAGCCATTTTTTCACCTTTCCACCTTTTCACCCTTTCACCTTTAAAGGGCGTTAGCCATTTTTTCACCTTTTCACCCTTTCACCTTTTCACCCTTATAAGCCTTTTCACCTTTTTGGCAAATCTTTTAGTTCTTTCGTCACTTCCAGGATGCTCAACAGGGCCGTTCTACCGTTTTTCTCAACCCTTATTCTACCTATGCGCTTGTCCACCTTCACCACCTTGCAGTCTGGCACGAACGTGTTGCCAATCTTAGCAAATACAGAGTCGCCCACAGCATAGTCCACATTGAAAGGAATTAGCTGGCATTTCTCTCGTTCGGCCACCCATATTCGGTTCCCAGCATCAGTAAGCAACAGCTTATCGCCCTTGATGTTCACGATGATGGCGGCCCTCCATTTGCCGTTATCGTTTACCGCTACGGATGCTCCCGACATCCATTCGCCGCTTTTCAGCACCTTAAACGAATTGGGCCGCAACTCTTCGTTGGCGTGACTGTTGGCAAACCCTCTGCCGTCGGCCTTGTAGTCGAGGTCTAAGTAACACACCTTTGGCGTTAGCTGTTTGGTATCGTCTACCACAATGGCGCGCTGCAACCCTTGTCCCGACTGCCACCACGTTAGCAAAACATCGCCATTTTGTGCCCTTTCGCCCATTGGCAGAGGCATTACCAGTGCCTGAGGCACCTTTATTTCTTCGCCCATACCCGCTACGGTTATCGTGTTTTGCCCCACTTCCTTAATGGTAAAGCAGTATATGGGCAGCAGGGTTGCAGTAAGGTCTTCACCTCTTTGCAAAGCTCCGCCATAGAAAGCAGCAGGCGAAAGCACCGTCTGCCCCACTTCCACATCTTTCAATGTGAAGTTGCGGGGGAAGTCCCAAGGGAACGAATCAGTAGGCTGAACACCATTCGTTCTTCCTATGCTATCCCCCCTATCCGAGCCGCCAGTACCGCCGCCTCTGCTCTCACAGGCGTTAAACAGTGTACCAAAGGTTACGACCAAGGCCGCAACAACAAGCATTCGTTTCATATTTTCAATCGATTAAGGATTATATACCACATTGGCAGTGGGCAGCACGCCAGCATACCAACAGGTGTATGGCCCCCTTTGCTCACACATTCTTATTTCAATGCCGCACTTCGAGGCCTTCCGTTTCCGCCAAGCCCATACACTACAACCGCCCTGCCCCTTTTCTCGGCATGCAAGCCCAACCTTTTGTCCACCCCTTAACCGTAATGAAACGGAATTAAAGGCCAGATGGAGCTAGCACAACCAGAAATAGAACAGCAGTGCCACCACCACACAAGCCAGTATGGTGAGGGTAACTTTCAGCTTGTCGAGCGGATAGTTGCCAGTTATCTTGCCCGTTCTGCCGTTCACCACAAATTGGTAGGCCTTGCCGTTAAAGTGGAAGACGCTTATCCACAGCGGCAACAATATCAGCTTAAACATCACGTTGTTGTACATCGTGTACATCTCGGTAATTCGTTGTCGGTCGCCGCCAATGTCTTCTTTCACCCTTTCTTCAATCTCGTTTTCCATCTTACCCTTAGCCGCTGTCAGGCCTTCACGAAAGTCGATGGTGTAAAGGTCGGTGATAAAGCCCGCCAAGAACTCCGGGTTGTATGGCACCAGCTTGTTCAAGTCCCAAAGAACCAAATCGTTGAGGATGCTGTTGGGCAGGGCTTTCGTGGCAGGAACGATAACATCGTCGAAACCAACTTGCACCGTGCCGCGCGTGGTTTTCCAGTCCGTCACCGTCCTACTCGTTGTATTTCCTTTCTCATCCTGGCTTTCCTCGCGACGGTCAATCCCCCTTTCTCCCGTATAGCGCGTAACGGTATCGGCATCATACGTCCAGAAGGGCAGGTAAACGCCCTTGAAACCATCCGTTTGTACGCCGCCTCTCTTCAGTTTCGATGGTGCGAACCACTTTCTGCTGAGCCAGCCATTAAAGCTGTCGTTGCACTTGTCTTTGGCAAATTCGAAGGGCAGGATGTAGTTGGGCTGCCAGAAACGGCGTTCTTTTGCATTCTGCATGATGAGCGGCGTGCCGCAGAAGGCGCACGTTGCCGACGATTTTTCGGGCGGCAACGTGGTGAAAGCCCCGCATTGTTGGCACTTCACCTCCACCGTGCTGATGGTTTGTTCGTTCAGATTTTCGTCTGATTGCTCCGCCCATTGGTCGTAGCTGTTTTCCTTAACGGCAGCCGGCGTAAGGTCTAGTTCTTTGGTTGAGCCACAATAGACACATTCCAACATCTTACGTTTGGGCGAGTAAGCCATCATGCCCCCACATGCGGGGCATTTGGTTTGTAGGGCATCGTTTATGCTTAAGTCCATAGTTAGGGCTGTTAGTGGATAGGATAAGGGCAGGCCGTAAGGCTTTTGGCAGCAGGTGTGGGTTTTACGTTCCAGGTGGCGGCGGCGGTGGCGTTGCGCCGAAGAGGGCGGCAAGTGCGGGCACGTTCTTAGCGAACTCCCACGATGCCATGCCGTTGGTCCACACATACGTATCGCGCGTTAGCTGCCCGTTTTGCGCCATCTGCT
>NZ_HE999443.1:456874-460150 GCF_000312305.1 Prevotella conceptionensis 9403948 | reverse complement strand
GCCGAACGGACCTTGCTGTTGGCCGTTTACCGACAAATGGAACATGGGTTGCGGCGGCGGAGGCGGCGGCATACCCGGTGCGCCTGCGCCCACGGCAGGCTGTTGCGGGGCTTGTTGCGCGCCTGGCTGCGCCATCTGCCCAGCCATTTGGTTCGTCATTTGGTTGGCCATGGCAAATCCCATGCCCATACCCATCGCGTTTCCAGCAACGTTTCCGCCGCCATTGGCAGCTCCTTCCACAAGCGAATCGGCAAATTGCATCTGCGTATAAGCGCCCATATTGCCGATAACGCCCATGCTTGTGCGCTTGTCGAGAGCCTTTTCAACGGCTTCGGGCAGCGAGATGTTCTCCACCAAAAAATTCGTTAGCTCCAACCCATACTCCTCAAAGTCGGGTTTCAGCGCCTCGGTAAGACTGGCTGAGAACTCATTCAGGTTGCCGGCAAGGTCTAAAGCGGCTATCTTGCTCTCGCCCAAATGGTCGGTAAACTTGGTGATGACGAAGTTGCGCAGTTGTTGTGTAATGCCTTCGGTGGTGAAATTGCCGTTTGTTCCGGCCACGTTGGTTATGAACTTTCGCGGGTCGGCGTTCACCCTGAAACAATAAGAGCCAAAAGCGCGCATGCGGATAGGGCCAAATTCGGGGTCGCGCAGCATGATGGGGTTGGCCGTTCCCCATTTAACGTTGAGAAACTGCTTGGTGTTAACAAAATAGACATCAACCTTAAATGGCGAGTTAAACCCATATTTCCAGCCCATAATGGTGCTCAGTATGGGCATGTTGTTGGTATTAAGCACGTGTCTGCCCGGTTGGTAAATGTCGGCGAACTGCCCTTCGTTTACCAATACAGCCACTTGACTTTCGCGCACGTTGAGTTGTGCGCCGTTTTTTATTTCCGATTGATAGCGCGGAAAGCGCCATATCATGGTGTCGGTGGTGTTATCAGTCCATTCTATAATGTCTATAAACTCGTTTCTGAGCTTGTTGAAAAGTCCCATACGCTTTAAGTTTTGTCCAGTTAATAGTTATGGCTCTCGCCCTTAACTGGGCCATTTGCATACCCTCTAAAACAAGTGCCATAGTTCCAACTTTTGTAAAGATGATACAAAAATAGTAATTGTTTTTCAATCTTTCAAATAATATTGATGTTTTTTTCTTCGAACACATTTACGTTCCGCACATATTGCCGCCAAAACAAGAAAATAAAGGCTAATTAGGCACATTTTGCGCCTTCGTGCCAAACGCCGTGCGTCAAGAAACATTATCGTATAAAAGTAGTAAAATAGGGGTTTGCCCATCCTTTCGATGTCGTTCGCCGCACTTCTGCGTTTTAACCATGCAACTTGCCAACCCGTAAACTTTCCCTTTGTAATCTTTTTAGTATGAATTTTAACATTATGAGTGCCCTTTTTGTCCACCAACCGCCAACCTTGCCGCAAAAAACCGATTCTCGCGGAGGTTTGGCTTGGTGCAAAATGGGGCATGCTTGTGCGTGCGGCATAATGAATATTTATTACAAGCAACCGCCGTTTGCACCTGTTTTGGGACTGTTTTCAGCAAAAAACAGTGCAATATGGTGCTAAATGCAGTGCAATATGCCGCTAAACGCAGTGCGTTTTGGTGCTAAATGCAGTGCGTTTTGGTGCAAAACGCAAGGTAAAATGGTGCAAAACGCCGTGAAAAATGCTGCTAAACGCGATACAAAAAGCATAAAAATACACCCCAATGGTATAAACATAACCTTCTAGAACAATGAAACACATGCCTAAAAAGGGCAAAACAGCCATTAAAAAGTGGGATTTTGGGGTCTAAAAGTGGGTTTTGGGGCGTAAATAATAATAGGATTGCAACCAATCTAGAAAGGCTAAACGGTACAAAATGCAGGCTTTTTCTTAAAAACGGACATATTGGAAGGCGAAAAAGAGTAGAAATATTGCCAATTTGCATACTTTTTGACCTTAATTTTCGCTAGAACGGCGCGAAATTTTGAGCAGTATTGTAAAAATTAAAGTAAGAATTTAAGTTTTTGAGTTGATGGGGTGGTTAGTTGACGAGTTAACAAGTTAACGAGTTGACAAGGGTGCGAGGTGGTGAGGTTGATGGGTTGGTTAGTTGACGAGTTAACAAGCTAACGGGTTGACAAGGGTGTGAGGTGGTGAGTTTGATGGGGTGGTTAGTTGACAAGTTAACAAGTTAACGGGTTGACAAGGGTGTGAGGTGGTGAGGTTGATGGGGTGATGAGGGTGTGAGGTTGTAAGCTTGTGCGTTTATAATATAGTGAGTTCATCAAGCTTACGGGTTCATCAAGCTTACGAGTTGTCGTCGAACAGAATTGGATTTGGGTTGCGCTATCCCCCACAGGCGTGCCCATCAGGCCTACGGATGCCTTCATGGCGCAACTCTTTGTGCGCCCAATCACCGTTACACGGCGGCTGCCGAGGGGCGAACACCCTTTATTGTAATTGGAGTTTCGTGCCCGTTGACGAAACGTCAACCACGTTTCTTAAATCCAATTCTGTTTGACAACAACAAGTTTACCGGCAGAAAAGTTAGCGCGTCAGCCGCGGTTTACCCGTTAACGCGTTAACAGGCACGGCCTTCTTTTCGCCTTACCACCTTTACCTAAAAGCCATACTTCAACTTAACCCACACTTCCGAATTTCGCGAATACATGGCAAACATGCCTGCATCGGCATGAAAATAGTCGTATCCGGCGGTAAGACTAATTTGGTCGTTGAGGTCGTATTTGCATGAAAGGCGATTGAATACACCCCCATGCGACACGTCTATGTAGGCAAAGGAAGACAGAGCCAGCGTGTTGCGAAACAGCTCTTTGGAAACCCTCACTGTTGCCACGCCCGTGTTGCGAAGAACAGAAAGCCCCTCAAGACTACCGCCTACATGCTTATGAGCATATTGAGCACTGAGCATCCAGTCGTTACCCGCGTACCAATCTACACCCAACAGCGCGTTAAAGACATTGCGCCCTTGCACCTCGCTGCCAAATTCTGCGTTCTGCACTTCGTTTAAGTTGGCGGCCAATTCGCCACGAACCACAAACCTGCCAACGGGAAACGAGACGTCGGCACCGAACATCGTTAGGCGGCGATAGTGGCCAACAACCGTCATAGATGCACCCGCGGGGTCTACGGCATAACTGGAAGCGGGCATCTTATTCCAGGTATGTAAGCCGCAGAAAGAGAAGTCTATGCCACTGAGATTTACCGAAAGCCTTCCGCCGAACTCCACGTTGCGCAGCCGCGTTTTGGGTTTTC
>NZ_HE999443.1:454021-456619 GCF_000312305.1 Prevotella conceptionensis 9403948 | reverse complement strand
AAACCAGCTCTACATTAAATGCCTGCCTAACGAGCCTCAACCGAAAGGCATTAACGGGCGTTCGGATGTCGTCGTAGTCTTGTGCGAGGAACTCCGTATAATCCATTGGCGATATTTGGTCGGTAAGCCGCAAGGCATCCGCCACGCCCCAGATGATAACCTGTCGCCCTGCACGCAGGTCTACATGGGCGTTTGCATACGATAGGTAGGCCTCGCGCAGCGTAATGCCCGTTTGTTCTTTCAGCAAGGCGTTGTAGATGGCGTTCATCGAGACGAACAGCCTTGCGCCGCCTTTCTCCAACGTCAGTTCTCCACGCGCCCTTGTTCGCGAGGCCAGCCACTCGCCTTTGCCTTCGGTTCGGGCGGCATGATAGGTGTCGAGAAAGCCCTTTACCTGCACTTGCAGCTCATCAGCAGGTGTTTCGCCCACCAGCAACGTATCGGTTGCCGTGTCTTCATCCTGCCGCCCCCGCTGCGCCGACACCGCCAGCGCAAGCAGGAGCAGGAGCATAAGCCTTACCGTTTTCATATTCCCTTTTCTAATCTAGCAACAGTAAACAGCGCCGCATCTATCTTCAGGTCGAACTTTTGGTCGCTCATTTGGAGGATGGTTTTGTGCCCTGTCTGCACATTGCTCATCTCCATGCGCCCCATCACCCAGAAACCTTGCACCTTCGAGACGTTGCTTACCACAAGACTGCGGTGCAACTTGTCGAGTTTATCGTAATATTCGGCCTTAGCCACCACTGCGCAGTCTTGCCTTATCCAGGTGATGCGTTTGGAATATATCCCGTGTTTGTCGTTGGGAACCGACTGCACCACCCAGCATTTCTGTCCTCCGAGCATTTCTTCGCGCAGCAAGGTGTGGGTTTCTTCGTCCACGTTGCGGCTGCTCATGTCGTCGTACGTAAAGTCGCTACCCACGAAATAGTCGGTTTTCGACGACTTTCCGCTGATGCGCCTCGTTTTCTTCATGGCGGGCAGGTACAGCCAACGGTCGTCTTCGCGTTTGGCATTGTCGTAGTCCCAGGTAAGGAAACCCGTGCCTTTCACGTCGCCCGGGTAGGTAAAGAACATCACCCGCTTGCTGTCTTTTCCCACATCCATAGCCCACGAAACGAGTTTGCGTTCGCGGCGATTGCCGTTTTTCTGTATCAAAGTCATCGTCAGTGCGGCATAACGGGTGTCTCCGTCGGGCCGGTTCTTCACTTTGAGCATCACGTCGCGCCCCGTTAGGCCGGCAGCAGACGCCGAAATGGCCGAACACGCCAAAAGGATTGCACTTAAAAATATTGTTTTCATTGCTATGACATTTATTTGATTAATACTAAGTTGCCAGGTATCAAGGGTTGGCCTTGCCGTTTTGGGCTTTGCCGAAGATGTGTAAATACTTAAACAAGATGGGCGTAATGAAGAGGTCGGCCAACAAGGCAGAAACCATTCCGGCAATGGCCAATATGCCCCAGTTGCGCAATTGCAGGGCGTTAGACACCGTAAAGCCGGCAAAAGCGACGGAGATGATCAACGTAGACATCACGATGGCCAAGCCTTCGGTGCGGAAGGTGCGCTTGATGGCCAGGTCGTAGTCGCCATAACGGTTGTAGGCCAGGTGCCCATGATTGATGAAATGGATGGTATCGTCTACGGCAATACCCAACACCATGGGGATAAGCGATGCCGTCATCATGTCTAAGGGATAGTCCAGCCAGCCCATCATGCCCCCCACGATGATGGCCGGGGCGATGTTTGGTATCATGCCAATGAGCCCCACCTTCCAATTGCCGAAGACAAGAACAAGGATAACGCCAATGACAAGCACCGAAAGCAGCATCGACCACATTTGTCCGCGCTCCACATACTGCTGCATGGCGGTGAACTGGGGGATGTTTCCCACAGCCGACACGTGGGCATCGGGGAAGAGCTTTTGTGCCTCTTGCTCGATGAGTTGCATTTCTTTCTCGGCCTCGTTCGAGTTGTACGAGTTGAGTTCTATCTGCAAACGCAGCCGCTTATAGTTGTAGTCCATCCAGTATTCGGCCTCGGTTCCGCCTGCATTTTCGTAAAGCAGCAACAGCTGGGCCACCATGTTGGGGTTGTGCGGTATGGCATAGGCCGAGTCTTTGTTGGCATTGAGCGTGCAGTTCATGTCCTTTATGATGTCGAGAATGGAGTTGTGGCGTTTGGTTAGCTTATAGGTTTGGGCAATGCGGCTTAGTTTGTCGAGCTTTTCCAGGTTGCTCGGCAGTTTGGCATCGCCGGCTTTGGGCAGCACAATCATCACGTCGTACGAGTACATGCTGCCCAATTCGGTTTGGCAAAGGTCGAGGAAACGAGCCACATAAGGCACCTTTCGGCCCATGGTGCGTTCTACATCGAAGGCCGGTTCGATGCTGAACAAGCCGACAGCACAAAACGCCGTGAACACAACCGACACGATAACGACAGCACGATGGCGGCGAATGACGAAGTTTCCAAGCCGTTCGAAGAGCGTTCCTGCACGCCCTTCTATGCTGCGATTCATGTGCGGGTGTGGCTTTCGGTTACGTCCGAACGACAGCAACACCGGCGTAATGAAGAGGCAAGTGCCCAAAACACCCA
>NZ_HE999443.1:435499-453827 GCF_000312305.1 Prevotella conceptionensis 9403948 | reverse complement strand
AACACCCAGCAAACAGAGCGAGGTGTTAAGCCCTATGGCCTGCATGGGCACAATCTTCATGGCCAAGAAGGTTGCCATTGCCGCGATGGTGGTAAGCCCGGAGAGCAACACGCCCCAGCCGGTTGAGCCTACGGCCTCGACAACAGACGTGCGCCGGCGCCCCGTTTGCACAAATCGGGTTTTGAAGAAGTTGTAAAGGTGGATGTTATAGGCTATCGAACAAGCGAATGCCAGTATGACGGCAATCATCACGGTGGGCTGGTCTACGTAGATGCCCACCCAGCCAATGACGCCATAACCCAACAAGATGCCGACCACAGATGTGAGCAACGGCGCAACCACACCGCGCAACGAGCGCGTTACGAAAAACATAATTAAGATGGAGGCGATGAAGGCGAAGAGCATCAAACGGCCCATTTCGCCCTGCAAGAAGGTTACCTTTTCGTGGGTTAGATAAGGCATGCCCGAGGCGTTGGGCGACAATTCCCGATATTTGGGCTTGCTGATGATGTGCGCCAGTTCCTTTCCCGTGAGTATGTCGGGCGAGGTATTGCTGGTCTTTTTCCATTCCTGTTCGGGCGGAAAGGTTCGTAGCTTCACCATTATCCACGTCATCGTGCCGTCTTTCGACACCAATTTGCGGGCCAAATGCGGCTTACTGAACGCCCGTTGCCTAATGGCGGCCAACGAATCGGCATTGGTGGGTATCTCGTCGGGCACTATTTGCTCGATGGCCAACCCCTCATCGTTGCCCACGGTGAACTCTAAATCGGTGAGCGAGGTTATCTTTTCGGCATACGAGAGGCTGTCGAGCAGTTCGTTGCTCAGCTCTCGGATGAGCGAAAGGCTGCGATGCGAGAATACATCTTTGTTCTTAACCAGCACGGCCGCATAATAATCGTTGCCGAAGATGGACTTGAACTCGTTGGTCTTAACCAGCACGGGGTCGTCTTCGAGAAAGTAATCGTCGAACGAGGTCTTCATTACGATGCGCTTAGTGCCCACGACAGAGAAGACCATCAATGCCGCAAAGGCCGCCAACACCAGCCACCTGTGCCTGAGTGTACAAATGGCAGCGCGCTTAAAACTTTTGTTTACGCTTTCTATTTTCATTGTATTTGAGTTTATTTGTTGTTTAGTTTACGGGGTTGTGAGCCCTACACTTTCATCAGTTTTCGCCAACCTGCGGTTGAGAATTCGAAGTATTCGGCAAAGAATTTGGTGATGTCTGCCTCCGTAAGTCCTTCATGCCGCACAATCTCAAAGAGAACGTTCGACCACATCGAACAGACAATTTGCATAAAGAACGGCGACACCTCGACATGCAACCAGGGATATTTCTGTTTCAACATTTGCAGATACTCCATGCCCAATTGCGCCTGTTGGGCGGTAAGCCGCTCACGATAGCCCTCCAACGAAGTGCCTTCGGCGTTGCAGAAAAGCAGTTTCAGTTCGGTTCTAAACCGCCCTATCAGGTCTAAAAGCCTGTTCATCATCTGCGTTTGCATCTGCTCTACCGACAAGTCGTCTATCACCAAGTGCTCGCTGTTGTTGTGAAACAGCAAATACTCGTCTAATGCTTTAAGCAATGGGGCCAGCACGGCGCACAACAGTTTGTCCTTACTGTCGAAGTACTTGTAGATATTTCCCAACGACACCCCCGACAATTTGGCAATGGTTCGCATGGAAGTTCTCTTCACTCCGTTGCGTACAAATTCCTCATGGGCCACGGAAACAATCCTGCCCTGCACATCATCTTTCTTCACTTGCATATCGACAGTGGGTTTAAAGGTACGTTAAAAGAGAACGATGTTTGATTATGTTCACAAAAAAAGCGCACTGTCTGATGTTCCAGACAGTGCGCTTTGTGATAAAGGCAACTTGCTTGTAGCCCTATATGTCTTTTCATGTCAATCATATTTTTACACTTTTCGCCAACAAAGTTACGCGTTTTCGCGAAACTTCACAATACCTATTATTCGGTATTTTGATTTCGGTAAAGGCACGTGAAGGGGCTTTTCGTACGCCAATCACGCTCACCGCGTATGCGCAACACCCACACTCAGCACGCTCATCTTTACGTTGGGAATGTCCTTCAAGCACCCCATACAGGCACAAAGGGTGGCTCCTGTGGTAACGACATCGTCCACAAAAAGCACATGGCAGCCCGTTTCGGGCATCCTCTGCACCAGCTTAAAGGCCTGATTAACGTTGTCGGTGCGCGCCCAACGGTCTTTGTGGGTTTGCGTTTCGGTGTTCACGACACGGCGAATAAGCCCACGTTTCACCTTTAAGCCCGTTACTTGTGCGATGCCTTGCGCCAACATTTCGCTCTGATTATAGCCTCTTTGCCGCAGCCGTTGTCGTGCCAAGGGCACTGGTACAATGAAGTCGATGCCTTCGAAGAAACCTGTTGGCAGCAATTCTTTACCCATCAGCTGTCCTAGTTCTATGCCCATATCGGGACGATTGCCGTATTTCAGTTTATAAAGCAAGGCACTAGCAGGCGCGGCAGCCTGATAATGCAGCAGGGCGGCACACCGTTCAATGGGCACACGGCCCCAAAACAGCTGTGCCATCTCGTTGTCGTAGGGAGCCAGGGCGTAGTTAGTTCTAGGCAGATGAAGGTTACAACAGGCGCACACGATGTCTTCCTGCGGTTCAAGTCGCGTTCCACACACGGCGCATGAGCGGGGTGCGAGCAAGCTTACGATGCGCGCCCAAAGGCTAATCTTCGGCAAACTCGTCGACATCGGTTAGGCATTTGCGAATGGTTTCCATGTCAAAACCACGACCTAAGGCAAACTTTATCAGTTTCATGTTCAGTTCGTAGTCGGTAGTTGCTTTCAAAGTGCGGCGTTTACTGTCGAGCAATGGGCGCAAAACAGCCGTAAAGTCTTCGGGTTCCACCTCGTCTAACACCGGCTTATACACATCGCTCGAAACGCGTTTGGCCATCAAGGCCTGTTCCACCTTGCGTCGTCCCCAGCGGTTATAGGTAATCTTGTCGCGCACAAACATACGACAAAAGCGCTCGTCGTCCACATACTTGTTCGTCACAAGATAGTCAACGATACGTTGTTGCGCGTCTTCGGCAATGCCCCAACGCCACATTTTCTCGCGCATCTCTCCCGTGCAATGCTCCGCCTTAGCGCAAAGTGCGGCCAAACGGGTGCGTGCCTGTTCTTCTGTTATTCGCTTTTGTTTGTCTTCCATTGTTGAATATTTAGTTGATAAGTTGGTGAGTTGGTAAGTTTATGAGTTGGTGAGTTGACAAGTTGACAAGTTGACAAGTTGACGAGTGGTTAAGTTATAAGGCGCAGCCATCTTTTCACCATTAGGAGTTAAAGGAGTTATGGAGTTAAGGAGTTAAGCCAATTGCATTGGTGGCGTTAGCCATTTTTTCACCTTTTCACCTTTTCACCCTTTCACCTTTTCAATTTTTCACCTTTAAAGATTGCCATTGTGCAACCAAGCATTTGGCTTAACTCCTTAACTCCTTAACTCCTTAACTCCTTAACTTCTCAACCCCTCTGGCCTTATCGCCGACATCATTCGTTGCTTACCAAAGGCATCGTTTCTCGTTTCAATTGCCTGCCATCCCATATCGGCCAACATCCTTTTCATCGCCTCATGGCATAAAGGATTAATCTCAAAAAACAGCTTTCCGCCGCGTTTCAGGGCATGCAAACCATATCGGGCGATGCTTTCGTAAAACAACAGCGGCTCTTCGTTGGGCACGAAAAGGGCCGAATGCGGCTCGTTTTGCAACACGTTGGGCTGCATCTGTTGGGCCTCGCGCTGCATGATATAGGGCGGATTGCTAACAATCACATCCCAAAGAGCCACATCGGGAGGCATGCAAAGCGCATCTTGCAGCACGAACCGCACCTCCGCACCCAGCTTTTGGGCGTTTCGTTCGGCGATGTTGAGAGCCGTTTGCGATATGTCTATGGCCGAAACGCGCCACGTAGGCAGGTCGAGGGCCAGCGTTGTGGCGATACACCCACTGCCCGTACCCACATCTAACAACGTGGGCGACGTGCCACAGACGGGCAAGTTGCTGCAAGTCTGCACAATCCAGGCACACAACTCCTCGGTTTCTGGTCGTGGGATAAGCACACCTTGCGCCACATCGAACGTGCGCCCCGCAAAGTCGGCACGCCCCAACACATACTGCACGGGCACGCCTTGCACCAATTTATCCATCATTTTGCGCAGTCTGTGGTCATCGTCTTGCGATAATTGTGTAACTTTGCCTGCGTAAACATCGGCCAACGACAATCCAAAGCCGACGTCAAGCACCATCCTTACAATGGCCTTGGCCTCGCCTTCATCATAAAGGGGCAACAAACGGCGCCACAATTCGGGGTAGGTCATGGCTGCAAAAATAAGAAAAAAATGGATAAAAGCAATGTGAACGACACGGAAAAATGGTTGCCGCAAGCCGAAAACGCCTCGCCGACGCCCGGCAGCATGGGCCCGACAACGGCACAAGCGCGCGCCACTGCCACCCAAGCCACCGACGAACGCTACATGCGCCGATGCTTACAACTGGCTCGTTGCGGACTGCTGGGGGCTAAGCCCAATCCGATGGTGGGGGCGGTAATCGTGCATAACGACCGCATTATCGGCGAAGGCTACCACATTCACTGTGGCGAAGGCCATGCAGAGGTGAACGCTTTTGCCGCCATTAGACCCGAAGACGAACCTTTTCTGCCCCACTCCACGCTTTATGTAAGTCTCGAACCCTGTTCGCATTACGGCAAAACGCCCCCCTGTGCCGACCTTATCATCCGCAAAGGCGTGCCGCGTGTGGTGGTGGGATGTGTCGACCCCTTTTCCAAAGTGCAGGGACGAGGCATCGAAAAACTGCGCCAAGCAGGTATCGAGGTGGTCGTGGGGGTACTCGAAAAAGCGTGTTTGGCACTTAATCGCCGTTTCATTGTGTTTCAACGCGAGCAACGTCCGTACGTAATCATGAAGTGGGCGCAAACCACCAACGGCTTTATCGACGACCATTTCCACGCCTTAACCATATCTACGCCCTTCACCCAAATGCTGTCGCATAAGCTAAGGGCGGAGTGCGATGCCATTTTGGTGGGCAAAACCACCGACGAACGCGAACATCCTGCACTGAATACGCGCCATTGGTGGGGCGAAAATCCGCGCCGCCTTGTGCTGCATCGGCATCAACCCATCACCCAATTGCTCGCACAGCTGTACCAAGACAACGTGCAAACGCTCATCGTTGAGGGTGGTGCCATTGTGCATCAAGCCTTTATCGATGCCAATTGTTGCGACGAAATACATCGCGAAACGGCCCCTTTCACCGTCTACGATGGCACTAGGGCCGTTGCCATTCCGCCTAAATTCCAACTGATAAAGCAGGAAACATACGATGGCAATGTGCTAGAAGAGTTTGTTCATGAGTATGCTAGTTTATAATGCAGTGAGGTGATAGGCCTTTCGCGAAGCCCGTTCGTCTGGCATAGAACACACAGACTACTATTTAAGGCCCGACTATTATGGCAAAATCATACTCGACGACTATTAAAATCCATAACTTTACCCCAGATGAAAAACGCCTTTACCATACGTCTTAAACGGCTAACTTTGTGCGCCGTGCTATTTGCACGCGTGTCGTCGCCATGCCTCGCACAAACTGTGCGACCTCTAGATCTGGGTCAACACGGTTGGCTAACAGACTCGATGATGCGCCAACAAGCACTCCGCTATCAGATTATATCCGCCAAAAACGACATCAAACTACATTGGACGGGCAAGACTTTCAGGCCTCCGAAAGGCTGCGAGGGAGATAGGCACTTGGTTACCTCATCGTTGGAAAAGGTGGATAGCAAACTCTTCACCCACCCACTGTCCATTATAATAAAGGACATAGAGGTGAGCAAAAACGACGGTAAGCAGGAACCGATGACCATCCTTGCCGTGAAGTCAGCAGATAAGAGGTGGAAAATCAGCCTTTCTCATACAGGTTGGTTCATGCTAAAAGAATATATCGGACCTGCATTTGGCACAACCTTCCTCGTTGATAACTGCATCTACATCATCATTTTTACGCCCATGTGGAAAACGGAATGGAACGGATTATCAGCAGAAACCTACCGCGAGGCCTTATATCGTGATGTGGTAAAACCATTTATCGGCAAGCTTTTGCCACAATAACAAACGCTATTCTCGCCGTAAGGGTGGAGGAAAGTACAAACAAAAAACAATCTGGCTGAGAAATGAAAGGAAAAGAAATTAAAGCAATAAATTGAGCGTAGTTTATCATCTTTGTGCAGTAAAACCAGGATAAACACTCATTATTCAAGCACGAAATACCGCTCAAAGACACGATACCCCCCCCCGAAGTTCTGCCCTATCTGCCTGCGACAAAACATGGTTATGCCTTGAAAAGGAATGAACTCACAAATTTGTTGAAGAGGAGTGGCGGAGTTAAACCCCAATCGATTCATTAGAGATTTGCACAAGCAAACAGTTACAAAGATATTCTTCTGTGGCATGAAATGCGTATGGCTAGCTAACTATTTGCGTGTTTTCGACGTTTCTTTGGGTAAGACGAAAGCGAATTTTCCTAACGAACCAATTTGAGTTAAAGTGAAACAGCATTGCCTTTGGAAAGCCATAGGTGCATCGCAAGCAAACAAAAGTGCTCCGTTTCCTCTGCGTAAGGGCTTGTCGATGCCACGCTACGCACGTCTTGCATCCTCCCAACAACTATTTTCCAAAAGCAATTCTGCCTGACTATAAAGAGTTAAGCCAAATGGCTTGTACGGGGTGGACGACAACTCATGTCAACTCACAAACCCGTCTGCACACAAACTCTCCCAACTCCCCTGCTCATAAATTCCCGAACCAACACGCTCGTCAACTCGTCAACTTGCCATCTCATCAACTCATCAACTCATCAACTCGTTAACTCGTCAACTCGTCAACTTGTCATCTCGTCAACTTGTTAACTAGTTAACTGGTCAACTGGTCAACCCGAAACCCTGTCAACTTTTCAGTAAGAAATTTAACATTATAAGCGCCCTTTTTGCTCACCAACCGTCTACCTTGTCGCAAAAAATCGATTCTCGCGAAGGTTGGTTTGATGCAAAAAGGCGTTAGTCTATGAATGATGTAAAATGGATATTTATTCCAAGAGAACGCCATTTGCACCGTTTTTCTAGCTGTTTTCGGCACAATATAGTGCAATATGCCGCTAAACGCAGTGCAATATGGTGCAAAATGCATTGCGTTTTGGTGCTAAATGCAGTGCGTTTTGGTGCAAAACGCAAGGTAAAATGGTGCAAAACGCAGTGCAAAATGGTGCTAAACGCAAGGCGAAAAGTATAAAAATACGCTACATTTGTATAAACAAAACCTTTAATAACCATGAAATACTGGGCTAAAAATGGCAAAATGGTCGTTAAAAAGTGGGTTTTTGGGGCCTAAAAGTAGGTTTTTGGACTGCAAAAATCATGGGTTGGCAACCAATCTAGAAAGGCAAAATGGTGCAAAATGCAGGTCCTTTTCTTTAAAACGGACATATCGGAAGACGTAAAAGGCCATTATTTGTGGCCATTTACCTACTTTTTAGCCTAAATTTGCGCTAGAACGGAGTGAAATTTGGAGCGACATTGTAAAATAAATAATAAGAATTTAAGGTTTCGAGTTGGTGAGATTATGAGTTTGTGAATTGAAGAGTTTTATAAGTTTATGGGCTGTTATTTTTTGTAAGTTGATGAGTTTGTAAGTTTATGGGGTCTTGATTTTGTAAGCCGAAGAGTTCTTGAGTTTATAAGTTGATGAGTTCTTGATTCTGTAAGCTGATGAGTTCTTGAGTTTGTAAGTTGGCGCGTTGATGTATTCGGGAGTTGGGTTTTCGTGTGTTCATAAGCCAGAGGGTTGTTCCGTTCTACACTCCGCACGAGAGAGAGATTGGCTATCTTATGTTAACATAACAAAGATGGCAGACAGATTACGACACGATGTTTGTCTTTTTATCGTGCCGTTTCGCACCACATTGTTTTCAGAAACATCTAAACGGACGATTGGGCTTAAACAACACACTGGAACTTTTCTTTTGACATTAGCTTGTAGATCAGCATTATTTTTACTACTTTTGTATTGCCTGATAATAACATGCAACACAGATGAAGAGGTATAAGGTTAAGGAAGTTATCAAGATGTTGGAAACAGACGGCTGGGTGCTCTGCACCACAAAGGGCGACCATCGACAATTTAAACATCCTACAAAGAAAGGGAAAGTAACGATAAGAGGTAAGGCTAGCGATGATTTGAGCCAAATCGGTTGTTAGAGCCTGTGCAGATTTTGTTTGGTTGTTGAGCATCTTGCCTGTCTTATTCTTGAAGGCGTAGCGGGCTACGTCAAGAGAATAAGACAGGCAAGATGCCGACAAGCAAACGAAAGATGAACAGGAGGCGACGGAAATAACCTAAAAATTTAGTAAACGGTCTAACAACCGATTGGGGTTTAAGCCAGTTCTTGTTAAACAGCATTTGGAAATAGGCTGGGTGGAAATAAAAAATCTCCCTGCTTTGCATAACCTATGCACTAGCCAAAATACATTAAACAGCAGCATTTATGGAAAGAATTAAAGTAAATATAGAATGGTACGACCACAACTTTGGTGCCAGCTTAGGCGACAATGTACCTGGTAGCGTTGTGCTTACAGCTAAGACTTACGACGAACTGATAAAAGAAATAGCTGCAACATTGCGGTTTCATATCGCGGGAATGATTGCAGACGGCGAAGACGTACCCCTATGGTTGCGTAATGGCGAATACGAATTTGACTACCATTTAGACACGGCCGCCCTTCTTCGTTCATGCGAGCCATACGCTAGTCTTGCAGCCATATCGCGCGCCTCTGGGGTGAACGAGAGGCAATTGAGCCATTATGCAAACGGCCTTAAAAAGGCTCGACCACAACAAAGACAACGTATCGTTGAGGGATTACACAAGATTGGCCGCAGACTTATTGGCATTGTATAACCCCCAACACAACGATTGCTACAAAGCCAGGCTTGTAAAGGTGAAAGGGTGAAAAGGTGAAAAAATGGCTGCGCCCTTTAAAGGTGAAAGGGTGAAAAAGTGAAAAAATGGCTGCGCCCTTTAAAGATGAAAGGGTGAAAAAGTGAAAAGGTGAAAAAATGGATGCGTCCTTTAAAGGTGAAAGGGTGAAAAGGTGAAAAAATGGCTGCGCCCTTTAAAGATGAAAGGGTGAAAAATTGAAAAGGTGAAAAGGAAAATACAACCTTACGCAGAGGAAGAGGATCACTTCTTGTTGGTTTACGATGCACACTATGTCGTTACAAATCCAATTCTGTTTGACAACACATTGACAAGTTAACCAGTTGACGAGCTAACAAGTTAACCAATTGACGAGCTAACAGGTTAACCAGTTGATGAACTAACAAGTTAACAAGATTGGTGGGCGCAGCCATCTTTTCACCCTTTCACCTTTTCACCTTTTCACCCTTTCACCCTTTCACCTTTTCACCCTTTCACCCTTTCACCTTTTCACCTTTTCACCTTTTCACCCTTTCACCTTTTCATCTTTTCACCCTTTCACCCTTTCACCCTTTCACCCTTTCACCCTTTCACCCTTTCACCTTTTCACCCTTTCACCTTTTCACCCTTTCACCTTTTCACCTTTTCACCTTTTTACTATAGCACCAACCCATAAAACAACAAAACGCCACTACCATATCTTTTGCTCGTTTACCTACTAGCAGTAAACCAACAAAATATATGATGGTGGCGTTTAATAAAATATTATCGCGATGTAGTTATCTGCGTTTATTCGCTGCACCATGCCTTGCTATGCACCATTTAGGCACATTGCAGACAGAGTATGCTACACGTTAAGCAACTATTACCACTTAAACGAGAGGATACGGGGGTTGATGTTGAGCGAAACAAAAGCCCAGTCTTGCCAACGCTTGTAGTTTTCTCCATTAACAACATCCAAACCCTTCGTTGCCAACATAGTGGAGTAACCAACTGTCAGTTTCACGTCTTGCGTTATCTCATAGTCGAGTTGCAGGTCAACTTCTCCACCAAGACCTTGGTCCTTGCCGTCCGTCTTCACTGCATCCATGAAATAGTGTCCGTTAGCTTTCAATGCAAGCTTTTCAGTAGGCGTAAAGGTAACACCCAGCTGAATGTCTTGCAAGCCAAGGCTACGATGTTCTCTTACATAGAAGTAGTCCATTGCTCCATAGAACTTATGATGCGTGCCATAAAGGGGATCAAAGGCGTTATAAGTGTCTCCCTTTCCGTCTTCACCACTCAGATAATCATAGCCCAAGTTAAACTTCCATTGCTCGTTGGGCATGAAACCTGCGTTAACGCTAGCCATCCAAGCAGAAACTTTCGTGTCGCCTGTTGGGCGTTTACCCATTTGATAGTAAGCAGAAGCCTGCAAGTCGAGCTTTTCGGGGCGATAAGTAACATAGGTGCCGAGGGTTTGCATGTACTTCGTATCACCCTCAGCTCCAGGTCCATACTCCCAACCTAAGTTAGAAAGCAAAGCAGAAATGCCGAATGGGTTGTCCTCGTTCCCATAGTGGTACCAGAAGGTTTGCATGTGTTTGTAGGGTTGGCCAGGTGCAAACTTTGTTCCAAGCAAGTTCTCTCCACTTTGGTTGTATGCCAAGATAAGGTGCAGCTTGTGCATATCGTTCTCGTAACCCAGCTTTAAGGCATCGTGACTTCTGCCGGCTACGTTCCAATCGAGTGCACCGAAGATGCGCTCATCATCGTAAGAGAGGATTTGACGACCCAATTTAGCGAAGAAACCATCACCGAACTTATACTGTCCCCAGGCCTCGTTCATCATGATTTCACCTTTACTTTCAATCTGCATGTACTGTCCCCAAACACCAATCTGTTGAACAGAGAGCTTGGCACTAAGCCCGTCGCCACGTTCGAAACCCACTCCAAGCCTAGCACGCTCTTCGATGAACGATGCCGGTTGTGCGCTTTTGGGGCGTAACTGCATATAACCGTTGCGATATTCAGCGCGCGCACGTACCTGCGCGTCGATGTTAATCTCGTTATCGCCTTGTGCCCACATCATGGTAGGCATGGCAAGTAATGACAATGCGATAAAAGTCTTTTTCATTTCCAAAGCATTTAAGTTCTTAATTATTTTTTACTCCGCAAAAGTAAAAAGAAAAGAACATACCACCAAGAAAAAAGCTAACAATTATCAAAAAAAGGGCGAAAGTTTTCACTTTCGCCCGAAATCCGCAGGTATTTCTCCCCATTTAGAGGTTTCCCATTTAATTACTTGTGTATTAATCTCATGATTTTGCAGCCACCGTTCGGCCCTTTCTATCACTTGAAAAAGCGATTCGGTTTTGGCGTTGCGCTCCAATTTGGTTTTGCATTTCTTTTTTCGTACCCACAGTATGGCATTATAACTGTCGGAATATATCACCTTATCGGTTATGCCCTGCCGCTGCATTAAGGCCAAAGCATGAACAATGCCGAGAAATTCGCCGATGTTATTGGTGCCGTGTACTGGGCCAAAGTGGAACACGGGATAGCCCGTTTGCAGGTCGACACCTTGGTATTCCATCGGTCCGGGGTTGCCCGAACAAGCCGCATCCACCGCCCATGCGTTGGCTTTTACCTCTGCGGGCAGCGGTAACACGGTGTCGGTGCGGTGCGATGGCGGGTTAACGAGTTGCGATGCCATGACTTACATTCTCTCTGGAACCTCGATGCCCAACAGCTGCATGCCGTTCTTAATGGTCTTGGCCACGTTCTTTGCTAATGCCAAACGCAGTGTTTTGGCCTCGGCACTCTCGGCGTTGAGGATGCTGTAATCGTGGTAGAACTGGTTAAAGTCTTTGGTCAACTCGTAGCAATAGTTGGCTATGCCACTGGGACTGTAGTCCTTTCCTGCCTGTTCTACCACCGTTTCAAAGCTGTTGAGCTTTTGGATAAGCTGCACTTCTTTCTCGTTTAGGGGCAGCGTGTTGGGCAAAACGCTGGGCAGAACAATGCCTTCGGCCTCGGCTTTACGCATAATGCTGCGTATGCGGGCGTATGTATATTGTATGAATGGGCCTGTATTGCCGTTGAAGTCGATGCTTTCTTCGGGATTGAAGAGCATGTTTTTGCGCGCGTCTACTTTAAGGATAAAGTATTTTAGCGCACCCATGCCCACGATGCGAGCAATGTCGTTGCGCTCGTTCTCGGTCATATCGGCAAACTTACCCAACTCTTCGCTGGTGCGGCGAGCGGCAGAAACCATCTCTTCCATCAAGTCGTCGGCATCAACCACCGTACCTTCACGACTTTTCATCTTGCCGTTAGGCAGTTCAACCATGCCGTAAGAGAAGTGAACCAACTCTTTTCCCCACTTAAAACCCAGTCTGTCGAGCAGGATGGAAAGCACTTGGAAATGGTAGTTTTGCTCGTTACCCACCACGTAAATCATCTTGTCGATGGGGTAATCCTTAAAGCGGAGGTCGGCCGTTCCGATGTCTTGGGTCATGTAGACACTTGTGCCGTCGGCTCTGAGCAACAGCTTTTGGTCGAGTCCTTCGTTGCTAAGGTCTGCCCAAACACTGCCATCGGGCTTGCGGAAGAACAGCCCTTTGGCCAGTCCTTCTTCGACTTTGGCCTTGCCTTCGAGGTAGGTTTCCGACTCATAATATATCTTATCGAAACCAACGCCCATCGCTTTATAGGTTTCGTCGAAACCTTGATACACCCAATCGTTCATCTTTTTCCACAGTGCGCGCACCTCTTCGTCGCCCTGTTCCCAGCGCACAAGCAAACGTTGAGCCTGATACAAGAAACTCCTTTTTATCTGACCCCTTATTTTTTCTTTGCATTTTTGCTTTAGGATGCCTATCGTTTTGGGTTTATAGCCTTGTTTTTCTAAACGTAACCACATTGGATATCTATCTAATTCTTGAATGATTTTGTTCATTCCATAGCCATAATCGTCAGAAAACCTATACTCTTCATTCTGCATTTTAGTTTCAATTATGGCCCATACACTACGATATGTGTTTTTATACAACGTAGGATTTACGACTCTTTTAAAATTAGATGGAGGATTACCATTTGTCCATTTGTAGCGGAAAGTTTTCTCTTGTCGCTTTTGTTTTTTGTTAAACTCAACATATAAATCCCCCACAAGGTGGTCGCCCTTCTTTCCCGTGCTTTCGGGAGTAGCGCCGTTGCCCCACTTTTTCCAGGCCAACATCGACTTGCAGATGTGTATTCCGCGGTCGTTAACGATGTTTGTCTTCACAACGCGGTTGCCGTTGGCCTCCATGATCTGGGCCAACGACCAGCCGAGGAGGTTGTTTCGCACGTGTCCGAGGTGCAAAGGCTTGTTGGTATTGGGCGAAGAATACTCTATCATCACGAGTGGCGACTGCTCGTTAACGGCCTTTTCGCCAAAACGAGGTTCGCTGTCGATGCGGTTGAGCAAGCTAATCCACGCCGCCGGTGCAATGGTGAGGTTGAGAAAACCCTTCACCACGTTGAAACTTTGCACCACTTTGCAGTGCTGTGCCAGATAATCGCCCAGCTGTTGGGCGGTGTCTTCGGGTTTCAGCCTCGACAATTTAAGGAAAGGGAACACCACGAGCGTGAGGTTTCCCTCAAACTCGGCCTTTGTCTTTTGCAACTGAACCATCGTTGTTGGCACGTCTTGGCCAAAACATTCTTTCACCGCTTGCACCACGGTTGCTATTATCTCGCTTTCAATATTCATGCTGTTCTGTTTCGATTTTTCTGTAAGCAGATGCAAAGGTAGTGATTTTTTTTGGGTTTTAAGCAGGCTATGGATGGCAAGTAATGTTAGAAGAACTTGTTAATCAAGGAGAACTAAGCGTGCAATACGGGCATGAAAAGCCAGCCCTCCTTTGATAAGAAAGACATCAAAGGCCAGGCTTTGCACTTGCATCGCCTGGCTATGGTTTGGCCTTTACTGGCCCCTACGCATCATTTCCACATACTTTTGCATCTTCTCCTTAAAGGCCTTTTCGGTCATTTCTTCGCCTCCCGTGGGTTCTTTCAAGGCGTGGTCTACGCTCATCGAGATTTTCTTGGCCACGAAGATTTGGTCTTTCAGTTCGGCTTCGAGTATCAATCCGCCCACATCCGTGTACAAAGGCCCAGCATCTACGGGGATATGCTTGGTAAACCAAATGGTTTGCTTGCCGTCTTTGCTTACCGCCTTCACGCACTCGTAGCCCAAGATGTCTTTCTTTTCATTGGGTTTTACGTCGAAGGTATCGGGCTTTAATGGGTCTACCAACAAATAATGCTTGCCCATCACCACCACTTTCGACACCTTTCTTTTGGTATCTTTGTTGTAGTATATGATGTTTTCGAGCTGATTTTTCACAAACTCGTTGGCATCAATGGTTTGTCCCATGAAAGTTATCATTTGTTTTCCTTCGCTGCTTGCGCGCGACCTTCAACCTGTCCGCCGTCTATACACATGATGTAGTAAGCCTTAACATCGGCCACCGCACTAATCAATGCTTTGCGCATCTCGTCGGGCAGACCCGATTCTTTCATTGCATCGGGCGAATTTGCATTAACGCGCGTTTCGTATTCAACGGTTAGTTGTTGGGCGTTAACTGCAATAGGTATGGCCGCAAACAGCATTGCGGCGAGAGATAATAGGATTCTTTTCATACGTTTATCTGTTTAAGTGTTATGTAAATCTACCGTTTGGGGTACTACTTAGAAGGTAACCATTGCCCCAATCATCACGCTTCCGGGCATGTAATGGATGTTACGTGTGCTAACGTAGTAGTTATCCACCACGCGTTCTTGCATCAGTCGTTCCCTCAGATTGAGCATGTCTTGCGCCGATGCCTTTAAGCGAATGTGCTTGTTAAGGTCGTATTCCATGCCAAACCGCAGGACCGTATAGTCTGTTCCGCTGCCACTTACCTTGCGCCAACGCTGTCCCAGCCTCACCGATGCTTGCCATTTGTTGGCGATATAGCCCAATTCGCCCTCCAAACGATAATCGTTTTGGTGCGAACGCAGCAGCTTGCTCTTATCGTTTGCCCATGTTGCGGCAGCGAACAGTTCGCCATTGAACCCACGTTTGAAGTAGGTTTTGACGTTAAGGTTGACGTTGAACGACCTACTATCCGACGTTTGCGCCACGCCTTGGTAGAAGAATGGCGAGCGCGCAAGGCTCAATCCGCCGTAAAGACGGAAGTTAAGCGGCGTGCTTATTAGCTTTTTCTCCATCATCGAGGCCAGACTAAGCCCCTTTCCACCCGATGCATTGCGACTGACGACATGCGAAACCAACCCGTCGGCCATGCTGTAATCGTAGGCCAAGGCGTTGTGGTTGTAGCTTAGCGACACCATATTAAATAGGGTTATGCCCTTAAAGAGGTTGGCATACGCCTGCATCGCCGTGAGTTCGGTGGTATGTGCGAGCGCATTTTCTATCTGCACATAACTCACACGCCTGAAATCGGCAATGTAAGGGCCATCGAACACCGCGCCAGCACCCATCAATTGGTACGTGCTTTTAAGTCGAAGTTCAACGTAATGCATCATACTAACACGATAACTGATGTTGAACAACGGCGAAACGGCCATCTTTGGCGAGACACCGAACGACAAGGGGCGCGACGAATGCAGGCTGAAATGATGGAATATGCCGCCCACACCGAACCTAAACTTACCCTGATCTTTATTCAAACTCAACTCTGCGCCGTTGTCGTAAAAGCGATAAGGCATCTTCAAAGCAGGGTTGTCCATGCCCACGCTGTCGCCCTTTACGGTGGTAGAGAAGGTTTCTAGGCCGTGGCGCAAGGCTATTCGCAAAAAGTAGGCGTCGGCAAACCTACGTACATACTGTGCCGAACCCGTAAATTCAAGCCTGCGTATGTTCATTTCCGAATGCAAAGCGGGCGACTTAAAGAGCGGCGTTGGTTGCGAAGAAAAGTCGTAACGGTTGTTACTGAACAAGAAGTTAAGGTCGGCCTTGTAGCTAAACACGTTCTTCCCATGCCGATAAAGCCACACCAAAGCGTTGTTTATCGTGGCCAATCGCCCTTTCGTCTGTTCGTTAAGGCCAACACTTTGCAGCTGTCGGTCGGTATTTCCTTCGGTCGTTCCAAAGTAACTGCGGTTGGTTAACGTCAGTTCCATGTTCTTTTGGTTGGCCAATTTGAACTTGATATTAGACAAGAAGTGGCGTTTATCTTGCAGTTCGAGTGTAGAATCGGTGTATGCCAGTCCGCCATGATAGGCGTAATGGTCGGTGCTTTTCATGCGATAACGGTCGGCTCCCACCATTCCGTTCCACAAAATCTTCATGTTTTTGCCAGGTGTCGACACCGTATTAAGCGACACCAACCCATTGTTGCGGCGGTAAACGTTCTCGCGATAGTCCAGCATCATGGCATAATCGGTAAACGTCTTACGCATGCTAGCCATCGGGTCATCGCCCGAAAGCATTTCGCTCCACCCGCCGTTCATGTTCACGATGTCGGCAGGCTGTATCAGTTTATCGCCAGTATTGTTGCCTCCCACGATGATATTGCCCATCATTCGCTTGCCCAGCAGCATGCCCGACCCCTTCGTCATCACCTTATTTAGCAGTCCGCCCTGTGCCTCGGCCTGTCCTTTAAGTCGCCCGTGCATGCTCTTATTCATCGAAAGGTCCACCACCGTTTGGTTACTACTCTTGAAACCAGAGAACACATTGTACTCCGAATAGTTGTCGATAACCTTCAAGTTATCTACACCCGATGCGGGAAGGTTCTCCATCGGCGTAGACACATTGCCTTGATAGAGGTCTTCGCCCTGCACCAACACCTTGCTCACGCGCTTGCCGTTTACGGTTAGCGAGTTGTCTCTCTCGTCGTATCGCACGCCGGGAAGGTTGTTCACCACGTCTTTCAGCACCTTTTCGCGCCCTGTTGTAAACCTCGATACGATGTAAGTAGTGGTATCGCCGTTCACAATCATTGGGCTCGACTTCACCTCTACCTCTTTCAAGTTGATGGCCTCCGACTTCAACGTGAAGTCTACCTGCATCTTTGTGTTTCCAAAGAGAAACACTTTCTTGCTCTGCGCCACATGCCCAATGGCCTTCGCCTCCACGCGAAGTGGGCCATTCGGCACGTTCTCTATGCGGAATTTCCCCTTTTCGTCGCAAGCCAAAGCTTGCCATTGCTTATCGTCTTTATCGTAAAGGGTTACGGTGCAGCGGGCGTTGGGGCTGAGCGAATCGGTCAGAACCGTCCCTTCAACAATGTTTTGGGCATGCACTGCTACCGCTCCGCACAGCATCAGCAGTGCGAAAATAAGCCTTGTTGTTAACAATTTGGCCTGAAAACATATTGTCGTTGGCATTCTTAACATAAGCGCCATTGGGGTTTTAGGTATTCGTAGATGGTTACAAAGATACGAAAAACGAACGAACCAACACAGAAAAGAATGTAAAAAAAGTTTCGTCATGCCATTAAAGAAAAAACGTTAACATTCTCCATCACCACTTAATATCACCACTATATGCCCTAGAACGCACCGCATAAATTTTGCCCAATAGGATAAATAGCGTAACTTTGCACATGATTATATAGAGTATATATAACGGAACAACAAGCCAACGTTGCAACTTGCACCGAGCTGCCACGATGGTTTTTTGCCGCAAACCAATAAACCCACACAAGGATATGGACAACATCAAGAAAGATTTTGCAGCACGCCTGCTTCAGGTTAACGCCATTAAGTTGCAACCCAACAACCCCTTTACATGGGCATCGGGCTGGAAATCGCCCTTCTATTGCGACAATCGCCGCACGCTATCGTTCCCCCAGCTGCGCAGTTTCATCAAGCTTGAACTGGCACATGCCGTGCTCGAACACTTTCCACAAGCCGACGCTGTGGCTGGTGTTGCCACGGGAGCAATTGCTCAGGGCGCGCTAGTGGCCGATGCGCTGCAACTGCCTTTTGTGTATGTAAGGAGCAAACCCAAAGACCACGGACTGGAAAACCTGATTGAAGGCGACCTGAAAGCGGGTCAGAAGGTGGTAGTTATCGAGGATCTCATCTCCACAGGAGGTAGCAGCTTGAAGGCTGTCGAGGCTATCCGAAAGGCTGATTGCGAAGTGGTGGGCATGGTTGCCGCCTACACTTACGGGTTCGCCGTTGCCGAAGACGCGTTTAAAGCGGCCGACGTAAAACTGGTAACACTTACCGATTACGAACACGTGGTGCAAAAAGCCGTTGAAACGGGATACATCGCCAAGGAAGATGTGGTGCTGTTGAACGAGT
>NZ_HE999443.1:427624-435389 GCF_000312305.1 Prevotella conceptionensis 9403948 | reverse complement strand
GTGAAATGCGTTGCCGCTACACTGCTGCGGCTACACAGATAGGCACTCTCACAACCGGCCTCAGCAAAAGACGCGACCGGCCTAACCTGCCCCGCAACTGGCCTCACAACAACCCCACAACCGGCCTCACCCCCAGCCCCTCTCCAAGGGGAGAGGGGAGTGAAATGACTTGCCAGCGCACAGCATAATCTTATCTCTAACATTGCAATAGCACTGCATATTACTCCCCTCTCCCCTTGGAGAGGGGCTGGGGGTGAGGCCGGTTGTGAGGTGGAACAGGTCTGTTGTGAGTTGGTTGCTAGTCTTTTTCATTCATTATTTAAACCCTACACATGTCTACATTCGAAAGTAGTATCCGACAAATACCCTATAAACAAGAGGCGGTGTTCAACATGTTGAGCGACCTCTCTAACATTGAACGCTTAAAAGACAAGTTGCCCGAAGACAAACTAGAACAGATGACCTTCGACAGCGACTCTATCTCGATGAGCGTTAACCCCGTTGGGCAGATTAAACTGCGCATCGTGGAACGCGAGGCACCTAAGTGCATCAAGTTTGAGACGGCCGAATCGCCCGTCTCTTTCAATCTCTGGATTCAGGTTGTGCCCAATGGCGACAATGCCTGCAAGATGAAACTAACCATCAAAGCCGAACTGAACCCCTTTATTAAAGGTATGGTTAAGAAACCATTGATGGAAGGTTTGGAGAAGATTGCCGACTTGCTGCAAGTGATTAAGTATGAGTAAGTAAGGAGTAAAATAAAAGTAGTAAGGAGTAAGTTTCGATGGGGTTAAGCAAGCCATCCGCTTTTCCGACTAGTCCGACTAGTCCGACCAATCCGACCAGTCCGACCAGTCCGACCAGTCCGACCAGTCCGACCAGTTCTACTTTATCCAACAGCCATCCACACCCCCTTTTTCACCCTTAACCAATCCGCTTATGCTCAAAACAAAATTCATCCATTACTTATCGCCACGCTTTTGCCCTTGGCAAACGCCCTATTAAGCTCGTGCGGAAAGGTAGAGAACGAGTTTTCGGACCGCCGGGCCCACTTTATTTTTGATAATCAGGTGCAAAACAACTCCGTATTGGCATCGGCAATGTCTCCCCACAGCAATGTTTTCGTAACCGTGAGCATGCAGACGCGCTACTCTGGACAAAACAGCTACGTTGAATTTAACTTCGTTGCAGGTGGTGGCGGAGCACAACAAGCATCGAAGGCCACAGCCGTTGACCAAAACAGAGGCGTTGTTTTGGGCATAAACAACGGGCTAATACTAGGCTACGGCCTGCTATCAGACCCGCCCGTGTTCTATGCCTACGACCTGCAATGCCCCAATTGCTACTCGTCTACCGCTGTTCCGCGCCGCAGTTATCCGCTAACGGTGAAGGCAAACGGGTTCGCCACCTGCGCCAATTGCCGTCGCAAGTACAACCTTTCAACGGGTGGAAACGTGGCCGAAGGCGCACAAGGCAACAAACTGATACGCTATCGCGCATCTACAACTGGGCCGTATGGCTTGTTGGTGGTGAACTGATGGGCATAAGGAAGATTACTTAAGGTTGCTTTCGCAAAGCACTGTCCTCCGTTAAACGGGCTTACTAGCCTATCTAGAAAAGCTAGAAATCCAGGAAAGACTAGCAACCCTGGAAAGACCTGCAACCCTAGAAGGACCTACAATACCAAAAAGACTAGCAAAACTAGAAAGACTAGCACAACTAGAAACACTAGATAAAACCAATTCTAGCTAGCCAAGCTAGCACACCAAGCAAGGCCAGTTATGCCCCACGTCGCACTGCAAACACCGATGTTTTACATGGCATGGCATAACAAAAGCAGCATTTTATTTTGCATTGTGCGTCTTTTAACGTAACTTTGCAGCACATTAATTCAGGGCTTCCATAGTTCAATGGATAGAACGTAGGTTTCCTAAACCTTTGATCCGGGTTCGATTCCCGGTGGAAGTACTCCCAACAAAACGCCTTCGGGCGTTTTTTTGTTATGCCATAAGCCAAGTAAAATACAGATTACAACAACCTCTTTGCCTCGTTCAGAATAGAAGTGGTTTTTCCAACACTAGCATTAAATATAGCTCATAGACTTAACAACTCATAAACTTACGAACTCATAGCCCTATAAACTTATCCTCAAACAAGCACCTAAACTTACAAATTCATTAACTTACCTCCTCATAAGCTCATAACCTCACAAACCCATTAACTTAATAACCCATAAACCCATAAACTTACCACATCATAAACTTAAAAACTTATAAACACACCTCACTACCCCGAAAGTTTAAAAATCTTTTACAAAACACACATTGCTCGCCACCCCTTCTAGCGAAAATAAAGCCGTAAAAGCAGGCAATTAGCCACTATTTCTAGCTTTTCGCGCCTTATTATTTGTCTATTTTTGAGAACAAAAGCTGTAATTTGCACCATTTTGCCTTTCTAGATTGGTTGCCAGCTCATTATTTTTAACCCCCAATTACCCACTTTTAGACCCTAAAACCCCACTTTTTAACGACCATTTTGCCCCTTTTAGCCATGTTTCTCATGCTCCAAAGGAGTTTTATTTATACCATTTCAGTGTATTTTTATGCTCTTTATCTCGCAATTAGCAGCATTTCACCCTGCGTTTTGCACCATTTTACCTTGCATTTAGCACCAAAACGCACTCCATTTAGCAGCAAAACGCATTGCATTTAGCGGCATATTGCACCACATTTAGCAACAAATGAACCTCTAAAAGGGTGAAAATGGCGGCCTTTTAAAATAAATATTCATTTTGCCATGCTCACAAGTTAACCCCATTTTACATCAAAACGAACTGCCGCGAGAATCGATTTTTTGGGGCAAGAGGGTGAAGTGGTGGATAAAAAGGGCAGCCATAGTGTTAAAAACTATACGGAAAAGCGGACAAAAGACGAGTCGATAGCAGGCGAGTTAATGAGTTTCAGACATCGGGTTAATTAAGCTAGCGGGGTTAGTTTATCTTATCTAGCTCTTCTAGTCAGATTGGTCAGACTGGTCAGGTTGGTCAGACTAGTCAGATAGGACGGACAAGTCGGACAAGTTAACAAGAGTGGTGCGCAGCCATCTTTTCACCTTTTCACCTTTTCACCTTTCCTATTTTTCACCTTTACAAGCCTTTTCACCTTTTCACCCTTTCACCTTTTCACCTTTCCACCTTCTCATTTTTTCACCTTTAAAATTCCGTCTTCCCTTCCAATCCCAACAAAAATATCTTCTTATCCAAGCCACCTGCATAACCCGTTAGTGTGCCATTTGCTCCAATTACGCGGTGACAAGGAATGATTACGCTGATGGGATTGCGGCCAACGGCTTGCCCAACGGCCTGCGCCGACATGCGCCCAGAGGCGTTATGCGCTGCTAGGTACGCGGCCAAAGCGCCATAAGTGGTGGTGGAACCATAGGGAATGGTAAGCAAACGCTGCCAAACGGACTGCTGAAAAGGCGTGCCTTGCGGACGAACGGGCGGCGGGACACCTGGATCGTGGCCTTCAAAATAGCGCGAAAGCCATGCGCGGGCAGCAACAAAAACGGGTAGTTGTGGTGCCTCTTGTAGTGTAACGCCCTTGGGATGCTTGACTTTCTCGCCCTCAAAAAGCACAGATGTAAGTGCCTCTCCATCGCTTTCGAGATGGAGTGTGCCTAAGGGAGAAGGGAGTTTGAGGAAGAAGGAACGCGTATTAGGCACAGCCTGCTTGCCACAACTAATAACCGGACTCACCGACAAGCCTTCTTCAAGAGAAAAAACCTCAGTCTCTAGCCCCTCTCCAAGGGGGGAGGGGAGTGATATGTCTTGCGATTTATGGGATTTATTGTTTTTTTTCATTGTGGTTTGATGAAGAACAGATTATTCTAAACTACTGCCAACCTCGTCTTATAAGTTGTCAGCCAAGAAGAGAGGAGCGTGAAATATTTGGCTATATCCTTGTATCTTATACTTGTAGGCTTAGAAACCGCAAGACATATTACTCTCCTCTCCCCCTTGGAGAGGGGCTGGGGGGTGAGGCCGTTTTGTGTCTTTTTTATTTCACTTCCACCCTAAACGTAGACGCAGGAAGGTCATCGCCATTCACCAGATTGGCCCTTGTGAAGGGTTGCCAGCCATATCGCACGAAGGCGGGACGGGGCACTTGCGAACACGTAAGCCTTACTTCGTTGCCCTTGATAGTGGCTACGGCTGGATAGAACACCTCGTCGTAACCCGCCACTTCGAACGTGCGAAGGGCCTTACCATCGGCCGTTTTCAATCCGTCGGCCCAATTAAAGCACACTTGCACCTCGCCGTTAGGCTGTTTGGTGGCACTTTGCACACTTGGTCCGCAGGGCGTTAGCCGCTTGAAATCGTACTGATGATAAAGGGCGAGGTGTGCCAATCGCTTGCCAACGGGGTATTTTTGGCGCGGGTGAACATCGAGCGAATCGCCCACATCGCTGCTCACGGCCATGTAAACGTACGGTAGAGTGTTGGCCATCAGTCGCTGACTGTTGCGGAACCACGGCCAAGAAGGGCGGTTGATGCTAGACAATTGCACCATGTAAACAGGCAATTGGGGGTTATCCCAGTTGGTTCGCCACGAGCTTAACAAAAGTGGGAACAGACGTTCGTGTATCTCCATGTTCTCGGCATTCGACTCGCCTTGATACCAAATAACGCCATTGATGGGGTATTTGGCAAGCGGACGGATGGCCGCATCGTAGAGATAGGTGGGCTGATAAGGGTGCATCTGCAACTTATCCGTGGTGTGCGCGATGTTCTTTCGCATGCGCTGCACCACCCACGGCATAACCATTACGTTGTCTTTAAAGCGGTCGTTCAGCAGTTCGGGATAGTTATCTTCAAGCGTTTGGCGGTCTATCCACGCCTCAGTAGGACTTCCGCCCACAGCGTTGACAATGATGCCGACGGGTATTTTCAGGCTATCGCGCAGCACCTTTGCGAAATAATAGGCCACGGCCGACACCTCGCCCATGTTTTTAGACGTGGCTTGCTGCCAGCCATTACTGCGCATATACTGCAAGTTATTGATGGAATCGAGCGCCGATTGCGACCATTCCATGTTGTCGGTATCCCATCTTGGCAAGAAGTTTAGCACGCGCAGGTTGGGGTCGTTGGCCGTTTTCAGTGTCTCTTTGGCAAGTTCGTCGTTGGCTAAGGGGAACGCCATGTTGCTCTGACCGGAGCAAAGCCACACCTCTCCTGCAACGATATTCTTAAAACGGAGCGTTCGTTGTTCGCTCGTAACGGCGAGGGTATAGGGCTTTCCCACGCGAGGTGGGGAGAAAACAATACGCCACGTGCCATCGTTTTGCACCACGGTGCTGCGCTTTTCGCCATTAAACGTGGCTACAACGCGTTGCCCAGCGTTGGCCGTTCCGTAGACATCGAAGTCGCGGTTGCGCCTAACCACCATGTTATCAGAAAAGACAAGGGGCATTTGCAGTCCGCCATAGTCGCCCGTTAGTGCCTTGTACACCACGCGCGCAAGCACTCCTGCCCCTGCTTTGTTGGGATGCAATCCGTCGGGAAACATTTGCGGAAAGGGCAACAGCGGCGTATAGAAGTCGATAAGGCGTGCGTCTGCGGCCTTTGCCACACGTTCGATGGCGGCTTGTACCAGCTTATGCCAATCGCGCGTGCCTGCCAAAAAGCGGTGATGTCGATGCGATATGGGGCTCATCTTGGCGATGTAGAAGGCGGCTTTGGGGTTAGCGACCTTGAACGAACGGATGAGCGCGATGTAATCTTTGGTAAAGTCATCGCGAAAGAACGGCCAGTTGCGTGGGTCGGTGTCGTTGATGCCAAGGTGTATCACTACAATATCGGGCTTGAAAGCCAAGGCATTCTTGTACGCCTCTTGCTCGATGTAGGGGCGATGACCGCGCGAAAGGAGGGTTGCCCCCGAGTGTCCGAAGTTGCGCACGTCGTAAGTCTTGCCCAACTTCTGTTGTAATTGGGCGGGATATGATTCGGTTGCGGGGTCGGGAAGTCCGTAACCGTAAGTGATGCTGTTGCCTACACAGGCCACGCGAATGGGTTCGGCAGCGATGGTTGCTAAGGCAAAGGCGAGTAATAAAAGGATGAAGAGGGGTCTTCGCATCGTTGGTTGGTAAATGGGGAAAAAGAAAAGGGAGTGAGGTGGCCTCACTCCCAACCCCTCTCCAAAGGGGGAGAGGGGAGTGAATCGCATGATGGGGATGTGGAGTTTGGCAGAAAGTTGAGGTTGATAAGCTGACAAGATAGTTAGCCACAAAAGGTGAAAGGGTGAAAAGGTGAAAAGGTGAAAAAATGGCTAACGCCACCACACTTCTAACTTAACTACTTAACTCCTCAAAACTTACTACTTACTACTCTACTCCTTTACCACTTACTCCTTAGAACTTATCATACTCCAAGTGGAAGTTAACGACAGCCTCGATACCCTTACGGAACATGCTTAGCGGCATGTTTTCGTTGGGCGAGTGGATGGCGTTAGACTCTAAGCCAAAGCCCATGAGGATGGTTTTAACGCCTAGAATTTGCTCGAAAGTAGAGATGATTGGAATGCTACCGCCCAAACGAGCAGCCAAAGGACGTTTGCCAAACACCATTTCTACACCACGCTCGGCAGCTTTGTAGGCAGGCATATCAATGGGGCATACATAACCCTGACCGCCATGTAGGAACTTGATGTCTACCTTAACCGACTTGGGTGCAACGCGTTTGAAGTAGTCGATTACCAGTTGGGCAATCTCTTTATAGTCTTGGTGTGGCACCAATCGGCACGAAAGCTTAGCGTAGGCCTTAGAGGCGATAACCGTTTTAGCACCATCGCCCGTATATCCGCCCCAAATACCGCACACGTCGAACGAGGGACGGAAGCCCGTACGCTCAAGCGTTGAGTAGCCTTTTTCACCAAAAAGTTCGTCTACTCCGATAGATTTCTTATAGCCTTCGAGGTCTAGCGGTATGCTTGCAAGCATCTTTCGTTCATCGTCGCTGGCCTCTTCCACCTTGTCGTAGAAGCCGGGGAAGAGTATTCTGCCGTCTTCGTTGGTTGCATCGGCGATGAGTTTACACAACACGTTGATGGGGTTGGCGATGGCTCCACCATAATGTCCTGAGTGAACATCGCGGTTTGGACCAGTCACTTCAATCTGCCAGTAGGCAATACCACGAAGTCCGGTGGTAAGCGTAGGTATGTCTTCGGCAATCATACTGGTGTCCGAAACCAGTATTACGTCGCATTTCAGCAGGTCTTTATGTTTCTCAATAAACGCGCCAAGACTGGGCGAGCCCACTTCTTCTTCGCCTTCGAGGATGAATTTGATGTTATGTTTCAGCAGGTTGTTCTTCACAACATACTCGAATGCCTTGGCTTGGATGAACGATTGGCCCTTGTCGTCGTCGGCTCCACGTGCCCAAATGCGTCCGTCGCGCACCTCAGCCTCGAATGGTTCGCTTTTCCAAAGCTCGAAAGGTTCTGCGGGCATAACGTCGTAGTGACCGTAGATGAGCACCGTTTTGGCATTGGAATCTACCATCTTTTCGCCGTAAACCATCGGATTCCCATCCGAAGGCATCACCTCGGCACGGTCTACTCCGGCCATCAACAGCAGCTCTTTCCATCTTTCGGCGCAACGTTGCATGTCGGGTTTGTGCGCTTGTTGCGCGCTAACACTGGGTATGCGGATAAGGCTGAAAAGCTCATCGAGCATACGTTCTTCGTTCTCTTGAATATACTTCTTAATC
>NZ_HE999443.1:423180-427282 GCF_000312305.1 Prevotella conceptionensis 9403948 | reverse complement strand
AATCATCTTATTAGTTATTTAGGGATAATTTTGCCTAGGTTTCTGTTCGTTCTGCAAGCAGTTGGTTCGGTTGGCGAAGGGTACATAGCGACTTGTCGCAGCTGTATCACAGTTTTTAAGCCTTGCATCGCCTGCTCGCCATGCTTTTGTTTCGAACACGGGGTGTGGTTTTTGGGTGGTTATTCCCCTTCGTTTTCGCATGGCTTTTCCAGCCATTCTCAGCGTAACAAGTGTTGTTTTCGTGCCTGTTTGCTCTCGTTTACGATGGCTTGTTTGCACCATTTGCGCGCAAAAAGAAAGGAAAAGGAGCGAAACAACAGACTTTTCGGTTTGCAAAAAGCAAGTTGTAAGCCCTGCCTTAAACCCACAATGCCCCAAAGATACGCCTTTTCTTTGTGTTTTGGGCTATTTATATATTTATTAACAAAGGGCGTGGGCATTGGCCCATTCCTCTGAAACGGCGAGAAACAACAAATGAAGGGCAACCTCAAGGGGTTGTATGTGGTTGAACAAGACTGCGGTTCTAGGCATTTTTTCGTGTTTATAGTTCAGCGAGTTCGCCCCCTTGTTCGGTGGGTAGTGGCTTTGAAACAGTAGACCGGACATTCAATACAGCCCATACAATGCCCAAGAAAGCCGAACCACCCGTTGCGATGAGCATCGTTAAATTCTCTACTCCATTATTATACAAGAGGAATCCTGTGCTTCCTAAACAAACAATCACTGCAATAATGGCGCAGGCGATTGACGCCTGGAACTTCTTTTCTCGCACAACTGGGGCCACGCCAACCATCGCCACAACAAACACGCAATACTTCATGGCCATGAATAGGCTGTTAATGACTATGGCTACACCGCCATTAGGGTCGAAGTTTGAAAGCATTTTGTTGAACACAAACCCATAGGCAAACTGCACAAGAAGGATAGCAAGCAGCCCTATTGGCAGCATTAAGACCCATCTGAGGGCGGGATGTAGCTTGCTTACTAGTTGTAATTCGTAGCTGTCGTCAATCTCCAGCTTGCTCTTCTTTTTCTTTTTAGTATCCATTTTCGGTATTTTATTATTGGTTAAACATCATCTTTGCGTTGGTTTTCGATACCCGAAAGAGCCTCTATACTTATGGTTCTGCGGCGTGGGACACCTTATTATATAAGGTTGGTGCTACCCAGAAGTGAGCTGTTATGCGCGGTCGAGGATTTGAATCTGTTACACATAGGCTATTGTCTCCTACCTGCAATGAAGCGGCATGCGCTAACTAACAATCGTTTTACAGCGCAATCCAATGCTCTGGAAAGATGTCGGGCACATTCCATGTAGGCTCAGCAAACCATTGTTTGGGGTAAATGGCGATGGCCGACGAACCTTTTGAGAGGTAGGCACCCCAAAAACTGAAAGTGGAATTGGCGATGATGTGCCCCTTGCAGAGCGACATGAGGTAGAGATCGGTGTGGTCGGGTTGCGCCTGAGCATGCTCAACGAACACGCAATTGGGCAAGCTGAGGCTCTCTTTGGCCCACTCCATGTCGTCGGAGAAGACGAAGAAACGCGATTCAGGATGGCGTTCGCGAACGGCAACAGCGGCCGAGAGGTAATAATGAACCGAGCAAACGCCGAAATTAGACTTGTTGGCTGGCAGCAAATAGTCGCCTCTGCGTACATGAACGCTTACGGCAAAGGGCGTTGTTTGTATCTCTTCGGCATAGTCGAGCTGCTCAAACGGGCGGAAATTCAGTATCTCGGCCGCATTGGTAATGTACTGTTTGTGCTGCGAATAGTCGTCGATTAGTACGGCTCGTGGGTCTTCTTCGCGATAAAGACGCTTGAAAAGATGTAGCCTGCGCAACGTTTTCAGCACCATTACCAGCAGTTTTACGCGCAACGGCTCGTTGGGTAACGTTATGTGGAAGGCTTTATCGAGCCACACACCACCGTGTTGTTTGGTGCGGCGACGGTCGTAGTGTAGGTAAACGCCATGGTTGTTGTGCCTAAGCAGGCCGTGATAGCGGCAATATTCGAAGAGTTGGTTGCCCAACCCACCTTTAATACATACTATTTTCATCGTAGCGGCAGATGTTTTAGTTTCCTCGTTCGGCCCAATCGCCCCTATCGAGATTTCTATAACTAATGGCCTCGGCCAGATGTTGCGACTTAACGGCTTCGCTTTGTTCGAGATCGGCAATGGTTCGCGCCACTTTTAAGATGCGGTTGTAGGCTCGTGCCGACAGACTTAGGCGTTCCATAGCCGTCCGCAGCAACTCAATGCCTTCTGCATCGGGCTCGGCAAATTGGTGAATCATGCGCTCGGTCATCTGCGCGTTGCTGTAAATGCCCTTTACTTCCTTAAAACGCTGCTCTTGCATGTGCCGCGCACGGATAACGCGTTCGCGTATTACGGAACTCGACTCGCCTTGAACGGCCTGCGAAATGTCCTTAAACGGAACGGGCGTTATTTCTACTTGAATGTCAATTCGGTCGAGTAACGGACCGCTTATCTTGTTCATGTAGCGTTGTATCTGACCAGGCATGCACACGCAGTGGTGAGTTGGGTCGCCATAATAGCCACACGGACAAGGGTTCATCGAGGCAACGAACATGAAAGAGCAGGGATATTCGATGGTGTATTTGGCGCGCGAGATGGTTATCTTGCGGTCTTCTAGTGGCTGTCGAAGTACTTCGAGGGTGGTTTTGTTGAACTCCGGCAACTCGTCGGCAAACAAAACGCCATTGTGCGCCAAAGAAATCTCGCCCGGTTGGGGCGTTGCACCACCGCCAACAAGGGCAACTTCGGATATGGTATGGTGCGGCGCACGAAACGGACGCTGCGAGATAAGCGACATGCCCTTGCCCAATTTGCCTGCAATGCTGTGTATCTGCGTGGTTTCTAGGCTCTCGCCCAGCGACAACGGCGGCAAGATAGAGGGCAGACGCTTGGCCATCATCGACTTACCTGAACCTGGCGGTCCCACCATAATCAGGTTGAGAGAACCAGCCGCGGCCACTTCCATAGCGCGTTTAACGTTCTCTTGACCACGAACATCAGCAAAATCGAGGTCGAAACGGTATTGTTGCTCATAAAATTCCTTGCGTGTGTCGATGACGGTAGGCTCGAATTGTGCTTTCCCCGAAAGGAAATTCACCACATCGACGATGTTTTCCATGCCATAAACATCGAGGTTGTTCACCACGGCTGCCTCGCGAACGTTGGCTTTTGGAACTAAAAGTCCCTTAAACTTCTCGGCTCTGGCCCTAATGGCAATGGGCAATGCGCCTTTGATGGGCTGCAAAGTGCCGTCCAAACTCAGTTCGCCCACCATCATGAAGTCGCCTAGATGGTCGGTTGGCAGCTGACTATCGGCGGCTAAAATGGCGATAGCCAAGGGCAAGTCAAAGCTACTGCCTTCCTTGCGGAGGTCGGCAGGTGCCATGTTTACGGTGATGTCTGCCCGTGGGAAACGCATGTTGTTGTATTGAATGGCCGACGATATGCGGTCGCGCCCTTCGCGTACGGCCTCGTCGCCAAGGCCTGTGAAGTGGTACAACATGCCTTTCACGAGGTTCACCTCCACGGTAACGGTGGTTACGTTCAGCCCGTTTACCGCTGCGCAGTAGGTTTTGACAAGCATAGGTGAATGTTTTTCAGAGCAATTTGTCGAGTCGTTCTTTCAATTGGTTGGCATCAAGGTCTTTGGCTACTATCTTTCCGTTCTTCAATAGGATGTTGAACGGCACACTATAAACCCCTAATTTCTTGGCAACGTTGCCCTCAAACATCGCCCCGTCACAGATGTTGGGCCACGAAATGCTGTCGCGTTCCAAGATGTCTTTGCACTCTCGTTGAATGGGATCGATGCAAAGGCCCACCGCTTTCAGCTTACCTTTGGAGCTACGCACCTTTTGATTGAGCATGCGTTGCAACTCCATGCTCTGCATGTTGGTGGTACTCCACACGCTGAACACGGCCACGGGTGCCTTATTGCATAGTTGCTCGCTAACCTTTTCGCCTTTTGTCGAACGTGCTTGGAAAGGCGGCAGCGATGCGCCCACAGCGGTTTTGGCAAGAACGGAGATAAGCGACTGCATGCGGTTAAGCTCGCCATTCTT
>NZ_HE999443.1:407293-422993 GCF_000312305.1 Prevotella conceptionensis 9403948 | reverse complement strand
GTTCGGCCAAAAGCAACTTCAACAAGCGAGCCGCCTCTTTATAATCAGGGGTTGGTGTGGTGATGAAATAACGCCTTACAAGGTATGCGGCAACAGGCGATGCGGGGTTATCGGCCGCAAAAAGAGCCGCTGTCTTAGCAGCCTGCGGTGGCGAAGCGTTCGCTATGGCCTCGCGAAACTGGTTCATCAGCTTGTTGTCTTTCGTTCCTTTTACCGTTAGCTCCTTCAGGTGCGAGGCATCACCCTCCATCTTTACGCTCTTTCCCGGCTGTGCAAAGATAGGTTGTTCAGAGAAATTGGGGAACACCATGACCAGCGTTCCTTCGTGTTCGCAAGGAATTTCGTAGACGAAACGGCCCGCTTCCAGCTTAATCGTGTCTATTCCGTCTATCAGTCCATTGGTGCTATACACATAAAACTCGCCGCGATTGATTTTAAGGAAATGGCCTTCCACCTCAAAGCGGTTGCCTTCCACCCCACAAGCAGTGAGTAACGGTGCGAGTACAGCCGCGGCAAGCATGGCCTTAGCAGGCTTAAAAGGCGAAGGGTTAACAACCTGCCAAACCATTTTCGCAAACTCTATCAGCGTTGTACACTTAAATGAAGTTGTCGTCATAGTGGTTTATGCAAATTGTTAACCCTTTACTCATCGTTCCCCGCATGGGGCGATGTGCATGATTACTTATTCAGTTTAGCAAACTCAAGGTCTACGGCGGCGCGTTGAGCCAGACGAGCATCCTTAGCGGTTGCCGCTTGCAGAGCAGTTGTTGCAGCTGCATTGTCACCTTGGCGTGCATAAGCAACGGCCATGAGATAGTCGGTAACGGCATCGGGGTGCTTAACGTTCTTCAAAGTGGCGAGTGCACCTTCGTAGTTCTTGTTCATCAGTTTGGCAAGAGCCGCCATGTTGCTCTCATAGCTGCTCAGGGTAGTTTCAGCAAGCGAGTAATTGCCCTTAGCGATGTTGAGTGCGCCCACAGCCTTGTTGATGTCGTTAGCTTGTTGAGCCTTAGCGATGAGTGTTTCGGCCTCAGAGATATTGCCCTCGTAGAGCGCAACCATACCCAAGTTGGCGTTAGCTTCTGCTGCATCGGGTGCAGTGGCCAGAGCCTTTTGGAAGTAGGTGCGAGCCTCAGCCAAGTTTCCAGCCTGCATAGCCAGCACGCCCAGGTTGTTGTAAGCGCGGTAGTCTTGGTCGTACAGTTCCGTTGCCTTCTTATAGATGTTGTTCTTTTCGGCGGGGTTGTCTGTAAGGGTTGCACTATAAAGGATCTCTTCCGAGCTGAGTTGCGTTGGGTCGGCGGCAAATTGTTCTTTAATTTGCTCGTCGCTGCGGCCAACAACCTCGTAATTGATGGTTAGGCGTGCGCGGCGCAGTTCGGGCAGGATGCCGGTAGCCAGTTCGCGGAAGCCTTCGCTCATGTTACGGATTTGGCGTTCGCGCTCTTCGGGATCCTTGTACATAGAGAGTACGCGCAAGATAACGTCCTTATCTTGGAGGTTGGAAGCTTGCACCAACTCTTGGAAACCATCCCAGTCTTGTGCCGTGTAACGAGCCTCAACAGCAGTCTGCATCTTGTTCTGTTTGAGTTGTCCCTTAACGTAGCCTTCACCAGTGGTCTGGCGTTTTGCAGCCAGCTTATCGTTGATAACGAAACCACCTTCGGGCGATGCGTAAGCGTTAACTTCCACGTTGCGCAAGTTAAGTTTTTCGCGGTCGGCGTTGATTTTCTTCAACATCTTGACGAATTCGGTCACCGAATTGTTCTTCAACTCGGTTTTGCGCAAGTTAGCCTGGTTGATGAGGAACTTGATGTTAGCCTCTTGCTTCTGCGCCTTGATGCGTTGGAAGCTGTCGGGAGCGATGCAAAGTCCATCGTTGGCCATAGCCTCGCGGTAGAGTTGCGATGTGGCCACCACGCCGTAAGAAACCTTCACGGCAGGCAAATCCACCTTTTTCTTTCCCATTCTAGCATCGAAAGTGAGGTAGAGGTCGCTCTTAATCATGTCTGGCACATAATTAAAGTCGGTTTTCATGGAGTAGCGTCCGCCCAATTTGTAGGGCACTTGCTGTCCGTTTGCCGTGGCTTTTTCGCCTTGGAAGGTAGCGCCTTCGCCGGTTGCCACTTGACCACCCGCGTACCGCAGTTCGGGGATGATCTTCACTACAGCTTTCTTCTTCATGTACTTGGCAGGGAAGTTGGCATCAATAGTAGCAGATACCAAACCGCCATTTGCTTCCAACGGAGTCGGTGTGACTTGGAAGTTGTCGGCAGAGAGTGGCCCAAGCTTTGAGCACGACGTCATTGCCAACGAAGAAAGCACTGATAACGTAAGGATTAGATTCTTATTCATAATAGATAAAGTGTTTAGAAGGTGTGCCGCGAGCGGGACTCGAACCCGCACAGCCATTACTGGCCAAGGGATTTTAAGTCCCTCGTGTCTACCAATTCCACCATTGCGGCATTCTATTTAGGCGGCCGTTTGGGGTTTGAGCGGAAAACGAGACTCGAACTCGCGACCCCAACCTTGGCAAGGTTGTGCTCTACCAACTGAGCTATTCCCGCATGATGATGGGTGCAAAGTTAGGCTTTTAGGTTGTAACAACCAAAGGATTTTACACAATTTAATACAATAGTGCTTTCTGCCATTCGTCACAAAACTCCTAAACAGAACATTTATTCGCGGCCGCCTCATTTCTGTTTTCTTTTACAACCGCCTATCGAGTGGGCATTGTGAGATAAAACTCCATTTATTAATTAAGGTGAAGGAATGGTGCGGCATTAGAAAAAACGACGAATTGTTAGGCAAAACACAATTCTCTTTGTTTAACATAAAGGAGGAAAGGATTGTAAAGGTGAAAGGATGGCTGCGCCCTTTAAAGGTGAAAGGGTGAAAAAGTGAAAAGGTGAAAGGGTGAAAAAGTGAAAAGGTGAAAAGAAGGCTGCGCACCAGTCTTGTTAACCCGTTAACTTGTCAACTCGCCAACTGACTAAGGTGAAAAAGTGAAAAGGTGAAAAGATGGCTGCGCCCTTTAAAGGTGAAGAGGTGAAAAATGGCTCCAACCACCAGCCTTGTCAACTTGTCAACTCGTCAACTTGAAAAGGCGGAAAAGGTCGCAATTCTATTGCAAACTACACAGATGATGAAACAAACACTTGCCAGTCGCCATCCTTCTCTCTGCGTTCGATATAGCCCTTTCGTGTCATTTGTGCCAGCTGTTTCTTTACTGCCGCCGTTACAATGCCAGCTTTCTTCGACAATTGTTCTATCGTTATGTCGGGTGTTTGTTGCATTGCCATTAGCATCGTACTGCTAGACGCACTGCGGAAAGTTATTTTTTGGCCATCGTACCACCATACGTTAGCCGACTGTTCTGTTGCAAAGCCGATGTTGTATTGCAACTCTTCTGCTACCATCGCCTTGAAGTATTTAAGAAAACGCCTAATTTGTGCAAGACTGGCATGTGCACCTGCTGATGGTGAAGAACCTACGTCAACATCCGCATCGTGTAAGGCGTCGAGGTATTCGTTCTTGTTGCGATTGCGAACCACCACCATCGGCCAGCCGTGCCGTGCAAGGATATAGTTTACCAACAGTCGGGCAATACGCCCGTTACCATCTTCGAAAGGGTGAATGCGAATATAACGATAATGGAAAAGAGCCGCCAGTTCTACGGGCGACATCACCCCTTCGGCCTCCATGGCATTATACCAGTCCACCAAATCTGCCATTAATGCTGGGGTTTCTTCGGGCGAGGCATAATCGAAACGTTCGCCATAACGTGTAATTACGCTATTGGGGCGCGTTTTATATCTGCCTGCGTGGATGGTAAAGCTTGTTTGGCTGCCGTCTGGCAATTGGCGATGCGTGGTATAATCTTCTCGTAGTAGCACATGATGAAGTTGCCGAATGAAATTCTGTGTTAAAGCGGTGCGCGCTTTCATTTCATCTTCTAGCATCTTTACGCTTGCCAAACTGGCTTTCATGTCCACAAAGTCTTTCAGCTTGCCTTCGCCGCTTACCTTTCCAAACAGCAACAAAAGCTCTGTTTGGCCGTACGTAAGCGTATTGCCTTCTATGTGGTTGCTGTTGTAATTATACTCCACAGTAAACCGTTGGCTAAGCAAAAACTGCTTGCGCTCGTTAAGCGGTTGAAGCGCTTTCCACTTGTCATACAATGCTTGCAACTTATCCATAACGCTAAAAAATATACGTTCAAAGGTGGCCATTGGCTACCTTTAAAGGTTGTTTCTGGTTGACAAGTTAACGGGTTGACGAGTTAACAAGTCTGATTTTCCTGCTTTTTTTATGCTCATGCCGACTTAACGAAACAGGCTTTCCTCACGTGTTTCTGGGCACAAACTGCATTTCGCGCATTCGCAAAGCGTAATGTGCAAAGGGCATTTGCTGTGGGCAATGGCACGCGAGTGTTGATACAAAGATACAATAATATTGTGATGGCGCGCAAAAACCTTAGGCTATTGTTGCGTTGTACCCGAAATATTTAGCATCTGTTGTTGCAAAACGAACAATAGGTTAAGCGGTTTAACCCCACAAATGCGCTATCTTATGCACTCCATTTCCTGCTAACCCACATCAGCACGAAATAAAGTAGCGCGCCAGAGATTAGTCCGGCAAAGGCATCGATGGCGTAATGGGCCATGATATACACAGTGGAGAAACACATCAGCACGAAGAAAGGGAGCAAACAGAACACCAAACGGCGGTTGCGTGTGTGCCAAGCAAGGAGCATAATGACGGTGCTGATGCCTACATGACTGCTGGGGAATGCAGCCGTAGGGCGTTCGCCCGCCTCGTGAGCGTGCTCCACCATCTGATAGAATATGCCATTGGCATAGCCAGGACTGGTAAGTCGTTCGCTGTGCAGGTTGAAGTAGTCGCCAACGTTGGGAAAAATGCCCATCGCAATCTTTTCCATGCCCACGGCAGGATAGTAATATTGCGGACCCGTTACGGGCAAGGCCACGAACACCACGTAATAGATGAAGAAGGCGGCGATAAGTACGAACGACGCTCTTTCGAACTCGGCGTAACGGCAAAAGAAGTAAAACAGCGTTACGGCCAATATCATGGGGAAGTAAGAGGCGTAGCCCATGTCCATCAATTCGCTAAACCAAGCGGAAGGCATGGCATCGCAAAACACCAGCGCAGGTTGAAAACCAAACACCGATTGTTCGGCTTGCGCAAACACATGGTCGAGGTTGGGCAGTATGCGGTTAAGCTCGTAGGTGTCGGGATACCACCAAGAAAGCAAGTAAAGCTGTGCCACAACGCGCGTTAGTTTGGTGAACCGACAAGGCACAAGGCGGTAAACAACCCACAATGCAACGATGATGATGCCGATGCGAACGCGTCCCCATATCATGGATTCGGGGTTGGCAAGTTTGGTGTAAGTGAAGAACACCATGAGCAGCGTTAGTGCCATGTAAGCCAGCACAACCCATTCTAGTGCCATCAGCCCCTTTTTGGGCGACTTCTCTATTGCGAAGAGTGATTTGATGAAGTTCATTGTTGTGTAGATGCAGTTACAACCAACCGTTCTCCTTATACCATTTTACGGTTAGCGCGGTACCCTCTTCGAGGTTCACTTGGGCGTGATAGCCCAGCTCGTCCATCGTCGGCTCGATGTTACACCGCCAGTTGCGTTGTTTCAAGATGTGGTATTTGTCGTTGTTGAGTGCCGAAATGCGCCCTGTGGCTCGGCCGATGTACTCGCCAAAGAACGTAACCACGCGCAAGAACCATACGGGCGCCTTGATGCGTAACATCCAAGGCTTGCCCAAATTGCGGTGGATCAGGTCGCTGAAATCGTACGAACGATACACGCCGCCGTCGCTAAGGAAATATTTTCGGCCGCTCATACCGTGGTCGAGAGCCAAGAAAACGGCCTGAACCACATCCTGTACATACACAAATGTGATGTCTTGCGGTTTGTATCCCACGGCAAAGTCGATGTGTTGCTTGATGCTTTTGGCCATGAGGAAGTAGTCTTTCTCGCGCGGACCGTACACGCCGGTGGGTCTTAGCACGATGTAAGGCAACACTACATCGGTTATTTCGCCGTCTTCGTTCTTGGGATTTAGCGAGTCTAGGTATTGTTCAGCCAACAACTTACTGTGTCCGTAGGCCGTGTTAGGCATGGGTTGGTCGGTTTCTTGTATTTCTTCGTAAGGCTGCTGCTCGCGTACAGGACCGAAAACGCTGAGCGAAGAGATGAACACAAAGCGTTTAAGCGGCATTTTCAAGTCTATCACAGCATTGGCCAAGTTCTTCGTTCCCTCAGTGTTTACTCGGTAGAAGTCGTTGCGATGCAGGCATTTGGTTGCTCCCGCAGCATGCACCACGTAGTCGAAATGGTGCCCGCCGAGTTGGCTTTTCAGTCGTTCGGCATTGCCCAAATCAAGCTCCACGAAACGAATGCGCTTATCTTGAAGGTATTCTTTGGAACTGCTTTTCCTTACGGCAGCCCACACTTCCATACCTCTGTTAAGGGCTTCTTCTACGATAAAGCTCCCAATAAACCCGCTTGCGCCTGTAACAAGTATTTTGTCCATAGTCGATAATTGTTCTTTTCTTAGTTAACTAGTTAACGGATTATCGGTTGCAATAGCCGTCTACAAGTTAACCATTGGCTTAGCCAAAACGTATGGAATGTTTGCCGATTTCGGCCCTCATCCCTCGCATTAAAATGCAAAGATACCACAGATTTTTTACAAAAACGAAAGGTGGAGCGGGATTTATTTGCGTATGTTGTAAGTATATAACATGGTTTTATGTTTTGTTTGTGCTTGTCGGCGGCACTGCCATCACGTTTCGTTTGTGAAAAACATCTTTAATAATGAAGTAGTCTTGACTTTAAAAATTTCTATAACTTGAGAGGAGTGCACCACAAGTCAACTCACTGGCTTATAAACTCACGAAAGCCGAACAACTCACGAAGGCATCAACTCGCGAACTTACCAACCCACCAACTTATCAACTCAAAACCTTAAATCATTATCTTTTATTTTACAATATCGCTCTAAATTTCGCTTCGTTCTAGCGAAAATATAGGCTAAAAAGTAGGCAAATTACTACTATTTCTAGGTTTTCTCGCCTTCCGCCTTGTCTATTTTTAAGCTTAGAACCTGCATTTTGCACCATTTTGCCTTTCTAGTTTGGTTGCCAACTCATAATTTCTCAAGCCCAATTACCCACTTTTAGCCCCTAAAACCTCCACTTTTAATGCCTGTTTTACCCTTTTTGACCCTGTTTTTAACGGCTCTGAAAGGTTTTGTTTATACAATTTCAGTGGATATTTATGCTTTTCGTCTTACGTTTAGCGGCATTTTGCACCGCATTTTGTACCATTTTACCTTGCGTTTAGCATCAAAACGCACTCCGTTTTGGTGCAAAACGGAGTGCATTTAGCGGCATATTGCACTGCGTTTTGCTGCAAATTGCAGTACATTTAGCCGCAAATAGCCCCAAGCGTGGCGCAAATGGCGGTCTTTTTAAATAAATATTCATTTCGCTGTATTCACATCCTAACCCCTTTTTGCATCAAAATAAACCTTCGCGAGAATCGATTTTTTGCGACGAGGTGGGCGGTTGGTGGGTAAAAAGGGTACTCATTGTGTTAAAATTATTGCTGAAAAGTTGACAGATTTTGACAAGTTGGCAAGTTGGCAAATTGACGAGTAGACGAGTGGATAAATGAACGGGGTAATCGTTCAGCACTTCGTATTGTGACCTAGATACGTCCTTTTTGACATAAGAACATAAGTAGGTGGTTCTGATAGTAACTTCAACGTAGATCTAAATAGGTCCTTTTTGACATAAGAACATAAGAGACATAAAAAAGTGCGTTTTACTTTCTCCTCATTATGCGCCGCAGGGAAGATGCTTTCAACTTGTAAAGAGTGTATTGAAAAAACTCCCGCCAGGCCACCTTTTTTGAGGATAGCCATATTTTGTTGCAGGCGAATGGGGCAGAATTTCAGATTTCGTCACATCTTTGTTCAGCACTTCGTACGTGAGTGGAGCGTTTATCTTGGTTTTACGGCACAAAGACATAAACTCCTCTCAATTTGTAGAAAAGATTAAAAGTCAACACAACTTTAATACATGATGTTTGTTTGCTTTTTCTCTTTCGCAAGTTTTCTTGGCTCGTACATTTGCCTATTTGTTGGCTTTTCTTTAATTTTGCGCAAAGGAATGGTTAATCGTAAGGCATGCGATGAACTATGTTACATTAAAAGGAAGAAAGATTATGAGGCAAGAGAGAAGAACTAAATCGGTGTTGAAACAATATGCCGAGCAACGTAAGCTGATGTACTCCATTGTCTTAGCTTGTGCCATCATCCTGATGTGTTGCTATCTGGGCTATTGCTTTGGGCGTGATTGCGCAATAAGAGATAACGCAAAAGAAAGCTCCGCCACTATGGAAAGACAATAAAAATAGAGGCTGCCTCTACTGGTTGATATTGAGCAATAAGGACTATCTCTTTTGGAGTGAGGCAAAATTTTATGACCCTTGCCCCGAGATGAGTTCTTTATATATTGCACAATTAGTCTTAGCGAGTCTTCAAAATGGAACGGCTATCTCTGTGTTGCAGTTTCATTTTTCGTGACTATGCACCCTAGCTGCAAGGCAAAACCACGGTGTTTTTCCATATTATTCTGTTGAAAGCAGCCGCATTTTTTGCACTTCGTTTTTGAAGTACAATCTATATCCATTGATATTTTGCCCTTTTTCCCCTCTTTCTTCGCCATCTTTCGTCTGTTCTGGATTACTTGTTTCCTGTTCTTAAACTATCTAAATTCTTCTGTATTAGATATTTTTATGTCAAAATGTTTTGTTGGGACGAATAATATTCGTATATTAGCATCGTAAAAAGAAGACCGTTTCAGATTGGCTTTAAGGGGTGGTGCCGGCATGCTTGTGCGCGCCATTCTGAGGCTGAGATGGTTGCGAACGGCTACGTTGCTAATCCCAGCATCATTGCCAATGTTGGTTTTTGCAAGCTTGGCGCACTGCTAAGGCATGGTGTCCTGATTGTGGTTGTTGATGTGCGCCGTGCAAGCTCTCGCGTTGGAACAAGGCCTGATGGCTCTCTGCAAGGGAACGTGGCTCGGTAATCGCACTTTTTACGGTGAACGCATGATGTGTGTGAATGCAACTATTCGTTCATCAGCTATCTCTCTCTATTGTTTAATTAGCCCCAGGAGTTAACAGGTTACTTCTGGGGCACACTTTTCTTTAAAGGTGAAAAATTGAAAAGGTGAAAAGGTGAAAAGATGGCTGCGCCTTTTAAAGGTGAAAGGGTGAAAAGGTGAAAAAATGGCTAACGCCGCTTAAAGGTGAAAGGGTGAAAAGATGGCTAACGCCTTTAAAGGTGTCTAGCGGTTTCTAGGTTTCTAGTTCATTCTAGCTTTCGGACAAGTCAGACTGGTCAGACTGGTCAGACAAGTCAGACTGGTCAGTCTGGTCAGTCTGGTCAGACTTATCCTATTAGCCTAACATCACCAATACATTTGGCTTCTCTCCTTAACTCCTCAAAGTTTAAAAGCATTTGGCTTAACTCCTTAACTCCTTTAACTTGTCAACTCGTCAACTGACAAAGTTGAAAGGCATTTGGCTTAACTCCTTAACTCCTTAACTCCTTTAACTCCCCCTACTCCCTCATCAACTTCTTTCTGAAAATCTTTAAGGTTGACGTCAGATAGTTCTTAACCGTTTGTGAGGATAGGTTCAGCGATTCGGCAATTTCTTGGATAGGCATATTCTCTTCTCTGCTCATCTCGTATATCTGACAAGCACGCTTAGAGAGCAGACCTTTCGTCTGTTGCAGTCGGTTTTTAAACTCTTCGTAGTCAAGTTGTTCTTCGGGCGTAGGCAATAAAGAAAGCTTATTACACGATTGGCGATAGTCCTCAAAATCAATCTGCCTGATTTGCTTTCTGAAACCATCAATTATCAGATTTCTAGCGATGGTGAATAATAAGGCATGCACATTTCCATAACAATCCAATTGTCCTCGTGTGTTCCACAATTTCAAGAACGTTTCTTGCACAATGTCTTCCGAAAGCACGCTATTCCTTGTTTGCACCAAAGCAAAGCTGTATAGCTTGTTTGCATAGTGCGTATACAAATCGGAGAAAGCCTCATAAGAACCTTCCTTTAACAGCGCGATATATTCTTCATAATTGTCTTTCATGGGAAAAGGAAATAAGGTCTTTCAACAAGGCGGAACGAAATACGTAGATGTAACGAATGGAGCCGTTGCTTAAAGCCTTGCAGCAATTTACGCCTAACTCCGTTTAACGCTACTAATGGCAACGAAAGGTCCTCGGCCATCAAGCCCCGCAATGTTCCACTTGATGTTCGAGCCACTCCGTATTGAAGTTGCTCAAAATTCGCCTGAGACAACCGCTCCGACGAATACCGCCGACATAGTTCAACAATTCGTTTCACCATAAAATGCTAACATCTACAATAATAGATACGCAAAAACACCAACGCAATACCTTAATATAACTTTCATTAACGTACGAACCGATTTATATCAATGGGCATTATCCAGCCAGCAGGTGCAAATGTGCAGCACCGTATCGCAAATTTAGTGATAAAATTTGAGCGTGCCATGCCTTTTACTTATCTTTGCATTGGTAACCTATCTGGCTTTGGGAGTTTGGGGGAAATAGGCTTGCAACCCATTTCCTTGCCTTCCTTTACAATAATGGCCTGTAACCAAAAGGCAATAAAGAGCCCACGACTTTGCCAAAAGTAGGGGCGAAACCAACCACAGACGGACGACTGATAAAAATCAACGCAAATGAACATAGCTGTATTTTGTTCGGCTAATGCCGACATCGACCCACGCTTTTTCAAGGCTACCGCTGCCTTGGGGCGTTGGTGTGCCGAGAATGGACACGTTGTACTTTTCGGCGGAACGAACCTAGGACTGATGGAATGCGTGGCTAAGGCGGCGCACGAGGCGGGCGGACGCGTGGTGGGCGTTGTGCCTAAGTTCGTGGAAGAGGGCGGAAAGGTGTCGACATACCTGGATGAGGTGTACCGTTGCGAGAACCTTACCGACCGAAAAGAGATGCTCAACACGCTGTGCGACGTGGCTATCGCATTGCCGGGCGGTGTGGGAACGCTCGATGAGGTGTTTACGCTAGCTGCCGCAAATACCGTTGGCTATCGCCACCAACGCGTTATACTGTATAATATGGAGGGCTTTTGGGACACGCTTGTGGCTCTGCTCGACAACCTAGAACGACAAGGCATGATTCGCGGCAACTATCGCAGCCGTATATCAGTGGTAAATAACCTCGACGAGCTGGAAGAGGATTTAAAGGTGAAAGAGTGAAAAGGTGAAAGGGTGAAAAGATGGCTGACGCCTTTTAAAGGTGAAAGAGTGAAAGGGTGAAAAGAAGGCTGACGCCCTTTAAAGGTGAAAGAGTGAAAAGGTGAAAGGAAGGCTACGCCCACCACTCTTGTCAACTTGTTAACTTGTCAACTGACTAAGGTGAAAAGGTGCAACCGTCTTTATTATTGCTATTGGACAAGTTAAGGAGTTGGCAAGCGAGCAAGGCGCAGCCATCTTTTCACCTTTTCACCTTTTCACCCTTTCACCCTTTCACCTTTTCACCTTTATAAGCCTTTTCGCCCTTAACCAAAAAGCCGCCCTCACAATACAGCGAGGGCGGCCATTTATTATCTCTTCTTAAGCTAGAAGCAATTACTGGATAGCTTCCGTCAGTTCTGCACCAGCCTTAAACTTAGCAACCTTCTTGGCCGCGATAGTAATCTTCTCTTTCGTTGCTGGGTTAACACCACCATGTGCGGGGCGTTCGTTAACACTGAATGTGCCGAAGCCAACCAGCTGAACCTTGTCGCCTTTCACAAGAGCATCCTTAATTGCTGCAACTGTTGCGTCTAACGCCTTCTTCGAGTCAGCTTTGCTCAAGCCAGAGCCTGCTGCGATTTTGTCAATCAAATCTGTTTTGTTCATATAACTTTGAATTATAAAAGTGATAAATGTATATGCGTTATCTCAGAACTGGGAACAAATATAGGCCTTTACTTTCAGAAATCAAACGAAAAGGAAAAAAAAGTGAAGTTTTTTTTGAAAAATTGTCGTTCCGTAGGGCTTTTTATGCGCATTAACAGATATTTTTAGTACTTTTGCCCATGTTATAACATTTCAAACAAAGCATATCATTAATGGGCAACATACCTACAATTACCAAGAATTTGCTTATCATCAACGTGCTAGCTTTCTTGGCCACGTTAGTCATCCAGAGCAGTTCGGGCATCGATCTCAACAACATACTCGGCCTCCACTTTTTCAGAGCGTCCGAGTTCCGCATTTACCAACTCGTAACGTACATGTTCATGCATGGCGGTTTCGCGCACTTGTTCTTCAACATGTTTGCCTTGTGGATGTTCGGTGTGGTGGTCGAAGGCGTATGGGGGCCGCGCAAGTTCCTCTTTTATTATATAGCCTGCGGCATCGGTGCAGGCTTGATGCAAGAGTTGGCACAGTTTGTAGAGATTTACTTGCAACTCAACGCGCAAGCCCCCTTGGGCGTGGGCGATGCCTTCGTTGTAATGGGGCAATTGGCCAACCAGCTTAACGGACTTACCACCGTTGGTGCATCGGGAGCCATCTATGCCATCCTCTTGGCCTTCGGAATGATATTCCCCGAGAACAAAATATTCATCTTCCCCATCCCCATCCCCATCAAAGCCAAATGGTTTGTTATGGGTTACGCCGCATTAGAGCTTTACCAGGCCATGGCCGGAACGGGCGGAAACGTGGCACACTTGGCTCACTTGGGCGGAATGATATTCGGTTTCTTCATGATACGCTACTGGCAACGGCATCCTTCGCACAACTTTTCGCAGCGAAGGGGCACCAACGCCTTCGAACGAATGAAGAATTTCTACGAAAAACACCACCAACCCACACCCGAAAGCCCACGCGAAGAAACGCGCGCCGAAAGCGACTGGGACTATAACGCGCGCCGAAAGGCCGAACAAGACGAGGTGGACCGTATCTTAGACAAGATACGCAAGAGTGGTTACGACAGTCTTACGCGCGAAGAAAAGCAACGGCTCTTCGACCAAAGCAAACGCCAATAAGCTAGGCTAAGATGCAGGCAAAAGTAAAAAAATGGATTGTGCAGCTTGCCAGTGGTGCCAACGTGGCCACCATCTTGGTCATGCTTGCCGTAGGATATAGCGACAGGCTAAACCCCGCCAGCCATCCGCTGATGGCCACGCTGGGCTTGGCCTTTCCCGTGTTCCTAACCATCAATGCTGCGTTCTTAGTGTTTTGGGCTTTCTTCAAGCTGCGCCGAACGCTCATCCCACTGATTGGGTTCGTGGCTTGTTTCGGTCCCGTGCGCACGTACATACCATTAAATGTAAACAGCAACGCCACCGATAGCTGTCTTAAAGTGCTATCTTACAACACCTTTATGTGGGGCGGCATCGAGGCCACAGAGCCACAACGCTGGGAAATGCTGAACTATGTGAAGGAGAAAGATGCCGACATACTATGCCTACAAGAGGCAAATCTGGGCGGAAAGTTCCAAACAACCATCGACTCGTTGCTCAACAGCATCTACCCTTATCACGACATAAAGGAGAAAACCACCATCTACGACCGCCTAGCCATATACAGCAAGTACCCCATTGTGCGCTCAGAACGCTTGATGTACCCCCAAAGCGAAGATTTCAGTCAGGCTTGTTGGGTGGCCATGCCGGGCGATACGGTGCTGGTTATCAACAACCACTTTGCCACAACGGGCCTAACCGAAGCCCAACGACAAGAATTTAAGAGCATGCTCAAAGGCGACTTGCGCACCAAACAGATGCCCAGCCTAGGCAAAAGTCTGGTGCACAAGCTGGGCGAATACGCCAAAATACGCGCTCCGCAGGTGCAATTCGTGGCCCAATTCGTACGCAAGCGCAAGGGACAAAGCATCATTCTCTGCGGCGACTTCAACGACAGCCCCATCTCTTACGCCCACCGTTGCATGGCAAAAGAGCTAACCGACTGCTATGTTGCCAGCGGAAACGGCCCCGGCATAAGCTATCACCGCAACGCCTTCTACGTACGCATCGACAACATCATGTGCAGCGACGACTGGCAGCCGCTTAAATGTGTTGTAGAGAACAAAGTGAAAACATCCGACCACTACCCCATCTTTTGTCTGCTGCAAAAACTTCGCAAATAGGCAAAAAATGATAATATACAGAGCTAACTGTTTACTAATATCAGAAAAATCAGTAACTTTGCAGGGTTGTATGGTAACAGAAAAACAATAAAACAAAAATAAAGTAACAATGCAAAACAAAGGTATCGTAATTGTAACTGCCGTCTTGCTGACGCTTGCAAGTATCTTCTACCTGTCTTTTTCGGTGGCAACCCGTTACTACGACGGGAAGGCAGCCGAGCTGAAAGACCCCATTGCCCAACAAGATTACAAGGACTCCGTGAAGTATCTTGGCATCTACAGCTACCAAAGGTGTTTGGAAACACAAATTGGTTTGGGCTTGGACCTCAAAGGAGGTATGAACGTTATTCTTGAAATCAGCGTGCCCGACGTTATCGAGACACTGGCAGACCACAAGACCGACGCGGCTTTCACAAAGTCGCTAGAACAGGCTAAGAAAGAAGAAGAAACTAGCCAGAGCGACTTTATTTCGCTTTTCATCAAGTACTACAAACAAAACGCACCCGGCCACAAACTCGCCGAACTCTTCGCCACGCAACAGCTGCAAGGCAAGGTCTCGCCACAAAGCAGCGATGCCGAAGTAGAGAAAGTGCTGAGGACGGAAGTGCAAGCGGCCATCGACAACTCGTTCAACGTGGTGCGTACGCGTATCGACAAGTTCGGAGTGGTGCAACCCAACATACAGAAACTCGAAGGACAAGAAGGCCGCATCATGGTTGAAATGCCTGGCGTGCGCGAACCCGAACGCGTCCGTAAGCTTTTGCAGGGTTCGGCCAACCTCGAATTCTGGGAAACATTCAACGCATCCGAGATTGTTCCTTATCTTACACAGCTTAATGCACGACTGGCCAGCGAACAAAACGGCACCGACACCGCTGCCGTAGACACCGCCAACGCCAGGGCCAAGGCCGAACAAGAGGTGGCTAAGGCCAAAAACGAGCAACCTAAGTTTAAGCTAAACACGGGCGACGACAAGAAAACCGACGTGGCACAACGCGCCAACGATGCCCAAACGGCTGCCGCCATCAAGGCCAATCCGCTGTTCTCGCGCCTGCAACCCACTGGCGGAAACTCGCTAAGCATTGTGGGATATGCCAACATTCGCGACACTGCTGCCATCAATAAGCTTATTTATGGCCCCGTTGCCAAACAGGTTCTGCCTCCCGACCTTAAACTGCTGTGGAGTGCAAAGCCCGCCGACCAGGCAAAGATGAAGAACATCTACGAGCTACATGCCATCAAAGTAACCTCCACCAATGGCCGTGCGCCAATCGAAGGCGACGTTGTTACCGATGCCAGCGACGAGTTTAACCACACAACTGGCGCACCCCAAGTGAACATGCGCATGAACAGCGACGGTGCACGCCGTTGGGCTGCACTCACAAAGGCCAACGTTGGCAAGGCCATTGCCATCGTTTTGGACAACGCTGTGTACAGCGCG
>NZ_HE999443.1:391276-407067 GCF_000312305.1 Prevotella conceptionensis 9403948 | reverse complement strand
GCCANCGTTTTGGACAACGCTGTGTACAGCGCGCCCCGCGTAACCAATGAAATCGACGGCGGCTCGTCGTCTATCAGCGGCAACTTCACCATCGAAGACACCAAAGACCTTGCCAATACGCTGAAGAGTGGACGTATGCCTGCACCCGCACGCATCGTTCAAGAAGAGGTGGTTGGCCCCACACTCGGTGCACAATCCATCCAACAAGGTATTCAATCGTTTGCCATCGCCTTCGTGGTGCTCATGGTTTACATGGTATTGATGTACGGCTTCACGCCGGGTATGATGGCTAACACGGCCCTCATCGTCAACCTGTTCTTCACGCTAGGCATCTTAACGTCGTTCCAAGCCGCGCTAACGCTCTCGGGTATTGCGGGTATGGTGCTGTCGTTAGGTACGGCCGTGGATGCCAACGTGCTTATCTACGAACGAACTAAGGAAGAGCTGGCGGCCGGCAAAGGCCTTAAACAGGCCATCAAGGAAGGCTACGGCAACGCGTTCTCGGCCATCTTCGACTCTAACCTTACCTCTATCATCACGGGTATCATCCTCTATTCGTTCGGTACGGGTCCCATCCGCGGTTTCGCCACAACGCTTATCATCGGTATTGTTTGTTCGTTCTTCACCGCCGTGTTCCTCACCCGTTTGGTTTACGAGTATCAACTGAACAAGGACCGCTGGACCAAGCTCACCTTCACCACGCGTTTCTCGAAGAACTTCATGCAGAACGTACACTTCCCCTTCATGGGCGTTTACAAAAAGACCTTTGTGCTGGTAGTTGTACTTTTGGCCGTATTCGTAGGCAGTTTTGTAACTCGCGGACTTAGTCGCAGCATCGACTTCACCGGTGGACGCAACTATGTGGTTACGTTCGAAAAGCAAGTGCAACCCGAACAAGTGCGCGGCATTCTGGCCAACGCATTCCCCGGCTGCACCACTGGCGCCCTTGCGCTAGGCACCGACCACAAAACCATCCGTATATCAACCAACTATAAGATAGAAAGCAACAGCCCCACGGTAGACGATGAGGCAGAAACCATACTGTATAACGCCTTGAAGAAGGCCGGACTGGTTTCGCAAAAGAACGTCGATGCCTTTAAAAACCCCGACATCCGTCAAGGCGGCTCCATCATCAGCAGTACCAAGGTTGGTCCTTCGGTGGCAAAAGACATCACCTACGGCGCCATCATCAGCGTGCTGTTGGCCATCTTCGCCATCTTCGTTTACATCCTTGTACGTTTCCGCAACGTGGCCTTCTCTGTTGGTTCTACCGTGGCTTTGGCCATCGACACCACCTTCGTCATCGGTCTTTACTCACTGTTGTGGGGTTTCATGCCCTTCTCTTTGGAAATCGACCAAACGTTTATCGGTGCCATCCTAACGGTTATCGGTTACTCCATCAACGACAAGGTGGTGGTGTTCGACCGTATTCGCGAAAACATGAAGTTGCATCCCAAGCAAGATTTCCGCAGCTTGTTCAACGACAGTATCAACCAAACGTTGGCCCGAACCATCAACACGTCGTTCTCAACCCTTATCGTGTTGCTCTGCATCTTGTTCTTGGGTGGCGAAAGCATCCAGAGTTTCGCCTTCGCCATGAGCCTTGGTGTTATCTTCGGTACGCTCTCGTCTATCTTCATCGCTGCCCCCATCGCCTTCCTTACTTTGGGTAAAACCCAAAAAGGACGCGCTTTGGAAGCCGCAACGGTATAACGAAACGCACTAACGCACACAATAAAGTCCAGCCCCACTCCTTATATAATATAGGGAGTGGGGCATGTTTTATTGCAGAAATTTAATTTCTTAGTTTGCGAGTTTACAAGGCGTTAAGCTCGTGAAGAGATTAAACGAAAGTAAGGGATTAAACATAGAAACAAGATGAACTTTATAGAAGACTTGAAACGACTACGGAAAATACACGAATTAATCAGCGGGCAGAACACGGGTTCTCCCGAAAAATTGGCCGCAGCTATTTGTGTTTCCCGAAGTGAGCTGTATTATATCCTCCGAGAATTAAAAAAGATGGGTGCGCAGATAAGTTACGACAGGCGCAAACGTTCATTTTGTTATGTCAACAATTTTAAGTTGGATATGGAGATTAAGGTAAGCTATCTTGGAGAGCAAGAGATGAGTATTCTTGGTTGTGGGCTCGTTGGTTGCAGAATATGCAGAGGTGTTCTGTACAACGCATTTGTACAGAATGTAACCTTTTAATCAGACTTGCTTTATAAAAACTCCCCTAACCAATCTTTATAACATGCGCTCTACCTAGTAGGGCAAATGGTGGGAGGCCTCAATCAGAACCTAGAATCAATAGCCGCCTACGTTTATAATCCAACATCCATTTCTTGCCTTGAAGGAAGTCTGCGTTTATACATGGTTCTTTTAGTCCACTATTACTAGACTTGACAAAATCCAAATTAGAATTGAGATTCGATATTTCTACTGGTACGTTTTTACACCATCCTACCTTTTTATAGGTTAATTTCTCAGCAATGCTAGCACCAGGTAACTTAACACTGTCGGTTGGGGTTATGTCAAAGTTAGAAGGCACTGCATTTCGTACCGCCCCTGTATCGAAAAATATCCGTGTGTCTTTGCCTCCAATTTCTCCTTCAAAATAGATGAGGTTCAAAGCAGCATCGGCATATTTTTTCCATTTTATCGTGGCAACAACATTCTTAGGCGCACACATATATCGCTGAAGCGTATACTCCTTCAGGTCACAACACCACAAATCCTTTTTTAAAACCTCGCCACCAATGATAAACTTAGGAGCGAATTGTTGAAGTGTCCCTGCTAAATCAACCAAATAACATCTCACATTGGTGTAAACCACCCCGCCAAATGCAATGCTGTCTAGATATACATAAGATGCATGGACGTCTTTACCCATCGTATTCCCAATCGTTGCATTTACTCGTTCGCCTTTAATTTGGCAAGAGTCAACGGCGTATGTAGAATCAATGGCACATACAGAAGCACCTGTATCAATAGTCGTTTCGCGGATTGTGCTGCACAAGCCTGAATTGTAGACAGCCACATCTACATACATCAAGTTGTTTTTTATTGTGATTTGCGATTGCGCCATAACCGATGTGGCTTGGAAGCAAACAAGCAAGCCTACAACAAGGCGCAGCAAATCCCGTTTAGCGATAAACTTCTTTCTCATCATGACCGTAACTTACTCGTTATTACTTAAAAAATAAAGGGTTGCTATATGATAATGCAACCCTTTATCATTTTGCAATTAGAAAGTAACTTTACCTCCTATCTCAACCCTACAATTCGGGTCGTCGTCTGTTCTTGCGAAAAAGTGATCTTTAATCCATTTCCAAGCACTGGCAAGCCAAGTTCTACCTCCATAGGTTTCTTCCATCTCAACCTCTGTTAGAGGACGCATTAAATTTTGTTTCATTGTTCTATTGTTTTAAGTTTGAATATTTAAGTAAGTTGTCGACTTCTTACGCTGCGAAGATAGTTAGAAAAACAAAAACACACCAAGTTTTCTAAAAAGAATTGTACTTCCGTACAAAATATTCGGACGGAAGTAATTAAAATGCTCCCTTAACTTGCCTTTGCTGCGTAAATAAGTCGCATCGTCAATCAGAACCTAGAATCAAGAGCCGCCTGCGTTTATAATCCAACATCCACTTTTTGCCTTGAAGGAAGTCTGAATTTATGAGAGGAAACCTTGCTCCACCTTTGTTTGGCTTGATAAAGTCCAAATTTAAAATATATTTCGATAGTTCCACAGGTACGTTTTTACATAGTCCAACCTCTTCCCGAATTAATGTCTTAGCAACGTTGGCACTCTGTATGTTTATTTTCTCGGTTGGAGTTAAGTCAAAGGTAGAGGTTACTTCATTTCGTATCGCCCCTGTATCGAATAATATCCGTGTCTTTTTGCCCCCTATCTTTCCTTCAAAATAGATGTGATTCAAAGCTGCATCTGCATATCTTTCCCATTTTATTGTGGCAAGAACATTCTTAGGCGCACACAAATATCTCTGGAGTGTGTATTCTTTCAAGTCATAACACCACAGATCTTTTTTTAAGACCTCGCCACCTACAATAAACTTAGGAGCGAATTGTTGTAACTTACCAACCAAATCTACCAAGCAGCATCTCACCTTTGTATAAACCACCCCACCAAATGTAATGCTGTCTACATACACATACGAAGTATTGATTTCTTTGCCCCTTGTATTCCCCATTGTTGCTTTTACTCGTTCGCCTTTAATTTGACAAGAGTCAACAGCGTATGTAGAATCAATGATACACACCGAAGCACCAGTGTCAATCATGGCTTGGCTTGTACAGCGTAGGCCAGAATTGAAGACAGATACATCTGCAAACATCAAGTGGTATTTTATTGTGATTTGCGATTGCGCCATAACCATTACGGCTTGTAAAATGAGAATTAAGCTTACCACTAGGCGCAAGCAATCACATTTGGCGATTGATTTCGTTCTAATCATTATCACAATTTACACACTACATTTTAAAATAAAAGATTGACATTGGTAAAACGCGACCCAAGTCTTCTCAAAGAAATAATGGTTTCGTAAAACATTGGTACGAGGATAACGAAAAGGCCTTAGCTGTTCTTTGCTGCGTAAATAGTCGCATCGTCAATCAGAACCTAGAATCAATAGCCGCCTGCGTTTATAATCCAACATCCACTTCTTACCTTGAAGGAATTCTGCGTTTATGCATGGTTCTTTTAGTCCACTATTACTAGACTTGACAAAATCCAAATTAGAATTGAGATTTGATATTTCTACTGGTACGTTTTTACACCATCCTACCTTTTTATAGGTTAATTTCTCAGCAATGCTAGCACCAGGTAACTTAATGAACTCGGTTGGAGTTATCTCAAAGTTAAAAGTTACTGCATTTCGTACCGCCCCTGTATCGAAAAATATCCGTGTGTCTTTGCCTCCAATTTTCCCTTCAAAATAGATGAGGTTCAAGGCTGCATCGGCATATTTTTTCCATTTTATCGTGGCAACAACATTCTTAGGCACACGCATATATCGCTGAAGCGTATACTCCTTCAGGTCGCAACACCATAAATCCTTTTTTAAAACCTCGCCACCAATGATAAACTTAGGAGCGAATTGTTGAAGTGTCCCTGCTAAATCAACCAAATAACATCTCACCTTTGTATAAACCACCCCGCCAAATGCAATGCTGTCTAGATGTACATAAGATGTGTTGATGTTTTTGCCCATTGTGTTCCCCATCGTTGCATTTACTCGTTCGCCTTTAATTTGGCAAGAGTCAACAGCGTATGTAGAATCAACGATGCATACAGAAGCACCTGTATCAATAATCGTTTCGTGGATTGTACTGCACAAGCCAGAACTGAAGATGGCCGCATCTACATACATCAAGTTGTTTTTAATTGTAATTTGCGATTGCGCCATAACCGCTGTGGCTTGAAAGAAGACAAATAAGCCTACAATTAGGCGTAAACAATTGCATTTGGCGATTGATTTCGTTTTAATCATTATCATAACTTACACACGCTATTTTGGAGTAAAGGATTGCTATCACAATAAAGCAGTTCTTTATCATTGAATGAATAGACCTGCGATAGACACTTTGGCTGGCATTCTAAAATTTGGAGTATTTGCCGCTTTTTCAGAACATGTTTCTTGGGCCATTCCCAAAGATTGTCAATGCGAGGTTTTACCGCCATAAGCAGCAGTTTTTCTCGTCCATTGTTGGAGGGCTCATTAGTTTCTCTTTCATAGTTTTGTTGTTTAAGTTTGTATGTTTATGTAGGCTGTTGGTTTCTAGCCATGCGAAGATACTTAGAAAAAACGACACTTGGCAAGTTTTCTTCAAGAAATTAAAGCACCATATAAAATAAAGGTGTGGAGCATGGCTTATGTGGCTTTGCCGCTAGTTTGTCCCTGCACGTTGCTTTCCTGCCTGTTCCTAACAACAGCTTTGGTTAAATAAAGTATTTATATTTTACAAAATATGGTTGGGTTTACACCCCATTCTAGCGAAAATAAGGGTCATAAAGCATGCTTTAAAACATCATTATCAACTTCGGGTGCTATGTTTTTAATCCAATTCTAAGAATTTTGCGTGCATTTTGCACCATTTTGCCTTTCTATTTGGGTTGCTGGTTCATCTTTTTTAAAGCCCGATAACCTGCTTTTAACCCCTAAAAACCCACTTTTTAACGACCATTTCGCCCTTTCGGGCCATGTTTTTCATGGTTCAAAAAGGTTTTATTTATACCGTTGCTGTGTATTTTTATGCTTTTCGCTTAGCCTTTAGCGCCATTTCGCCTTGCGTTTAGCACCAAAACACACTGCATTTTGCACCAAAACACCCTGCATTTTGCACCAAAACACACTGCGTTTAGCGGCATATTGCACTGCATTTAGCACCAAAACACACCGCATTTTGCTGCAAATCGCCCAAAAACGGGTGTTAGTGGCGGTCGTTTTAAATAAAAATTCATTTCATCGCATTCACAGGCTGCCCCCCTTTTGCATCAAAACAAACCTCCGCGAGAATCGATTTTTTGCGGCAAGGTGAGCGATTGGTGGACAAAAAAGCACTCACAATGTTAAAATTCTTACTAAAAATTAGACAAAACAATGGTGCTGCATACACGCGCGAGTGAGCAACGGCACAGAGAACACCTGCGCTTGCCGTCGCCCGTGCAAGCGGTTGCAGGGCATGCAGCCTCGGCCCAATGTACCGCCCTGCATGTTAAGAAGAAGGCGCAAGTAAGGCCAAAAGAAGATGCAACCTCAGTGTTTTTTAAGCCTTTTGGGGCAGAAACAATCAAATTAAACCCCAATCGGTTGTTGGAACCTGTGCAGCTTTGGCTTGCTTGTTGGGCATGTTGTTTGTCTTATTCATGAGGGAACAGTGGGGCTGCGTTGAGAAAGCAAGGCAGCCAAGATGCCGACAAGCAAACCAAAGATGAGCAGGAGGCATTACTTTTCCTTCTTCCGCTTGCTTGCACATGAAACAAGTTGTACGTTTGCAATCGGGTTTCAGTCAAACAGCATTGCTCTTGGCACATTGTTGTTAGAAAGATGCTAAACGTGCGTAGCATGGCATCAACAAGCCCTTACGCAGAGAAAACGCACTTAACGGTTGTTATTTCTTTGCCTTTTGTGTATGTAGACACTACCGTACAAAGCAATGGGTTTGTAAGGCCGAACGGAGAAATTAGCGTTATCACTGCGCCAATGACCGAGACGGTGGAACGCGTTTCGGCCAAGGAGGGCGACAAATTGCGCAAAGGTGATGAGATTTTAAGGTTTAGGACAAGCTCGCCAGACGAACTCGCCCACAAACTGCATATCAGCAAACGGCATCTTTATAACGTGCTAGACGACCTGCGCGTACTGGGTGCAAAGATTGATTACAGCCGTAGCGACTACACCTTTTATTACACCAACAGCTTTGAGCTTCACCTTAACTTACAGGTGGAATATTTGGACGAGAATGATAAAAAAATGTATTTTTGCAGGCAGTTTTTTATATAATGCAATGTTTGTGCACGGAAGACTCCTATCTTTGCAAACGTAAAGGTGTCCGGAAACCAATACAAAGAAATGTATTATTAACAATTTAAACGATTATAAATGAAAGCTTTAAATAACAATTACATGACAGAGATGTCTGTAAACGCCTCAATATGCGTTGAGGGAGGAAAGAAAGTAGCATACTATAAGCTTACATGGAGCGGGACTGGCAATCCCCTTGTGTATGCCGCCGAAGCTCTTGTAAATGGCTGTATATTGGAGGCTAACGCATACATTTGGGCTCGGAATACGCTATTTGGTTAACCTATTTCATTTATCGAGGCTGTGGAAGGAAAAAATTTTATCCCCAATAGGGTGTATCAGTTCCTGCTGATGATTGCCGCAACAATGGCATTGGCAGGCCCTCTTGTTTTTGTTCTTGGTGATTTTGTCGAAACGAGAGCAGGTCAAATGGTTCTAATCTGCCTGTTTGGAGTTGTATTCTCGTTGACCACATATTTTATAAACAAGCATAAGGGCATACCTATTCGCGGATATTATACCTTTCAATTACATCGATTTGCCCTTTCTGCCACCATCGTTCTTGTTCTTAATGCTTTTATTAGTCTTCCTTTCTCTACACTGTTTCACGCAGATGGAGATGGGCATAACGATGTTTGGCTGTGGATTGGCGCGATATTTATAGGCCCCGTGGTAGAAGAATGTATGTTTAGAGGCATTCTTCTGCGTGGTTTGCTTACGCGATATAAGCCCGTAACGGCAGTGTTGTTAAGCTCAGTTCTTTTTGGCCTTATCCATGTAAGGCTGCATCAGATTGTGCCAGCAACATTCTCAGGACTCTTGTTTAGCATCGTTTTCTTGAAATCAAGGAGCTTGATACACACCATTCTGCTATACATGTTGACAAATGCGCTCGTTTTCTGTAGTGTTATATTTGAATTAAGAGAGAGTTATGTCCACATGAATATGTATTTGAGGTGTGGCATGATGCTTGTCGGAGTTGCATTAGCCACGCTCCTTACCATTTGTCTGGTCAGAGCACTCGATAAGTATGGAAACAAAAAATGAATACAAGATGGATCAGCGATTTATTGTAGAACTCTCAACAAAAGAGATGCAAACAATCAATGGTGGAGGAAATGTTTTGTAGACTGCATTAGGCCGCTTAATTAAAAAGGCCATACAGGACTATAAGGATCATTTCTTTGATAGGAGATTAGGTTAAGGATAAGTAAGAAACTAAGTTTTCTACACTTTAATATAACTAAGATTGGCTATGCTAAATGCAGGTTTAGCGTAGCCTTTTTGGTTCAACTAGGTGCGTATTTCTGATGTGCAATTGGTTGTTTGTAGACAGATGCGGTGGGGTATGCTACATTTCATGAAAATAAAGCTTATCAATAGCGAATGGAACATGGTATGGAAAGACAGAATGATGGTGTCTTGATGTAGAACGCCGCAACGAGGATGTGGACTGTAAAGGTACAATTTACCACATGTTGATAAGTTAGTATAATAGGGATAAACACACCATCAATATCGACTTATACGACTGATTTTAATGGTTGATTTAAGCTGGAATTAATAATATAAGACGTGGTGGGAGGTAAGGCATACCTAGTGGTTTCATTCCTTTTTACGAAAAATGGTTTCCTCCGTGCAAAGATTTTTCATGGAGACATAAATTTAGGTTTGAATTTCAACAGCAATGAAAGTCAATTTTAAATCTGAAAATGAAATAACATTAATGTTTTAGCGTTCATATTAAGAACAAGCAAATTGAACTAAGCTTTATTAAACATGACAGTCATATCAAAAGATGATAAACTTGAATGGGTGGCATATCTAGTGATTGGCTATTTGGGATTTTGGTTTCTTCCAAGTATATGTCTCATACTGTTAGAAAACGACTTCTCTGCCTTCATCAAGTTTCCACTAGCCTTATTGGCATCGGGAGTCACCCTATACGCCTTCAAAAAGTACTTGGGCTGGTATGTAGAAGATGGCGCACGCCTATCAGCCTTTGGACAAATACGTAAAGTTGGTGTGGGCTGGCTGGTGTCTGCGCTGTATCTTTTCACTATTTTAATTTGCTTATTCGCAACCAGGCACTACTCGGTGGCACACCTTAACTTCAACTTAGGCCATCAGTTAAGTTGGTTGTCGATTTTTTTACTGGCTGCCGTAATCGAAGAAATTATAGCCCGCGGCATTGTGTTTAGGCTCATAACTGATAAGTGGAATGTAGTTGCAGGACTGGTGGTGTCCTCCATTATCTTTGGTTTTGTGCACCTTTTCAACCCCAACACCACCGCATTGTCTTGTTTAAGGATAGCAATTACAGGCGGTTGGTTGTGTGGCATAGCCTATGCCTACCATCGAACGCTGTGGGTTCCCATTGGCATCCATTGGGCGTGGAACTACATTCAAAGCAACATCTTCAAACACAGCGTGCCAGGAAGTGCGCTAAACAGCCCTCCCATTCTTATATTGGTTTCGAAAGAGGTAAAGTTTCCTGCTGGTATAGAGTTCGATACAGAGGTTTCTATTATTTCAACAGCGATTGGCGTTGCCATATCCGCCGTTTATACCATCCTGTATTTTAAGAAGAAGGCGAGATTAAAAACAGGAGAAGATGTTGCGCCAGTATTCTAGCATTCACAATAACACTAAACTTTTTAAAGCTCATGATCATCATATCTAAAGACGACAACTTGGCGTGGGGCTGCTATCTTGTCTTAGGCGTTTTGGCATTCCTTATTATTCCAGGAGTTGTTGGGTATGTATTGTTACCCAACATTCCAGCCTACGCCGCCGTACTCTTATCCACAATAGCGGCGGTTGTTACGCTATTTGCCTTTAAGAAGTATTTAAGCTGGTATGTGGAGGATGGTGAAAGCTTGTCGTTTGGGGGCAAGGCGCGGATGATGGGCGTTGGCTGGGCGGTTTCGGTTGTTAACTTCTTGGCGATAATCGTGTGCCTATTCCTATGCGGATGTTATCGCATTGTGAACGTTGAGCTCGATGTAGCCAGTCAGCTCAGTTGGCTGTCGCTTTTCTTGTTGGTGGGCGTGGTGGAGGAAGTTATTTTCCGCGGCATTCTTTTTAGGCTCATAGCCGACAAGTGGAACATAGCCGTTGGCCTTACAACATCGTCTTTGCTCTTTGGACTGGCACATCTGGGAAACCCCGGTGCCACACTATGGGCGGCGTTGGCAATAGCCCTTGCCTCGGGCTGGCTTTTCGGAATGGCCTACGCCTACCACCAAACGATATGGGTGCCCGTTGGCATGCACTGGGCATGGAACTATCTTGAAGGGGGCGTTTTCGGCTGTGCCGTATCGGGTACGCCACTAGATTACCGGCCACTTATTACCCCAAAGATAAGCGGAACAGACTTATTGTCGGGTGGAGCGTTTGGGCCGGAGGCTTCGATTATATGTGTTGCGATAGGCATTGGCATCTCTATCGTTTACACCGTGCTGTATATCAAGAAGAAGAAAAGGCTTGGAGCAAAACCCGAAATGCTGTTTTGACGGCGGTTTTTAAGGCGATATGCAATAGCCCAAGCGATGAACGAAGGTGGTAATGTGGTTGTAATGTTTTGCAAAACGCACGTGGCAAACTACCTCCTTCTGGCGAAAAGGGCAGCCATAGTGTTAAAATTTGTGCGCAAAAGAAGACAAAGGATAAGGCGGCAGCGGGCGAGTTAAAGGGTTTACGGGCATTTGGCTTATTAAGCTAGTGGGGGGATCTTATCTCGTCGGACTGGTCGGACTGGTCTGACAAGTCTGACTGGTCGGACAAGTCGGATAAGTCTGACTAGTTAACAAGAGTGGTGGCGCAGCCTTTTTTTCACCTTTTCACCTTTTCACCTTTATAAGCCTTTTCACCTTTACAAGCCTTTATCGTCCCTTCTTTCCCCCTCTATTTTCAAGTCTAAACCGCTTGGGCGACTTGCCGGAATGTTGCTTAAAATACTTGCCAAAGAACGATTGGTTGGGGAAACCTAGCGTTGCAACAATCTCTTTGATGCTTTGGTCGCTGTAAAGCAACAGCTGACGGGCATCGCTCATCACCACATCATTAATCCATTGCAGGGCCGTTTTGCCCGTTTTCTCTTTCACAACCACCGAAAGATAGCTGGGCGTAACGCAAAGTAAGTCGGCATAGTGGGCCACTTCGCGGTGCTTGCGGTAGTTGTTGTACACCGCTACGATAAAGTTTTGCGCCAACTTATCAGTAACGTTCCACGTGCCCACTTGCAAATGGTGGCTCAACATGTAGCAATTTACAATCTCGTAGGCAAGCGTTCGGCACATCGACGACAGCAATTCGGTAATCACCTGTGGGTTAGGCGAGTTGGCGTAACTCTCGTTTTCGTGCTCTTCGCGCGCCATCAGCGTCTGCATCTGCGTTAAGATGCGGTCGTACTGGCTCACAGAAAGCGAGAGGAATGGGTGTTCGCTGAAATACAGTCCCGTGGTGATGTCCATCGTCTTGTTCACAATGGCCATAATGAAGTCGTAGTCAACATACAACACAATTCCGCGCAGATCGTTGCTGAACGATACGGTGTTGGAATGTATCGCCGGCGGTATAAAAAGCGTGTCGCCCTTATTAACATGGTAAGTTTTATCATCGATGTTCATGCTGATGTTGCCTTGCGTGCACAGAACCAAGGCGAAAATACGATAGGAAGAAGACAAACGGTGCCCTGTTTCGGTTTCGATGTCTGCCGAAGTAAAGCCGCGTAGCGTGAAAGGAAGTTGCAATCGTTGTTCCATGTCTTTGTATTTATTTATTGCAAATGTACTACTTTTATGGTAAATAGGATGGTAAAACGAGCTATTTTCTTTGTTAATATATAAAATAGAACATTTTTGAGCCGATTTCAACCTTGTGAGAAGCATTTTATATCCTTAATTTTGCATCGTGAAACATAAACAAGCCATTTTAATGCGCAAGAGTTGTTATTTCAACTCAAAACTATTTAACTGGCATTTAATACGCATAAGGTAAAAAAAGGAAATATGACAAAAATCAAGTTTATGGCTGCAACTGCGCTCATAGTGGTGCTGAGCGGTTGCAACAGTAAGAAGGAAGAACAAGCCGTTGCGCCGATTAAGGTGAAAACGATGGCCGTGCAAACGGGCAACGTTGACGGGAACCGCACTTATGTGGGAGTTATCCAGGAGAGTTACGGGTCGACGTTAAGTTTTGCCTCGCTAGGAACCGTGTCGCAGGTGTTTGTCGACGAAGGTCAGGCAGTGCGCAAGGGTCAATTGCTGGCTGTGATAGACAAAACGTCGGCACAAAGTGCGCACGACATGACGATGAGCACCCTGTCGCAAGCGCGCGACGCCTTTAAGCGTTTGGAACAGCTATATAAGAAAGGTAGTTTGCCCGAGATACGCTTTGTAGACGTGCAAACGAAGTTGGCCGAGGCCGAGGCTGCTGAACGAATAGCCCGAAAGACTTTGCAAAATTGCGAGTTGCGCGCACCGTTCGACGGGTTTATCTCGCAGCGAATGGTGGACACGGGCAACAATGTGGCACCAGGGTTTGGCTGTTTTAAGTTGGTGAAACTCGACCGCGTTGAGATGAAAATCGCCGTACCCGAAAACGGAATATCGGGCATCAGCAAAGGTCAGACGGTTCCTTTCACGGTCTCTGCCTTGGGCGGAAAGACCTTTGTGGGCAAAGTTACCGAGAAAGGCATACAAGCCAACTTGCTAAGTCATACGTACGACGTTATCGTTAGTCTTCCCAATGCCGGCCATCAGCTGTTGCCTGGCATGGTTTGCAGCGCGCAATTGGCCGGCACTGGCGGGGCGCAGGGCATCGTTGTGCCGCAAGAGGCGGTGCTGATTGATGGTGCTAAGCCATACGTTTGGGTTGTTGAAGACGGTACGGCACGGCGCCGAGACATCTCGCAGGGCGGTGTATGCCAAAGCGGTGTGGTAGTTAGCGGCGGATTGTCGCAAGGCGACAAGGTTATCGTAAACGGACAAGACAAAGTGAGTGAAGGAGTGAAGGTGAAAGGTTGAAAAGGTGAAAAGGTGAAAAGGTGAAAAAATGGCTGCGCCCTTTAAAAGGTGAAAAAGTGGAAAGGTGAAAAAATGGCTGCGCACCTGTCTTGTTAACTCGTTAACTTGTCGCCTTGTTAACTCATCAACTGGTAAACTGGCAAACTTGTCAACTCGTCAACTCGTCAACTTGTCAACTGGTTAACCCGTCCACTCACAAACACAATATATAAACACACGGATTTATGTCTAAACGCAAAAGAAATATCATAGACAGTGTGATGCACTACAACAGCATCATGCTCTTGTTGATGGTGGTGCTCATCGGTTTCGGTGTGTTCGCACTTATCAACATGCCCAAAAACGAATTTCCTTCCTTCACCATCCGTCAAGGAGTGGTGGCCGCCGTTTATCCAGGAGCCACTTCTGCCGAAGTAGAAGAGCAGGTAACAAAACCATTGGAGACCTTTCTTTGGAGCTTTAAGGAGATAAAGAAGGATAAGACTCGCTCGCAAACAAAAGACGGAATAGCCTACATCTTTGTTGAACTGAACGACGACGTAACCAACAAAGACGAATTTTGGAGCAAATTCAAGATTAAGCTGCAACAGTTTAAGATGTCGTTACCGCAGGGCGTGCTGGCCTTAATAGCCAACGACGACTTCGGAGACACTTCGGCCATGCTCATAACGCTAGAAAGCAAGACCAAAAGCTACCGTGAGCTGCACGAATACATGAACACGCTGAAAGACAACCTGCGAACCATCCCCGAATTGGCCAACCTGCGCGTTAGCGGCGAACAGGGCGAAGAGATTGGCGTGTACATCGACCGCGACAAGCTGTCGGACTACGGCATCAATTCGGCCACGCTCTTGGCCAACCTCTCGGCACAAGGCATGACGATGGTGAGCGGAAAGGTAGACGACGGACAGACAACGCGCCCGATACACCTGCGTTCGCAAATGAACACCGAGAACGATGTGGCCAACCGCATCGTCTATTCGGACCCGCGCGGCAACGTTATACGCCTGCGAGACATCGCAACCATCAAGCGCGAATACCCACATGCCGACAAATACGTAAAGAACAACGGGCAGAAGTGCATCGTTCTGTCGGTAGAAATGAACGAAGGCAGCAACATCGTGCAGTTCGGCGACAAGGTAAAAGACATATTGGGGCGGTTCGAGGCATCGTTGCCGCAAGACGTAAGCATCTTTACCATCACCGACCAAAGCGAAGTGGTTAACCATTCGGTAATGGATTTCCTTAAAGAACTGCTTATCGCCGTTTCTTCTGTCATTGTGGTCATCATGCTTTTGCTGCCCATGCGCGTGGCAAGCGTGGCAGCCAGCACCATCCCCATCACCATATTCATAACCCTTGGCCTGTTCTATGCCTTCGGCTTAGAGCTAAACACCGTTACGCTAGCCGCACTTATCGCTGCCTTGGGTATGATTGTAGACAACTCCATCGTTATTATCGACTCGTATGTGGAGAAGATAGACGAGGGCATGAGCCGCTGGCACGCCGCCATCTACTCGGCCAAAGAGTTCTTCTCGTCTATTTTCAGTGCCACATTGGCCATTTCCATCACCTTCTTCCCCTTATTGCTCACGATGAAGGGCATGATGAAAGACTTCGTCAAGTGGTTCCCGCTAGGCATCAGCGTGGTGTTGGGCACGTCGCTCCTCGTGGCCGTGCTGGTTGTTCCTTGGATGCAGTTCACCTTTATACGCAAAGGCTTGAAGAAAGAAGACAAAGGCGAAGGCAAACAACGGCGTACCATCCTCGACATCATGCAGACCTATTACAACCGCCTTATCGAACGTTGCTTTGCCCATCCGTTTATCACCCTAGGCGTTGGTGTGCTCTCGGTGGTTGTAGGTGCCCTGCTCTTTGCTAGCATGCCACAGAAACTTATGCCACGTGCCGAACGCAACCAATTTGCCGTAGAGATATACTTACCACAAGGAACGAGTATCGAACGCACGGCTGCCGTGGCCGACAGCTTGCGCGATATGATGCAAACCGACAAGCGCATACGCAACATATCCACGTTCTATGGCATGTCGTCGCCGCGTTTCCAGAACTCGTACGCACCCCAACTAGGCGGCACCAACTATGCGCAATTCATCGTGAACACCGACAACGATGCCGCCACGATGGCCCTCGTAGACAGTTTCACCACGCGACTTACCGACCATTTTGCCGAGGCACAGGTGCGCATTAAGCA
>NZ_HE999443.1:368232-390910 GCF_000312305.1 Prevotella conceptionensis 9403948 | reverse complement strand
GGTGCGCATTAAGCAGCTAGATTACAGCGATGCCCTTTCTCCCATAGAGATAAGATTTAGCGGCGACGACCTCAACGCCATTCATCAGGCCGTCGACAGTGCCACGCGCCGCATGCGTTCAATGCCCGAATTGCTGCTGGTTCGCAACAATTTCGATGGCACAACCTCGGGGCTTGATGTGCAAATAGACGATTATGAGGCATCGCGACTGGGCATGAGCAAGAGTCTTTTGGCCATAAACCTGGCCACTCGCTTTGGCGATGGCGTACCGCTTACCACGGTTTGGGAGGGCGACTATCCCGTAAAAGTTACGCTGAAAGACAGTCATGCGGGACGGCAAACGCCCGAAGACCTCGAAAACGCCACCGTTAGCGGACTGCTACCCGGCGTAAACGTACCGCTAAGACAAGTGGCTAAGGTGTCGCCCGACTGGACTTACACCTCCATTCACCACCGTAACGGCATCCGTTCGATGTCGGTTATGGCCGACACCAAACGCGGTCTGAACCTCAACTACGTTACCGACAAGGTGATTAACGAGGTAAATAAGATTAAGCTGCCGCAAGGAGTGACGATGACTGTGGGCGGACAAAGGGAAAAAGACCTGGAAACCGAGCCTCAGATTTATGGCGGATTGGTTATTTCTATCGTGGTGATATTCGCCATCTTGCTGTTCCACTTCAAAGACATTCGCATGTCGATGGTTATCATGCTGTCTTTGTTGTTCTCTCTGTTGGGCGCAGCCACGGGTGTGCTTATCATGGGGCAAGAAGTGGGCGTAACCGGCACGCTGGGCATTATCTCGCTGATGGGTATCATCGTGCGTAACGGCATCATCATGATTGATTACGCCGAAGAGCTTCGCGTAGACCATCGCCTATCGGCTAAGCGCGCTGCCCTGCAAGCGGCTCAACGCCGTATGCGCCCCATCTTCCTCACAAGTGCAGCCGCATCTATGGGCGTTATCCCGATGGTTATCGCCAATACGCCGCTGTGGGGACCAATGGGCGTGGTGGTTTGCTTTGGCACAATCATTTCGTTCCTCTTCATCATCACCATGATACCTGTGGCTTATTGGATGGTTTTCAGATGGGAAGACAGGAAGAGAACGCTGAAGATGGAGGCCTCGTCTAGGAGTTAAGGAGTTATGGAGTTAAGGAGTTAAGCCATTAGCTTAGCCGCTATACATACGGTTTAACTTCTTAACGCAATTGCAAGTTGACAAGTAAACAAGATGGTTTGCCACTCTGCAACTAGGCTAACGGCTTAACTCCATAACTCCATAACTCCTTTAACTCCTCAAAAGTTTGCCACTCTGCAACTAGGCATACGGCTTAACTCCATAACTCCTTAACTCCTTTAACTCCTCATAAACTCATAAACTCATGAACATCAATAAACTTCCCCTGCTCTTGGCCTTATGCTTGCCCATAGCAGCCAAGGCGCAGACAACATACTCGTTAGACCAATGCAAAGCGTTGGCTAAGGAAAACAACGTGAAACTGAAACGGGCAAGACTAGAAATAACAGATGCCAAAGAACAACAAAAAGAGGCGCGCACCAAGTATCTGCCAACGGTTACGGCCAACGGAACTTACTTCCATTCTGCCGATTATCTGATGCAGGAAGAAATTTCGCTGTCGCCCGCCGACCAACAGAAGCTAGCAGCCATCGTAAAAGGCGCAGGACTGAACCCCGCCATACTAGCTGCACTGCCCACCAGCTACACCTTTCAGGCCATTAAGCACGGCACCTTGGCATCAATCATAGCCATGCAACCCGTTTTTGCAGGCGGGCGTATCATCAACGCCAACAAGTTGGCCGCCGTGCAAACGCAGGTGAAAGAGCTGATGCTTGAACAAAACGCAGACGAAGTGGCACAAACAACAGAGGTGTATTACAACCAGCTGCTTGCACTTTACGAACAAGAAAAGACATTAGACGCTGCCGACAAGCAGTTGGAGAACATTCTTAAAGACGCCAACAACGCCTACGAAGCAGGCGTTGCCAACAAGAACGACGTGTTGAGCGTGAAGTTGAAACAAAACGAAATGGCGGTGAACCGCTTGAAACTCAACAACGGCATCTCGCTTTGCAAGATGGTGTTGGCGCAATATATCGGCAAACAAGGCGAAAACATCGACATCGACCGTTCGCTTACCACCGAGTTGCCCGACCCGCGGCAACTCTCCGTGAACCACAACTCGGCCTTAGAGCAACGCACCGAGATGCGCTTGCTCGACAAAAAGGTGGAGGCCAACCACCTGCTAACGCGCGTTAAGCGTGGCGAAATGATGCCGACACTGGCCATTGGCGTTGCGGGCATGTACCACGACCTCACTAATAAGGGGCGCACCAACGTGATAGGACTAGCCACACTGAGCGTGCCCATCAGCAATTGGTGGGGCAATCGCGGTCTGAAACGTCAGAAAATTGCCGAACAAATTGCCGTAGAAGAAAAGGAAGACAGCAGACAGCTGCTGCTCATCCAGATGCAAAACGCATACGACAATCTTGAAACGGCCTACAAACAAATACAACTAGCCAAGCTAAGCATGGAGCAAGCTGCCGAAAACTTGCGCCTAAACCAAGACTTCTACGAGGCTGGCACGGGAACAATGAGCAACCTGCTTGATGCCCAAACGCAAGACCAAAAGGCGCGCAACCAGTACAGCGAGGCTGTTGTGGCTTACCTAAATGCCCGCACCGCCTATCTCAAAGCCACTGGCAGGTAGGCGCGGCGCATGTAATGTGGTGTCGATGCAACGGCGGTGCGATGGTCAATAGGCCAAAGTGGCCCATTCACTCAACAGCGATAACGAGCTAGTTTAATGGCCATGCACCATCAGTTAGCTTGCGGCAGGCCGTCAACTTGATAGCCATGCACCATCAGTTAGCTTGCAGCAGGCAGTCAACTTAATGGCCATGCACCATTAGTTAACTTGCAGCAGGCAGTCAACTTGATAGCGATGACCCTGTTGATCGGCCGTCGAACTCCGCACATTCGTTTCTCCTTTGGCGCATCAACGCCTTTGTATGCAGACATCCCGAACAGTCTTTTCTGTTCGGGATGTCTTGTATATAGGCCCTAACCTCCCCCCACATGCTCTTCTTTCTCCGCATGTCGTTACCCCATTCAATGTATTCTCCACAAGCAGAAAACGGGCTGTCAATGGCAGATTGTTTCTGCGTTTCCATGATGTTGTCTCCGTTGGCCGTGAGCAACATACCCTGCAAACGGTCGCGTTGGCAGTTGTGAGCGTACGTGTTTTCTGTGCCGTTGCCCACGCTCGTGTATGCGGCACAATCACTTTTGTCTAGTTTTTAGTAAGAAATTTAACATAATAAGTGCCCTTTTTGTTCACCAATCGCTCACCTTGCCGCAAAAAATCGATTCTCGCGAAGGTTTGTTTTGATGCAAAAAGGGGTTAGCATGTGAATGCAACAAAATGAATTTATATTCCAAAGAACTGGTATTTGCACCAACTTTTGGGCTATTTGCAGCAAAACACCGTGCAATTTGCGGCAAAACACAGTGCGTTTTGGTGCTAAATGCAGTGCGTTTTGGTGCTAAACGCAAGGCAAAATGCTGTTAAATGCAAGGTAAAACGGTGCAAAACGCAGTGCCAAATGCCGTTTAATGCGGAACGAAAAGCATAAATATCCACCACAATTGTATAAACAAAACCTTTTCGAACCATGAAACACATGGCCAAAAAGGGCAAAATAGCCGTTAAAAAGTGGGTTTTAGGGGCTAAAAGTGGGTAATTTGGGGTTGAAAAAATATGGGTCGGCAACCAATCTAGAAAGGCAAAATGGTGCAAAATGCAGGTTTTCTTCCCAAAAGCAGACAAGCTGAAAGATGTGAAAGGTTAGAAACAGTAGTTATTTGCCTACCTTTTAACCTGTTTTTTCGCTAGAACGGAGTGAAAACAAGAGCGATATTGTAAAATAAAATTTAAGATTTTTCAGTTGACAAGTTAACGAGTTGACAAGTTGACGAGTTAACGAGTTGATGAGTTGACCAGTTATCTAGTTAACCAGTTGACGAGTTGACAAGGGCACTCGCCCAGTTTAAAACCTGTATGAAAGTTAACGAAAGTTATATACAAGTATCGTGTTGGCGTATTGGCGTATATGTATTAGAAGTTAACAGTATATATGGACAAACGTATCGAAGATTTATATCAACAATACTTATCAGGGCAACTGTCGGCAGAAGACTTTGAAGAGTTGCAACGCAAGGTGACGAAAGCCACCGATGAGGAATTGTGGAACTTGATGTGTGAAGACTTTTCCCTGTCGTCTGAATGGGCAGTAATGAGCGAAGAGTCACAGCAAAGAATATGGCAACGCATTCATGCGGAGATACAAAAGGGGCGACGCCGAAGGCTTATTCACACGTTTTTGCGCTATGCGGCGGTGGTAGTGGTGGTGCTATCCCTGCTTGGTGGCGGTTATTGGGGCCTCCGTTCGCTTAACTCGGCAACGCCCGTCTACACTTATGTAAACGTAAAGGCCGGCAGCAAGAGTGTGATAACGTTGCCCGATGGAACCCATGTAAGCCTTAACGGAAACAGTCAGTTGCGTTACAACGTGGTACCCAAAGCACATCGCGAAGTGGTATTGATGAAAGGCGAGGCTTACTTTGATGTTGCCAAAGATGCCAGCTGCCCGTTTCGGGTGCATGTAAACGACATGCAAATAGAAGTGTTGGGCACAACGTTTAATGTGCGGTGCCATTCGGGCGAAATAGAGACGGCTTTGTTTTCGGGCGCGGTTCGTCTTTCAGCCAAAGGCCTTCGGCAGGCTTATCAACTTTTGCCAGGTAAGAAGTCTGTTTATCAACCCGCATCGCATAACATTGAGATTTGCGACAATGACGGCACCAGCGATGGGAGATGGAAAGACGGCTATTTGGCGTTTAGCAGCAGCCCGCTGTGTGAAGTGTTGCATGAAATTGAGAATTGGTATGGCGTAACAATCCTACTTCGCAACCGGCATTTGGCAAACGACCTGCTTACCGGCTCGTTTTATCATGAAACATTAGAAAGCGTTCTCCATTCGTTGAGCATGCAGTACGGATTTAAGTATCGTGTAAATCGCGGTTATGTAGTTATTGAATAAACAAAACCTAAAAACCTATATCAGATGGCAGGCAATCTAAAAAGTAGAAGGAGGGGCCTTCTTCGTTTCTTGTTGACAATGGCATTGTTGCTTGTACCAACAATGTTGTCGGCCCAGCGCGGCAATGTTAGTCTTAATCTTCAAAACGAAGAAGTGGGCCAATTTATTCGGCAGGTAGAGAAACAAACGAAATATACGTTTGTGTATCGTAACAACGTGCTTCAACCCAAGACGAAAGTTACGTGCGTGTGCAAGGACTGGCCGTTGGAAAAAGCACTCGCGCATGTGTTCTCTTCGTTGGGCATTCAATACGCTTTCAACAACAACACCATTGTGTTGGTGAAAGGCAAGGTTGAGGATGCAGAACGGAAGGGAACGAAACCAACAGGAGGAAAGAACGCAGACACAACGGACAAGAAGAAACTATCGGGCATTGTTCGCGACGAAAGCGGCGAACCGATTATTGGCGCCAGCGTTTTAGTAAAAGGTACGAAGGTTGGCACGGTTACCAATGTGGATGGCGAGTTCTCGTTGGATGTTCCTGCTAGTGGAATGCTCGTAATTTCTTATATGGGCTTTGCCACACGCGAGGTTCCCATAACAAGCCATTCGAACTTAAAGATTACTTTAAACGAAGACGAGGCGCAAAACCTCAACGAAGTGGTGGTTGTGGGCTATGGCACACAAAAGAAAGCATCGGTAACGGGGGCTATCGCATCGGTAACGACAAAAGATTTGGTGCAGACCCCACAGGCCAACATCAGTAATATGTTGGTGGGTAAGATGCCCGGACTGATTGCCATGCAGCGAAGTGGTGCGCCCGGCGAAGACAATTCTACGCTGTTAATTCGCGGTGTGAGTACGTTTTCTGACAATACCGCTCCGTTGGTGATGATTGATGGAGTGGAACGTCCCAATTATAACGGGCTTGATCCCAACGAAATTGAATCGGTAAGCATACTTAAAGATGCCTCGGCCACCGCCATTTATGGTGTTCGCGGCGCAAATGGTGTTATCTTAATTACTACGCGGAAAGGGCAGAAGGGCAAACCCCATTTAAGTTATTCGGGCAATGTAGCCGTTCAGTCGCCTACCGCCTTGCCTCATTATCTGAACAGCGCACAATACTGCGAAATGTATAACGAGGCGTTGAAGAACGATGCCTATACAAAGGGCACATCCTACGTTCCACGCTTTACCGACGAAGACATAAGGCTCTATCGCGAAGGAACCGACCCCATTATGCACCCTAATACCGACTGGGTGGGAACGTTCTTGCGTAAAGCCTCGTTGCGCACGCAACACAACTTCAACATATCGGGCGGCACAGACCGCGTGAAGTATTTTATCTCGGCTGGCTTTTTTAATCAGGGTGGCATGTACAAATACACAAAAATAGACCGCGACCATGATGTGAATGCCTCGGACACACGTTATAACTTCCGTTCAAATCTCGACTTTAACATCACACAAGACTTTAAGGCCGTTGTGCAGTTGTCTACCCAGATAAACGACATCCGTACGCCAGGCCTTGGCAATAGCAATCTGTGGAAAGAAATATCTTGGGCCACACCATTGGGTACTCCCGGCATGGTGGATGGAAAATTGGTTCGCCTTGAAAACACCATCGACGACGAAAACCCTTGGCAAGCCTTGCTGAACAATGGCTATAAAAACACCTTTGCCAATACCATTAATACAACGCTGCGCTTTGAGTACGACTTATCGCGGCTGCTGTTGAAAGGATTGTCGGTTCATGCCAGCACCTCTTACGACAGTTATTATAATAGTAGGCGCCTTTCGGTGAAAACCATGCAGACCTTTGTTCCGAAGAGAGACCCGAACGCCCCCACCCATATTATCCTTGTTCCCCAGAATGAGGCAGGAACTTGGGGCGGTGGTTTCGAGTATGACAAAAACAGGAAGGTGTATTTTGAAACCGGTATTCACTTCGACCGAACATTTGGAAAGCATCAGGCCACGGCACTCTTGCTTTATAACCAAAGTAAATATTATGCCCCGAACTTGGCTTACCATGTTCCCAATGCCTATCAAGGACTTGTCGGGCGTGTTACTTATGGCTATGCCAATCGTTATTTGGCAGAGTTCAACATGGGTTATAACGGCACGGAGAATTTCGCCGCCGGACGGCGGTTTGGTTTCTTCCCAGCTGTGTCGGCCGGTTGGGTTGTTAGCGAAGAACCTTTCTTCCCTAAGAACAACTGGGTGGTTTACATGAAGTTAAGGGCAACCTATGGCGAGGTTGGTAATGATAAGATTGGTGGCGACCGCTTTTTGTACCTGCCCTCTGTCTATGGTGAAACAAGCGGAAAGCTTACGGGCTACAACTTCGGTTCGTCTGCAAACCCCGTTTATTCGCAGATGATAGAAGAGAAACGCTTAGGCAACCCGTTGCTGACATGGGAGAAAGCGCGTAAGCTTAATTTAGGAGTCGACATGAATTTCTTGAAAAATCACCTCACGGTGTCGTTCGATTATTTTAAGGAACGCCGTAACAACATTCTCTCAAACAGAAACAGCGCGCCCATGCTGATTGGGGCATCGTTGCCGGCTTATAACATGGGCGAGATGGAAAACGCTGGCTTTGAATTAGACGTGAACTACCGCAATAACATTCGCGACTTTAACTATTGGGGCCGTTTCAACTATTCTTTTGCGCGCAATAAAATTCTTTTTCAAGACGAAGTGCCAGAGAAGTATGCTTATCAAATGCGCACTGGTAGGCGCGTAGGGCAGTTCTATGGTCTGCTTTTCGATGGGTTCTATAACTCGTGGGAAGAGATAAACGCGCTCGACCGCCCAGTAAGCAGTTGGAATGGCAACCGCTTACAGCCTGGCGACATGCGCTATGTGGATGTGAACAAGGATGGAAAGATAGACATGTACGACATGGTGCCCATCGGATATTCGCCAACTCCGGAGATAATCTATGGTTTCTCGGTTGGTTGTAGTTGGCGCGGCATCGACTTCTCCGCCCTCTTTCAGGGCGCATCCCATGTCTCAATCAAATACTTTGGGCGTGCGTTGTGGCCGTTTATCAACGCACACAACAGCGCGAAGACCTTAATATTGGAGCGTTGGACACAGGAACGCTACGAACGAGGAGAGGCCATTAACTTCCCTCGCTTGTCGATGAGTCCTTCGCGAGATACCGACAATAACTATCAAGACTCTAATTTTTGGATTCGCAATGCCGACTATCTGCGTTTGAAGAACGTTGAGATAGGTTACACTTTTCGCAAGAGCCAACTCAAAGCCTTGGGGTTAGAGAGTTTAAGGCTTTATGTTAGTGGCACTAACCTGTTTACTTGGACAGACGTTATAGACTTAGACCCAGAGGCACCTTCAAAAGGCGGTGCAACAGAAATCAACACCTATCCGTTGCAGAAAATCTACAATGTCGGCATAAATGTTCAATTCTAAATAAACCTTCCTTATGAAAAAGAAATCTTTATATATAGCATGGATATTTGCTCCCGTATTGTTGGTTGCCTGTTCCGACTTCCTTGAAACTCCGCCTTCTGTTGATTATGGAGAGAACGAGGTGTTCGCAACACGTGCAGATGCAGAGAAATTGTTGACTACGCTTTATGCCGAGGGCATGCCTTATGGCTTTTGTATGAGCAGTTCTAACACCGACCGCAGGCTGCTGTCGTCTTCTACGTTGGCCTCCGCCTGCGACGAAGGCGAGGATGTGGCTACTTGGGCAATGGGTAATGCCGCATGGAATGCAGGTAACCACACGAACAGCAACTTTACTTGGGACGAAGACTGCCGCTTTTATTTGCGAAACCACACTACACGTGTGGCAAACCTTATATTGAAACGCATTCATGAAGTGCCTTTCGATGAAGGAGACCCCGATTTTAATAAACGCGCAACGGGCGAGGCCTACTTCATGAGAGCCATGTTGCTGTGGGAAGGCGTTTATCGTTATGGTGGTATGCCGATTGTAAGAGAAGTGATTGACCCAACCGACTTCTCACAACGTTCTCGCAGTTCTTTTGCCGATTGCATCGATTCTATTCTTGTAGATTGCGACCGCGCCACACGTTATCTACCCGATTACTATACCGATAACACTAAGCTTGGGCGTGTTACGCGCATTGCCGCCTTGGCTTTGAAGGCACGGGTGTTGCTTTATGCAGCAAGTCCGCTGTTCAATACCAATACGCCTTACATGGCATTCCCTGGTCACGAAGAGCTTATTGGTTATGGCAATTATGACAAGGAACGTTGGAAAAAGGCCGCCGATGCAGCCAAAGCCACTATCGATGCCGCGCTTAATTCGGGGCATTATCGGCTGTACAATACGGGCAATCCCGATAAAGACTATGAGGACGTGTGGACCATTCCAGATAATGAAGAAATTATTTTGGGTAATATGAAGTATAGAAACTTCAAGACAACGAGTCGCCCTTTGGTTGCAAATCTGCCTACATGGGCGATGAATAAGGCTTGGGGCGATGCCGGACTGTATGTGACATTCAACTTTGTTCGGCATTATGAGAAACGTGCTGATGGCGAACCCGCAGATTGGAATATGAACGGAGGCGACAACCTTATTGACATCTATAACAGTCTTGACCCTCGATTTAAGCAAACCGTTGCTTATCACAGCAGTAGTTGGAACGATGAAATTCCGTTTATCAACTTCCTTGAAGGCGGAGCCGAGAAATCAAAGATGGACCGCACGTGCCATTTGCTCCACAAGTGGGTTCCCCGCATACTACATGTAAATGGCAGCAACACAGCCAATGTGCAATGGCCGGTGTTTAGGTTGGCAGAACTATATTTAAACTATGCAGAGGCACTTAACGAATACGAGAGTGCACCACCACAGGCAGCTTATGATGCTGTGAACCTTATTCGGTCGCGTGCGGGCATGCCCGATTTCCCTGCGGGAATGACGAAAGAGGCCTTCCGAACGAAACTTCGTAACGAGCGTTCGGTAGAGTTGGCATTCGAAGACCACCGCTTTTGGGATATTCGGAGATGGCGCATCGCTGGCGAAGAAGGCGTGATGAAGGGTAAGTTTTATGGCTTGAAAATTCATTCCACGGATGGAAACAAGACCCATATCCACTATGAGCCGTATGTGTTTGAGCATCGCTTTTGGAATGATAACTGTTATTTATATGCCATTGACCAAAAGGAAGTAAATAAAGGCTACCTCATCCAAAACCCAGGATGGTAAATATATGGTAAATATATGGTACGTTATAGTATGCCTTAATGCAAAAAAGATAGAACAATGAAATACAGAGATTATATTAATATAGGATGTGCGCTCATGCTGTTCTGTTCGCCTGTAAATGCACAAAATGCCGCTGATACGGCGGCAACACAAATTGCATACGGCGCACAACCCTCGTGGGCACAAACGGCTGCCATCTCAACAGTAGGGGGCGAACGCCTAATGGAGATTACATCGCCAACGGTGGGCAATTCGTTAAAGGGATTACTGCCGGGACTGTCGATGCTCCAAAAGTCGGGCGAACCTGGTTACGACTTTTATATAGAGAACATGTTCACGCGTGGAGTGAGCTCGTTCAACGGCAAACAGCAGATGCTTGTCTTCGTCGACGGCTTTGAAACCCCATTGGATAATATCTCCACAGAAGAGATAGAGTCGGTTTCTTTGTTGAAAGATGCGGCGGCATTGGCCATATATGGTTCGCGAGGAGCCAATGGTGTGTTGCTCATCACAACGAAGAAAGGCTTTCATTCTGCTCCGAAGATAGGATTTCGCATGCAAACGGGCATTCAGACGCCTACAATCATGGACTCGCCGATGGACGCTTACCATTATGCAAGCCTCTATAATCAGGCACTTGCCAATGATGGGAAGGCCCCTTTGTATTCAGACGAGGCCCTGTCGGCCTATCAGTCGGGCAGTAATGGTTATCTATTTCCCAATGTAGATTGGAAAAAGCAAGTATATAAAAGCACCACACCTCTGACGATGGGCGAGCTTTCTTTCCGCGGAGGCGGTGGTGGCTTGAACTATTATGTCATGGCTGGCCTATTGCAAAACGACGGTCTTTATCGTGGAACCGACTCCAAGGGGCGTGAAAGTGCCAATGTAGATTATTCGCGTTATAATTTCAGAGCCAACTTGGATGTTGACATCACGCGTTATTTCCGAGCTTCGCTTTATTCGGGTGCAAGTCTGGCAGACAAGACAACGCCCGGCGGAGGTGGTGCAGACGACTACCTAAAATCTATATGGACCACTCCCCCTAATGCTTTCCCCGTATACAATCCGAATGGAAGTATTGGCGGAACTTCGCTTTATACCAATCCCGTGGCAAACCTTTTAAATCGCGGTTTGTACAAAGAAAACTCTCGTTCGTTGCAAGTAATCTTCGGCTTACAGTATGATTTTAGTGCTTTGGTGCGCGGATTAAGTGCCAAGGTGACGTTTGGCTACCACAATTTCATGGCAGAAACGTCGCCCAAAACGCGTGATTATGCACGTTATTCGCTTACACAAACAGGCGTTGATGCGCAAAACAACCCGATTTATAGCTACATGCAATATGGTTCTGATGCTGCACTAACAGCCACAGAGGGGTTTCGAACCAGCCAAACGCGTGTGGGTTTGCAGGCACAGATAGATTATCAGCGGCATTTCGGCAAGCATGGCATTCACGCCATGTTGCTGATGCTCAACGATCGCTACCAATTATATAATGTGCGCGACGACGAACGCTATGTAAACTTCGCAGGACGTTTGACCTATGACTTTGACAAACGATATGTTGCCGAGCTGGTTGCATCTTATATGGGAACCGATAATTACGCACGCGGTCAGCGTTTTGGCGTCTTCCCTGCGTTGTCTGCGGCATGGATAGTAAGCAACGAGCCGTTTATGAAAGCGGCATCGTGGGTCGACTTCTTGAAGTTGCGTTCCTCTTATGGCCTTACGGGCAACAACCAAACGTCGGCTCGCTTTATCTACGACGAGACTTATGGCGGCAATGGCAGTTATCTTTTCGGTGTAGGAAGTTCGCAATCTTCTGGCTTTACCGAGAGAACCCTGGCCAATCCCTCTGTAACGTGGGAGAAGAAACGTATCTTTAATGTGGGCATCGATGCCACGTTGTGGAGAAATCTCTCCATTAATCTAGATGTTTTCCACGAAACCCAATCAGAAATTCTCACTTATCCCTATGCACAAGTGCTGGGTATCGTAGGCGCATCCTATGGCGGCATACTCCCATTGATGAATGTGGGTAAGGTAACTAATCATGGTTTCGAGTTCAAAGCGCGCTATCAAGGTAAGGTTAGCGACAAAATATCTTACTTTGCTGAGGCCGGAACATGGTATGCCATGAGTAGAGTTGACGAACAAGGAGAAGACGTAAAAGCCGAAAGCTACCTTTATAGGAAAGGTAACCCCGTGTGGAAACCCATTGTGTTGGAGGCCGACGGGTTCTATACGGCCAACGACTTTGACGGCGATGGCAAATTAAAAGCTGCCTTGCCACAACCGCAATTCGGACATGTTGCACCTGGCGACATTAAGTATAAGGATTATAATGGCGACCAAATCATCGACGAGAACGATGCGCACCCCGTTGGCAATGCAACCGTTCCTGCATGGAACTATATGCTGAGTGGAGGCATGAAGTACAAAGGTTTTGATGTTAGTGTACTGTTTCAAGGGGTTGCCCAGCGCGACATTTATTTGCGGGGAGCCAGTATTTACTCTTTCCAAAACAACGGAACGGCCTCTAACTTAGCCTTAGACAGTTGGACACCCACGCATACCGATGCCACTTATCCGCGTTTGTCGACAGTTGATTTCAGCAACAACTACCGCACTTCTACCTTCTGGCGGCGCAATGGAAGTTTCCTAAGACTGCGCAATGTGCAGGTAGGTTACGAACTTGCCGAACGCGTTTCGCGTGCATTACGCCTAAGCAGCGTGTATTTCTACATGAATGCAACCAACTTGTTTACGCTCGATCACCTTGGAAAGCTGGGCGATGCCGAGCAAGACAACCTCTTAAGCTACCCGCTCATGCGTACTGTTAGTGTGGGTCTGAAACTCGCATTCTAATTTATTTTCCATTAAAACCTATTCTTATGAACGCAAAGTTCTTTTCATATATCTACATTTCTGCGGCGATAAGCATTGCTTTCACCCTCAGTTCGTGTAATGGATTTCTGGATCGCGAGGAAGATTCCTTTATAGATAAAACTGCAACCTTCGACTCCTACAATCGAACAAAGCAGTACCTGACCTATGCTTACACGCTACTTCCAGACGGGTTGAACCGTTTTTCGCGAGAAGCAATGTTGGCTTCGGCAACAGACGATGCCGAGTTTGCCATCGAATCGGCGGAAATTCAGCAGTTTAACAATGGCTCATGGAATGCTTTAAACAATCCGGACGATGTGTGGAACCGCTACTATTCGGGTATTTCCAAGTGTTGTACGTTGTTGGAGAACACAGATCATGTGAATCTTGACATTTCGCGCCTAGACCCCGACAAGCAAGTGGAGTATGCCAACAGCCTGAAAGACATCCGCATGTGGCGTGCCGAGGCGCGTTTCCTTCGCGCTTATTTTCATTTCGAGCTGCTCAAACGCTATGGCCCAATCCCCATTGTCACCTCTACGCTTAGCATTAACGGGAATTATGAAAACACGCCGCGCCCAACGATGAAAGAAGTTGTGGACTTCATTGCCAAAGAGTGTGACATAGCTGCCGATACGCTTGAACTCACGCCGTGGAGAAACGTAAACGATGCCTTTGGCCGTGCAACGAAAGGTGCAGCCTTAGCCTTAAAGAGTCGTTTGTTGCTCTATGCGGCCAGTCCGCTTTATGTTGACTTCGGTGATACAAACGAAGCCAACAAACCTACGGACGTTGCGCTGTGGAAATCGGCGGCCGATGCCGCAAAAGCGGTTATCGACCTCAATCAATATGAGCTGGCATCGTCTTATGGCGATTTGTTTAAGAATGATTTTCAAAACAAAGAGTATATCTTTGTACGTAGATATGCTGCCAATTCCGATTTTGAAAAAAGTAATTTTCCCGTAAGTTTTGGTGGAAAGGGTGGCACAAACCCCTCGCAAAACTTAGTGGACGACTACGAAATGCTTGATGGAACGCCTTTCGATTGGAACGACCCGGCCAAGGCTGCGCAGCCTTTTGAGAATAGGGATGCACGCTTAGGGGCCACCATCTTAATGAACATGGCACCATTTAAAGGCAAAAAGGTTGCCACTTATCCAGAAGGAGCAGATGCAAGTCCTAACCCAAACGCCACGAAAACAGGCTATTATCTGCGCAAATTCCTCAATGAAGATGTGAACATCCAAACGGGAGGCAGTAGTAGTGGCCATGTTATTCCGCTGTTTCGCTTGGCAGAAATCTATTTGAATTATGCCGAGGCACTTAACGAGTGCGACCCAACAAATCCCGATATAGCCCTTTATCTCAACAAGGTTCGTAATCGGGCATCACTCCCTAACGTGTCGGCACTTTCACAAGAGCAGATGCGTACTGTTATTCAGCACGAACGCCGTGTTGAATTGGCCTTTGAGGAGCACCGCTCTTGGGATGTTCGCCGTTGGAAGATTGCCTCTTCTACGCTCGGAGCACCCCTCATGGGCGTACAAATTGAGCGAAAGCCTTTGGGCGGATACACCTACATGCCTGTAAAAGTGGAACAAAGAGTTTTTCAACCCAAAATGTATTGGTATCCAATACCTCAGTCGGAAGTGCTCAAATTAAAGCAATGGAAACAAAATAATGGCTGGTAAATAAACAATCTTATCATGATAAAGTTGAAGAATATAGTGGCAATGCTGTCCCTCTTAGGCGCGATAGCTTGCACCGAAAATAACATAGCCTACGATGAAGTGGTGGATGTCCCCGAAGGCGTTTACCTTTCTGGCCCCTCGTCCGAATTTTCTTTGCCCATAGAGGCTGGGCGATTAACGGCCAGCTCGCGTGCCAACATGTTGAGTATTCGCGCTTGGTTGAAGAAAGATGGCCATTTTAAAATCTCGTATGTTGGCACCGACGGACAGCCTGTGGCCTATGGCAAGGGAAGTGAAATAACGCTTGCCAATAACTACGTCAATACGTTTAGCTTATCAGCGGATGCCGAAGGTTTCTCTGTACCTACCGAAGGGCTTTATCAAGTGGTTGTTAACAAGCAACGAAAAGAGTTGACCCTCATTCCCATGCAGTTCACCATGCAAGCCGATGGTGCGCTTACTTCAGACGGAAACACGGCTGTTGCGCTTAGCAACGTGGCTTACGACAAGCTTACGCACATCGTAACTTGGAGCAATGCCGACTCTACCCAACAGCTATTGCCCAATAAGTATGTGTTCAACATGAACAATGGCGTTCCGCTTTATCTGCGCGACAGCGATACGGAGAACGACACGCTGTCGACTGTTTTCACGGGCATGGCCTTGGCAGAACGCACCAACCAACTCACCGAAGTTTATCAAGAACTCACCAACCAGTCTGCCGTAAAGCTTAAATTTCCTTTGAAAGGGCAGTATAGTGTGCAGGTGCAATATCATGTCTTAACAGGAAAGTTTGCTGCACGCATGGGTGGAAAAGGCGTTGAAGTAACGGGACTTGCCAACGAACTCTACATGGGCGGCACCAATTTTGGGGCATGGAACACCAACGATGTGGTGAAGATGGCACCTGTTGGTGCTGTTGGCAATGGCGAATTTTGGCGGTTATGCCATTTGCAAGCAGGGAAAACGGTGGAATGGGCAACGGCAAAAGATGGTTCGCAAGCCTTTTCTTCGTTAACCACGATGCAGGGCGTTACTTTGGATGGAAATGGAAAAGCCACGGTGAACACTACCGGACTGTATTTGGTTTATGTAAACTTAGACCGCAAATTAATTGCCTTCGAAACGCCAAAGGTGTATGCCGCAGGAGAGGCGTTGGGCAATAAAGAACTGCCCTTAACATCCAACGGCAGCCGCTTGCAGGTAGAAACAACCGAGACGGGAAACCTTAATCTCTTTGCTTTTTCCGACCAAAACGCACGCGATTGGTCAACGATGCAGTTCACCATTCGCAACGCAAAGGTGGTTTATCCAGGTGTAGCCGTGAACGAAATGCCTGCGCTACTAGTGGCCAAAGGCACAACGGTTACGCTCAACATGGCCGACAATACGGCTGATTTTGGCGGAACAACCCCCGAAAACCTTATACCAGAAGGGGTTAAGCAACTTTATATGACAGGCGACGACTTTGGAAAATGGGATTGGAACGCTCCCGAAATAGCATCGTTTGAGAATGGCTATGCCGGTGCCGCTCGTTGGTTTTACATTACGTATCTGCGTGGCGGAACGGCATTGGAGTTCTCAACAGAGAAAGCTTTTGGTAAAGGAAACTTTGCCAAGCTGAAAACAGCAACAGATTATAATGTTGTAAACGATAGGGCTGTTGTGCCTAGCGATGGCATCTATCTTATCTATGTGGGGTTGGATTCGCGCGAAATTGCCATCCAGCCGCTAGAATTGTCGGGCGATTGTGGCGGCTCTGCGGTACAGTTTACAACCAATGCCGATGGGCGAACCATGAGCGCAACGCTTGCCAGTGGAGGCCGCATGCGCATCTATCCCAACATACCTGCCTTTAAAAAAGTGAAGAAGTTTGGCTCGTGGAAACGCGAAGTCTACGTCGACCCAACGTCTAAGGCTTTCTTATATCGCAAAAATGGCGAAGGCGAACCCAACAAAGACTATGTGTGGAAGGCAGGAACAAAGATAACGATAGACTTTGTTTCAAAGAAAGCAACAATTGAAGAACCTTAAAAGTTCTATCGAGCAACTTTGCAATCGCTATCGTATTGCACGGCTATTCTAATCATCTGGTGTTGTAAGGTCTGTCCTATCGTGTGGCGAGTGCTATCCCATAACGTCGCCAAGCGATAGCGATAGACTTACAATACAACAAAAAAATACAGGAAGTATGAAAACAATCATTGCAACCATTTGTGCCCTAAGTATGGGCTACATCAGCATAAGCGCACAGCTCCATGTGCCTAAAACGCACGCCTTACCTGGTTGGACCAGCTTGAAAGGCGACGAGTTTAACGGCTCGTCTGTCGATAAAAAGCTTTGGGGGCTCTATGGAGATGCCACAAAAAACTACGCCAACGATTACTATGGCAATAACACGGGCCAAGGTATGGCGCAGGTTTACCGCGACAAAATGGTTACGGTAAAGAACGGCATCCTAACAGTTCGCGCCACGCGAGATGCCATTCAAACGGGTATTCGCCGTCCTTCACCGCCCGACCCCGATGTAGACTATGGCCCAATTATGCGTTATCCGCTAAAACCTAACCACAATTACACCACAATTGGGTGGTGGTCGGGCGCGTTGTCTAGCCGAGATGCCGAGGGTGGCGGCAGGTATTATCCGCTCTATTCGCGTATCGAAGTAAAGGCAAAGATACCTTATACCATCGGTGTTTGGATGGCATTATGGTTGCGCCACCGCTATGGAGGTGCCGGTACTTTTGAAATTGACCTCGAAGAATTCTTCGTAAACGACGACGATAAGGACATAACACATAACTGGGAAGGGCACACTTACCATTTTAAAGGGAAAAGAACCGTTCACCAATCCGTACACGGACTAGACCGCGCAAAGGCATATAAGGACCCAAACACGGGCGAAACCAAGTATAAAACAACCTATAACCATAACGACTTTGCCGACCGCATAAGGGAGATTGACTTCAATCCGGCAGAAGATTTCCATGTGTACGGGGCGCAAATGGACCCGCTGCCGGGCGACTCTTCTGTTCATCTGGCTGTTAGTTTCTTGTTAGATGGAAGGGTAAGGTCGGTATTTACAACTAAAACGGATAAGGTAGGCGGCTCTTCTGAATATCGTTTCAATGAGTTGTTGAAAGACAAATACATTAAAGGCAACATCGACCATATTTGGGATGTGGCGATAACCGGACAGGTTGGCGGCAAACCCGACGGCCAAGGCGGTGGCGTGTTGTACCCTGAGATGGACCCGAAGTATGGCGGAAACCTCAATAAAGTGCCTCGCAATTATGAAATGGATATCGATTGGCTGCGCGTTTTTAAGCGAACCAATAAGGCACTATGGCTTGGCTCTATGCCCAAGGGCTCGGATTGGAAAACAAAAAACGTGGCACTAGAAATGTCTGCAACGCAGTTTAAGGGCTTGCAAGCGGGCGATCAGCTTGTAATGGACATCGATACGCTCAGCAACTCTGAATATCGAAAAGTGGGAAAGCTGAAACTCGACATCTACGACCACAACGGCAATGCCATTACAACACTGAAACCCGAACTTGCACAACGCGATGCACAAGTAACCTTTATTGTTACAGACGACCTCTGCAAGAAACTGAAAGCCAAAGGGGGCGTGATGAAGGGCGAAAACATCCGCTTGTTCTCCGTTTGCCGTTCGCAAAGAGACAGTGCCAAGTGGGTGGGTTTCAAACAAATGGCAAATGGCGAGGTGCTTATTCCTGCCACCATGTTTGCAGACATAGAGAAAGGCCAACAAATAGAAGTGATGGTGCGAGACGTTGCTGCCGGAGGAACGCTTTGCCTACAACAATTTAAGAAACCAGATGCAGGTAAGAACCATAGACCCGACCTTTCGGCCGATAAAGCCGCAGGAAACGTTTTGCCCTTAAAGGCAGAGCGTGACGAAAATACCTATACGTTTACCCTCAACGCGCAAGCCGTAAAGGAGTTAAAGCAACACGGACTGGCCGTAACGGGCAAGGGATGTTACTTGCGAAGTGTGCGAATTGTTGGTGAAAAGAAGAATACGGCTGTGAATAAGGTAGAAACTCACGCCCAAACCGACACGGCCGTCTACACCATCGACGGCCGCAAGGTGGCCGAACGCTGGCAGGAGGGCACGCTTCCGCGTGGTATCTATATCGTAGGGGGACGTAAAGTAATCGTAAAATAAGGTAAAAGATTGTTTCCTCCTGTACGTTGTGGGCTTTCTTCGCCTTAGAGTTAGGAGTTCATTTCTTATGAGTAAGCTAGCACATAGTAGGCTTAAACATCAGTACAACGCGGCTTGTACTGACACTACAAGACGCTTGTACTGGCACTACAAGATGCTTGTAGCGTGACTACAAGCCGCTTGTAGCCACACTACAAACGGCTTTGTACTGATAAGACAGTGAAGAGCAACACAAGGAACAACAAATGAACCTTTGCGAGGAATTTTTAGAACATGCCATAAGTTGACAACAAAAATCATAACCATCTCCATTCAAAGATGAGAACATTTACCAATCCTTTCCTCAAACCTCCCTATATAATAGCGGTGTCTCTGCTGTGGTTCTGCACGGTGGTATGCCATGCGGCCGAACGCCATTTGTGGGACGAAGGCTGGCGATTTGCCTTACATCCAGACGATGCCCCGCTGCAACCCGACTTTAAAGACGATGCTTGGCGCCTGTTGGACTTGCCGCACGACTGGGCAATTGAAGGCGACTTCTATGCCCAAAACCCATCGGGGGCCAACGGCGGGGCACTGCCTGGCGGTATAGGGTGGTACAGAAAGCATTTGGCTTTGCACGACAACGATGCCGTTTCTCGTTATGTTCTTCACTTCGATGGCGCATATATGAATACGTCGGTGTATGTAAACGGCACGCTTTTAGGCACGCGCCCTTATGGCTTTATCAGTTTTAGTTACGACATTACGCCCCACCTTAACAAGCAAGGCGACAATGTTGTGGCCGTGAAGGTAGACAATTCGCGACAGCCTAACAGCCGTTGGTACACGGGATGTGGTATTTATCGCCACGTATATTTGTCGAAATCAACAGATGTACGCGTGGCAGAATGGGGTGTGCAAGCCATTTCTGAGGTGAAGAAAGGTGTAGGACATGTAACGCTCAACACGCAGATTGAGAATTTCAGTGGGCGCAGTCGTAGGGTTACGGTGCGCCAAAAGCTATGGAATAAGGCCCGCCAGCTGGTTACGCAGGCATCGAAAACTTGTGATGTTGCTGTTTCGGGAACAACGGTAAAACAGCAAATGCGTGTGCCTAAACCGCAATTGTGGTCGCCTGCTTCGCCTAACCTCTACACCATAACAACCGAAATTATAGAGAATGGGCGTGTACTAGATGGCGATACCATAAGGATGGGCATGCGAACGGTGGCGTTTGATGCTAAACAAGGCTTTTTCTTAAATGGCAAGAACATGAAGATTAACGGCGTTTGTCTGCATGGCGACTTAGGTTGTTTAGGCGCAGCCATTAACGAAGACGCCCTTTATCGGCAGGTTTCGATGATGAAGGCGATGGGCGCAAATGCCATAAGGTGTTCGCATAACCCGCCGGCACCCGAACTTTTGAACCTTTGCGACAGCCTAGGGATGCTAGTTGTTGACGAGGCTTTCGACAGTTGGCTGCACGGAAAAACGCCTTTCGACTATTCGTTGCATTTCAAAACATGGTTCGAACGCGATTTAAGAGATATGGTTTTGCGCGACCGCAATCACCCTTCTATCATTCTTTGGAGCATTGGTAACGAGGTTTTGGAACAATGGAACAAGGTGGACAACGCCGGAATGGCATTAGAGGATGTGAACATTTTGCTGAACAACAGCAGGGATAAGGCCGCATTGGCACAGGGCGACACACTTAATGTTAAAGCAAAACTCACCCAAGCGTTGGCCGCCATTGTGCGGCGTTATGATTCAACGCGACTTATTACAGCAGGGTGCAATGAGGTGTCGCCAGACAACAACTTGTTTAAAAGCGGGGCATTAGATGTGATAGGCTTTAACTATCATCAGAAAAAGGTGAAAGATGTGCCGCAGAATTTCCCCGAAAAGCCTTTCCTGATGACCGAAACGGTGTCGGCTTTGCAGACACGGGGATATTATAAAATGCCGAGCGACTCGGTTTATCGTTTGCCTGGGCGTAAGCGCCCGTTCACCGATCCCACGTTCCTTTGCTCGGCTTACGACAATTCTTGTGCACATTGGGGCTCCACTCACGAGGCAACGTTAGACGTAGTGAAACACACAGCTTATTGTGCGGGGCAGTTTATTTGGACGGGTTTTGATTATATTGGCGAACCAACACCGTTTAATTTTCCTGCTCGGAGCAGCTATTTTGGACTGGTAGACTTGGCTGGTTTCCCCAAAGATGCTTACTATCTATATCAGAGTGAGTGGACAAAGCGTGCTGTTTTGCACCTCTTTCCGCATTGGAATTGGATAGAAGGGCAGCCCATAGACATGTGGTGTTATTATAATCAGGCCGATGAAGTGGAACTGTTTGTCAATGGAAAGTCGCAAGGCGTGCGCCAAAAACGCAACGAACACGAGTACCATGTGGCCTGGCGCGTAACCTTTGAACCTGGGGAGGTGCGTGTGGTTGCGAGGAAAAACGGAAAGGTTGTGGCCGAGAAGTCGTTGAAAACGGCTGGTGCGCCCCATCATATTCGGCTAACTCCTAATCGGCAAGTGATAAAAGCCAATGGCCGAAGTCTGTCGTTTGTTACGGTAGAAGTGGTGGATAAAGACGGCAATCTGTGCCCTTGGGCAGAAAACAACATCTTGTTTTCATTGACGGGAGAGGCCAAAATTGCAGGCGTTGACAATGGAAGTCCGTTTTCGTTGGAACGTTTTCAAGCTCACGAGCGGCGCGCTTTCTTCGGCAAATGCTTGGTGGTGGTGCAGGCAGACAAGTCGCCTTCTGCCGTTCGGCTTACCGCAAAGGCCGTGGATTTAGCCCCACAAACCATTGAAATCAACACGGTTGATGCGCGCTAACACTTAAAGTCCCTCCATTTTGTGCCGCTACGATGCTTGTAAAAAGGCGTTTCGGTTGGAGCGGAGGGCATAACATCTGAACGAAATAAAAATCAACAATCTCGAAGAATATGAAACGAAGTGTCTTAGCTGTTGCCTGTATAGTGGGTAGCCTACTTGTTGGGAATGCGCAACATGCCCATGCCAAACAGCCGCGAAAGCTGGTGAAGAAAGAATTAAGCGCAGCAGATAAAGAAACCCTATTTGTGACGTCGCTCATGCAAAAGATGACGTTGGCCGAGAAGATTGGGCAGATTTCTCAATATGTAGGGGGCTCTTTGCTGACAGGACCGCAGAGTGGTGCCCTTTCCGACTCGCTCTTTGCTCGTGGTATGGTGGGTTCCATACTCAATGTAGGCGGTGTTGACAAGCTGCGACCGTTGCAAGAGAAGAATATGCAGCTGTCGCGATTAAAAATTCCCATTCTGTTTGCCTTCGATGTAGTACATGGCTACAAGACGATATTCCCAACACCCTTGGCCGAGTCGTGCTCTTGGGACACCAATCTCATGTTCGAAACGGCTAAGGCTGCGGCCGTTGAGGCCGCTGCATCGGGCATTCATTGGACCTTCGCCCCGATGGTGGACATAGCACGCGACCCGCGTTGGGGAAGAATTGTTGAAGGTGCGGGCGAAGACACCTATCTGGCAAGCCAAATTGCAGCGGCACGAGCGCGGGGCTTTC
>NZ_HE999443.1:360254-367956 GCF_000312305.1 Prevotella conceptionensis 9403948 | reverse complement strand
GCAGGCAGGGCGCGATTATGCCCCGGTGGACCTCTCTCTGTCTACCTTGGCCGAGGTTTATCTGCCGCCCTTTAAGGCTTGTGTAGATGCTGGCGTAAGGACTTTCATGTCTGCTTTCAACAGCGTTAATGGCATTCCTGCTACCGGAAATCGTTGGTTGATGACCGAACTGCTGCGTAATCGGTGGAATTTTCAAGGATTTGTGGTGAGCGATTGGAATGCCGTGCAAGAGTTGAAGGCGCATGGCGTGGCCGAAACAGATAAGGATGCGGCCCTGATGGCTTTTCGGGCAGGGGTGGATATGGATATGACCGATGGGCTATATAACCGTTGTTTGGAGGAGGCTGTGCGTGAAGGGCAACTCGATGTGCACGCGATAGACGCCGCTGTTGAACGCATATTGCGAGCAAAATATGTTTTAGGGCTTTTTGACGACCCTTATCGCTTTCTTGATTTGAAACGCGAACGCCGTGAGGTGCGCTCTGAATCTGTTACCGCTTTGGCCCGAAAGGCTGCCACGGCATCAATGGTGTTGTTGAAGAACGCCAACGCCACCCTTCCGCTTTCTGAGCAAACGAAACGCATTGCGCTTGTTGGTCCGCTGGCAAATAATCGCTCTGAGGTGATGGGCTCGTGGAAAGCGCGGGGTGAAGAAAAAGATGTGGTAACTGTACTAGACGGCATTAAAAATAAGCTGGGCAAGGATGTTATGCTTAACTACGTGCAGGGTTGCAACTTCTTAGACCCTTCAACGCACGAGTTTTCGGCAGCTTTCGAGGCCGCCAAGCATAGCGATGTGGTGATAGCCGTTGTGGGAGAGAAGGCCTTGATGAGCGGAGAGTCGCGCAGTAGGGCCGTGCTTCGCTTGCCGGGTAAGCAACAAGCGTTGCTCGATACGCTGCGTAAGGCTGGCAAACCGCTTGTGGTTGTGCTGATGAATGGGCGACCCTTATGTTTAGAGAAAGTGGATAAGCAGTCGGATGCACTGCTGGAGGCTTGGTTCCCAGGTACGCAATGCGGTAATGCCGTGGCCGATATTCTCTTTGGCGATGCCGTACCTTCGGCCAAGTTAACCACTTCTTTTCCGCTTACGGAGGGGCAAATACCCAATTATTACAACTATAAACGTTCGGGAAGGCCTGGCGATATGCCCCATAGCTCGACCGTTCGCCATATTGATGTGCCCAATAAAAACCTCTATCCTTTTGGTTATGGGTTAAGTTACACCACCTTCTCGTATGGCGAAATGCAATGTCCGCAGCAGTTCTCTGCCGATGGTTCGCTGCAAGTCTCTGTCGAAGTAACCAATACGGGCCGCTTTGACGGCGAGGAAATTGTGCAACTTTATGTGGCCGACAAGGTGGCCTCGATGGTTAGACCGGTGAAGGAGTTGAAGGGTTTTCAAAAGGTTTTCATTCCTAAGGGGCAGACAAAGCGCGTTGACTTCGTGCTCCATGCTCATGATTTGGGATTTTGGGACAACACGATGCAATATGTTGTTGAACCTGGAACGTTTGAAATAATGGTGGGAAAGAATAGTGAGGACTTGCAAAAGAAAGAGGCGACGTGGAAGGGCGACAGCCGCACACCATATTATATAAGTCAGTGAATGGTACCATCTGCCATGTCTTTCGTATGATTTATAGGGTTTTCTTAAAGATGAATGTTATTGACGAATTTAAATAAAAAGCACATGAGATGTTTATTGTTTAGCTTGATGTTGCTGTTTGCTGTCGGTGCCAAAGCCATTAAAGTGACGCATGGCCCTTGGATTTGCGACATGGACAGCACGGGTACTACAATTGTTTGGGTAACTGACGTTCCTGGAATGTCGTGGGTTGAGATTGCGCCCGACTCCACAGACCATTTCTATGGGAGGGCGCGGCAACGCTATTACGATGTGTTGGCCGGAAGAAAGGTGCTGACGGATAGTGTGCATCGCGTGCGTATCGAGGGCTTGAAACCTGATACGAAGTATCGTTATCGGGTGTTTACGCAAGAGGTTGCCGAATGGCGCTACGATGATTGGGTTACATTGGGAAAGACGGCATGCACCGATGTGTGGCGCGGAAAACCGTACGAGTTTAAGACTTTCCCTGCAAAGCCGCGCGAAGTGACGTTCCTTGTGCTGAACGATATTCACGAACGCGCGCAGTTTATGAAAGACTTGTGTAAGAATGTAGACTTTAAGAAACTGGACTTTGTGTTGCTCAATGGCGACATGTCTAACCGTTTGAGGAACCAACAACACATGATGGAGGCTTATTTGGATACCTGCGTACGTATGTTTGCAACGCACACGCCTTTATTTTTTAATCGCGGTAATCATGAACTACGCGGACAATTTGCCGATTATCTCTATCGCTATTTTCCCACGAACAATGGCAAGTACTATCGCTTGCAACATGTGGCGGGTATAGATTTCTTGTTTATTGATTCGGGCGAGGACAAACCCGATGAGGACATTGAATATAGCGGTATCGTTAATTACGACCAGTATCGTGAGGAAGAGGCCAGATGGTTGCGTGGTCTTCGTGAAAGTAAACAGGTTGGGAAACATCCCTTAATTGTGTTTTCTCATATTCCACCGACACTTCAAAAATGGCACGGACCTTATCACATGCAGAAGACTTTGACGCCCGAACTCAATAAGATGAACGTGTCGGTGATGCTCTCTGCCCATCTTCACGCCTTTGGCTATCAGGAACCGAATGAGGTTATTCATTTCCCCAACTTGGTAAACAGCAACAACACCTATCTGCTTTGCCGCATCGCAAATGGCAGAATGGAGGTGGACTACGTGGGACTGAAAGGAAAAGACAAGAAACATTTTACGTTCCCATTGAAATAGGGAACAAGTTTCTCTTGACGAAGAAAAACATGCTTTGGGTGAAGTAGGGAAGAAATCGTGATGAAGGCGGGGAGGAAACCTTGATAAAAGCAGGACAGAAATCGTGATGAATGTGGGAAAGAAACTTTGATGAAGGCAGGGAACGGCCTTGGAAGGCACATGTGTTCCATGCAAGTTGTAGTGCGTATCGTGCAATAATGTGTGCGCCTCCAACACTTGCAGCCCACTTGGCAGCCCATGTTAACAATAAGTCCTGTGCAACATGCCGTTGCACAGGACTTGTATTTGGTGAGATCAGGCTGCACCCTTTCTCCTTTCTCTTCTCATTTCAGGGCAATGCTGTGTGTATGGTTTGACCATTGCGACGTTTAAAGACAAACAGTAGCCATCCTTACTTTAGTCTTGGACCATCATAATGGATGGTGATAGTGTGTGGCTTGTTGTCAGCACCAACAACTTTGCCATTTTTCAGCAGGATTTTGATATTGTTGCCCTCACCATCCGAGATACGAAGAGTGCCTTTGTCAAAGACAGGTAGAATAGGTTCATCTGAACCATAGAGAGCTTTTGGTTGACCATCAGTGTCAATAATTTGTTTATATTTCTTGTGGTAATCTACTGACCAGTACCACACTCCACCATGTCGTTCTTCTCTCTTTGTCAGGTCTATGTCTTTGTTGCAGTGCCAGTTTTTGTTGTACAAGAATTTTACTTTCTCAGTATAGTCCTTCGAGAGAAAGAAAGTGAATTCGTAGTCGTTCGCACCACTGGTATTCGTGTATCCAGCATGGAGTATGGGCTTCTCCTCCTTGTCTATAATTACGGTGTTCTGCTTGATAGGAAGTTCGTCGCTTTCGTCATCGCTTTTTGAACAACTAGACAAGGCAACGCTTGCCATCAACACTGCTGAGAACACGAAGACATGTTTCGCGCAGCTCACTAAGAAATTGCTTTTATTCATTTGTTAGTACAATTAAATTGTTAAAGAATATCTGTTGGAATTTAATCCATTGGGATTAGCTCGTGTCGTTTTGTCATGGCAGAATGTATTCAAAGTTCTCCACAGCACATTGTTTGCCTGCGAAGTACATTTCGTCTCACGCAGCAAATTTAGTTCTTTTTATTTACATCGCAAGGAAATGCACGTTAAAATTGTGCTTCATACTTGTTTATTTAACCCTGAAAAGTCCGTTTTCTCTACGAACAGGTGGTTTAAAACCATCCCACAAGCCTTGTTCTTAACCACGAATTGTGCCATATATATAAGGAGTGCCGCTACATGTAAGCAACTCGTTGCGCATCTATAAAGCGGGTTGTCACTAATCGTTTTGGCAAATCCAAACAATTAAACCCGCAGCCGCAACAAAGGCCAATGCGACATGTAACGTGTTCTGCAAATGGGGCAGTAGGTTGGCGCCAGCGTTTAATCGCAATACCTAGCGTTTTTTATGGCGTTGTTTAGAGAAAACATTCGGGATGTTGCAATTCGTCTACAAGCTTGTCCACCATTGTACACGGGTTGTGCGCAGCGTAGTTGGTGCCGATGAATAATCTGCGTAGTCTGGCTGCGTGCAGTTTAGCCATATCCTCATTGCCATATTGTTGAAGCAGGTGGTAATTGTCTCGGTTGCCTTTCGTATATGTAAAGCTGTTATCCCCAGTTTTAAGTTTTAGGGCTTTTTCAATCTGTTTGATGTATTCAGAGCGGCTGATGCCTGTGTTGAGAAATATGAAGTGCAAGCAATACCACAACTCGAATGCTTCGTTAGACCAAGCACTTCCATATCCCAAACCTTCGGCCATTGCTATTGCTTGATTGAAATCTTTGAAATCGTCTTTGTCGAAAACAACCCACACCCTATCAAAGTGCATGCTGTTCTTTCTTTCCAATTCGTGCTTTATTGCCTTCGTTTCTTTAATCAAAGCGACAGTTCCCATGCCCACTCCCTGTATGTCCACTTCACGGACGTCTGACATACTGCCCTGGACTAGGGATTCAAAGTAATACGGCTCTGTCTTAGTGCCCTCACATACGATTAAGAAACGCACCTGTCGTTGGCGTCCTTTCTCTTTACGCCCATTCGTTGCCCTCGATTTTCCGCGTTCTTGCCTTAGCCTTTCAAGCTCATTGTTTTTGGAGTGTCCCATAGTTTCTTGTGTTATTTTTCCCGATAAAAGGTATTGCACCATAACGCCCACGAATGTAATCGCGTTCAATGTCGTGCTTGTTATTTGGTTCTTCTTGGCCATCTTCCTCAAATTCCACAAGCGAGTAGATGTCGGTACTCTCCACCTTGTCTTTCTCTGCAAACCATATTTGGTCGCGCCGTAGAACGGATAGGTCGAGCAAGTTGGTGTCGTGGGTGGCGAAAATTAGCTGTGCGCCATGCTTGTTGCGCTCTGGGTCCATAAATAGCAGCACGATGTTTCGGGTTAAAAGCGGATGTAGCCTGGCATCCAGCTCGTCAACAATGAGTATCTTTCCATTAATGAGCGTGTCGAAAATCGGGCCAGACAGCTCAATAACCTTCTTTGTCCCTTCAGACTCCATAACATCCCTGTAAAAATCATTCTCGCCAATAACTTGTCCGTCCTCATTATAGATGTTATGGACTGTTATTGCTTCTACAAGCGTGTGTGCCGACATATTTTTCTCCATCTGCTGCCTTTGTAATTTTGGAAGGCTAGCCAGCTTTTCTGCTGTAATATGGGTCTTCTTCACAGAGAAACTGTTGAACCCCAATTGTAGTTCCTTAAAAAACGCTTGCGCCTCGTCCGCTCCGTCCAGTTCTTTCATGAACATTGCAAGCGTAATTTCATCGTATCTTTTTGTGTCAATGCCCGAAACCACATTACATTCGCCAATGCCCGCCATCACAGCATTGCTCTTTTCGCCCTTTAACTGGGCAACAAGTGAGAGAAATAGGCGGTTCGCATTGGTTAAATCTTCCTTACCCCTGCCCTCAGGAAAGGCCTTTTCTGAAACCTCTATCACGTTTTTCGAACGGACGAAAAGCTCCACTTCCTCTTCGCCAAGCCTGTTTTCGTACAGCCATTCCGAAACAATTTCTTTTTGGGTGTACTCAAATCCGTAGCGATAGTGGGTTTCTGCCTGGATGAATTGCACCTCAAACAGCGTGGGCACCGAGCGAGAAACCTCGTCTAAGGCGAAGGGGACATAAAGAAGTGGGTCGCTTTCGTTCAGCCTTACAGAACCCATCACCATTCTCCGCATGGTGTAAATGGCAGAAATGAGATTGCTCTTGCCGCTAGAATTTGCACCATATATAATGGTGAGCGGAAGCAGACGATGATTGCCTGCTTTAATCACAGCCTCTTCGTGTTCCTTTATCGAACTGGCTTCCATGCTAAACGTGCGTTCTTCTTTGAACGAACGAAAATTTTTAACCGTGAAATTTACTAGCATATCTCATTGATTTTACTGCAAAGATACAGCATTTTTTAGTACTACGCACGAAAAACATACGATTTATGATGTCTTAAAGAGGGGCACGAACCCATTGCGGGGACAAGCAGCCTGTTGCCGCTTGCCCCCGCATTTTCTATCGCCTCGCCATTTAGTCTACCGCTTCTCCAAACAGTGTTGCGCTGGTGCTGCCCGTTATTCGCACCTTTACATACTCGCCAATATGGTGGTTGCCCTTGTCGAACACCACCATCTTGTTTTGTTCGGTTCGACCACAAAGCTGTTCGCGACTACGTTTCGACGGACCTTCAACCAACACTTCGCGAACATTTCCCACCTCGGCGTGGTTGGCGCGAGCCGAATTCTCGTTCTGAACCATTATCAATTCGTTCAGGCGACGTATCTTCACGTCTTCGGGAACATCGTCGGGCAGGTGTTTCGAGGCATAAGTGCCAGGCCGTTCGCTGTATTTGAACATAAAGGCCGAGTCGTAACCCACTTCGCGCATGATGCGGAGCGACTCCTCGTGGTCGGCCTCCGTCTCGCCGTGATAGCCCACAAAGATGTCGGTCGACAAACCGCAGTCGGGCACTAGCTCGCGAATGGCCTTTACCCGGCTAAGATACCATTCCACGGTATATTTGCGGTTCATCAGTTTCAGCACTTTGTCGCTACCGCTTTGTATGGGCAAGTGTATGTGCCTGCAAACGTTCGGGACCTCGGCGATAACGCGCAGTGTGGCATCGCTCATATCCTTTGGGTGGGGCGTAGAGAAACGAATGCGCATTGTGGGAACCGCCTCGGCCACCAGTCGCAACAGTTGGGGGAAGTCTATTGTTTGTCCCTCTTCGTTCACAAATCGGTAGCTGTTAACGTTCTGCCCCAATAGCGTAACCTCTTTGTAGCCTTGTTGTTGCAGGTTTCGCACCTCGTTAAGGATGCTGTCCACATCGCGCGACCGCTCTCTACCGCGCGTATAAGGCACGATGCAATAGTGGCAGAAGTTGTCGCAGCCGCGCATGATGCTCACAAAGCCGCTAATCTTGGCCAATGCCACGCGTTTCGGCACCACATCCCTGTAAGTTTCGGTCTTCGATAGGGCGATGTCGATGGCCTTGTTGCCCGCCTCCGCCTGCGCAATCATGTCGGGCAGGTTCAGATATGAGTCTGGTCCGGCCACCAACTGGGCGTGGTGGTTTTCAATCAAGTCGTCTTTCACGCGTTCGGCCATGCAGCCCAGCACGCCCAAAATCACCTTTCGGCCCTTCTTTTGCTCGGCGTGCAGCGTGTCAAGTCGGTTGTAAATCTTGTTCTCCGCATTCTCTCTCACGCTGCAAGTGTTCATAAAGATGGCGTCGGCCTCGGCTTCGTCTTGGCACATTTCGTAGCCAGCCATCTGCATCACCGCAGCCACCACCTCGCTA
>NZ_HE999443.1:331801-360128 GCF_000312305.1 Prevotella conceptionensis 9403948 | reverse complement strand
CAGCCGTAGGTCTCAATATATAGCTTTTTCATTACGTTTGTTGTAGGAAAAGTGTGTTAGGCTATGCCTAACCGTTGTTATCGTGGTGCAAAGGTACTACATTTTTCGGGAAATAGGGTAGGCCGAAGGGCAGAAAGTGATGCCGTTGCATGTGTTGCCGCCTCCCCTCTCCTCTTCACCGTTGTGGTTGGTACTGTGCACCTTACCCATCCTCTGCATGTACAAAATGCACCTTTCGTTGTCTTTTTATTGGCAAAACGCTTGGCTGTTGCAAAAAAATAACCTAAATTTGACCCAGAGTTAAATCAATAAGATTATTACTATACTAACGCTTTACACATCTATGAAGACAGATTTCGAGATTGCCCGTGAGGCTACACTGTTGCCTATTAACGACATTGCCGCGAAGGCTGGCATTTCTGCCGTTAAGTTAGAACCCTATGGCAAACACATCGCCAAAGTTCCATACACGCTCATCGACGAAGAGCGCGTAAAGAAATGCAACCTCATCTTGGTTACATCCATTACGCCCACCAAAAGCGGAAACGGTAAAACCACGGTCAGCGTGGGCTTGGCCCTGGGCATGAACCGCATAGGGAAGAACGCCGTGGTTGCTTTACGCGAACCCTCGCTAGGCCCATGCTTTGGCATGAAGGGGGGAGCAGCTGGCGGTGGATATGCACAGGTGTTGCCGATGGAGAAGATTAACTTGCACTTTACGGGCGACTTCCACGCCATCACTTCGGCTAACAACATGATTGCTGCCCTGCTAGACAACTATATTTACCAACACCAAGACGACGGGTTCGGCATGAAAGAGGTGTTGTGGCGGCGCGTTCTCGATGTGAACGACCGTAACCTGCGCACCATCGTTACGGGATTGGGCGGAAAAACCGACGGCATCGTTACCGAAGGGGGCTTCGACATCACGCCCGCCTCGGAGATAATGGCCATCTTCTGCCTCGCAACAAGCGAAGAAGACCTGCGCCGCCGCATCGACAACGTGCTGCTGGGCGTAACGCTGCAAGGCAAGCCCTTCACCGTTAAAGACCTGGGTGTGGGCGGTGCCATCGTTGCCATCCTGCACGATGCCATCCATCCCAATATGGTTCAGACCATCGAGAATACGCCGGCCTTTATCCACGGCGGTCCCTTTGCCAACATCGCACACGGCTGCAATAGCGTGCTTGCAACTAAAATGGCCATGACCTTTGGCGACTATGCCATCACGGAGGCGGGATTCGGTGCCGACTTGGGCGCAGAAAAGTTCTTCGACATCAAGTGCCGAAAGGCGGGCATCTCGCCCAAACTAACCGTTTTGGTGGCTACCGCGCAGGCGTTGAAGATGCACGGCGGTGTGAACGAAAAGGAAATAAAGGAGCCTAACGTGGAGGGCGTGCGCCGCGGATTGGCCAACATGGACAAGCACATCGCCAACATGCAGGCCTTTGGCCAAACGGTGGTGGTGTGCCTGAACCGCTTTGCCACCGACACCGACGAGGAATTAGACGTCGTTCGCCGCCATTGCGAGGAACTTGGTGTGGGCTTTGCGCTCAACACGGCCTTTGGCGAGGGCGGAAAAGGGGCGGAAAACATCGCACGATTGGTGGTTAAAACCATCGAGAAGAACCCCTCTGAACCGCTGCGTATGCTTTACGACGATGCCGACGACATCGAAACGAAGGTGCGTAAGATTGCCCAAAACATATATGGGGCAAACAAGGTGGTGCTGAAACCTGCCGCCAAGAAGAAGTTGGCGCGCATTAAGGAACTGGGCTTAGAGCATTTCCCCGTGTGTGTTGCTAAGACGCAATACTCGTTTTCGGAGGATGCGAAGGCCTACGGACTGCCTACTAACTTCGACATCACCATCCGCGACTTTGTTATCAACACGGGTTCGGAAATGATTGTGGCTGTTGCAGGCGACATCATGCGCATGCCTGGCTTGCCAAAGAGTCCACAAGCCGAACGCATCGACGTCGTTAACGGCGTAATCGAAGGCTTGTCGTAGTCTTAACGAAGGTGGGTTCCAAGTACATTTAATGTGCATCTTGGAACCCACCTCGCTTTTTTTAGTGTGCACAAGCAGGGTTTTCGTTGTTGAATTATACGTGCCTATGTCAATGCTTTTAAGTACAGCATGCAAGAAACAATAGGCAAAGTAATAAAAGAAGAAGTAAAAAATGAACTTATTTACCGATAACAGATTGTTATATGAAGGCAGGGACTCTCGGCTTTCCGAAGAAAAAATAAGGCAGGCTTTGGGAGTTGATGGTAATAAGATCAATAGTTTCATTCAATTTTATCTCATGTTTGATGGTGTCTTGTTCCCAAAGCAGGCAATGATGTTTAGGCATGCGTTTTATTCTATTGAAAAGGGGGATTGGGATAAAATAGAAATAGGATTCTTTTTAAAGCTTGATGATATCGTTAAGGTTAGGAATCTTCAATTACAGGATGACGCTCAGCTAGATTATTTTGTCCAAACCCATATCCCCTTTGCTGATGATGGATGTGGTAATGATATTTGGATAGAGGTTTCAACGGGGATAATTAAAGCACTTTATCATGAGTATTCATTGGAAGAAGGATTGATAATGGTTGCTCCTAGCTTTGATGTTTTCTGTTCTTCTTTAGAAAATTGGGTGCTTAATAGTAATACGCAACGTACTACCATATAAAAACATATTTTAGTGTCCCGAATACATCAACCCGTCAACTTAAAAAATCACCTCCGCATTAACTCGGCAATTCACAAACCCATCAACACCCAAACGCCCATACTTATAAACTCATCAACTCAAATAACTCATCAACTCAAATAACTCCCAAACTCATCAACTTATCAACTTATCAACGCAAATAACTCACCGGCTGAAAACTTAAAATTTTATCTTTTGTTTTACAAATGCACTCTAAATTTCACTCCGTTCTAGCGAAAAATTAGGCCGTAAAGTGGGTAAATAGTCACTATTTTTAGTCTTTCACGCCTTTTGTTTTGTCTGTTTTTAGGAGCGAAACCTGCATTTTGCACCATTTTGCCTTTCTAGTTTGGTTGCCAACTCAAAATTTCTCAAGCCCAATTACGCACATTTAGCCCCTAAAATCCCACTTTTTAACGGTCGTTTTGCCCTTTTTGACCATGTTTTTGATGGTTCTGAAAGGTTTTATTTATACTATTCCTGTGTATTTTTATGCTTATCTCCTTGCATTTAGCACCAAAATGCACTGCATTTAGCATCAAAACGCACAGCATTTGGCACCAAAACACACTGCATTTAGTAGCAAATGGCCTCCAAAAGCATGCAAATGGCGGTCTTTTGAAATAAATATTCATTTTGCCGCATTCACAAGCCCCCCCTTTTTGCATCAAAACGAACCCTCGCGAGAATCGATTTTTTGGGGCAAGTGGGTGAGGTGGTGGATAAAAAGGGCAGCCATAGTGTTAAAAGCTGTACGGAAAAGCAGACAAAAAACGAGGCGGTGGCAGGCGGGTTAATGAGTTTCAGGCATTTGGCTAATTAAGCTAGCGGGGCTAGTTTATCTTATCTAGCTCTTCTAGTTCTCCTAGTCAGACGGGTCAGACGGGTCGGACAGGTCTGACAGGTCTGACAAGTCCGACCAGTCGGACCAGTCCGACAAGATTTACTAGAATTTCTAGTAATTAGCCCAGCAAACCGCACACGTTCATTTGCAGATACGGTCGCACTTGTCATTGACAAGTAACAAGTTAACGAGTTAACAAGACTGGTGGCGCAACCTTTCTTTCACCTTCGCCAGTGGACAAGTAGATAAGTTGACAAGCGAGCAAGGCGCAGCCATCTTTTCACCTTTTCAATTTTTCACCCTTTCACCTTTAAGGGCGCAGCCATCCTTTCACCCTTTCACCCTTTCACCTTTAAAAGTCCTTTTCGCCCCTTCTTCTCCACATTTTTTGCCCATCAAGCATAAAAAAGTTGGGTTAAAATTTGGTGGCATGCCCGAAAACAAGTACCTTTGCACCCGTTAATTGTCCCATGGTGTAATGGTAGCACTACAGTTTTTGGTTCTGTCAGCGGTGGTTCGAGTCCATCTGGGACAACCTTAGAAGAGGTTCTTTCGAAAGAGAGAGCCTCTTTTTTGTTGTATATGGACACTAAAAGCACGCCGTTCTCAAACCCCAATCGATTCATTAGTCAGCTTATCAAATATCTTAAGTTGTTTTCATCTCTTCCTGCTCATCTTTCGTTTGCTTGTCGGCATCCTACCCATCCATAGCCATAAATAAGGCGGCTCTCCTTCATAAAACGGCCGCTTTATCGTTGTTTCATGCCTAGGAAAAGAGCACTTTATCGCCATAACAAGGGGCAAATATACGTGCAACGTTTGTTCTAAACCACCCGAAACATTCACCTAAACGTCATATTTTATGTTGTTGGACATAAAATGCACGTTTCTTTACACACTTTATTATAAATAAAACCTATCTTTGTAAAAAGGTTGTATTGAGCTATAAGCTAAGTGCACCGCAGGTATCCGGTGCCCACACGCCTTGGGAGAGAGAGTAAACCAACCCCGCATGCCTCACATCCAATATCCGCCAAAACGGTATAAGGCAGGGTTCTACCAGTCTATCATCAACATCTAAACAATATCTATCTATGCAGCAAAATGTTTTGGAAAAATGGCTTTTGGCGGCGTTTGCCATCACGGTGCTAACATTGCCCGTAACTGCGCAAGACAAGACGCAGGCAAAAAAGCAAAAAGAGAGTCAATCAACCACAAGTAAGGAAGAGGGGAACCGCAACGTAATGCTCAACGCCGCCAGTGCAAACGGGCCACGCGAGATACAAATTGGGCTTCCTTCGGCCGACGTCAATGTGCTTGAAAACGGCCTGCCAGTAACCTACGCCACCAATCCGCGGAGTGTTAACTCGCTGTGGCGAGCCGATGCCAGTTTAGAACATCAAGGGTTACTCAAAATTGCAGAAACGGCTATAACTACAGGTAACATTGGCTATGCCGTAAATTCGTTCACCCGTATGGGCGAAGAGGGGTTCAATGGACTGCTAAACTACAAGACCAACCACTTTGGACTACAAGAGATTTCACTCAACCTGAACGGCAGTTTGGGTGCAGGATGGTTTTACAGTGCCAGCATGTACCAGGATTTCGACCCAGGAACGTTTAAGATTAAGTCGTCGCAACTGCAAGACCGCACGCAGATTTACAAGGCTTCGCTCACCAAGCAGTACGCCGAAGGCCGCGGAAAGTTCACCGCGATGTACGCTTACAGCAACAGCCATCCCGTTTATACCTACGCCACACAGTCGGCTCCGTTCTACTATGTGGGCGACGGCAGCGTGCGCGAGTACGGACAATTCAAACTAGGAACCACTTCGTACCTACCAATTGAACCCAACATCACCTATCGCGACATGCGCACTGGCCAGCTAAAAGAAACGTCCATGTACGATGCCATAGCCAACCGTTCCAGTCAGGTGTCGCTTATCAACAGCCTAGACCTAGGTAAAGGGTTGCTGTGGAAGTTTGCAGCGCGTTTCGATCACGGCCATGCGGCATTGGTTTATCAAACCCCCATGTCGCTCATCAACCGCGCAGCATCGCCAACCTACAACTTTATGTATCGCGACATCAGCGGGAACGAAGTGAAATATATGGGCGAATACGTACAGACACGCATGTCGTGCCTCAACTCTGGCGATGTGAACGAGTTGTTGCTAACCACCGAACTGAGCAAGAAGTTGAGCAACTCCACGCTGCGCCTTGGGCTAAACGAATGGTATTACCACGTAGATTACACCTCAAACACCTCGATGTATGCCCAGAGTGTGCCCTCGGATGGCGACTATGCGCTACGTCTTTTCGACAAGAATCAGGGCAATTCCGTATTTTACGACTATAATAAGAATGCCTCCGAGTTTTACAATGGCTACGAGAACAAGGTGGCTTTATACTTCACGCACGACTGGGACCCAACGCCAAAGCTCAATCTTTATTATGGCGCACGCATCGAAATGCAACACCTAAAAGGCGAAAACCTAGCCGTGAAGAACACTACGGGCGATTATGTTGGACGCTTTGCCAACTATTATAATGGCGCTACGGCACCCGACGGCACCAAGATTACGCCCACTCCACTGGATTACAACTGGCTGAACTACGACCTTGCTGTGGCCGCCACCTATAAAATTACTCCCAGCTTTGGCTTTACAGGCGACTTCACCTACATCGTTCAGCATCCCAAGTTCGAGGCTTTCTCGCCTGCAACGCTGCCCAATACCGAGCGAATTTCCGTTCCACTCGGCCGTGCCGGCATATATTTCAACAACTCATGGCTGTCGTTAACATCGCTGTTCTCGTATATCTCGAAAACCAACAACAACTCTACGCTGAACCTTCAGCACAACTCAGAGATTATGGCAGCTCCGCTTACCTACGACATACAAACCATCGGCTGGACCACCGACATCGTCGCTCGCCCCATCAAGGGTCTAGACGTACACTTCCTCTTTACTTATCAGAGCCCCACATACAAGAAATACGAAACGTCGGTTAAGTTTTCCGACGGCTATGTGGGAAAAATCAATGCCACTGGCAACACCGTGGCCGAGATACCTAACGTCATTGTGGAGTTTGATCCCAGCTATATGATAACACCCGACATCAAGCTGTGGACTAGTTTCCGCTATTTCAGCAAGACCTACGCCAACATCAATGAGGCCTATTACTTCAATGGCCGCTGGGAAACCTTCGGCGGAGTGAACTGGCAAGTGAACCCCAAACTATCGTTAGGATGCACTGTTGTGAACTTCCTTAACCAAACAGGAGCCAAAGGAAGCATTGCCGGAGCAGAGCTTACAACCAAAGACGAGGCCTCGAAGTTCAGCAACACGCTGATGACTGGCAGCTATCTGCGCCCCTTTACCATCGAATTCAGTGCCTCGTTAAAGTTCTAGGCAACACCCATCTGGCGTGTTTAGCCACAATCGGTCGGCTAGGGCCTGTACAGATTTCCTTTGATTGTTGAGTATCTTGTCTGTCTTATTTTTGAAGGCGTGGCCTGCTACGTCGAGAGAATAAGACAGGCAAGACGCCGACAAGCAGGTAAAAGATGAACAGGAAGCGATGAAAACAACCTAAATAATTGATAAGCGATACAACGACCGATTGGGGTTTAAGCCAACCACATCTGCCCAAAACGCAGCATAGGTATATGCAAATTCCATTGGTTTCATTACCCTCACACAAAGCAATTCCACAATGAAAAAGATATTCGCAACAGCCTTGTTGGCATCCCTAATCATTATGCAAGCACAGGCACAAGCTATAAATGTAAAACAAAAGGGCGACACCACCATCATTACGGTAGAGAATTCGCCCAAGTATCTCATCCTACCCGTTGAGGAAGACATGCCCGAAGCACAGGTCATGCTCGACAACGGCCGCTCTACCGACACATGGATGGACATACGATTGGCACAATCCAAAACCGACTACGAAGTGCCTTTCGCCCTAAACGAGGGCCAAACGTCGGTGGTTAAGATGCTCAACGTAAAGCCTTCGGCACTGGTTTTGAAACCTGGCTCTATGCGCTTGGCCAACGAATGGAACGTAACCAACACCGATTTCTATCGTCCGGCCTACCACCACACGCCTGCTTACGGCTGGATGAACGACCCCAACGGCATGTTCTACAAAGATGGCGTCTATCATCTCTGCTACCAATACAACCCCTATGGCTCTAAATGGGGCAACATGCACTGGGGGCACGCCATTAGTACCGACCTTGTACACTGGAAGCAAGTGGCTCCTACGCTGGCACGCGACCCAATGGGGCACATTTTCTCTGGCTCGGCCGTGGTAGACAAAAACGGCACGGCAGGATATGGCAAAGATGCCGTGGTGGCACTTTATACCTCGGCCAGCGACAAAAACGGCCAAATACAATGTATGGCGTACAGCACTGACGGGGGATACCACTTCAACAAATATGAAGGGAATCCCGTTCTCCGGCCGTTTGATGGGCTTAAAGACTTCCGCGACCCCAAAGTATTCTGGTACGAGCCAACTAAACAGTGGTTTATGATTGTGTCTGCCGACAAGGAAATGCGCTTTTACAGCTCGCCCAACCTGAAAAACTGGAACTACATAAGCGCTTTCGGGCATGGCTACGGTGCACAGCCCAACCAATTTGAGTGTCCAGACTTCTTCCAAATGCCTGTTGAAGGGCAGCCGGGAAAAAAGAAATGGGTGATGATTGTCAACATCAACCCGGGTTGTTTATTTGGAGGAAGTGCGACAGAATACTTCGTTGGCGATTTCGACGGCACCAAATTCACTTGTGACACGCCGCCATCAGTGGCCAAATTCTTAGATTACGGCAAGGACCACTACGCAACTGTGTGCTTTTCCAACACAGGAGAACGCACCCTTGCGCTAGCTTGGATGAGCAATTGGCAATATGCCAATGTTACGCCCATCAAGCAATATCGCGGTGCAAACACACTGCCACGAGAGCTAAAACTATTTGAGAAAGGCGGACAATACTACTTGGCGTCTAACGTTGTGCCCGAAGCATTGGCCATGAGGCAAATGGAACGTCAGCTAAACGTGGGCACAGTGCCCAATTCGCGCGTGATAAAGGGCATATCCAATACCGAAGACAATGCCTTCGAACTAAACATGGAGGTGACACCTGGGCATGAGGGCATCGCCGGCATCGAGCTTTTCAACGATAAGGGCGAAAAGGTAGACATCTATATCGACCTGAAGAAGAAACGATTGGTGATGGATCGCACCCGAAGTGGGCTTACCGACTTTGGCAAAAAGGCCGTTCCGCACGACATAGAGAAGGCTTACGACCAACACGAACACCGCGAAGTGAAAGAACCCATGCGAAAACGAAACGCCGTGAACTATCAAAACGACTTCGCACTGGGCACTTGGGCGCCGCTAAGCCTGTGCCAAGGCAAAACGTATAGCGTGGATGTGTGGGTGGATAAGTGCTCAATTGAAATATTCGTAAACGGTGGGCGCATCTCCATGACCAACCTCGTGTTCCCCACCAAGCCTTACACCAACGCACGTTTTTACGCTAAGGGCGCACCTGCAAAGTTTGCTAACGTAAAAGTTTACCGTATCTCCCTGTAATAAGTAAATGAGCTTTTGCGCTGATGGGCTAAAAACCAGTAGGCATTTTGGCTTGTAAGCAGGCAAGTTGCATGTAACACTGCACTTGTAGCAACCAGGCTGTTGCCTTAACTCCAAGGTTCAACTCATCAGCTCAAAACTCACCAACTACACATTCAAACCCACATAAACGCAACAAATGAAACTCCCCAAACTCCTCGTATTGGCCATATTGATGCTCATCGGCGTGGCCGCAGACGCCAAGAACATCATTTCGATACACACCGATAACGTACAACTGGTGCTGGAAGTGAAACCGAACGGGCGGCTCTACCAAGCTTATCTAGGCGAAAGGCTCAGCGATGCAACGCCCCTCGACCAGCTTTTTATGCCGCGCGCCAATCAAACCTCGCCCATGTGGGCAGGCTCTGAGGCGTACCCCGTTATGGGAACAGAAGACTATTTTGAACCTGCACTGCAACTTACCCACAACAACGGCAACCCCACTTCGGTGCTTAAATACGTGTCGCATACGCAAACCGCGCGCAACGGAGCCACCGAAACCGTTGTGAAACTGCGCGATGAAAAGTACCCCCTAAACGTTAATCTGCACTATTTGGCCTACGCTAAGGAAGACGTTATCTGCCAATGGGCGGAGATTAGCCACGGCGAAAACAAGCCAATAAGCCTGGGCCGCTATGCCTCTGCCATGCTCTATTTCGAAGAACCCACGTATTATCTAACCGAGTTTAGCGGCGATTGGGCGCGCGAAATGCATATGAGCCAAACCCAATTGAACTTTGGACGCAAGACGATAGACACCCGCCTGGGCACACGGGCCGCCATGTTGGCCTCCCCTTTCTTCGAGGTTGGCCTTGGCTCGCCCGTTTCCGAGAACCACGGTAAGGTGCTAATGGGCACCATCGGTTGGACGGGGAACTTTCGTTTTACATTCGAAGTAGACCACAACAACCAGCTGCGCATATTGGCAGGCATCAATCCCGACGCCTCAACCTATACGCTCGACCGCGGCAAAACCTTTCGCACCCCTGAGTTTATCTTCACACTAAGCACCCAAGGAACTGGGCAAGGCAGCCGCAACTTTCAGCGTTGGGCCTTGAACCACAGGTTATATATGGCGCAAGAAGACCGCATGACGCTGCTTAACAATTGGGAAAACACCTACTTCGACTTCGACGAACAGAAACTGAACAACCTCTTTGGACAGGCCAAAAGCCTAGGGGTAGACCTCTTTTTGCTAGACGATGGATGGTTTGGCAACCGCTATCCGCGCAACGACGACAAAGCAGGGCTGGGCGATTGGCAGGCTAATCGCGCCAAATTGCCTGGCGGAATACCGGCCTTAGTGAAAGGGGCGAACGAGCAAGGTGTGGACTTTGGCATCTGGATTGAACCCGAAATGGTGAACCCCGAAAGCGAACTGGCACGCAACAAACCACATTGGATATTGCGTTTGCCCGACCGCGAGACCTATCTTTTCCGCCATCAGCTGGTGCTAGACCTAACAAACCCCGAAGTGCAAGACTTTGTTTTCGGCGTGACAGACGGACTAATGAAAGAAAATCCCAACATCAAATTCATGAAATGGGATTGCAATAGCCCCATCACCAACATCTTTTCGCCCAACCTTAAAGCGCGACAAGGCAACCTATACGTTGACTATGTACGCGGACTTTACGCCGTTTTGCAACGTGTTCAAGCCAAATATCCCAAGCTTTACATGATGCTTTGTTCGGGCGGAGGTGCACGTTGCGACTTCGAGGCCTTGAAGTATTTCACCGAATTTTGGTGTTCAGACAACACCGACCCCGTAGAACGCATCTACATTCAGTGGGCTTTCTCGCACTTTATGCCTGCAAAGGCCATGTGTTCGCACGTAACCGACTGGAACAAGACGGCCTCTGTGAAGTTCCGTTTAGATGTCGACTTCTCTTGTAAGTTGGGTTTCGATCTCGACCTCAAACATCTTTCTCCCAACGATTTGGCTTATTGCCAAGCTGCAATTAAAGAGTACAACCGACTTAAACCCATTATCTTCGCCCCCAATCTTTATCGTTTGGTATCGCCTTACGAAACCAACCACTGCGCCCTGATGCGCGTAAACGACAGTCGAACGCATGCCCTACTCTTCGCCTACGACCTACATCCGCGGTATAACGAAACCATCATCAACACCCGTTTACAAGGTTTAGACCCCACCGCCACTTATCGCGTGCGCGAAATTTGCCTCATGCCAGGGCAAGAAAGCCGACTGTCTTTCCACAACCAAACCTTTACGGGCGACTACCTACACAAGGTTGGACTTAAAGTTTTGGGCGGAAACCAGCTCGATAGCCGCATTATCGAATTGGTAAAAGAGTAGTAAGGGCTGTCAGACTAGTCAGGCAAGTCGAACAAGACAGAGCCGTCAGACGAGCCGGAGCGGTCGAACCAGTCAGACTAATCTGACCACTCCGACTCCTCCAACCATTCAATGAAACTAGTCAAACCGGTTTTCAGCACGCTTTCTACGCCGTGCCTCATCGTCGTTGCTTGCTCAGAACTCGTTTCGCCTCGTCTATCAGTTTACGGTTATTCTCCGTATCTTTTAGCAAAACGGATTTCTCCAAGAAACGTTTATACCACATCCGTTCCCTCTCAAAATCTTTCACTCCGCCGTACATTTGCGCGATGTTATAATAAGCGGTGGCATCGTCTGGGGCGTATATGGCACTGATTTCCAAGTAACGGGCGGCGTCCTTATACTTATGTGCAAGAAAATAGCCCTCGGCCACCTCTTTATACATCAAGGCCAGCGCGCCACTGTCTGGCCGAATCAGGTCGATGGCCTTCATGATATAGGCCGCGCCGCGTTCGCAATAGCCCGAAGCGATGCACACCTTGCCCAGATGATGTAGCGAAACATGGTCTTTCATGTCCTTGTATTCCGCGGCGCGTAACAGGTTTTCGTAAGCCCTGCGCATGTCTTGCAGTTCTTCGTACGACACGCCCAGCACAAAAGCCGACTCGTAATTGCTGAACCCATTGGCATCGAGCCACAAGTATCGGCGCACCGCCTCCCGATAGTCGCCCACCAGATAGGCGGCATAGCCATACTGTCTAACCACGTGCAGGTTGGTGGAATCTTCGTTCATGTAGGCCTTGCACAAGGTCATGGCCCGTTCAGGCTTGTTGTTCTCGCTGTAATACGCAGCCAGCGACACCGTTAGTTCGCCATCCATGGGGTTCATGGTAACGGCTCGTTCGCCGTAATAGGTTAACGAATCGTCGCGCCCCACGTTCTTGTAAGCGAAATAAAGGGCGCGAACGTCGGCATATTCAACGCTATCGGGCTGAATGCTGCGCAAAAGAGCGGCACATCGAAGACTGATCCCCAACCGCTGATAACAACCAGCCAGTTTGCGCAACACATCGTAAGCAGGCAAGCTGTCGTTCAACAGCCGAAAGTATCGCGCGGCATGATAATAGTCGTATGCCCTTACGCAACTGTCGCCCTTGGCTAGCATCGTTCTTCTAAAACCATTGTCCACCTGCCTACCCATTACATTTGGAATGCTGAAAAACAAAGCGAAACACAGACACAAGCACAGGCGCGAATGCCAACACATACCGCAGTGCCCAAGGCCTAGCACACATAATTGGTTATTTTCATTCTTCATATCATGCTCTCTTTAGTTTTGTTGTCTAAATGGAATTATTTCGTAAACTGTCAATCGGATTATGCAGTCGTGTCCGCTAATCGTGGATTACTCCATGAACTCACCCCTCTCTATCCATGCGCTTGTGTGGCGGCTGTTGCGCATGGGAATCGCGCCCCAACCCCGCAGGGAGTCTTCCACAGTGTCTTGTATGCCTTATCGTGCGGAGTCTGCACAGGGTTCCGAAATCTTTCGACCTCAGTGTTGTTTTCACAATGCAAATATAATGATTTTCTTGACACCTCCCAAATAAAATTATTTAGAGTATAGCCCAAAGGCAGGCATGGCGGATGGTGAGTTCACCTTCACACCCCACAGCGGTGGCAACTGCGATATGGTGCTTTGTCAAAGCAGGAACGGACGACTTTGAACTGCCTGAGTGCCAATTCAACAAAACAGCGCATAAAGAAACCATGAGAAAAGAGAAAAAAGGGAAGAAAAGACAAAAAATCATCAAAAATTTGGAGAGTTCGTTTTTTATCCGTAATATTGTAGAAAATTTAAAAATGCTACCTTTGATTTCTCAACAAAAAGACATGCAAAATGCGTTTAACATTAAGAATACAGCTTTGAGCTCATAAATAGAGGAAAGTGTACACCTCGAAAGAGTGAAACGTGTTTCACACTAATTGCAAAGGCACAGTTAGCCCGTACAACTAACAATGCTGCCGCACTTAGCCACCCGCTATGGTACAAAAAAGGTCTGACCAAACAGTTTAAAGGCACAAATATCTCCTGAGTGTAAATGGGGTTTAATTTAAACATTTTTCAGTATGAAAACCTTATCTGAAAAACTGCAACAGCAGAGAAACAAGGAGATTGAACAAATCTCAGCAGCGGCCATAAAGGCAGGTAAATCAAACGCTAATGAATGCGACGAGTCTAATGACACGCTGGATGGTGGCACACTAGACGAGATCATTGTGACACCAGACAGAGATAGGGGCCATTAATTTCAATTAAGCCACTTTACCCCAATGCTTTATTGGGCGACTCAAGCTTTAAGACATTCGTTACATACTAGAATGGGAGGGGCGCGAAAAGCCTACCCCTCCCTCATTCATAACCTTCCCTCATTTATCATTTTTGCACCATATGAAAAGATACATATCGATTATTGCATTATTGTTTTCTCTGATAGCAAAAAGTTTCGCCCAAGATATAGAGGGATTGGTGTTGGACAAGTCTGGGCTTCCACTCTCTGGTGTTGCGGTGACGATTTACAATTGCGCTGATACGCTACGAAAGCTCTCGCTGGTAAACAGTGACAGCATAGGGCGTTTTGTCATCAAAGCGTCCAAAGACATTAATGATTGCCTGAAGGTTTCTTTGAGTCACATGGGATATAAGCCCCTCAATCTGCAAGAGATTAGTTATGGGCAGGTAAACTATTTCATCTTAGACGACACCACTAAGGTTTTAGATGAAGTTGTCATTACAGCAGAGCGCCCAATGGTAAAGCTGGAAAATGGTTCGTTGGTTTATTCTGGGAGTGCATTACTGCAAATGGGCAAGAGCGCATCAAGCGCTTACGGCGTGCTAGGGAAACTTCCTGGAGTGAGCTTAGAGAAAGGAACAGTCTCTTTAATAGGCATGCCGTCTACCACCCTTGTCATAAATGGCCGCAAGACCCTTTTGCCGTACAACCAAATAGTAGACAGATTAAAGGCCATTGCTCCAGAGATGGTGGAACGAATTGAGATTAGATACGACAGTGCCCCAGAGCTAGGCAGCACACACTCCTCCATCAATGTTATATTAAAGAAAATGCTTGTTCAGAAACCTTTTCAGGCAGATCTCAACACAGGGGTAGACATTTCAAGGCGGATTACGCCTTATGGTAATTTCACTATCAATACACATGTCAAGTCTCTTTCGGTGCAAGCACACTACTCTTATGTAAACGAGAACAATCTGACAAATCAATCTGTGGGGGGAACGGTGGCTGAGAACATCGCTTTCTCAGAATTCTCTGACAATAAGATAGGTGGCCACTTCCACAGGGGGTACTTTAACCTGCTACTCCCCGTTTCTGCCGACAGCAAACAGCAAATTGCACTTAACTATAATGTTAACGTCTCCGCTTCTACTAGTAATAATAGGGGGCAGACCGATTTGGGCGAAGGACAAAGCGCAATCGATTCTTACATCAAAAACAACACCCAATCATCTAGCCATGCGCTTGCCCTATCCTACGCTTCGCCCAGATTGTCAATAGAACTCCAAGGAATGACTTACCAAATGGAAAGAAGAAATCTGCCCATCCTCACAGAAAGATTAGTTCCTCAACTGCTCAATCAGCAAGTCTATCGTTGGGGAATAACGATTGATTACAATCAGCCAATCAAGGGTGTTAAAGGTTTAAAGTTCATTGCGGGGGAGTATCTTAGGGGGAGTATGGTAGATAATGAAGTTCGCAAAACGGATAAACATCTTCTAGCAACAAAAAGCAAAGACACGGAGATACATTCCGAAACTTATGCCGGAATCGATTACGCCTTGGCAACATGGATGACGTTCAAGGCAAATCTCGTCTATAGCTTTCAACAAGACCGATGGAGCAAAGCCCAGGTAGAAGAGCAAAAGAGCCATAGGCTTTACCCTACCACAAGTTTTACTTTTCGCCTTCCTAAACGTAATGTGCTAATGCTTTCCTACTCATCGGAGATAAAAGAACCGAGCTACTGGCAGCTAACGCCCGCCCTTTCGTACATCTCTGAACTGATTAGTGTACAGGGCAACCCATCACTCATCCACAGTAGGATGAATCTTTTGCGGATAAACTGGATAAATAAGGGAAAGTATATCACACAACTATTTATTCAAGACACCAGGAATCACATTACTCAACAGCTTTATATAGGCCCCGAACATCCGACAGCAACATACCACTCAATAAATATGGCCGTAAACCGGCAGTTGGGATTAATGACTGTGGTGCCATTCCATCCTATAACCAATTTGGATTTAAGGCTAACAGGTACACTGTTCTATCTCATGAACAAAGGTGAAATAGAGGACATACATTTTAATCGCTCTAAGCTGACAGGGAGAATAGCTGTTAATATGAGCTATTCACCTTCCAAGAGTTATACTTGTTACCTAGATGGTTATTATGTCACCCCCATGATACAGGGAATATATGATGTTTCTCCACTGCACAGCCTAGACATTGGGATGCGTTGGTTTATAAAGAAAAACTTATCCATCTCCTTAGATGTGCAAGACATTTTAAGGGGTAGGAACTCCATCACAAAAGCACATGTCGGAAACCAACATTACCGATTCACATTGGACAACGACACCCGAGCAGTAAAACTTGGCCTACGTTGGACACTGGGAGATAACATTAAGAAAAACAAAAACGACATTAATAAAGATAGACTTGGAATAAAATGAAAGCTCTGACAATAATTATCCCCTTTGCTAATGAGGCTGGCTTGCTTAGAATGACCGTTGAGAATATTTTTTCTACAATAGATCCTCACCATACCGATATCCTTTTGATAGATGACGCATCAAATGACCAATACGATTATCAAAAAATAGCAGAAGAATACGGAGCTAGATATTATAAGAATGATTATAGAAAAGGTATTGCTCGCTGTAGGGAAATTGGTATTGCCTTAAGTAACACGAGATTTTTTTTACTGTTAGACGGACATATGAAAGCAATAACAAAAGATTGGGATAAAAGATTAATAGAGTATGGGTTGAAGATGGGAAAGAAACTTTGTTGTTGCCAGACTGCATCCATAGATAGGCATGGCAATCTCATAACAGAAAGACAAAAATCGTTTGGTGCATATATAAACTTACCAGATATGCTTGTAAATTGGAACTACATAGATTTTCATCCTGAGGTGTCGGTAGAAGTAATACCATGTGTATTAGGAGGTGCTTATTTCTGTTCTCGTTCCTTTTGGCAAGAATTTGGCGGTTTATGTGGTCTTAATGGATACGGGTTTGACGAACAAGTTATGAGTATGAGAGCCTGGCGTCATCAAGGTAAATGTATTCTTATAAAAGATATTTGTTTTGGGCACTACTATCGTGATCTTTCTGACACACCGTATGAAATAAACAAATTAGACTACACAAAGAATAAGTTCGTGGCAACTCAATTATTTGAGAACATATATGATCTTTATCAATTGAATGAGACATATAATTTAATGGATTATTGTGACTCTCTGAAAGAGTTTTATTCTATAAATCGTTTTTTTGCACATAAAAACACTTTAACGCTATAATTTTATAGATATGAAAAAGAAGTACAAAGCGACTAATCCTGTAAGTACAGTGACTCGTATTAAAGGAATTCTAGGTAAACTAGGAATTCTAACAAGTGAAAGTTATGTAGAATCACCTAAATTCTATTCGTGTCGTATAACGGTAGGAAATGGAAAAATTAGAGATTTAAATATTGGCACAAATGGAAAGGGATCTACATTTGAGTACTCATTAGCTAGTGGGTACGCAGAATTTATGGAACGTCTTCAAAACAACATGCTTCTTTTTGCAAGAAGATTTGCAACAGAAGAGTTCCTTAATTCAGGGAAATCTGATCCTTCATTTAAAGAGTACTTACAACAAGAAAATCTAATATTTGATTTTTACTATGACCCTCAAGAAGTATACCTTTCACGAGAAGAAGTTATAGCAACATTTGGAAGAGAACTGTGTGCGCTATTCAACTATGACAGTATAGAAGAGTTTAGTTTCGATTTACAAAAGAGATATGGAGATAAGTCCTTTCTATGTGTCCCTTTTTATGATTGCAAAAACAAGAGACCAATTTTTGTACCAATAGAGTTGTGTTTAACAGCAACAGGCTCCAATGGTATGGCTTCAGGCAACATCCAATCAGAAGCTCTTTTGCAGGGATTATGTGAAATATTTGAACGGTATGCAGTAACGCAAATATACACAAATGGTATTGTCCCTCCAACAATACCACATAGTTATTTTGCTAATTCTACTGTGAAAAACAAACTCGATTATTTAAGTTCCTTTCAAGGCTATGAGTTAATAATAAAAGATTGCTCTCTTGGGAAAGGCTTACCTGTAATTGGATTGATTATTATTGACAAAAAGAATAAAAGGTATAATTTCAAACTCGCATCTGACTTCGTTGAAGATGTGGCTCTTGATCGTTGTCTAAATGAATTATATCAAGGGCTTAAATCATTCAAGAGTATTCCATTTAATTTTTACGATGAAAATGACTTGGATAACCTTCAAGGTAAGAAATCTTCGCATGTCAATCTAGAAAGAATATTTGTGAACGGCAGTGGACATTGGCCTATAACTATTTTCTCTAGCTCATATTCTTATGTTCATGCTCCATACCCAGACACTTACGGATTGTCCAATGCTACCGACTTGAAAATAGCACTTAGCATTATTAATAGTTTAGGATGTAATCTCTTTATTAGAAACAATTCTTACTTAGGCTTCCCTGCGTTCTACATTCTTGTTCCAGGTATGAGTCAGGTTGTTATGGATAGAAAAAATTTAATTCCTACATATGCGAATCCTGACTTAAGTGAAATTGTTAATATCGGTACACATAAGACTGAAACTATTACAGATATCATAACTCAACTTGAAAGCGGTAAAGACCTTATAAAGTTGAGAGAAAAATCGTACACTAAAAATTATCCGTATTGGATAGACAGAGATATAATTCATCTAGAAGTTAACCATTTACTTGCTATGTTATACTATTATATAGGTGATTACACAAAGGCATATAATTACATGTGTCAATTCCTTGATGATAAAGAACAATCTGTTTATGAATATTTTTTTGGAGTAAAAGATTTTATTTATCTATCTAAAATTAAATCACTAAAGACTGATGACATTATAAATCTTTTGGGGTTGAAATATAGCCCAGAGACTGCTCATGAGATTTACCAAGACATGAATGACAATTCAAAAGTATTAGATAATCATCACTTTCCTGCCGGCTTTAATCTCCTTACAACAGATTTCCATAATAATTCTGCTTTATTTGAGATCCTTAGGATTGAGAAAATGATGCACGATGAAAACTTAAATCATCCAACTAGTCAAGATGAAGTTAAGGATTTGTTCACGTAATTTAGAATCATTTACGATGTGAATATGTTCTATAGGCAATTTGACCAAATGGATTGTGGTCCTGCTTGCTTGGCCATGGTACTTAGATACTATGGCCAAGTTCCCGATTTTAAAACTGTGCGAGAAAAGTGTGGATTGGATAAGGACGGAGTCTCACTTTTGGGGGTAAGTAAAGCGGCAGAGAAATTTGGATTTAAGACGACAGGAGGACGAATATCATTCAATAGTCTCATTCGAGAGGTTCAGTTACCATGTATCGTTCATTGGAATCAGAATCATTTTGTTGTAGTATATAAGATAAAAACTCGCCGCAATGGTCAATATTCTATTTATGTAGCAGATCCTGGGAAAGGCCTTATCACCTATACTAAAGAAGAGTTTTGTGAGCATTGGGTAAGTACAAAGACCTATGGGGAAGAAAAAGGCATAGTCCTTCTTCTCGAACCGACAGAACAATTCTATTCACAGAAGGATACTGCATCGGCCCCCATTCAAAATCGATCTAAATTTCTATGGAGTTATCTCAAAAAGTACAAAGCTTTTTTCACACAACTGATACTTGCCCTATTGCTCGGCTCTCTTCTGCAACTCGTCTTTCCATTTCTCACTCAGGCAATTGTAGATACGGGTATTAGAGGAAAGGACATTGGGTTCGTATGGCTGGTGCTATTTGCAGAAATGATGTTTTTATTAAGCCGCACAGCTATTGACTTTATCCGTACGAAAATACTTCTACACATTTCTACCCGTCTAAATATCTCTCTCATATCAGACTTCTTTATCAAGCTGATGAAGTTGCCGATGAAATTTTTCGACACAAAGCTGATAGGGGATTTGCTGCAACGTATCGAAGACCATCGCCGGGTAGAAAAATTCCTTACATCAAGTAGTCTAACCTTACTCTTCTCATTTTTCACCTTTCTCGTTTTTGGTATCGTCCTTGCATTTTATAATATCGTCATTTTTACAATCTTTCTTTTGGGGACTTCGCTTTATTCAGGTTGGATCTTTCTCTTCCTCAAAAAACGCAGACTGTTGGACTACAAATACTTCGAACAAGCAGGACGTAACCGCAATGTAACCTACCAGCTCATCGGTGGAATGCAGGAAATTAAGCTGCAGGGATGTGAACAACGTAAGCGCTGGGAGTGGGAGGACGTGCAAGCTGACCTCTTCAAAGTCAATCTAGAGTCCCTTGACCTGCTACAAATACAACAAGCAGGAAGCATTACCATTAACGAAATTAAGAATATCCTTATTACAGTTCTTGCCGCCACAGCCGTGATACAAGGCAATATGACGCTTGGCATGATGCTGGCAGTGCAATATATCATAGGACAGCTTAATAGCCCAGTGGAGCAACTTATACAATTCATCTACTCTTGGCAGGATGTAAGTATCAGCCTTGAACGTATGAACGAAATACATACAGAGGCAAACGAGGAAAATGAGGAAAGGATACTGAATGTCTACACAGATGAAACGGCAAAAGGACATTCCCTCGTCATCAAAGATCTTTCCTTCAAATACGACACCTATAGTTCCAAGAATATACTTTCAGACATAAATGTCTCCATACCCAATGGCAAGGTAACAGCAATTGTTGGTGCGAGTGGAAGCGGAAAGACCACGCTTGTAAAGCTCCTTTTGGGATTCTATAAGCCACTTAATGGAAGTATTCATGTAGGCAACGCCAATCTAAACCACTGTGATCTTAATTGGTGGCGCAGTCAATGCGGAGCAGTGATGCAGGAAGGGTATCTGTTTTCAGATACCATTGCAAGGAATATCGCCATATCGGATGATGAGCCCGACATTGTACGTATACGCCATGCTGCCCAAGTGGCAAATATATCTGATTACATTGAATCCCTTCCATTGGCATACAACACAATGATAGGACAGGACGGGCAGGGCATCAGTCAAGGACAGCGGCAACGCATCTTGATTGCAAGGGTCGTCTACAAGAATCCTATGTTTGTATTCTTGGATGAGGCAACTAACGCTCTCGATACGAACAATGAGCGAGCCATCACCGAGAAACTCACGGATTTCTACAAGGGGAAAACCGTGATTGTGGTGGCACATCGTCTTTCCACAGTCCGTAAAGCCAACCAAATTATAGTCTTGAACGAAGGGAAGATTGTAGAGTTTGGTACACATGACGAGCTGATAGCCAAACATGGCAAATACTTTTCCTTAGTAAAAAACCAATTAGAATTGGGTATTTGATATGAAAGAAGAAAAGGAACAAGAGCATCACTTTGAACTTCGAAGTGAGAAGGTTCGTAGTATCGTGGGGCAGGTTCCATCCTATCTTATACGCTATGGTATTTCTGCCATAGGAGGGGCGCTGCTTTCCCTTCTTGTTGTAGCCTATTTTTTGCCATACAAACAAGTCTATTCGGGAACAGCCACCGTGTATGGAATACCCTCCTTATCAACCGACAGTATAGATATAACTATCCTGCTCAAATTTGAAAACAAACGACCAAGCAATGCATTTGGACAGCCGCTCCACTTGCAATCTCCTAACAGAACTATTGAAGGTCAGATTCTTAGATTATCGTCTGTTCGTGATACTTTGGAAAGACAAAATGCTCTTTGCCGTTTTTCAACAATATCCATAAAGCCGATAGAAAATCAGACCGTGGATTTTCAAATTGTACAATCCTCAAATAACCTTTTTCATAAGCTGCTCGGAGATGTTGAATTGTAAATTGTTGTTCCTTAATCAAACCGGACAATCAGGGGATATTCTTAATTCGCTCAATCTCACTATACACAAGAGCATACATCTCTTGTATGGCACGTTTGTAGCCCTACTCTAAGGTACCATTGATACGTAGTCGTGCCTTTAAAAACCATATATAGGGATATTCAGTAAATACCTAACTAATTGTTTGTCAGTGCAATATATTATTTGTACCCTACATATAAATAAGGAAAACGTGTTTTGCGATTTTGAAAAGCTAAGCAAAACTTGGGAAACGTCAAGCAATATAGCCATACGTCTCGACATTGAGCAAGTGGATGTTGAGCCTATCGTTAGAGAATTGTTAGGCAAGTTGCCAAACGATTTGGCCTATTGCATCATGTCTGAAATAGCTGAGTTTGAACACTTAGACGCTGAACTGATGCGGTTAATCTACAACACAGGCGACACAGGCTGTAAAGTTGCCATTTGTTTGCGCGATGATTTACCCCAAGACTTGAAGAAATGTTGCGAACAATCCAACGACATCAACGTACAACAACATCGTGACAATAAGCGTTAGCACATGTGACTTCAAACCCCATTCGGCCATTGCATCATGTCCGAACCTCACCAATTTTACTTATAACAGCAACAACAATGGATAGTGTAAGCGTAAAGAAGAACGTTATTGAACTGGAAGAAAGGTTGAAAATAACCTTTCCTAAACCCTATTTTGATTTCCTGTGCGACATCAAAGCGGGCGAAATCTTTGAGGTGGAAGGCTCTGGAATAGGTCTGTTTTCTTACTCCGACTTAGAGGAAAGGAACGAAACTTATGAGGTACGAGCCTACGAACCCAATTATTTGATGATTGGACAAGATGGAGACATGGGCTATTTCGTAAGCACAAATACGCCCAACGACTATTCAATATACGCAAACGACTTAGGCGCATTAGGCTCATTGCCGATGAATAAAGTTGCGAACGACATCTTCGAACTGATTAATAAGTTTCAATAAGTTACTTTCCAAACACCCTAAAACCTAAACAATGAATAAGGTTGTCGTTCATGCAGGGGATATATTTTGTATTCCGCTATTCATGCCCAAAGACGATTGGAAGTTGAAAGCGAAACTATCCGACAAAGATTTAGATAAAGACTTTGCCTTTGGAAGAGTAATAGAAACCAGTTCTTCGGTCTTAGTAGAGATTTTTAAGAAGATAGGTTCTGCCCAAACCAGCATTAACGAAATAGAAAATTCGGGTGTGTTGTTTGCTCCATTGCAAATATTTTGGGACGGCATTATAAAAAAGCGGTGGCGCATAATCGGGAAAACAGACTGTTACGACAAGTATAAACACTCAAATTACGAAAGCCTAAGAATGATATTTGGCGTTGATGGAGACTTTCGACTGAGGAATTTTGCCACGCAAGAAGAGACACCAATCACAAGAGAAGAATTTAAACACCATGAGTTTTCGATGGTTTGGTTTCCTATCGACTTGGAAAATAGGATATTAAAAGCCATCAATCAACCAACCTGCCCCTACAAGCAATAAAGAGTAAACACAGATGGAAGACCTTATCAATATCTTAACAGCAATAGAACACAACGAAAGTTGTGCGGTTTCTAAACTGCCACATCCTGTGGCCAAATTGCCTTTGCACTTACCGCAAGACTTGCAATATTACTTTGAAAACTATGCTGAAATCTCGCTTTTTGATGATGCCGACTACCCTATAAAAGTTGTTGGCTTGGCCGAATTTAAAAGGGCTAACCCCATTATTGCGGGAGAAGATGCGGCAGACGACGTAAGCCACAACTGGTTTATCATTGCGCACGACAACCACTCGCAATATATAACCATCGACTTGTCAAAAAACAAACTGGGATATTGCTACGATAGCTTTTGGGATAGGCATGGCGTTGCTGGCGGGCAAGCAGTTGTTGCCAAAAGCTTTACTGAATTGTTGCAATGCCTATACCGTGCCAAAGGACAATCATTGTATTGGACTGAACAGGGCTTTCAATCGCTCGGCGATGCTTACGACGACTAATGCCCAGCGCCTAGCTACTCTTAACAGCTCCACAATAGTCAACAAAAGGCTTTACTGATGTTCGCCTTTGCACAACCTTCCACAATACTCAATCCACCAATTAGTTGACTCATCATCCCACCCAACAAACATTATTTGTAGTCTTTTCAGTACAAATTTTAACATTATAGGTACCTGTTTTACCCACCAACTGCTCACTCCACCGCAAATAATCAATTCTCGCGAAGGTTTGTTTTGATGCAAAAAGGGGTTAGCGTGCGCATGCGGCAAAATGAATTTTTATTTAAAGAAACCACTACTTGCACCTACTTTTGGGCTATTTGCCGCTAAATGGAGTGTGTTTTGGTGCTAAACGTAGTGCGTTTTGGTGCAAAATGGAGTGCGTTTTGGTGCAAAACGCAAGCCAATATGCCGCTAAATGCAGGGCGTTTTGCTGCTAAACGCAAGGCAAAATGCTGGTAAATGCAAGATGAAAAGCATAAAAATACACTGTAATCGCATAAACAAAACCTTTTAGAACCATTAAAAACATAGCTACAAGGGGCAAAATGCACCCTAAAAAGTGGTGTTTTAGTGGTAAAAACACAGTTTTTAAGAGCCTTAAAAAAGAGAGCAGGCAACCAAATAGAAAGGTAAAATGGTGCTAAATACAAGCAAAACCATCAAAAATGGACTGAACAAGAATTGCGTAAAGCTGAAAAATGCAGTAAAAAGCATGCTTTTCAACCTAAAATTTCGCTAGAACGGTGTGCCAGGCAGAGTGTGTTTTGTAAAATATATGCACCAAAATTAACTAAAAGCTAATTCGGGAAAAAGATTGAAAAAACGAACTCGATTGTCCGTTTAGGGATAGGAAGGCACTGAAAAATGGCGTAACTGCTGTCGACATGCTCAAAGAAAACATCAAGCCCAATGGTTTTTTTCTTAACACATACAAACTCAACAAGCTGCTATCATCCAGTTTGTTTACCTTATCAAAAAGCCGAAAGTCTAGGCACGTATGTGGCACACCGCCCATCGCTTGCCACCGCCAAAGCACGTAAAATACCTTAAAAAAACAGCGCGTTTATCATATTTTGCACAATAAAGCGAACAAAACGCTGTTTATTTGAGGAATTCTCACTAAATTTGCAGCTAAAATTAATTCAAAAGCGGAATGAAAAAAATGCGATGGTCTCTTGCTTTGCTGTTCTCGGCTGGTTTTGTTTTTGCATCTTGTCTGAAAGACGATGCCAGAGACATCACCTATTACGACGACACGGCTATCACGGCCTTCACCCTTGGAAAACTAAGTTTGAGGGTGGATTCCACCACAAAAGACGGCAAGAAAGACAGTGTATATTATAGAAAACTCGATGCCAAGAAATATGTTTTCTACATCGACCAGATAAACAAAAGGGTGTACAACCTCGACTCATTGCCCTACGGCGTGAACCAAAAGAAGATTGTTGGCACCTTCTCTACCAGAAACGCAGGCGTGGTTACGCTGAAAAGCCTTACCAGCGACTCGGTAAAGTATTACAAGAACGGACAAGACTCGGTGGACTTCACCTCCGAGCGCACGTTCGTTGTGTACAGCAACTCGCAAAAGTACTCGCAGAAATACACCGTAGACGTGCGTGTGCACAAGCAAAAGCCCAACGATTTTAAGTGGAACCAGTTGGCCACGGTGCCTGCTTTCGCCGCTTTGCAAGGCTTGCGCGTAGCAAACGCGGGGTCGATGGTGCTGGTTTTCGGTTCTACTGGCAGTGGGACAGTGGTTTATGGCTCGCCCATCGCCGACGGAAAGACGTGGGCAAAGCTATCGCCCACGTTCTCGCCCGATGCCAACGCATGGCAAAACGCCGTTAGTTTCAACGGCGTGGCATACGTGTTGAGCGGAAACAGGGTGTGGCAATCAACCGATGGCACAAATTGGACCGACTTCGGCGTAAACGCCGCAGGCATGTCGCGACTCTTGGGCGCATCTAATGCGGGGCTACATCTGCTTAAAGGCACTAGCACCCTATACTTGGCAAAGGCTGGAACGTCAGAGCCTGTGCCTGAAACGTTGGCAGCAAGCTCCAGCTATCTGCCGCAACAAGACTTCAACATGGTTGTGTGGAACCGATCGGCAAGCGATAAAACAGAACAAGTGGTGCTACTTGGCAACCGCAAAGAGGCCGACTACGCCAGCGATTCCGCACCCGTGGTGTGGGGTAAGGTTTTCGAATACGGACAAACAAGCTCTACCCAAAGGTGGGCTTACTACAATAGTTTGGAGGCAGAGCCGCGACTTCCGCGCATGTCTAACCTGCAAGTAGTGGTTCATGGGCCGGTTCTCTTGGCCGTGGGCGGTGCAGGTATGGGCGCAAGCAGCAGCGTACAGGCGTTGAAAAACGTGTATGTGAGTGCCGATGGCGGGCTGTCGTGGCGCACCAACCGCATTTATACAATGCCCACCGACATAGCAAAGAACACCACCCAATTTGCAATGGGTGCCGACAAAGACAACCACATCTGGTTGGTTTGTGCAGGCACGGGTAAAGTTTGGCGCGTACGCAAGAACAGTGTGGGCTGGGCAACAAATAAATAACACCACAAACGCGGGGCAAGGGCAAACTGCAACAAGCCGCGCACAGTACGTATTTATATAATAAGGTGAAAAGAAACTGGCTCGCAATGTTGCTGTTCGTCGCACTCCCAAGCGGAGCAATGGCGCAAGGAGACCCCCTCTATCTCATGGAGGCGGGTGGCACATTAGGGTTGGTTACTTACTTAGGCGACTTCAATGCAGGCATCTTCCGTGGGGCGCAACCTATGGGCGGACTGGTTCTGCGGCGAGTGATAAACCCCTATATGGACCTGCGGCTGGCCGCCTTTACAGGCAAGATAAAAGGTTCGTCGCAAAACGACGACACCTATTACCCAGCCTATGCCGCCTCGCCTTACCACTTTAACCACCGCGTGGTGGATGTGGGCGTGGCCTACGAGTACAACTTTTGGCCCTACGGCACAGGGCGCGACTATCGCGGAGCACAACCCCTTACACCCTATATCATGGGCGGAATGGGGCTAACCCACGTTAATGGCGGCGCAAAGAACGTAACCACGGCCAACCTTTTCTTAGGCGTGGGCGTGAAATACAAGCTAGCCGAGAGGCTGAACCTTGGGCTGGAATGGGCCATGCACTTTGCAACGAGCGACAAGTTGGACGGCGTTGCCGACCCTTATACGGTGCGCAGCGTGGGCATGTTCAAAAACAAAGACGGCTATTCGGCCCTCTCGTTGTCGCTCACATATAGTTTCATGCCCAAATGCAGAACCTGTAACAAAGACGATTAATGGAACAAGAACTAGACATCAAACGCATACCCCGACACATTGCCATCATTATGGACGGCAACGGACGATGGGCAAAGGAACGCGGAAAGGAAAGAAGCTACGGGCATCAAGCCGGAGTGGACACCGTGAGACGTATCACTTCGGAGTGTGTGCGCCTAGGGGTGAAGTTCCTAACGCTTTACACCTTCTCCACAGAGAATTGGAGTAGGCCCGAAACGGAAATTGCCGCACTGATGGGTTTGGTGCTCTCTTCGCTAGAAGACGAAATCTTCATGAAGAACAACGTGCGTTTCCAAGTGGTGGGCGACATACAACGCCTGCCCCAATCGGTGCAAGACAAACTGCAAGAAACCATGGAACACACTGCACAAAACACGGCAATGACCATGGTGGTGGCACTGAGCTACTCGTCGAGATGGGAGCTTACGCGCGCCGCACAAAGCATCGCACGCGACGTGAAAGCGGGAACGTTGCAGCCCGAAGACATCACCGAAGAGCTGATGAACGAACGATTGGAGACGGCTTTCATGCCCGACCCCGAGCTACTGATACGCACAGGTGGAGAGTTGCGCATCTCTAACTACATGCTCTGGCAGATTGCTTACTCGGAACTGTACTTCTGCGACACCTATTGGCCCGACTTCGACGAGGCCGACTTGCACCAAGCCATCGCCAATTACCAAGCGCGGCAAAGGCGATTCGGCAAAACGGGCATGCAAGTAGAAAGCGAGTCCTGAACGGCAGGCATGAAGTATATTGACTTATAAAGATAGAAAACAACCCAAAAATGAAGATATTACGCAAGGTTTTTCCTGTTGTCGCCCTCTGCTTGTGCGGGCTTAATGCCGCCGCACAGGGCAAAATCGTGTACCCAGACATATCATACGCCGGTACACCCAAAACGTTGGTGCTGGGCGGCATCAACGTTTCGGGCATCGAAGGCTACGAAGACTATATGCTGGCAGGCATATCCGGATTGAGTGTGGGGCAGGAAATAACCGTTCCCGGCAACGAAATAACCGATGCCGTAAAACGTTATTGGCGGCATGGGCTGTTCTCTGACGTGAAGATTTCGGCCGACTCGATTGTCGGCGACAAGATTTACCTGCACGTAAGCCTTGCCTTGCGCCCGCGTGTCTCGGTCATCAACTATGTCGGTTTGAAGAAGTCGGAACGCGAGGACATGGAAAACAAGCTGGGACTGCTAAAAGGAGCGCAGATTACGCCCAACATGATAGACCGCGCCAAGATTTTGGCCAAACGCTATTTCGACGACAAAGGCCTTA
>NZ_HE999443.1:309283-330897 GCF_000312305.1 Prevotella conceptionensis 9403948 | reverse complement strand
TATTTCGACGACAAAGGCTTTAAGAATGCCGACATCGAAATTCGCCAACGCGACGACGTGTCTAACAAGAACCAGGTGATACTCGACGTAATCATCGACAAGAAAGAAAAGATGAAGGTGCGAGACATCATCATCGAAGGCAACGCACAATTGTCTAGCAGTAAAATTAAGGGTGGCTTTTTGCGCAAGGGCGCGTTCGCCAAGACCCACGAGGCCGGCAAGCTTTCGAGCCTGTTCAAGGCCAAGAAGTTTACCCCCGAACGCTGGGCTGCCGACAAAAAGAAACTTATCGAGAAGTATAACGAGCTGGGCTTTCGCGATGCTACCATCTTGGAAGACACCGTTTGGAACGCCGACGAGAAACATGTGAACATACACATTAAGGTGAACGAGGGTAAGAAATACTACCTGCGAAACATCACGTGGGTAGGAAACACCGTTTATTCAACCGACTATCTCAACGCACTTCTGGGCATGAAGAAGGGCGACGTGTACGACCAAAAGCTGCTGAACAAACGCTTAACGGAAGACGAAGATGCGGTTGGAAACCAATATTGGAACCACGGCTACTTGTTTTATAACCTGCAACCCACCGAAATGAACATCGTTGGCGACTCTATCGACCTTGAAATGCGCATCGTTGAAGGCCAACAGGCACACCTGAACAAGGTGCGCATCAATGGTAACGACCGCCTTTACGAGAACGTTGTGCGCCGCGAATTGCGCACAAAGCCGGGCGACTTGTTCTCCAAGGAGTCGCTGCAACGCTCGGCTCGTGAATTGGCTACGATGGGACACTTCGATGCTGAGAAGGTTAATCCCGACGTTCGTCCCAACTACGAAGACGGAACGGTGGACATAAACTGGAACTTGGAGCAGAAGAGCAACGACCAAATTGAGTTCTCACTAGGTTGGGGACAGACGGGCGTTATCGGTAAGATTGGCCTTAAGCTCAACAACTTCTCCATGCGCAACCTCTTTGGCAAGAACAAGGAGCGCCGCGGACTGCTGCCCATTGGCGATGGCGAGACACTATCGTTGGGCGCACAAACCAATGGTAAGTACTATCAATCGTACAACGCCAGCTACTCAACGGCTTGGCTTGGAGGCAAACGCCCGTTGCAATTCAACGTCAGCGTGTTCTACTCTAAGCAGACAGGCGTAAACAGCAACTATTACAACAACAGTGCCCGCTACGCTTATTACAACTCGATGAACGGCTACGGGCGCAGCTATTACAACAATTACGAGAACTATTACGACCCCAACCAGTACATACAGATGCTTGGCGCATCTGTGGGATGGGGCAAGAGGTTGCGTTGGCCCGACGATTACTTCGTGCTGTCGATGGACCTTTCGTACACAAGATACATGTTGAAGAACTGGCGCTACTTCATTATGAGCAACGGCAACGCCAACAACATCAACCTTGGGCTTACGCTTAGCCGCAGTTCTACGGACAATCCCATGTTCCCCCGCAAGGGTTCGGAGTTCATGGCATCGGTTACAGTAACTCCACCTTGGTCTAAGTGGGACGGCAAAGACTATCGCAACCTGGCCAACGACCCCAAATCGCCCACATTCGCCAAGGAACAACAGGAGAAATATCGCTGGGTTGAGTATCACAAGTGGAAGTTTAAGTCTAAAACTTACACGGCCCTTTCGGGCGGACAGAAGTGTTTTGTGCTGATGTCGCGCGTTGAATTCGGTCTGTTGGGCGCCTACAACAGCAATAAGAAGTCGCCTTTCGAGACCTATTACATGGGTGGCGACGGTATGAGCGGCTATTCAACGGGCTATGCCGAAGAAACCATCGGCTTGCGCGGATACGAAAACGGTTCGCTTACGCCATACGGTGCCGAAGGTTACGCCTATACGCGCATGGCACTCGAACTGCGCTATCCCTTTATGCTGGGCAACACCACCATCTATGGTTTGGGTTTCGCCGAAGCAGGTAACGCATGGACCGACACCCGCAAGTTCAACCCCCTACAACTCAAACGCAGTGCAGGCTTGGGTGTACGCATATTCCTTCCTATGGTGGGACTTATGGGTATAGACTGGGCTTACGGTTTCGACAAGGTGTACGGAACGAAGGGTGGCAGCCAGTTCCACTTTATCTTAGGACAAGAGTTCTAAACCTTTTAACGCCGTATACGTCTAAAACATATTGGGGAACATGGCTGGGCCAAACCCATTTTGGCCAGCCATCGCCCCTTTTGCTGACAATAACAAATTAAAGAGGAGAGCTTATGAAGAAACTTATCATCACCTGCCTTGTGGCCGTTGTGTCGCTGGCAGCCAACGCGCAGAAGTTCGCGCTCATCGACATGGAATACATCATGAAGAACATTCCTGCCTACGAGCGCGCCAACGAGCAACTCAACCAAGTGTCGAAGAAGTGGCAAGCAGAGGTTGAGGCACTCTCGAACGAAGCGGCAACGATGTACAAAAACTACCAAAACGAGGTGGTTTTCCTCTCGCAAGAGCAACGTAAGGCCAAACAAGAGGCCATTATGAAGAAAGAAAAGGATGCCGGAGAGCTTAAAAAGAAATACTTTGGGCCCGAAGGCGAACTCTACAAAAAGCGCGAAAGCCTGATTGCCCCCATACAAGAGGCCGTGTATAACGCTGTAAAAGAACTCTCGGAACAGCGCGGTTACTCGCTAGTGCTGGATAGGGCAAGCGATACGGGCATCATCTTTGGGTCGCCCAAGATAGACATCAGCAACGAAGTGCTGGGACGTTTGGGCTATTCCAATTAGTGAGGTTAGTAGGATGGAGAAAGTAGGAAGGAGTAAGTAATATGTAGTAAGTAGAATGTAGTAAGGAGTAAGGAGGAGGAAATACGTAGGAAAGAGGATGTAAGAAGTAGCAAAGAGGATGAGCGGTAGAGGGGGTGGCCATATCTTTTAGCATCTCACGCAAACCGAACTGATGAACGAGGCTAGCTACTTGACATCCCAGCCCCATGTTGCTTTCCGCCATTCACAAACCCTTATCACTTCAAAACATCAAACTCATAAACTTCAAACTCACCAACCCACCAACTCTAAACGCACCAACTCATAAACCCGAATATTAACATATTAAACAATTATAACAATGAAGAAACTAGTTTTTATGCTGATGCTTTTCGCCCCAATGGCCATGTTCGCACAGAAATTCGGACATGTTAACGCCCAAGAAGTGATGGCATCCATGCCCGAATTCTTAAAAGCTAAGGGCGACATCGAGGCTTCGGCCAAGAAATACGAAAACGAACTCACCGCCATGCAAGAAGAACTGAAACGCAAAAGCGATGAGTACGAGAAGACCAAGAGCACGATGAACGCCACCAAGCAACAAGAAACGGAGGCTAGCTTGCAGCAGATGTACCAGAAAATTCAGCAAACCTATCAAGACAACCAACAGTCTTTGCAAAAGGCTCAGCAAGAGAAGATGGGCCCCATCACGGGTAAGCTGGTAGATGCCATTAAGGCTGTGGGCAAGGCAGGCGGCTACGTCTACATCATGGACGTATCGGCCGGCATCCCCTACATCAGCGATACGCTTAGCAAAGACGTAACGGCAGAAGTGAAAGCACAGCTCAACAAAATGAAGTAAAGCGCCCCTCAAAGCCCTATAACAGACTGCGCATCGCGCACTTTGGCAAACAAACCAGGGCAGAGGAAAGCCTACGCAAAGCCGTTCTGCCGGCACATCGTCTACGGCGAACGCCCCGAACGGCCATGCCTTCACAACCTCTTAAAGCACTGATGCCCGTGTTTGACCTCGTTTCTTGTCGTGGCCAAACGCGGGTTTCAGCCTTTTCGCGAATGCGCCCGCATATATATTATAAGGTGTATCCATGCCGATAAGCACAGCCGATATAGCGCATCGCCATACTAACAGATGTCCCAAAAGGGGCGAAAACACCAACCAAACGATATGAAAAAAACTATTTTTGCGGCCCTAATGCTCCTGGCAGCCCTCACAACTGGCGCACAAGATGCAACCGCACAAACACAAAATGCACCCTCAGAGCGTGCTGCCACACTGCGATTTGGCTATTTTAGCTATCAAGACGTGTTGCAGTCGGCCCCCGATTACGCAACCATTCAGCAGAACATCGAGACCCTTCGCGGCAAGTATCAAGCCGAAATGAAACGCGCCACCGACGAGTTCAACCTCAAATACGAGGCTTTTCTCGATGGACTGAAAGATTTTGCACCAGCCATTCGCATGAAACGTCAAGCCGAATTGCAAGAGCTGATGGAGAAGAACGTGGCCTTCAAGCAAGAGGCAGCACGCCTGTTGCAGAAAGCCGAGACCGAGGCAATGGCTCCATTGAAAGCCAGGCTTAACCAAGCCGTGGCCAAAGTGGGCGAACAAAAGGGCTTGGCCTTCATCCTGAACACCGACAACAACGCTGCGCCCTACCTCAATCCCGCATTGGGCGAAAACGTTTCGGCCGCCATCAGCGCCGAGTTGAAGTGATGCACACGTTGCTTAGGCAACATCCTTATGGCCCATGGGCGTCACTTCGACGCCCGACGGCCGCCTCCACCAACAGCGTATGAACAACTTTCCACAGCAAGCAGGCCCCATCGGCGTGTTCGATTCGGGCTACGGCGGACTAACAATCCTGCACGGAATCAGGCAACTATTGCCCCAGTACGATTATCTCTACTTGGGCGACAACGCCCGTGCGCCCTACGGTCCGCGTTCGTTCGAGGTGGTGTATCAGTTCACGCGCCAAGCCGTGGTCAAGCTCTTCGAACAAGGTTGTCACCTTATCATAATAGGTTGCAACACGGCATCGGCAAAAGCCCTGCGTTCCATTCAACAGCGCGACCTACCCAAGCTCGATGCCAAACGTCGCGTGCTGGGCATCATCCGACCAACGGCCGAGAGCATCGGCAACCTCACCAACACCCGCCACGTGGGCATATTAGCCACCGAAGGCACCATCAAGAGCGACAGCTATCGCTTGGAGATACAAAAGCTATTCCCCGACATTGCCGTGCAAGGCATGGCTTGTCCGCTGTGGGCAGCCATAGTAGAGGCGAACGAGGCCGATAGTCCCGGTGCCGACTACTTCGTAAAGAAACGCATCGACGGCCTTTTGCGTACCGATCCGCAGATAGATGCCATCGTGCTTGGCTGCACCCACTACCCCCTACTGATGAACAGCATCGTGAAACACGTGCCGCCTGGCGTGCGCATCGTGCCACAAGGCGAGTATGTAGCCAACAGCTTGCAGCAATATCTACAACGACACCCAGAGATAGACGCGCTTTGCACCAAACATGGAACGGCACGCTACCTCACCACCGAGAACAAAGACAAGTTCAAAGAGAATGCGCAGATATTTCTGCACGAACAAATAGACTGCCAACACGTTAGCTTGGAATAAGCCACGCACATCACTCTAAACACCCCACCCCACTATGCAAGAAACAAGACAAAACCGCATCGCACGACTTCTGCAAAAAGAGTTGAGCCTTATTTTCCAATCACAAACGCGATTGATGCACGGCGTGATGGTTAGCGTAACACGTACACGCGTGTCGCCCGACCTGAGCATCTGCACCGCCTACCTCAGCGTTTTCCCCTCAGAAAAAGGCGAAGAATTGCTCAAAAAACATTGAAAGCAACACCAAAACCATACGCTACGAGTTGGGTACGCGTGTGCATAATCAGCTGCGCATCATACCCGAACTGCGTTTCTTTATCGACGACAGTCTCGACTATATCGAACGAATAGACGAGCTACTAAAAAAATAACCGCTCATGGCCGTATCTCTTTTCATTGCCCGCCGCTACCTTCTCTCCAAGAAAAGCACCAATGCCATCAACGTCATTAGTGCCATCTCGGTGGTGGGTGTGGCTGTTGCAACGATGGCCTTGGTCATCGTGTTGAGCGTGTTCAACGGCTTTCACGACCTCGTGGCCTCGCTCTTCACCGCCTTCGACCCGCAAATCGAGGTGGTGCCAGCCAAAGGAAAGGACGCACCAACCGACGATCCGGTGCTCACACAGATAAAACAACTGCCCGAAGTGGACGTTGCCACCGAGTGCGTGGAGGATAACGCCCTGGTGTTTTACGGCGACAAGCAAGCGATGGTGACCATCAAGGGCGTTGACGACAACTTCACCCAGCTAACGCGCATCAACGATTTGCTATACGGCGACGGCGAATTCGCCTTGCGCGCAGCCAACTTGCAATATGGCGTGTTGGGCATCAGACTGGCCCAACAGCTGGGTACGGGCGCACGGTGGAACGGCTTTATGCGCGTGTTTGCACCCAACCGCGAGGGACAATTCGACATTTCCAACCCCACTTCGGGCTTCGTTGTCGACTCGTTGCTCTCGCCGGGCGTGGTATTCTCGGTAAGACAAGCCAAGTACGACCAGCGTTACATCCTCACTTCCGTTTCTTTCGCCCGCAATCTCTTTGGTATGCAAGGCATGCTTACGGCCTTAGAGTTGAAATTAAAGCCCAATGCCAACACCGACGAGGTGAAAAAGAAGATACAAACCATTGCAGGAAGTAAGTACAAAGTGCTCGACCGATACGAACAACAAGAAGACACGTTCCGCATCATGAACGTAGAAAAGGCCATTGCCTACATCTTCCTCACCTTCATCTTGGTAGTGGCGTGTTTCAACATTGTGGGTTCGCTCTCTATGCTCATCATCGACAAGAAGGCCGATGTGGCCACTTTGCGCAACCTTGGCGCAACAGACAAGCAGATTGTACGCATCTTCTTGTTCGAAGGTCGCATGATTTCGGCCGTCGGCGCGCTGGTGGGCGTAGGCCTCGGACTGCTGCTTTGTTGGCTGCAACAACAATACGGACTGGTGAGTTTAGGCAAGAGCGAGGGCTCGTTCATCGTCAATGCCTACCCCATAAGCGTGCACTACACCGATGTGGCGTGGATTTTCGTCACCGTCATAGCCGTGGGTTGGCTCTCGGTTTGGTATCCCGTACGCTATCTCAGCCGCAAACTCTTGGGGTAGAAACATCTTACCCCCACCATGTAATTTCCTAAAACAATTCCTATCTCTAACAATGAACGACATTTGCTGTATTGGACACATCACGCGCGACAAGATAATCACGCCCCATCACGAGGCGTTTATCTCGGGCGGAACATCCTTCTACTTCTCGTATGCCATAGCACGCCTACCCCGTAAGGTGTCTTATCAGTTGGTAACCAAGCTTGGACGATATGATGTTGAAGAGGTGAAACGCATGCGCGACGAACGAATTGACGTATTGGCTTATACTTGCGACAACTCTGTGTACTTCGAAAACCGCTACGAAGGCGACCAAAACAAACGCACACAACGGGTGTTGTCCAAATGCGAACCCTTTAAGATTAGCGAGATGAACGGTGTCGAGGCCAAGGTTTTCCACCTAGGCTCACTGCTCAACGACGACTTCTCGGCCGATTTTGTACGCGAGCTGTCTACACGCGGACGCATTTCAATAGATGCACAAGGCTTTTTGCGCGAGGTGCGTGGACAAAAGGTGGTGGCCGTAGACTGGGAAGAGAAGCACAAAATTTTGAAACACACCCACACGTTGAAACTTAACGAACACGAAATGGAGGTGATAACGGGGCTTACCAACCCGCGTCCGGTGGCTCAACAAATTGCATCGTGGGGCGTTAAAGATGTGGTCATTACCCTAGGCAGAGGTGGTTCGCTCATCTATGCCGACCAAACGTTCTACGAAATCCCTGCCTATCCACCGCGTAAGCTGGTAGATGCCACGGGCTGTGGCGACACTTATTCAGCCGGTTACCTCTATTGTCGTGCCCAAGGCCTAAGCTATGCCGAGTCGGGCAAGTTTGCCGCCGCCATGTGCACACGCAAGTTGGAGGCCACAGGGCCTTACATGCCCGACAAAGAATGGTTTGAGGAAGGAACGTAAGCACAACAAGGAACTAGGATATGGCTACTTAAATCTAAATCGGGTTAACCAAACTGCACTTAGTTTGGTTAACCCGATTTGCTTGTTTATCACTAGCCACGCTAAGCCTTCTAGTTGTTATAGGCGTGCTGGCTATCTTAGCCCAACCACCTTACTTTCCCAACGCCTTTTGTTAAATATCCTTTATTTGCCCCACTAAACCTATAACAACCCCCAAACCACTCGTCTTATATAATAAAGGGCAAGCATAGCATGCGCCCATCACGCCACCTATGGAAGAACTATATCAACAACTGGTGCTTATCTCGCAAGGGAGCCAAGTGGCCTTCAACGGGTTTATCAGCCGTTTCTCAAACACCCTCTACTGTCACGCCTACGGCATATTGGGTTGCAGAGAGATGGCCGAAGAGGTGGTGAGCGATGCCTTTTTGGAGGCATGGCGCATGCGCAAAAAGCTAACACAACTGCAAAACGTGCGCGCATGGCTAACACGTATCGTGTATAACAAGAGCGTTGACTACCTGCGGCGCGAACGAAACTACACCAAACAGATTAGCGTGGAGCACTTCGGCATGGGCGATTTCGCCTTCCCCGACATGCAAACGCCTGCCGATACGCTTATCTCGGCCGAAGAGTTGGCGGCCATCAACGCTGCCATCGACACCTTGCCGCCCAAATGCAAGTACGTGTTTTTCTTGGCTAAGGTAGAGAAAATGCCCTATCAAGACATCGCCAACATGCTGGGTATAGCCCTCGCCACGGTTAACTACCACGTGGGACTGGCCGTGCAGACACTGAGACAGCTACTTAGAAGACGCACAAAACCCGCAGCTGGCGCATTAAAAAACGAATAAGACACTTTGCCCATGAACAGGGACATACACGACATGCGCTTTGACGGTTCGGAAGAAGACCTGCTTTTGCAAGACTTCATCAGCCGGGCTGAGCCCACCAACGTTGTTGGCGAGCGTATCATGGCGCGCGTTTACGAGAAAATTCAAACCGACAGGGCACGAAGAAGTAAGCGTTGGTGGCTCGTGGCAGCTGCCGTGATGGTGCCTTTGCTGGCATGCGGCGTGTGGTTGGGGCTTAATTTGCAAGGCAACAGCAACACAATTGCGCAGCAAACGGCACACACCCCCAACGCATCGGCAAGCGTAATGCAAGAACTGGCGGTGCCAACGGGGCACACCCTGACCCTTACCCTGCCCGACGGCACACGCATGACGGCCAACTCGCGCACCCACATCAGGTACCCCAAACCTTTTAGCGCGCACACGCGCGATATATATATAATAGGTGAAGCCTACTTTGAAGTGGCCCACGAAGAAAGCCGCCCCTTTGTGGTGCATGCCCAAGGGTTCGACGTGCGCGTGCTGGGCACGCACTTTTGCGTTAACAGCTATGCGGCAGATAAAGCCAGCGTGGTGTTGGCCGAAGGTCGCGTTGAGGTGAACACTACTGCGAAAGATAAGGTGAACATGCTGCCCAACGAACGGCTTAACATTGCCCAAGGGCAGTTTGCATCGAAAACAAAGGTTAACGCAGCCGCATACGTAGACCGACTGAAAGGGGTGTTGCCCATGCAGGGTATGCGCTTATCAGAAGTTACCGACTATTTGGAGAACTATTACGGCATGCGCTTTAAGGTGCAAGACGGCCTACGCAACGAACGGCTCTACGGCAAGCTGGTTACGGCTGCGCCCTTAGCAGATGTGCTCGCAAGTCTCTGCAACATATCGGGAGCAGAAGCAATGGTGAAAAATGGCGTGGTAACGATAGCACGCAGGTTGTAGTTAAGGAGTTATGGAGTTAAGGAGTTAAGCCAATAGCTTTGAACATCAAAAGGAAACAATTCTTGTGATTAAGATGATAAGTAAAAGGTCTTTGAACAGAACTGTAAGTTATACTGAGAAAATCGTAAACTGGCAAGCCTGTAATCTCCTTTAAAAACCTGCAAAGCCATTGGCTTAACTCCTTAACTCCATAACTCCTTAACTCCTAGAACAACCACTCACAAGAAATGGAGCAACATGCTCCACAGACCCGCACTTGGCAGACAATGGCGTGAACGTCGGCCGCTGTGCGGGTCGCTTTTTTGATGTGTTGGAGCGCAAAAAGGGGCAAAGCACACCCCTACGAAACCGACAGGGACACCCGTTTACCCAGTATTGCAAAGATTCGGAACAACGTAGACAGCTGCACATCGGCATGTCCATTTTCAATTCGTGAGATATAACTCTTCTTCGTACCAATCTTTGCTGCCAACTGTGCCTGTGTAAGTCCTTATTTCTTACGCTCTTCTTTCAGGCACTCACCAAGGATGAAAGCGTCTACGCCTGTTTCAAAGGCAGTCCGTTCCACTGTCCCCTCAGCCCCAAAATCTTCTTTAATAAGCTCTTCAATGGGTGTGAGTTGCACATCATCTTTCAGTTTTGTATTCATTTTATAAGTTCTCGCATCATTTTAAGATGAATTTCGCCGTCCCACATAACTTCCTTTGTATCATTATTTGTGGTACTCTGCGCACATGGCAAAGATAGCCAATTAGCTATCCACGGCCAAACAAATCCTCATGAATGTATCACCAACGTATCATAGATTTACTCCGAAACACGTTGCATACATCAGACTAAAACAGATTATTGCTGTCCGTTAAACTTCAAATCGGCTCGGTTTCTCTATCCGCAATGCCCATCAATAGGCGTTGCGGATTTCGTTTTCGAAAAGCAAGCCCCTTTCAAATTATCATTCGCCCCAAAAGTTATTCCGTGTAAGCGCTCTTTTACAGGCACAAGGATTAAATTCAACACAGTCGCGCAATGTTGCTGAATAACAACCATAAGATTGTAAAACATTTATACCGAAATTTAACATTATGAGTATCCTCGCCGTAAAATTTCCAGGCATTGGTCGGATTTTCGCGCGTATTTTTTAAGTTTGTAACCGCCTGGTTTATTGATATTTACGATAAATAAGGCACAAAAACATGCCTTTTAGCATGTATTAGGGGTACAAAACATCAATCGATGCACCGCCAAAATCCGCCAAGCAGCATTTCACCCCAAGTAATCAAAATGACTATAAATAACGTGCAAAATGCTGCTTTCTATGAGTTTTAACTACACTTTGCTACATCTTACCTTATATTTTGCTGCATTTTGCCTCGCTTTTTGCTGCATTTCGCCTCGCATTTTGGTGCATATTGCACTGCGTTTTGATGCAAAATGCACTGCGTTTTGGTGCATATTGCGATGCGTTTTGCGGCAAAACGCAGTGCAACAACTAGCAATTAGACCCCGTTTTCTTGTCGTTGCGGATGCAAATTTGGGAGAGTTTTTCTTCAAAGAGAAATGCAAAAGCATAGTAAATGGCCAAAAACTGAGGGGGCAAGCACTCAAAAATTGCCCAAAAATCATCGTTTGGGCGCATTTTATATGTTTTTTTGCGGTTATTTTCTTCTAGAATGGTTCGGCCAAAGAACGTGTTTTGTAAAATATATTTATCGTTTTAACAAATCGTTAACAGGTGCTTTCCGAGATAAGAACAGCGGCTATGCGCCGACACATGCGATAAAACCAAACATGTTGGGCGCAATGATGCGAACAAGTTTAAAGCAATACTGTGATAATGACAGTGGGCAACGAGGCGTGCAGGGCATTCGCGTTTCACCCTGTTGCGCCTTTAACCCCAAGCGGCTGTACGCCATATAGCGCTTGCGGAGAACAGAGAGGGCACTTACTTTTGGTGCGGGGCGAAACCAATTTCCCCATTTGTCGGCAGCCCGAACACCACATTTGCAGTTTCAAGCCCTCTGGCTATATAGCAATAAGAAGTGTTCAGCCCTACCCTATTCACGCCCCTCTACACTTGGAAAGTGATTGAGAGGTGAGACATTTTTTTCATCTTCCACCTATACATTTCCCCCTTTCCTTACGACTTTATTAATAGGAACACACCTTATAGGTACATAGGTGGTTTCGCCTAAACTTTCTATCAGTGAATTTACAATAACGACATTAATACAACACCCATGAGAGAAAACGTTTACATAAAGACTTGGCGTTGGCACATAGCCCAACGCTACGTATCGGCCCTCATGCTACTTGCACCCGTGGCGTGTATGGCCTCAACCTCGGCCACATTGGCCGCCATAGGGCATGGGCAACTAACGGCCCTAACGGCTGGCAACAGCATGTATACGGTGAAAAGCGTACTAAGCTACATCGAGAAGAATAGCAACTACGTGTTCGTTTACAACGCCGAGGTGCAAAAGATGATGCCCAATAGGGTGAGAGTGAACCTCGACGGACGACCTGCACTGCAAATTCTAGACGAGATGTGCGCCGCCACGGGATTGGCATATAAGGCGCAAGGCAACCAAATCAGCTTGGCACAAGTAAAAAACGCGCAGTCCGGCCAACCCGACAAGGGACAGAAACGCCGGATAAAAGGAAACGTGAGCGACGCAAAGGGCGAACCCATCGTGGGTGCAACCATTAGCGAAAAAGGCGGAACGGGCGGTACCATTACCGACATCAACGGCGACTTCGCCCTCGAACTGACACCCGGAAACCTCGTCACCGTGTCGTATGTGGGCTTTAAGCCACAAACGGTAAAGCCCACCGAGGGCATGCACGTAACGCTAGACGAACAAACTCGCGGACTAGACGAGGTGGTTGTCATTGGCTATGGCACCAAAAAGAAGGCCAACCTCATCGGCGCAGTGAGCACAGTTGGGGCGGAAGAGTTGAAAGACAGGCCTGTTACCAACCTTGGACAGATGTTGCAGGGACAGGTACCCAACCTAAACATCAGCTTTGGAACGGGTACGCCTGGCGAATCTGCCACGTTGAACATCCGCGGAAAAACCTCACTCACCAACTCTGGCGCACCATTGGTACTCATCGATGGTGTAGAAGGCAGCATCGACCGCATTAACCCCAACGACATCGAGAGTGTTTCGGTACTTAAAGATGCCGCCTCGGCCGCCATCTATGGTGCGCGTGCCGGTTTCGGCGTGGTGCTTATCACCACCAAGAGCAACAAAGACGGACAAGCGCACATCAACTACAATGGCCGTTTCAGTTTCTCGGCGCCCACAACCAAAACCGACTTCATGACGGTGGGCTATGACGTTGCACGGCTGGTAGACGAGTTTAACACGGCCAAAACAGGTAGCAGCTACTCCGGACTGAACGCCGACGACTACAAAATGTTGGAAGAACGCCGCTATGACACGACGGAAAATCCTGCAAGGCCGTGGGTTGTTGTCGACCCGCAGGATGGTCGCTACCATTATTACGGCAATTTCGATTGGTACAACTACATCTTCGATTTTTCGCAACCCACGTGGAACCACAACCTAAACGTAAGTGGCGGCACAGACAAGATGAATTATATGATTAGCGGCGGCATGAACGACCACGACGGACTGTACGCCCTCAGCACAGACAAGTACTCCACGCGCACACTTATGGCCAAATTCAATGCCGAAGTAACGCCGTGGCTAAGGGTCTTCAGCACCGCCTCGCTTTTCAAGTCGAAGTATAAGCAAGCAGGCTACGACTACGAAGGCGGCGGCAACGTGGGCAACCTTGTCTTTCATGCCATGCCCTGGATTGTTCCTGTAAATCCAGACGGAACAAATGTCTACCTTCTTCCAAACAGCAAAGACAAACCCGCAGACGGCTTTGCCGCCATGCTGCGCACAGGCAACGGCTTTACGCAAGTTGGCAAAACCGAGCAAACCTACGCTATCGGAGCCGTGCTCAAAGTGATGGAGGGCTTGGAGATAACGGGTAAGTTAACTTACCGCAACTACGCAAAAGAGAAACAAGCCCGCGCTGCCAACATACAATATGCCATACGCCCCAACGAGGTGCTAACGGCTAGCGGATGGCCATTCAACAACAAGCTGAAAGACGGGCGCGACACATACGAGAACTATGTGTACGACCTTTATGCCAACTTCCACCGCACCTTTGCCGACGTTCATAACGTGAGTGCTGTGGTGGGCAGCAACTACGAAAGAGGACATTACAAGTTTGTAGAGCCTGCGGGAGAGGACTTGACGTCTGACGTACTCAACGACCTTGCACTCTCCACAGGAGCTAAAAGTGTAAAATCATCACAGAACGAGTTCGCATTGATGGGCTACTTCGCCCGCCTTAGTTACGATTATAACGGGCGTTATCTTGTTGAGGCCAACATGCGTTACGACGGAACGTCGCGTTTCCCACGCAATCATCGCTGGGGTTTCTTCCCCTCTGTGGCTTTGGGGTGGCGCATTAGCGAAGAAGCGTTCTTTGCCCCCGTGCGTCCCGTGGTTAGCAATTTGAAACTACGCGCATCGCTTGGCTCACTGGGAAACCAAATAACAGACAACAGCGCAAAGTTCAATAAGAACACATTCTACCCCTACATGCGCCTGATATCATTGGCCAACACCACCACACTCAATTACATATTCGACAACACGCAGGCCACTTACGCCTCGCTGGGCGATCCCACATCGGGCTCGTTGACGTGGGAAACCATCGTTACGCAAAACGTTGGTCTCGACGTTGGCCTTTTCAACAACCGCCTTTCGCTTGCACTCGACGTTTATCGTCGTACAACCAAAGACATGTTGGCCGCAGCGAGAGCACTCCCTGCCGTATACGGCTACAATGCGCCGTACGAAAACAACGGCGAACTGCGCACCAACGGATTTGAATTGGTGGTAGGATGGAACGACAAGTTTAACCTTGCAGGCAAGCCTTTCTACTACGGCGTTAACCTAACGCTGGCCGACAGCAAGACGAAAATAACCAAATTCAAGGGCAACGAGTCGAAAGTGCTCGGCCAAGACTACGAAGGAATGGAATGGGGAGAGATTTGGGGATTCCGCATTAAGGGCATTTACCAAAACGATCAAGAGGCAATTGACCGTGGCGTAGACCAATCTTTCCTTGGTTCGAGGTTCACAGATAAGGCGGGCGACCTTATCTTCGACGATGTTGACGACAGCAAGAAGATTAACATTGGCAAAGGAACGCTTGACAATCATGGCGACTTGGTTCGCATAGGCAATTCAACTCCGCGCTATCACTATGGCATCACGGTTAACATGGCCTGGATGGGTTTCGACTTTTCAATGTTCTGGCAAGGCATCGGCAAACAAAACATATACCCTGGCGGCAACAACATGATGTTCTGGGGGCCGTATGCACGCCCTTACAGCTCATTCATCCCCAAGGATTTTCCTGCCAAAGTGTGGTCGACAAACAATCGCGGCGCATATTTCCCACGTCCCGTTGCCGACCTGGCACGCGAACTCGCCATGAGCAAGCCTAACGACAGGTACCTGCAAGACCTTGCTTACTGCCGTTTGAAGAACCTAACCTTTGGCTATACGCTGCCAAAGTCGCTCACAAAGAAAGCTTACCTGGAAAAGGTACGCGTTTATTTCAGCGGCGAAAACATCTTCATCACCAGCAAGCTGAAGAGCGATTACCTAGACCCAGAGCAAATGACGTACGACTCGAACGGACGTGTATATCCCTTCTCAAAGACATTCTCCTTCGGACTTGATGTTTCATTCTAAGCGCAAACAGTCATGAAAAAAATATTATTAGCACAATGCCTGGCCACGGCCGCATTGCTTACAAGCTGCAGCTTGGACCTAGAGCCGCTAGACAAGCTGGCAGACCAAAACTATTACAACAACCGCAAGGAGCTAGAAGTGTTTACCAATGGCTTCTATGCCGACTTCCCTACGGCCGAAAACCTATACTCGGAAACGGCCGACATCATCATACCCACAACGCTATTGCCCGAAGTTTTGGGCACGAGAAGTGTACCACAAAGCGGTGGCGGATGGGGTTGGAAACAGCTGGCCAACATCAACAGCTTTCTGAAAGACTGCTCGCGATGTGGCGATGAGGCCGCTCGCAAGGAGTACGAGGGTGTTGCAAGGTTTTTCAGAGCCTACTTCTATTATAATAAGGTGAAACGATTTGGCGAAGTTCCCTGGTTCAGCGATGTGCTATCGTCTACCGACGACCGCCTGTATTCACCGCGCACACCACGCAACGAACTGATGAGCAACATCATAGCCGACTTAGATTACGCCATCGACAACCTGCCGACGGCAAAAAATCTCTATCGCGTTACAAAGTGGGCTGCACTGGCTTTGAAGTCTAGGGTATGCCTCTATGAGGGTACTTGGCGCAAATATCATGGCGTATCGGGCTACGAAAGCTATCTCGCCACTGCCGCATCGGCTGCCGAAACGCTCATGGACAGCCGACAATACACCATCTACGCAGCTGGCGAACAACCCTATCGCGACCTCTTTGCCGCAGACAAGGCCAAGACTGAAGAAGTTATTCTCGCCCGAAACTATTTCAGCGGGCTAAGCATCGTGCATTCAGCCAACCTCTATTTCCTCGGTGGCGGCTCTGCACCTGGCCTAAACAAGAAAGTGGTTGACAGCTATCTGTTGAAAGATGGGTCGCGTTTTACCGACCAAGCCGACTACGATAAGATGCAATTTTACGAAGAAATGCAGAACCGCGACCCGCGATTGGCACAAACTATCGTAACGCCCGGCTACAAGCGAATAGGCCAAACAACGGTTACACCCGTTAGCTTTGCTGCTGCAACAACGGGTTATCAAATCATCAAGTGGGTTTCAACCGCTGCATCAGACGGCTATAACAAGTCGCAAAACGACATTCCGCTATTCCGTTTGTCCGAAGTTATGCTTAACTTTGCCGAGGCAAAAGCCGAATTGGGAACGCTTACGCAGGCAGATTTAGACAAGTCGGTAAAGCTGATACGGGATAGAGTGGGCATGCCCAACATCGATTTGGCTACAGCCAACGCCACCCCCGACCCCTATCTCGAAACTGCCGAAACGGGTTATCCCAACGTTACGGGCGCAAATAAGGGCGTAATACTGGAAATTAGGCGCGAAAGAACCATCGAATTGCTGGCAGAGGGTTTACGCTACGACGACCTTATGCGTTGGAAAGCAGGTAAAACTTTCGAGCAACAATTTAAAGGGATGGTTATTCCAAAGCTCGATGACACCAAACATTTCGTTGTTTGCGACCTCAATGGCAATGGGGTAAACGATGCGGAAGACGTCTGTATATATGAAGGAGACATCGACAACATCAAGGCAAATGCCGAAGTGGCTGGCATCAGACAGTTCTTAAAGCTTGGCGTGAACCTGCATGTATCCAACGGAGCCAATGGTGGTAACATCATCGTACACGACATCGCCAACAACCAACGCAAGTGGAACGAAGACCGCGATTACCTATATCCCATCCCACAAGACCAAATAACAATTTATGGAGGAGTGATAAAACAAAACCCAGGATGGTAATTTGGTTGACGAGTATACAAGTTGACCAGTTGACGAATTGACCAGTTAACAAGTTGACAAGTTAATAGGTTGACCAGTTGACGAGTGGACAAGTTAAAGAGTGGACAAGTTAAAGAGTTGACGAGTTAGTGGGCGTTAGCCATCTTTTCACCCTTTCACCCTTCCACCTTTTCACCTTTCCACCCTTTCACCTTTTCACCTTTTCACCCTTTCACCTTTTCACCCTTTCACCTGTTAATCCACAAAGCATCTCACTCCCCTCTCCCCTTTGGAGAGGGGCAGGGGGTGAGGCCTTTACCACATTTCCACAAAGCATCTCACTCCCCTCTCCCCTTTGGAGAGGGGGCAGGGGGTGAGGTTCTTAAATACATTCATAGCTTATGAAACCTATATTCAGCACCCTTATCGTTGCCGCATCGCTCTTTGTCGCCTCACTTCCCATCATGGGTTGTGGCGGAAAAGACACGCCGGGACACATCCCCGACTACCAGCCAAAGCCGAAAAACGAAGATTATAAGTACGCCAAGGCAGAAGGCAACGTGCGCATAATGACCTACAACTGTTTCTATTGCAAGAGCAACACCGCCAGCAAGACCTTCTCTGACGAACATACTGTGGCCTTCGCCCAAGTGATTAAGGCACTAAACCCCGACGTGGTGGTGATTCAAGAGTTGGACAGCGGCACAACCGAACGCAACAAACGCTACCTTCTCGACGACATTCGCCGCGCCACAGGCCTAGACTACGACCTCTTTTTCGGCTCGGCCGCCCCTTATTCGAATGGCAAAATAGGGCCAGGCGTGCTGTACAAACGTGCCATGCAGCCCACATCCATCAAGAAAATAGCGTTGCCTGGTAAAGAAACTCGTGCGCTGATGGTGCTTACCTTCCCGCGATTTGCCCTGCTAGGCACCCATCTCGACCTAGACGTCACGGCCCGAAAAGCCAGTGCCGACATCGTCAACCACGAGTTAACCACGCTCGCCACACAGCCCGTTTTCTTCGCAGGCGACCTTAACGACTCGCCTTCGTGGAAACCCGAACAGACTGCTTTCCCCATCATAGAGCGGTCATTTGAAATAATTAGCGCGCGTTCGGGGAGCATACCCGACCAACCCAACGAAACAATCGACTACATCCTCGTTGACAAGGCACACAAGAGCGCGGTGAAAGTGGTTCAAACGGCCGTGGTAAAGCAGCTCGAAATAAATGGGAAAGTAACCGAAACACGAACGGTAAGCGACCATTTTCCCGTGTTTGTAGATGTTCGTTTTTAGTTTGTGAGGTAAGAGTTTATCAACCTTTGAGCCGCTCTGTTTCTGAACTTATAAACTCAAAACTCGCCAACTCAAAAGCTCCTAAACTCACCAACCCATAAACCCACCAACTCATGAACTCATGAACTCAAAAACCCCAAAGCTCATAAACTCACTCCTTATTATATTGGTAGCCTGCTCATTCAGCATACATGTCGAGGCTGCCACATACGGCGGCGTGCACCAACTGGTGGCTCGCCGCTTTCCGTTTATGGTTGGCAAGGTGGCGTTTCAGCCCCTCACTGGCACAAACCAAGAGGCTTTCGAACTGCAAACGCAAGGCAAGCGCCTGGTGGTGAAAGCCACTTCGCCCTCGGCAGCAGCCGTTGCACTGAACCATTACCTCAACCACTACTGCCACATCAGCATCTCCCGATGCGGCAACAACCTGCCCACCCACTTCCGCCTAGTGCCCATACAAGGCACCGTTAGGCGCACCACACCTTTTAAATACCGATACGCCCTTAACTACTGCACCTATAATTACAGTTACGCCTTTTATCGTTGGCCCGACTTCGAGTGGGAATTAGATTGGATGGCACTTAACGGCGTGAACCTCATGCTGGCCCCTTTGGGCATGGAGGCAGTATGGACCGAAACGCTTAAAACGCTTGGCTTTGGGCAGAAAGACATTCAACGTTTCATCCCCGGACCGGCTTACACCGCCTGGTGGCTGATGGGAAACCTCGAAGGTTGGGGCGGACCAATGAGCGAAAGCCTCATCGCCCTGCGCCTGCAACAGCAACGACAGATGCTACAACGCATGCGCCAACTAGGCATACAACCCGTGGTGCAGGGGTTTCCAGGCATCGTTCCCACCTTCTTTAAAGAGCGTTTCCCGCAAGCGCGCATCATCGAACAAGGCAAATGGGGCAGCTTTCAGCGGCCCGCCGTGCTGTTGCCCAATGGCGATGGCGTGTTCGAAAAGGTGGCCGAGGCCTATTATCAAAGTCTAACGAAACTTTTCGGGACCGACTTCGAGTTTCTTGGCGGCGACCTTTTTCACGAAGGGGGCATAACCACGGGCGTAGATGTGGGCAGCGTTGCCGCACAAGTTCAACGCCAAATGCTACGTTTTTTCCCTCGTGCCAAATGGGTGTTGCAGGGTTGGAACAAAAATCCCTCGCCCCAATTGCTGCGTGCCCTCAACAAGCAACACACCCTCTTGGTGAACCTCAGCGGCGAAATTGCCGCCTCGTGGGAAAGTTCCGACGAGTTTGGGGGCACACCTTGGCTTTGGGGTAGCGTCAACCACTTCGGCGGAAAGACCGACATGGGCGGACAATTGCCCGTTGTCGTAACCGAACCACACCGCGCCTTGGCCCTCACAGTAGACAGTGTGATGCAAGGAATAGGCATCCTGCCCGAGGGAATAGGCACAAATCCCGTGGTGTACGATTTGGCTTTAAAGACAGCTTGGCACACCACAACGCCCGATGTAGACAGTATGCTGGTGCAATACCTTGGCTATCGCTACGGAGAGGTTCATCCCGACCTACTCGCGGCATGGCGCATCATGCTCAAATCCGTTTATGGCGAGTTTGCCATTAAGGGCGAAGGAACGTTCGAGTCGGTGTTTTGCGCCCGCCCATCGCTACGCGTAACCAGCGTTTCCACATGGGGACCCAAGCAAATGCAATACCAACCGGCCGACCTTTACCGCGCTCTGGGCCTCTTCTTAAAGGCCGCCCCAAAGCTAAAAGCTAGCGAAACATACCAATACGACCTTGTAGACCTGGCCCGACAGTCGCTAGCCAACTACGCCCGCACGGTTTACGCCAACGTGGTACAAGCCTACGAGCAGAAGAACGCCGAGCAACTGCAACAGGCCACACGCCGTTTTGAACACCTCATCATGCTGCAAGACAGTCTGCTGCAAACCAATCGCCACTTCTTGCTGGGCAACTGGCTGCAACAAGCCACGCAATATGCCCCCAACGAGGCCGACCGCCAGCTGTGCTTGCACAATGCACAAACCCTGATTAGCTATTGGGGACCCGACGACCCCGTCACAAAGGTGCACGATTACGCCAACAAAGAGTGGGCGGGCATGCTCTCCAGCTATTACCTTCCGCGCTGGCAAGCCTTCTTCCGCGCGCTGCAAGCCACCGTCAACACAGGCAATCCGCCCACCATCAACTTCTTCGACATGGAGAAACGCTGGGCCAACACGCCCCAACCCATCCACACCACGCCCCAAGGCGATGCCGTGCAGATGGCCCAACGCGTGTTGCAAACCATCGTTCCGCCCTATCTTAACGCCAGTTTAGACGTTGAAACGCGACTTGCCGACCTGCTACCGCGGATGACCCTCGACGAAAAACTGGCCCAAACACGCCACATACACGCCAAGCACTATAACGACAACGGTGCCGTTAACCTCTCTAAGCTGCGCGCCAACCACACCGGCGGACTTAGTTTCGGCTGTTTCGAGGCCTTCCCCTACTCCTCGGCGCAATATCTAGCGGCCGTTTCCACCATCCAACGCCACGCTATGGACAGCACAAGGCTGGGCATTCCGCTCATTTCCGTGCTCGAAGGCATACACGGAGCCGTACAAGACGGCTGCACCATCTTCCCCCAAGCCATTGCGCAAGGCGCAACTTTCAATCCCCCGCTTATCCAACGCATGGCCCAACACGTGGGCCAAGAGATGCGCGCCATTGGTGCAAGGCAGGTACTTGCACCCGATCTCGACCTTGCACGCGAACTTCGGTGGGGCCGGGTGGAAGAAACTTTCGGCGAAGACCGCCTGCTTGTGGCACAAATGGGCTTGGCCTACGCCACGGGCATTCAGCAAACGGGGTGCATTCCTACGCTGAAACATTTTGTGGCGCACGGCACTCCACAGGGCGGACTAAACCTCGCATCGGTGAAAGGCGGCCGTCGCGAACTGCTCGATGTCTTCGTTCGGCCCTTCGCCCACGTCATCTCGCGCACCCTTCCCGGCTCGGTGATGAACTGTTACAGTGCTTACGACAACGAGGCCATCACC
>NZ_HE999443.1:304341-309244 GCF_000312305.1 Prevotella conceptionensis 9403948 | reverse complement strand
CGGCGAAGGCTACGACTTGTCCGAACTTACCCTACCTGGTGTGCAACAACAACTTGTTGATAGCCTCGTGGCCTTGGGCAAGCCGTTGGTAGTTGTGCTGGTAACAGGTCGGCCGTTGGTAATGGAGAGTTCCCGCCATCGCGTTGGCGCATTGGTTGTGCAATGGTATGGCGGCGAACAAGCAGGCCTTTCGTTGGCCCGAATGCTCTTCGGCGAGTTCTCGCCATCAGGTCGTTTGCCCCTGTCGTTCCCCAAAAGCGTGGGACAGTTGCCCGTATATTACAACGCCTTGCCCACCGATAAGGGCTATTACAACAAGAAAGGCACGCCCGAAAAGCCAGGGCGCGACTACGTTTTTTCCGACCCCTACCCCGCCTACGCCTTCGGATATGGCCTTAGTTACACCTCTTTCGACTATAACACACTGCAACTTTCCAGTCGCTCGGCCAACGAAAAAGATACCATAGAGATACAATTCACCGTGCGCAACATGGGCAAACGCCCGGCTATGGAGGTGGCTCAGCTTTATGTTCGCGACCTTAAAAGTTCGGTTGCCACACCCGTTAAGCAGCTTTACGCTTTCCACAAGGCCGCCATTGGCCCAGAGAAAGAACAACGTTTTGCCCTTCGTTTGCCCATTGCCGAATTGTTTTTGCACGATAGAAGCATGCGCCGCGTGGTAGAACCAGGACAATTCGAGTTGCTCGTTGGTGCATCCTCGGCCGACATCCGCCTTCGCGATACGCTCACCGTGGTGCCCATCGCCCAACAGAAGTCGGCCAACAGTGCCCCCACGAGGCTTAAAACAAGTCCCCAACGCACACCGCAAGCCACACCCAACACAAGCAGAACCATCCGTATTGCAGGCATTGTGCGCAATGTTCAAGCCTTTCCCCTAGTTGGCGTAAAGGTAACGGCCGATGGAAAAACGGCTCAAACCAACGCTCGCGGCGAGTATTCGCTCTCCGTTCGCATTGGTTCCACCCTCCACTTCACCCTCGCCGGCTATCGCACCGAAACGCTTGTGGTGAAAGAAAATGGCTTGTTTGATGTGGAACTAACGCCAGTAACGCCGTAGGGAAATGGGTAAGAAAGAGAAAAAACAACGGGCCTCACACCCCCACTACCGGCCTATTCAAACCCCCACTACCGGCCTCACCCCCAACCCCTCTCCAAGGGGAGAGGGGAGTAATATGCTTTGTTTCTATTCGCTTGCTTTGTAGCTGCACGGCATTTCACTCCCCTCTCCCCTTGGAGAGGGGTTGGGGGTGAGGCCGGTAGTGGGGGTGTATGGTTCTACATTCTCCTTTCGTCTACCAAACTCGTTTAAGTTGTTTTGCCTTCTAGATTGTAATGATAATAGAGCAATGTAGAAAACGCGTGCATCTGTACCCATATCTGTGTGGCCCATGCGTGCGGGGTAACTACGTTTTGCACAACTCTCTCTTTTATATTAAGCATGACTATTAAGAATTTAAACATTGAAGAATACCTCTTGGGGCGTTGCGATGCTCAGCAGATGCACCAGTTGGCAACCTGTGTTGCAGGTTCCAGCAAGCGGTTGCGCCTGCTCTTTGCCCTTCGCTGCGCCTTTCTCGACTTAAAATCCCAACATCATTTCGACGATGCCAACTTTATTGCCGCTGCCGAACAACGCCTTTTCGATGCCATTTCAAAAGGCTAACGGTTGCACTTTGCACCAAAACTACTTACAAACTCACTTATAGTTGGCCGTGACGGCTCGTTGACAAGTTGCACTTTGCACCAAAACTACTTACGAACTCACTAACTCACAAACTTATAAACTCATCAACTCACACACCCGACAACTCACTAACTCACCTACTTACAAACTCATCAACTCATAAATTCACACACCCGTCAACTGACTAACTCTCCAACCGACAAACTCATCAACTTACAAATCCACACACCCGTCAACTCACTAAATCACCTACTTACAAACTGATTAACTCACTAACTCACACACCTGTCAACCCACTAACTCACCAACCGACACACCCATCAACTCAAAAAATCATCAACTTACAAACTAACTAACTCAAACAACTCACAAAACCACAAACTTAAAAACTTTATTTTTATTTTACAACACCTCTCTGATTTTCGCACCATTCTAGCGAAAATATAGGCTTAAAAGTAGGTAAATTGCCACAGTTTTGCGCCTTTTACATCTTTTGTTTTGTCTATTTTCAAGGATAAAACCTGCATTTAGCACCATTTTGCCTTTCTAGTTTGGTTGCCTGCTCGTATTTTTTCAGGTCCAATAACCCACTTTTAGACCCTAAAACCCTACTTTTTAACCACTATTTCGCCCTTTTCAGCCATGTTTTTCATGGTTCTAAAAGATTTTATTTATGCAATTGCAGTGAATATTTATGCTTTTCGCCTCGCATTTGGCACCATTTTGCTGGGTATTTTGCACCATTTTACCTTGCATTTTGCACCAAAACGCATTGCATTTAGCACCAAAATGCACTGCGTTTTGCACCATATTGCACTGCATTTTGCGGCAAAACGCACTTCATTTTGCTACAAATCGCAAAAAAATGGGTGTTAGTGGCGGTCAGTTTAAATAAAAATTCATTTTGTCTGCATGTACAACCATCCCCATTTTGCACCAAAACGAACCTTCGCGAGAATCGATTTTTTGCGACAAGGTTGGCGATTGGTGGCAAAAAGAGCACTCATTGTGTTAAAATTCTTACTGGAAAGCTGACAAAGTTTGGCAGGTCGACGAGTAGACAAGTTAACAAGTTGACGAGGGAATAAGTGAGCGGGGTAATCGCTCATCTCTTCGTATTGCAACCTAAATACGTCCATTTTGACATAAGAACATAAGAAACACAAAGAAGTGTGCTTTACGTTTTCCTCATTATAAGTTGAAGGAGTTAATCGCCCATCCCTTCGTATTGCAACCAAAATTCATCCATTTCGACATAAGAACATAAGAAACATAAAGAAGTGCGCTTTACGTTTTCCTCATTTTGTGCCGCAGGAAAGATGCTTTCAACTTGCAAAGAAGGGGTTGAGAGGACCACTACCTGGTTACTTTGTTTGATACACAGCCACGTTTTGCCACAGACAAATGCGGCTGAACTTCGGATTTCGCCGTACCTTAGTCCTGCGCTTGGTACATGTGCGGCGCGTTTATCCTATGCGGACCTCACAAAGACAATAAACTCCTTTCAATTTACAGAAACAATGAAAGTCGAGCCCACTTCGCCGTATGGCGTGCAAAACAAGTAGCGTTTGCCTCACATTTATCGCCCATCGTGCCGCAACAAGATGAGTTTTGGCGTAAAACTTACCTGTAAGGAAAGCTAAATCAAACAGTCACAGCATGCCAATCGATTGCACAAATTGTTAGTTTTGCATCCGTTTAACCGCCCCTTTGCTCCTAAAATAGTACGCCTTTTGATGTGAAAAAAGGTAAAAATGAAGAAGATTTTTTTGTTAGATTTATTTTTATGCGGTTTTTTTACTATATTTGCCGCCTTGAAACTACACGCGAACAATGCGCCGTTTGTATGGCCTTTGCTCGTTCAAAAACTGTAATTTAATCAATGTCTTACCTGTATTAAGTAAATATCATCACTCTTTATAAACTAATTGTATGGCAGTACATCTGAAACGCTATCTACTTGCAGTGTTCTTAGGAGCCTTGGCTTTGGCCGCGCTTCTACCCGCCGAGGCAATAGCCCAGACTCAGGGCAAGCGCATCTCGGTTTCGTTTAAGGACAAGCCGCTAGCCAGCATCCTCGATTTCGTGGGGCGACAAGGCGACTATGAAGTAACTTACACCGACGACGTGCGAAACGACACGTTGACGGTAACTATCTCTTTTGAAAACGTAGATGCCCTGCAAGCTGTGCAAAGCTTGCTGGCCAAAACCGCTTTCGCCTACAACGTAGACGGAAAGAAAATCAACGTCTACCGCATGGAACAACACAAAGAAACGGCCTTTACGCTTAAAGGACTTGTGAAAGACAAGGACGGGCAGGGCGTTTCGTTTGCCACCGTGCAGATTAAAGGCACTACACAAGGCACTACCACCGACCTAGACGGGCACTTTACCATGAAGGTTGACCGCCAAGAGGGCGACGTAACCATATCGAGCGTGGGGTTCGACACCAAGACCGTGAAGTATGATGCGCGCCGTGAGTTGAGCGTTTTGTTGCCTTCGGCAGAAAAAATGCTGGGCGAAGTGGCCGTCATTGCCTATGGTAAGCGTAACACACGCGAGCAAGTGGGAGCCATCGGCTCGGTAAAAGCAGAGGATTTGCAGAAAGTTCCCTCGCCCAGTCTTGAAAACTTGCTGCAAGGACGCATTGCCGGTGTAGACGTAACCAACCTGTCTGGTTCGCCAGGTGGTGGCGGTTCGAAAGTAACCATACGTGGATTTAGCTCGCTCAACCAACAAGGCGCAAACGACGGAACGCCACTTTACGTGGTAGACGGCGTGCCTGTGGCCAACGACCCCCAAAACATGGGTGGCATTAATGCCCTTGCCGGGCTGGACCCATCCAGCATCGAGAGCGTGCAAGTGTTGAAAGATGCTGCCTCGGCATCGCTTTACGGTTCGCGTGCAGGTAATGGCGTTATCCTTATCACCACCAAAAAAGGTAAGGCCGGGCGCAATGAAATACAGGTAAACGTATCGCAATCCCTATCGTGGTTGCCCGCAACGCCCAAACAAACCATCGGAAAGGCCGAACGCGACATCGCGCTGATGCTGGCCAAGAAATACCGCTCGGCACACTACGATGCCGCTACCGACGGCATTGTGATGCCTAAGGACTATGCCGACACATGGGGATGGGGCGACGACCTTGACGGAGGTATGGACTACTTGTGGCGGAACGGAAACGTGATGACGGGC
>NZ_HE999443.1:270625-304164 GCF_000312305.1 Prevotella conceptionensis 9403948 | reverse complement strand
CGACAGGAAGATTAGCCCCATCATGCAAGACTCGCTGAACACCTTCTACAACAACCGCACCAACTGGTGGAAGTACGGATTTAGGCTAGGGCGCGTTACCAAAGCCGACGTGCAACTGGCCGGCGGTACCGAAGACATGCGCTACATGGCCAATGCAGGCGTGTACGACGAAACGGGTATTATGATTAACTCCAACTTCCGCCGTTACAGCTTGCTCACAAACCTCGACTTTAAGCTTTCTACCAAGCTCGATGTATTTGTGCGCTTGAACATGGCCTACACCAACCAAAGCGCCGGTTCGGGCGGGCGCGTTCAGGGGCTTACGTTCGACCCCAAGCAAACGCCCAGCGTGCTGCCCGGTAAAGGAAGCACGGCCGAACGCGAGGCCGTGAAACAGCTGCGCGACGTAGACCAAACCAACTCGAACTACAACCTACGACTGAACGGCGGCCTTAACTATTCGCCCATAAAAGGTTTGAGGATTACCTCCACGGCATCTATCGACCACTATTTTACGCGCGTTTACATCTTCCGCCCCAGCTATTTGATGTACGACAACCTGTCGGAGGCGCGCGGTTCGAACGCCGCAATGACCAACCTTCAAACCGAGAACATCGCCACATACAATGTGCCCCTGCCCCAAGTGCATAAGTTGGAGCTGATGGCAGGTGTTACTTACAACTACGATTTGATGCAAAGCATCGGCGGATGGGCAAAGGGTGGCCCCACCAACCAAGTGAAATACGTTGGCGAGGGATGGCCCACACTGATTAAAGACATCAGCGGAGATGCCAAACCTGCGAGAAATTTCGACTCGAACAAGGAAGACCAGGCCATGCTCAGTTTCCTTGGGCGTGCCGCCTACGGCTACAACAAGAAGTATTTGGGCGAGTTCTCTGTTCGCCGCGATGGCTCTTCCGTCTTCGGCAGCAATGTCCGTTGGGGCACATTCCCCTCAGTGGGCTTGGGTTGGGCGTTCAGCGAAGAGCGTTTCATGAAAAAGCTGTGGTGGCTTAGCTTTGCCAAGCTGCGCGCCTCGTGGGGACGCTCGGGGCAGAAGTTCCAAGAGCCTTACCTGGCATTGGGCACGCTTTCAGAAACCGATGTGTTTAACGGCACTGCGGGATTGGTTCCCGCCGCATTAGCCAATAAAGACCTTACTTGGGAAAAGAGCGACCAGTACGATGTGGGTCTTGACCTGCAAGTGTTGGATTATAGGCTGAAATTCAAGCTCGACTACTACTACAAGTATTCAAGCAACCTGCTTATGGAAAAATACTTGCCGGGCAACTTCTTCTATACCAGCAAGGTTTGGGACAACGTTTCGGCCATCTCTAACGAAGGTATCGAGTTTGATGTGCAAGCCGACCTTATCCGCAGCAAGGACCTTAACCTGAGCGTTGGCCTCAACGTGTCGCACAACCGCAACCTTTTCCGCAAGACAGATAACGGCGAAGACCTCAACGACAAGGTGTTGGGCCGACCCGTTTACGGCATCTACACCTACCAAGACGAGGGAATAGTAAAAGACGAGAGCCAGATACCGTATTATTACAGTCAGACGGGCGCCCGCTTGCCCCTCTACTTCGGCAACCCCAACTATCCCTTGCGCGTTGGCGGTAGGAAGATTAAGGACCAAAACAAGGACGGTAAGATAGACAACAGCGACCTGTATTATGCCGGTAGCACCCTGCCCACAGCCTACGGCGGCATCAACGGTCACCTGGATTGGAAGGGCTTTAACGTAGACGTGCTGTTCAGCTACGTGCTTGGCCGCAAGGTAATGAACATGGTTCAAAACAGTGCGTTCACCTTTAACAAGAGCGTAAATCCCCTAATGGCCCATTTCAGAGCCAACGAATATTGGAGCAAAGACAACCCCAACGCCACGAAACCCTCCTTAGAGTTTGCCGACCCAGGCTACTTGGGACACTTCGACGGCAATGTAGACTCGAACATCGAGAACATCAGTTTCGTTAGGTTGAAACAGCTGGTGTTGGGCTACACCCTTCCCGCAACTTGGTTCAAGTCTAAGTTCATTAAGAGCATCAACGTGTACCTCTCGGGCGAAAACCTCTTCATGCTCACCAATTACTCTGGTTTGGATCCCGAAGTTATCGACCCATACACGGGCAAGGACGACGGCTCACAGTATCCGCTAAACCGCAAACTTACATTTGGTTTCAACATGAAATTCTAGAAAGATGAAAAAAATAAGCATCGCAACGCTACTCTTGGCATGCACACTAACGTCTTGCAGCCTAGACATACTGCCTGAGAATGCGCAAACATACGACACATCGTTCAACAACGAGGCAGGAGTGAACTCTGCCACCGCCTCGGTGAATACTTTCTCAACATCTACGCACCCAACAACAACACGTTTTGCACCGTTGGGATGTTTGTCGACACACTGCAAGATGACATGGAGATACGCCGCTGGAACCCGAGACGAGTTATCGGGCAAAACCAATCGTGGAAAGAACTCTACGACATCGTCTTTTCCGCCAACGTCATCGTAGACAATATCCATCGCGCTAAGGACCTTAGGGACGACCGCCGCAACCACTACTTGGGGCAGGCCGAATTCGGTTTGGGCTTTTGTTACTTCCTTTTGGCGCAACGTTTCGACGACGCGGTTATCACCGAGAACTCTCAAGTGATTAAGGAGTACGCCACCTCGTCGCGAATAGACGTGATAAACGCTGCCATCGACCACGCCACAAAGGCTTTCAACCTGTTGCCCACCTACGACAAGCTGCGTAAGATGGACGGAACGCCCATTACCAACAGGCAAACGGCATCCAAAGGAACATGTGCTGCACTGCTGGCACACCTCTATGCCTGGAAAGGGAGCATCATCGAGCTGCTGAAATTGGAGGGCGACGCACAGGCCGCTTACACCAAGTCGATGGAGTATTCCACCATGTTGATAAACAAACAGGTGGGCGATTACAGCCTTTGCAGCACGCCAGAGGAGCTTTGCCAATGTTTCTCCGCGCCCGAAAAGACCAATCCCGAGGCCATTTTCAGTTTCTTCTACGACAAAGCACGCTCGGGACAAACGTTCTCGCCCAACAAAGTGGCCGAAGGGTTTGTATCTTGGCCGGTAGACGAAACGCAAACGCTGGCCGACATCGCCACGCATCCCAAGTTTAAGCTCTACAAGGAAACCATCAGCAAGCTTTACCCCGATGCGGGCGACTTGCGCCGCACGGCCTTCTTCTACAAGTTTGATCAGGACCACACTGTTGGCGGCCATAACTACGCCATACCCTATAAGTTCCGCACAGCCGTGCTCGATCCCGACCAAACATCGTCGTCGGGCAAGCTGTATCGTTCGATAAATGCCGACTATGTGTACTGGCGTTTGGCCGACTTCTACCTGCTCCGCGCCGAATGTGCGGCCAAATTGGGCAATGATGCGCAAGCCATTGCCGACCTCAACGTTATCCGTAATCGTGCAGGAGCCACCGCTTATCCCTCGGCCAACGATACGAAGGGACTGCGCAAAGCCATCTTCCGCGAACGCGAACGCGAGTTTATCGCCGAGAACGATGCCCGTTACGCCGACATCATCCGCAACAATTACATCAAGGAAGAGTTGACAGGCAAGTTCACCACCCTTACTTTGAGCGACATGCGCGGCGGTGCTTTGGGCCTTCCACTGCCCATCGACGCCAAGACTGATAAGAACGGAAACCCCATTAACAAGCTTATCCGCCAAAAAACGTATTGGCAACGATACGAATAAGCAAGGTAACAAGCAACATTTCCTAACCGTGGCCGCCGCAACAACAAGTAAAGAACGGCGGCCCAAAACAGAAAGAAAGAAAATGAAACGCATTAAATTTTTCGTTGCGGCATGCTTGCTGACACTTGTTTCGGTGAGTTGCACGCAATACAATTTCGAAGATACGGGCGAGGCTTACGGCGTGCACGACTGCACTATGTGGGACTATTTCAGCCAAGACGCCTACAATTGGAAACTGTTACAAGAGATGATAACGCGCGCCGGACTAGAAGACGTGTTCAAAGGAACCAGCTCTTACGGCAAAGACATCACCTATTTCGGCGCTACCAGCAACAGCATACGCGCCTATCTCTTGGCAAACGGCATGAAAACCGTTGACGAGATACCCGTAGACGACTGCAAGGCATTTGTGCTTAACGGCCTGCTTGCCAAGCGCAAGATGCTCGACGACTTTAAACCCGGACGAAAAAGCAGCGACCCCAACGTGCTTATCGGCACAGGTGGCGAAACGTTCGACATGGCATCGGGCAAGCAATTCTGGATTTACACCTTCAACGACACATACAACGGCGTGCCAGGTGCAGGTCCTAAGCGGATTTACGTCACCTCGTTAGATGCAAGTAAGGAGAGTATCGTGGCATCGAGCAACATTCAAACGCTCACAGGCGTGGTGCATTCAATGGATTATGATTTCAGACTAAGCGACTTTTAACACATGAAGAAGATATATAATTTGGCTCGCGCGCTCTTTGCAGTGGCGTTCATCGCTATGGCGGTGGCTGCTTGCAACACCATGCCCGTAGGATTTCTACGAACGGAGGGCGCATCGTTCAGCCCCGACACGCTCAACGTGTACCACAACCCACACGCAAGCACCCCACGCTATAACGACCATCGACCTTGGGTGTCGTATCGCATACAGGGAGTAGCGGGCACCAACCCCATCAACTACGAACTGGCCGACGTTAAGGCCTCCGAAGGCGGAGATGCCGAAAAGTTTAAGGCCTTAGCCCAAAAGGGACTGCTGAAAGTAGACGGCGGCATGATTGTATTGATGCACGAAGGCGTGGCCGAACTGCCAAACAGCGGACGTTACACCCTTTCGCTAAGAGTATATAACGATGGGCACTCGCAAACCATCGACGATGTTTACACCATCATCGTTGGCGTTGACGAGCCCGAACCAGAACAACAAAACCCATAAAGATATGAAACGACTGATATTATTGCCCCTCATGATGCTTGCCCTGCTATGCAAGGCACAGGGCGAACAAGGCATAACGTTCTTCAAGGGTTCGTTTAACGAGGCCTTAGCCGAGGCAAAAAAGCAAAACAAACCCCTCTTTGTAGACTTCTATGCCACATGGTGCGTGCCGTGTAAGCGCATGGCCAAGGAGGTTTTCACGCTCCCCGAAGTGGGCGAATACTTCAACCCCCGGTTTATCAGCTTGCAAGTAGATGCCGAAAAGCCCGAAAACAAGGAGATTGCCAAGCAATATAAGGTGGAGGCTTACCCCACTGTGGCCTTCATTGCGCCCGATGGACGAACCATTGGCGTGAACGTTGGCGCTCTGGGAAAAGAGGATTTGCTTGAAGCGGCAAAGGTTGTGGCCGGCGAAGGCGTAAGTTTCGAACAGCTATACGACGAATATAAGAAGAACCCCAACGACCTGGAAGTGCAACAACAGATGCTGATGAAGGCCCCGAACTTCCTTGCAGCGCAAGAAGGAATGGATGCCGACAAGTGGGTTGTGCGCATTCAGAAACTCTATAAGGGCTACATCGCCGCCAAGAAAGGTCCGAAACTCATCAACAAAGATGACTACGCCATTATCTACAACCTTGAAGGAAACGACGATAAGGCGCATAAGCAAGAGATGGTTGACTTCATCAACCAGAACCTAGACGCGTGGAAGGCGGCCATTGGTGCTCCCGCGGCCTATTATGTGGTGATGTCTAACGACGCTTGGGCCGAAGAACTGGTGAAAGAAGGCAGCGACAAGTACAAGCAATACGTGGAAAAGATTAAGAACGAGTATGCTAAGGCATACGAAGTTGCCGCTCTGCCCACGCTGCCCGCCTACGAAAGGGCAAAGCTTTACTACGATGCGCTGTACAACCTTTATAAGAATAAGGACGTGAAAGGCTACATCCGCGACATGAAAACCCTCTTGCAAAAGATGGGCGACAAGGTTGCACCGGCCGATTATGGTAAGGCTGCACAAGACCTTTACAACGCTGCCGGCAAGAAACTAACGGCCGACGACCACAAACAAGCCATCGAATGGGTGGAACAAGCATTGAAAGCCGAAAGCGCAATAATGGAACGCGTAAACTATCTCGTGATGATTGGCGACTCGTATCGTGAGCTGAAAAACTACGCTAAGGCGCGCGAGTGCTACAACCAAGGCTATGCCGAGTCGCTAAGAATGCAAAACATGGAGATGCCGCAAGCTATGGTGCAGAACGCCATCAAGCATAAGCTGGCCACTTTGGAACTGCTAGAAAAGTAAGTCCGTATGAACACAACGCTAAGAAACCTAACGCGACGCATGCGTACGGTCATGTTGTGCCTTGCCACTATCGGCTTGGCGCAACAGGCCTACGCCCAAAGCGAGGTACTGAGAACGGGTAAGCTGCCCAACGGGCTTACCTATTATATATATAACGACGGCTCAACGCCTGGCGAGGCCCAGTTCTACCTCTACCAAAACGTGGGAGCAGTGAACGAGGCCGACAACCAAACGGGCTTGGCGCACGCCCTGGAGCACTTGGCCTTTAATGCTACCGACAACTTCCCTGGGGGCGTTATGGCTTTCCTTAAAGCCAACGGGCTTACCGATTTCGAGGCCTTTACCGGTGTGGATGATACGCGCTATGCCGTACACAACGTGCCCACGGCCAACGCACAACTCATGGCAAAGATGTACTTGTTGCTCAAAGACTGGTGTCATGGCATCAAGATACAGCCCGCCGACGTTGAAAAAGAACGTGGAATTATTCTCGAAGAATGGCGCAGGCGCGAGGGTATCGACCGTCGCATCACCGACAGCACCGCCCGAGTAATGTACAACAACTCACGATATGCCCACCGTAACGTCATTGGCAACGAGGCTCGCCTACGCTCCTTCACGCCCAAAGACGTGCGCACTTTCTACGATACGTGGTACAGACCCCAATTGCAGTTCGTGGCAATAATCGGCGATGTAAACCTCGACCAAGCCGAACGCACCCTCAAAGCCACCCTCTCGTCGCTCCCCAAGAAGGCAACACCCTACGATGCCGAACTCCGTAAAATCAGCAATAATGCTCAACCGCTGTACATGCAGTTTGTAGACAAGGAGAACAAGAGCCCATCGTTCGGCCTTTACCAACGTGTTCGCCTGCCTAACACCCCCAATTCCGACGAGGGTACGCGCAACTTCCTTTTCACGCGCATATTCAACACCTTGGCGCCGCGCCGCTTTGCCCGTCTTAAAAATGCCGATGCCGAAACCTTCATTGCGGCATCCGTAAGCCTTTCGCCCCTCGTACGCGGCTTTGCGCAAGTGGCTTGGGATGTTGTTCCCTATGCCAACAACGCCCAACGGGCAATGAGCCAGCTACTCAATGTTAGGGCGGCAATGGTAAATGGCGGTTTCTCTAAACAAGAGTTCGAGGCCGAAAAGAGCGAAATGTACCAAGGAATGAAAGATGCTTTGGAGGCGAAGGGACTGGGAACGCCCGACAACGTGTTCAACCTGATGAAACAAAACTTCCTTTACGGAACGCCCATCAACGACTTCCGCGAGCAAATTCAACGCAACATTGAAGTGCTGGTTGAACAAGAAGTGGAAGACTTTAACACCTGGGTAGCCAAATTACTCGACCAAAACAACTTGGCTTTCATCACCTACGAGCGCAAACCAGGCGAATTAAACATATCGCAAGCCAACTTCCTTACTACACTTGCAAACAGCGAAAGGCCACAAGTGGCAATAGCACAAGACAACAACACACTGACCAACCTCGACCTCAGCCACATCGTTGCAGGCAAGATTGTAAGCGAAAAGGCCATAGCTAAGCTTGCCGCCAAGGAATGGAAACTATCTAACGGCGCACGCGTAATCTACAAGCACCTGCCACAAGCCAAAGGAATGTTCTTTTTCTCGGCAACGGCTCCTGGCGGACGCGCTTCCGTTACGCCCCAACAATTGCCCAGCTACATGGGCATGCGCAATCAGCTGATGCAAACGGGCGTGGGCGGATACAACCGCAACCAACTGGCATCGTGGCTGCAAGGCAAAAACATCGACCTGACCATGTCGCCTGGCGACTACTCCGACGACTTGTCGGGCAGTGCACCCGTTGCGCAAGCCGACAACTTCTTCGGTTACCTCAACCTCATCTTGTCGCGCCACAACTTCTCTCAAAGCGTGTTCTCAAAGTATGTTCAGCGCAGCAAGTATCTCTACGCCAACCGCGCACTCGAAGGTATGGATGCCGCACAAGACTCTATTCGCCGACTGCTGTTCCCGCCCTCGGAGGCCAATCCCGAACAAGACGAGGCCTTCTTCGACCGCATGCAGTTCGCCGAACTTCCCACACAATTCTTCGCCCACTTCGGCAATGCGGCGCGCTACACCTACTTCATCGTTGGCGACTTGCCCGAACCGCAGGCTAAAAAGCTGGCAACAACCTACTTGGGTTCGCTAAAAGGCGACCCCAAACAAACCTTACCAGCACCCACGGCGATGAACTTTGCATCGAAAGAACCCCTCATCAAGCGCACCTTCAACGTGGAAATGCAGGGCGATTTGGCCGAGATTGAACTGTCGTTTGCCAACAATCTGCGCCTAACCGACAAAGAACGAGCTGCATTCCAAGTGATGCGCGGCATCCTGGAGACCAAGTATTTCGACGAGTTGCGCGAGAAACAACACCTAACCTATACGGTTGGTGTGAAGGCCGACTACGTTTCGCAACCCGAAACCACCGAAACGCTCAGCATACACCTGTCAACCGCGCGTGCATCTGTTGCCACTGCGCTGGCCCAGGTAAAGGCATTGCTCGACGATGTACGCCTCGGCAAGTTCTCGGCCGACGAGTTTAAGGCCGCAGTTGTGCCCTTGGCGGTAGACGAACAAACGCCTGCCTCGCCCGATATGGCTACAAATCCCATGTTGTGGATGGGCACATTAGGCATATATGCCCAAACGGGCGAGACTATAACGCCCGAAGAGAGCGCCGCTGTCGACCCCATCTTCAGCACCCTAACGCCTGCCGACGTATCGGCCGTTGCAGCTAAGATACTCAACAATGCCGTGAAACGCGAAATTGTTGTGCAGGCCATTGTGCACGAGGGCAAGCTAAGCTAACCACAAGCACATGCGCAATACGCGATAAACGTTATAGCAAACAACCTAAAATCGGCGTTCGTATTCTCTTTAACAGAGTGCGAACGCCGATTTTTTTAACCATTGCCACCTCACTGGCTTCTGCACCATACTGCTACTCCAACAAATTCACGAGGTAGAAACCGCAAAATCACGAGCTAAACGCTTGGGCTTTTGAAATAAAATAGGTATCTTTGCGCATACTATACCCTTTTATTAAGATTACAAAATGATGGCAAATGCAGAAAACATTGTGGTGAAAATAACTAGGCTTGGGCGTATTAAAGACTCCCAATTAGAGATAATGCCGTTTGTTATATTTACTGGCGAGTCGGGGTTTGGCAAGAGTTATATGGCTTTATTGTGCCATTATTTCACAGAAGTATTGGTAAGCGAGAAACGCCTAACGCGTTTTTTTGAACACAATGGTTACAATTATAAAGAGCTAGCCAAAAGCATTCACAATGATGGCATTGTTTTAGAAATACATAAAAAGGAATTGGAAGCATGGCTAGCTGCCGATGCCATTAGTTACATGGGCATGATGTTGGGAAATAACTCTCTAACAGGGGCAATAGAAGTTGTACTCCCCAAAAGCGTCCCCACTAAGTTTACATTTGCACTAAAAAAGGAAACCTTTGATGTACATAATGGTGAAGACTCTGAGCTTATGCTTTATCTAGAGGGGCTGGGCTATCGTATAAAAAATGAAATACTTAAAGACGAATCTCCATTCTCTACGCTTTTGCGGCCAATACTCATGAGCGCTCTTTTCGGGAACGCCTTCCGAATTAGGCATACTTATGTGTTTCCGCCTTCACGTGGTCCTATTTTAACAGAGCGACTGATACCAGAAACGGGCATGTACGCATCTTACTTGGAAGACCTAAGCAAGCTTAATCGTAGTGAAGAAGCATACACTCCTAACGATGAGCCTCTGCTAAGCTTGCTTCATAAAGTACTTGAAGGCCATATAAAGCGAGATAACAACAAGTATCTTTACCAAAATGATGGTATGGAAAACCCCATGCCCATATCCGCAGCCGCAGCATCTGTGCGCGAAATGGCGCCACTAGAACTACTTGTAAGGAAGGGAGAAGTTTTCGCTTCATCTGTCTTATTCGAAGAACCAGAGGCACACCTCCATCCTTTAAAGCAACGGATGATGGCCGATATACTAAGCGCATTTGCCAATGCGGGATGCTTTATGCAAGTTACCACCCACAGCGACTACCTGATAAGGCGCTTAAACGAACTTATTCGATTGCATGAAGTTAGAGAGCGGCTGCAAGATGAAGTGCGATTTAACAAGTTGTGTCAAGAGATTGGCACTTCGCCCGAATTGAGTTTGGCTGCCACCAGCATTACGGCATACATATTAAAGGCCAATGATGACGGTTCTTCACGTGTTGAACGCCTAAACGTAGACGATGGCGTTCCATACATTACGTTTAGTGAAGCGATAAAAAAGAGTATGGATGTTGAACGTAAATTGGATGAGATACTAGACAATGAAGACGAGTGAAACGTTTTGTCAGTTCTTCGATAAGGTAGTATCGACGAACTTTGGATACCATAAAGCACACGGACTTTGGCACATACATGAACAAGGTAAACAAGCCAAGCTGACAGATTTAGATGTAAAATGCGCTATTGCTGATTTCGTGGGTTTCAATGAGAACCTAACTAGAAGTATGCCCGACTTTACCAGCAAGCGCAGTACCAAGTTCGAAGATAAGGATTGTGATGGTGTAGCCTTTGTCAGTTCCACCACAAACGAGGGTTTGCTATTTGTGGAGTTGAAATCAAAGTACGACACTAGCCAGATATCAAAGGCAATTAGACAGATGTGTTTCTCCTTTTTAAAGATGCATGCCATGCTTTCTTTATGCAGCAAATACGCATTAGATAAGATGGAAATAACTTTTTGCGTTGCCACCAAATGTGCGGTAAATGAGAGCGAAAGCGCGAAGATATTGTTATTTATCAATCAAGCCTTGCAGGTAAAAAAGGAGAAAGCTTATGGACTATTCCTTCAAGACCTGTTCACCAAAGGTTGCAACAACATCTCATTCGACAACCTTTTCAAGTATCTGTGTATCAACCTACCCCTACATAATGCCATTAAAAAGAAGAAGATTAAAGTGCATTTAGTTACCTCTTCGACACCAAACGACACAAAGGCAGTATTTAACTATTAACAGCAACAACTAGAAACAAAGACAACTAAGCCATGCTTAACGCTGTTAGTACAACTCAATTATAACCAAACAGAATTGCCTTGGGCAATTGTTGCCATAAGAATGCCATACGTGCGTAGGCTCGCATCAACAAGCCCTTACACGGAGAAAAAGGACACTTTGGTTTGCTTACGATGAAACTATGGCTTTCCAAAACCAATCATGTTTGGCTATAACCAATCATGTTTGACTATAACATCAGTACACAACAAACTCGTCAGCTTGAAAAATCATCAACTCACAAACCCACGAACACATTAACTTAAAAACTCATTAACTCAAAAACTTACCAACTCATCAACTCAAAAACCATCAACTCAAAAACTTATCAACTTAAAAACTCACGAACTCATCAACGCACAAACTCACAAACCTATCAACTCACAAACTTACGAACTCATCAACGCACAAACTTACGAACTCAAAGGCTCATCAACTTAAAAACTTAAATTATTATCTTTTATTTTACAATACCGCACTAATTTTCGCACCGTTCTAGCGAAAATAGAGGCCATAAAGTAGGTAAATCAGTACTTTTTCTAGCCTTTCACGTCTTTATATTTGTCCGTTTTTAAGCATACAACCTGCATTATGCACCATTTAGCCTTTCTAGTTTGGTTGTAAGCTCGAAATTTTTCAAGTCCAATTACACGCTTTTTACACCTAAAAACCCACTTTTTACCCCCTATTTGGACCCTTTCAGCCATGATTTTGGTGGTGATAAAAGGTTTTGTTTATACCATTGCTGTGAATATTTATGCTTTCCATCTTGCGTTTAGCAGCATTTTACACTGCGTTTTGCACCATTTCACCTCGCGTTTTGTACCAAAATGCAGTGTGTTTTGCACAAAAATGCAGTGTGTTTTGCACAAAAACGCACTGCATTTAGCGGCATATTGCACCACATTTAGCAGCAAATAGCCCCAAAACGGGTGTAAATGGCGCCCCTTCCAAATAAATATTCATTTTGTTGCATTCACAAACCAACCCCCTTTTGCATCAAGACAAACCTTCGCGAGAATCGATTTTTTGGGGCAAGAGGGTGAAGTGGTGGATAAAAAGGGCAGCCATTGTGTTAAAAATCATACGGAAAAGCGGACAAAAGATGAGGCGGTAGCAGGTGGGTTAATGAGTTTCAGACATTTGGTTAATTAAGCTAGCGGAGTTAGTTTATCTTATCTAGCTCTTCTAGTTCTCCTAGTCAGACTGGTCAGACTGGTCAGACAAGTCGGACAGGTCAGACAAGTCAGATTGGTCGGACTGGTCGGACAAGTCTGACCAGTCTGACAAGATTTACTAGAATTTCTAGTTATTAGCCCAACAAACCGCACACGTTCATTAGCAGATACGGTCGCACTTGTCATTGACAAGAAACAAATTAACGAGTTAACAAGACTGGTGGTGCAGCCATCTTTTCACCCATTCACCCTTTCACCCTTTCACCTTTATATACCTTTTCACCTTTAAAGGGCGCAGCCATCTTTTCACCCTTTCCCCCTTTCCCCTTTTCACCTTTATAAGCCTTTTCACCTTTAAAGGGCGCAGCCATCTTTTCACCTTTTCACCTTTTCACTCTTTCACCTTTAAAGGGCGCAGCCACCTAACCTCTGCTTTTCCTAAACGTGATGCCATAAAACCTGTTGTTCCAAAACAGTTCTGTTTGCTTGTCTTCTGCCTGTGGCGGAACACATTGCTCCATTTCGTGCAAGTCTACCGTCTTACCATCGAAATACGACTTAGAGAAAACGCTTTTCTTATACTGCGACTCCACAAAGTCGGCCGTCTCGTCGGCCACAAGAATTTTACTTCCAGGTTTGGCAACCCTCAGCATTTCGTTCATTGCACGAGCCTTATCGTTAAAGAAGTTGATGGCGCCGTTGTGGAAAACAAGGTCGAAAGCATTGTCGGCAAAAGGCAGTTGTTCGGCAGGACATTGCACAAGCGTTAAGTTTGTTTTCTTCTGCCACTTCTTTTTGCACCGCTTAAGCATACCCAACGAAATGTCGGCACCCACCAACTCCATCGTTTTAAGGTCGACACCCTGCGGAAGATGGTGCAAGTCGGCTCCCGTACCAATAGATACGTATAGCACGGAGATGTTGTTTCGCCACTCCAAACGGCTCATCAGTTGGGAGCGCAATTGGTCGATAGCTCCGCCATATTTAAGCCGCCCTAGCCATTTCTCTCCAAAATCGTAAACGTAAGACATCCAATCGTACATCTTCATGTACTTGAGGTTATCCCCACTAACAAAGTCGTTATCCATATACACGAAGATGCCGCCCTCTTGTTTTAAACCCTCTGCCTTAACTTCGGGTTTCAACCATGTTGATATATCTGCTGCCATAATGATGATGTGTTGTTATGTTATACACGTTTCTTTTTTTTATCGGCCGTTGCAACAGGCCAAAGAACCGCCGCAATGGTCCTCTCGCCTTGTGAATGATACGTCTCCCATAGCCCAACACAGCACGCACAAGCGCGTGGTGATGTGGCTTTGGGAAACATTATCACTATGATGCAAAGGTAAAAAGAAAAACGACAATAAGCAAGTTCTTCGCCCTTAAGCGTTGTGTGTTTGTTCATGGAATGTGCCACATCGTTTGTTGCCGACAGGTGCAGAACAAGAATAAGAACGGAAAGAGGTGAAGAAGATAGACAGATAAAGGTTGGTGGATGTTGTTAATTACCTTTATGGCTTGGTTTTGCCTAACCATGTTGACCATTTTCTTAATTGCAAAACACGTAATGCCGGACTGAAAAAGGGGCAACAACCATAAGATTTAAGAGCCATTGAACGTAAATAACAGAACCCACCTAAGATAAAAGTCTTTGCAGGAGTACAGAGGAAAACCCCTAACGGAAACTTTAGCCCAAATCGCCCGTTAAGGGTCTGTGCAGATATTGCGTATTGTTGAGCACCTTGTCTGTCTTATTCTTGAAGGCGTAGCGGGCTACGGCAAGAGAACAAGACAGGCAAGATGTCGACAAGCAAACGAAAAATGAGCAGGAAACAACGGAAACAACCTAAAATAATTGATGAGTGGTCTGAACGACCGATTAGGGGTTAATCAACAGGCAACGGGACCTCACTTCTTAACGTAACTTGTGTTACCTTGCCCGACACAAGCCTTATCTCCCCATCGTACACGAGCTGTTCCTTATCGTATTTAACGACACTCCCTGCATAATACACTTTAAGGTGATAATTGCCTTGGGAGAGTTTGCTCATCTTAAAGTCAACGTCGTACATACAGATGCAATCTGCCAACACTTCAAAGCGTTCCTTATGATGAACAACTAAGGTAATTTGATTGCCCTCGCAGGTAACATTTACCACTCGTTCTCGTATGGCGCAATTGTCCTTTACGTCTTCCACCTTACATTGGGCAACCCCATCTTTCCCCAATTCAATGCTTAGTTTCGTTTGTTTGTTCTCTTCCTCGCGCGGTTGGCTTTGCAAATCTGCCATTGTTGTCTCCCTTTTGCATGGTGAATTTGACACATCGTAAGTCTTTAACGAACTTACCACCGCGTTTTCTGTGGAACATGCCGATAGCCCAGCAAAGCATATCAGGCTAAAAATCACTTTCTTCATAATCATTTCTCCTTTTTTGTTAGATGTTCTCGATAATTATATGTTGATACCATTTATACTCTCCATCATTTGATTGTATCCCATCTTTTGCTATTCTTTTTTGAGATTGGCAAACCCTGTAAGCCAACAAATTTGCAAGTTTATGAATGCTTTTGGGCGTTACCAACTGGAGCTAATGGGTCGTCTCTCTTATCTTGGCCATCAATGAATAAGTATGTTTCATACTCTCAAAGTCGAAAGCATAGTTGTCTTCACGTTTGTTTTCGACCATGTCTGCAAATGCCTTTATTTCATTGAAGAAACCCTGCGTTACAACCTGATTGTTGTCCAGGATAGGCAAAAAGGCGTTTCTGGCACACAGCCTAGTGGTTATTGCATTACCTGGCACGACCTTCTCTAAGGGTACGCCCAAGAAAGACGAACGTTTTGGAGAAAAATCTAGGGTCTCCATGTTGCTTAGCGTGTAACATCCCTTGCTTGTAGAAATGCTCAATTCTTCTTGTGCGTTCTGCCAAGAAAAGTCAGTAGATAACTCTAGCATACCTGTTACCTCCCGATGTTCTAATACAAGCATCAGGGTTTGTCCGCCATTTTTGAATGTTATTCTGTTTGCCGTTATCAACCTTGCCTCTCCGAAAAGATGTACGACATAGTCTAGGGGGTGAATAAAAAGCTCAAGCAAAACGTCGCCTTCGGGGTATAGTCCCGTTTGGTAACGATAGAGATAATGGTGCTTGTCTGTATTTTTCAGCCGTTGGTGTAAAAACTGTGTGATAGGGGCAAAACGCCTTTGAAGTCCAATCACAACGTGAGGCGAACCATACAGCCTAACGGTATCGATAAGTGTTCTAAGTTGCTCTTCGTCTTCACAAGGAGGTTTTTCTATAAACAACGACTTACCCGCCTTTAACACCTTACGAGCAATCTGAAAGTGCTCGTGTGGAGTTGTGGCTAAAATTACTCCTAAAATGGTTTCGTCGTCCAAAATGGTGTTCAGGTTGTCTGTTCCCTTAACGCCGTTATACTTTTGAGAGACCAACGTTGCCTTTTTCTCGGATGTGCAACAGATATATTTCAAAGGTAGTTGTAAATGTTGGATAACGGGTAACAAGTTTCCGACACAATGATTTCCTATGCCTATAAGTGCATACTGGCAGGTGTAAGTGGCCCGTAGTCCATTTATACTGCGATAGCTTTTATATCTTTTGATGATATTGCTTAAGTTTGCCATGTCTAGTGTATTTTTAGATTTGTGGTGTTTTGCGCCCGAAATGTTGCTTATATGTAATGTCCCTGTCTCGCGTCCATTGGTATTCACCGTAAAAAAGTTCAATCAGCCATTTTGGAAAAACGCGTTCAAGGTTTTTCAGCAAGATTATGTCGTACTTGCGGTGGTAATTTATCCAGCACTTATTGCATTTCCTAGAATGTTCGCATTGCACTTTACATGTGGTTTGTGAGTTTATAATCTCGTCGAGCGAGCTACTATGTATATTCCCCAACAGAACATTCAGATTTTGACACAGTGGTACATCGCCGTTGGAATGGATTACTGCCTGACTGAAAATGCTATGGCATCGAAGTTTGAGCCGTTTGTTTTTCCATTCATCGTATAAGGCCACAAAGTCATAATTCTCGCTTGTACTATGTATGGATGGAGGAATTTGGCTGACGAAACCATTACCCATCGCGTCCATCATATCTGCCGTTGTGTCGAAGAAAGACATTGTGCTGTAAATGCCGATACGTACATCCACGCCATACACTTTGGCTATACCGATAACATGCTCCATGTCTTTGAATGTGTTCCATGGCGAAAGACAGAACATTAAGGATAAAGGAACGAGGTCTTTGCACGCTTTCACCACAGCAATCACATTGTCGTAACCATCTCTCCCGCGCATGTGGAGGTAGGTTTCCCTTGTTCCGTCAAGCGAGACATACAGGTGTTTGGGATGGTGCTGCTTAACAGCAGCAACAACCTTGTCAACAGCAAGACCGTTGGACAGTAATGTATAATTGGGATGGTTCCTGTCAAACCAGCCCAGTATTTGGTCGGCCTCGGGATGGAGAACGAACTCGCCTCCTTCCAAACCCACCATTGTGCGTTTCGTTATACATTTACTCTTCATTATCATTATTATGTCGCTCAGGTTCAGGTGTTCTATTGGTTTCTTCCAAATGGCGCAATGCTTACAACGCGACTGACAACTTGTGGTAGAATAAATCATCAAGGATGTTAGTTCTTTATGTTGTTTGCGCATCATGTTGTTTACAAGCACCCATCCATTATAGATGTAGTCGTATATGCGATACATTGTCTTATTAATCGATTTTGTCTTTTTATAATAAAGAGCAAAAGGAGTTAGAAAGACTGCACAACGGAGAGGGTATTTTAGTTGCCTGTTCTTTCTCGGCCTACCACGTTAGGCGCAAGCCGAATGGCATGGTTATGATGAACGGATGCTCGGTGCGATAGGTCTCGACACCACTCGCGTTGCCGAAGTAATAGAACATGTTGGGTTCTAAATAGACGCTGAACGGCTTGAACAGGCGATACTGCACGCCTACGCCAAGGTTGACCGACCATTGGCTATGCACCTTAATGCGCTCGCGTAGGGTGTATGATGAGTCGGCAGTTACGGTGTATTTCTTAGCGAGCGAGCTATAAACGGGTATCTCGAACGTTACGCCACCTGTTGTATATGCGTTGAAGCGGCCCTTAGTCCAAAAGCGATAGGTAAGGCGCAAAGGTATGCCAAGGTAGTCTACCCTTTGTGTTTTCTTCAATGTTGCGCGATGATACTCACTTTCAAACTCTGAATTTAGGCTTGTGTACATTAGTCCTGTGCCAAATGTCCAGCGCAGACTTAATTGCTTATTAAGCGAGAAACCTAACGTAATGGGGCGATGATGGTTGGCCTTTTCGCCTAAGCCGACACCAGCATCTGTGGGCGAGTCGATGTTGTTGTTCACAATCCAGGCTAGCCTAGCCCTTTCAACAGAATCCATCAGCGCCTTGTTCCTTGTTAGATAGTTCTGACAATCTTCCCATGTGTATAGTTTTGCGGTGGCTCCACCATTAGCATAGTCAATCATCGTGAGATAGTTTTGATTTGACAACGCACTGTTTGCGCCAGCATTAGACGAATATCCAAGGTTAAACGTCCAAGGATATTTCTTCTTGGGCTTGACGGTCTGGGCCATTTGTTCATTCAAAGCAATGTCTTTGTTTGCAGCAATTGCAGGTAGCGATGGTGGTAGCGTGTCTTTTGATGTGTGTGTTACGACCAGTTTCCGTTGTATTGTGTCTGCATCGAATGGCAAAATAGTTTTTGTAAGCTTTGTGCTGTCTGCACTATTAGGGAAATAAGACGTGCCGTTGTTGGCGACAGTTTGTGCCAATTTGCTATCCCCAACAGCGGGTGTGGTTGGCGTTGGGGTGGAATATGCTGGCTGATTGGCATTGGGTTTCATGCTTTCGTCCTTCGTCTTTTCGGGGGTGGCTTGCCGTTGTTTCGTTGTTCGCGGCTTTAATGTGGTTAATCGGCCCACCTTTTGCCTTGTCACCATATATATATATATAGGAATGAAAAGTGGCAACAGCAGCAATCCCCAATAATTGCTTAGCATTGCCTGCAACATCTTTTTTGCCCTAAATAATTGCGAAGACGAACTATGTGGGTTAATTCCAAGCATTCGTCCAATCTCCTTGTGCGAGAGTCCGTCCAAGACCGACAGCTTAAATACCTCGCGGCTGCCTTTGGGTAAGGCATCGATGGATTGCAACAGCACGTCTAACTCCACGCTTTGCCCGTTTTCCAAGGTGTCGTCCATCACCTCTCTGTTTAGGTTCAACAGCGATGTGCTGTGTTTTTGCATGTGTCGAAGATGCTTTAACGAGAGATTTTTCACAATGGTTACCATCCATCCTTCTAGTTTTTGGCCTTCTTTTAGTTCACCAATGGACGTAAAAATGATGATGAATGCATCGTGTAGAATGTCTTCTGCCACGCTTTCATCTTTAACATAGCTACGGCATACGCTCTTTAATTTGGGAGCATACGCCGCATATAGTTCACCAAGGGTTTCTTTGTTTCCCCTTTTGCAAGCGTCTATATCTATCATATATTTCTTAACAAGAAATGTCTTTTCCTTATTAAGAGGAGTGAGTAGAAGGCAAAAGACTGCATGACAAATGCTGTATTTTCATTATTTGGCACTTAAACAGCTACGTTGGCATAGAGCTGTTGAGAAGACACAAGCGCGAAATGGCTTGAATAACGCAAAACTACCACATTAAGAGGAGAATGCCAAATGTTCTCGATGTTATTATGCTTTGGCATGGTTTCGTTCAAACTCACAACTGTTTCACGGTAACCAACAAAGACAACAGGCGGAGAGAGTTGTAGCACCAAAAAGGGTTGGCACTGAGTTTACCTTTAAGCAAAATGCTACACATGGGATTTGTGCTTGTGATTATGCCTTACCATATATATAACACGTGCAGCAGAACTTTACGCACAAAGCGTGCGGTGGCGATATGCGGTTAGCGTAGCACGGTTATTGTTCGCTTGTTGTAGTTAAGCACGAACGAACGGTCTTTAAGGAAAGACAAGTTCAAGGTGCCAACGCTACGATCGAACAGTCTGAAATCTAACACAAAGTGCTGTTTGCCCAAGATAACGGCAACGTTCTCGCATTCTTTCACCACCAGTTTGCGCAGCTTTCTAGATGCACTGGCCACTTCCCTCTCCACTTCGCGTGTAGGTTCAAGCTTGATGTTGTTTGGAACATAATTGTTTCGGCTACCCGTATCGAACACAAATCGCCCCCGTATGCCGTTTATCTCGGCATGAAGTGTGATGAGGTCGCGACCAACATCAGCATAATGCCTGTGGTTCTTCCATTTTAGTGTATAGTCGGGCGCACATTTGCCGGTGAGGTTTCGTTGTACCAGCATGTCTTTGAGGTTAAAGAGCCACAGGTCTTGCTTCAGGATGTTAGCTCCGATGATGAATTGGGGCGTGTACTGTTGCAGCTTTTCGGCAATGTTGAGAACCAAACAAGCAACATTTCTATACGTTTTACCGCAAAACGAAATAGAATCTAGCGTAACCAGCTTTGTCCTTACACGTTCGTTGTCTGCACTAAGAATCAATTTTTCCGTTGCGTCCAACTGTATTTTGCACGAGTCTACGGCGTAAGTAGAGTCTATCATACACAGCGAGCAGCCCGTATCTATCATCGCTTGCACAGTCATGGCTTTGTTTGGGGTTCTCAGCATGGCATCGGCGTAGATAAATCCATACTGATTGTACAGCTTCGACTGAGCCGCAACGCCTATCGCGAAGGGCAAGAGTAACAGTAGGTTCAATGCGCGCTGTTTCATTTGTTTGGTTGTTGGTTTAGATTTTGGTACAAAAGTACGACGTTCTATGGACTTATGCAAGTCATCCATCGTGTTTTTGACAACAAATTCAATTGAAACACGCTAGGAACTGGCGAGATAAAAGAGCATGTAAGTTCCTCCGCATGGGCATGGACATAAGCCATTGCCAAGCATGAAAACAAGTGCGGGTGATGGTTTACAATAGCAGAATATTTGTAGTTTGCGCTAAACTTTTCTGCATAAAACATTGGCGTAAACCCGAAAATTCGATAAATTTGCAGGAGTTAGTTGCGAAAGAAAGCGGAATGAAACGACGTCTTTCTTAAAACCAACGCTACCCCAAACAAGCAATCACCTGACACAGATGCAAATGAAAAGAAACACATTGACCGCCCTTTTAGCCCTTGCACTATCTGCCTTGGCCGTTACAAGTGCGCAAGCACAAACAGAAGAACAGCAGTTGAACCATGCCGTTAGCTACGACTTGCCACGACTTGTGGCACAAAAAGGCGTGGAGAACGTTTACGATGCCATTGGCACACTGCCTGGAATAGTGGTGCAAAACGGCGTTTACACGCTTGGCGGACGCGCTATTGCCGTGTCTATCAACGGCGAAACGCAGAACGTGGCCTACGATCAGCTGCAAGAATTGCTGCGCGCCATGCCGGCAAGCGGCATCGAACGGGTGGAAATTGTACACAACCCTGCTGCGCGCATGCAAGCCAACGCACCCCTAATCGCCCTTACCTTTAAGCGCGGAGACGGAGAAAGCAGACCGCTTGCGGCCGAAGTGGGTGGCGACATCGCGTTTAGGCATCGCACATTGTTCGGCGAAAGGGCATCGGGCAGTTATCGCAAAGGGGCGTTTTCGCTCGTTCTGAGCTACCTACACAGCCACGGCAGGGTTCTCGATGCCTTACGAACGGACATTCCCCAAGTACTTTCGCCTAGTTACGAAGACATAACCAACACGCAAGAGCGACTTACAGCAACCAGCAAACACAGCTACCGACTTGCAGCGACCTACACTTTTGGTGCGCGCCACACGCTAAGTGCCACCTATCAGGGCTTTAACACCAACAACGACCTAAGCGTTAGCAACACAGATTCGTACTTGGGTTATGCCGATGGCAAGGCAAAAGCGTGGTTGCACAATGCAAGGATAGACTATGCAACGCCTTTGGGCATTAGGTTGGGCATAGAGGCCGCCTTCTTTCGGGCACCCGAAAGGCACGTGTTGATGGGTTACGTTAATCCCTTTACACTAGATCCAGATTACAGTCCGTGGTTTGCCAGACTATTGAAAGAAAATTTATTGGTGACCGATAGCCTTCGGACAGACCTCTGGCGCGCCTACATCGCAGGCGAACACGAACTGAACAACGGCTGGACCATCAACTATGGTGCATGGTTTAAGAAGGTCAAACACAACTCGGTGGTGCATAGGCGGTATCAAGCGAGAGGCGGATACAGCGTGTCGTGGCATTATCCCGAGGAGCATTTCACTACCGCTTATGTGGGCGTGAGCAAACGATTTGGCGAGAAACTATCGGCAGAAGTGTCTTTGTCTGCCGATTACTATCATCACGTTATGACAACGCAATGGCGCGCGTTGCCCACTTTCAGCATCAGCTACACACCCTGCGAAGGCAACGTTTTGTCGTTGAGCGTGAGTGGAAGTCGGGATTATCCTCACTATTCAGACCTGAACGGCATCTCGCAACCCGACAATGGCGGACGCTTGTACACCGTTAGCGACTCATGGCCAATGCCTTCGTTGCATTATCAGGCACAGCTTTCGTATGTCACGAAGGGCGGTTTCCAGTTCAGGAACTTGGTACAATCGTGCCTCGGGACGTGTCATGCAACAGCCTTACGCCAATGGCTTTCTAGACTATGTTCTGCTGAAGAACTTCAATATCGACCGCCATCAGCAGGTGGGTTTGCAGGCTGTTATGCCGCATGAGTTTGGTTCGTGGCTCTATACTTGCCTTACTTTGGGTGGTGCATGGACGCGAGATAAGCACGAAGCCAGAATGTGGGAAGAGGCTGTGAACAGTCGTATCATTCATGGCGAGGCGCAATTCACGGGTGTGGCCACGCTTTGTACCAAGCCCGACATCGCTTTGTCGGTAGACGCTTTTGGGCAAACCAAAACGCAACAAGGGCTTTGGGAATTGCCTGCTCGCGTGCAAGTGGACATGAGTTTGCGTTGGATGTTCCTCAAAGACATGGCCACATTGCGCCTGTTTTGCAATGATGTGCTGGCCGATGGCACGCCAAAGTACCGTTATATGTACTTCACCAATGAGTTCGACATGAGAAATGTGCCTCGTAGACAAGTGGGCATGGGGCTTACAATAAGGCTATAAGGGCGATGGATTTATCGTGACCGATAGGAATAACAACGCATGTGCCTGCGCCACAAGCCTAACGGTGGTGTAATTTGCATTACCCCCAATCGACTATCTCGAATTACTAAACTTTGTTAATTAAACGTAACGACAAAGTTAAATAGCTGTCGCACTTATTAGTTAAAGCATATTAATATGTACCTTTGCAGTCCGATTATTATTGGGGGTGAACTTAGAGCCTCCGCTGCAACCGTGTTAATAGTCATGCTTTTGGCCGAGCCTGACGGTTAGTGAATCGGCTGCGAAAACCGAAAAATGTTTTTTAGTAGTATCAATTAAAAATTAGAATGGACACTTTAAGTTACAAGACTATTTCCGCTAATAAGGAAACAGCTAAGAAAGAGTGGGTGGTTATCGATGCTACCGACCAGGTAGTGGGCCGTCTTTGCTCGAAGGTAGCTAAGCTTATCCGCGGCAAATACAAACCAAACTTCACTCCCCACGTTGATTGTGGCGACAATGTAATTATCATCAACGCCGCCAAAGTGGTTTTCACAGGCAAGAAAGAAACCGATAAGGTTTACACTCGCTATACTGGCTACCCCGGTGGACAGCGTTTCAACACGCCTGCCGAATTGCGCAAGCGTAAGGGTGGCGTAGACCGCATCATCCGTCACGCCGTTAAAGGCATGCTGCCCAAAGGCATCCTAGGCCGCCATTTGCTGGGCAACCTCTATGTTTTCGAAGGAACCGAGCACGATAAGGCTGCACAAAAGCCTAAGGCCATCGACATTAACCAGTATAAATAAGGAAAAGAAATGGAAGTAGTAAATGCAATTGGTCGCCGCAAGAGCTCTGTAGCTCGTGTTTACCTCTCGGAAGGTACTGGCAAGATAACGATCAACAAGAAAGACATCAACCAATATTTCCCCTCTGCCATCTTGCAGTATGTGGTTAAACAACCGCTGCAACTGCTCGAAGTAGCCGAGAAATACGACATCAAGGCCAACCTCGACGGTGGTGGTTACACCGGACAAAGCCAAGCTTTGCGCCTGGCCATCGCCCGCGCACTGGTTAAGGTGAACGAGGAAGACAAGAAAGCCCTGAAAGACCAAGGGTTCCTAACCCGCGATTCGCGCGCTGTTGAGCGTAAGAAACCAGGTCAGCCCAAGGCTCGTCGTCGCTTCCAGTTCAGCAAGCGTTAATGTGTCTGCAGTCCATCTGTCGCTTGTTGGCCTGCGCCTAAGGCTCATCCCTTGTGCAGCCTAAGCCTTTTCACGGCTTAACAAAGCCACAACAGATGGAACAAACACAAGCTGAACAACGTTTAGTATCTAAACGGACACGACTCGACAACGGCCTCGGCCGCGATTACCTGCCCGTTGGTTCTAAATACAAACAGAATTAAAAGAAAGTAAACATCAAACAAAACAAAGACATGTCAAGAACAAACTTTGACCAACTGTTACAGGCCGGTTGCCATTTCGGACACCTCCGCCGCAAGTGGAACCCCGCAATGGCTCCCTACATCTTCATGGAACGCAACGGCATCCATATCATCGACCTCCACAAAACTGTGGCTAAGGTTGACGAGGCTGCCGAGGCTCTCAAACAAATAGCTAAGTCGGGAAAGCGCATCCTGTTTGTCGCTACTAAAAAACAAGCTAAGGACGTTGTGGCCGAAAAAGCCGCTAGCGTAAACATGCCCTACGTTATCGAACGTTGGCCGGGCGGTATGCTCACCAACTTCCCAACCATTCGTAAGGCTGTGAAGAAAATGACAAACATCGATAAGCTGATGAGCGACGGTACATTTGCCAACCTCTCTAAGCGCGAGTTGCTACAAGTAACGCGCCAACGCGCTAAACTGGAGAAGAACCTTGGCTCTATCGCCGACCTCACTCGCTTGCCTAGCGCCCTCTTCGTTGTAGACGTTATGAAGGAGGCTATCGCCGTTAAAGAGGCTAAACGCCTAGGTATTCCCGTGTTCGCGATGGTTGATACCAACTCGAACCCACGCGACATCGACTTCGTTATCCCTGCCAACGACGATGCTAAAGACAGCATCGAGGTGGTACTCAACGCCTGCTGCGCCGCCATCGCCGAAGGTTTGGAAGAGCGTAAGGTAGAGAAAGCCGACGAGAAAGCGGCTGCCGAACAAGCCGAAGAGGCTCCACGTGCATCGAAAAAGGCACGCAAGGCCGAACCGAAGGCAGAGGCCGAAGTAGCCGAAGAGACCAAAGAAGAGGCCTAACAAACAATATGAAGCGGCAAAGGGGCACGACGTTGACCACCCGCGCCGCTTCTTTTTTTCAACACAACAAAAAAGAAAAAGGAATATATTATGGCTGTTTCAATAGCAGACGTACAAAAGCTGCGCAAACTCACCGGTGCAGGTTTGGCAGATTGTAAGAAAGCACTCGACGAAACCGGTGGCGACATCGAGAAAGCAATAGAGATTATCCGCGCTAAGGGTCAGGCTATCGCCGCCAAGCGTTCAGACCGCGAAACCGCTAACGGATGTGTGCTCGTGAAGGCTGAAAACGGATTTGGCGCAATCATCGCCTTGAAGTGCGAAACCGACTTCGTGGCTAATGGAAAAGACTACATCCAGCTTACGCAAGACATTCTCGATGCTGCCGTTGCGGCTAAGGCCAAGAACCTAGACGAGGTGAAAGCCCTTACGTTGGCCGATGGCACAAAGGTTGAAGATGCCGTTATTGCTCGTTCGGGCATCACCGGCGAGAAGATGGAACTCGATGGCTACAACTTTATCGAGGGCGAAAACATCTACACCTACAACCACATGAACAAGAACCTGCTCTGCACGATGGTTCAAACCAACAAGCCTGCTGCCGAAGAGGGTCACGCTGTTACCATGCAAGTGGCTGCAATGAAGCCCATCGCATTGGATGAGGCCAGCGTTCCCCAGTCGGTTAAGGACGAAGAGCTGAAAGTGGCTATCGAAAAAACCAAGGAAGAGCAAGTGGAAAAGGCTGTACAAGCTGCCTTGAAGAAGGCTGGTTTCAATCTTTACATTGCCGAAAACGAGGAACACATCGCCGAAGGCATTGCCAAAAAGGAAATAACTGAGGCACAAGCCGACGAAATCCGCCGCATTAAGAAAGAAGTGGCAGAAGAGAAGGCCGCCGCGCTTCCCGTAGAAATGGTGAACAACATCGCCAAGGGACGTATGGCTAAGTTCTTTAAAGAGAGCTGCCTGCTTGAACAAGAGTTCATCCAAGACTCTAAACTCAGCGTGGCACAATACCTTAAAGCTGCCGACAAGGACCTCACCGTTGTGGCCTTCACCCGCTTTACGCTCCGTGCCGAATAAAAACAAACTCCAATCTGCGATTTGTAAACTTCGGTTTCAATGCTATTTGTGAGATTTTTTTCATTTTATAGAATCCCCGCAGCTCCGTGTTGTGGGGATTTTTTTAAGTCACGCCCTACTCCCCCAGCGTAACTTTAATTGTAATTCCTTGTATTGTTCTCCACAGTTTCAATTCCTTCGGTAACAGTCAGACTACTTACGCTAAAAGTATTTTCTTTGCGATGAAGGGAAATTTGGTTTTGTGAAACACCAGGTTAATACCTGCTTGCCTTAATGGAAACCACTCCCTTCACTTTTATAGTGAATTATTAGAGACACATTTGGCGGCTTACATTGTTTTTGAAAATAACATAATTGGGCACTGCCAGTTGTCAGAAAAATAACTATATTTGCACTATAAAATCAACTTCTTATGAAACCAATGATTAAATACAGAGGGGGAAAATCTAAGGAGATTCCTCATATAATGTGGCATATTCCTAGATTTACGGGTAGATATGTTGAGCCTTTCATTGGTGGAGGTGCACTATATTTCTATTTAGAGCCAAGAGAAGCTATCATCAATGACATAAACAAGCAGCTAATCAATTTCTATAAAGGTGTACGAAACAATTTCCCAAACCTGAGAAAGGAGTTAGACGAGATAGAAGCGTTGTACGAAATCAACAGGAGAGATTATGAAACATTGAAGGCAAGCACACCAAACGAAAGGGTAGAAGATAAAAATGAAGTGCTATACTACTTGCTGCGTGACATGTTTAACAACAAAGTCAGCAAAAAATATAGTGATGCCCTCCTCTATTACTTCATTAACAAGACCGCATACTCCGGTATGATTCGCTACAATGCAGATGGTGATTTTAATGTTCCTTATGGTCGCTATAAGCATTTAGGCACTCAACAAGTCTCCTTATCGCATTGTGAGCTGTTGAAGCGAACAGAAATTCACAATGTCGATTATGCCAAAATTTTCAACATGTGCGCTGATAACGACTTTGTGTTTTTAGATCCCCCATACGATTGTGCATTTTCTGATTATGGCAATGCGGAATATAAAGATGGTTTCAATGAAGATAGCCATAGAAGGTTAGCAGAAGATTTTAAGAACTTCTCCTGTAAGGCATTAATGGTTATTGGCAAAACCCCGCTTACGGAGGAACTCTATAGACAATTTATAGTTGATGAATATGAAAAAAGCTATGCGGTAAATATTAGGAATAGATTTAAGTCGGAAGCCAAGCATCTTGTAATAGCTAATTATAAAAAGGATTGGGACAATGTACAGATCTTTGCCCCCGAAACAAACAAAGAGCATGCAATGCTTGAAACCTCGCAAGTAATGTTGTTTGAGCCTAAAAAGAAATATCGTGGCAAGAATAAATAGTAGGACATTGTTCTTGACGACATCGCCAAGAACTCCAAGCAAAATGATTCCCGAGATCACGCTACTTGTAGAACACTTTGCAGGTAAGAAGTGGGACAACGAAAGTCAATGTGCCTTTATGGAAGTATTGAAGAACGAAAACTTCTTTAATGGCAAAGGCGAAAACGACCCTGCATTCAGTGCAAGGGATAGAATAAACCGTGCACCAAAGTCATTAGGTTTCGTAAAACTTTCACCCACTATTAAGCTAACCCCGGCAGGCGAACAACTCATAAGTTCCAAACGGAAAGACGAGGTTTTTCTCCGCCAGATGCTTAAATTCCAAGTGCCTTCCCCTTACCACAAGCCATCAAACAAGGCTGCGAAATTCTGCATAAAACCATATTTAGAGATGCTGCGTTTGGTGAGAACGATGGGAACATTGAAGTTCGACGAGTTTCAAATGTTCGGAATGCAGCTTACTGATTGGCACGATTTTGAGCGTATAGTTCAAAAAATAGAAACATTCCGCATTGAAAAAGCAAAGAACAAGGGCAGTTACAGAGTATTTAAAGCGGAATACCTAAACACCGAACTGAAACAAATCTACAAGGAGCGTATAGGGCAAGGAGAAACGCAGACAAGAGAGAGTGCAGATACTTCGCTAGACAATTTCTTGCGTACACAGTCAAGCAACATGCGAGATTATGCGGACTCTTGTTTCAGATATTTAAGAGCAACCGGCCTCATAAATGTATCACAGGTTGGCAAGTCACTGTCGATTGTACCTGAACGCATAGAAGATGTGGATTTTCTTTTGGAGAAAATAGACCGCAATCCGCTCACATTCGAGAGCGAAGCAGCGTATTGTACTTATCTCGGGGACACTGGAAATCCAAAATTGTTCACTGATAACAAAGCCAATCTACTTGAAAAGCTGCATACCGAATTTGCCGGACAGACTATTTCAGAAGAATCTTCCATAGAAGAGCTGAAAGACCTGCTGGGCAACCTGCGAGACGAGCGACGCGATAACAATATTAAGAACGAGGTGAAGTCCATAAAGGAATATAAACTTTATGACAACATTCAATCCGTCTTCGGTGATATTGCAGCCAAAAAGTTCTACGACAACCCCATCATGCTTGAATGGAACACATGGCGAGCGATGACAATGCTTGACGGTGGTAACATTAAGGCCAATCTTAACTTCGATGATTTCGGCAAGCCGCTATCAACAGCAGCAGGAAACATGCCAGATATTGTCTGCGATTATGCCGACTTCCTTGTTACGGTAGAAGTAACAATGGCTTCTGGACAAAAGCAGTTTGAAATGGAGGGCGAACCCGTGAGCAGGCATCTTGGCAAATTAAAAGTTGCATCGGGCAAGCCTTGTTATTGCCTGTTTATAGCACCGACCATCAACGAAGCCAGCATTTCTTTCTTCTATATGCTACACAAAACCAATTTGGCAATGTATGGAGGTAAATCTACGGTTGTACCACTACCGCTGACTTTGTTTCAGAAGATGGTCGAAGATTCTTACAAAGCGGGTTATATACCCAATCCTGAAAAGATAAAAGCATTTTTTGAAACCTCAAATACTTTGGCTCAAAAAACCGAAGACGAACGCACATGGTACAAAGGTATGTTAGAAAAGGCTATGAATTGGTTAGGGTAAAGAACTGTATACCAACTTACCTCATCCTATCAAAATTCATAATTAAAGAAGTATACCCGAAGAAAATGCGTTTGAATTTAACCCCAATCGCCCGTTGCACCGCTTATCACGTGTCCTATATTGTTTCCATTGCTACCAGCATATCTTTCATACGTTTGCCGGCATCTTGCCTGTTTTGTTCTCTTGACGTAGCCCGCTACGCCCTCAAAAACAAGACAGACAATATGCGCAACAATTTCGTAGTTTGCACGATATCCAGAACATCGTATCTTTGTAATTAAATAATTGCACGCATTTTGCAAGCCAACGCTATCCTGGCATTGATTTACTGCGTGCAAAAAAATAAGTAATCACATGCGTTTAGAAGAGATTTTGAACCACCGACGCTCCGTGCGCCACTTCGATTCAGCCAAGCCAATCGACCCAGAACAAGTGAAAGCGTGCCTACAACTGGCCACACTTGCACCTACAAGCTCCAACATGCAGCTGTGGGAATGCTACCACATCACCGATAAAAGCATGTTGGAGAAGATGGTACCTGCATGTCTCGACCAACTTGCCGCTAGTTCCGCGCAACAGCTAGTGGTGTTCGTAACTCGCCCCGACCTTATTAAACGCCGTGCCCAAGCAGTGCTTGCTTTCGAGCAAGACAATGTTCGCCGAAACAGTCCTGCCGAGAAACAAGAGAAACGCATACGCAGATGGCAGCTGTATTATGGCAAGTTCATTCCCCTTTGGTATGGGCGTTGTTTCGGCTTAGCGGGACTTCTACGCAAGGTATTGGTGCAAGCGATAGGCCTTTTTCGCCCCATAGTTCGCCAAGCAAGCGAGGCCGATATGCGCGTTGTTATGCACAAGAGTTGCGGTTTGGTGGCACAAACGTTCATGTTGGCCATGAGCGAAGTGGGATATGACACCTGTCCGCTCGAAGGGTTCGACAGTTGGCGCATTAAACGCATGCTCCGCCTACCCTATTCGTCCAACATCAACATGGTGGTGGCATGCGGCATACGACTTCCCGACGGCGTTTGGGGCGATCGTTTCCGCCTTCCATTAAGCGAAATGTACCATCGGGTGTAGCAAAAGGGCTAAGCCTTTTAAAGGGGAAAAAGTGAAAAGGTGAAAGGGTGAAAAGATGGCTGCGCACCACCGATGAACGAGTAGGCCTAATGTTGTTAAATAGCTAGGATGCCTAGAATAACTAGAAACACTAGAATAACTAGAAAACCTAGGATAACTAAAAACCTAGAACAACTAAAAACACTAGAACAACTAGAAACACTAGAATAACCAGGAAGATTTGCTTTTTATTTACAAACCACACCCTCCCTATCACCCCATTCTAGCGAAAAACAAGCCCAAAAAGCAGGCAAATAGCAGCAAATTTCGGCCTTACACGTTTCGTTTTTAGTCCATTTTTGAGAACGCCGCCTGCATTTAGCACCATTTTGCCTTTCTATTTGGCCGGTGGGTTGTGTTTTTTGCAAGGCCAATTATCTGCATTTTGCCACTAAATTGCACGCAAAAAGCACCTTTTTACCATAGCCTGCACGCTCTTCCATGTAGAAAAGAAAGCGATAAATATACAATTCACAATGCGTATATATGCAAAACGCCTTGCGATTAGCAGCATTTAGCCGTGTATTTAGCACCAAAACGCAGTGCATTTAGCACCAAATTGCACTGCATTTAGCACCAAAACGCAGTGCATTTAGCGGCATATTGCAATGCATTTTGGTGCAAATAGCCATGTTTTTGCTAAAAATGGCATACGCTTCAGCAGTAGTTATGCATTAACATGCACAAAATGAGTCTGCGAATGATGATGCCCCGCACCTCAATTTGCAACAAAGAAACTCGCGCGAGAATTGAAAATTTGCGACCGAGTGAGCTGTTGGTGGCAAAAACGGCACTCATAATGTTAAAATTTACGCCGATTACTTTACAAAGAAAGAGGAGGGAAGGAGGGCACCAACGTAAAATATGGAACGTGGACGAAACTCTAAGCAAGGCATCCGTGTTTCAGCGCAGAGGGCATCAACGTAAAAAAGGGAACGCAGGTGTGTTTAAACCAACATCGGCCATTACGAATTTTCAAAAGCAAAGCGTTAGCGAAATCGTCCTATGATATTTGAAATACGACCAGCGAGTGAACCATTTGCGCGTGCCCAGTATTTCCTTCGGCAAAATGAAAGCAGATTTTTCTAACACCCGATTTGGGCTAAACCCAATGAAAAGAGCCATATCAACACCCGCATACAGGGCTTGATATGGCTCTTTTTCCATTTAATAGCTACACTTGGCTGCTTGGGCGCAGCACGCTTTTTAGGCTGGTGCACCGCACATTATGCCCTTACAACGCCACAAGGCATGCCGTGGGTAATGCGCACTTCGGGCTTTTCACACCCGCGCGATAGTAGCCGAAACGGCCAAAGAAGAGGCCTAACAAACAATATGGGCCGCTATCTCCGCTCAATCCACTGCAAAATGGTGGGGTCTTTCAGCTTATTGTCTTCGGCCAACAGCACCACCTTCGACACGATTTCAACCGTCTTCGGGTCTTCGTCAACGAAAGGCAGGTAGAGTTTACCGCGTTGCGAGCTATGCACGGGAACGATGGGAATTTCTTTTCCGCCCTGCTGGCGCACGTTGCCAGAGCCCAAATGCACGGTGTAATCGGCCAAACTGCCCTCGACAAAGGCAAAGTTGCCATCCACACGCACGTTGTTGAGTTTGAGCATCTCGGCCGTACAGCGAACAATTGCCGCCCGCAACTCGCGTGTAGACTGACCCGTCTCGGGGTCGACGCCACCAACGAAGGCGATGCTTACAGCCAAATCAACATCGCGCATCACCTCGCTGTACAGCACAGGGTCTACATCGGCAATGTGTAAAGGCTCTGTGCCGCGCGTTCGGTCAAAGCGAACATACTCAATGGCAGGTGCCTCGATGTCTGATGGACTGAACCAATCGGCCCGCGCATAAAGCGAAACCACCACTCCTTGCTTATGGAACACTTTGCGAAGGCCTTCCTCGTAGTCGGCCACCCATCCACGCGAGCGCAACGTTGCCAACGTTTGGCGCACTTGTATCTGATAACCGCTGTAACGGCGGCTTTCGTTTTTGTCGGCCTCTTCTTCGATGGGCACATACAATTCGCGGAACACCTGCTTAAAGGGTTGTACCAATCGCATTTCGAACAGTCGGCTCTGCCAGGCCGCCCACTTGCCCGATGCGTGCAAATGATAAGGGTGCACGATGGTTAGCGGGGTTTCGGGGTCGATGGTTTGTTCGCCATCCAGCGTGTGCAGCTTACCCTCGGCATACAGTCCTATGTGTTGGTGCTGCTGTATCAGCAACTTAGCAAAGAGCGGAGCCACGATGGGGTTGGCCTCAATAACGGCGGCATCGGCAGGCATGATGGTTGTTTGCTGGCGCATCATGTCTTCAAATATCTCGCGTGCCCTACGGTATTGCAGTGCCCACTCCTTGTGCGTTTGGTTCACTTCCAGGTAAGTGGCGTTCTTCTTCAACTTCGTTGGCACCGATTTCAGCGGTTTGTCGTCTTTCTCTATCACCACCTTATTCGTGCCATCGGGTGCAATTTCAACGCGGATAAGGTAGCCTTCGGCCTTCATGCCGTTGAGCAGGGCCCTCTTGTCGGCCACCAAATGGCCTTCCATACGCCACACCAGCTGTATCACATCGTCGTATCCTGCCGAACGAGCCAGGTTTATCAAAGCAATCTCAACCGTGCGTTTCTCGGATGCCTGACGTTGTGCGCCAAACTGTTTGCTCTCTTTCAAAAACGCCTGAATGCGCTTGTAGCGTTTCAGCAAGGCCGTGTCTATATTCTTTTGGGCAGCGGCACAAGGCCCAAGGCGCACAAGGCATCCTTGTTGCGCGTCTTGTCTATCTGCTCCATCAGTTGCTTTTCTTTTATCAAGCCTTGCGTAACATCGGCAAAACGACGTGCACGGCCATGATAATTGCTGCTACCCATATACTTGGCCGCATCGTAGAAAAGGGCGAAGTTTTTCTTTCCAACCTTCTTAAACGCCTCGTTAAACAGGCGCGCATCAAAGGCACCATCGGCCAAATCTTCGGGTGCGAGGTCGGTGTAAAGGGCTATTTGCGCACGCTTTTCTTCGCTGTCGCTCTCTTTGGTGTGCGCCACGAAGTAGTAATAAGCCTCGTCGAAACCCTTCCAATTGAGGTGTTGGCGCACCAGCTCCATCCATTGTGGGGCGAAGAAGGCCAATTCCACCAGTCGGGCAGCATCAATGCCTTTAAGCATGTCGGGCGTATCGGTGTCTAATGGATAACAATGCACGATACACGAGGTAAGCACGGCGCGCTTTTCTTTGCCGCTATAATCGCGCACCAGATGCTCTTTGCCCAGTGCGGCCATGGCCTTTTGCAGGTTGGCCGTGCCCCATAGCACC
>NZ_HE999443.1:262970-270498 GCF_000312305.1 Prevotella conceptionensis 9403948 | reverse complement strand
TAGCGACTAGCTAGCCAGTACAACGAGGTTCCGGTTACGCGGGCGTGGGTGCGTTGCGCCTTGTCAGCTCGATGTCGAACAAATGGTTGGCAATGCGGTTAACCACGTTGCGCAAATGCTCGTACACGGCCTTGTCGTAACGTGTTTTTTGGGGTGTCATATCCCATTGGGGCTTGCGCCGATAATCGCTGTCGTAGTACACGGCAAAGGTTGCACTCTCCAACATACCGCCCTTTTCGGCCATCAACATCTGCATGAGCTGGTCGTCGGTGAGCCTACCTTCGAGGTTCATTCGCGCAGCCATGAGTGGCGGGAGCCGGTAGTTGCTCCTGTCCTTCTCGTCGTCTTCAAGATAGAACTTGCGACTAATGGCCAACAAGAGGTTTGAACAACGGGCAAACTCTTCGTCTGTGCGCCAGGTTTGCGTCATTGTTTGCATTGCTCCGTTTAGCGGCGTGCAAGACGGTATGGGGTAAATATAGGTGCTATACTTTGTTTTCCGCACAATCTTTTTCTCGTTGCAGAAGAAGTAGAAAAGCGACGACATGAGGTAAGAAGGCTCGAAGAACAATTCGGGGCGTTGCTCGCGCACCTTATAAAAGCGGCCTTCTATCACCTCTCTAAAATGCGAGCGGTACTTCATTTCCCCACCTCTTTGCTTGGACGTAAGGGGATAGTTGGGCAAGTCGAGTTTCAAGGATCTGTCATCCCTACCAATCCATTCAATCATTAGGTATAAACCATACAGTTCTTCGTCTTTTATGCCGCTTTCTTCAAAGAATTGTTCCCACAATTCGGGGAAAGGCAGGCTATCATAACCGCCCTCTTTGCTTGTGTATGCTAGGTAGCTGTCGCCCAACACACGGTCGTCGTTCCACCTGTCCTTATATTGCCTGTCGGCATTGGCATCTATAATGGCCTCCATTTTTAGGTAAAGGTCGTGCATTTGCTCGTAGGTATAGGCAAAAATGCCGCTTACGTCGGGTGTGTTATCCTTTCCCGTAATCTTCGAGAGCATGCCTTTCAGCCCACCTTGGGGTGCGCTGTTAAAGGGGTTGGCTATTTCGGGTTCGGCAATTTCTACGGGGGTGTACAGTCCGTAGCCGCCTTCTTCACCGGGATAAGCCTTCATGGCCTGGCCTGTGGTTTGCGTTGTGGGCGGTCCGAAGGCCTTAGCCAAAGCGGGCGACCCCTCGCGCAACTCGCTCAACGAGCCTTCAATGTCGGGTGCTTTCAGCTTTTGTATGCGCGTATAGCTCTCAATGAGCTGTTCGTCGGGCAGCCATAAGAGCATGGCTATAACGCGTTGGCGCGTGGTAGACACCTTCGACTTCAACTTATTCTCCAGTGTTTTTATCTGCGCCTCGTTGTAAGTTTGCTTAGGTCCAATCTCTACAAAGCGTTTAAACTTGTCGCTTTCCATCGCCACAAGGTTGTTAACCACAAACTGCGCACGGCATTCGGCACTGCCTTTGGGGAAGAAATCTTCGATGAAAGCCGTTAACGGCACACGTTTGTTGTTGCTGCCCCAGCTGTAATCGTTCATGCAGTGCACATAATACGCGGGTTGTTTCATCGTAAGGAAACGGTCGATGCAGCTTTGTTCGCCCAGTCGGGCGGCCAGATACCACAGCACGTCGGTAGTGGTAGATGTCCCTGTGTTCAAGGCAAACCATTCAAAGCCGCCATAACGCAAGGTTTCGTTAGCCTTTAAGCCCTTATGCCACTCGTAAACAGTGTCGAAAAGTTGTAGGTACAGCGCATGTTCACTGTCTGATAGGCGGTCAAAGTCGCCACGATCTACCTCTGCAAATCGTTCTGAACTGTTTAGCATGTTCACCGTAAAGGCAAGCACATACTTGTCGTCGAGGTGTCGGCACAGCAGTTCGAGATGCTCTTCGCCCTCGAAGTTGTCGCTGCGATACAGGTAATATATGGCTGCCACGCGCACTTGTTGCGGGTATTGGCCGTCGATGAGGTTCAGTGCGGCTCGCTCGCTCTGTTCGTAATCGTCCAAACCTGCCGTATAAAGTGCCACGTACACCAGCAAGGGGTTGTCGCCGCGATAGGCCTCTTCGCGCATTTCTGGGTTGCGGAAGAAAGTGCGTATGGCGTTAAATATGGTTTTGATGTCTTTATCTTCTATTTCTTCATAGCCTAAGCCGGCCCACACTTGTACCGAACGCCTTACCGATGCGAAGCGCAACATGTTTTCTTGGTCGATGATTTGCAGCAATCGTTCGAAGAAAGCGAGGTTGCATTCGTCGCCTGTTTCAACGATGCTTTGCCTTAATCCTTCTTGCAGTTGTGCCGCTTTCAGCGTTTGCAACAGCAGTGTGTGCAGTTCTTCAATGTTTGTTCGTTCTATGCTTCGTATCAGGGCGTGCGTAAGTATGCCCACGTTGTTTTCGCTGGTAAGCACTTCGCGCGCGGCTTGTATGGCGGTTTGGTTGTTTGCCAACAAGTAAGCGGTTATCACATGTTCGAAAGATGGGTTGCCGTAGTCCCAATCTTTCACTTGGTACTGTCCGCGCACAAGCTGCGAGATGTCGCCTCCCAGCAGTGCGAAAACATAGAAAGCGAAGTAGGCTTCCTTTATGTCCTCTTGCCGATTTTCCAGGTTAAAGTCGCGCCGGCGCAGGCTTATGCGGTATATTCCGCGTGTGGGCGAGTACTCTCCCAGTTCGTGCAGATAGCTAGCCAGCAACTGCGACAGGTCTGTTGGCAGCAAATTGGGCAGTGCTCCGCCGCCATTTATCAGTGCGGTGGCGTTTAGCAAGGGCATCTTGGCGATGACGTCGCGATCGAAAGAATACTCGCGAAGGGAGTCTTTGTTGCTAAGCAGTTCTTTAACAAACTTCTTTTCGTACTGGTTGAGTTTGTCTTTGTCGAGGGCTTTCAGATAGTCGTGGCTCTTTGCCACTAGTTCTTTGTAAGTTTGCATATTATATATAAGGTATGGTTTAGGCATTTATTATAGGCATGTTTGCATGCGGTTTACACAAAAGGCGTTTAGAAAATCATTCGCCAACAAAGGCCTGTAAGCATGGTAAACCGGATGAACACCAGTTCGCTGTCTTCGTGCAAAGCCAGCGGTGCGTCCCATTGGGTAAGTTCTTCGCCGTCGGCAAACACGCGAAACAAACCGTCGACGAAGGCTTGGCGCATGCGTTCGAGCGATTTTTCGGGCGTGTCGTTGTTGGTGGCGTAGCTCTCGGCAAAGCGTACGCGCCCCTCTTCGGCCTGCGCATCGATGTCGCTTTGCGACAAAGGCTGGTTAGTACGTTCGGCTTGGGCATCGGCCAAGCCTATCAGTGTTAGTTCTTCTAGCAGTTGTTGCAGCGTTTGGGGGTGTTTGGCCAGTTCTATTTGGCGTTTTCCCAGTTCTTTTCTTCTGCCTGCATTTTTGGCTATTACAGTTATTCGCATGGTTGTGGTGTTTGTTGTCGCTGAAAGAATGCCCGCATTTAGGGCTTGTTCATTGCACAAAGATAGCCATTTATTTTACAACTTTATCTGCATTAGCAATATTTAAGACTATTTACACCTTGGGTTTCTCCGCAAACTCGCCTCGGTTGTCGATTTTATCAGCATACGGAGCAACAAGGATGCCATTGGTTTCCAAAAGCTTTCGGCCGTCCATTGCCCACCCTTGCTTATGGGATGAGGGCTGTTGTAGGCTTGGCTTGCGGGGCAACGGCGTGGGGGAACGGAATAAAGAAAGGGGGAACGTACGGCATGTACGCTCCCCCCTTGCTGTATAGGTTGTTGCTTTTTATTGTTGCAGAGCTTTCGCCCTGCTAGCTGATGTGTGCGCCAATGGCGGCCTATTGGGGCTGCAACTATTCGGGACAGCGCACGCCATCAACGAAACTGGGCTCTTGACCAGAGGGCCAGGAGAAGTAATAGGCATTGAAACCATTGCCCGTAAGGTCGGTAACAATCCATTTGTCATCCTTCTTTTGTGCCTCGTTAAAGCGCCAGTAGGCCACGAGATCTTTTGAAGTGGGGTCTACCCAGCACACGTTGTTCTTCAATTCGGCCGCCGTTCTGGCCGTAGCCCACACGCGCGCCTCGCTCACCCAGCCTTCCATGCACCTGTCGTCGCTGGCCGACTGACCGATATAAAAGAGGTCGTTCTGGCCGTAGGCGTTGGCCAGACTGATGGTTTTGCGGCTATCCGTGGTTTCGGCTTGCAGTTCGCCGTTGATGTAGATGTACTTTTTGCCCGTTTCGCCGTTGTAAACGCAGGCCAAGTGCACCCACTTGTCGTTGGGCAACACGTCGCGCGAGTCGATGTGGTTGGGGTCGCCAAGCTGCAATTTCCATCCATCTGCCGGTCCTCCTGCGGTTCGCAGGCAGAGATTTTCTTCCAATCCCATAACCGAATAGCACCACTTTCTGCTGTTGGCGTCCATCTTCTTGAACCTGACACGCGCCTCGAAAGTAACGCTCTTCATGGCATGGGTGTCAAATCGGCCCTTATTGTTGCTGAAATCGGCATAATAGAACCTCCACGACCTGCTCAAATCTGCAGCTTTGGTAACGATAACTTGGTTAACCACCACGTAAATGGTGCGCGAAGCCTCGATAACGGGCATGTCGGAGCCCTGAACATTGGCAATGCTTAGGGGCAAAAGGTAAGTGGTGCCCGGCCGCATGGCTTCGAGATTAACGATGGTAAGCTGTGTGCCCTTATCCGAAACGTGCTTGCCGCCCATGATGGTCTGCGTGGTGTTTTCTAGCTTATACGCGTCTTGTGGCAGCAACACGTAGTTCTTGTGATGCTCCTTGTTGAAGCTTTCCACCAGTTCGGGTGCGGCTTTCAGCTCAACGTTGATGTTTTCCTTAGCCAGTTCGCTGGCCGCCACGTTCACGGCAATGGCCGAAGGAACATCGTCTACGGTGAGCGTAGTTGTTACTTCCTTGCCTTGCGTACCCACGATGTACAGTCCATCGTAGCTTTTAATGCCGTCGTTGCAGGCCGCAACCAAGAGCATGGCCAGTGCGAGGGGCAGTTTTCTGAATATCTTTTTCATTGTTTTTTTGAATGCTGTTTGTTAGGGTTTTGTGGTTGCTACGGTGTCGCGATGGGTCTGCATTATCTCTATTGCCCGGCGCGTAAACTTGTAGTTGGGCCAGTTATCGTAGTCGTTCTCCATGTGATAAGTGCCGCATCCGCCCTTGCGCGTAGCCTTCTTGCCTTGATATTCGGGCAAGAAAAGAGCCATACCCAGGAGCGAAGGCACTTGCTTACCATCTTGCAACATATGCGGAACGCCTCCTGTGGCGGCCTTACCGCCCTCGAAAGTTTCGGCAAAGATGTACTGTTCGGGTTTCCATCCGCGTGCGGCGGCATTGTTGAAACGGCGTTGCAGGTTGGCATAGCTGCGGCTGTTATAGGCTTGCACCACGCCATAGTTAAAGTATTCGGCCAATTCGGGTTTCACATCGAAGGGCACACCGTCGATGATGAGCAGGTTGGACGTACCACTCTTGGGTCCGATGAACTCGCCTAGCTTCTTTACGAATATCTCCATGTTGTCGCGATAGTTGGGATACACGTTCAACGGACCTACAAGTGGCCCGGTGAAAGGACCTCCGGCGGGGTCTTGATAGCCGGGTTCGTAGTCTAGGTCGATGCCTTGATAGCCGTAAGCCTTCATGGTATCTACCAACGACACGGCATAACGCTCGATAGCTTCGCGCGTAACTTGGTCGTGGTTTTCGCCTTCCAAGAACTGTGCGGGTATTTTGTGGGCGAAGATGGTGAAGGTAACGCGTGTTCCCTTCACTCGTTGCACGTATTCAATGTCTTCGCGATCGTATGTTCCGCTCCAAATGGAGATGATGTCTACGCTGTCGGGCACGCTTTTAAGCGAACCAATCATGTTGGGCGACTTGGTGTTCCACCCGCCGAACCAACCGAAGAACACTTCGTGGTCTGTTCGTTGCTTGTAAGCGCGCAAGTCGGCGTAATACTGTTCGCTCTTCTCTTCGGGCTTGATGATGTCCAAAGCCTCGATGCTGGTGTTGCACGAGGTGAGTGCCGCAGCAGCCAGAGCAAGGGATGCAATCCCGTGGAATATGTTTGTTACGTTCATTATTATATTCTGTTTATCGGTTGACAAGTTAACGAGTTGCAAGGCTCGCGGTGCTTGTCGTTATATTAACGTTGGCTTAAGGCATGTTCTAAAAATTCCCCGCAAAGGTTCAATTGTTGTTCCTTGTTTTGCTCTTCACTGTCTTTTTGCTTTTATCTGGCATCTTTTGCTTTTCAGTCGCATAGTTCACTATGCTCCTTCAAGAAGTAAGCAAAACCTGCTCAGCTAAAAGCTAAAAATACAGCAAAGGCAATTTTTAGAACCTGCCTTAACACAAACGCTTGTCGATGCGTAAATGATAGTAGCTAATGTGGCGTTCGAGGTTATTGTTTGTCCCACCATAGGCGCGTTCCGCCCGTGTCTTCGCCGCCAAGCAGCTGCACAGCCTTTTCCACTTCCTGTTTATTTCCGCTGTATTCGCTGGCGGGGAAGGGCACACGGCGCACTTGCACGTTGGTGTTTACCTTGCCATTGCTCAGGTTGTCTACCACGGGGAAGAGCTTGGGATAGCCCGTTCTGCGGTATTCGCTCCATGCTTCTTGGCCCAAGGGGTAGATGGCAATCCACTTTTGGGTGACGATGCGTTCGAGTTTCTTTTCTTTCGTTGCGCTTTCGTCCCATGCCGGCGTGATGTCTGATGGTGCTTCTGCCGCAGTACTGGTTCCCAAACCTGGGTAAGCGCTGGGCTTGGCGGTGCTGGCGAGATAAGCTTCGGCTGCATCGGCCAGTCCATATTGCTCAAACGATGTGGTTATGCCTTGCGCGTAAAGCTCTTCTGGCGTACCACCCATGTTCCAACCAAACAATGCGCCTTCGGCCCTAAGCAGCCAAACCTCGGCCGCAGTCATCCACACGTAGGGGGTAGAGCGGGTTATAGTGGGCATCGACAGCCTTTCATCGCCCTGAAAATCCTTACCGTTACGCAGTCCGTTGCGCAGTCCGCGATACACATCCCCTTTGGCTTTGGCAAAGAACTTGGGCAAACGCGGGTCGGCAAAGCCGTTCAGATAAGCGTCCATCGTGGCACCCATGCGGTCTTCGTTATAGCCTTCGGGACTATATATGTTGTAGAAGGGATTGTTATAGGTGAACGAGAGCGCGCCAACCGTCTGCATCACAGCATTGTCGGCATTGTCTTCCAACACGCCATAGGGGTTGTTCACGGCCTCTTCTGCCAGTTTCTGCGCTCCATCATACACGGCGCGGCATCGCATAGCCAAGCGTAGTTTAAGCGAATTGGCAAACCGAATCCACTTCTTCAAGTCGCTTCCGTAGATAAGGTCGAACTTATCCAAGGGCTTTGCGGCCGGGTTGAACCTGTCGAAGTTCGTCAAAACGCCGATGGCATGGTTCAGTTCGGCGAAGAAACGCATGTAAACGGCCTCTTGCGAGTCGTAGGGTACGGGCGTTTCCAAGCCGAAACC
>NZ_HE999443.1:248103-262116 GCF_000312305.1 Prevotella conceptionensis 9403948 | reverse complement strand
TGCTGGTTCCGAGCAAAGTAGAGAAGAAGTCGATGCGGCCCGTTGCATCGGCAAAGAGGAAGTTGCGGTAGCCCACTTCAACCTTGGCGTAGAACGATTGCGTTTGCGTGTGCAAGTTGGCATGTGCCGTGCTGCTCTCGGTGGGCGACATGTTGGAGGGGTGGAAGAAGTTGGGCACGCGTGCCAAGTTACCTTCAAAGGTTTTGCTGGTATAGCGTTCGTCAAAGTAACTCCCACCGATGTTGGCCAAAAGGCGTATCTCGTCGTTGGCAAACTGCTTGTCGATGTTCACCAGGAAGTCGAGATAGGTAGACGTATTCTTGTCGTCTTGCGTCATCCAGTTACCTGCGGGCTTAGAGAAAAGTCCGTCGGTAGAGGCGTAAAGCTTGCGTTCGAAGTCGGTATAAGCGTTGTCCATGCGCGCCCTACCCAGTATGTTGAGCCAAGAGGTGATGTTCCAACGCGCCGAGAAACTGGCGATGAAACGCTCGCGATTGGTTTCAAACTTGTTTCTGTTTACAATCCAGAAGGGGTTTTGCATGCCCAATCCCAGGTTTCCATAAGGCCAGTTCTGCGTTTTGAAGTTGCGCACGGCGTTGTACATTTCGTAAACGGCATAGCGCTTGAAGTCGTCGCTGGGTGGGAACAGGTAAGTAGGTACCAAGGGATTGTAGAACATGCCCTGCCCAATGCCATTGCGGGTGTTCTGCTTAACGTAAAGCAGACTGAAATCGAGCTGCAACACGTCCTTAATCACGTCCCACGAGTTGCGGAAAGTAAAGTTGTAGCGGTTGTATCGGTTGTTGGGAACGATGCCGCCCGCATTAACTGCACCCACCGAAACATGGGTTTGGCTGGTTTCGCTACCCGTAGACAAGGCCACAGAGTTGGAAACATTGAAGCCCGTATTAAAGAAATCGAGCGGATTATAGCTCGACGGGCGCTCCATTTTCTCGCCCCAACTGGCAAATTCGCCGTCTTTTCGGCCGTAGGTGTTTTGGAACTGCGGCGTAACGAAGGGTCGGGTGAAGGTGGTGCTGTTGGAGAAAGACACCTTGGGACGTCCCACCGCGCCCTTCTTCGTGGTGATAAGGATAACGCCATTGGCGCCGCGATTGCCATAAAGGGCGGCAGCCGACGCACCCGTCAGCACCGACATGCTTTCGATGTCGTCGGGGTTGATGTTCGAAATGCCGTCGCCGTCGGCCACTTCCACCGACTCGTAGAAGTTGTCGCTTTGCTTGGTGCGAAGTCCTTGCATGGGAATGCCGTCGAGAACATAAAGCGCGTTGTTCTCTCCGAACAGCGATTTGGTTCCACGCATCACCACGCGCGACGAGCCTCCCACGCCCGACGAACTCTGATTAATGGTAACGCCGGCTATCTTTCCGGCCAAGGCGTTCACAAAGTTAGCGTCTCTAACGCGCGTAACTTCGCTCCCTTTCAGGTCTTGCACGTTGTAGGTAAGTGCCTTTGCTTCGCGCTTTATGCCCAGTGCAGTCACCACCACTTCGTTCAATAGTTTCTTGTCTTCTTCCAAAACGATGGTCATGGGCATGTTGGTGTTGGCCGTCAACGTTTGTGTGGCGTATCCCACATACGAAATTTCGATGGTTTCTCCATCGCCAACTTGCATCGAGAAGTGTCCGTCGATGTCTGTTATCGTACCTCCCTTGCCGCCTTTGCTGCGTACGCTAACGCCAACAAGCGGTTCGCCGTTGGCGTCGGTAACGGTTCCTGTAACCGTTTTGCGCGTGCTTTGCTGCAAAGATGTTGCGTTAGGCTGCGTGTTGCTTGTGCCGGCCATAGCCCATGCCACAGGCGAAAGGGCCAACCAAGCCACCAATACCGCCCTATTTGCCAAGGGCGGCAATGCGTAATAGTGTTTTAGCATCTTCTTTGTGTTTGTTATATAAATGTTGATCGTTATACCTATTTGGCTTTTAGCAGATTTTGCGTGCAAAGATATAACAATAAATTGGTCCGACAAACAAAAGCAACGAACACGAAATGCGGCCGCGCTTACAGGTTGAAAGCGCCGTGCAAAGGTTTGCGCACATGTTAGAAGGGCTGCTTGTCAAAGCACAAGCAATATGAAACACAAAACAAAGAACAACGAACAAAAAGAAAATTACATCTTTTTCTGCATGCTTGTACACGTTATGAGAACACGCGCCACAAGCTCCCGAATGGTAGAACGCCACCCAAGCCCCAAACCTCCACAGCGACTTCAAGCCCCATCCAACGGCCGAACATAGTTATATTGCGTGCTTTTCTTTCCACTTTTAAAAGCCCATTCGGCCACAAATGCCAAACCAATGGGCACAAAAAAAGGGATTCCGCTGAATCCCAACCTTTTGTTAACCTTAAATCTAATACCATGAAAAACACATTGCAAAGTTAGGCATTTATTTTATAACTTGCAAGTTTTTGGGCGATTATTTTTGAAAAACGTGAGCTTTTTGGCCTAAATCAAACAAATTATCTTCCTGAAAGTAAGATTGAATGTGCACCTTACGGTGCAGATTGGATGTGCAAGTTTCTGCACAACAAAAGGCCTGTTCGCCGTTCCTTGCAGCCCATTGCGTGCAACGATTTCGGCCGCCCCACCCTAATACTTGCCGCTTTTCTTTGTGGTTTTCGCAACAAGTGGTAATTTTGCAGGCAGCGAAAGCGTGAAAGGTAAAGGCAAAAGCTTTGGCTTAGCAAGCTAGGAAACTAGACAACAAAAACTAGATCGCCAGGAAACTAGGAAACTAGATAACTAGGAACCAGGTAAATCTAGAAAATCTAGAATAACTAGGATAACTAGAAAACCTAGAAAACCTAGCCCACCTAGATAACATTATGGAATCATTAAAAGAGAAAACAGCCAAGGGTTTATTTTGGGGTGCACTCAACAACGTGATGCTCCAAGTGATAGGCGTGACGATGGGTATCGTGATGGGACGATTGCTCAACGCCACCGACTATGGCATGATGGCCATGATAAGCATCTTTGCATTGGTGGCCAACGACCTGCAAAACAGCGGGTTCAAGGCCGCGCTGAACAACATCAAGCAACCTCAACACCGCGACTACAACTCCGTTTTCTGGTTTAACATCGCTATGGGGGCAGGCCTTTACGTGCTACTTTTCTTCCTTGCCCCACTCATCGCCAGCTATTACCACACCCCCGAACTCATTCCGCTGTGCCGTTATGCCTTCTTATCCCTCATCTTTTCCAGTTTCGGAACAGCCCAATCGGCCTATCTCGCCAAGAACATCATGGCCAAACAAGTGGCCAAAGCCAACCTCACCGGCACCCTCGTGTCTAGTTCTGTGGCCGTTTGGATGGCTTGCAACGGTTACGGTTATTGGGCATTCGCCACACAAACCAACCTTTACGTACTCATCAACACCCTACTTTATTGGCATTACTCGCATTGGCGACCCACATTCACCATCGATTGGCAACCCGTTAGGCACATGTTCAAGTTCAGCAGTAAGCTGTTGTTCTCCTCGATACTCACCAACATCAACAACAACATCATGAACTTGTTGCTCGGCCACTATTATTCGGCATCCGCCACAGGTGCCTACAACCAGGCCTACCAATGGCATTCAAAGGCTTTTTTCTTAATACAAGGCATGCTTACACAGGTGGCGCAACCCGTATTGGTAGACGTTGGCGACGAACGCGAACGGCAATTGCGCATACTTAGAAAGATGATGCGGCTGGCGGCCTTGCTCTCCTTCCCCTTGCTTTTCGGTTTGGGCATGGTTGCACACGAGTTTATCACCGTGGCCATCACCGAGAAGAGGGCGCGAAGTGCAGAACACATGCAACTGCTTTGCATCAGCGGTGCCTTCATCCCTTTATCGTTCTTGCTTTCCAATTTAGTAATAAGCAAGGGCCGTTCGTCTGTTTACCTTTACGTAAACCTCGGCTTGGGCGTTACGCAAGTGGCGGCCATGCTCTCGCTCTATCCCTTCGGCATCAAGTGGATGATATGCGCCCTTGTTATGCTCAACATCATTTGTTTTGGCGTTTGGGGACTTTTTGCCCGCCGTTTGGCCGACTACAAACTCCGCTTATTGGCTCTCGACACGTTGCCTTTCGCCCTCGCCGCCCTCGGTGTTATGGCCTTAACATGGTTCGCCACCCAAATAATCACCCCGCTGCCCTTGCTGCTTGCCGTGCGCATTGTCGTTGCAGGCCTGCTATATCTGGGCATCATGAAGTTGGCCAACGTAGATGTGTTCAACGAAATGGTGGCCTTTGTTAGGCGAAAAAAGATGTAAGGCCGCGCCAAAAACGATGACGATGCCAAGCGATTACACAAAGAAACAATACACCATAATTAATAAAGAAACAACATGCGGACGAATAAAAAAACGATGTTACTGGCCCTACTAACCCTCATGGCATGGGTAAACGGCATGGCGCAAGAGCAGCTTTCACCCCCCTCGCAAGTGCTCTCGCCCGTGATAAACGCCGACGGCAGCGTCACTTTCAACCTCTTTGCCCCACAAGCAAAGGCCGTTAGCGTTAGCGGCGACTTCCTGCCCAAGCAAGACACGCAAGGAACGAAGACCGAAAACCAAATTACTAAGCACGCACCATTGCAGAAGAACGAGCAAGGCGTATGGACTTACACCACGCCGCCCCTTGCCCCCGAACTATACGCCTACGCCTTCGACGTAGACGGACTGCGAATAACCGACCCGACCAACGTGTACACCAGTCGCGACATTGCCACACTGAGCAGTATCTTCATCATATCCAACAAACAAGGCGACAAAGGCCACATGTACAGCGTTAACGAAGTGCCGCACGGCAACTTATCCAAAGTTTGGTATCGCAGCGATGCTTTGGGAATGAGCCGCCGCATGACCATCTACACCCCAGCAGGCTACGAACAGGGCAAGGCTTACCCCGTGTTATACCTGCTACACGGTGCGGGCGGCGACGAAAACGCATGGAGCGAGCTAGGGCGAGCCGCGCAAATAATGGACAACCTTATCGCCACAGGCAAGGCCAAACCCATGATTGTGGTGATGCCCAACGGCAACCCCAACTGTCAGGCGGCCCCCGGCGAGTGGTCGTTTGGTATGTATAGGCCTTCGTTCATGGGCGAAACAGGGCCTAAAACCGCCTCGGCAGTGAGCATGGAAGAGAGTTTTATGGACATCGTAAAATACGTTGACAGCCACTACAAAACCATCAAAAACCGCGACGGGCGTGCCGTTTGCGGACTTTCAATGGGTGGTGGCCACACCTTTGGCATAAGCAGGCTGTACCCCACCACCTTCCACTACTACGGACTTTTCTCTGCCGCCATCTATACAGGCAGACACATCAACCCCTTGGGTGCTCCGCTGTACGCCAAAATGTGTACCGACAAAGCTTTTCAGGCACAGATGCAGCGGCTGTTTGCAAGCAAGCCCAAACTTTTTTGGATTGCCATTGGCAACACCGACTTCCTTTATCAGATGAATGTAGACCTTCGCCACTTCCTCGACGACAACCATTACCCATATCAATATGTGGAAACCGACGGCGGACATATATGGCGCAATTGGCGAATTTACCTTACAATGTTTGCGCAAAAGCTGTTTAAATAGTGTGAAGTTGCGGTATGTAGGGGCCACAAACGGCCTCATTCCCCTACCCCTCCTTGCTTTAAAGACAGCTAGGAACGACACAAGGAACAACGATTAAACCCTAGTGGGGAGCGTTTAGAACACGCCCAAAGAAAGGCATTACACCGTTAAAAACAGCCCCAAACAAGTTGCATAATTACAAAAGAAACGTCATATACACAGGCAACAACAGCGCTTTTCCATCGCGTTTCAAATCTTTTGTATAGATAAGGTACCGCTTGTCTACCACATGAGAGAACTTCTCACAAAACACATCCAGCGAAACGTGACTGTTATAGCCCGAAGACTTAACTTCTATGGGATGCAATTTCGTTCCTCGCGAAAGTAGGAAATCAACCTCATAGTTGTGCGTGGCATCTTTTGCCCATGTGTAATAAAACAGCTTATTGCCCGAAGTGGCAAGCATTTGGGCAACAACATTTTCATAAACAAAACCCAGATTGGTGCTAAGTTTGTCGTTCAACAACTTCTGATAAATAACATTCTCGGTGTTACTTTTATCCCAAAAGGCAAGCGTAACAAACAAACCCGTGTCTGCACAGAATATCTTGAACCGCGAAAGGTTTTTTGTTAGCGACATGCCCACATTGGGTTCGTTCGAGTGATGCGAGATAAGCACAGTTTTACTGTCTTCCAAATTTCTCATTAAATCCGTCAGTTTGTCCCCATCCACCTTACCAAGCACAGAATACGGCCTATATCTGCCGCTGGCTTTGCTTAGCTGTGAGGGTATCTCCATAAACAGCGTTTCCAAACGTCCTGTTGGGTCTAACTTCTGAAAATCAGCCTGATAAATATTGATAATGCCCCGTTTCACATGGTCTACCAAGGCAAAATTATTCGTTTCAAGATAGGTTTCAACGGCTTGGGGCATACCGCCAATGAGCATATAAAGCCTAAAATCGCGCATCTTGTCACGATGAGCCTTATCCAAAGGCAGCCTTTTCTCGTAAAAAGTACGTAGCAATGGCACGGTCGCATCATCGCCCAAAGCCCATCGAAACTCCTCATAATCCATAGGATAAAGCGTAACACGCTCTTCTTCGCTGGGCAAAGTGATGTTTTTTGTGCTCTTCTTTACACTGATAAGCGAACCCGTTTCAATATAATCGTAACGGCCATCTTTAACCAAATACTTGATGGATTGACGAGCAAGGGGGCAGTTTTGCACCTCGTCGAAGACAATAACCGACCGCCTTTCTTTCAATACAACATTGTAGATGGCTTGAAGCTGCAAGAAGAGAAAGTCCTTATCCATAATATTACTGAACAAAGACTTCACCTCATCAGACGCCTCGTTAAAGTCGATAAGTATGTACGACTCGTACTCGTTCTTAGCAAACTGTTCAACAAGCGTTGATTTCCCCACTCGCCGAGCGCCCTCTATCAAAATGGCCGACTTGCCATTCTGAACACGTTTCCATTCTAGAAGTCGTTCATACAACTTGCGTTTGAAAATTCGTTTCATTGCCCACCACCTGTATTTTACTTCACAAATTTAGCCTATATTTTTGATTTACCAAAATGTTTTGAGGCAAAAACCCGAAAAACACCGAAATGTTTTGAGGCAAAAACCCGAAAAGCACCGAAATGTTTTGGGGCAACAGATTGGCAAGATGTGGTGCAATGCGGCTTTATTGGTGGCTTTACAAGAACTTGGGAGAGCTACAGCCCATTTAAAAACAAGGAATTGAAACCCACCCTCGCACGTATATAATAAGGTGTAAGGCTTTGGGCTTGGAAGATTATACTCAAAAACAGCTCGTGAAATAAATTTAGGAAGCCATTCCGCATGCGCAAAATATTGTTAAGTTCATTGTCTTTTCATTCTTTACCGTTGTCAATCCGCTACTTATTCCGTACCTTCACACCCAGATAGACACTGCTAATTTATTATGGACAAAAAAGAAATCGTTACAAAAATAATTGAAGTAGTAAAGCCTCATCTTGAAGAATTAGGTTTTAGCTTAAAGCGTTCGAATTGCTTTGAGAAAAAGAAGAACGGCAGTTTATATATTTATGAGATTGACGTTGCCCAAACAAGTTCCCGCTATTCGCTACACCTAAAATTGAGGTTACAGAACAAAGGCATTGCAGACGGCGTTAATAGCGTGCTTAAAAATGTTCTAACAGACCCACGAATGAAATACCCTAACAATTTCACGGCAAAGACAATCGCAGAAATTCTGAAAGCAAGAACCTCGAATAAAGATGTTTATGGGCTTACCGATTGGAGGTTCTTTAAGAACAAAGAGCAGTCGTTGGAAGATTTCAACAATCAATTTTCTATTTGGTTCTCTGTGTTTGAGAACATAGAAGACAAGGAGAACTGGGAATTTCAACTCATCGAAAGTGTAGGCTATGCCCAAAAGTGGTTTGATTTAGTTGATAACGACGCGTATTTGATAGAACATACCGATAACGTTGCAATGGTGTTACTGAAAAGAAGAAACGATGTCTACCGATTAAAAAACAAATACGAAGAGATTTATAATAGGGAAAAATCGCAAAACAGAGACACGACAGAGTTAAAACTGTTTTACGAACATCTTCTGCTAGAACATTAAAGGTTTGGCTTACTAACGCTTACAACCAAAGCAAAGGCGGGTTTGGGGTAACAAAGAACATCATTATCGACGGGTGTATGAGGTAAACGCCATTCTAATAGTTATTTGTAGCCCACCAACCACTAAGTGATAGTTGCACAAAAGGTGTTAACCACTTCGTCGTTTAATTTAAAACGAAACCTATCTATCCCTTATTCATCCATAAATACAACTCATAAATCCACGTACTTAACAACTCATGAAATCACAAACGCATGAACTGAACAATTTATAAACCCATAAACCCGCTGCCCTAATAACCCACAAACTCAATAACTTAGAAACTCACAAAGTCAACAACTCATAAACTTACAATCTTATAAACTTAAAAACTTAAAAATATTTTTACAAAACGCACCCTTATCCCCACCCCATTCTAGCGAGAAAAAGGCATCAAAAGCAAGGTTTTAGGGGTATTTTTCAGCTTTACGCGCGCTCGTTTTTGTCCTTTTTTGAGTATTCTCCCTGCATTTTGCACCATTTTGCCTTTCTAGTTGGTGTCCAGCTCGCAATTTTTTCGGTCCCAAAAACCTGCATTTAAGTACTAAAAACCCACATTTTAATGGGTACTTTGCCCTTTTCAGCCATGTGTTTCATGGCTGGCGAAGGTTATGTTTATACCATAGCGGTGTATTTTTATGCTTTTCGGCTCGCATTTAGCGGCACTTTGCACTGCATTTAGCACCATTTTACCATGCGTTTAGCGGCATTTTACCTTGCATTTAGCACCAAAACGCACTGCGTTTAGCGGCATATTGCAGTGCGTTTTGCTGCAAAACGCAGTGTATTTTGCTGCAAATAGCCCAAAAACTGATGCAAATGGCTGTTCCATTAAATAAAAATTCATTTTGCCTGCATCTACAACAACGCCCTTTTAGCACCGAAACAAACCCTCGCGAGAATCGATTTTTTGCGGCAAGGCGAGCGATTGGTGGATAAAAAGGGCACTCATAATGTTAAAAACAACGCCGAAAACTTTACACACGGTAAGATATAATCGCTATAGGCCTATGTTTTTCCAAACTTTTATGCCAGGTTCTAAAAACTGCGTTGCCTTTATTGTATGGCTAGTTTGTAGCCGAGCTGTTATGGCTTAGTTCTTGAAGGAACATCGCGCACGATGCCACTGAAAGAGCAATGGCAAGATGCCGAACAAAAATAAAAAAGCCAGTGAAGGGCGATACAAGGAACAACAATTGAACCTTAGTGGGGATTTTCTAGGCCCTGCCTTATCGAAACCTTTTCGTTTTTTCGCATAGCAGCACCCAATAATTTAGCCCCTGCACAGCCTTCTCTAACCCTGATACAACATCAGAAAACAGCCTTATTTTATAATCTATATCAATAAATAAGGCCATAAAATGTGTTTTTAGAGTATTTATTGTACGTTTTTGAACAAATCATTACTTTTGCATAGCATTTCAGAGATGAAGGTTGTATCATTAAACTAGCGGGGGCGATGGGTGGTTGTTTGATTGCTTGTTCGCATTCCTTCCATTTTACACTCGCACTACAACAATTAGACAATCAATCTCTTTGAAAACACCCCGTCTATCCCCCTGGGCCGATGGCTGAACGCATGCGTTCAACGTTGACTTTTGGGGGATAGTCATGTATGTAGGTTGCGAACATTTAGCTGGCAAGTGGGCTAGGGTTTCTAGGTTTTCTAGTTATACTAGGCTTTCTAGTTATTCTAGGTTTCCTAGTTATTCTAGGCTTTCTAGGCATCCTAGTTATTTAGCTACATTAGGCCTGCTAGTTCATCGGTGGGGCGCAGCCATCTTTTCACCCTTTCACCTTTTCACCCTTAAAGGCGCAGCCATCTTTTCACCTTTTCACCTTTTCACTCTTTCACCTTTATAAGTCTTTCTCTTACAAAAATGTTTCATGAACGATTTTTGCAAGCATTTGAACGATTATTGCATGCCTTTTACACGCGGTTGCACTAAATTTGCCAACGCAGAAGATGGGGAGAAAGCGCAACGGAATTGACATAAATCAATTATTCTTCAGAGCCGCATCAGACGATGAACAGACGCGCTGAGCCACACCTATAAGCAACAATCCTACATTTATAAAACCTAATTACGCAACAAGAAATGAAGCAGCTACGAACTCTTCTTATCATCGCGATGGCTATTTTCGTATGCGCCCTTGCCCATGCGCAAGGCGTAAACGTTAGTGGAAAGGTTACTTCGGCCACCGACGGCGAACCCATCACGGGCGCATCCGTTGTGGAGAAAGGAACCACACGCGGAACTGTCACCGACATCGACGGCAATTTTAAACTCGAAGTGAACAGCGGGGCAACGCTGGTTATATCCTACTTGGGGTTTAAAACCATTGAAGTGAAGGCCACGCCAAGCATGAACATCGCATTGGAAGAAAATGCCAAGAGCCTGAACGAAGTGGTGGTGACAGGTTATACCACCCAACGCAAGGCCGACTTAACGGGTGCCGTGTCGGTGGTTAACATAGACGACCTGGCCAAACAAAACGAAAACAACCCCATCAAAGCCTTGCAAGGACGTGTGCCGGGCATGAACATCACCGCAGATGGCGCACCTTCGGGACAAGCCACGGTGCGTATTCGCGGTGTGGGTACGCTTAACGACAACGACCCGCTGTATATTATAGATGGTGTTCCCACGAAGGCGGGCATGCACGAGCTGAACGGTAACGACATAGAAAGCATACAGGTGCTTAAAGATGCGGCATCGGCCAGCATCTACGGAAGTCGTGCCGCCAACGGCGTTATCATCATCACCACCAAGCGAGGCAAGAGTGGGCGCATACGTGTAGACCTAGACGCCTCCATCTCGGCCGCCACTTACGTACACAAGCTTGATGTGCTTAATGCCAAGGAGTATGGCCAGGTGATGTGGCAAGCCTACGTTAACGATGGCATGGACCCCAACACCAATGGTTTGGGCTATCATTTCAATTGGGGATACGATGCGCAAGGCCTGCCCACATTGCAGGGAATGAGCATGAAGAAGTATCTAGACGTAGCCGGAAAAACACCTGCGGCAGACACCGACTGGTTTAACGAAACCACGCGCACGGGTATTGTGCAGCAATATAACGTGGCAGTGAGCAATGGTTCAGAGAAAGGCAGTTCGTATTTCTCTCTGGGATATTACAACAATCAGGGCATTATCAAGCAAAGCGACTTCAACCGTTTCTCGGCCCGAATGAACACCGAATATAAGCTTATCGGCAAATTACTCACCGTTGGCGAGCATTTCACGCTAAACCGTACATCCGAAGTGCAGGCTCCTGGCGGTTTCCTCTCCAACGTTTTGCAGTTCAACCCCTCGCTACCTGTGCGTACAACAGATGGTAATTGGGGCGGACCTGTGGGCGGTTATCCCGATCGTTACAACCCCGTAGCCGTGTTAGAGCGCAACAAAGACAACCGTTACACCTACTGGCGCATGTTCGGCGACGCCTACATCAACCTAAACCCCTTCAAAAACTTCAACCTGCGTTCCACGTTCGGTTTGGATTACAGTCAAAAGATGCAGCGTTTCTTTACCTATCCCGTTACCGAAGGCAACGTGGCTAAGAGCACCAACGCCGTTGAACCCAAACAAGAACACTGGACAAAATGGATGTGGAACGCCGTGGCTACCTACAACGTGGAGAGCGGAAGGCACCGCGCCGACGCCATGGCAGGTATGGAGCTTAATCGCCAAGACGACGTTTACTTCTCGGCTTATAAGGAAGGGTTCCTCATTCTCTCGCCCGATTACATGTGGCCAAGCGCAGGCGTGGGCACAGCACAAAGTCGTGGCGGCGGTTCGGGTTACTCGCTGGTGTCGTTCTTTGGCAAACTCAACTATAATTACGATGACCGCTATATGGCATCGCTCACCCTTCGCCACGACGGTTCATCGCGTTTCGGCAAAAACAACCGCTACGCCACCTTCCCCGCACTATCGCTTGGTTGGCGTATCAACCGCGAAAGCTTTCTCAATCGTGCCTCGTGGATAGACGATCTGAAACTGCGTGCCTCGTGGGAACAAACGGGCAACCAAGAAATATCCAACATCGCACGCTACACCGTGTATGTTAGCAACTACGGCGTGAACGAAAACGGCGGTCAAAGCTATGGCACATCCTACGACATTGCAGGCACCAACGGCGGTCGCACACTCGATTCGGGCTTTAAGCGCGACCAAATAGGAAACGACAACATTAAATGGGAAACCACCACGCAAACCAACTTGGGTGCCGACTTCTCGTTCTTCAACGCCACACTCTACGGAAGTGTAGACTGGTACTATAAAAAAACGCGCGACATACTTGTGCAAATGGTCGGCATTGCCGCCATGGGCGAAGGCAGCACGCAATGGATTAACGCCGGAGAGATGGAAAACCGCGGCGTGGAACTGAACTTAGGCTATCGCAACAACACCGCTTTTGGCCTTAAATACGACCTAGCCGCCAACCTATCGACCTATCGCAACAAGATAACTAAGCTTCCAGAAACCGTGGCAGCTAACGGAACGTTCGGCGGAAACGGCGTAAAGAGCGTCATTGGGCATCCTATGGGCGCGCAAGTGGGCTATGTGGCCGACGGCATTTTTAAGAGTCAGGCCGAAGTAGACAACCATGCGCAACAGCAAGGAGCGGCCCCTGGCCGAATTAGATACCGCGACTTGGACGGCGACAACAAGATAACCGAGGCCGACCAAACGTGGATTTACTCGCCCGTGCCCAAGTTCAGCTATGGCCTTAACGTCTACTTAGAGTACAAAGGCGTAGACCTCACCATGTTTTGGCAAGGCGTTCAGGGTGTAGACATCATCTCAGACTTGAAGAAAGAAACCGACCTTTGGGCCGGTCTGAACATCGGTTTCTTGAACAAAGGCCGTCGTTTGCTGGGCGCATGGAGCGCATCCAACCCCTCAAGCGACATTCCCGCCCTGTCGTTATCCGACAATGCCAACGAGAAACGCGTGTCGAGCTACTGGGTTGAGAATGGTTCGTACCTCAAACTACGCACCCTACAGCTAGGTTATAACCTGCCCCAGGCCGTGGTTAAGAAACTCATGATGGAACGCCTGCGCCTTTATGTAAGCGCGCAAAACCTGCTCACCATCAAGAGCAGCAGCTTTACGGGCGTTGATCCGGAGAACCCCAACTTTGGTTATCCCATCCCCTTGAACCTTACTTTCGGCCTAAACGTCACTTTCTAAACGTTCAATCACAATGAAAAAAGCAACCATCATATTAGCCCTTTGCGCCATGCTGGCATCTAGTTGTAGCGACTTTTTGGGCGAACAGAAACCACAGGGCACGCTAAACAACGACCAAGTGAAAGATGCCCGCTACGTGGACAAGCTGGTTATATCGGCCTATGCCATCTGGATTTCGGCCGAAGACATCAACTCATCGTTCTCGATGTGGAACTTCGACGTACGTTCTGACGATGCCTATAAGGGTGGAAACGGCACGAGCGACGGCGATGTGTTCCACCAACTGGAAGTGTCGCAAGGCATACTTACCACTAACTGGAACATCAGCGACATGTGGCAACGGCTGTACAACGGCATATCGCGTGTAAATACCGCCATCGAGCTGCTGCAACAAACCGATGCAGCCAACTATCCACTGAAAGAACAGCGCCTGGCAGAAATGAAATTTCTACGCGCCTACGGTCATTTCTTGCTCAAAAGGCTATACAAATTCATCCCCTTTGTAGTAGATCCAAGTCTGACGAGCGAACAATACAACAACCTTTCGAACCGCCAAT
>NZ_HE999443.1:245688-247709 GCF_000312305.1 Prevotella conceptionensis 9403948 | reverse complement strand
GTAGGCCCTCGAAAGCCGCTGCTGCCGCTTTCTTGGCCAAGGTTTACCTGTACAAGGCCTACCATCAAGACAACGAAAACAGCAACGAAGTGACCTCTATCTCGACAGAAGACCTGCAAAAGGTGTTGCAATACACCGCACCCGACATCTATGCCGCAGGCGGATTTGCATTGGAAAGCGATTTCCACAACAACTTCCGACCCGAACCGCAGTACGAAAACGGACCCGAAAGCATTTGGGCCATGCAGTATTCGATGAACGACGGAACAACATACGGCAACCTCAATTGGAGCTACGGACTGATTGTGCCCAACATTCCTGGCGTTACCGACGGCGGCTGCGACTTCTATAAGCCTAGTCAAAATCTCGTAAACGCCTATCGCACAGACAATGCGGGTCTGCCCCGAATAGACGACTTTAACAAGGCCGACTACGACAAGAGCCGCGATTATGCCGACCCACGCCTGTTCCTCACCGTGGGCATGCCCGGCTTGCCCTACGAGTTTAACCGCGATTTCATGATGGACCGCTCTGCAACATGGAGCCGCTCGAACGGTCTTTACGGCTATTACGTAACCTTAAAACAAAACGTCGACCCCAAAAGCGGATACCTTATTAAAGGTTCGTGGTGGGGAACGCCCATGAATCGCATCGTGTTCCGCTACGCCGATGTGCTGCTCGAACGTGCTGAGGCCTTGGCCCAACTAGGCGGGAGCCATCTGCAAGAGGCACTGGCACTGGTTAATCAGCTGCGCAGAAGGGCCAAACAAAGCACCGCCGCCATAGCCAACTACGAGTCGCAATATGGCGTTAGGCTCAATGTTGGCCAATACACAGGCAGCTACAACCAAGCCCAAACACTCAAAATCGTGAAAATGGAACGCCGATTGGAAATGGGCATGGAGAGCGAAAGGTTCTTCGACCTCGTGCGTTGGGGCGAGGCAGCCAGTGTCATTAATAAGTATTACGCCGAAGAAGCCAACGATTGCGCCATATATAACGGTGCCCACTTCACCGCCAACAAGAACGAATACCTGCCCATACCCCATGCACAGGTGGCCGCATCGAAAGGTAATTACAAACAAAACATAGGAGATTGGTAACGATGAAAACCCTGATAACCCAAATCGTGATGGCCTTTGCCACGCTCGTTGCCATCACGGCGTGCAGCGAAAGCAACGTTAGCGACCTGCAACTGGGTGGCGACTGCAACGTGCAAGCCCTTGCATTAGACAAATACGATGGCACAACCCACCTGCCTACACGCAGCATAACCGTGCGTGTTCCACAAAGTTATGATGTTAGCAACATGGAACTTACCACCCTGCAACTTAGCGCAGGCGCAACGGCCAACATCAAACTGGGCGACCATCTGGACTTTACCACGCCCCGAACGATGCGTGTGCGTAACGCCGACGTGTACGAAGACTGGACCATCAGCGTGCGCCGCGACGAGGCAAAGATAACAAGTTTCAAGATAAACGACCTGTATACGGGCATCATAGACGAAGGGGCAAGAACCATTTCGGTTTATGTTCCCGAGGCACTCAACCTCTCTTCGCTCGTTCCCACATTCACTTTGAGCGACAATGCCACAGCCTCTATCGCTAGCGGAGTGGCCACTAGCTTTGCCAAACCTGTGCAAATAACCGTTACCAACAACACCGCTACCACCACCTACACCGTAACCGTTACGAAGATAGGCAAGCCCGAAGTGGTGTTCGTGGGCTTAGCACAGAGCATGGACCAACTAAACATCGAAGAGCTAACGGCTTGTCGCTGGATGTTGGCCAACGTACCCAACTCGCTTTACGTCTCGTTCGCCGACATTAAGAACAAAAACATAGACCTAAGTGCCTGCAAGGTGATATGGTGGCACTACCATAAGGACGGCGGAGTGGATGGAAAAGAGGCCTTCGAGAAAGCTGCACCTGCCGCAGTAGAGGCATCGGTAGCCCTACGCGACTACTACAACGCAGGCGGTTCGTTCCTCTTTACGCGCTATGCCACCAACATGCCGG
>NZ_HE999443.1:242440-245348 GCF_000312305.1 Prevotella conceptionensis 9403948 | reverse complement strand
CGACGGCCTACCCAATAACTGCTGGGGACAGAATGAGGCCGAGGCCGAAACAGTGGGTTCGCCGTGGAGTTTCTCTATGCGCGGACACACCGATAACGCACTTTATCGCAACCTCGTGATGAAGAGCGACGCCCCCAACGACGTGTTTACCTGCGACGCAGGCTATCGCATCACCAACTCGACAGCCCAATGGCACATCGGTGCAGACTGGGGTGGGTATGCCGATTACGACACTTGGCGCAACAAAACCGGTGCGCGCGACCTTGGATATGGTGGCGATGGTGCCATCGTGGCATGGGAAATACCGGCCAACGGCACCAAAGGCGGCATCGTCTGCATTGGTTCGGGCTGCTACGACTGGTACAGCATCGACCCCGTAACGCCGCATTATCACCAAAATGTAGCCACTTTAACGCGCAACGCCATCAACCTTCTTAAACGATAAACCCAGCAACAATGAACAAAACAGCATATATCATCGCCTCGTTTGCCTTGCTAGCCACACCGCTAGCAAGCTGCGAAAGCGACGCGCCCGCAGTTGAAGAGCGCGACTGGCAGGGAACAACCACCTTCTTCCAATCTGTAGACGACAAGAAACAAGACACCTATTACAAGCCATTTGCAGGTTTCGTGGGCGACCCCATGCCCTTCTTCGACCCCGTGGCAAAGGATTTTAAGGTGCTTTATCTACAAGATTATCGTCCCAATCCTGCCGCAACCTATCACCCCATTTGGGCAGTCAGCACCAAAGACGCAGCTCACTACACTTCGTTAGGCGAACTGATACCCTGCGGAGGGGCTGCCGAACAAGATGCGGCACTAGGCACGGGCTCTACCATCTACGACGAAACGCAGCACACTTACTACACCTTCTACACCGGCAACAAGCATCAGCCACGCCAAGGCGACAACGCACAGGTGGTGATGGTGGCCACTTCGCCCGACTTTAAGACATGGACCAAGAGCCAAACGTTCGTCATTCGCGGCAACGACTATGGTTATAGTGCCAACGATTTTCGCGACCCTTACGTCTATAAGGCCGAAGATGGCAGTGGTTATCGCATGCTCGTGGCCACCTATAAGGATGGTAAGGGCGTGCTGGCAGAGTTTTCTTCTACCGATTTAAAGGCGTGGAAACACGTAGGAGTGTTTATGACGATGATGTGGGATCGCTTTTACGAGTGCCCCGACCTCTTCAAAATGGGCGATTGGTGGTACTTGGTGTACAGCGAAAAGCATGCAGCCGTGCGCCGCGTGCAATACTTCAAGGGGCGCACCCTCGACGAATTGAAGGCTGCTACGGCCAACGACGCAGGCAAATGGCCCGACGACCACGAGGGATTTCTCGACAGTCGCGGTTTCTATGCTGGCAAAACGGCTAGCGACGGCACCAACCGCTACATCTGGGGATGGTGTCCTACACGTCCTGGAAACAACAATACGGATGTTGGGGCTTATCCCCACGAGCCCGAATGGGCAGGCAATTTGGTGGCGCATCGCCTGATACAGCATGCCGACGGCACACTAACGCTCGGCGAAGTGCCTGCCATTAGCACGCAGTTTGGCCAAAACGCCGCCCCCAAACTGATGGCACAAAGCGCGCAAGGGCGTAACGCAAAAACGGCACCGAACCTTAAACTGCAAAGGTGGGGCTTGGGCACTATTCGCCCGACTGGGGCAGGCAAATCGCATCAGTTTCACCGTAAAAAGCGGCCGCCAACACCGATAAGTTCGGCATCTCGCTTGTTCGCGGCAGCGACTCGGAAAAGTGGTACACCCTAGTGGTTAACCCCGAAGGAGCCGACAAACGCAAGGTGAACTTCGAGGAAGAAGGACCGAAGGGTAAGGGCTTTGTTGAGGGAATAGACGGCTATGTGTTTGCCCGACCCGCCGACAACACCTATAACATAACGATCTACACCGACAACAGCGTGCTGGTGATGTACGTCAACGACGTGTGTTGCTACACCAACCGCATCTATAATATGGCCAAAAACTGTTGGAGCATCAACAGCTATGGCGGCGAAGTGAACGTGAGCAACCTCAGCGTGAGCACAACCAAATAGCTTATCAGAGGGTCAACGGGTTGTCCTCGACCAAGAGTCGCGGGCAACCCGTTGTTCGCACACAGCGCATTGCCCCGTTAATAAACATTAATCCGCCCATATCCGATGCGCAAAAACTTGGCGTTTAGCCCACTTAGTTTTATCTTTGGGACAGAGAATTATGGATTTTCCATACCTAACGCGCATCACCTAAACCGCAAACAACCATTCAAGATTATGGCACAAAGACTAACCAAACCCATGCTTAGGCTTGCAACAACCCTCTTATTGCTATTTGTGGCGCATGCCATTGCCCAGGCCGACACCTACAAAAAGATGAACATGCTCAGCAAAAACCATTGCATGCTGGCTTTCGACACGCACACAACGCGCTACTTGCTGTTGCCCGTTGAAGAGAAAGCAGAGCTTTGCAACCTGCGACTTATCGTAGACAACAACGCCATTCAAACGCTTAACGTGCGCTTGGCGGCCGACCACGTAGACTATTTCGTGCCACTTGCACTCGATGCCGTTAAGGGGAAACCCTTCATTCTCGATGTGCACGTGCAGGGCGACGTTCGTAAAAACGGCAACCTAAACGACTATGTGTGCTGGAAAACCATGACAATGACCGACAACTTCGACACAGCCAACCGCGAAAAGTGGCGTCCGCTGTACCACCACACGCCGCCTTACGGATGGATGAACGACCCCAACGGACTGTTTTACAAAGACGGGCTGTACCACCTTTATTACCAATGGAACCCCTATGGGTCGCAATGGGAGAACATGACGTGGGGCCACAGCGTTAGTAAAGACCTTGTGCATTGGGAAGACCGAGGCACAGCCATAGCCCCCGATGC
>NZ_HE999443.1:241041-242321 GCF_000312305.1 Prevotella conceptionensis 9403948 | reverse complement strand
TAACAATACGGCTGGCTTTGGCGCAGGTGCGGTGGTGGCATTCTATACATCGGCCGGCGAAAGCCAAACGCAAAGCATGGCATACAGCACAGACAACGGACAGACCTTCACCAAGTACGACCGCAACCCCGTGATAACGGCTCCGATACCCGATTTTCGCGACCCGCATGTGTTTTGGCATCAACCAACCGAACGCTGGATAATGGTGCTTGCCGCTGGTCAAGAAATGCAATTCTACTCGTCGAAGAACCTCAAAGAATGGACGTTTGAAAGTAAGTTTGGCGAAGGATATGGCAACCACGACGGCGTTTGGGAATGTCCCGACCTGATGCAGCTGCCCGTTCGCGGCACCGACAAGCAGAAGTGGATGCTTATTTGCAACATCAACCCTGGCGGACCTTTCGGCGGAAACGCCACGCAATACTTCATCGGCGAGTTTGATGGGCACCAGTTTACCTGCGAAGACAAGCCCGAAACAACCAAGTGGATGGACTATGGCAAAGACCATTACGCCGGCATCACCTTTGACAACGCACCGCAAGGTCGCCGCATACTGATGACGTGGATGAGCAATTGGCAGTATGGCAACCAAGTTCCCACGCTGCAATTCCGCTCGGCAAACACCATTGCATGCGACCTCGACCTGTTCGAACACGAAGGTCAGACCTTTGTTGGTCGCACACCTTCCAAAGAACTATTAGCCGCTCGCACCAAACCTCTGTTCAAAAACAGCACTTCGGCACGCAGAACCTTCAACCCAGCGCAAGGCGCATACGAGCTAGTGATGGTTGTTAAGCCTCAAACCAAGGGCAAAACACGCCTTACTTTGCAAAACGCCGCAGGCGAAAAGGTTGTTGTTAGCTACGATGTGGCCGCGCAAACGCTATCGGTAGACCGCACCCAAAGCGGCAAATCCGACTTCAGCGATGCCTTCAAGGCCGTTACCATTGCCCCAACCCGCGGCCTGATAACCACGCTCCGCATCTTTGTAGATAAGAGTAGTGTTGAGGTTGTAGACGCCCAAGGCAAGGCCTCGCTCACCAATTTGGTGTTTCCCTCAACGCCTTACAACACCCTGCTGCTCGAAAACGCGGGTGGGAACAAGGCCAGTGTGTCGGCGTTTGAGATGAAATAAGGGTCTAAGGAGTAAAGCCAAGGGCTTTGTCAGACAGCTCCGACAAGTCAGACCGGTCAGACTAGTCCGACTAGTCCGACCAGTCCGACAGGTTCGACCAGCCCTACTGGCCACCCCAATCATTCTATCTTAACAAGTAAACAAC
>NZ_HE999443.1:231716-240301 GCF_000312305.1 Prevotella conceptionensis 9403948 | reverse complement strand
CCAATCATTCTATCTTAACAAGTAAACAACAAGGCATATCCCTCCCCTCTGCCCTTGGAGAGGGGCTAGGGGTGAGGCCTTAAATACAAATAATTATGCGTAAATCAACCCAACTCACACTCATTCCCGTGATGTTCTGTTTCTTCGCCATGGGATTTGTCGACCTTGTAGGCATCGCCTCAAACTATGTCAAGGCCGATCTCAACCTTACCGACTCGGCCGCGAACGTCTTCCCGTCGCTCGTTTTCTTCTGGTTCCTCATCTTTGCCGTACCAACGGGCATGCTCATGAACAAGATTGGGCGTAAGAAAACAGTGCTAGTGTCGCTCGTTATCACCGTGGCCAGTTTGCTTTTGCCCCTTTTCGGCAACAGCTACACGCTGATGTTAATCTCGTTCTCGCTGCTGGGCATCGGCAATGCCTTTATGCAAACATCGCTCAACCCCCTTATCTCAAACATCATCAGTGGCGATCGCTTTGCAGCCACCCTCACATTCGGCCAGTTTGTAAAGGCCATCGCCTCGTTCATGGCACCCATTATCGCCGCTTGGGGCGCAGCAGCCAGCATCCCCCACTTTGGTTTGGGCTGGCGTGTACTCTTCCCCATCTACATGGTAATCGGCATCTTGGCCACCCTGATGCTGTCGGCCACGCCCATCGAAGAAGAGCCTATGAAGGATAAACCCTCTACCTTCATGGAAACCATCAAGCTATTGGGAACGCCTATCGTGCTGTTATCGTTCATCGGCATCATGTGCCACGTGGGAATAGACGTGGGAACAAACACCCACGCACCCAAAATTCTACAAGAACGACTGCACATAAGCCTCGACGAGGCAGGTTTTGCCACCAGCCTTTACTTCATTTTCCGTACCCTTGGCTGCCTTAGCGGCTCGTTCATACTGGCCAAATTCAACAACCGCGCCTTCTTCTACGTGTCGGTTTGCATGATGGCCCTTTCCATGTTGGGCCTAGCCGTGGGCGAAAGCAAGGCCGTTCTCTACACCGCCATCGCGTTGGTTGGTTTCGGCAACTCCAACATCTTCTCGCTCGTGTTCTCTCAAGCCGTGCTGTCCTTGCCCGACAAGAAGAACGAAGTGTCGGGCCTAATGATTATGGGACTGTTCGGCGGAACCATATTCCCCCTCCTCATGGGGCCTGCCAGCGATGCCGTTGGCCAATGGGGAGCCGCCGTTGTAATGGCTGTTGGCGTGGTCTACCTCTTTACTTACGGACGAAAGATTGGCGCAAAGTAAGCATACTTAACTAAAAACAACAAAGAAGATATGAAACGACTTATCGTTGGATTGGGCGAAGCACTCTGGGATGTGCTGCCCGAAGGAAAGAAAATAGGCGGCGCACCGGCAAACTTTGCCTACCATGCCGCGCAGTACGGACTAGACACCTTGGCCATTAGTGCCTTGGGCAACGATGCTTTGGGCGACGAAATAGCCCAGAAGTTCGCCGATAAAAAGCTCAACGTGCTGATGCCGCGCGTGCCTTTCCCCACAGGAACGGTGCAAGTTGAGCTCGATGCACAAGGCGTTCCCACTTACGACATTAAGGAAGGCGTGGCTTGGGACAACATCCCCTTCACCCCCGAACTTGAAGAAGTGGCCCGAAACTGCCGTGCTGTGTGCTGGGGTTCGTTGGCACAGCGCAACGAAGTGAGCCGCAACACCATTCACCGTTTCCTCGATGCCACCCCCAAAGACTGCCTTAAAATCTTCGACATCAACCTCCGACAAAACTTCTACAACGAAGAACTGCTGCTCGACTCGTTCAAGCGATGCGACATTTTGAAGATAAACGATGAAGAACTGGTTACCATTGGCCGCCTGTTTGGCTATCCCGGTCTCGACATGACCAACAAATGTTGGCTCATTTTGGGCAAATACGACCTCGATGCACTGGTGCTTACCTGCGGCGTAAACGGCAGTTATGTGTTTACCCCTGGTGCCATGTCGTTCTTAGAAACGCCCAAAGTGGAGGTTGCCGACACGGTTGGCGCAGGCGATTCGTTCACTGGCAGTTTCTGTGCAGCCTATCTCAGTGGCATTTCCGTTAGCGAGGCCCACCGCCTGGCCGTTGAAACCAGCGCATACGTATGCACACAAAACGGCGCAATGCCCACTATCCCCAAACATTTTATCGAAAGGATAAAATAAAGGGATTTGAAAATTGATGAACTAAGAAGTTGGCAAGGCCTTGTAAGCTGCTATTAGCTTTTCGGCCTTGTCATCTTCTTTATCCCAAACCAACAATATCCCCCCCACAAAAAAGATACGATATATTTGCTAAATAAACAGCAATAAGCCAACAACAAATCTTTCTATCAACGTAACGAAACAGTAAAAACAACCACGCTCTTTTACTTAGCAATGTATTTTACTATCAACTTATTATACCATTACAATACCAACAGACATCCTTATCTTCACATTAATAAAACAATTCATCCTTCTTTCAGTAAAATTTCTTCTCTTTTTCTTTTAAGTTAATCAAATTAGTTGTAACTTTGCGAAGTGAAAAGGCATAGTTATTCAACTGCGCCATCATGAAAAGTACAATCGGTTAAAAGGCAGCCTATGGCTCGGCCGCATAGAGAACCACCCATACCCAACACCATTAGCCGGCTAAACATCATTACTGCCCACCCAAATAGCCATCGCACACTAAGCGAAACCAGCCAAAAGCGTTCTACCTGCGTGGACAACTACAATCTAAACACTTTTATATTTATACCATAAACTAAAAACCAAACATCATGTTACACACTATCAAAAACCTATCGTTATGCGCCATGTTCGCATGCGTAGCCTTTGCATTCGCCGCTTGTAGCTCAGACGACGACAGAGACAACCCCGTTGTTCAGCAACTCATTGGTTCGTGGCAACCAATAAGCAATTGCAGTTCGTGCGGACAATCAAACACTTTTGAAACATGGTACAAAGACCTTACGTGGGACAAGCATACCATCGTTGACGGAAATACTGAATTGGTGCGCAAGGGCGACTTCGGCTGCAAAGAAAACATCCTACACCTGCGCAGTGTCTGCCCCAAAGGACACGACCTCAAAGAAATTGACTTTAAGGTTGAGATTAACGGAGACGTACTTACACTCACCGACTTAAAGACAAAGGTTACAACAAAATACAAACGTCGTAAGTAAGCATAACGCCTTTAACGAACATGTTTGTTCACCCTCTGCAATGCCTAGCAAACTTGGCATTGCTTGAAATCTGTGCCCTGCCTTTAACGGCAAGCAAGCCTTCCGTTGCTTGTGCTGCAACTGAAAACATAGCATAAACAACCACAAATCCATTGCCCGTTTTGTGCTGGCTGGCACAAATTCAGATGCTACACTAAACTCTCGCAAGCGAACAAATCATCCTTCGACTTATCCACTTGCGAGAGTTTAGTAGTGCTATTAAAAAGCGTACAGTTCCCCTCTCCCCCAGGAAAGGAGCTCGGGAGTGCGGCCCTATCGTCGTTGTCTTGCCGCACATACACCTTATATATTACGCGCGCACGCGCGAAGAACACATCACGAGGCCTGCATTTTGCCTTCCAAACGCGCATTTTTTACCTTTCGCCCACGCATTTTTTGCCCTCCCTCGCCCTTAATTCCCATTTCTATGCCCGCAAAAAGGGTATTTATGCCGACAAGCGGCAACGAGGAAAGACGGCTCTTGTGACCTTCCTTCCCCCTTTAACCCATCTGTAACACACGCATTCCACCCCACTTTATGCACGGCAAGCCAATGATTATGCAGCAGAAACACGATTGTGTTTCCTGTCCGTCGGGCCCACTGTCGCCGCGCGTTTTCTCCTGAACAAGTTCTTAAACATAAGCGCACTGACACCCGCGCACGGCAACGAGGTTACCAACGGCGACCCGAACAAGCTCTTCAACATAAGCGACTGACACCGATGTATAAACATGGGTTTGTTGCAGACACCCCAAAAGCCACTAAAACAAGCACTCCAAACAGCCTCTTTAAAAAAAACGGCACAAGCAAGAAAGGATAAATCGGTGAAATTCACCAAAAAATACGCCCCTCTCCGCACCCCACATCGTGCTTTAAAACACCTTTCTAAATCCTAAAAAGTAGTTAAAATCGCCAAAATCAATGCACAATTAGGGGGTATATGTGCAATTTAAGTTGCTTTTTTTAGCGAAATGCTTGTGAGTATGAATAAAAATGATTTCCTTTGCACCCGAAATTATCGGATGAAATTTATTTACAAACACTATTAAATTTTACAATTATGTCTGAAATTGAATCGAAAGTAAAAGCTATCATCGTTGACAAACTGGGTGTAGACGAAGCAGAAGTAAAGCCAGAAGCAAGCTTCACCAACGACCTTGGTGCAGACTCGCTCGACACCGTTGAGCTCATCATGGAGTTCGAAAAGGAATTCGGAATCTCTATCCCCGACGACAAGGCTGAGAAGATTGGCACCGTTGGCGACGCTATCGCTTACATCGAAGAAAACGCAAAGTAAAGTGACAAGCTTTTGGTTATGGCCTCTGGCAATGCCGGAGCCATAACCAAAATCTCTTAACTCAACATTTCCCCAAGGGGACTAACAACAAGGCCGACTTCAACTTTCGCATCAAGAGGGTGGAACAGCGAAGGTGCACGTGTTTTCATAACGACCTTTTCTTTTCCACTCAACGCGTTTGGTTGAAACGCCCTTAAAAGCAATATTTTTCATTTCAATGGAGTTAAAAAGAGTAGTAGTGACGGGTCTTGGAGCCGTTACCCCCGTTGGCAACACGCCCGAAGAGACGTGGGCTAACCTGTTGGCTGGTAAAAGTGGCGCAGCACCCATCACACATTTCGACGCCACCAATTTCAAAACCAAGTTCGCTTGCGAGGTGAAGAACCTCAACGTAACCGACTACATCGACCGGAAGGAGGCACGCAAGATGGACCGCTACACCCAATTGGCCATCATCGCGGCCATGCAGGGCATCAAAGACAGCGCGCTGGACTTGGAAAAGGAAGACCGTAACCGCATTGGCGTGATTTACGGCGTTGGCATCGGCGGTATCAAGACCTTTGAAGAGGAAGTTACTTACTATGGGCAGCACCTCGGCGAGGAACCCAAGTTCAACCCCTTCTTCATCCCTAAGATGATTGCCGACATCGCTGCCGGGCACATTTCCATCATGTACGGCCTGCACGGGCCCAACTATGCCACCACTTCGGCCTGCGCATCATCTACCAATGCTTTGGCAGATGCCTTCAATCTCATCCGTTTGGGTAAGGCCAACGTCATCGTCAGCGGTGGTGCCGAGGCTGCAATATGCGGCTGTGGCGTGGGCGGATTTAACGCCATGCACGCGCTATCCACCCGCAACGACGACCCCGAACACGCTTCGCGCCCGTTCAGCAAAAGTCGCGACGGCTTTGTCATGGGCGAAGGAGCTGGCTGCCTGGTACTGGAAGAACTGGAACACGCTAAGGCTCGCGGAGCTAAGATTTACGCAGAGATGGTTGGCGAGGGCGCAAGTGCCGACGCACACCACATCACGGCCAGCCACCCCGAAGGCCTAGGCGCCAAACTGGTGATGCAAAACGCAATGGAAGACGCCGGACTGAAACCCGAAGACATCGACTACATCAACGTGCACGGCACGTCGACACCTGTGGGCGACATCTCGGAGGCAAAGGCCATCAAGGAACTTTTCGGCGATGCAGCCTATAAACTCAACATCAGCTCAACCAAATCAATGACGGGACACTTGCTCGGAGCTGCTGGTGCAGTAGAGGCTATGACCACGGTGTTGGCCGTGCAGAACGACATCATACCCCCAACCATCAACCACGCCGACGACGACGTGGACGAGAACATTGATTATAACCTCAACTTCACGTTCAACAAGGCACAAAAGCGCGAGGTGCGTGCCGCACTGAGCAACACCTTCGGCTTTGGCGGACATAACGCTTGTGTTATCTTCAAGAAGTATGCTGAGTAATCTTATCGACAGGGTGAGGCTCCCTTTCCGTAAGGAAAAGGAGCTTTACTCGTCTTTATTTGAGATTCTTGGGTTTTATCCGCGAAACATTAGCTACTATAAGCTCGCCCTGATGCACAAAAGCGTAATGCGACGGGGGGCAAACGGCAAGCCCGTAAACAACGAAAGGCTTGAATTTCTGGGCGATGCCATACTCGACGCCATCGTGGGCGACATTGTTTACCGACACTTCCCCGGCAAAAGGGAGGGCTTTCTTACCAACACACGAAGTAAACTGGTACAGCGCGAAACGCTTAACAGGCTGGCGCAAGAGATGGGTATCAGCAGATTGATACTCTCCTCTGGCCACACTTCATCGCACAACAGCTACATGGGCGGCAACGCCTTCGAGGCTCTGGTGGGAGCCATCTATCTCGACCGCGGTTATTCCAGCTGCATGCGATTTATGGAAAAGCGCATCCTAGCCAAGATGATTAACATTGATAAGGTGGCTTACAAGGAGGTGAACTTTAAGAGTAAGCTTATTGAATGGAGCCAGAAAAACCGCGTAAAACTCGACTTTATCGTAAAAGAGCAGGGCAAGGACAAGAATGGTAGTCCCTTCTTCCTTTTCTGCGTTCACCTGGAAGGCGTTGAAGGATGCAACGGCCGAGGGTACAGCAAGAAGGAAAGTCAGCAGTTGGCATCGAAACTTACGCTCGAAAGGCTGAAAAAAGAGCCGCAATTCATCGACCGTGTGTTTGCTGCCAAGGCCGAACGAACAAAGAACGAGGACAGCGCAGAGGGCAACGACAAGGCTGCAACAACACAACTGCTGCCTGTAAAACCCGCAAACGGACCGCAAACGGCACCAAAAGAGTCGGCAAAGGCATCGGTAAAGGAGACGGCAAACGAGGCCAACAAGCCGAAAGCCAACCAGCCAACAGCCGAACACGCAGAACGTTCGGCCACCCAACACGCACCAACGAACGCCCGGAAGAACGCACCGCAGAAAAGAAGGCGGAGCGTGCTAACGAACGTAAGACACGTAATGATGCGCAACGCGATAAGGTGACAGACAAGCCCGAAGTGCCAAGCAGTGTCGAAGAAAAAACCAAGAAACAAGAAAGACGAACGAACGAAAAGGCGGAAGAAAAGCCGATGGAGGTGTTTAGGGACGACAAACCCAAAGACGAGCCAAAGGGAAAACGACAACGCCTGTATGCAGAACGGGAACCTGAAGAGCTAAGCGCAGAGACGCTTGACTTTGACGACGACCCCGAATTCGACCTCAGCCATATCACGGCTCGCCAACAGTCGCGCGAAGAAATCATCGCTGCGGCCGAAGCTGCCGCTTTCAGCGAAGAGCACACCGACAATCAAAACCAATGACGAACGCGTTGATAGGCGATGCCTTAAAAGCTGCACCCCAACCTTACTAAGAGAAGGTTGGGGTGCAGTTTTTTTATGGGATAGGCTTGCCGATGGCGTTAGCCGTACACCTAGCTCAGTTGTTTTTTCAAATTACTTCAAGTAATACTTGTTGGTTACCTTAAAGTCGTCGTCGAATTCGTAAACCAGTGGCGTACCTGTGGGAATTTCAACGTTGATGATATCCTCGTCGGAGATGTTCTCGAAATACTTAATGAGCGAACGCAGCGAATTGCCATGGGCAGCGATAAACACGCGCTTTCCTTCCATTACCAGAGGCTTAATCTCGTTTTCGAAGTAAGGAACGGTACGAGCGATAGTGTCTTTAAGGCTCTCGCACATGGGCACATCCTCAACGGGAACGTCGCGATAAGCGGGGTTTTTGCGAGCCGAGTAAACGTTATCCTCTTCCATTTGGGGCGGACGAACGTCGAAACTTCTGCGCCAGATGTGCACTTGCTCGTCGCCATACTTCTCTGCCGTCTCTTTCTTGTTGAGGCCAGAGAGTGCTCCATAGTGGCGTTCGTTCAGTCTCCACGACTTAATTACGGGCAACCACTCGCGTTCCATCACCTTAAGCGCAATCTGTTGCGTGTTGATGGCGCGTTTCAGGTACGACGTGTAGCACACATCGAAGTCAAGCCCGGCCTCTTTCATCAGTTCGCCAGCGCGTTTTGCCTCTGCCTTTCCTTTTTCAGAAAGTTCCACGTCTACCCAACCCGTAACAGGTTCTTTTGGTTCCACTCGCTTTCGCCGTGGCGAATAATCACTAGTTTTTTCATACGAAGTATTGTGTATTATATATAAATAATGTGTAAGCTTACAAACTACAAAATTATACATTATTACCCGCTTTGGCAATAGCAAGCAATGGGGCACTGGTGAAAAATAGTTAAAAAGGGCGGCCTACACGAACGAAACCGCCGAAAGGCCTTTACCGAGAACGCATTGCGCTCCCCACGCCCTTCCGTTGCCCACGCAACGGCATCGGCAAGTCTTTTACATCAAACAGCCAACCACCGCAAGCCGTAACGCAACCATGCACACCCAAAGCCGCCTTACTCTTTCAGCAGTCGCTCTTCTTCCAAGTCTATGCGGTGAATAAAGTGGCGTATAATCTCCTCGTCCACCCTTTCATTCTCGTTATTCAACTTGTTGAGCCACAGGCGCTGTTCGTTCAGTATGT
>NZ_HE999443.1:225632-231335 GCF_000312305.1 Prevotella conceptionensis 9403948 | reverse complement strand
CTCGTTCCAATGCGTAACCAGGTTGTTCAGCATGGCCGAACGGGTAACATCCACGCATTTGTTGTTGTGCCGAAGGTAGTCCAGACTGGCCTGTGCCATACCAATTCGTATCATTCTTTCCGTCTCTTCGGGCGGCAGATGGTCGTCGTAGTTGGGAAATTTCACCCATTTAAGCAGCACTGGGAGCGTTAAACCCTGAAAAACAAGTGTGAGCGTAATCACCACAAAGGTGATATACAGCATCATGCTGCGTTCGGGAAAGGGCGTCTGTGTGCCTGGAATGTAGAGCGGAATGGCCAAAGCAGCCGCCAACGACACCACGCCGCGCATGCCCGTCCACCCTAAAACCAAGGGGCCGGCCATTCCTTGCGAACGCGAATCGGCCACAGTGATGAACTTACTCATAAAGCGAGTGATGAACACGGCACTAAACGCGGCACACATACGTATAACAACCAGCGCGCCCGTAATCAGCAGTCCGTAGGCCGTTGCAGTCCAAAGGCTTACGCCATCGGCTTTAAGCCGACCATTATCTCGGGCAAGTCTAGTCCGATAAAAAGGAAAGCCAACCCGTTGAGCAAGAAAATGAGGAAGTTCCACACGTTCTCGGCCCGCAGTCTAGACGACGAACCGATGATGAGTATTCGGCGATAACTGAAATACAAACCGCCGCTAACCACGGCCAACACGCCCGAAGCCTCAACCGTTTCGGCACAGATGTACATCAAGTAAGGGCTGATGATGGTGAACATGGTGTCGATATTCTCGTCCATTGGCAACCATTTGTGCAGCTTGATAAGCACATACGACAGCAATACGCCTACGCCGGCCCCGCCAATAACCATCCAAACGAAGGATGCGGCGGCCTGATGCCACACAAATTGGCCCGTACCAATAGCGATAAGGGCAAACTTTACGATGATAAGCGAACTGGCATCGTTGAACAAACTTTCGCCTTCGAGCACGGCCGACACGCGCCGCGGCACTTTAACAAACTTCATAATGGCCGCAGCCGACACAGCATCGGGCGGCGAAACGATGCCGCCAATCAAGAAACCTAGGGCAACAGAGAACCCTGGAATGAACGTGTTGGCAATATACCCTACAACCAAAGCCGTAATAAACACAACGATAAAAGCGAACGAACCGATGATGCGCCGCCAGTGCCACAGCTCTTTCCACGAGTTGGCCGCTGCGGCCTCGTAGAGTATCGGAGGAAGAAACACGAGGAATATCACATCGGGATGGATGCGCAAACGGGGCATGCCGGGGACGAAACTCAGGGCTATGCCGCCCAAAACAAGCATCACAGGATAGGCCACCTTGATGCGATGGCTAACCATCACCAGCAAACAGATGGCTACAATCAGCAGAATAGATACGATAAGTTGGTGTTCAATCATATTGAATTGACGAGTTTACAAGTTGACGAGTTGACGTCGTCTTGAATTTTAATATTTGAAGTTGTCCCTACTTTTAATCTTTCTATAAATTGAGGGGAGTTTATTATCATTGTGCCGTAAAAGCAAGATAAACGCTCCCGCCCGTGTACGAAGTACTGAACAAAGATACGATAAAATCTGAAATTCCGCCCCCTTTGTCTGTGTCAAAACGCGGTTATACACCCAAAAAAGTAAGTTGGCAGAAGCCCTTATCAATTCTTTATTTACAAGTTGAAAGCATTTTCCCTGTGGCACATCATGAGGAAAAAGTAAAGATGCCTTCCTTATGTTTCTTATGTTCTTATGTCAAAAAACGGACGTATTTAGGTCAAAACACGAAAAGGCGAACGATTTAACCAGTTGATGAGTTGACCAGTTGACTAACTGACGAGTTAACCAGTTGACGAGCTGACCAGTTAACGAGTTGACAAGTTAACCAGTTGACGAGTCAGCCATTGTAAACTTTTCAGCAGGAATTTTAACATTATGACTGCCCTTTTCGTCCACCAACCACCCACCTTGCCGCAAAAAATCGATTCTCGCGGAGGTTTGTTTCGGTGCAAAAAAGGGGTAGTTGTACATGCAGGCAAAATGAATTTTTATTTAAACCGACCGCCACTAACACCCGTTTTTGGGTGATTTGCAGCAAAATGAAGTGCGTTTTGCCGCTAAATGCAGTGCAATATGGTGCAAAACGCAGTGCGTTTTGGTGCTAAATGCAGTGCGTTTTGGTGCAAAACGCAAGGTAAAATAGTGCTAAATGCAGGGCAATTTGCTGCAAAATGCGAATCGAAAAGTATAAAAATACATAGCAAATGGTATAAATACAGCCTTTTAGAGGCATGAAACACATGGCAAAAAGAGCAAAATAGGCACTAAAAAGTGGGGTTTTAGGGGTTAAAAGCAAGTTATTGGGCCTTAAAAAATACGAGGTGGCAACCAAAATAGAAAGGCAAAATGGTGCAAAACGCAGGTAATTTTCTTCAAAATAGACAAAACGAAAGACGTGGGAGACTAGAAATAGTGGCTATTTCCTTACTTTTTAGCCTATTTTTCGCTAGAATGGTGCGAAAATCAGAGTCGTGTTGTAAAATAAAAAGTAGAAATTTAAGTTTTTGTGTTGATGAGTTGGCGCGTGCATGTGCTGATACGTTTGCAAGTTGGCTTGTCCATCTGTTGACAAATCCATGATTTCATTGGCTTACAAGTTGATGCGTTCAGTAACTTACAAGCCAACGAACCAGCAACCAGTTGCGTTAGTTTGTGTCCACACTTCTTTAAAGTTATAAGCCTGTCTACCTACTCACGGGCTTATAAACCGCTAACGCAAAAAGGATTGTTTAAGTCCCGCGCGTGCCAACAAGTTGTTGGCAACATACCCGCATGGGGCATCTTGAAGTGCAGGCACAAGCACCTTTCATCGGTGCTTGTGCGGTGCTGGTTTCGGCTTAAAGGCTGCAACAAGCCGAACCGCCTGTGGTAACATCGTTCCTGATTTGTTTTGTATCGACGACAACACATGTTGGTTGCAGGTTAGTAAGCCCACAGACCCCATGAGCAAATAAGCGTATTGCCTCAATTCGCGGCTTGCCCTCCCAGTTTTTTGGCAAGCCATCCGTCTACGGAGAAACGACCTGGACCTGCAAAAAACAGCAGAACGAACACCACAAGGTAAACAAAAGCCAGTTCGCCCTCGGCCATTGAGCCACCATGAGCCATGAAAAAGGCTACACACATGGTGAATATCATGGGCAACAATACTAGCCTACTGAGCACACCTACTACCAAAGCCAACGAGCAAACCAACTCGCCGAAGATGGCCAACAGCAACGATAGGCCGCTGCCAAGCCCCAGAGGGTCGGGGAAACCGCCAGACATCTGTTCGAAACCTCTAACTTCTGCAATCCATGTGATGCCAGCAATAGGGCAAAAACCACACGAGCCACTAATAAAAACGCGGCTGTGCTACAACGCTGTTGCCTATCGGGCAACAAAAATCTTAATACTTTTCTCATTTTTCTTTATTGTTATCCTGAGTGATTAGTTGACAAGTGAACAAGTTGACTGGTTGACAAGTGAACAAGTTGACTGGTTAACCAGTTGACGAGTGGACAAGCCAACCCATTGACGAGTGAACAAGTAGACAAGTTAACCAGTTGACCAGTTGACGAGTTAACCTGTGGACGAGTTAACGAGTTCACAATTTAACAAGCCGGCAACAGCGTTACACTTGCCAATTTGAAACAATCGGCAAGCCCACCGCCATGCCAGCAAAGTATGTTACGCCACTCCCACCGTGGAGAGCGGCCGAGGGCGATGGCCCTTTACCCCGTTGGGCAAGGCCGCTACCACACCACCTTCTGCCCCAAGAAATACTTATTCTCGTCGTCGCGCGCCACGCCTTTACCCATACATTCAAAGGTACGGACATTGCAATCGGGTATTTCGCGCCCACGATAGTAAGCGTTAAACGCATCTTTGGCATAGCCATCAATCAGCACGCGGAACGTTCCGCTCGAGGCATCCTTCACCTCTGCGCCCTCAAAATAAATGTTGAAAGCATCCTTGGCATAGCCAAAGCTAAGCACCTGAAAGCTACTGGCCGAGGCATCTATCTTCTTTCCGAGGTATACACGTCAAAATTGGTTTTCGAATAACCGAAACCCAAGCTGTTTCCAGGCAACAACTCTTCGGGGAAACGCCCCCAATCGGCCCCATCGCGTGGGTCGATGCCGCCTCCCCGTCCATCGGGAATCACCACTGGGGGCTGTTCTTCGGCATCGCCCACCACACGAAACGTGCGCGGATTAGCACCTTGCAACACTTCGCCACGATAGTAAACCGCCCTGCGGTCGCGCGCATAGCCGTGCCCCAGATACTCAAACGTGCGCGCATCGGCACCAGGTATCACACGCCCTTCAAAATAAACGGCGTTCCGGTCTACGCCGTAGCCATAACTCTTGCGCCTTTCGCCAAACTGGTGCTGCGCCCAAACGGGCTGTGCCGCCATTGCCAATGCCATCAGCATCAGCAACATCGCAATCTTATTGATGTTAAAAAAAACTCTCTTCATATAGCTTTATCGTTATGTTTCTGTTCGTAGCCATTGAAACGCCAGGCGTTCGCTACCATTGTCGGTATGTATCACCCCGCAATATGCAAAGCCGTGTTTCCTAATGTTGTGCAACATGGGGGCGTTGTCTTTGTGCGTGTCGATACGCAGGTTTGCTGCCCGCGCCTTGCAAAAGGCCATCACCTCGGCAAACACGCCACGTTGGGTTTCGTCGGCCGCCATACGATGTATCACGCAATAAGGCCTTTCGTTGTGGAGCCATTGCCCTTGCCAGATGTGTGCGTATGTGCGGTCGGGACCTTCTGCCAACACAAAAGTAGCCACCACTCGCCCTGCATCCTCGCCCACATAACATTGCCCACGGCGCAAGTCTTCTTCAACCGTGGCACGCTGCGGATAGCCTTCCACCCACTGCTGGGTGTTGCCTGTGGCCGCCATACGCTGCCTACCGATGTCCAGCAGGCGCATCACAGCATCGAGGTCGGCCTTTGTTGCCAATCGTATTTGCATGTTGTTTGCAAGTAAATGAAATTTTAAAACGCGGGCGACACCGCCCTACTAAAAGTCTGCCGAACAACATCAGCTTAGTGCAAAAGTAATGTTTTATCTTTAAATAATGTTCAAAATGCCATTTTTCTTTGGTTATTTACGTAAAAATGTATAGTTTTGTGGTAACTCAAAACAAATAAAGATGAACAGACTGACATTTAAACTAACCATGACCGCGTTGTGTACGGTCCTGGCATGCTGCACTGGCAATAGTAAAAACCAAGAAAAGAAAGGACAAACAATGAACACAAAAGCAGAAATATACCTGGCCGGCGGATGCTTCTGGGGTACAGAACACTTTCTGAAACAAATCGACGGCGTAACCGACACGCAAACGGGATATGCCAACGGACATGGCAAGAACCCCTCGTACCAAGAGGTTTGCACAGACAAAACGGGCTTTGCCGAGGCTGTACGCGTGGCATACAACCCCGAACGCCTGCCGCTTTCGCTGCTGCTGCAACTCTATTTCAAGTCGATTAACCCCACTTCGCTTAACCGACAAGGCAACGACGTGGGCACACAATACCGCACGGGCATCTATTACACCAACCCTGACGACCTGCCCATCATCCAAGCAGAAATGGCGAAGGTGGCCAAACGCTATGATCGGCCGCTGCAAGTGGAGGTATTCGCCCC
>NZ_HE999443.1:216337-225589 GCF_000312305.1 Prevotella conceptionensis 9403948 | reverse complement strand
ATGATCGGCCGCTGCAAGTGGAGGTATTGCCCCTGAAAAACTTCTACGATGCCGAGGATTATCACCAAGATTACCTCGACAAAAACCCTACGGGCTACTGCCACCTACCGCAAGCCTTGTTCGACATGGCCCGCAAAGCCAACAAGAAAACAGATGAAAAGAGAACCTACGCCAAGCCCACCGACGAAGAATTGAAAAGCAAACTTACGCCCCTGCAATACGAAGTTACGCAGAATGCGGCCACCGAACGCCCCTTTGCAAACGAATACGACCATGAGTTTCGCCCCGGCATATACGTGGATGTTACCACGGGCGAACCGCTTTTCCTTTCTACCGACAAGTTCGATTCGGGCTGTGGATGGCCGGCTTTCTCGAAACCCATCGACAACCGATTGCTAAACAACCTCGAAGACCGTTCGCATGGCATGCTGCGCACCGAGGTTCGTTCGGCCAAAGGCAACGCGCATCTAGGTCATGTGTTTAACGATGGCCCCAAAGAAACGGGCGGTTTGCGCTATTGCATCAACAGCGCATCGCTGCGTTTTGTACCAAAAGAAGATATGGAAAAGCAGGGTTACGGCAAGTATCTGCCCATGTTGGAAGAGAAATAAAGCCCCTTCCACACCTTCATAGCCACAACCGCCACTGGCCATGTGGCTTACCCCATCGGGATGCCTAGGCTATCTGGGCATCCCGATTGTTTTTTAGTTAGCAACAAACAGTGCCTTATCGCCAAGCTGGGCCAGCTGGTCGGCTGCCCATTAACGCTTAAAAGGCAAAGCCTAGGCCTAAGTAAGGATATACAAGGAAACGAGAGATGCCATAATGGGTTTCGGGAACAAACGTTGGGTTGACACCAGCGCGGAGAAAGAAACCCACGGCAGGCTGATAGCGATAACCCACATTCGCAAAGCCATAGTAACCATACTTCCATATCTCGGGCGGATCAGACGACATGCCGAGAGGGGGCGTTGCATCCCACTCATAATCGCGTTTAAAGATGCCATGCATCATCCCCACCCCCAATTCCAAACTATGGTTAGCTCTACCAATCAGACCATAAGCCTCGAACACCGCCGCAGGACCTTGATAAACGGAAGCCCCGTCTTCGCTTTTTTCAGATGTTCTTCCTGCATTAAAAGCCAGACCAAGGCGATAGCCCAGATGGCTGTTCGCCGAAAAGCGCGAATCGAAATTTGCGCCAATAATGCCCGATGCTCCAGCATACTCGTTGTATACGGCACGCCGCGGTTTTTCTTGTGCCATGAGCATTGCGGCCGACCATGCCAAAATCAGGATAAATAAGAGGCGTCTCATCATTGATTAAGAATTCCTAAACATTTCATTTTCTATCTCCAACCTACATAACCAACACCTTCCATCTAGTGACGGTTACGCTGTTGGCCTGCAAAAATACTGCCCTAACAACCCCCAAAAGCCCAAAAGCCCACCAGCCCATCAACATGAAGGGGGCGTCGCCCCACAGCCACACCTGGGAGAGAGGCCAGCGACAAAGGGCATTTGGCAGACCTATTGCTTGCCCGTTAGGGCGTAGAACACCTTTTTGTACCACGGCCGCGACAATAGCCTGTTGAGCTTATCCTTATACGGTTTCACCATTTTATGGTAAAACTCCTCGAAGTAAGCGTCTTCGTTCTTTAATATGTAAAGAGAGGCGGCCTCTGTATATTGTTCCATCAGAGAAGTGTTACGAGTAATGTTCCCCCCATGTATTCTGTACATCACCAGTGGCTGGTTTATGAAACACACCTTGGGATTGCGCCTAAACACCTCGAGCCACATTATCCAGTCTTCCTTTGCTTTAAGAAACTCCTTGAATGTAAGGCCTTCCAATATCTTTTTTGTGAAGCAAAAACAATGGGGCGGCACGTTAAAGTCGATGTCCCATTGCAACAACAAATTCTTATAAGTAAAATCGTACTTCGTCAGATCGCAAAAAGGCGGACGTGGTTCGCCATTGTGTTCTTCCGAAAAATTGGTGACAACGACGTCGCATTTCTCCTGCGAAAAGGCCTTTACGCTCTCTTCCAGCTTTGTAGGCTGCAAGATGTCGTCGCCGTCTAAGAACTGTATGAGGTCGCCCCCGGCCTCACTCAGCCCCGTATTTCGTGCTCCACTGCAACCTTTGTTTGCCTGATACACATATTTAAAGCGTGCGTCTTCCGCCTGCCAACCTTTGGCAATCTGTGCCGAAGTGTCGGTAGAGCCATCGTCTACGATGATGCATTCCCAATCGGGATAAGTCTGTTTGGCCACACTTGCTAAACAATCGTTCAAAAAAGCCTCTTGATTGTAGCAGGTTACGATAACTGAAACTTCCATGTCTTGCTGTCTGTTACTTGATAAGGAGGCATGTCTAGGGCATACCTCAACCAGTTGGTGAAACTATATTTTTGTATTATCTCTTCGGGAAGTGGCGTGTATGGCGCGGCAAGGAACTCGCTAAGGCCGTCGAAACATCCATCTTCAACCACAAAGATGTTGTCAGGGCGATAGAAGTCGTACAACCTCACGCTCTTGTTGTCTGTAATGAGCTTTTTGTTATATCTCAAAGCCTCGAACACCCTGAACGACAACCCATCGTGTTCGCAAGCCTTAATGTCGAGCAGCATGCCCGCTCTTCTTGCAGTCTCCAAGTAAGAAAGAAAGCCCACCCCTTTCTTCGAAAAGGTTATTATGGGGTGTTCGAAGGCAACCGACCTCCATCCCAGCACCAAATGGACGTTGAGCTTTAGGTTGTATTTTTGCAATTCGTCGACCATTTTAAGCAACGAACCCACGCGACCTTCCTGATAGGCGCCCGCATACATCACTTCGTTGGGGTTTACTTGCACTTCGGACATGGGGAAATCGAATAAAAATTGGTACAAGCCAGCAGGTTGGGGTATTTCGCCTTGTACTTGGGGGCATCGTTAGGGTCGAAAACAAAGAAACGGTCGAAAAGCGGAATGACCTCGAACACCTGCGGAAACCGTTCCAATCCGTCCCATTGGTATGCCGTTGTTTTGTTGGCCACACGAAGCACCTCGTTAAGCGTTTCCATCTCCAACAAATCGGGGCGCATTACAATTGCATAGTCAAAACTTTTCGTGGCCAAGCGGTGCACAACCTGTCCCACCCGCTTAGGATAGTAGGCGGCTGCAATGCGGCGCTTATACTCATCACGGCCCAGTAGGTGTTTGAGTACGAAATTTACCATCCGCGTTTTAAACGTATGCCTAAACTTGGGTGCCAAAACAACGGCCTTTGTGTAGCCCAGGTGTTTGAGGTTCTTGTCTATCGCCTTGTAAAGCTCGAACTCGGGCGGCAGTATCACTATGATTTTCTTTTCGCTGTTCATCATTAAACCGTACATATAATATGGAGGCAAACCGCCAGCATGGCTGTTTTCGGCAGCCAAACAGGCGCAGGTGCAATCCGTAGGGCCTGATAAAACACCATGTTTGCTAGCCTAACCCCAGTATGTGTTAATCCCGAAAATCAAAAGATCTTGAAATGAGAACAAGACATACGTTGCAAAAGTAGTCAAAAAGTTTGAAAATACCATATATTTACGAACGAATTATAGCCTAACAGAATTGCTTTTGGAATATTGTTGTGAGGAGAATGCCAGAAAGGCGCAGCATGGCATCAACAAACCCTTATGCAGAGAAAAGGGGAATGCCTGTTTGCTTACGATGCCCCTGTGGCTTTCCAAATCCAATTAAGTTTGACTAGAACATCGGTACAAAGGCCCTTGTACAGACACGACAATGTGCTTGTACCGACACTCAAAGCTATCGGAATTGTTATTGCCGAAGTCTTGTACCGACACGACAAGATGCTTGTGATGCTCCAAATCCAATTTCGTTTGACTATGATTACCAACATCATTTTCTGATGAAATGAAATACTACAACAAGCCAATTGCCCGACGAACGGGCGCACATCAACAGTTGCTCCTAATGAGATGCACAACGAGCCCACATGGCCGTAGGTTAAGCTCATGCACGGTTCTCCTTTTGGTTACAACCAACGCATGCGCCCACGACATCCCGTCAACCCCAAGAAAACTTGTTGAAACCCATAAAGCAAGATGAAACACTTTGCATTATGTAGGGGAAACGGCCTTGACACATACGATGCAATTGCCAACATACACCCAGAACAAGGCCTGTCGCCAACGCATTTTTCACCAAGTACGGGGCGTTATTTGGCAAGCTGTTTCATCAATTCGGCCATCTTGCCGCGGCGTTCCATCGAGTACACGCCGCTTTCTCTTTCCAAATATTCAAAAAGGTTGAAAGCCTTTTGCAACAGCACTTCCCTATCGTACACCGATGCTTCGGTATCGGCCTCAGCGTAATACAGCTCCGCCAGCATCGCCAATCGTTCCAACCGTTCGTCTTCGGGAAACGATTGAATGGCCGACATCAACTCGTCGATGGTTGCGAAATGGTAAAGGTTGTACGGGCCTAAATACTGTTCGTACAGCAGACGGATAGCCTCGCGCCTTTTAACAACCTCCTTTTGGTCGAGCATACGGCGCAGGGCCTCGGCAAATTCGCGGATAAGTCGCTTTATGTAATCGCGTTGTAGCATTTGTGCGTAACGTTTAAAAGATGGTATTCATATTGGCACAAAGTTACAAAAATCTTTCAACACAGGGTACATCACCTGGCTTTATTTATCTTCGGAAAAGTAAAGTTGTTCAACATGGGAAAACGCTTGCCAACTAAACAATTTTATAAATGTGCCTTAACAAACCACGCCTTTTAATGTCGCAAAACATAAAAAACACTGACAAACATCAATTTCGTGGAAATTTTGCAGATTTTTTTCGGTACAAGTATTGCAGGATTAAAAAAAACATCGTAACTTTGCATTGTATTCGAGAGAATGCTTTTCATAATAAGTTTTCATTAGGTTAGTAGTTTGATAGATTTTAAGGTTAAAGATTATGTTATTAGATTTTGAAACAATCGCGATGTTGGTTGGCGTTACAATCGTAACTGCACTTAGCATTATCGCTTTGCAACACACCAACGTCCGTTAACATTATTCTTTGGGATGACGGGATGAGTGATCATGCCGTCATCTTTTTCTTTATACATACACGAAGTTAGTGAGGTTAATACCTCACTAGTTGAGATTAACCTCCCTATTTTGTATGGGTCAGTCGCAAGAGATAAGGTTACTGAAAGTGTCAAGAACGCCAACGCTTAGCCCTAAAAAACAGTTTCGCCCCTTTATCTCTTTTTGAGGATTTAGCAATCGGCTTTTATGCCTTGCGAATGTCCCAAAGGGGATAAAGGGGTGAAACTTTATGGTGTGGTATGCGCAAAAGCGCAACCCTTTACTTCACGATAAGCAAATAATAGTTTCTCTTTCCGCGCTGAACAAGCAGGTATTTTCCGTCGATAAGGTCGTCGGCAGTAACGGGGCGGTCGGCAGCGGCAAGCTTTTCCTTGTTCAGCGACACGCCTCCGCCTTGCACCAGCTTACGCATTTCGCCCTTGCTGGCGAATACTGGCACGTCTTCGCGCGTGAAAAGGTCGATGGCAGGCTGGCCAAGCAAAGCCTTATCCAGTTCGTAATGCGGCACTCCCTCGAACACATCGAGCAGCGTTTGTTCGTCTAGTTTAAGCAGATTTTCTTTTGTGGCCTTGCCAAAAAGGATGTTGCTGGCCTCCATAGCCTGGTCGAGTGCGGCCTGCGAGTGCACCATAACGGTAACCTCTTCGGCCAATCGCCTTTGCAAGGGGCGCCTTCCTGGGTCTTCGTTTTGTTCGGCTACCAGCGCGTCTATCGTTTCCTTATCCAGCGAAGTGAATATCTTGATGTAGCGTTCGGCATCGGCATCGCTTACGTTCAGCCAGAATTGGTAGAACATATAAGGAGAAGTGCGCTTGGCATCGAGCCATATATTGCCACCCTCCGTCTTGCCGAACTTCGTTCCGTCGGCCTTAGTGATTAGCGGACAAGTAAGCGCGTAGGCCTCATTTTCTATGCCTAAGGTGCGACGAATAAGCTCGGCACCCGTTGTCATGTTGCCCCATTGGTCGTTACCGCCTAGTTGTAGCTTGCAACCTTTGGTTTCATAGAGGTGTAGAAAGTCGTAACCCTGCAACAATTGGTAGGTAAACTCGGTGAACGAAAGTCCGTCGCGAGCGTCTCCGCTGAGGCGTTTCTTCACGCTATCCTTGGCCATCATGTAGTTAACAGTGATGTGTTTGCCCACCGTTCGTGCGAAATCGAGGAACGAAAAGTCTTTCATCCAATCGTAGTTGTTCACCATCTCGGCGGCATTGTCGCCCTTGGCATCGAAGTCTAGGAACTTAGCCACCTGTGCTTTGATGCACTCTTGGTTGTGATAAAGCGTTTCCGAGTCGAGCAGGTTACGCTCCGCGCTCTTACCCGAGGGGTCGCCAATCATGCCCGTTGCTCCTCCAACGAGGATGATGGGTTTGTGTCCGCACATCTGCAAGTGTCGCAACATCATGATGCCAGCGAGATGCCCGATGTGCAAAGAGTCGGCTGTGGGGTCTGTTCCAAGGTATGCCGTAACCGTTTCTTTCTGCAACAGTTCTTCTGTTCCAGGCATAATCTGCGCCAACATGCCGCGCCATCTTAGTTCTTCTACAAAATTTTTCTTCATCGGGATATATATAGGATGTTTATGAGTTGACGAGTTCGTTAATTGATAAGTTGACAAGTTAACAAGTGACAAGTTCGTTAGTTTACGAGTTAACGCGTTTTCAAGTTTGTGAATTGACAAGTTAAGCGGTGGACAAGCTGCGTGATTGGCCACCAGTAAGTGGTAAATTCACAAGTCATACCACTCCCCTCTCCCCTTGGAGAGGGGCTGGGGGTGAGGCTTATCACGGCACAGGGTCGTATCCGCTACCGCCCCACGGATTGCATCTCAACACACGCCAAACGGCCAAGGCCAATCCCTTGAAGGGGCCATGCTTGATGATGGCCTGACGGGCATACTCTGAACAAGAGGGCGTAAAGCGACACGATGGGGGCGTATAAGGCGAAATGGCCAGCTGATAAAAGCGGATGGGCAACAGCAAAAGCCACACTGCGACACGCCGAAACAGGCCTAAAAGGGCACGAAACGCATTCATAGACTTTCTCCTATTCGGCGTAACAGGTTCTGCACCTTATCTTCAACCTCGGCCGAAGAATGATGTTTGGCATCCAACCAAAGGAAACCCAGCGTTATTCTTCTGCCTGTCGGCAACTTATCATAAAGCAAATGCTTGTTCTTGCGATAGGCTTCGCGCACCTGCCGTTTAACCCTATTGCGGTCGACGGCGTGCTTAAATCTGCGCTTAGGCACACTTATCATCATCTGTACAGAGGCCAATGCCTGCTGTTCTTCGGCCGAAAAGGGCTGCGCCAAATACACCACACGCAAGGGAAAGGCAGCAAGCGACCGACTATCCGCGCCGCAAAAGAGTGCCTCGGTGAGCTTTTTGCCACAGGCGCGCTCTTCTTTTCTTAGCTTTTGCGATACCGTTGCTGCCATTGTTACTGTTTGTTTGGGGATGATTTAGACCGTTGCACGCACCGCCAGCGAGTGATGCGCGCTTACCAAATAAGGCAAAAAGTGCCACTCGCCAACACGCCTTTCGTACGCTTTCGAGGTCTAAGTGGCGAGCCTTACTTATGCTCGTCGAGATAGGCTTTCAACGCACCAGACATCGAGGGATATTCTTTCGACGGAGCTTGAAAGTCCAATCGCAAGCCCTCATCGGTGATGGCCTTCGACGTTGCTGGGCCGAATGTGCCGATACGAACGTCGCCTTGCTCGAAGTTGGGGAAGTCTTTCACAAACGATTTCACACCCGTGGGACTCACGAAGATGAGCATGTCGTAGTCAAAATTCTTTATCTCCTCTGGCGTAAAGTCGTTGGTGATGGTGCGATACATCACACATTCCGTATGGTTCAGTTTCTTCGAGTCGAGCAATTTGGCGATGTCGTCGTTATGGTTGTCGCTCAATGGCACAAGATACTTCTCTTGTTTGTGCTTCGCCATTGTGGGCAGCAGGTCTTCCATCTTGCCCGTAGTACCGAAAAACACCTTACGTTTACGGTATTGAACGTATTTTTGGATATAGAGCGCAATGGTCTCGGTTACGCAAAAATACTTCAACGTCTCGGGAATGGGCACGCGTAGCTCTTTGGCCAGCTTGAAAAAGTGGTCGATGGCGTGGCGCGACGTAAATACGATGGCCGTATAATTGGGAATACTTACCTTTTGCTGGCGAAACTCTTTCGATGTGATGCCTTCTACCTGCACAAAAGGGCGGAACACCAAATCAACGCCATACTCTCTCTCTATGTCGAAGTAGGGCGACTTATCACTCGTCGGTTTGGGTTGAGATATTAATATCTTTTTTACCATCTACTTGCTTAAAAATTGATTTTCAAATAATTGGAGGCTATTGTCAATACGCCCCACAGGGCGAACAAAGGCACAATTTCGAGAGCGCAAAAGTACAAAAAAAATTGCAAAAACTGGCCTTTTTGGCGGAAAAAGATAAGGTGTGTCTTATAAAGCGACAGTATTTTGGTTGTCCCCAGCACGATGCCCACATAGATGATGCTGCTCTTGACGGTGAGCTGAAAGTAGGCTTGCAGCATTACCAGCGGCAAAAGCAACACGCCTTGCGAGGAGACGAGGAAGAGAAACGATTTAAGCCACTGGTTGTTTTTGCGCTTACCGAAGAACACCCACCCCACAAACCATTGGGCAAAGGCCTTCAGCAGGAAGTAGCCCGCCACCAAACCCGTAAGGATGCCGATAACAACGAACTGCTCGGCGATGAAGGTTTCAACGTGCAGGTGCCGCAGGTAAAGGAAGAACAGGATGGCATAGAGCAAACTGGTTTGCAGTGCAAGGAATATTTGGAAACGTATCTCGCCCGTTGTCTCGGCTATTTCGGAAGTGCCTTCGTTGCGCACGCGGAAGAAATGCTTTACCTGACGAAAGATGAAGTCGCGCGATTGGGCGAAAGCCACGCAGCCCAAGATGAAACAACCCAGGAGCAACGAGGTAAGCAAGTCGTCGCTGGCGATGGTATAAGGCACGGGGTCGCCTGCCACCCCTGGCCGTCCGGCCGGCATTTCGGGATGGTAATACGGACTTTGCGAGAAGAACGACTCGCGATAATAGAGCGGCAAAATCAACAATGCGCACATCCTTTCCCACCGAGTGTCCAGGCAGGTGCAAGGTGTC
>NZ_HE999443.1:206180-215335 GCF_000312305.1 Prevotella conceptionensis 9403948 | reverse complement strand
TTGTTATCTTCGCTTTTACGCGAGGCATCAGCACGTTCAGCACGTCGGCCTTTATTTGGGCCAGCATCTGCTCGTCGTTGGGGCCGAAGTCGTCGTGTTGTGTGCTCACAACGATGGTGTCGATGCGTATGGGCTGCCCGTCGTCGGCATACTCCACCGTCACCTGACTCTTTGAGTCGGGACGCAAATAAGTCATTTCCTTACCCTCTTTTCGTATCTCGGCCAAGGTAATCATCAGCAAGTGGGCCAAGTCTAACGACAGGGGCATGTAGTTTTCGGTTTCGTTGGTGGCGTAACCAAACATCATCCCTTGGTCGCCGGCGCCTTGTTCGTCGGCCTCTTCGCGACTAACGCCGCGGTTGATGTCGTCGCTTTGCTCGTGAATGGCCGTCAGTACGCCGCACGAATCGCCGTCGAACTGGTACTCCGATTTGGTGTAGCCAATGTGTTTGATGGTGTTTCGGGCGATGGTTTGCAGGTCGATGTACGAATTAGAGCGCACCTCGCCCATGATAACCACCTGTCCTGTGGTAACGAAAGTTTCGATGGCGCAGTGTGCCTTGTCGTCGTAGGCCAAGAATTGGTCTACCAAAGCATCTGATATTTGGTCGGACACCTTGTCGGGATGCCCTTCGGAAACCGACTCGGAAGAAAAAAGATATGCCATAATGCTACGAATTTGTGTATCTATAAATAATTGTATGCTCGTACGCCATGCGCCACCCCTCTTGCATTTTGTGGGCTGTACATGGCGGTTAGCGTCTGCAAAGTTACGCAAAAATGTGCAACTGGCTCTAAGTCACGCTGCAAAATAACGTGAAATGGGGATGCGCGGGCATCGGTTCTAGCGTTTGTTATATGTCATCTTACGGAAAACTCGCAGTGTAAACACCACCAAATAAAATCCCCATAACAGCACTACCGTCATCAAATAAGGTATAGGCAAGACTTCCCCCACGGCCATAAGCAGCATTATCCCTGTGATGTTGGGCAGCATTTTGTCAGCATAACGGCTCATCAGCCTTTTGTTTTCCTCTGTATCTGCAGGTCCGCCGGGTTGTGGATTGCTTAGCGGGTGCAACGACACATAGCGCAACCACAGGTAAAAGCCAGCCGAAAACACGGGAGACACAAAGTTTACGAGGTTAAAACCCCTCCTATAGCCAGAAGCAAAGAAACTAATTCGCAAGGCGGGAAACAGATCCATCACCGTGGCGTAGATAGCCACAGCGAAGGTTGCCGCGAGAAAAAACACGGCTATTCGGTTGTTTGATGTGTTATGTTCTATCATTGCATTTCCTTATCACGCATCAACTTAAACGACGACCATCCTATCATAAGAAAAGGCAACATCATTACCGCCCATGTAATAAAGGGGTTGAAGGCGATTATGCCCGATATGAAGAGCGAGCAATAGAACATAATGCTCGTAACTCCTAGCGAAACAGACTCATGGAAGTTACGTATCAATGGGGCATTATGCTCATTCATAGGTATTACATACCTCCTTAGCAAACTTTTCATACGCATGGGTTTGTCTGCCAGAAAACGAGTTACGAAGTAAGCGCCAACAGAGAACAGAGTTGGTGGTAAGAGGAAGAAAGGCGAAATCGGTTTGTTAACCCCGCCCGGCATATCAAAACGCATGTCTATCGTGTTTTTCGTTAGGATGCAGTATAGCGCAATGCTCACGGTGGCTACTAAGAATAGTAACGAAAACAAGCTTTTCAGACTAGAATTTTTCATGTTTTGGCACTTTGTAATTGGTCGTATTTAGTTGTTAAATATCACTTTTTATTGTGTGCCAACGTATTTATGTCTAGCCTATAAGCACAACTCTTGGCACCAACGCTTTTATTTTGCAAAGTTACGACAAAAGTACATCACCGCCAAAACATGAAGAAAGAAAATTAAACCGCCCTACCCTCTTCTCGATTTACGTCGCCAACGCACATAATATACAATGAGAAAGGCCACGGCGAGCATCACCACGAGGGGTATCATGGGCAAGAAACCTGCCGCACAAAGCGTGATGTACAACAACAATCCCGTGACGGTAGGCGAAAGTACATCGATATATCGGCGCAATTGTTGCGTGTTGTCCTCCGTTTGAGGTATGTCGCGCGTTGGGTCGAGTGCCTGCGGGTTTTCCTTTCCCTTGCGCAACAACACGTAAAGCGCAGCCGACAAAAGGGGAAGAAACAGGATAAGATAGCTCATGCCTTGGAGTTCACTACCACCAAGTGGTCCCCAATGCACAACGATAGTGTCGTTAACACATGCGGCATAAACGGCTACGCCCAAGGTTACGGCAAGAAAAAGCAGCGACAAAAGGTTGCTTAGCTTATTACTTCTCATGTTGCATAAAGTTTAGTTATGGTACATTGAGCCACAAACACCCCTACGCACATCGTTTCGTTGCGATTTACTTACCCAACTCACCGATGCCCTTTCGGAAGAATCTGTAACAATATTGCAAATATAGTTTAACTATTCGGTACCGCCAAAGGTTAGGGAAAGAAAGTGTGGGGAGAAGAGGTTTTTAAGTTGGCGAGAGGTTTTTAAGTTGACGAGTAGACGAGTTGACAAGTTAACAAGATGGTTGGTTAACGAGTAGACAAGCTAACAGGTTTTCTCGTCAACTGAAAACCTCTCCTGAACTAACAACACATACCACTCCCCTCTCCTCTTGGAGAGGGGCTGGGGGTGAGGACTTATCAACCAACAAAGCACATCACTCCCCTCTCCCCTTTGGAGAGGGGCTGGGGGTGAGGCCTTATCAACCAACAAAGCATACCACTCCCCTCTCCCCTTGGAGAGGGGCTGGGGGGTGAGGCCTTATCAACCAACAACGCACCACTCCCCTCTCCCCTTGGAGAGGGGTTGGGGGTGAGGCCAGTAGGGGTGAGGCCTTGTCCACTTTTCAGCAAGAATTTTAACACAAAAAGTGCCCTTTTTATCCACCAACAGCCCACTCGGTCGCAAAAAATCGATTCTCGCGAAGGTTTGTTTTGATGCAACTAAGGGCCAACCTGTGGATGCAGCAAAATGAATATTTATTACAAGGAACCGCCATTTGCACCCATTTTAAGGGCGTTTACCGCTCAATTTACTGCAATATGCCGCTAAACGCAGTGCGTTTTGGTGCAAAATGCAATGCGTTTTGCCGCTAAATGCAGTGCGTTTTGGTGCAAAACGCAAGGTGAAATGGTGCAAAATGCAGTGCATTTTGCTGCTAAATGTGAGGCAAAAAGCATAAAGATACGCCACAATGGCATAAATATAACCCTCTCGAACCACGACATACATGGCTAAAAAGGGCGAAATAGTCATCAAAAAGTGGGATTTTAGGGACTAAAAGCAGGTAATTGGACTTGCAAAATTACGAGTTGGCAACCAAACTAGAAAGGCAAAATGGTGCAAAATGCAGGTTTTACTCTGAAATACAGACAAAACACAAGGCGAGAAAGCCTAGAAATTGTGCCAATTTACCCACTTTACGACCCAAATTTTCGCTAGAACGGAGCGAAAATTAGAGCCGCATTGTAAAATATAAAGTAAGATTTTAAGTTTTTGAGTTGGGGAGTTTCTGAGTTGATGAGTTGGTAAGTTAATGAGTTGGTAAGTTGATGAGTTGGTGAGCTTGTAAGCTTGTAAGTTGATGAGTTGATGATTTTGTAAGTTGGTGAGCTAATGAGTTGGTGAGCTTGTAAGTTTGTGAGTTGATGAGTTGATGATTTTGTAAGTTTATGAGCTAATGAGTTGGTGAGTTTGTAAGCTTGTAAGTTGATGAGTTTGTAAGCTTGTGAGTTGATGAGTTGATGATTTTGTAAGTTTGTGAGCTAATGAGTTTGTGAGCTTGTAAGTTGATGATGTTGTAAGTTGATGAGTTTACAAGTTAACAAGCAAACACCCCACAAGGCATACCACTCCCCTCTCCCCTTGGAGAGGGGTTGGGGGTGAGGCCAGTAGGGGGTGAGGCTAGTAGGGAATGAGGCCAATTGAGGATGAGGCCAATTGGGGGTGAGGCCAGTTGGGGGTTGAGATTTTCTCTCGCTCATAGTTTGCCTTTCAGTTCGGGTGCGCTTACCATTGTGGCGTACAGATACATGGCAACGGCGGCGTGAAGGGCCGCAGGGAGCAAGTTGGCGGGCAGGTCTTCGGCACTGTGGTTCTCCTTATTGCGCCATGTAAACACCACGTTATAATACTGCTTAAAGCGTTCGTGCTTGGGGTTACGCGTATGATAAAGACTGGATATGCGCGGGAAATGGCGCACGGCATCGAGCAAGGCGGGCTCACGACCATCGTTAACAAGCGGCATGGGCACGCCATGTTGCAGCCAATATATCTTTTTGAGAAAGGCCTCGAAACGGCTAACCAGGTCGGCATACCATGTGCGGAAATCCTCTTCGCGGTGCTGTGCCCGATAAAGACAATTCAGCGTGTTGCGCAATATCCGCCGAAGGCCCTGCAAGGCGGGTATCGTTTCGGCATTCACCAGGCAGAAGAACAGCCGCAACACCTCATCAAACTCCACGTTATGAACCCCATCGCAGAAGTCGGCAAAGTCTTCCTTAAATGCTTGGCGCAGCTTAAAGGCCAAATCTTGCTCATCGTATTCGGGATTGATGGCAGCCTTTACCCGTTCGCGTATCAACTGATTAAACCGCTCTTGGAAGTCGGGCTCCGACATGTACTTATTAATCAGCTGGGTATAGGTTTCGGCCATGTCGGCCATTTTCACGTTGGTGGCCTCGTCGCACTCTTGTGCGGCCGTCTGTTCGTCGTTGTTCAGCATGGCGTCGCGCACGTTGTTGTCGTTGGTAACGCGTTGCGTAACGTCTTCCACCTGCCTTTTCACCACCTCGATGTCGTCCCAGTCGGTAGAACCGAACAGCTCGTTAAACTGCGTTTCGATAACGCTTAGTCGTTGCATGTCGGGTTCGGCCACACCTGCAGCGGTGGCCGTGGGCACAGGTTCTATCTCGGTATCGGCGTTTTGCAGTTGTATCTTTCGTTCTTCTTTCTTTTCAAGTCGGTACCGGTCAAAGTCGATAGCCTCTATCAATCCGCGTGTCAGGTCGTCTGTACCCAGCGAAGGCAACTTGCGCACGAGCAGCTTAAGCAGCGTTTCGGCCTTTTCCCATTCCAACGAGCAGCTGTCCATGATGGTAGAAAGAAACTCGTAGGTGCGTATAAAGGCCTTGATGCTGCTTTTACACTCCACCTGTTCTTCTTCCGATAGGGTGCAAAAGCGCTGGCACATGGCATCGAGCAAGGGGTCCAGGGCTTCTCTTGGGGCGTTGTTCCAATAGCGTTGGTTCAGCGTTTCCAGCTCGCTTTGTGTGTAAATTTGGTGTTTCTCTATCTCTGCCAGCAAGTCGTTCAGGCGGTTGGGGTCGGTTTCTCGGCTCAGGATGGTGGTTTTGTAGAAGGTTTGGAAACTCTGTTCAACGTCGTCGCAGGTGTTAACGAAGTCGAGCACAAAGGTATCTTCCTTCTTAGGGCACGTGCGGTTAAGTCGCGAAAGCGTCTGAACGGTTTGCAATCCATGCAGCGGCTTGTCTACATACATGGTGTGCAGCAGCGGTTCGTCGTAGCCCGTTTGAAACTTGTCGGCCACGATGAGGAAACGATAGTTGCCCGTGCGGAACGTCTTTTCTGTGGCCGCAGAAGGAAATCCATTAAGGCTACCCTCGTTAACGGTCTTTCCGTTGTACTCGAAATCGCCGCTAAAAGCCACGATGGCGCGATATTGCGAATCGCGTTGGCTTAGCAAGCGGTTGATGGCAAAGAAGTAATCGATGGCTCGTTGTATGCCAGTGGTGCACACCATGCAGCGTGCCTGTCCGCCAATTTTATGCGCCACGGAGGTGTGGAAGTGCTCAACCATCACCTCGGCCTTCTTTTCAATGGTTTCGGGTTGGCGTTCAACAAAGTGGCGTATCTTTCTTAAGGCCTGCTTGCGGTCGAACTCGGGATCGTCTTCCACCCGCCGGCGAATGTGATAGAAACTTTCGTAGGTGGTGTAATTGCTCAACACGTCGAGGATAAACCCCTCTTCGATGGCCTGTTTCATCGAGTAGACGTGGAAGGGCCGATGCCCCGTTTCGCCGTCGGGCTTAATAAAGGACGTGCCGAACGTTTCGAGTGTCTTGTTCTTCGGCGTTGCGGTGAAAGCGTAGAAGTTGGCGTTGGGTGCCATGCGCCGCCCGCACATGTATTGGGCAATGGCCTCGTTAACGGCATCTTCAACGCTTAGCTCCGTGTCGTCGGCCACTGCCGAACCTGCCAACACTTGGTTTGTGCTGGCCGCCATCTTGCCGCTTTGGCTTGAATGTGCCTCGTCTATAATTACGGCAAAGCGGTGACTGGCCAGTTCGTTGCCGATGGCGTCGAGGATGAACGAGAACTTATGCACGGTAGAAAGGATGATTTTCTTGCCGTTTACAAGGTGTTGCCGCAGGGTTTCGCTACTGTCGGCGGCATCTACGATGTTTTCATTGCGACTAAAAGCCCGCATGTTGTTGCGCAACTGCTTGTCGAGGTTAACGCGGTCGGTAACGATAATTACGCTGTCAAACAGCGGTTGGTCTCCCTCTAACAGCTCTACAAGCTGATAGGCCAACCATGTGATGCTGTTGCTTTTGCCCGAACCGGCCGAATGTTGCACCAAAAGGCGTTGCCCGATGTTGCCCTTGGCCGTTTCGTGTAGCAGTGCGCGCACCAGTTGCAGCTGGTGCCAACGTGGCCAAATGTTCTTTTCGATGTTACGCCGGGTATCGGGATTGCGCTCGGTAACCACCTGCGCGTAGTGTTCAAGAATGTTGCTAAGGTTGCGTTTGGTAAGAATTTCTTCCCACAGATAGGCCGTTTTCAGTCCGTTGGGGTTGACGGGGTTGCCTGCTCCGTCGTTAAATCCTTTGTTAAAAGGCAAAAACCAACTGTTGGCTCCGCATAGTTTGGTGCACATCTGCACCGTATCATCGTCGGCGGCAAAGTGTACGGCACAGCGTTTGGACATAAACAGCAGGTTGTTGGGCGAGCGGTCGGTGCGGTATTGGGCAATGGCGTGTGTCGTGTTTTGGCCTGTTATCTGGTTTTTAAGCTCCATCGTAATCACCGGCAAGCCGTTAATAAAGATGGCCACATCCAATGCCAGCGCAGGGTTTTGTGCATCGTAGCGCAACTGCCGCACAACAGAGAACTTGTTCAGTGCATACCGTTCTTCGCCCTCGGCGCTAAGTGCCGAGGGCAGGGGGTTGTAAAGCACAAAGGTGTTGCTTTGGTGTTTCAATCCCTTTCGCAACACATCCACCACCCCGCGCTTTGTTATCTCGTCGCGCAGGCGTTCTAGAAACTTGCGGCGATTGACAGGCGAATGGAAGATACCCGACTTTTCTACCTCTGCGGGCTGGGTTAGCTTGAGGAAAGTTTCAAGTCGTCCAGTGTCTAGGGCATAGTGAGTGTCGTATTGGCTGGTATCGCCCAGTTCGTATTGGTTATGGTTGGTAAGCCAGTTAACAATCAGGTCTTCCAACGCTTTTTCGTTCATTGTTGTAGGCATGGCGTTCAGTTTGTTTGGGTTTGTTCGTCCGTTACATTCATTTTTCCCGTTACGGCATCGCTAATCAGCCGCTGCTTATATTCCTTTACGCGTTCCACTTGCTGCTCGTAAGCACCGATAAGCTTGTTTATACTCGCCGTCTTGGCCTCGATATAGCTTACTATGGCGCGCTGTTCGGAGAGAGGAGGGATGGGGATTTCAATGTTCTTCATCTCTTGGTAGCGTGTTGTCCAAAGGTCTGCAACGATTCCTCTCCCATTCCTATAAAACTCTTCAACAAAGTTGTTGCAGCGAAATAGGTAATGATAGTATTCTTGTTCGCCGTCAATTGGGTAAATAACGATATTGATAAGCGAAACAGAACCATCAAAAGGAGAAATTCCCCCTGAACCTTTTCTATCACTTCGCGAATTAACAACATAGTCGCCTTTACGCACTAGCTTACGATTTTCTCCATTATCAGTTTTACAGGCGGTATCTAGTTGTGGTAATATCCCATCTTTTGTAACAGACAACGGTGCGAAATCTTTATCAGAAACTTTTTGGATTCGTGGAATAAAGTGTCTTCTTAACTTTGAAACTTCCCAATGTTCAGGTATTTCTCCAAGCCAATTAACTCCTGATTGTTTTCGTTTAGCGTTCGGATTTGTACCTATTCCCTTTGTCACAGCATTAGCGATAACTGCTTGTTTCAGTTCTTTTAGCAGTTCAATTTGTTGCGTTTGTTTGGCTACATACGTATCAATCTTGCCCCACCTTGCCATCTAAATACGAAACAATGGCACGTTGCTCGGCAAGGGGAGCCAAAGGAATTCGTACATTACGAGCAAAGGTTGGCGATACTCTTTTTAGCCCTCCTGTGCCTGTCATGCTCGATACACCCGCATTAACAAATCCTGCGGACAATAAATAATAAAGGAGTATCCTTGGTTCTAGTTTCTCTTCATTACACCGATAGACAAATAATTCGGAACTTCCATATCCACAATAATGCACCATTTTAGGCACAATAGCTACGTTACCATTCTCAAAGCAGGGTGTAACTTTGGCCATAACAACATCTCCTTCTTCGAAATAAGTCAGTCCTGTTGTCAAGTTCTTTATTTGTATTGAGAGTGGGGTTAGCATATCGCTACGTACTTTATCCATAGGCGCATAGCCTACAAGGGTTTCTTTGTCTAACTCTTCTCTACGCTGAGGATTAAATTTGGTTAGTCTTTTGAGCTCAACTATCCCCCAATGTTTCGGAATATCGCCAATCCATTTCACCCCGCTATATTTATACTCGCTATATTTTCTCATTTTGCGCATGCATTATTTTAGTTGTTCAGAATATCAGCAAGCAGTCCATCCGTTTCTGTTTCAATGGCTTTGATGTCGGCTTTGATGTCGGCGATGGGCCTTAGTTCAACGGGTTTGTAGAAATATTTGGTGAAAGAAAGCTCGTAACCCACCTTTGTTTCGTCTTCGGCCACGTAGGCATCGGGGGCGTAGGGCAACACTTCGCGCTGCATAAAGGCCTCGATGCCGCCTGGATAGGTTAGTGGCACCTGCTCGGTGTCGCGCAAAGCGCGGTCGGCTTCGC
>NZ_HE999443.1:203247-205923 GCF_000312305.1 Prevotella conceptionensis 9403948 | reverse complement strand
GTTCTTCATTCGCGAGACGTTGTTGGCAAGGAAAAGCATCTGCGGGTCGCCCACATCGGGCACAAAGCGCAGGCCGTTGTGCGGGTCGTAACCCTGCGGCAGCACAAAGCGCGGGTCGGTTATGTGTTGCTTTTCGTTGTCTTTCAGTCCCCAAGCCTGCAAGTCTGTTTTCCAAGGCGTGCCGAAAGGGGGGTTGGAAATGCAAAAGTCGAACTTCATTCCAGGGTGCCCGTCGTTGCTGATGGTTGAACCGCAAAAGAACCTTTCGCGCCTGACGCCGGCGTTGAGATAGGTAAACGAGTTGGTGGTGGACGAGAGCATGAGGTCGGCCTTGCATGTGGCGTATGTTTCGGGTTGCATCTCTTGCCCGTAGAGACTAATCTTTATGCGCTTGCGTTGCTCTTTGGCGATGTCGTCAATGCGTTGTTCGGCGATGGAAAGGATACCGCCCGTGCCGCACGCGCCATCGTAAATGGTGTAGGTTCCGTTACGCAACTTGTTGGCGACGGGCAGCACGGCGATGTCGGCCAACAGCGCAACATAGTCGCGCGGAGTGAAATGCTCTCCGGCTTCGGTAACGCTATTTTCCTCGTTAAACTTGCGCAACAGCTGCTCGAAAAGCGTTCCCATGGTGTGATTGTCCACCCCTGGCAGCCTTTCGTTGCCCTCGGCATCGAGCACGGGGTCTTTTCCGAGGTTTATTTCGGCATCGGTAAACTTCTCGATGATGCGGCCCAAGCGGCCAGTGTCGCTAAGGTTGTCTACTTGTTGTTTCAGCTTGAACTTCTCGATAATGTCTTGTACGTCCTTGGAAAAGCCGTCGAGATACTCCAAGAAGTTTTGTTTTAGGCGTACGGGGTTGGTTTCTCCGCGTAACGTCTTCATGGTAAAGCGCGACGTGTTGCAATAAGCAAGCCCCGTGCAGCGTATGAGCATGCTTTCTTGCTGCGTTTCGTCGACCCCTTGTTCGGTTAGTTGCTGTTTGAGCTGCAACACCTGCTGATGGGTTGGTTCGAGCAAGATGTCGAGCCTTCTAAGCACCATCATGGGCAGGATAATCTTCTTATAGTCGCCCTTGTTGAAGGCTTGTACCAACACGTCGTTGGCAATATTCCATATAAATGTGAAGAGGGTGTTGTATTGGTTGGGGTTCATTACGAGATGTTTTCGGTTTTAATGTATAGCCGCTTGTAGGTGTTTGCACAACCATTTACAGGCCTTTGCATGGCATGTGTTGGCTGTTTGGGGAGTACAAGGCGCTTTGTAGCGCGAGTACAAGATGCTTGTAGTGGGCGTACAAGATGCTTGTAGCGAGTGTACAAGATGCTTGTAGCACCACTACAAGGTGCTTTGTAGTGGGGCTACAGCATGTGGGTGGCGCAATGCTTTGGATGTTTACTTATTCAGTTTCCACGTTGCGCCGTCCTTGGTGTCCTTCACTTCGAAACCGGCGGAGGCGAGTTCGTCGCGTATGCGGTCGCTAGTGGCCCAGTCTTTGTCGGCCTTTGCCTTGGCGCGCAGGTCGAGAACCATGTCTACAACGTGGCCGAAGGCTTCTTCGCGGGCATCGTTGTTGTTGCCGTTTTCGGCTTTCAGACCCAGCAGTTGGAAGGCAAAGAGGCGCATGGTGGCGGCTAATTGCTCCAAGTGTTCGGCCGAAATCTGCGCCTTGTGGTCGATAAGCGTGTTGATAAGTCGGCATGCCTCGAAGAGATGACTTAGCACCATGGGCGTTTGGAAGTCGTCGTTCATGGCCTCGTAACACTTGCGGGGCAGTTCGTTCGCGATGGTTGCCGTGGCCTCGTCGCTGGCTTTGGCGGGCTGAATGCGTTGTAAGTCGGCGATGCCGTTGAGCAATCTTTCGAGTCCTTTCTCGCTGGCTTGCAGGGCCTCGTTAGAGAAATCCACCGTTCCGCGATAGTGGGCAGAGAGGATGAAGAAACGAATGGTCATGGGCGAATAGGCCTTTTCGAGTGCGGGATGCGAGCCGTTGAAGAACTGTTCGAGCGTGATGAAGTTGTGCAGGCTCTTTCCCATCTTCTGTCCATTGATGGTTATCATGTTGTTGTGCATCCAATAGCGCACCATCTGTTCGCCTTCTGCGGCCACGGCTTGGGCTATTTCGCACTCGTGGTGCGGGAAAACAAGGTCCATTCCGCCACCATGTATGTCGAATTGGTTGCCCAGATACTTGCGGCCCATTGCCGTACACTCGCAGTGCCAACCAGGAAATCCCTCGCTCCACGGACTGGGCCAGCGCATGATGTGTTCGGGTTGGGCGCGTTTCCACAAGGCGAAGTCGGCCTGATTGCGCTTTTCGCCCACGCCGTCGAGCTGTCGCGAGGCATCTAAAACGTCTTCGAGGTTGCGGCCAGAGAGTATGCCGTAGCGGTGTGTTTCGTTGTACTTGGCAATGTCGAAGTAGATGGAGCCGTTGCTTTCGTAGGCAAAACCATTGGCGAGGATTTTCTTCACCAACTCTTCTTGCTCGATGATATGACCCGATGCCTGTGGTTCGATGCTGGGCGGAAGCACGTTGAGCTGTTGCATGGCTGCATGATAAGTATTGGTATAATGCTGTGCAATCTCCATGGGCTCAAGCTGTTCCAGTCGCGCTTTCTTGGCTATCTTGTCGTCGCCATCGTCTGCATCGTGTTCAAGATGCCCCACATCGGT
>NZ_HE999443.1:177501-202793 GCF_000312305.1 Prevotella conceptionensis 9403948 | reverse complement strand
TTTTGTTCGTTCATATTTATTATTTTGTCTTCAGTCTCATTTTCACCCTACAACCGACCTCGTCCTCTCTAATTGGGCTCGTCCTCCAACCCCAACTGGCCTCACCCCCAACCCCTCTCCAAGGGGAGAGGGGAGTGATATGCTTTGTTGTTTTGGCGAGTGAAGGTAAGTGATTACTCGTTATTAACTATGATTTTATTAGGCTATTACCTCACAAGGTTTATCGTATAGATAGTACTACCGTGTGCCATCAAATGCAGCAATCATTAGAACTGCCACAACGTTGCAAGGCTAATCACGCCCCTCTCCCCTTGGAGAGGGGTTGGGGGTGAGGCTGGTTTCAATCAGCCTTAGCAGATGTTCCACCGCATCTTTCTCGTCGATGTTCCTTTCAACGCATTCTTTTTTGCGGTAGAGCGACACCTTTCCAGGGCCTGCGCCAACATATCCGAAGTCAGCATCGGCCATTTCGCCCGGTCCGTTTACGATGCAACCCATGATGCCAATCTTCAAACCCTTCATGTGTTTGGTGGCTTCGCGAATGCGGGCGATGGTTGTTCGCAGGTCGTAAAGCGTGCGACCGCAGCCCGGACAGCTAATGTATTCGGTCTTGGTGGTGCGCAAACGGGCGGCTTGCAGTATGCCGAAGGCCGTGGCATCTACCTCTTCGTCGGGCAAGTCGCCGTCGTTCATCAACCAAATGCCATCCGTTAGCCCGTCAATCATCAGCGGACCCATGTCGGCAGCGGCTTTTAGCTGGAATGTTTCTTTCTCTTCGGCCGCGTGTCGGTACATTTGCGCGAATACAACGGGGTTGTTGATGCCTGCCGACCACAACTCGTGAACCAGCGCACGCTGGTCGCCCACCTTGTTTTATGTGTGCTCATGCACACCACCACCACTTCGGGGTGATGTTTAAGACAAGCCAAATATTCGTCGCTGTTGGCTCCATATTGCGGCACGAGGAACTTAACGTCTGCCTCGACAAGCGAGATAAAGGGCACGGCATTGTGTGGGAAGATGGGGTACACCAGCTCGTAGGCCTGCGGATTGGTGCTGGCCAGCTGCATGTAGGCATCGTAGTCCATGATGTAACGGCGCTTTGCCGAGAGGTTTGCGGGCAGATGTCTACCTATATATATGTAATCGGGCGTTTGGTCGGCGTTGGCCACCACGTGAACCTTATCCTTATCCGTGCGATTGCTTATCACAACGGGTAGGTTTTCGCCTCCGATGTTGGCCACGGGCGTGGTTGGACGGCGTTCGGGAGCGGTGTAGTTGAACCCTTTTGCCACCTGAGCAGGTATAGGTAGGTGGCCCGAACGTGCCTCGATGTAGTCTACAAGCGCGCGTGCTACGGGAATTTCGGCCTCTGGGTCTTCGCTAAGCGATACGCGTATGGTGTCGCCGATGCCGTCGGACAGTAGCGTTCCGATTCCCACAGCACTCTTAATGCGGCCATCTTCGCCCTCGCCAGCCTCAGTAACGCCAAGATGTAGGGGGTAATTCATGTCTTCGAGGCGCATCTGTTGCACCAAAAGGCGCACCGATTGCACCATCACCACCGTGTTGGATGCCTTGATGGAGATAACCACATTGCTGAATTGCTCGCGTTTGCAGATGCGTAAGAACTCCATACAGCTCTCAACGATGCCCGCAGGCGTGTCGCCATAGCGACTCATAATGCGGTCGGAGAGCGAGCCGTGGTTCACACCGATGCGTACGGCTGTGTTGTTTTCGCGGCAAATATCGAGGAAAGGCACAAAGCGTGCATCAATCTTCTTTATCTCTTCGGCGTATTCCTCGTCGGTATATTCCAACTGTTTGAAGGTTCGTCCTGGGTCTACATAGTTGCCGGGATTTATGCGTACCTTCTCTGCATACAGCGCGGCCACGTCGGCTACGTTGGCGTTGAAATGCACATCAGCCACAAGTGGCGTGTCGTAACCTTTCTGTCTGAGTGCCGCATTGATGTTGCGCAGGTTCTCAGCCTCGCGCTTTCCTTGCGTGGTAAGTCGCACCAACTCGCCGCCTGCCTGTATAATTCGCTCGGCTTGGGCTGCGCTAGCCTCGGTGTCGTTGGTGTCGGTGGTGGTCATCGACTGCACGCGCACGGGGTTGTTTCCACCCATCGTCACGCTGCCAATGGTTGTTACCGATGCGTTTCGGCGTTGCAGGTTAAAGAGGTCGATGCCGATGTCACTCCATTCGCCATCTTCTTGTAGGCCAAGAGGGCGTGAAGTTTTGTTGTTATCTTGTTCGTTCATCATTCGTTTAAAGGGGAAAAGGCGTTTAAAGGTGAAAGGGTGAAAAAGTGAAAAGATGACGTTTAAAGGTGAAAGGGTGAAAAAGTGAAAAGGTGAAAAGATGCTTCGCCTAACAACTCGTTCACTCGTTAGTTTGTAAACTAGTCTACTTGACATCTTGTCTACCCGTTAACTTGTCCACTCGTTAACTAATCTATTCGTCAATTCTCCATCTCGTCAACTCGTTAACTTGTACACTCGTTAACTAATCCACTTGTCAACTCGTCAACTCTCCATCTTGTCAACTCATTAACTTGTACACTCGTTAACCAATCTACTCGTCAACTCTCCATCTTGTCGTCTCGTCAACTTGTACACTCGTCAACTTGTCAACTTGTTAACTTGCGAACATTCGCCTTAGTTTGTCTTAAACTCGTACTTCACTTCGGCCAATTCTTCATTGGCTTTGGTAATCTTTTGTCCCAATGTAGCCTTATATTCGGCCAGTTGTTGCGCCACGTTTTCGTCTGTCAAGGCCAGCATTTGCACGGCAAGTATGGCCGCATTCATGGCTGCATTAACGCCAACAGTGGCAACAGGAATGCCTGGGGGCATCTGCACGATAGACAATAGGGCATCTAATCCGTCGAGCATGCCTTTGATGGGTACGCCAATAACGGGCAAAGTGGTGGATGCTGCCACAACACCAGGCAGAGCGGCAGCCATGCCAGCGGCCGCGATAATAACCTTTACGCCACGCGCTTTGGCTCCTTTGGCAAAGGCTTCTACGGCATCGGGTGTGCGATGAGCACTGAGAGCGTTCACCTCGAAAGGCACTTTCAAGTCGTTAAGCAACTTACATGCTTTCTCCATAACGGGCAAGTCGCTGGTACTGCCCATGATAATGCTTACTGATGGGGTCATAATGAAAAGTAATAGGCCTTACCCAACTAATCTACAACAGGCCTCACCCCCGTCCCCTCTCCAAGGGGAGAGGGGCGTGATATGCCTTGCTGTTTTGTGGGTTGTTGTCTTGTTATACATTGTTTTTGTAAGTGTGAGAGACAGCATTGTTGCTCGTTACCTATCCCCTTTTGCAGGGAACTAGCGGGTAAGACTTGTTGTTATTAATACTATTATTTCTAAATTAAAAGAGGGCAACTAGGCATCGCCACAAATGGACCACGCCAAACCCACAACCGACCTCACCCCCAGCCCCTCTCCAAGGGGAAAGGAAAGTGGTATGTTTGGCTGTTTTGTGGGTTGATGTATTGCCATACGTTGTATATTTTAATCGTAATACTTCAAAGAAACTATGCTAATCACTCCCCTCTCCCCTTGGAGAGGGGCTGGGGGTGAGGCCGGTTGTGGGTGGGGTGAGGCCAGTTGTGGGGTTGGCTATGGCCAGTTGTGGGTGGGTTGTGCCCGCTTATAGCGGCTCACTATATCACCACAAACGCGCAGACCATGCCCACAAGAAACCCTGCTACCACCTGCCAAAGCGAGTGTTGGCGAAGTATCATGCGACTGGTTCCAACCAGTCCGCCCACGATAAACACCAAACAAAGCCACCAAACAGGGTTGAACATGAAGAGAAAAGCAAAGGCCATCAGTCCACCTGCCACGCCGCCAATGGCTGCTGTATGCGTGGAAATCTTCCACCAAACGTTGATAAGCGCGCATACCACTTGCACAACGAGGGCGGCAACCAATATGCGAGCCATGAAACGGGGTATCTGTAACACCGACATGAGATAGTAACAGCCGAAGTAACACAATATGGAGATGACGTAAGGCACCATGCGCCGCTCCTTATGCCCTAGCTCAATGAGGGTCCATCCCTGATAACGGCGATACAGATGTATCAGTATCGTGGGGATAAATATGGTGGCGATATACACCAAGAGCAACACTTCTAGTTTGTAATCCCAAGGCAATTGAGACATGTAACTAAAAGTGAACAACGCTATCAGCCCAACAATGGGCAGATAAAACGGGGTGAAGAGCATGCTCATCATCCGCGCGCCGAATATGATGTTTTTCTCTTTCATAAGCAACTTTAAGTAACCGGCCTCACCCCCAACCCCTCTCCAAGGGGAGAGGGGAGTGAAATGCTTTGATAATATCGAACCTTTTATATATCACTCCCGTATCTTTTATCTTGTAGCTAGCAACTGAACGCTTTGCTCATTTTAGTCCATAAGCCTCACGAGACTGATAGAACAAAGAGAACAAATATGTAAGATGCCCTGCTAACATAAGTGAATACACAGCATTTAATGAGCGAACCCCACCCTTATTAACCATACCATCTTTTGCGCCACCTCACAAAGCAACAAGACTAATCACTCCCCTCTCCCCTTGGAGAGGGGTTGGGGGTGAGGCCGATTGTGCGAGGGTGTGAGGCCGGTAGAGGTTGGGGGTGAGGCTGGTTGGGGTTGAGGCCGGTTGTATTAACCATACCATCTTTTGCACCACCCCATAAAGCAACAAGGCTAATCACTCCCCTCTCCCCTTGGAGAGGGGTTGGGGGTGAGGCCGGTTGTGGGGCTTTGTCACCCCTTCCTCAACCTCGCCACTGGAAGTCCCAGCTGTTCCCTATACTTCGCCACAGTGCGACGGGCGATGGGCAGACCTTTCTTTGCCAGTTCCTCTTTCAGCAAGTCATCGCTCAGCGGTTTCTTCTTGTCTTCGTTGTCGATAAGCTCTTTAAGGGCGATTTTTATCTTGCGTGTAGACAACTCTTCGCCGTCGCCCGTGGTGTAGGCATCGGTAAAGAAGAAGCGCAGGGGGAACGTGCCCCACTTAGTTTGTGCGTACTTGATGTTGCTAACGCGCGAGATGGTAGAAATGTCTAGCCCCGTTCGGTCGGCGATGTCTTTGAGAATCATCGGCCGCAGGTCGGCCTCGTCGCCCTCAACAAAGAACTTTCGCTGTATGTCGATGATGGCCTGCATCGTTAGGCTTAGCGTATGTTGGCGTTGTTTGATGGCCTCGATATAGCCCTGCGCCTTTTCCACCTTCTCCTTAGCATAGAGCAAGGCCTCCTTCTCGCCTTTCGTCATGTTGGCCTTGTTGTTTCGGTAGTGGTCAACCATGTCGGCAAACGTGGGCGACACCATCAGTCTGGGTATGTTTCCGCGACTGAGATGGAACGAAACCCCGCCGTCGTCGTCGGTGTCTACGATAAAGTCGGGCGTTATCTGTTGCAAGTTACGCCCTTGCGTCTCGCCCATCGATGCCCCCGGCTTAGGGTTCAGCTTTCTAATTTCGGCCTGCACCTCCTGCACCTGCTTGTCGGTGAGTTGCAGTTGCGTTTGTATCGTGTCCCAATGTTTCTTGGTAAAGGCGTCGAAACACTCGTCTATCACGCGGCGCATCATTTCCTTTGCCCAGCTTTCAGGCTTTCTTGCAATCTGTATCAGCAAGCATTCTTTAAGCGAACGCGCGCCAATGCCAGCCGGGTCGAACGTTTGTAGCACACCCAACATCCGCTCAATCTCGGGCGTTTCCACGTCCAAATTCTGATAAATGGCCAGTTCGTCGGCAATGGTGTCGAGGTCTTTGCGCAGCAGTCCGTCGTTGTCTAACGACCCGATGAGGTAAAGCAGCACCTGTTCCTCCTCGTCGTTGAGGTCTATTTCGCCCACTTGTTCTTTCAGCTTATCGTAAAACGAAGTGGTGTCGCCATACACAATCTCCTCGTATTCGGCATTGTTATGGTTCTCCCTGCCGAATGTTTCGGGCATTTCGTCGTCGCGGCCGATGTTTTCCAACGCCGCATCCAGTGCCTGTTCGCGTTCTTCGCGTTCCGTCTGTTGGTCAAAATCCTCATCGCCTTGGTCGTCGTTGGCGGGCGCGGTGTCGTAGTTCTCGGTTTCGTTTGGTTCGTGTGTATCTGTTTCCAGTGCCGGATTGTCGTCCAGTTCGGCAACAACGCTCTGTTCCAGTTCGGTAAGCGGCATCTCCAAGAGCCTCACCTGCAACATCTGTTGCTGTGAGAGTCGTTGCACCTGCACTTGTTTTTGCGTTTGTGTCTGTATGAGCTTTTGTGCCATAATGCTTGTCACTTCAATGGGTTTCGCCTTTTTCGCCGCCGTTTTGCACTCGTGCGCAAGCGATAAGTTGTAAGGCGTGTGTCCCGTTACCTATATGCAAAGATAGAAAATAAGCTGCTAACGTACAAAGAGAGTGTGATTTTTGTTTGCTAGATTGTGAGGATTTTAGTTTTATGCGTTTGTAAGATGGCGGGTAGAAGGGTTGACCCGTTGACGAGTTAACGAGTTGAAAAATTAACCCGCCTGCTAATCTTCTGTCCACTTTTCAGCAAGAATTTTAACACAAAAAGTGCCCATTTTATCCACCAACTGCCCACTTGACCGCAAAAAATCGATTCTCGCAGAGGTTTGTTTTGATGCAAAAAGGGGTTAGATGGTGAATGCAGCAAAATGAATATTTATGTCAAAACACCACCATTTGCACCAGTTTTGAGGGTGTTTAGTGCTAAATTCACTGCAATATGCCGCTAAACGCAGTGCGTTTTGATGCAAAATGCACTGCGTTTTGGTGCTAAATGCAGTGCGTTTTGGTGCTAAACGCAAGGGTAAAATGGTGCAAAATGCACTGTGATTTGCAGCTAAACGCAAGGCAAAAAGCATAAAAATACGGCATGATTGTATAAACAATACCTCTCAACACCATTAAAAACATGGCTAGAAAGGACAAAATGGCCGTGAAAAAGTAGGTTTTTGGGGTCTAAAAGTGGGTAATTGGGCGCGAAATAATTGCGAGTTGGCGGCCAAATAGAAAGGCAAAATGGTGCAAAATGCAGGTTTTGTTCTTAAAAAAAGGACAAGGCGAAAGACGTAAAAGGCTAAAAATAGTGGCCATTTACCTGCATCACGACCTATATTTTCGCTAGAAGGGGTTGGCGCGCGAGCGGTGTTTTGTAAAAAAAGTTTTAAGATTTTAAGATTTTAAGGGCGTGCGTTTTTAAGTTGTTTAGTTCGTAAGGGCGTGCGTTTTTCGAGTGATATGAGTTTTTAAGGGCGTGAGGTTTTGAGTTGTTCAGTTCGTAAGTACGTGCGTTTTTTGAGTGATATGGTTTTTTAAGAGCGCGGGGGTTTAAGTTGTTTAGTTCGTAGGTTCGTGTATTTTTTGACTGACGTGAGTTTTTTAGGGCGTGAGCTTTTGAGTTATACTCACACCGATATGGGGAAAGATAACTTTCATATTGAACACAACAAAGAAGTGATAAGCACTTTTTTACGCCAACTATCGCGTTGCACTTGGCGCACTGCGCCCCCTCTTTCTCTTTGAAGTGGAGGCTGTGGTGCGGCCTTATTCTTTATTGTTGAACCTTACTTTCCCTCGTAACCTCATCCACCATCTTCTCGTTTTGGGTGATTGCGGTAAGCGAGTCGTTCTCAAACCGCAGTGAAGTAGTGAGTATAAACCCTTGTGTCTTAACCCTTACTGCCTCCTTATAATGAAGAACATCAACACGTTTTTCTCCTTCCAGAAACGTGTCCTCGCTGAACGGCTTACCCATTATGCTCTTTACTTCTTTGGTGTTCATGCCAAGCCTAACCTTGTCGCGTGGAAAATTCGAGGCAGTGGGCACAAAGGCACAAGCCGAAATAAATGCGCTTACGATGCAGGCGCAAAGTGCGATGCACAACACGTTACGTGTTATAGCGCGGTGTGTGGTGTGTACGGTGGTTGGTTTCATATTGATGAATTTAATGAAAAACTTGTTTTGGGGTTGTTTCTCCAAATCTGGATAGCCGCATTGTCAACATTCTAACGCCCTCGGCCTATGAAATGAAGGTGATTAAGGCACCGTTGTATGCGCAAATATACGAAAAAAACGGAACAACGTCAAAAAGAAAACCGTATCGTGATGTTAAGAATTCACAACTTGTTAGCTTAGTAGCGGGACATAAGCACATAAACAAAGCCGTTATAGGTGTTGAGAAGGAGTAAGTTGTGCACATATTCTTCTCCTTAAAACGCAAAACAAACACATTAGCAGCCACTTTGCATTTCGGGGAGAAAACTTTTTAGTAACTTTGCGGTTGATAAGACGGTTAGAGGTGAAAAGGTGAAAAAGTGAAAAGGTGAAAAAATGACTTTGCCTTGTTAACTCGTTAACTTGTAAACTGGTCAACTATCTAGTAGCCTTACCAACTCGTTAACTGGTCAACTTTTTAAAACAAGAAACATTAAATAAAACAAGATGGAATATAATTTTAGGGAAATAGAAAAGAAGTGGCAAAAGCGATGGGAGGAACAGCAAACCTATCGCGTTGTAGAAGACAACAGCAAAAAGAAGTTCTATGTACTCAACATGTTCCCCTACCCTTCGGGGGCTGGGCTACACGTGGGACACCCCTTGGGTTATATCGCCTCTGACATATACGCCCGCCATAAGCGACTGGAAGGCTACAACGTGCTTAACCCCATGGGCTACGATGCCTATGGTTTGCCAGCCGAACAGTACGCCATACAGACGGGACAACACCCTGCCGTGACCACTGAAACAAACATTGCGCGTTATCGCGAGCAGCTAGACCGCATCGGTTTTTCGTTTGATTGGAGCCGCGAGGTACGCACCTGCGACCCTACATATTATAAATGGACGCAGTGGGCGTTTCAAAAGATGTTCGATTCGTATTACGACAACGACCAACAACGCGCTTTGCCCATCGCCCAACTTGAAGAACGGCTGGCCAAACAGGGCACAGCAGGACTGAATGCTGCTTGTAGCGAAGACTTGAACATCACGGCCGAGCAGTGGAAAGCGATGGACGAGCACGCCCGACAGGCCACGCTGATGAACTATCGCATTGCTTATCTGGGCGAAACGATGGTGAACTGGTGTGCCGAACTGGGCACGGTGCTGGCCAACGACGAAGTGGTAGACGGCGTTAGTGTGCGTGGTGGCTACCCCGTTGTGCAAAAAAAGATGCGCCAATGGTGCCTTCGCGTTAGTGCGTATGCACAGCGTTTGCTCGAAGGACTGGACAAAGTGGACTGGACCGACTCGCTAAAAGAAACGCAACGCAACTGGATTGGTCGCTCGGAAGGAGCCGAAGTGGAGTTTGCCGTGAAAGACAGCAACGAGCGTTTCACCATCTTTACCACTCGCGCCGACACCATTTTCGGCGTTACTTTCATGGTGCTGGCTCCCGAAAGCGAATTAGTAGACCGCCTTACCACACCCGAACAGCGCGCCGAAGTGCAGGCCTATGTTGAGGCAACGAAGAAAAGAACCGAACGCGAACGTATTGCCGACCGCAAGGTTAGCGGCGTTTTCACAGGCGCTTACGCCATAAATCCACTAACAGGTGGGGCCGTTCCCATCTGGGTAAGCGATTATGTGCTGGCCGGTTACGGCACGGGAGCCATCATGGCCGTACCTGCACACGATAGTCGCGACTACGCTTTTGCTCGCCATTTCAAGCTGCCCATCGTGCCGCTTATCGAAGGGGCCGACATTTCGGAGCAGAGTTTCGATGCCAAAGAGGGCATCGTGATTAACTCGCCCGCCACAAACAACGCCGCCAACGATGGCCAAGCGCAGGGTTTGGTGCTAAACGGACTGACCGTTACGGAGGCTATCGCCAAGACCAAAGAATATGTTTCGCGCCACAACTTGGGTCGCATCAAGGTGAATTATCGCCTTCGCGATGCCACGTTCTCGCGCCAACGCTATTGGGGAGAGCCGTTCCCCGTGTATTATAAGGGCGACATGCCCTACATGATTCCACAAGAATGCTTGCCGCTTGAATTGCCTGAGGTGGACAATTACCAACCTACGGCAACGGGCGAACCGCCATTGGGCAACGCCAAAGCATGGGCGTGGGACGAGAAAGCACGCCAAGTGGTAGACAAGAGCCTGATAGACGGGGTGCAAGTGTTCCCCTTAGAGCTGAACACCATGCCTGGTTTCGCCGGCTCTTCGGCCTATTTCTTACGCTATATGGACCCGCACAACAACGATGCACTGGTGAGCAACGCGGCCGTTAGCTACTGGCAGAACGTGGATCTCTATGTGGGCGGAACGGAACATGCCACAGGACACCTTATATATAGCAGGTTTTGGAACAAGTTCCTCTTCGACTTGGGCGTAGCCGTAAACGAAGAGCCGTTCCAGAAGTTGGTTAACCAGGGTATGATTCAAGGCCGCAGTAACTTTGTTTATCGTGTGCAAAGAACCGAAGGCGAGGGTGATAAGGCACCGCTCTTCGTGTCGTTGGGACTGAAAGACCAATACGAGGTTACGCCCATACACGTGGATGTGAACATCGTTCATGGCGACGTGCTGGACATTGACGCCTTCCGCGCATGGCGACCCGAATATAAGGATGCCGAGTTTGTGCTTGAAAACGACAAGTATGTATGCGGTTGGGCCGTCGAAAAGATGTCGAAGAGTATGTACAATGTGGTAAATCCCGACCTCATCGTTGAGAACTACGGGGCCGATACGTTGCGCCTTTACGAGATGTTCCTTGGTCCGGTGGAGCAAAGTAAGCCGTGGGACACCAACGGAATTGATGGTTGTCACCGCTTTTTGAAGAAGTTCTGGGGCTTGTTCTACAACCTGCGCACGGGCGAGTTTATGCCAAACGATGCCGAGGCAACCGCAGAACAGCTTAAATCGGTTCACAAATTGCTGAAGAAAGTGTCGGCCGACATCCCCGCCTTCTCGTACAACACGGCCGTGGCAGCCTTTATGATATGCGTAAACGAACTATCGCAAGCCCATTGCACCAATAAAGAGCTGCTCTCGAAGTTGGTGGTTGCCCTCGCACCTTTCGCTCCGCACATCGCCGAAGAGCTGTGGGCGGCTCTGGGTAACGGGCAATCATCGGTGTGCGATGCGCAGTGGCCAGCCTACGAAGAGAAGTACCTCGAAGAGAGCGAAGTGCAATTGGCCATCGCCTTTAACGGCAAAGCGCGTTTCCAAAAGGCCTTCGCCGCCAACGCCACCAATGCCGAAATAGAACAAGCGGCCATGAATGACGAACGCTCGGCCAAGTTCCTTGAAGGCAAACAGGTGGTGAAGGTGATTGTTGTGCCGAAGAAAATCGTTAACATCGTGGTGAAAGGATGATGTTTAAGTTGGTGAGTTTTTGAGTTTATGAGTTGGTGAGGTTATGAGATTTTTAGTTTATAAGTTTTTGAGTTAATGAGTTTTGAGACTACAAACTCATAAATTCAAACCCTCATAAACTCCCCAACTCCCCAACTCATAGACTAAAAATCTCATAACCTCACCAGCTAAAAAACTCATAACCTCATAACCTTCCCAACTCAAAAACTCAAAAACTAAAACCCTCATAAACTCAAATTTGATATGACAATCGACCATAAAATGCTCCTTAGCGAGATTAAAGACTATGTGTTTATCACGCTCGGATTATGCCTGTACTCCTTCGGACTGGTGGTGTTTATCATGCCCTACGAGATTGTAACAGGCGGAGTAACGGGTGCATCGCTCGTTGTTTTCTATGCCACGGGCTTTAAGATACAGTACACTTACGCCATCATCAACATCTCGCTCTTGGTTTTGGCACTGAAAGTGCTGGGCTGGCGTTTCCTATTAAAGACCATTTATGCCACGGCAGCCTTGTATTTCTTGCTGGAATATGCGCAAGAGCTGATGCCAAAGATTGAGGGAACCGACCAGTTTGTGCAGATACTTGGCCCTGGAAACAACTTCATGTCGCTGCTCATCGGCTGTACGTTAACGGGTTCGTCGTTGGCTATCGTGTTCCTTAACAATGGCAGCACGGGTGGAACCGACATCATTGCCGCCGTAGTAAACAAGTTTTTCAACCTGTCATTGGGTCAGGTGTTGTTTCTTGTAGACATCTTTATCATTGGTAGCTGTTTCTTCTTTCCGCAGTTCGGAACGTATTACGAACGGGCGAGGATGATGGTTTTCGGTCTGTGTACGATGATTGTAGAGAACTTTATGCTCGACTATGTGATGAACGCGCGGCGCGAATCGGTGCAGTTCCTCATCTTTTCGCGCAAGTATCAAGAGATTGCCAACGCCATAGCTTTGCATACCGACCACGGCGTTACCATTCTTGATGGACACGGATGGTACACGGGTAAGGAAATGAAAGTGCTTTGCGTGCTGGCTAAGAAGAACGAAAGTCAAATGATTTTCCGACTGATTAAGTTGATAGACCCTAACGCCTTTGTTAGTCAGAGTGCCGTTATCGGCGTGTACGGCGAAGGGTTCGACACGATTAAGGTTAAGGCCAAGGAGATGCCAAAGCCCCCTAAAAGAGTGAGCGAAGAGGAAAAGAAATAGGCAAGAAGGCAAGCAAAAACAGCTTGCTAAGGCCTAGAAACGATGGTTTGCCCAGCCTTTCTTGCAAAACAGAAAGGCTGGGCAAATGCGTATTATTACGTGCCTAAGCACTCGCGTTGTGCCCAAAGGGCGATGGTTTTCATCCTAAAATAATCTTCGGACATAAACATAAAGCCCTTAAAGGCATTGTCTGTGCCCCACGAGTTCTTCATAATGAAGTAGCGTTTGCCTTGCGCATCGCGCGCCAAGCCCACGATGGCCATGCAATGGTCGTCGGTTGTGCGAAGCGTTTCGAACTCGCGCTGCCGCATTTGCTGTGTAGGGGCGGTGCTATGTTCGGGAATACGGGCAATGGCTTGGGCGAAATTGAACCCCGGTTCGGATGTGTCGCCTTCCCAACAAAGGGGATGACCGGCGCGTAACGACCGCTCTGTAAGGCTTACTAAGCTGTCGATGGGCAGATTTAACAGGCAATCGCGGTTAACATTATCCGGTACTTCGAGGGCGAATGCCGTGTTAAAGGGGTGGTGGGTAAAGCTGGTAAGCCCCACATACTCGTCGTGTCGGCACACACTTCGCCCAAATTCGCCAAGCGTATATTCGGCTCCCAGCATGAATTGTGCCCTTGGTAGTGCGCCAATTGATTGGTCGGCTAGGTTATCATAACGTTGTACTAGCCTTACAAGGCCTTCTTGCTGCGCTACGGCCAGCTTACAAAGGTTCGCTGCTTTCTTTGGGAACGCGCTGAACACGCTATAATCCTCCACATGATACGTATCGTATGCCAACAAGCCTTGGTCGGCAATGGCCGAAAGAGCGTTCGAGGCCATACCCCGCAAATGTATCGGGCGCGTTCCTTTTGCAAGGTACGCGTCTTGTATGCGCTGGCGCAAAGCCATGCGCGCAACGTATGCCGTAGAGAGATTTACCGAGTCGCCACGCATCAGGTGTTCGGTTTCAATTGTGGCTAACATGGCGAATATCCAGCACAGTTGACTTTGTCCTTGGTCCTTTACGGGCGTGGTTTTCAGCAATATCTCTATCTTAGGCAGCCTCGTGGTAGCTCTTGGCTCGCTTTTCGAGGTGCACGAGCATAGCGTGGCCAACGCCACTAGTATGAGAATAATTCTGTTCATGAGGGACAAAGATACCATTTTTTCGTAACTTTGCAAAAGCAAAGGATAATAAATGGATAATAACAAAATAAGAGAATTTGAAATAATGGCGCCGGTAGGCTCGCGAGAGAGCCTCGTTGCAGCGATACAAGCTGGTGCCGACTCTGTGTATTTCGGTATCGGCCAGTTGAACATGCGCTCGCATTCGGCCAATCAGTTCACGATAGACGACCTTCGCGACATTGCTGCTACTTGTCGCGAGCATGGCATGAAGAGTTATTTAACGGTTAACACCGTTATCTATGGCGACGACCTTGGAACGATGCACACCATCGTAGATGCTGCCAAAGAAGCGCAAGTGTCTGCCGTTATCGCTAGCGACGTGGCCGTAATGATGTATTGTCGGCAAGTGGGCGTTGAGGTTCACCTTTCTACGCAACTGAACATATCCAACATCGACGCGTTGAAGTTTTACGCCCAATTTGCAGATGTGGTTGTGTTGGCGCGCGAGTTGAACATGGAACAGGTGGCCGAAATATACAAGCAGATTAACGAACAACGCGTGCTTGGTCCTAATGGCGAGCCCGTTCGTATCGAGATGTTTTGCCACGGCGCGCTGTGTATGGCCGTCAGTGGGAAGTGTTATTTAAGCCTGCACGATGCCAATAGGTCGGCCAACCGCGGCCAATGTGTGCAACTTTGTCGCCGTTCGTACACTGTTACCGACAAGGAAACGGGCACGCAGCTAGACATCGACAACGAATACATCATGAGTCCGAAGGACTTAAAGACCGTTCGCTTTATCGATCAGATGATGAATGCGGGCGTGCGTGTGTTCAAAATCGAGGGTAGGGCACGCGGTCCAGAGTATGTTTACACCGTGGTGAGGTGCTATAAGGAGGCCATCGCCAGCGTTCTCGACGGCTCGTTCACCGAAGAAAAGAAAGACGAGTGGGACGAACGACTGAGCACTGTGTTTAATCGCGGCTTCTGGGATGGATATTATCAAGGCCAGACAATGGGCGAATGGACTAAACACTACGGAAACAAAGCTACCGAAAAGAAGGTGCTTGTGGGTAAAGTTGTTAAGCATTTCTCTAAGTTGGGCGTAGCCGAAATCGCTGTTGAGGCCAGCGAAGTGCAACTTAACGACCATCTTTTGATAACGGGTCCAACAACGGGCGTGATGTTCTTCGATGCCAAAGAAATACGCTATGAATTGGAACCAGTACAAACGGCACAAAAAGGTACGCGCGTCTCAATACCCGTTCCCGACAAGGTAAGACCAAACGACAAACTGTTTAAACTGGTAAAGAACGAGGTAAATAAATAGATTGGTTGACGAGTTAATGAGTTTTTGAGATTATGAGTTAATGAGTTAGTAAGTTTTTGAGTTTATGAGTTGACGAGTTAACAGCTTGGCAAGTAGACAGATAAACAAAGAAGTCTGCCTTGATTGCATTGACATTGTCGCTCGTTGTGTGCAAACTCATCAACTTATAAACCCAAAAACTCACCAACTCAAAACCTCAAAACCTCACCAACTCCCCAACTTATAAACTCATAAACACCCCCTAACACATGTCAACATCAACCATAGACGCACTTCAAGAAGAAGTTATTGAAGAGTTTTCGGCATTCGACGACTGGATGGATAAGTACCAAATGCTCATCGATTTGGGCAACACGCTACCGCCACTCGATGCCAAGTATAAACTAGAAAGCAACCTTATCGAAGGCTGTCAAAGTCGTGTTTGGCTACAATGCGACCTTGTTGACGGCCGTTTAGTCTTCTCTGCCGATAGCGATGCGCTTATTACCAAGGGCATTATCGCCCTGCTTATCAGGGTGATAAGCAACCACACGCCCGACGAGATAGCACATGCCGACCTGCATTTCATTGATGCCATCGGCCTAAAGGATCACCTTTCGCCCACCCGTTCCAACGGTTTGCTCTCGATGGTGAAACAAATCAAGGCCTACGCCGTGGGCTATGCCGCAAAGCAATAGGGCGAAAGCTCTCTTTTTCGGGTTTTATAGTCAAACACAATTGCTTTTGGAAAATGGTTGTTATACGAATGTAAGACGTGCGTAGCATGGCATCCATAAACCCTTACGCAGGGGAAAAGGAACACGTTTTGTTTGTTTACGATGCATCTATAGCTTTCCAAATCCATTTCTGTTTGACTATAATTAAAGCAAGCCCGCCTTTGTGCAACAATAAAGAACATTCATTGTGGTTTGCAAACAGCTTGTAATGGTCTGTGTTTGGGCAAAGTTTCATTTGCTTGTAAGCAGGTCACTACAAGCTGTTTATTAGTCCAAAACATAGTCATGTACATTTAATCTTTGCTCGTTCTAGCAAAAAGGAATGTTTTTTAGAAGTTCATTTGCCAACAAGTTGCCTGCAATCTATCTGTACAATGCCGTTTGTAGTGCCAGTACAAGTACCTTGTAGCATCAGCACAAGCACCTTTATAGTGTTGCTACAAGCCGCTTGCGCCGATGCACTTACGCCGCATGCGGCTGTTCGTTCCTGATGGTTATGCTTACAAAGCTTATCCTTTCTTACACCATAACCATTACCAACGCCCTTGCTTTAAGCCTCAACCCTACGCGTACCCATGCGAGCCTCAACCACATTCACCACATAGTCGGCCAGCTTTTCGCATTCGTTGATGATGTCCATATACATCGTTCCCACATTATATGTGTACTCGTGGTTGTTGATGTCGTTAATGTTTTGGTTACGAAGTTGTTTGCGATAGTTGTTAATCTCGGTTTCGATGTTAAACGAACGGGTAGTGTCCAAGTACTCCTTACGTCCGCGGATGATGATGTTCATCTGCGAAAGGCTATCGTCGGTAAGCTCGAACATCTGGTGGATACGTTCGTATTGCTTTTCGGTAAAGTCCTCCTTCGAGTTCACCAGTCGGCTAATCGTTCGCGCAAGGTTATAGCAACTGTCGCCGATGCTTTCCAATTCGGTAATCTCGCGCATCATGTCGCGTATTTTTCCCTTCGTATCGTCGCTCAGGTGTGCATCGCTCACCGCACTCAGATACTTGGCAATCTCCTGCTCCATGTTGTCGGATATGTTCTCATACTTTTCTATGCGCGAGTAAAGCTTGGCAAAATTCGAGTCATCGCGTGTGCCGAGCAACTCGCGCACCATGCCGAACATACGCTGCATACGTTCTGCAAAGCTGCTAATCTCCTTATGCGCTTCTAGCACCGAAAGTTCGGGCGTCTTCATAATGCCCGCTTGAATGAAACGAAGGCGGAACTCTTCTTCCTCGTCTTTCTTGCCCGGCTTGATGATTATGCACACCAATTTCTCTATCTGCGGTATGAACCAGATAAGTATGCCTGTATTAAAGAGGTTGAAGCAGGTGTGGAAAGCCGCCAGCACAACAGGCAATTTAATGGCCAATTCGGCTTGCGATAGTTTCGGTCCTTCGGGATTATAGCCCACCATGTTGCAAATCATGTTCACAAACGGATAGAAAACGATGAGCACCCACATCACGCCAATGACGTTAAACACCAAGTGCGCCATTGCTGTTCGGCGCGCTTGCGTGTTGGCGCCCAAGGCTGCGAGGTTGGCTGTTGCCGTTGTTCCGATGTTCTCGCCCATAACCAAGGCTATGCCCAAGTGGATGGGCAGCACGCCCGTAGAACATAAAAGGATGGTGATGGCCATCACTGCGGCCGACGATTGAACGATGGTTGTGATAACCGTACCTATCAACAAGAATATCAATATCGTGAAATAGCTGTTCACGTCGAACGAGCTGAAGAAGTCGATAACGCTCTGGTTATGCTGCAAGTCTAGCTGTTTGCCTGTGTCGCTCAGCAGAACAAGACTGAAAAAAGGAACGATATACCAAAAAGAAAATCGCCTTTGTAGCGGTGTCTGCGCGAGTAGATAAGCGCAATTCCTACTAGAAAGGCGGGAAAAACAAAGTCGGTAAGGTCTATCGAGTAGCCCAGCGACATAATCCAGGCCGTGAGTGTGGTGCCGATGTTGGCGCCCATGATTACCGATATGGCCTGAGCCAGGGTTAATAAGCCGGCGTTAACAAACGAAACGGTCATCACGGTGGTGGCCGACGACGATTGAACGGCACAAGTAATGAACGCTCCCGTGAGCATTCCCGTAAAGCGGTTGGTGGTCATCGCTGCAAGCACATGTCGCAATTGCGGACCGGCCATCTTCTGCAATGCCTCGCTCATAATCTTCATGCCGTAGATGAGCAATGCCAGTGATCCTGCAATCTTAAAACCAAAAACCAGATAATTGCTTGTATCCATAAATTAACTTTATTGTGGTGCCTTATTGTTGTGACTTTGAAATATATTCTTTAACTTTACACTCGCTAAATTCTTAATGTCGCTGAGCATGAAACAATCCATACAAATACGATGCAAAAATAATAAAAAAACTGCAAAGGTAGAAATCGGCAGCACACTTTATGATGTTTTTCACGAATTAAAACTCAATATGCCTTACGGTCCTGTTAACGCCAAGGTGAATAACAAAATCGAAGGAATGCACTATCGCCTGTATCATAACAAAGACGTAGAGTTTCTCGACCTGCATTCGCCCTCGGCTTTACGGGCCTATACGCGCACGCTGTTCTTCGTGCTGTGCAAGGCCGTTCACGACCTTTATCCGCACAGCAACGTGGTGATAGACATCCCCGTGAGCAACGGATATTACGTAGACCTCGACATTCAACGCCCCATAACCCCACAAGATGCCGACGCAATTCGCCGCCGCATGCAAGAGATTATCGCCGCGCGCATGCCCATCTCGCGGCACGAAACAACAACCGATGCCGCCATCGCCATGTTTAAGAAGGTGGGCGACGAGTCGAAAGTGCGCCTACTCGAAACCGTGGGAACACTCTACACCACCTATTACGAGCTAGACCGCTACGTGGATTACTATTACGGTTCGCTACTCACCAACACGCGCGAGCTGCATCTCTTCGGTCTCGAACCTTATTACGATGGTCTTTTGCTGCGCGTGCCCTCCACACATAACCCCGCACAGCTTGGCGAACTGGTGCGCCAAGACAAAATGTTCGAGATATTTAAGGAGCACCACCGTTGGCAACAGATATTAGGCATACGTACCGTGGGCGATTTCAACAAGGCGGTGGCCAATGGGTTCAGTGCCGACCTCGTGCACGTGTCTGAGGCTTTGCAAGAAAAGAAGATTGCCCGCATTGCCGACGAAATTGCCGCGCGGCCCGAGGTGCGCATGGTGCTATTGGCCGGCCCGTCGTCGTCGGGAAAGACCACAACCTGCAAACGACTCTCGGTGCAACTGCTGGCAAATGGCATACGGCCCGTTCAAATTTCGTTAGACGACTACTTTGTTAATCGCGAACATACGCCCAAAGATGCCAATGGGGAATACGATTACGAGAGCCTTTACGCGTTAAACATACCGCTGCTTAACGAACACCTCGCTGCGCTGTTCCGCGGAGAAGAAGTTCAGATGCCCAAATACAACTTCGTTGAAGGAAGGAGTGAGCCAAACGGCAAACGTCTGCATCTGCCCAAAGACAGTATCTTGGTAGTTGAAGGCATTCATGCCCTTAATCCCGAACTAACGGCCCTCATCCCAGCCGAACAGAAGTATAAGGTGTATGCCTCGGCACTAACAACCATCTTGCTAGACAACCATAACTACATTCCCACCACCGACAATCGCCTACTTCGCCGCATCGTTCGCGACCATAAGTATCGCGGTGTGTCGGCTGCCGAAACCATTAAACGTTGGCCAAGCGTACGTGCTGGCGAAACAAAATGGATATTCCCCTATCAAGAAGAGGCCGACGCCATGTTTAATACGGCCATGCTTTTCGAGTTGGCCATCATCAAAACGCAGGCCGAGCCCTTGCTCGAACAGGTTGCAGAGAGCTGCGACGAGTATTCTGAGGCCTACCGTCTGCGCAAGTTCCTTCGCTATTTTGCGCCCATGCCCTTCCATCAACTGCCGCCAACGTCATTGTTACGCGAGTTCTTGGGCGGTAGCTCGTTTAGTTATTGATAAAGAGTCAGCCACAAACCAACTGGCCTCACCCACAACTGGCCTCACCCCCAGCCCCAACCGGCCTCACCCCCAGCCCCTCTCCAAGGGGAGAGGGGAGTGGTATGCCTTGTGCATTGACCGCTTGTTACTGGTTAACTCGTCAACTAACAATCTTGTCAACTCATTAACTCCCTAACCACTCGTCCACTCCCCAACCACTCTTCCACTTCTCAAACTCTCGTTAACTGGTCAACTGGCCAACTCGTTAACTGGTTAACTCATCAACTAACGATCTTATCTACTCATCAACTCCCTAACTACTCTTCCACTTCTCAAACTCTTGTCAACTCGTTAACTGGTCAACCTGTCAACTCGTTAACTGGTTCACTCGTCAACTAACGATCTTGTCTACTCATCAACTCCCCACCCTCTCTTCCACTTCTCAAACTCTCGTCAACTCGTTAACTCGTTAACTTGTCAACTGGTTCACTCGTTAACTTGTCAACTTGTTAACTGGTAACTTCTCTTCTCCTTGTCCACTTTTCAGCAAAAGTTTTAACATTATGGCTGCGATTTTTCCCGCCAATCGCTCACCGAGGCGCAAAAAATCGATTCTCGCGAGGGTTGTTTTTGGTGCAAACGGAAGAGTGTTCACGGATGCGGAAGAATGAATATTTATTACCAAGAATCGTCTTTTACACCATATTTTGTGCCATTTGCAGCAAAATGTAGTGCAATTTGGTGCTAAATGCAATGCGTTTTGGTGCTAAACGCAAGCTAAAATGGTGCAAAATGCAGTACTTTTTGCCGCTAAACGCAAGGCGAAAAGCATAAATATCCACTGTAATTGTATAAAGAAAACCCCTTCGAGCCATGAAATACAGGGCTAAAAGGAGCAAAATGGCTATTAAAATGCGGCATTTTAGGGTCTAAAAGGGGGGAAACTGGGCGTAAAAAATAATGGGCTGACAACCAAACTAGAAAGGCAAAATGGTGCAAAACGCAGGTTCTGTTCTTAAAAATAGACAAAGCCCAAGGCCTAAAAGGGTGGGAAAAGGGGCTTTTTGCCTACTCTTTAATCTATATTTTCGCTAGAAGGGGTCGAGAAAAAGAGGGGTTTTGTAAAATAAAAACAACAGTTCAGGTTCGTGAGCTGATAAGTTGTGAGTTAGTGAGTTGATAAGTTTTTAAGTTGGTGAGTTGGTGAGTTTGTGAGTTGATAAGTTTGTGAGTTGACAAGTTTGTGAGCTGATAAGTTTGTGAGTTGATAAGCTTGTGAGCTGGTAAGTTGTGAGTTGGTGATTTTTTAAGTTGATAAGGTTATGAGTTGGTGATTTTTTAAGTTGATAAGGTTGTGAGTTGGTAAGTTTTTGAGTTGAGAAGTTGTGAGTTGGTAAGTTTGTGAGTTGATAAGTTTGTGAGTTGATGAGTTTACAAGTTAGCAAGCAAACAGCACACAAGGCATATCACTCCCCTCTCCCCTTGGAGAGGGGTTGGGGGTGAGGCCAGTGGGGGGTGAGGCCAGTTGTGGGATGATGCCCGTAGGGGTGAGGCCACTATATATGTCGTTTTTCCCCCTTGGCGTTGTTCCTAGCCAAGGGCAGGGCTGTTGTTTTAAGCCACTGAACAAAGGCCTCTCGCCATTGCCTACTTTCCTTCGAGCCCTTCACATCGCTTGCTCCAAAGCCGTGACCACCCGTGGCATAACGCACGAATTGGTGGGGAATGCCTTTTGAAGTGAGGGCAGAGTCGAGCAGCAAGCTATTGCCTGGATGCACAATGGGGTCGTCATCGCAGTGCACAAGGAACACGGGCGGACAGTCGAAAGGTATTTTTCGCTCCACCGAGAGCGAGTCTTTCAGCCTGTTGTCGGTCTTTTTCCATTCGCCCAAGATGCCCTTTCGCGAGCGGCGATGCACGTAACGCTCGTCGGCAAGCGTAACAACGGGGTAGAGTGCGGCCACAAAGTCGGGGCGAACACTCACCTTTGGCTTGATGCCTAGCGGTGCAAGATAGTTGGTTGCGGCAAAGGCAGCCGAGGCCACTGCAAGATGTCCGCCTGCCGTAAAGCCCATAACGCCCACCTCCGTGGGACAGATACCCCATGTTGATGCCCCTTCGCGCACCAGTTGCACACTGCGTTGCACATCGCGTAGCATGTCGGGCTGCTGCCGTCCGCGAATAAGCAAGCGGTAATGGGTGACAAAAGCCAGCACGCCTGCCACGCGATAGCGGAGCACAAAGGCAGCAATGCCCTGACTGTTGAGCCATCGCGCCACACCGTCGCCCTCGGTTCGGGTGTCTAGCCAATGGTAACTGCCGCCAGGACAAACGATAACGGCAGGGCAATCGCGCCCTGCACCTTGCGGGATATAAGGCGTAAGGGTTACGCTGGCAGCACGTTCGGGCGTGCCTTGCCATATTTTTAAGGGCTTATGCTGTTGGGCATGGCCCAGATATGCCATGAAAGCCAGCAGCATGATAAGTACCGTTCTCATGTTCTTCTTTAATATTGTTGGTTGTGCTGCCTTTAACCCCAATCGGTCGTTAGACCGCTTACCTATTATTTTAGGTTGTTTCCATCGCTTCCTGTTCATCTTTCGTTTGCTTGTCGGCATCTTGCCTGTCTTATTCTCTCGACGTAGCCCGCTACGCCTTCAAGAACAAGACACGCAATATGCTCAACAATACACAAAATCTGCACAGGCTCTAACGACCGATTTGGGTTAAATGTTTTGTAGCTTTTCTATTATCTTATTCCTACCCACTAGTGCCTCTGCCGTGGTGATGGCCGACAGCGGAACGCCGCAAATGCCGTGCAAGCCTACGCATTGGCCTGTAAGCAAAAGGTTACTTACCTTCGTAGCCACAGGCACTTGCGTGGCTAAGGGGTTGTGGCAGTCTTTGGCAAAGCCGTATATGGCACCCGCAGGCGCGTGGTAATAGTCGCGCACGGTTAGCGGCGAGGCACTCCACAGGCTCTTAACGCATTGCCCAAAGCCGGGCCGTACCTCCTCCATGCGTTGCAAGATGCGCTGTTGGTGCCACGTTTTCCACGCCTCGTACTCCTTTCCACGCCTACCCGTAAGCGTATCTTGCCATTGCTCCACCGCCGAGAAAGGCATTACGCAGTTAATGATGAGGTGCGTAGCCCATTCCGTCTGTTCTGCCGAGGGTGGTGTCATGTACATCATTCCGTAGGGCCACTGCTCGCGATCGTAATTGCCCAAGTGCCACACGTGGTGGTAATCGTGCTGGTAATAGCAAGTGTGGTTGATGTAAGGAAAGGTTTGCGGTTCCAGTTCTACAAACAGGCTGAATATCGAATAGGTGTTGTCGATGGCGTTCAGGCGTTTGGTGTAGGCAGGCGTAAACGCCCCCTTGTCTACGATGCGCAGCGTTTCGGCCATGTGTGTGGCCGCTATATAATAAGGAGCGGTAAAGGTTCGCCCGTCTTTGGTTTGCACTGCGGTTGCCGTTCGGTTGTCTATGGCAATGCGAACCGCCTCTGCATCGGCCACCACTTGTCCCCCCGCATCTTCTATCACCTCGGTTAAAGCCGTGGCCAACTGCTGCGAACCGCCCACAAAACGGTCGGTACCCTCGATATACAGCACGCTGATAAGGGCGTGAACATAGGCAGGCGTTTTGCCCGAAACGCCTCCATACATGGGATTCATGTAGGCCAACACGTCGCAAAGCCGCTCGTCGTCGATGTAATGGGCGATAGACTTGTCGGCCGACCACAGGAAACGCTCGCTAAGTTGCGGAATGCTGTCGCCCGTTGGGCGCAGATTAAAGAGGTCTATCTTGTTGGCCAGCTGGTAAAGGGCCGCCACATAGCGTTGCAACTGCGTGCGTTGATGTGGAAAATGCTTGGCGAAACTCTCCACAAAACCTTCTTTTCCCTCGGCCACACGATGAGTGGTGTTGGTGGCAGCGTAGTAAATCTCGTCCATGCAAAGCTTGTCTACGGGTAGCAGGCGGAGTTTTTGCACGATACCCAGGTGCTTGCAAATGCGATGGAGCGTTTGTCCTGAGCGAAATCCACCCAGTATGTGCATGCCCGTATCGAAGTGTATGCCATGTCGGGCGAAGTTTTGCAACCCTCCGCCCACGATGTGGTTCTTCTCCAACACCGTTACTTGCCAGCCTTCTTTGGCCAAAAGCGCACCGGTGGTGAGGCCGCCTAGTCCGCCGCCTATGATGATAATGTGGTTGTTGTTCATAATTTTAGTTTCTCTCCCAGCACTTCGCCGCAAGTTAACAGCGTACCAACCAGCGTGCCCAACATGCCATGCGAGTTTACGTTTTGGCCTGCAAAGAACAGGTTGGGTATGCGTGTGCGACTTGGAACGTGACAAGCCGAACCCAACCTAACATCTTTGGCTACGCCATACATGCTGCCTTGCAAGGTAGAAGTATATTGTTCGTAGGTCAAGGGGGTGGAAGTAAAGTAGCAATCTATGCCTTTCCGCAAGCCTGGCGCATGCCTTTCAACGGCGTTGATAAGCCTTTCAGCCCTGTCGCGCTTAAAGTCTTCGTACTCCTCCCCGCGGTGCATGATGCGCGTGTTGGCCCATCGTTCCACTTCTTCGTATCGCATGTAGCTCATTATCTCGCCGCAAGTGGCCCACTGTTGGTGTGTGTTGGGCTGTGCATCGGCTGCAAGCGCATCGCTAAGATGCACATAAAGAAAACCGCAAGGCCAGTTGTCGGCCGTGTATTGTTCGCATTGCCAAGGCGTATCGGCGGCATAGCCATACAAGTTGTGGTTGCGATAGGGCATGGCTTGCGGCTTAAACTTGATGTAAACGGTAAATACGCCCTTGGTATTGGGCAGGTTCAGCATGCGCTGACGAAAGGCGGGACGGATAAGATTGGTATCGTTCAGCATCTGCATCACCAGCGTTGGGTGTATGGCGGCAATCACAAGGTCGGCCTCAAAGTGTTCGCCGTCGGCCGTTGTCACGCCCGTTGCCTTGCTGTTGTTGCAGGTTATGTGTTCAACGCGTTTGCGCGTGAGCACCCTTCCGCCCCTTCGTGCAATGCCTTCTATAAGTCGTTTGGCAATGATGTCGCTTCCACCAGCTAGGCGAAAGGCGCTTTGGTTGTAGAAATTGGTGATGAACGCGTGGGTAGAGAAAGGCGTTTGGCCGCGTTCGCCGGCATAGAGCGGCAAATTTCCCACCAACACGTTGCGCAAAAGGGCATCGTTTGTAAACCCATTTATCACCTCGTCTACGGCGCGCATTTGGTATTCGGTTTTCAAGTGCATTTGTTCGGGCGTTGGCCGATGCCCGTTTATGGGCGACGTCTGCGCCAACCGTTCCACCAAATTGAGGTAGCGGTGCAGCCCATCCCGTTCTTTGGGGAAGTGCGCGGCAAGCGTTTCTACAAAAGCCTCGTGGCCATTGGCAAAGGCAAACCTGCCTTGCGGCATCGAAATGACATCGTAACCCGTTGTGTCTAGTCGGCTAAGCGGCAGGTTTTCTAATTCAAGATAGCGCAAAAGAGGGTACAAAGTTTGCCCCTCTTCGGCACTTCCGATGAAG
>NZ_HE999443.1:168258-177078 GCF_000312305.1 Prevotella conceptionensis 9403948 | reverse complement strand
GCCTGCTTGCGTTTCTTGTTCGAGTACGGTAACCTCATAGCCGTTTCGTGCGAGGATGTGTCCGCACGAAAGGCCGCCAAGTCCGCTACCAATGATGATGCACTTTTTCATTTATTGTTGGTGGTTGGGCATCTTGCGATGCCAGGCTTTCTAGGCTTACTTATTCTCAAAAAGGCACTGCGCCACCTGCTGCGCCACGTTCTTGTTCTCAAATCTTTGCACGTATTCCATGCTCCGACTGATAGATTCGTCGCGCCCTGCTTGCCCTTTCAGTCTGGCATTGATGGCTTGCGCCATGCCCTTATGGTCGTATGGGGCCACATATAGGCTATGTGGGCCGCCCGCCTCTTCAAGGCACGACCCCGTACACGCCACAACGGGCAGTGCGCTTTGTATGGCCTCGATGATGGGAATGCCAAAGCCTTCGTAGCGCGAAGGATAGGCAAACACTTCGGCCTGCTGGTAAATGGCCGGCAAGTCGTTGTTGGGCACATTGTGCAAGAAATGCACGCGCGCCGACAAACCATTGTGCGCCGCCCACGATTTCACCTTATTGATATAAGGCGTGGGACGACCCAGCACCACCAAATGCACTTCCCTGTCCACGTTCTTCATGGCCTTGACCGCAAGCAGCACGTTTTTTCGCGCCTCGATGGTGCCCACATTCAGCACAAAACGCGATGGCAGTGCATAGCGTTGGCGCACTTCGTTCAGCTTTTCGGGCGTTGCTCGCTCGCGAAAACGCGTGTCGCAGCTTTGATATATCACGCTGATGCGCTCTTCGGGATAGTGGCCATACTTCATGATGTCGCGCTTGGTGCATTCGCTAATGGCGATAATGCGGTTGGCCTCTTTCAGCGTTTTGTGGAACTTCCAACGGTAAATCAGCGCGTCCCACCAATGATAGAACTCGGGATGGCGCATAAAAATAAGGTCGTGAATGGTGACAACGGCATCGATGCCTGCGTGTTTAACGCCCTTGGGCAGTTCGCCCGAGAGGCCATGAAACACCTGTACGCCACCGCGCAGCAGGTCTTTCACCACACCGCCACTTCTCCACGCTGCCTTTTTCAGCGCGTTTTTCGCGTTCTTGGGGTACACCATGCGCAGGTTCGGCGCACTTTTCACCTGTCGGGCCAAGTCTTCTCGGCCCGCATCGGGTGCATAAAGCAGCAGTTGTGCGTTGGGATAGAGGGCAGCAAGGTCGTTAACTAGGTTTCTTCCGTATGCTCCCAAGCCCGTTCCGTTCCGCACTACGCGTTTGGCATCAAAGCCCACGATAATGTTCTTGTCTTCGTTCATCAGGCACAAACTTACACAAAAAATGCGTAAATCAAGGCAAAATCTGAAAATAAGATGTGTAGTTGGCATATATTTAAGCAGAAAATACTTATTTTTGTACTTGCACATAAATCGTAAAAGAAATGAAACGCTTTTGTATGGCCATGCTCTTTGTGTTGTTCTGTGTCGCCAACTCGTGGGCGCAAAAGGACGGTCAGCTCCGTGTAAACCCCGAAGAGAAGGAGGTAGACATGGATAATCCCACCTTTGTGCCGATGGTAAAGGTGGGTAGGGTGCTGGATAAGGGCGACAGCATACAATATGTTGAACTGAACAAGATATATGTTTATCCGCAGCTGACGTTTGAAAACGAACGCCAACGAATGGAGTACAACCGCCTTGTGTATAACGTAAAAAAGGTGCTGCCCATTGCCAAAGAGGTGAACAAGATTATTATCGAGACCTACGAATACTTGCAAACGCTGCCCGATAAGAAATCGCGCGACGAGCACATGAAACGTGTTGAGGCCGACATCAAACGCGAATACACGCCACGAATGAAGAAACTAACATACGCGCAGGGCAAGTTGCTCATCAAATTGGTGTATCGTGAAACCAGTTCGTCTTCGTATCAGCTCATCCAAGCCTTTCTTGGACCCATCCGCGCAGGCTTTTATCAGGCCTTCGCCTGGTTTTTCGGGGCCAGTCTTAAAAAGGAATATCAGCCTAATGGCGTGGATAGACTAACCGAAAGGGTGGTGTTGCAAGTGGAGGCAGGGCAGTTGTAGGAGCTGGGAGTGTTTGGTTAATCAGACTAATCAGGCTGGTCTGACTGGTCAGACAAGTCCGACTGGTCCGACAGATCTGACAAGTCCGACTAATCAGACAGGTCCGACTGGTCCGACAAGTCCAACCCCTTTATCCCCTTTTTTAGGTATTGTTTTCCTTACAAATAATACCTATCTTTGCAAAGCATTGCTGTACATCGGCATTAACTAACCTTTAAATGCGAATGTTCAAAATATGTTTTGCAATGCTCTTGTTTGTCGTGGGTGCGGCCACAACGCTCAAAGCGCAGGGCGTTTTGCTGAACGGCACCATCAAAAGCAAAGGCGATGGGCGGCCAATAGAGTATGCCACCGTTACGCTAAAAGAGTGCGAGCTGTGGGCTATCACCGACAATAAGGGGCGTTTCGCCATTAAAAACGTGCCTATGGGCAACGTAACGTTCACCGTGCGTTGCCTAGGCTTTGCCACGTTTACCACGAAGGTGAACGTAAGGGCAGGCATGCCACATGTAGACATCGGCCTAAACGACGACAACCTGAAACTGAACGAGGTGGAAGTGGTGGCCAAACGCAAGGGCGATGCCACAACAACAAGCTACACCATCGACCGCTTGGCACTTGACAACCGACAAGCCTTGAACCTTGGCGACATCATGAGCCTTCTTCCTGGCGGCAAAACATGGAATAGTTCGTTGCTGCGCAACACCCGCATTGCCCTTCGCAGCAGTAGCGGAGAGATGGGTAACGCCTCGTTTGGTACGGCCATCGAGGTAGATGGCGTGCGACTGGACAACAACGCCACGCCCGGCGAAACACTCGGAGCAGGTACGCGCACCCTTAGCACGGCCAATATCGAGAGCGTTGAGGTGGTTACGGGGGTGCCGTCGGTTGAATATGGCGACCTAAGCAACGGCATTGTGAAGGTGAACACGCGTAGCGGAAAGTCGCCCTTCATCGTAGAAGCCAAGCTAAACCAAAATACACGCCAGCTGGCACTAAGCAAAGGCGTTGACCTTGGCGGCAAAATGGGACTGTTTAACTTCTCAATGGAACACGCACGCACGTTCGGCGACATCACTTCGCCCTTCACCGCCTACCAACGCAACGTGCTTTCAGCCCAGTATATGAACGTGTTGATGCGCCAAAGCATGCCCCTAACGCTGAAACTTGGTGTTACGGGCAACGTGGGCGGATATAATTCGAAGGCCGATCCCGATGGCGAACTAGACAGTTATAAGAAAGAACGCGACAACAGATTTACCGCAAACCTCTCGGCCGAGTGGCTGCTCAACCGCAAATGGCTCACCAGCGTGGTACTGAAATCGTCGCTTTCGTATGCCGATCAGCTATACGAGAATTACAGCCACACAAGTTCAGCCACTACACTTCCCTACATCCACACCATGAAAGAAGGCTATTTCGTGGCCTACGACTATGACAAACACCCCTCGGCAGACATCATTCTGGGGCCTACGGGCTATTGGTATGTGCGCAGTTTCAACGATAGTCGACCCCTAAGTTACGCATTTAAGTTGAAGGCCGATTGGACAAAGCGGTTCGCGCGCATATATAATAAGGTGTCGGTTGGGGCAGATTACACCGGCAGTCGCAACCTCGGCCGCGGCACTTACTACGAGGAGGCGCGCCTAACACCCACATGGCGCCCCTACCGTTACCACGAATTGCCCACGCTGAACAACCTTGCCATATATGCCGAAGAACGTCTGAACATGCCAACGGGCAAGCTTTCGAACATGGAACTGACCGTGGGCGTTCGTAACGACATCAGTCATATCGCTGGTTCGGCCTACGGAACGGCCTCAACCCTCTCGCCACGCGCCAACCTTCGTTACGTGTTTTGGCATGGCAGGGATGCCTTGGTGCGAAGTCTTTCGGCACATGTGGGCTGGGGAAAATCGGTTAAACTGCCCTCGTTTCAAGTGCTTTACCCCCGCACCAGCTATATAGACCGACTGGCATTTACGCCTGGTAGCACGGCCGACAACAAAGCTTACTATGCCTATCACACCTTTCCGTCGCAGGCGGAGTACAATCCGCAACTGCAATGGCAGTACACCAACCAGCTAGACCTTGGCTTACAGGCCAACATTGGCCACACACGCGTTAACGTTTCGGCCTTTTATCACAAAACGTTTAACCCATATACGGCCGTAGTGGTGTACAAACCCTACACCTATAAGTACACTTCGCAAGCTGCATTAGAGCATTGCCCCATCCCATCGGCCAACCGCGAATACCACATCGACCAACAAACAGGCATCGTAACCGTGAGGGACATCACGGGTGCCAACGCCCCCATACAGCTGCCTTACAAGGAAAGGGAAGGCTATCTGAGCAACCGCAAATACGTAAATGGGTCGCCCACCGAACGTTTCGGTATAGAATGGATTGTGGATTTCGCACCAATCAAGGCGCTACGCACTTCGCTTAGGCTAGACGGAAACTACTATTACTACAAGGGATTAGACGATTTGCTCTTCGCAGCATTGCCTTCGGAGGCTGGCACGCTCAATGCACAAGGCAAGCCTTACACCTATATTGGCCATTATCGCGGCAGCGGAACAACCTCTACCGACAATACGGCGTCGCCCTCGGTAAGCAACGGTTCGCTCACGCACGAGTCCAATCTCAACATTACCCTCACAACCCACGTGCCGCGCATACGCATCATCATGTCGCTACGCGTTGAGTGTTCGCTCTATCAATACAACCGTCCGCTAAGCGAATTGCCAAACGGAACGCGCGGATATGCTTTGGAGAAGGGCGACGATTTCTTTGGAAAGCCCTACACGCGGGATGTTCGCGACAAGCACATGGTGGTTTATCCCGAGTATTACAGCACGTGGGAAGAACCCGATAAGCTTATCCCTTTCGCCGAAAAGTTTGCTTGGGCCAAAGACAACGACCCCGCTTTGTTCAACGATTTGGCTAAGCTGGTGCAACGAACCAACTATGCCTTCGTGATGAATCCCGAACGTTTGTCGGCCTATTACTCGGCCAATTTCAGCGTAACGAAGGAGATTGGCGACCGCGTACAAGTGATGTTCTATGCCAATAACTTCTGGAACACCATGAGTCGAGTGCGTTCCACGCGCACAGGGCAAGAAACTTCGCTCTATGGCAGCTCGTATGTGCCCGCCTTTTACTATGGGTTGGGGCTGAAAGTGAAGATATGATGTGCGGAGTTGAGGAGTAAAGTAGTAAGTAGTTATGGAGTTAAGGAGTTAAGCCAAATGTGTTGTTGCAGCGTGGCAAACGTTCTCACAAACTCATAAACTCACAGACTCATAAGCTCACAAACTCATCAACTCACAAACTCATCAACTCACAAACTCACAAGCTCACAAGCTCATAAACTAAAAAACTCATTAACTAATAAATAAGCAATTATGTATCGCAAAACAATTCTTATCAATTCGTTCTTAGCAGCGTTTTTTGCGCTGCTGGTTTTGTCGTGCAGCAGCGACGACAAGGTAGACACGGTGCAAACCTGTAAGGTTAACGTAACTTTGCAGTATCCCGAAAACAGCATTCAGCCCTACGAAGGCGCGAAAGTTGAACTTGTTGACGCACGCGCATCGGTGTTCGTAGCCACAACCAACGCAAAGGGAGTGGCCGAATTCACTGTGCCAGCAGGCATATACGATGTTCGGAGTAACGCAACACGCAGCGATGGTATATGGAAACTCAACCTTAATGGCAATAAAAGTAAGGTAGTTGTATCGCCACCCGCTACGGAAATAAAGCTTGAAATGAAACTCTCAAAAGCTGCCCAGATTATCATTAAAGAACTTTACAATGGTGGTTGCCAGCCTGATAATGGTGGTAGATTTTTCCAGATGGACAAGGGGTTTATTCTCTATAACAATGGTGGCGAGGTGGCTGTAATCAATAATTTGGCCGTTGGCATTGTAGATCCCTACAACTCGCAAGCACCAAGCAAATGGCTAAAAAACGGCAAGTTGGTATATGACGGACAAGGTTACATCCCTGGTATTCATGGTATTTGGTATTTCCAAGGACCGCTCGTGATGCAGCCTTACTCGCAAATTGTGGTGAATGTTAATGGTGCTATCGACAATACCAAGACTTATTCTAAGTCGGTTAACTATGCAAACAAGGACTATTATGCCATGTACGACCCCGAATCGGGATACGACAATGAGCGCTATTATCCCTCTCCATCAGAGCTTATCCCCACTTCTCATTATCTAAAAGCCGTCGAATACGGACAAGGTAATGGCTGGACACTTAGCGTAACGTCACCTGCCATGTTCATTTTCCAGACCAAAGGCGTTACGCCACGCAACTATGCCACCAACGTTTCGAACATTATCTATGCCCCAGGGGCTGCACATAATCCGGTGACCGCCAACTTAAAGATACCTAACGAATGGGTTATCGATGGCATCGAAGTTTTTAGTTCTGCATACATGACCGCGAACGCCAAGCGCCTACCTGCCGAAATAGACGGCGGAAACGTACTCCTTACCTACCAATTGGGCCACACGCTCTACCGCAACGTGGACAAAGAAGAGACAGAAAAGCTGCCCGAAAACAAGGGAAAGCTGGTGTATGGCTACACGATGGGCGTGTCTACGGGCGACCCAAGCGGCATCGATGCCGAGGCTTCGATAAAGAATGGCGCACATATTATATATATGGACACCAATAACTCTACCAACGACTTCCACGAAAGGAAGGCTTTCTCCATTAAAGGAAAGTAAATTGGCAAGTTGGAAAATTAACGAGTTAACAAATTAACAAGATGAAAACGCTCTGCCACGTGCGTGGCTTGGCTTAACAAAAAAGGGCTTTGGGGGCTGTTTTCTAGGAAAGCTAGGCGTTCTGGAACAACCAGAATGCCTAGAATTCCTAGGGCAACTTGAATAACAAGAAGCCCTAGTATGATTAGAATATCTAGAATCCCTAGGATAATATGAATAACTGGGATGCCTAAAATTATTAGAACCCCAGCCCCTATCCCCCTTTAATCCTTACCTCTTTAAACCCATTAACCCCTCCATTTGCCCTGTGTTATCACTCCTTTTACTCGCCCTGCCCTTCACGTCGACAGCTCTCCCAGCCGACACCACTCCTCACTTTCGCGACTTCAACTACGTGAAACAGGCCAAGCCGTGGCTCACTTCGCCCAACGCAGCTGCACTAACAAGCTACAATCAGCGCAACATCTCGATGGCCGAAGTAAGGGGCAGCATGGCCAAAGGCGACCTCGTGGACTACTCCCAGTCCTCCAACGTGGTGCAAGCAGGTGCGATGGTCGAGTCGTTTTTCCGTATTAACCCACGCACCGTGGCTTGCGGACGGATGGATTACGACAACTTCGCGGGCAAAAACATGTTGGGTTCGGTGTTCATCAACCCCGAACGCAAACCCTTCGACCTATCCGAAGACTCGCTAACCAATCCCGGCAACAAGCATCGCGACACCTATAACCTCGTAGGAGCCGTAGGTATAGACCTCTGGCGAGGCTTAGCCGTGGGCGCAAAGGTAGATTATACCGCCGCCAGCTACGCCAAATACAAAGATCTTCGCCACCGAAACAGCCTGATGCAACTCAATCTTTCGCTGGGCATTGCAGCCCCAATAGGTAAAAAATGGATGCTGGGTGCCAACTATATTTACGGCCGAAGCACCGAAAGTCTGCGCTTTGTAACCTACGGAAAAACCGAAAAGGTGTATAAAACGCTTGTAGACTATGGCGCATTTACGGGCGAAGTGGAGCAGTTTGGCAACAAAGGCTACACCGACGACTCGCGTGTAACAGCCCCTACTTGACGAACAAAACGGGCTTGCCTTGCAGGCAGAAAGCAATTTGGGGCGTGGGTTCTCGCTCTTTCTTGGTGCGCAGATGGTGCACCGAAACGGATTTTACGGCCGCAACTCGCCTTATTCTATCGTGCATTTCAAACATCAGGGCGACAACTATGCGCTGCAATTGGTGCTGAATAAATACCGCACGTATAGTCAACAACAGCTGTCGCTGTCGTACACCAACGAACAGCTCACCAACCACAAAACCACTTATCGCGAGAACCAAACAGCAACAGGCAGTTCGTTTTACGAATACTTCGACCCCATAAAAACATCCAACAAACGTTGGAGCAGCCTGAAACTGGCCTATACAGCATGGTTAAGGCTGTTTGGCGGCATCGCGCATTGGACCATCTCGGCCGCCTTGCAAGCCGACAGTCGCCAAATCTCGGCCTATCTCTACCCCTACGTTCAGCGACAACAGCTGCATACCAACCTGCTTTCGCTGCTCGTCACGCGCAATATCTCCCTTAGTCGCCGCGCCATGCTATCCCTTACAGGTGGACTTTCTCACCAATGGGGCAGCGGCGAGCCAGGCCAAACAGCCACATTGGCAACGCCTAGCGACAAACAAAAGCCCCCAACGCTGATGCAAGCCTATCTCTACCGCCATCATCATCTGCTAACCGCACCGCAATGGGGCTTGCATCTGGCCGCCAAATACGCCTTTGGCCTACGCCATTTGCCCTTTCCCCTCTACGTTCGCGCCCAAACCACGTGGCACCGAACCGCCAAACCTTCGCCTTGGATTGACAACCAACACCGCACCGAGGCCACTTTGGCCATAGGCTGCACGTTTTAAGGCAGGTTCTAAAAAATGCCTTCATACATCGGCGTATGTTTAAAACAGCAAAACATTATCCAATATGCAGACAAGATTTCTAAGGCAAGTAAG
>NZ_HE999443.1:154660-167834 GCF_000312305.1 Prevotella conceptionensis 9403948 | reverse complement strand
ATATGCAAACAAGATTTCTAAGGCAAGTAAGCCTTTTATTACTCTTTCTGCCAACCCTTTTGTTGGCACAGCCCCTCAAAAACGATGCTGCCTATCGTACGGGCAAGCTTAAAAATGGCCTAACATACTTTGTTCGGCACAACGCCAAAGAGCCAGGCGTGGCCGATTTCTACATCGCACAGCGCGTGGGTAGCATCCTCGAAGAGCCACGCCAGCGCGGATTAGCCCACTTCTTAGAGCACATGGCCTTCAACGGAACCAAGCATTTCCGCAACGATGGCACTTCTCCGGGCATCGTTCCGTGGTGCGAAACCATCGGCGTGAAGTTTGGAACCAACCTCAATGCCTACACCAGCATCGACGAAACGGTGTACAACATCTCGCAAGTGCCGCTGAAACGTTCGTCCGTGGTCGACTCGGTGCTGCTCATCCTCCACGATTGGAGCCACTACTTGCTGCTGCAAGATAAGGAGATAGACAAAGAACGCGGCGTAATACACGAAGAATGGCGCACGCGCAGGGCGAAAATGGCCTCGCAACGCATGTACGAAAAGCTGCAACCCACCATCTTTAAGGGCTCTAAATACGAAGACTGCATGCCCATTGGCTCGATGGACATCGTTGACAACTTTCCCTATCAAGACCTCAAAGACTATTACAACAAGTGGTATCGCCCCGACTTGCAAGCCATTGTGGTAGTGGGCGACATCGACGTAAACGCCATCGAGGCCAAAATTAAGCAGCTGTTCTCTACCATTCCCATGCCCAAAAATCCCGCCAAGCGCACCTGTTACCCCGTGCCCGACAACAAACGCATGATTGTGGCCGTAGAAAAGGATAGCGAACAGCCCATTGTTTTGGCGGGTCTTCACATGAAACATCCCGCCACGCCTTTTGCACAGAAAGGCCAAACCGCCTATGTGCGCGACGGATACATAGAAAACCTCATTACAGCCATGCTTAGCGAGCGGCTTACCGCCCTCAAACAGATCAACCCTTCGCCCGTGCTCAGTGCCTCGGCGCGTACAGGTAGCTTCCTCGTTGCCCAGACAAAAGAGGCTTTCAGCCTGTCGTTTGGCTGTAAAGAAGACAACATACGCGGTTCGTTTCGTGCCGTTATCGGCGAAACCGAACGCGCACGCCGCTTTGGTCTTACCGCAACCGAACTGCAACGAGCCAAAGCCGATGCGCTGCAACGTGCCCAAACGCGCTTTGCCGAACGCAACGAACGTAGTAATCGCACGCTGGCCATGCAGGCCGTTCGCCATTTTCTCTCGTCCGAACCCCTGCTAACGCCCGAAGAAAGGCTTGCCCTTACCAAGCGTTTCGATGCCGAAGTGTCGCTCAAAGAGGTGAACGAGGCCGCCCGAAAGCTCATTTCTGACCAAAATCAAGTGCTAACGGTGCTTGCTCCGCAAAAGGCAGGCTTTACATTGCCCAGCAATCAAGAACTGGAACAATACGTTTTGCAGGCACAAGCCGACAATAGCTACCAGCCATACAAGGAAGAGCCCCTGCCCACAACCCTCATCGAGCATGCGCCCAAGGCCGGAACGATTGTGAGCGAGCAGCCTTACGGACACTTCGGCGTTACAAAGCTTGTGCTCAGCAACGGCATCGAGGTGTATGTTAAGCCCACCAACTTCGCCGCCTACCAAATAACCATGCGCCTTTGGGGCGAAGGCGGGCTCTCGCTTTGTCCCGAAACCGATGCCCCCAACTTCTCTTTCCTGCCCAATGCCATCGTTGACGGCGGTGTGGGCGCATTCTCGGCCGACCGCTTAGACAAGATGCTGGCAGGCAAACATGTGCGTGTTTCGCCCTATGTTGGTCAAGAAACGCAGGGTGTCAGCGGACAATCTAACCGCAAAGACCTAGCCACGATGTTCCAATTGGCTTATCTTTACTTCACCGCTCCGCGAACAGACACCACCGCTTTTGCCACCAGCATCGACCGCAGGCGGGCCATGTTGAGGAACAGAAACGCCAATCCGCAGGTAGAATACAACGACTCGCTCTCGCTCATTGCCTATGGCCGCAACGAACGCACCGCCCCGTTGACCCTCGAACGCCTCAACAAGGTGAACTATCAGCGCATTATGCAACTCTATCGCGAACGCTTTGCCGATGCCACGGGCTTTAAGATGTTGCTTGTGGGCAACGTAAACATCGACTCGCTTCGCCCACTTCTCTGCCAATATGTGGCCTCGTTGCCGGCAGCAGGGCGCAAAGAGAGCTTTGCCAACAACCTTCCAGAGGTGCGCAACGTTAACGAAACGCATGTCTTCACCAAGAAGATGAACACGCCATCGGCACTTGTCACCATCATCTACACTTTCGACTTGCCCTATACACCCAAGTCTAACTTGGCTCTCGATGCCCTTCGTCGCGTGCTTACCATCGCTTTTACCGATAGCATTCGCGAAGAGAAAGGCGGTGCCTATGGCGTGGGTGTGCAAGGCGAACTCGACTGCAACAGTCGTCCCAACTCGTTGTTGAAGATTGGTTTCCGAACTGGTCCTGAAAAGTACGCCGCACTGATGCCCATCGTGTATCGTCAGTTGGCACACGTGGCGCAAGGGCGCATCAATCCCGAAAGCATCCGCAAGATTAAGGCTTACTTAAAGAAAGCTCACCAACAAGAAACGCTTGTCAACGACTATTGGAACGACATTGTGTACCAACACCTGCGCTACGGCATTGACCTGCACACAGATTACGAGGCATTGGTAGACCAACTTACGGCTGCCGACATACAGCAGGTGGCGCAAGCTATTATCAAGAGTAACCGAAGGATTGAGATAACTATGAAGTCGGAGTAAAGGAAGAGCCTCACCCCCCAGAGCCTACTGGCCCACTCCCGACCCCTCTCGGCCTCACCCCCAGCCCCTCTCCAAGGGGAGAGGGGAGTGAAATGCCTTGTTTATTACACCCTTATTAGCGGGTCAATGGGTTAACTTGTTAACTCGTTGACCCGTTTTATAGTCAACTAGCCAACCCCTAGGTTTGTTAACTCGTCAATCAATAGGCCACTAAACAACTCGTTAACTTAACGTGAGTTCGACGAATTATAAGTGTCTATAAATTTGGTGATTAGCGAAATTTGTTGTAACTTTAAAGAACTAATATACAAACAGTTACAAACAAAAAACGCTATGATCACCGAGGACAAAGCTACTGAAATATTTTGTATGGTAGATGACTTCTGCAAGTTTTTTGATGCAATGACAGCTAAATATACGCTAAAACCTACAGGAAAAAGGAAATATCATCGAAATTCTACAATGTCAAAGGCAGAAGTTATGCTGATAATGATTCTTTTCCACGGTTCTGGTTATCGTTGCTTCAAACATTTCTATCTTGAAAAAGTATGCAAGCAGCTTCGCCATCTGTTTCCAAAAGTTGTTTCTTATAACCGTATAGTAGAATTGGAAAGGGATGCAGCCGTACCCTTAACCTTGTTTATCAAGAAGTTCATGCTGGGCAAATGCACGGGTATAAGCTTTGTTGATAGCACACCACTGCGTGTCTGCAAAAACCAAAGAATACATATTCATAAGGTTTTCAAAGGCATAGCTCAAAGAGGAAAATGTTCTATGGGTTGGTTCTTTGGCTTCAAGTTGCATTTGATTTGCAATGAGAAAGGAGAACTTCTCAACTTTATGATAACGCCAGGAAATATTGATGACCGTAAGCCTTTGGAGTACAAAGCATTCATAGATTTTATATATGGTAAGCTATTTGGTGACGAGGGCTACATCGGTAAGAACCTCTTTCAAGGGCTTTTCGTTGACGGAATACAGCTTATTACCAAGTTGAAAAGTAACATGAAAGGAGCGTTAATAAGCGTTTCAGACAGACTTTTACTCAGAAAAAGAGCCATTATAGAGACGGTGAATGATGAACTAAAGAACATTGCGCAGGTGGAACACTCCAGACATAGATGCTTTGACAATTTCATCGTCAACCTATTAGGAGCAATTGCTGCCTATTGCCTGTTTCCAAAGAAGCCGTGCATCAATGTACAAAGGACCATTGACACACAGCTTGCATTGTTCTGAATTCGTCGAACTCACGTTATTTACTATGTGTTGAGTCTTGCGTCGAACCAATTGTTATATTCATATGGTTGCTGATTTTCTCAGCGTTAATGTGTTGTCTGTATTCATTTGGGGTTAGATGCATCTCTCTTAAGAATTGTTCGTAAAACAGTGTTGGTGTATTGTATCCCGAGTTAAAAGCCACTTCATTGACCGTAAGGTTCGAATGAGTTAGTAATTTACAAGCATATTCAATGCGTATATTGGCAAGTACTTGGAATATACTCTTGTTGGTACATTTCTTAAAATATCGGCAAAGTGACGTCGGATTCTGACCAACAAAGTCAGCAAGTTCCGCGAGAACAATCTTCTTCTGGAAGTTATTATATAAATAGGTGAATACCTTGTCAATGGCAGTATCGGTATTAGGAGCTTTGTAATGGCTGAATGCTATTGGTGATAATAGCTTTGTTTGTGAACAGTTATATAATCTTTCGAGAATCTCATACAAAGCAATCAGACGCCTTGTATAGGACTGTGAATCGAACAAAGATAACCTTGAGAGGAGGTCCTCATATAATCCTTCATCATAGAAACGTATGCCATACTGGCTTTTCGATAGCAAATCAGCAATATGTTCATAGTCTGGTAGGTTAAGAATATCGGGTGGAAACATGTCTGGACAGAACTGTATTGTTTCACTTGTACTATGTTCCATAGCTTCTGTCTCTTGGCTATTTCCCATTCTACTTTTGCATAAATGCAGATGGGGAATATTACTTCCGATAAGTGCAACGTCGCCCTTTTTGTAGTCAGCAACCCCCTCTCCAACAAATTCAGTCCCACTTCCGCTGGTAAACAGGATGAGTTCATATTCGGAATGTCTATGAAATGGTAGATTAAACTCAGTGTATGTAATGTGACTGCACCTGGTTTGCACATTATGTACTATCTTTCTATCAAGTATTACCATCTTTTTCTGCAAATGTAAATATAGTCTATAACAACGCAAAGATAGTGAATATTATTGTTAAAAACAAGTTGTACCTTTGTAATATCAAGATAACTGTAGTCAAAAAAAAGCGGATTTTTAAAACATAACAATTAATTTTTAATTCAAAAAAGATTCTCTATGAAAGAAAAAAACAACTTCATTATACCAATGCTTTTCCTTGCTTTCATGTTCTTTACTTGTGGCTTTGCATTGGGAATCAATTCCTTATTAGTACCAGTATTGAAGGTTTCGCTAAGCGTTTCGTCCACAGAAGCCTATATGCTTATAGGTGCTACGTTCTTACCATTCCTTATCTTTGGTTATCCTGCAGGCTTATTGATAAGTAAAATTGGGTATAAGCGTACGATGGCTACGGCTTTTGCCATGTTTGCTATAGCCTTCGGAGTGTTTATTCTCTCTGCAGCTGAAAGGAGTTTCATTATCTTTTTATTGGCATCTTTCCTTTGTGGAACAGCTAATACGTTCCTACAATCTGCTATAAATCCTTATGTAACAATCCTTGGACCAACGGAGAGTGCAGCAAAAAGAATCTCTATTATGGGCATGATAAACAAGTTAGCATGGCCTGTATCACCTTTGTTTATTGCTCTTTTTGCAAGTAATAGTGGAGGTGTTGGCTTGGAAGATCTTGACAAACCGTTCTTGGTTATAATCTGCTTATTTGTAATCTTAGGTGTCGTAGCACTCATATCACCATTGCCAGAGGTGAAAGCTGCTGGAGAAGACGACGCCGATGCAGATTCAGCAGTGTCCGACTACGCAAACAGTAAGCATTCTGTCTTCCAGTTCCCACATCTTGTTCTTGGAGCAATTGCCATATTCTTTTATGTTGGTTCAGAGACCATCGTCTTGGGTACACTTATAGATTATGCAAGTGAATTAGGTCTTCCTCATCCTCATATGTACTCATGGATTACCCCAATCAGCATCAGTATAGGATATATCGCAGGTATTATTCTTATTCCTAAGCATCTTTCACAGACGAAAGCCTTACAGATCTGTTCCTTCGTTGCACTGTTTGGAACGCTACTTGTATTGTTACTCCCGGGTGTTTATAGTATTTATGCTGTAGGTATCATGGCATTAGGCTGCTCATTGATGTGGCCCGCATTCTGGCCTTTGGCTCTTATGGACTTGGGTAAATATACCAAGGAAGGCTCATCACTAATGACAATGGGACTTATCGGTGGTGCTGTTATCACTGTGTTGTTCGGACTTATTAAGGATGTTAGCAACATTCAATATGCGTATGGGATCTGTTTTGTCAGCTTCTCTTATATCCTTTTCTATGCATTCAAGGGCTATAAGTTGAGATAAGAACTTCTTCCTCTATAGCATAAGCATATCGGTAATCTATTTGAGAAGTGATATAAGTTGAATTGAAAACTTCTCCTTCTACAGCTCGTGAAGCTCTTTGTCCTTTTTAAAGGAGGACATAGAGCGTGCGAGCTGAATCTATTAAGTAGGCTCTCAGCTTACTGTATATCCATCATGGTCCATATTATTGGTCATGGTTCTGTCGCTGAAACACAATTAATTCTTTGTAAACTGTCGTTGGAGCGTTAAAAAATCACCGACTGAAAGACACATTTTTGATTGCCAATCCCGCCGTTTCTTTCGTCTTCTTCACGTCCGTTCCTCAGTCTGTTCACCCACCTTTTGAATCGGTAAAGCCGCTACCCTGATGACAAAGCGCACTGACCTTACCTTGAAAAACACAACGGAACGAACAGTAACAAAAATCCTTACACTTCTCACTTCGCTATCTTTCACTTTCCCTACCATATCCCTTCTTTATCACCTTTGTAACCTTCAAGATATCAATAGGTTACAAACGGGCTTGTAAAAGGTGCCCTTTTACATTCTAAAAGATGCCCTTTTGCACATCAAAAGGGCATCTTTTAGAACACAAAAGGTCGTAGATTAAAAAGCAGATGGGAATAATCTTTACATCTGAACAGTCCTTCCCTCCCTCCGTTCTGTCCTAATGCGAGGAGAGAAAGCGCAGAGATTCCCTAAAAAACAGCTGTTATGAGCGTGTAAATCTTTATATTAAGATTAATGTTCTCACTACTGATGGTATCCGCGTAAAGCCTCTTATAGATTGCAGTCTCTCTTGTTTTTGCTTTTATGTTACCGTGATCTCGACGAATTATAAGTGTCTATGGATTTGGTGATTAGTGAAATTCGTTGTAGCATTAAGGGGCTAATATACAAACAGTTATAAATAAAAACCGTAATAATCACCTATGGAGGAGTTACTGAAATATTTTGTATGGTAGTCGATTCCTGCAAGTTTTTTTGATGTAATGACGGCAAAATATACGCTAAAACCTACTGGAAAAAGAAAATATCATCGAAATTCTACAATGTCAAAGGCAGAAGTTATGCTGATAATGATCCTTTTTCCACGATTCTGGTTATCGTTGCTTCAAACATTTCTATCTTGAAAAAGTATGCAAGCAGCTTCGCCATCTGTTTCCAAAAGTTGTTTCTTATAACCGTATAGTAGAATTGGAAAGGGATGTAGTTATACCCTTAACCTTGTTTATCAAGAAGGTCCTGTTGGGCAAATGCACGGGTATAAGTTTCGTTGACAGCACACCACTGCGAGTCTGCAAAAACTAAAGAATACATATTCATAAGGTTTTCAAAGGCATAGCTCAAAGAGGAAAATGCTCTATGGATTGGTTCTTTGGCTTCAAGTTGCATTTGATTTGCAATGAGAAAGGAGAACTTCTCAACTTTATGATAACGCCAGGAGATATTGATGATCGTAAGCCTTTGGAGTACAAAGCATTCATAGATTTGATATATGGTAAGCTATTCGGTGATAAAGGCTACATCGGCAAGAACCTCTTTCAAAGGCTTTTCGTTGACGGAATACAGCTTATTACCAAATTGAAAAGTAACATGAAAGGAGCGTTAATGAGTGTTTCAGACAGACTTTTACTCAGAAAAAGAGCCATTATTGAAACGGTGAATGACGAACTTAAGAACATTGCGCAGGTGGAACACTCCAGACATAGATGCTTTGACAATTTCATCGTCAACTTATTAGGGACAATTGCTGCCTATTGCCTGTTTCCAAAGAAGCCATGCATCAATGTACAAAGAACCATTGACACACAGCTTGCATTGTTCTGAATTCGTCGAACTCACGTTAACTTATTATTGCTGTCTGCTAAAAGTTTAGAAACGGCAAGTATGGTGTTTAGTTCGCCGATAAAAGGTAAATTACTTACCCTTTATGCTGCGCGTGGCTTTCTTGATGATGTATTGTGTTTCTTTTATTGGGCTTTCCTTTTCCCAACGCTCACACACAGCCGCAACAAAGTCAGGACGGCTCTTGCTCGCATCGTTTAGCCAGTTTCCCACACTGTCCTGCACATATCTAGAAGGGTCGGCCCTAAGTTTCTCCAACACGGGCAAGTATATTTCAGGTGTCTCTTTCAGCGCTTCTATGTGCGTACACCAAACACCACGCGGGCGTAGTGCTTCACAACCGAAACGCCGTATATTGGCATTGTCACTCTCTGCCCATTCTTCCATCAGCGGAATACAGATGTTCAGGTTATCACTCATCTCCGGTCTTAATGCCATCCAAACCACTTCACGAACACCAAAATGATGGTCGGCCACCAATGGTTTCAGCAAACTAAGTTTATCAATCAAGGGGATAGCAGAATTAATAGCCACAAAATAGCAGGCATAGCAGCGCACCGAGTCAGACAAGTGTGTACTTAATTGTTGGAAGAGCGTTGCATACTGAGATGTGTTTGCATACTTTGCATGCAAAAGCGAACCAACCACTTTAATCACATTCATCGTTGAAGGTTTCTTTTGGCGACTTATTTCTACAACAATTTCATTTACCATTGTGGCATCAATGCCCATTGAGGGAAAGACACGCTTTACCATTTGCGAATGGTCTACGGCCAACCATTCGGTTAGATTTACCGTTGGTATCTTGCCGGCATTAAGTAGTGCGAGCACATCATGGGGAATTTCGGTAACCTTTTGTACTCCTTTTCTTGCTAGTATTTCTTGAATGTTCATGTTGTTGATAATGGGGCTACATTGAAAAAGAAAGGGATAATTGGCCTTCGGTTTACTTATCACGCGGCATTTACCCATGTATGGTTGCAGCCAATGTCCTTATATTGATTACAGCGGTAAAGTTACTGCCTTTTCTGCAATAATCGTACTCATTGCATTTATTATTCGTTGCAAACATTTGGTTGGTAGATATGGCGGCATCGAAAGTAACTTATGAACATGTAAGGCCATAAACCCCACAATCAGGACAACCCACTAAATCATAACACCCGCTAACCAACAACCTTAAAACTATACGCTATATTTTACAAAACACACCCCGTTCGTCACCCCATTCTAGCGAAAACAAAGCACTAAAACCATGCAATTAGCCGCTTTTTTCAGCCTCACTTCTTTTATTTTTACGCCCATTTTACGCCCACAACCTGTATTTTGCACCATTTAGCCTTTCTATTTGGCTGCCCACTCGCCATTTTTTCGCTCCCATTTTCCTGCATTTAGCCACTAAAACCCCACTTTCTAACGGCCATTTCGCCCTTTTTAGCCATGTGTGTCATGGCTCTAACAGCTTTTATTTATACAATTGATATGGATATTTATGCCTTTCGTCTTGCGTTTAGCAGCAAAACGCACTGCATTTAGCACCATTTTACCTTGCGTTTAGCGGCATTTTAGCTTGCATTTAGCACCAAAACGCACTGCGTTTAGCGGCATATTGCACTACGTTTAGCACCATATTGCACTATATTTTGCTGCAAAAGGCCCAAAAACTGCTGCAAGTGGCGTTTTAATTAAATAAATATCCATCTTGCCGCATTCGCAAACCACCCCCTTTTTGTACCAAAACAAACCTCCGCGAGAATCGATTATTTGCGCCTTGGTGCGCGATTGGTTGAAAAAATCGCAGCCATAATGTTAAAATTCTTGCTGAAAAATGGACGGGAGAAGGTTGGTTAACGAGTTGACGATTTGACGTGAAATTGAGTAGTTAACGAGTTAATAAGTTGATGGTTTTACGTGAGATTGAGTAGTTGACGAGTTAATAAGTTGATGGGTTGATGTGAGATTGAGTAGTTAACGAGTTAATAAGTTGATGGGTTGATGTGAAATTGAGTAGTTAACGAGTTAACCAGTTGATGGGTTGACGTGAGATTGAGTAGTTAACGAGTTAATAAGTTGACGGGTTGATGTGAAATTGAGTAGTTAACGAGTTAACCTGTTGACGAGTTAACCCGTAACAGGCGTACAACAAGCAAGGCATACCACTCCCCTCTCCCCTTGGAGAGGGGCTGGGGGTGAGGCCGGTAGGGGTTGTTGTTGGAGCCGGTAGGGGTTGTTGTGGTTGCGGTCTTTTTCACCTCTTCCCTTTCAATGCACGCATTATCTTATATGAATAAACCCAATAAAAGCAAAACTTTTTAGGCGTTATATTTGGTAAGTTTCTTTTTATCTTATACTTTTGCAATATCTTACCGCCTATGTATAGGCATTTATTCACATTAATAATCAAACCATTATGAGCGTGTAACATGCCCCCTCTAACAGAGGATGAACTTTAAAACATTTATGGAGGAAGTTTATTTGGCACTATTTTATTAAGTGGCTGATGGCTCATTTCTTCCATGAAAAAACAGACGAGCATAGCAATGAATCACTCAACACACATGAATCTACCGATATACACATGGCCGATACAAAGTTTGGTATATAAACTAAAACGCACGAGGGTTCTTTTCCTTGGGGCTGCAATTACTATTTCTGCCACATCTTTTGCACAGAAGAATGTGATAGAGAATGTTGCCAAAAGGGATTCGGTATGTCGGAAAGAGCAGAAAGCCCTTTCCGACACAACAGCATGCTACCTTTACTTACGTTTTCAAGGCTTTTCGCCCCTCATTCTTAAACGTAAGGAACAAGAAAAACGTCTCAACCCCAAAGCGTTAAGTTGGCCAAAATTCGACCCAGACAAAGAGAAATTCAACAACTTGCAACTTATAAACATCCTAGGCGAACACTTGTTAAGATGAAGAAGGTGCTATTCTCAGTTTTAAGTATGCTGTTTTTCAGTCTGTGTACTTACGGGCAAGCAGAATTGAAAGAGAAAGACAGCTTACTATACACATCAGTAGAAGTGTATAGCCACAAGATGCAAACAGTGGCCGCGCTAGTAGACACAGGATGCAGCTTATGTGTAGTAGATTCCACTTTTGCAAAAGACTCATTGGGAATAGCTCTGCCCGACAAACTAAAACTAATGGTAAACTCACGCGACAACCGAATGCCCACTTGCGTTGTAGATTCCGTTCTTTTTTGCGGTAAAACCTATCGCCAAGTGCTTTGCATCATTATCAACCTAAAAGACAAGTTCAAAAGGTTTGCGCCTGATTTCATTCTTGGGGCTGATATTCTGAGAGATAGGCCATTGCGTTTTGACTATGATACAAAGACTATCTCTCCCTATCTAGGTAATAATAATGGAGGGATAGTGCTTAAATGGAAAGATAGCCATAAGTTTACTGATATTCCTATGAACTTTATTGTGTTTGAAACGCGCATACAAGGGCAACATGTGCGCCTTGTCTTCGACACAGGCAGTAGGAACAACAAACTTCCTAACGACATTCGCATTGCACCATCAGGAACAATACAGAAAGAAACGGCGAATGTAAGTCAACAACTTACCATCAAACAGGTTCGCCAATATAAGGGGGTTACCTTTGGTTTAGGCAAACAAACTATCGCTCTCGACTTTATTGAGGGCGAAGACAAATATGGTTTACTCAGCTTGAATTTCTTAAAAGGCCACTCGTTTATCCTAAACTATAAAGGGAAGAAACTCGAAATACTTGCACCTAGTTTGTAGGGATGTGCTAAAAACAGACTAAAGTTCAATCGCTATTGCTTGTACCCCTTTCCATTGTAACAAGTTAACAAGCAGACAAGTTGACGGAAGATAGAGTAGTTAACGAATTAACAAGTTGGCGAGTTAACCCGTAACAAGCGTACAACAAGCAAGGCATTTCACTCCCCTCTCCCCTTGGAGAGGGGTTGGGGGTGAGGCTGGTAGATAACCAGTTGACGAGTTAACCTGTAACAGGCGTACAACAAGCAAAGCATATCACTCCCCTCTCCCCTTGGAGAGGGGCTGGGGGTGAGGCTTTTTTTATTTCACTCCGGCATCATCACCACTTCAACCCTATTCCCTTGCGCCATTAATTGTTGTGCAACAAACTGTTGCAGACGTTGGGGCGTGATGTTTTGCAGCTCGATGAGATAGTTGGTATGGATGTCGATGCCCTGTTGCGCCCATGTTTGCACAGCTCGTAGCCACGTGCTGTTTTGCTTTGTGCGTTCTTCAAAGCGTTTGGCGAGGTGGCGTTTCACGTTTTCGAGCAGCGTGGGGTCGATGTTACGAGCCATGTTTTCGGCCTCGTCGCGCATCGCTTTGAGGGTGCTATCAACCAATTCGGGTTTCATTGGGCAGATGCCATATAGCTTTAAGTAGGTGGTGTTCACGTCGGTTGCGAGGGTACAAGAGGCATCGGTGCTGTAAGCCGCGCCCATTTCTTCGCGTATTCGCTGAGTGTAACGCATGCTAAGCAGCTGACCCACGGCCTCGGCCATCACGATATTGGCCAACGTATAGGGCGTGCCCTTAGCCCACCAAACGATGTAGGCGTTGGCTTTGGGCGTGGTCATGGCGTGGCGGAAGTGGTTACAAACAATGCCGGGGGCATAGGTTTGCACACTGCGCAGCGTGCCAACGAGGGATGTTTCGTTGTTGGGAGCGGTGGTAGTGGTGGGCGCGGTGGAGCCTTGCGCTGCCTGATGGTGGGGCGAAGGCTCGTTGATAAGGGCTGGTTGCCATGGAGCGAACAGGGGTTTGCTTGCAGGCAACGAGCCGATGTAACGGCAAACGAGGGCGAGAAGACTGTCGCGTTGGAAGTTGCCAACGAAAACAAAGGTGAAGTTTGCAGCATTGGCCATGCCTTGACGCGCCAAGGTGAGAATGCGATTGGGGTCTACATGGTCGAGATCGGCTAGCGTGTTGTTGGCGAAA
>NZ_HE999443.1:152273-154232 GCF_000312305.1 Prevotella conceptionensis 9403948 | reverse complement strand
TACTTGAAGGCGTATTTTGAGGAGGCATAGAGATATACGCCATAGCCCACCACGGCCTGCGTGAAGGGGCATTGGAGCTTAACCACCTGCTCGGCAAGGCGCATGCGCAACATCGACATCATCAAAGAGCGGCGCACTAAGAGGCGTTGATAAGTGCTTGAGGCTTTGAAAGCAGGCGTTATGGGCGGCATTTTGCAGAACACTTGCACAAGCGTGGTGCGCTGTTCGGGGTCGCTATCCACCACGACGATGGGCTTGGCGTTGTCGGCAACGGGCACAATGGCGGGTCGGCGCGCGGCCTTGGTGGGGCGTATGGGGGCGAAAAGTGCCTCGATACGTTTGGCCGTGCGTGCCACATCCACATCGCCCACCACGATAATTGCTTGGTTTTGGGGATGATACCAGCGGTGATAATACTGCCGAAGGGTGGAAGGGCCAACGGTATCTATCACTTCCATCAAGCCAATTGGGGCGCGACGAGCGTACAAACTGTTGGGGTAAAGGTGCGGGAGATTGCGTTGTATCATACGTGCCGTGGCCGAATTGCGTTGTCGCCACTCTTCGTTAATCACGCCACGTTCCTTATTTATCTCTTCGAGAGAAAACGAAATGTCGCATGCCCAGTCGCGAAGTGCAAGCAGACAACTGTCTAAGGCCGAGGCGCGCGCTGTGGGAACGTTGTTGAGATGATAGACGGTGCGCTCCATTCCGGTATAGGCGTTGATGTTTTGACCGAATTTTAGGCCAAGCGTTTCGAGGTAAGCCGCGAGCGTATTGGATGGGAAATGGCGCGTGCCGTTAAAGCAAAGGTGCTCTAAGAAGTGAGCCAAGCCGCGTTGGTTGTCGCTCTCTTGCAGCGAGCCAACGCATTGGGCGAGGTAGAAATTGGTGCGATTGGGGGGTGTGCTGTTGCGAAGTATATAATAGGTAAGGCCATTCGGCAACTTGCCCACATGCAGGTTGGGGTCGGTGGACAGTGTTGCCTGTGTGCGTTTGGCGTTTGCCGAAAGGGCAAACAGGGCGAGAGCAAGGATAAAGAGGTATTTTTTCATTTCCGCAAAAGGGTGTTGTCGCTGTTGGATATAGGACTGTGGCCCATTAGAAAGCCAAGCCAAGGGCGGCCTCAAAATTATGGCGCGTGCCGTGAATGGTGGGTTGGGCTTTAAGCACATAGCCCAATTGGTAGGCCAATGAGAGCGTTAGCTGATAGTGGGCGAAACGCTTTGCCGTGCCCAACGCTATGCGTGTGCTGGCCGTAGACGTGGCGTAGAAACGTTGCAGGGGAAGTGCTAGTTGGGTAGAGAACACCGTTTCTTGCGTTGAAGGGTAGCTTAACGAGGCCTTGGGCAGGGTGAACGCTTGGCTTGCACCATAGAAAAAGGCGAAGTTTCGAGGCAAGGGACGTTGCGAACGATAGGCTGCAGCGAGATGAAAGGCATCGCGAACGAGGGTGTGTTGCGTGGCTCCGTCTTGTCGTTTCTCGTGTTCGGCGGTGGCATCGAGTGCAAATAGGTCGAGCCGCTGCGAGGTAAAGCGATGGTAGAGCAAGGCGTTCACGCCGATGTCGCGATGGCTATACACGTAGTTTTTCTGTCCGCCAAGGATGTTGTCTAGCCTATCCCACCCCTTGGTAAAGTGTGCGTGGGCTGTGGTTTGCAGGCGAAGAGCGGGCGAAAGGGGATGAATTAACCCCGCAAGAATGCGCGTCTGACGGAGGTTATAGGTGGAAAGGAGGTTGGCCGACACGTTTTTTGTTCGGCTACGACGTATGCTGTCGCGTTGGGCCAGATAGCTGGCGCGCGCCCAAAGCGTCGTTTCGTTTCGGGTAAAGCTGGCTTGTAGCGACAGTTCGTGCCCGTAGGTGTTGGCTTGCATCTCGCGGTTTTGCAGCTTACCCGTCTTTCGGTGCATGCCAAATCCCATCAGTTCGTAGGCCATAAAGTCCAATCGGTCGATGCG
>NZ_HE999443.1:147439-152046 GCF_000312305.1 Prevotella conceptionensis 9403948 | reverse complement strand
GTTGTTCTCGTTCACGTAGATCAGGTTGTTGTCGCTGGTTCCGTAGACCATTCCTGCTGCCATAGAGATATGCACGGGGGCGAGGTTTAGGCCTATATTGAGGTGATAACGCGAGTAAAAACTCTCGGTAGAGGGGCGTGGATCGTTGCTGCGTGCGCCCTTATGATACCTTATTTGTAGGGCTGCACCAAGGTCGAACAGGTGCGAAAGGCGGTAATTGGCTGCGCCTTTAAGTTGGTAGGTCTCGTTTAGCCAGTTGCCTTTGCGTGGCGATGCAAAGTAGTAGGGCATGCCCAGGCGTGGCGTTTCGCTAAGCAGCCAACCCACACTATCGGCAAATTGTCGGTCGTAAGCAAACTCGCCGTATAGTCGCCAGCGGCTAGACGCGTACGCTCCCATAGACGAAAGTCGCAAATTCGTATCTTTTTCGGGTGTTTGCAGGCGCATTAAAGGGCCTCGTTCGTGGGTGAAAGTCGCCGAGGTATAACCATAGCTGTGCGCCGGTAGCAAGTAAATGCCCAGGGGTGAGGCCATGATTTGGTGGTGTTGCCGCCACTCTTGGGGGGTGGGAACGGCAAAGCGCGTGAGCGAATCTTGAGCGGAGGCGATGTAGAAAAGCCCGAACAAGAGGCTAGATACGAATAAACGTGCGTGCATGTTGTTGATTTGGGAATATCGGTATAGGCAATTCTCCGCCTGCCTGCTTTTGCTATGCAGGCAAGCGGAGAAGCTTATAATGGGGCGTTACTTGCTTGGGGCAAACGCCTTTGGGTTTGGAATCATCTGAACAAAGTCGAGAGCAGAGTTGTTGAGGTCTTGCAATATGCGGCGACCTTCATTCACTCGGCTCACCTTACGCGAGATGCAACGGAAACTATAATCGGGCTTTGAGTAGGCATAGCTGGCATCTAGTTGCTTTGGGAAAGCCTTTGGCGACACGTAACCATCGGCATTGGGGTTGATAACCTCAACGGCATCGATGATGCAATTGATGGGTATCTGCATGAAAACAGTTCCATCAGAGTTCTTTAAGTCTCTATACGGACGGAGATACCTGGGCAATTTGCTGGGCGAAGGGTGGCGGAAGATGACGTATCCCTGCTTGCCATTGCGCGAAAAACGCATAAACCTATGGTTTCCTTTTTCTATAATCACCATATTTGCCGCGTCCTTGTTATCCAATTCTTCGTTTTTGGGGTACACCACGTCAAACTCTGCCTTGCTCAGGTCGAGCGTAGAGTCGGGCCATTCGGGGGTTACTTGTTTCCCATTCTCTTTTGTAAAAGGTTGCTTGTAGTTCTGGGCGAAGGGTGCGATGATGAAACTTTCGCCCGGTTTGATGGGATAATCCTTGCCCGAACCCGGCACCATGAGCACAATGTCGCCATAAACGTACTTGTCGTTGGCATTTGCAGCATCGGCCATACCTTCTGATTTGCTCCAGTCGTAAGTGCCTTTCGAGGTGAAATAGAACTTTTGGGGTGTTGCTTGTTTGTGCCAATTGCCATCAGAGAGATAGCCATACCTGTTCATTGTCGTGAGTGCGAAACAAAGGCTATCAGCGTAAAGGGTGCGCGAGGTGTTGTTATAAATCTCGACAAAGCAATCGTTCTCGCCTGCCGCTTTCTTGTTGTCCGACCCTGCATAATAGAGGGTTTTGAGCACGAAATCATCGGTTGTGGATGTGGTTAGCTCCAAATTGACGGACGTTTGCTTGCTGGGCTGGAGCTGTATGCCCGTTGCCGCGGCCGAGAAAAGCACATCTTCGTTGCTCTTTTCGCCTGTAATCTCGGTGTATTCTTTGGCGGGAAGGGTGTAGGTTGCCACGATGTCGTACATGTCTACGGGCAGATTGGGCAACTCCACCGTGCCGTTGATGGTTGCTTCGTAAGCCGTTTCTTTGCCTGTGTTGGTGTTGCGCAAGGTAATTGCAACCTTTTGGGCTTTGGCTTTCTCGAAAGTCTTGTCGATTTTAACGCTTACTTTCACCGATGCGTTCGACACTTCGGGTGCGTCGTTCTCGCTGCAAGCGGCGAACAATGCGGCTATGGCCATTGTTAGTAATAGGGCTATGCGGTTGCCCCAACGTCTTTTCTCTTTCATTTTTTTTGTGAATTTAATGTTGTTTATATTGCTTGTGGTAAGCAGAAAGCAAGGCCATTTAGAACTTGTAGCTAACATCCATGCTCACCGTTGGCGGCTGGTTAAAGTATATTCGGTCGCCTTGGCGTTCTATCCAAGGGCGATAATTGAACACATTATTTATATAACACGACAGGCGCAGCTGCTTGCCAATCTCCTTAGACACGCGAAGGTGACAGTTGGGAATGATGATTGGCTGCGAAATGTTTACGGGTTCGTTGTCTTTTAGTCGCAGATAGGTCCAGCGGATGTCCTTTCGTTGCTGCTCGTCGAGGTACACACGACGGAAGTTTCGGTCGACGTAACCGATGGGATAGATATCGAACCCGTGGCGGTTGAAGTGCCTGAACCAGAAGTTTTGCAGGCGCAAGTTGAATATCAAGCCAAGGGCGGGTATCTGTTTGGTGAGGCTTAGGGTGGAGATTAGCTCGTGCGAACTGTTCTTTGTAGGGGCGTAGATGCCCGAAACGGCCTCTTTGTCGAGGTCGATAGACGTACCCATACGTTCGCCTTGATGATGATAAAGGCTGTAATTGTAAACCACCGAGAAGTTAACGCCTAGGCCCAAGGGCTTGATGTTGCGCAGGTTGCCAATCCATTCTACGCCTGCATCGCGACTGTAAAGCAGGTTGCGGGGCGTGTAGTAATAGTCGATGATGAGTTCGGGGTCGCCTTTTGGCGCATAAATGGGTCGTTGGTTGGGCGGTTGTGCCACGGTTTCGTAACGCTGAACCCACATCGTATCGAGCACAGCCTCCGAACTAATGCCGCGCAAGTCTATCTTGAGATAGCCAGTTAGCGAGGTGTTGAAGTTGCTGTTGACATAGGCTGTGCCCACTTCAAAGCTGTGTGTGTAGGGCGAAAGCAAATTGGGATTGGTGGGATTAACCACTTTGGTTTTGTACATAAAGAGCCGCTCGTTGGCGTTGTTGCTGTAATTGCTGTACACCAGACGGTCGAAATACACGTTTTCGGGATATAAAAAAGCCGTGGCGGGTATCTTATAGCTGATGCCGTATGCTGCATTAAAGCTCAATCCATTGTCTAACGCCCACATCATGTTGATGCGTGGAGAGGCCGCAAAGCGTTGGTTTTGGTATTCAAGACGTAGGCCGGCCGTTGCGTTAAGCGTGCCGTGAGCCGTGGGCAGCACCAACTTGTCTTGCACATACAAGCCGTATTGGTTCAGCTTGATGCGGTTTCGATATTGATAAGAGCGGTCGCCGCGCCCTCCTTGTCCGCCATCGTAGAACGGAGTTTCGGCGTTGAAAATCTTTCCACGCCCATGATTGGCCTCATGTCGGGCGAAAACACCCAAGCTAAGCGTGTGTGTGGCGCGGCTCCACCTTAGTGTTCGGCGTGCCTCCACGTTGGCCGAGAGGGCCAAGGGCTTGCCGTCTATCTCCAAAAGGGCCGTGTAATAGGGTGGCGCAACATCGGTTTCGTGCACGCCGTTGGTGTAGGCATCGGTGATAAGGTTTAGCCTGTTGTTGGCGATAAACTCTTCGTGCATGTCGTATTGGTGCGACAAGGAGAGCGAAAAGTTATAGTCGATGCCGTCGATAAGTGCGTTTTGCTGTGGCGAAAGCGCGCCGCGCAGGGCCAAACGCAGGTTCTGGCGGTCGGTTCGGGTGCGGTTAAGCGTGGCGTCGGGGTCGCTTTTCAGTCCGTCAACGTTTTTGGAGAAGTCTACTGCGAGGGTGTTTTCCCACGCCAATGCCCTACTAATGGTGTGTGTCCACGTGGCGTTGAGGGCGATGTTAGCGTTTGTTTTCAGCTTGTCGCGCCTGTCGCGGGTGCTGTGCAGATAGTCTACGTTGAGGTTAAGCATGCCCCAACGCTCGCCAAGAGCGAAACCTTTGCCCAACGAGGCGTTGAAAATATCGTATTGCACCTTCACGCTACCATAGAAAGGGGTAAGTCCGGCGCGGCGATTGATGATTACGGCACCGCTACTTAGGTCGCCATACTTGGCAGGAGCCACGCCCGAAATCACCTCAACGCTTTCTATGGACGAGGCTGGAATAAGGCGCAAGTCGTTTCCGCTGCCCACATTCTCGTTGTTGTCGGTGTTAAAACGGCGGTCGAACATCTTTATTCCGCCCCATTTTCCGTAGCTGTCCAGCTGCATGTTGGTGTTGTTCGAGAGGGGCGTACCGTCTACCACGTAGGCAATGCCGAAGGCGGCGTTGCGCACATAGTCGTTAAGTTTGTTGCGCGAATAGGCATCGAGGGGGTTTTGCAAGTCGCCTTGCAGGGCCGAACGTAAGGTTAAGAAACTGGCATTGTGCATGTCGGTATTAAGGATAGCCTTGCCTGGCAGTGCCTGAACGATGTCTGCCAAGCTGTAAGCCTGAATGTTGTCGATGGTGTTTCGCTGAATGAGCATCGACGAGTTGCTGTGCCTGGGTGCGCGCATGGCGTTCACCTGCACGTCTTTCAGGTAAAGGTTGTTGTCGTCTAGT
>NZ_HE999443.1:138000-147168 GCF_000312305.1 Prevotella conceptionensis 9403948 | reverse complement strand
TGTCTCCGACTCAGTTTGCTTTTTCCGCGGCATCGTGCGTAATGGTTAACTGGCGTGTTGCTTTGCCCAGATACGACACTGTTAGGCGCGTGCCTTTGGTGGTAAAGAGTGCCGTTTTTAGGCGTAATCGGCCTTGTGCATCGGCAGTATAGGTAAGGCCGGCACTCTCTACGATAACGGTGGCGTAGGGTAAGGCCTGCCCATTGCGGTCGGTAATGGTCAATGAGATGTTCTCGTCTGTGGATTGGGCGTGTGCAAACTGGTTACAAACGCACGCCAAAGTGATGAACAAAACCATAACACGTATTCCTCCCCATAGAATTCGTGTGGGAAACTTCATATCTTTTTTGTCTTTTTCTTGTCCTGTTAAGTGCAAAACACACTATGCAATCTGCAAAGTTAGGTGTTTATAACGAATTGGACAATACCTATTTATAGGTATTTATAGGAAGGAAAGTGGAGGAAGGCCCCCCAACTGGCCTCACCCCCAACCCCTCTCCAAGGGGAGAGGGGAGTGATATGCCTTGCGAATTTAACGCTTGCTGGTGACTAATCGCCTAGCTTGTTAACCAGTGTGTCTATCAACAGATGAACTTGTCCACTCGCCAACTTGCCAACTCAAAAACTCATCAACTTGCAAACTTACCAACTAAAAACTCACCAACTCACATTACCAACTCACATTACCAACTCACAAACTTACCAACTTAAAAACTCATCAACTCACATTATCAACTCAAAAACGTACCAACTTAAAAACTTAAATTGTTTCTTTTGTTTTACAAATCCCTTCTTTTTCTCGACCCGTTCTAGCGAAAATACAGGTTAAAAAGTGGGTAAAAAGCCACTATTTCTAGCTTTTCACGTCCTTCAACTTGTCTGTTTTTAAGAACAAAACCTGCGTTTTGCACCATTTTGCCTTTCTAGTTTGGTTGCCTGCTCGTATTTTTTCGAGCCCAATAATCCCCTTTTAGACCCTAAAATGCCACTTTTTAATGGCCGTTTTGCCCTTTTTGGCCATCTGTTTCATGGTTCAAAAAGGTTTTGTTTATACAATTGTAGTGGATATTTATGCTTTTCACCTTGGGTTTAGCGGCAAAAGGTACTGCATTTTGCACCATATTAGCTTGCGTTTAGCACCAAAATGCACTGCATTTAGCACCAAAACGCACTGCGTTTAGCGGCATATTGCACTGCGTTTAGCACCAAATTGCACTGTATTTTGCTGCAAATGGCCCAAAATATGGTGCAAATGGCGTTTTTATTAAATAAATATTCATCTTGCCGCATTCACAGTCTACCCCCTTTTTACATCAAAACAAACCCTCGCGAGAATCGATTTTTTGCGGCAAGGTGGGCGATTGGTGGAAAAAATCGCAGCCATAATGTTAATATTCTTGCTGAAAATTAGACAAAACGTTTGTGGTATGTACGCGGGTATAAGCAATGGCACGAAAAGCATGTACGCTTACAATAGCCAGGGCGAACGGTTGCAGGGCTTACATTAAAAGTCAACACGGCCACATCTACTCGTTAACTTATAAACAGGTAAACTTGTTCGTTTGTTAACTATCCTCTCATCAACTCATCAACTCGTCCCCTTGTTAACTTGTCCACTCGTCACCCCGTCAACTCCGTTCCCTTGTTCCCTCGTCAACTTGTCCCCTCGTCAACTCCGTCCTCTTGTCAACTCGTTAACTTGCCCACTTGTCCCCTCGTTAACTCCATTCCCTTGTTCCCTCGTCATCTTGTTCACTCCTTTCCCTTGTTAACTTGTAAACTTGTTAACTCGTCAACTCCGTTCTCTTGTCCCCTTGTCAACTTGTCCACCCGTCCACTCGTCCACTCACAAATCCCATAAACCCAAAACAGGTAGGGAAGGTCTTGCAAACAGACCCGTCCCTACCTGTTTTTCGTTAGGATGGATGGTGGAATAGTGGGCCTGTGTGTCGGCCTTTCCACCATGATGCTTTATGTATTTACTTCTTTTCTTCTGCTGGCATCATCGTAACCTGAATGCGGTTGCCTGCTTTCAGAATTTCTTTAACGAAGTTGCTAATGCTCTCGGGCGTTTGTTTAGCCACAAGTGCTTTGTAATCGGTATGCAAGTCGATGCCGTAGCGATACCACGTGCTGATAACACCAGCCCAATAGCCGTTGGTCTTCGCCTCGTTGTCGGCTTCCTTCACCATATACTCTTTCACTTTGGCCAGCATCGAGGGGTCGCACTGCTTAGACAGGTTGGTAACCTCGTCGCGCATGATTTTCAAAGCCAGGTCGGCCTTCTCTGGTTTCATGGGACAGTAAGCAAAGAGGGTTACATTGTGGTCCTTGTCGTCGATGCTTGCCGAGCCTGCGGCACCGCAAGTGTAGGCTGCACTGGCATCCTCGCGTATCTTTTTGATGTAAACCATGCTGAGGATTTGGCCGGCAATGCTGGCTTTGATGGCATTCTCTGTGGTGTAGGGGATGTCTTCGCTAAACCAAACCATGTTGGCATCGGCCTTCGGCGTTTCCATCTTGCGTGTAAAATCGTTGTTGATTACGCCCTTTTTGAAGAAGGTTACCTTCTTGCTGCTGGGGTTGGCACCCTTAGCGGGCAGCGAACCTAGATAGCGTTCGATGAGCGGACGAATGGTTGCCTCGTCGTAATTGCCGATGATGATGAAACGCCAACCGTTGGCATTGGCCGTGCGTTCGGCTGCCATGTGCAGTATTCGGTCGTAGTTAACCTTGGGAAGGTCGGCCAACTCGAGGGGTTTTACGCGTGGATTGTGTCCGTAGATGGTTGCGCTGAGCGAGTCGCTGAATGCTTGGTCGGGCGATATGGCACGGTTTTGCAGGCTCACTTTCAAGCTTTCCATCAGGTTGTTGAATGCCTCTTGGTCTTTATTAATCTTGGTGAAGTGCAGGTAAACCAGCTGGAACATCGTTTCAATGTCCTTAGGCGTGGCGTTTGCACCAACACGCATGCGCTTTTCGCTCATCGAAAGACTTGCCGATGCGTTCTTTCCGGCGAGGGCTTTGCTCAGCTCGGTGTTCGAGAAGTTGGCCAATCCGCTTACTTCGAGGGCACTGTTGAAGACGTTGAGGTTAACAAAGTCGGCCGCTCCATAGCTCGAACTGCCCGCTCCGCCGCTACCAGAAAGGCGCACTTCGTCTTTCTTATAGTCGGTTTTCTTCAACAATACGGTTACGCCGTTAGAGAGTTTCAACTCGGTATAGCCGAACTTAGGACCGCGTTTTTGGCTGACAACCTTGCCGGGTTTGGGCAATTTGGTGATGAGCGGCTCGTTCTTCACGTTGTCTACATAAGGCGTTAGCTTAGCGGTGCGTGCTTGGTTTACGGCAGCTATGAGCCCTGCTTCGGTGGGATATGTCAGTCCTTCTTTCTCCGGGTTGAAGTTAACGATAACCAAGTTGGTGTCGGTTTTCGACACAAGGTCAGCAAACACTTGGTTAACAAACTCCAATGGGATGTTGGGTACCACCTGTTTCATCGTTTCGTAGTAGTATTCGATGGGCGGAATGGGTTCGTTGTCCAGGAAGTTTTCTTTGTAGCTGTTGGCAAATTGCGAGGTAAACCGTTTGTCGCGGTTGCTGTACATGCGGTCGAGCGAACTGAGGGTAGACGATTTTGAGCGGTCGTACTCGGTTTTTGTAAAGCCGAATTGTGCTGCTCGCAACGCCTCGGTGTAGGCTGCCCGCAGTGCATCGGCCGTTAACTCGGTGGTTTTGGGCGACACGGCGATTGAGAATGCCTCCTTGGTTTTGGCAAAGATGTAGCTTTCTACGCTTGCACTGGCACCAACGAAGGGGCAATCGGGCTTGAGGGCGGCCTCTGCCAGGCGGTCGTTAAGCAGACCGATGCCCACGCCTTTTACGTATTCGTACACCAGATAGTTAACATCGCCCTTCACCGAGTCGGGAGTAGCATCGCGTTTCATCATCATTTGCACGATGGTGCTGGTTTGTTCCTTGTCTTTGTCGATGATAACGATGGGCGTATTGTTGTCGGGAACATTCTCGGTTACTACGGGCGAGGCGTTTGCGGGGTTCTTCATGGGGCCGAAAAGCTTTTTAATCTCGGCCTCAACGTGGTCTACGTCCACGTCGCCCACAACGATGATGCCTTGGTTTGTGGGGTGATACCATTTTTCATAGTAGTCGCGCAGCTCCTTATACTTAAAGTTGTCTACCACGCTCATCAGTCCGATGGGGTAGCGCAAGCCGTATTTCGAGCCGGGATAGAGCTTAGGCAGGTTGCGTTCGAACATTCGGCTGCTGGCACTTGTGCGCAAACGCCACTCTTCGTGTATCACTCCGCGCTCTTGGTCAATCTCTTTCGGGTCGAGTGTAAGGCTACCGGCCCAGTCGCGCAGTATTAGTAGGCACGAGTCTAGCGCGCTTTGGCGGGTGGTTGGTACGTTGTCGATGTTGTAAACCGTTTCGTCGATGGCCGTATAGGCATTGAGGTCGGCTCCGAATTTCACGCCCAAGCTTTCGCAATAGCGCAGCAAAGCATCGCCAGGGAAGTGTTTCGTGCCGTTGAAACACATGTGTTCGAGAAAGTGAGCAAGCCCGCGTTGGCTTTCTTCTTCTTGCAGCGAACCCACCTTTTGGGCGATGTAGAAGTTGGCTCTCTTTTCTGGCCAGTTGTTGTAACGAATGTAATAGGTGAGCCCGTTGTCGAGTTTACCGATGCGAACAGCAGGGTCGCGCGGAATCGGGGGCATCTGCGATTGCGCTTGAATGGTGCCACCAAGGGCGAGAAGAGCAAGCGCGAGCAAATTTCTAAAACGCATAGGATAGTTTATTTGTTTTTGTTAATGGTGTAAGACCTCGAAAGAGGTGGAGTTTATTTGGCAGCAAAGATAAGTTATTTTTACCAACTTCTGCATGTTTTTCGTATTTAATTAACGAAAAATCATCGCTTGAAGGATAAATGTGCATCACCATTTCGCATTATTGGTTGTTTCCGGCAGAGGTTTGTTTGGATATTTGTAGCCATTTGCGTAGGTTTTAATTGTTTAGCGTTTTAACGCATATTATATAACGTATGGTTTGAGGTGAGCTGCGGTTGGGTGCGAAGTGGGGGTTGGCTTATGTGGATGATTAGGCGATATTTTTGGCTTGGCAAGGGCGTGTTTTAAAGTGCTTTCCAGTGCTTTGTGGCTGGGGCTAGCGGACGTTTTGGGCTGGTTGGGTGTCGGTTAAACTCTTCGTTTCGTAACGTGGTAAACCAACCAGTGCGCTTACTATTTTCATCAAACATCAAAAAAAATATCAAAATCTCTTTGTTTGAAGTAAAATAAAGCGTAACTTTGCAACATCAGAATAAGATAATAGTTAGATACCATAGATAATACAAAAGCCTACGCCGCCCCCGATTAAACTCCGCGAAGGTATGGGCTTACTGAAACGGAACGGGGGCGGGCTGTCAATTAAGGGCAACGAACGACGAAACGCATGATGCAAGGCCGCCTTGCGAAGGGTAAAGGTCGTTAAAGGGTTGCTTTCCACTATATAATATGAGGGTGTGCCAAGCTTGGCACACCCTCATCTTTTGTTGGGGGGATGGGTTTCTAGGCATCCTAGGTGTCTTCGTTTGCCTAGCTGTTCTAGGCATCCTAGATGGGCCATAACCATCAGCCCAAGCCCACCTTTCAGCCCCTTCGCTGTGCGTTTACTTCCTGCGGAACAAGCGTAAACGTAAACGTATATGGCTTGTAAGGCAGGCGATAAGGCGGCAGGGCGATGGCCTCTTTGCTCCAACTGTTGACGCCACCCACGCCCGTTTGACCCAAATCTATGCAAAGTTCGGTGTATTTAGATTTCGGAACTTGTGGCGAATGGCGTTGCGCCTTCTCCAATCCTTCGTCTAAATCGGCGATGGAATAGTGCAAAGCACTGGCCGAGAACAGCTCTGGCGACACGATACGGAAACCAAAACCGTTGTCGTTCGTTTGTTTCCACCAGCGTATGTCGCACTTGGTGCCCGTTTCTTGCGGACGGATATAGGGATAAAATTGCTCGTCGGCCGTTTGTCTGTAAATGCCAACGTTTTGCGATAGCTTGCGGTCGGCGTAGTTTTCGATAGGGCCACGGCCGTAAAACTCGCTCACCTGCATGTCGTAAGGCAATTGCATCACCATGCCATAACGAAGAAGGAACGGCCGTTCGTCGGCTGTTTTGGGTGTCATCTGCTGGGTAACGCGCATAGAGCCGTCGCCCATAACGCTGTAAGTAAGCGTAAGTTGCGCGCCCACTTCGGGCATATCATACTCTACATGTACATCCGCCTTGTTGTCTTTCTTGTCGAGTGCGGCATTGATAGCCACCAGTTGCAGCTTGGGTTCGCGCCAAACACGATTGTGCTTTTGCACACCTGCACCCATGTCGTTATCCGTAACGGCACGCCAGAAGTTGGGTTTGAGCGTTCCGCCTTGGCCTAGAATTGGTTTCCCATCCACATCGTAGGTGGCAAGAAGACCCGAAACGCGGTTGAATGCCACGGTGAAATGATTGTTGGAAACCACGACTTGGCTCTCGCCCGACTTATTGCGGAGGTTCAGGCGCGTGTCTTTGTCTACCGCGGGTGCCTTTGGCATCTTACGGAAACAAGCGCCTTGCTGCATCTCAAACTGGTTGTAGGCCACGCGTGTGCCTGTATCGAGCAGCGGTTCGGCCGTTTTCAGCACGAAGTCTACGTTCAACATCAGCTCTGCATGGGGGCAAAGGCTGTCCGTTTTGATGGGCAGGGCTATCTCGCAACGCTGTTGCGGTTGCACATTTAGCTGTTCCACCTCGCCCGTTTGTACGGCCTTGCCATTTTTAAGCACCGTCCAAACCAGCTTGTAGTTATCCAAATTGCGGAAGAAATTCTCGTTATACACGCTTATCTTTCCTGCTTTCAGGTCAACGGGTTCGGCCCAAATGTTCTGGTGGCAGTAAGCAATTTCGTAGGCATGCGGGTTTGGTACGCGGTCGGGACTGATAATTCCGTTGCAGTTAAAGTTGTTGTCGGATGGGTCGTAGTCGTTGTAGTCGCCACCATATTTATATATCTCCACGCCGTTTTTGTCTTTTGCGCGAAGTCCTTGGTCGACAAAGTCCCAGATAAAGCCGCCTTGGAACTTGGGATATTTGCGCACCAAGTCCCAGTATTCCTTAAATCCGCCAGAGCTATTACCCATCGTATGGTTATACTCGCATTGTATCAGGGGGCGCGTTTTGCTGTCGTCGCGCGCGTAATCTTCGCACCATTGGTGTGTGCGATACATGGGACAGGCGATGTCGGTGCTGGGATTGTCTTCGCCACCGCGTTCCCATTGCACGGGTCTGCTTGGGTCGTATTGCTTAATCCACTTGTATGCGGCGGCGAAGTTAGGCCCATCGGCCGTTTCGTTGCCCAGACTCCACGTGATGATGGATGGGTGGTTGAAGTAGGTTTGCACGTTGTTTTGGTTGCGTTGCAATATCTGCAAGGCAAACATGGGCTTTTTCGAGGGGGCATCGTCGCCATATTGAAAGCCGTGCGACTCTTGGTTTGCCTCGGCCACAACGTAAATGCCGTACTCGTCGCACAGGTCGTACCACATCGGGTCGTTGGGATAATGGCTCGTGCGCACGGCATTGATGTTGAGTTGTTTCATTATGCGGATGTCTTGCACCATACGTTCGCGGCTCACCACGTATCCGCCGTCGGGGTCTATTTCGTGGCGGTCGGCTCCCTTGATAAGCACGGGCTGGCCGTTAACCAACAGCTGCGCGTTGCGTATCTCAACCTTTCTGAAACCCACCTTTTGGTTGGTTACGGCCACATATCTGTGCTCCTCCACCTTCTTGGGTTGTAAATCTTTTGTTGCGCGCATGTCTACAACGGTTGTTCTCAGCGTGTAGAGATAAGGTGTTTCGGCTGTCCACTTGTGCACATTGGGCACTTTCAGTTGCACTTTACCCTTCGTTGCGTGGGTGCTGGCAACAATTTTGCCCTCGGCATCCAGCAATTCATGAAAAAGTTCAGTGTATTTCTGTGTCTTTCCATCAATGGTTAGTATGCCATTGGTGTAGTTGTCGGTCAAGTCGGGCGTGATGCGTAGGTCTTCCAAGTATATTTGCTTATCGCGCGCATAGAGATATGTATCTCGTGCCACGCCCGAAAGTCGCCAGAAGTCTTGGTCTTCGCAGTATGAGCCGTCGCACCAACGGAAACATTGGAAGGCGATGAGGTTATCTCCTTCTTTTAAATATGGAGTAAGGTCGAACTCTGGTGCAACCTTGCTGTCTTCTGAATAACCAACGAAACGGCCATTAACCCAGAGGTAGATGTTAGACGTTACCGAGCCGAAATGCGCGATAACTTGTTTGCCTTTCCATGTGGCGGGCAGCGTGATGGTTCGGCGATAGCTGCCCACGTGGTTGTCTTTCACCGGCACTTGTGGCGGGTTGTCCTTGAAATGTCCGCGCCAAGCAAAGCCCACGTTGAGGTAAACGGGGTCGCCATAGCCGTGCAATTCCCAGTTGCCGGGTACGGGCATGTTGTCCCAAGCCGTGTCGTTAAAGTCGGTTTCGTAAAAGCGTGTGGGGCGTTGGTCGGCATTTTCCACCCAATTAAATTTCCAATCGCCATGCAACGACAAGTAGTTTTCCGAGCGTTTTGGGTCGCCCATCTTCGCCTCCTCGTAGTTTTTAAAGGGGAAGAAGTTGGTGTGCATGGGCATGCGGTTAAGGGTGTTCACCTGCAAGTCGTGCCATTCGGTGAACGTAGGCTGGGTTGCGATGCGGCTAGCGGCCACTGTTTGTTTGGCGATGCCTTTTACATTGCCCTTTGTTGCAGAACGTTTTGGCTTGCTTTGCATTGCTGTTTGGGCTTGTGCTTGCAAGCTGAGGGCAGCCAGTGCCGCCCAAAAGAAAATTTTCTTCATGTTGTGAAGGATTGTTGTTAGGTTGTTTTGTTTTGCAAAGATACGATTTTTAGTTGAGTTTGGAGGTGGTGAGGGTATAAGTTGGTGTGTTTTTGAGTTGGTGAGTTTTTGAGTTTTTGAGTGAAGTTGTCTTGACTTTTAATGGTTCTATAACTTGGGTGGAGTTTACTTTCTTTGTGTGGTAAAACCAAGATAAACATTCTGCTCATGCACAAAGTACTAGCCGAGGATACGATAAAAA
>NZ_HE999443.1:126903-137579 GCF_000312305.1 Prevotella conceptionensis 9403948 | reverse complement strand
TGTCTTGACTTTTAATGGTTCTATAACTTGGGTGGAGTTTACTTTCTTTGTGTGGTAAAACCAAGATAAACATTCTGCTCATGCACAAAGTACTAGCCGAGGATACGATAAAAACCTGAGATATTGCTCCAAGTTGTCTGTGGCAAAACGTGTTTGTGTTTCAGAAGGCGACTTGGCGGAAGTTGTTTCATGCGTTCTCTACAAGTTGAAAGCCCGGCTGTCAATGGCAGATTACTTCTGCTTTTCCATGATGTCGTCTTGGTTGGTCGTGAGCAACATGCACTGCAACCGCTCGCGCCGGCCGTTGCAAACCTACATGTTTTCTGTGTCGTTGCCCACTCGCGCGTGTTTACGGCATAATTATTTTTGTGTAGTTTTTAGTAATAAATTTAACATTATGGGTGCCTTTTTATCCACCAATCGCTCACTTGGCTGCCAAAAATCGATTCTCGCGAAGGTTTGTTTTGATGCAAAAAGAGGTTAGCATGTGAATGCAGCGAAATGAATATTTATTTAAAGAAGTCGCTATTTGCACTAACTTTTGGGCTATTTATAGCAAAATATAGTGCAATATGCCGCTAAACGCAGTGCATTTTGGTGCTAAACGCAGTGCGTTTTGGTGCTAAATGCAGTGCGTTTTGGTGCAAAACGCAAGGTGAAATGGTGCAAAACGCAGTGCAAAATGGTGCAAAACGCAAGGCAAAAAGCATAAACATCCATTGCAAATGTATAAACAAAACCTTTAAGAACCATGAAATACATGGCAAAAAAGGGTAAAATGGTGGTTAAAAAGTGGTTTTTTGGGGTCTAAAAGTGGGTTTTTGGGCTGCAAAAACAATGAGCTGGCAAGCAAAATAGAAAGGCAAAATGGTGCTAAATGCAGGTGGTTTTCTTAAAATTGAACATATTGTAAGGCGTTAAAGGCTAGAAATAGGGGCGATTTACCTACATTATGGTCTATATTTTCGCTAGAACGGAGCGAAAATTAGAGTGGTATTGTAAAATAAAAAGATAATGATTTAAGATTTGAGTGGAAGTGTTTGTGAGTTTTCCAGTTTGTAAGTTGATGTGTTCGGGAATTGTTAGTTTTTCGTGAGTTTATAAGCCGGTGGTTTGATTTGTCCTGCATTTCGTGTATGAGAAGGGTGCTTATCTTGTGTTGGCATCACAGAGAGAACAAACGCCTCTTAATGGATAGAAACATTAAAAGTCAAGACGACTTCAGTTTTTGAGTTTTTAAGTTGATGAGTTTTTGAGTTTCTAAGTTTTTGAGTTGGTGAGTTTTTGAGTTGGTGCGTTTTTTAGTTTTGAGTTTTTGAGTTGGTGAGTTTTTGAGTTTTTGAGTTGATGAGATTTTAAGTGGACAAGTGGGCAAGTGGACAAGTTCGTCAGTTGATGGGCTCACAAGTTAACGAGCTGAGCGATCGGTCGCCAGCGGGCGTTAAATTCGCAAGGCATATCACTCCCCTCTCCCCTTGGAGAGGGGTTGGGGGTGAGGCCGGTAGGGGTTGGGGGTAAGTCTGGCTGTTTTGCGGCACTGGCGGGTGCTTAGAAAACAAAACAAACCGCCGCACTACGTACTTGATGTGAGTACGCAGTGCGGCGGCTGTATGTTGTGCAAGAGTGGTGTTAGCGTTTAACGCGCTTAACGCTCTTGGTAGGTGTGTAGCGTATGAATTGCAATTCGCCTCCTTTGCCAGAAGCGAGGGTAAGGAAAAGGCGATCTCCCTTAAATGTGCAATTGTACGTCCTCGGTGCTTTACCCTTTGGGTTGAGTGTCAGTGTATTGTTGGAGAATGTGTAACCTCCCTCCTCTGTGGTGCTGCCTTTGTTGATGTCGTTGGTAAAGTAGTATTGCTTATACTCGGTACATACCATGTAGTAGGTGCCTTTGCTGCTAGCTTGCGACTGCCATGTGCCGACAATTGGGCTTGCTTCTTCGTCTTCGCCGCTGTCGCTAGCGCAAGACATAAACGATAAGCCTGCAATCAATACCATGAACATAGCGGCAAGTTGCAAGGCGCGATTTTTTAAACTGGTACTTTTCATGAACTTATTTCCTTTCTTTATAGATGAATTAATTTGTCGCAAAGTTACAACAATTGACCTTAACGCGAAAAGTAAAAAAGCTTTTTTTGTTTTTTTAGGCAGATTGTGGAACTTGCGTTTAGTGTAAACGCCCTTATCCTCAACTCCTTTCCTAGGGTAATGGGCTGTGGTGTGCTGTGTTGTTAAGGCATGTTCTAGAAATTCTCCGCAAAGGTAATTTCTAAAAACCTGCTTTAATCTGTTTGGATGGTGCCTTATATTTTCGCAATCAGCTCTTGCATTCCTTGCGATGCACCCGTGCGCAGTTGCTTAACCTGTGGGTTGTAGGTGGTTTCTACGGGTTCGGGGTCGATAAGATAGATGGGTGTTGCGGGCGGAGCGTAGGCCAGTAGGCCGGCTGCGGGGTAGACATTGAGCGATGTTCCGATGATAATCAGCACGTCGGCTTGCCTTACGGTGCGTGCCGCCAAGTCGATAAGTGGCACCGACTCGCCAAAGAAAACGATGAAAGGGCGGAGCCGAGAACCATCGGCCGCCTTCTCATCGGGCATTACGATGGCGTTGTCGGGCGTTAGCGTGCGGATGTAGCGCGGATTGTTTGGGTCGGCCGAGGAGCAGACTTTGAGCAGTTCGCCATGTAAGTGGATAACGTGCGATGAGCCTGCGCGTTCGTGCAAGTCGTCTACGTTTTGCGTGATAACGGTTACTTGGCATCGTTTTTCAAGTTCGGCAATTAGCTGATGCCCCTTGTTGGGCTGCGCGGCGAACAGCTGTTGTCGCCTTTCGTTGTAGAATTGGTTCACCAAGTTGGGGTCGGCGAGCCATCCTTCGTGCGATGCCACCTGCATAACGGGATAGTTCTCCCACAGTCCGTCGTTGCCTCTGAACGTCTTTATGCCGCTTTCGGCAGACATGCCTGCGCCTGTAAGAAATACTACGTGTTTGTTTTTTGTGCTCATGACGTTTCGTTTTAAATTGTTAAACATCCCTGTACTTTGCATCGGGGCGATGGTTTGCTGCTGGTGCGGTGCGGCTTTGCGCGCGGTTAAGCCATCGGCTTGTGGGCGATGTTCTATCCAGACATAATCTGAAAACAAGCAGGCAGGTGGGCTTGTCAACTCCAAATTTAGTGTTTTTTTTGCAAATATGCGTATCGAATAGGATAAATAATCGTAACTTTGTGCCATTGTACTAAAAATAAAGAGATAAAAGACAATATTTTATGGATAAACTTAGTTATGCTTTGGGCCTAGGTATTGGCCGCCAATTGTCGCAAATGGGTGCGAACGACTTGAATGCTGCCGACTTCGCACAAGCAGTAAAGGACATGATTGACGGCAAGGAACCCCAAGTTCCTGCGGCAGAAGCACAGCAGATTGTGGAAGATTTCTTCCAAAAACAAGAGGAAAAACAGCGCGCAGAGGCTGCTGAGAAGTACAAGGGAGCTAAGAGCGAGGGCGAAAAATACCTCAGCGAGAACGCTAAAAAGGAAGGTGTTACCACGCTGCCCAGCGGCTTACAATATCAAGTGCTTAAAGAAGGAAACGGTAAAAGCCCCAAGGCTACCGACAAGGTGGTGTGCCATTACGAGGGTATGCTGATTGATGGAACGATGTTCGATAGCTCTATTCAGCGTGGCGAACCTGCCACTTTCCCCCTAAATGGTGTTATTGCTGGTTGGACCGAGGGTTTGCAGCTGATGAAAGAGGGTGCAAAATATCGTTTCTTCATCCCTTATCAATTGGGTTATGGCGAACGCGGAGCAGGTGCATCCATCCCTCCTTTCGCCACACTGGTGTTTGATGTGGAACTGATTGAGGTGAAGTAAAAGACGTGTAAAGGTGAAAGGGTGAAAAGGTGAAAAGGTGAAAAGATGGCTACGCCATTTTAACAACTTGCCTAGTAAACCTAGAATAACTAGAAAACCTAGTGAACCTAGATAGCCTAGTGAACCTAGATAGCCTAGTGAACCTAGATAACCAGATATACCCCACCAACTAGCTTACTACCCCCCCCCTCATAAACTTATAAACTCAAAACAACTTATATATCAATGAAGAAATTAACAATCTTAGCAGCAACGGCCATTGCAGCCGTTACATTCTCGGCTTGTGGCAACTCAACGCCTAAGGCCGACTTAAAGAACGACATCGACACCCTAAGCTATGCTTTGGGTTACAGTCAAACGCAAGGCCTGCGCGACTATCTTAGCAAGGGCTTGAATGTAGACACTGCCTACATCGACGAATTTGTTAAGGGCTTGAACGATGGGGCCAATGCTGGCGACGACAAGAAGAAAGCCGCCTACTATGCAGGTGTGCAGATTGGCCAACAAATCTCTAACCAAATGGTGAAGGGCATCAACCACGAACTGTTTGGGGAGGATTCTACCAAGACTATTTCTATGAAGAATTTCCTCGCAGGCTTCATCACTGGTGCAAAGAACAAGAAGGGCATCATGACCCAAGAGGAGGCTATGAAGTATGTGCAGACACAAGCCGAGAAAATTAAAGAGAAATCGGCCGAAAGCACTTATGGCGCAAACAAAGAGGCTGGTAAGAAGTTCTTGGCCGAAAACGCTAAGAAACCTGGCGTAAAGACACTGCCCAATGGCGTGCAATATCGCGTTATTAAAGAAGGAAACGGCCCAATACCAAAGGACACTTCGGCCGTTAAGGTGCACTACGAGGGTAAAACCATCGACGGAAAGGTGTTCGACAGCAGCTATCAGCGCGGCGAACCCGTTACGATGCGTGCCAACCAAGTGATTAAGGGCTGGACAGAGGTGCTTACACGCATGCCTGCCGGTAGCGTTTGGGAAGTGTATATCCCCGAAGACCAAGCTTATGGCTCGCGCGAACAACCAAACATTAAGCCTTACTCGGCTCTTATCTTCAAGATTGAACTGATTTCGGTAGGAGAAAAATAATGAAGAAATTAACCTTTATGGCACTCGCTCTCTTGGCGAGTGCCGCTTTTAATACCGCCTTCGCAGGTAAAAAGAAAGACGTAGTGCAGGTGACCACCGCTGCCCCCGTAGTGTTAAACACATCGTCAGACTCGGTTAGCTATGCCGCTGGTATGGCTGCCACAAGAGGGCTGGCTGCTTTCATTCAACAGCAATATAAGGTGGATACCACTTATATGGCCGACTTTGTGCGTGGTTTCCGTAAGGCTTTGGAAAGCAATGGCGACGGCGCTTTCACGGCTTATGCTGCCGGTATGCAGATTGCACAGATGGCCCAACAGCGCATTTTGCCCTCGGTACAGCAAGAGCTAATCGGAACGAAAGACTCTGTTGCCGCTAAAAACTTCTACAACGGATTTATTGCTGCCTTGGAAAAAGACTTCACCAAATATACAGAAGAAGAGGCGCAACAACTCTTTGAAAAACGTGTTGAGGCCGCCAAAAAAGCCAAAGTAGAGGCTGCTATCAGCGTGGGTAAGCAATGGTTGGCCGACAATGCCAAGAAACCAGGCGTGGTTACGCTGCCTAGCGGACTGCAATATAAGGTGATTACTAACGGAACAGGCGACAAACCCTCTGCTACCGACGAGGTTGTTGTGAAGTACGAAGGTAAGCTTATCGACGGAACGGTGTTCGACAGCAGCTACAAACGCACGCCCGACACCTCTTCTTTCCGTGCCGACCAAGTGATTGCCGGCTGGACCGAGGCACTTCAACTGATGTCCCCTGGCAGCAAATGGGAACTGTATATCCCCCAAGACTTGGCCTATGGGGCAAGAGAAATGGGGTCGATCCCTGCTTATTCTACGCTTATATTCACCGTAGAATTGCTGAAAGTGAACAAACCTAAGCCCGAAGTGAGCAATGCTAAGGCCGAAACGCCTGCCGCAAAGCCCGCAAAGAAGGCTGGAAGACCTGCCGCAAAAAAGAGAAAATAAACACAAATGAAGGCGTGGAAACCAGGTTAAAGAACATCTTTGACCTGGTTTCTAACTTCTTAATTTATCTTTAAAGGCGTTAACCAATTGCCAAAATACGCAATATGCGCCTTTTTATCTAACTTTTTGTTGCTTATTTCATTTAATTTGTTTACATTTGCTCGTGCTTTATAAGCACATTAAAACAACTTAAATACATAAAACACGTTAGCAACACATGGAGAAAATAGACAGCCTAGACAAGAAAATCCTAAACATCTTGTCGCAAAATGCACGTATTCCATTTAAGGACGTGGCAGCAGAGTGCGGCGTATCGCGCGCAGCCATACACCAACGCGTACAGCATCTGATAGAAAACGGTGTGATTACTGGCAGCGGATTCGACGTCAACCCCAAGAGCCTGGGCTACTCTACATGCACCTACATCGGGCTTAATCTCGAACGCGGAAGTATGTATAAGAACGTTGTGGCACGTCTTAACAGCATTAACGAAATTGTGGAGTGCCACTTCACAACGGGTTCGTACACGATGCTCATTAAGTTGTACGCCAAAGACAACGAACAGCTGATGGACTTGCTTAACAATAAACTGCAAACTATCCCCGGTGTGGTTTCTACTGAGACGCTCATTTCGCTCGAACAAAGCATCAAACGAGAGATATTGGTAGACCCTGATGAGAAATAAAGAGGTTGAGGGAAAGGGCGTATGCCCAGGATGTTAAGGGTAGAACCTACCAGACTGCCCTATCCGACTTTTCAGACTTTTCAGACTTGCCCGACCAGTCCGACCAGTCTGACTTGTCCGACAATTCCAACCACCCCCTCATCAATCTAACCCAAAAGCTATGCAAAACTTCGACTTGCAAGCCAGCTTGCAAAACATATACGCCTCGTTTCCGCAGGCCAAACGCCAGCCCGTCATCGGGTTGACTGCCAACTTTCGCGACGGTAGTGTCATGCTGATGGACCGTTATTATCGCCAAGTGGTTGATGCAGGCGGTACTCCCGTGCTCATTCCACCCGTCGATAGCGTAGACGTTATCGTTAACACGCTCGACAATATAGACGGGCTGATACTCACGGGTGGTGCCGATCTCAATCCCCTGTGGGCAGGCGAAGAGCCTTCACCGCGCCTACATTCGGTGAATGCCGAACGCGATTTGCCCGAACTTCTCATCACCCGATTGGCCTACAACCGCCAGATACCCATCCTGGGCATTTGTCGCGGCATGCAAACTATGGCTATGGCACTAGGCGGAAAGGTGGCGCAAGACATCGAAGAACATTTTACTAGCGATGTTCGCCGCAGCTTGGCCGAGGGCGAGTTCAAGCATTTCTTACCGCGATTTTCTGATAAGCTGATACAGCATTCGCAAGACGCACAACGCAATTTGGCCACACAAACGGTGTATTTCGAACCCAATTCGTTGCCTGCGCAAATCTTCGGTGCCACCAGTCTGCACGTCAACTCGTTCCATCACCAAGCCGTTAGCCACGCAGGTAGCAAGTTCCGTTTCGTTGCAGCCACGGTCGACGGCATCCCAGAGGCGATGGAAAGCACCGAGCATAAACCCTTGCTTGGCGTGCAATGGCATCCCGAATGGATGGAAGAACAGGGTTTGCCGCTCTTTCAGTGGCTCGTTAGGCAGGCCCAAACCTTTGCCGATGCCAAGCGTTTGCATGCCAAGGTGCTTACGCTCGACACGCATTGCGACACGCCGATGTTCTTTCCGCTTAACGTTCGGTTCGACCAACGCGACCCACGCATACTCGTAGACTTGCATAAGATGAGCGAAGGACGGCAGGATGCTACCACGATGGTTGCCTATTTGCCGCAGCCTAAGTCTGGCGAAACGTTCCGCGAGAAGGTTGCTTTCGATGTAACGGGTCCGAGAAACTACGCCGATCTCATCTTCGATAAGATTGAAAGCATCGTTGCCGAGAACAGTCAATACGTGGCTTTGGCCAGAAATCCACAGCAACTTTACGCCAACAAGGCGGCAGGAAAGAAGAGTATTGTGTTGGGAATAGAGAACGGGTTGGCCATTGAGAACGACCTTGCGAACGTTTCGCACTTTGCCCAACGTGGCGTAACGTACATTACGCTATGTCACAACGGCGACAACGACATCTGCGACAGCGCACGCGGAACGGCTACTCATGGCGGCGTTAGCGACTTTGGCCGACGTGTTATCGAAGAAATGAACCGCACGGGCATCATGGTTGACCTCAGTCACGGTGCCGAATCGAGCTTTTACGATGCCTTAGAGATTAGTAGCGTGCCTATTGTTTGCAGCCATAGCAACTGCAAAGCACTTTGCGATGTGCCGCGAAACCTCACCGATAACCAGATGCGCGCGCTCGCCCAGAAGGGTGGAGTGGCGCATATTACGCTTTACCACGGGTTTCTTCTCGCCCAAGGCGAGGCTAGTATCCTCGATGCGATGGTGCATTTGGAGCATGCCATCAAGGTAATGGGCGTAGACCACGTGGGACTTGGAACTGATTTCGACGGCGATGGCGGCGTGTGTGGCATAGCCAACTCGTCTGAAATTATCAACTTCACCATCCAACTGTTGCGCCGACGTTTCTCCGAGCAAGATATTGAGAAGATATGGGGAGGCAATTGGTTGAGAGTGATGAAGGAAGTACAATTGAAAAAGTGAAAAATTGAAAAGGCATTTAAAGGTGAAAGGGTGAAAAGGTGAAAGGGTGAAAGAATGGCTAGCGCCCCTTTAAAGGTGAAAGGGTGAAAAAGTGAAAAGACATTTAAAGGTGAAAGGGTGAAAAAGTGAAAGAATGGCTAGCGCCTACTGAATTGTCAACTCGTCAACTCGCGAACTGGTGAGCTGGTCAACTCGTCAACTGGTAAGCTTGTCAACAGGTCAACTATCTTTACTCTTTAAACTCTTTAAAATCTCAGCATTTGGCTTAACTCCTTAACTCCTTAACTTCATAACTCCCATTTACAATATTTACCATCCAATGAAAAAAATCATCATAGCAGTTATCATGATTGCCGTTATAGCCCTCATAGCCTATTCTATGGGCTTGTTCTCGCCGTCGCATAGTGCGACCGAAGAAGCAGAAGCAGCCGAGATGGCCGCCGCAGAAAAGCTTAACCCTATGGGGCCGGCCTTTAATGCCGACTCTGCTTATGCCTTTGTTGCCGCTCAATGCGCCTTCGGACCGCGCGCAATGAACACCAAAAGCCACGACGATTGTGGCGAATGGATTGCCAAGAAGTTTGAAAGCTTTGGCTGTAAGGTGAAGAGCCAACGTGCCGAACTGCGCGGATACGACGGAACGATGTTGCGTTGTCGTAACATTATGGCCAGTTATAACCCCGAATCTACTACGCGTATCTTGCTCTGCGCGCATTGGGACACGCGCCCTTGGGCCGATAACGACCCCGATAGTGCCAACTGGCGTAAGCCCATTGATGGCGCAAACGATGGCGCGAGTGGCGTGGCGGTGATGTTAGAGATTGCCCGACTGCTGCAGCAGAACAAGAATTTAAACATTGGTGTAGACTTTGTGTGCTTTGATGCCGAAGATTGGGGCACGCCAAAATGGAGTGGACAGGAAGACAGCGAAGACACTTGGGCACTTGGCGCGCAACATTTCGCCACCAACTTGCCTGCTGGTTATGAGGCGCGTTACGGTATTCTGCTCGACTTGGTTGGCGGTATTGGGGCTAAGTTCTATCGCGAAGGCATGTCGAAAGCTTTTGCTCCCGACATTGTTAAGAGGGTATGGCGTGCTGCACGTGCCGCAGGTTATGGTAGTTTCTTTCCTAAAAGCGACGGCGGAATGATTACCGACGACCATGTGCCGCTTAACGAGAAAGCCAAGATTCCTACGATAGACATTATCGCCTTTTATCCCGATTGTGTTCAAAGTTCGTTTGGTCCTACATGGCACACCTTAAACGATAACTTGCAAAACATCGACCGCAATACGCTGAAAGCCGTGGGACAAACGGTTATACAAACGCTGTATAGCGAGAAGTAGTGGATGAGGATTGGGGGGTTCTAGGTTTCACTAGCCCTTCTAGTTGTTCTAGGTTTTCCAGTTGTTCTAGATATCCTAGGTTTACTAGGTAGGCTGTTAAAAGTGCGCAGCCATCTTTTCACCCTTTCACCCTTTCACCTTTTCACCTTTTCACCCTTTCACCTTTTCTTATTTCTTGGGTGGTGTTTCGTTATTTCTTCCCTTAGCGACGACGTATCTATGTGCGTATAAATCTCGGTGGTGGCAATGTCCTCGTGTCCCATCATCGCCTGAATGGCGATAAGGTCGGCACCACCTTCCAGCAAAGCCGTGGCGAACGAGTGGCGCAATGTGTGCGGACTAATGGTCTTAGTGATGCCAGCTGCCACCGCTTGGCGCTTTATCATGATAAGAATCATGGTGCGAGTAAGGTGCGCGCCGCGCCGATTAAGGAACACATAATCCTCCTCGCCCGACTTAATGCGCATTGCATTACGGTCGGTAAACCATGCGTTTAGTTCGTCAAGCGCACGGCTAGATATGGGTACTAGCCGCTCTTTGTCGCCCTTTCCCGTTACGCGCACAAACTTCTCTTCCACATAGAGGTTAGAAAGTTTCAGGTTAACAAGTTCCGACACCCGCAATCCGCAGCTGAACAGCACCTCAATAATGGCCCTGTTGCGTTGTCCTTCCCATTTGGAAAGGTCGATGGATGCCTCCAAGCGGTC
>NZ_HE999443.1:113492-126640 GCF_000312305.1 Prevotella conceptionensis 9403948 | reverse complement strand
CCTCAGCCGTACTCAACACGTCGGGCAAGGCGTTGCGCACGTGTGGCGATACCAACAACTCCGTTGGGTCGGCATCAATAAAACCATCGAGAAGTAAAACTTGAAGAACGAACGCACACCACTCAGTATCCGCGCTTGCGAACGCGGCGTAATGCGTTGGTCGTGCAGCGAGGCCGAAAAGTTATCCAAGTCTTCCAGTTTCACCTCCTCTACCTTTAACTCGTGAAAGTTAACGTAAGCCAAAAGCCAACGCAGGTCGTTGCGGTAGGCCTCAATGGTATTCGGACTAAGGTTGCGTTCTAATTTCAAGTAACGCATATAGGCCTTCACCATATTGTCGACGGTTTTATTTTCTCTTTCCATCGTTTATTCGTAATTTTGTGAACAAAAGTACAAAATAAAGCTGACATGACGATACAAATTATCAACGGGCCAAACCTCAATTTGCTTGGCGTACGCGAGCCAGACGTTTACGGTTGCACGTCGTTCGACGATTTTCTGCCGCGCCTGCGTGCTTGTTTCCCCGATGTGCAGATAGATTACTTTCAAAGCAACATCGAGGGCGAGCTTATCAACAAGTTGCAAGCCGTGGGGTTTCAGTGCGATGGCATCGTGCTTAACGCCGCCGCCTACACGCACACCAGCATCGCGCTGGCCGATTGCATACGTGCTATCAGCGCACCTGTGGTTGAAGTGCACATCTCTAACGTTCATCAACGCGAGGCTTTCAGGCATCAGAGCATGATTGCCGCCGCTTGTCGTGGTGTGATATGCGGTTTCGGACTAGACAGTTACCGCTTGGCGATAGAGAGTTTCAAACGCTGAGGCATGGACCAAACCACCTATATAGCCAACCACATCGACCCCGAAGGCGACTACTTGTACCGCCTTTACAGAGCCACCAACCTGCATACGCTGCACGGACGCATGGCTAGCGGACACCTGCAAGGCCGTTTGTTGAAGATGCTTGTGCAGATGACGCAGGCCAAACGCGTGCTCGAAGTGGGTACTTTTAGCGGATATAGTGCCATTTGCTTGGCCGAAGGGCTGCCAGAGGACGGGCTTTTGTACACCTTCGAGATTAACGACGAGCAAGAAGATTTCACTCGTCCGTGGATAGCGGGCAGCATCGTGGCCAACAAAATACACTTTATCATTGGCGATGCCATCGCCAAGGCCCCACGCTTGGGCATCACCTTCGACCTCGTTTTCATCGATGGCGACAAGCGAACGTATGTTGAAACCTACGAGATGGCCCTCTCGGTGCTCAGGCAGGGTGGTTTTATCGTGGCCGACAACACGCTGTGGGATGGTCATGTGTGCGACTCTGCCTACGATAAGGACCAACAAACCCTTGGCATACGCCGCTTTAACGACCTTGTTGCAGCCGATACACGCGTAGAGAAAGTAATTCTTCCCTTGCGCGATGGGCTAACGCTGATACGAAAGGTGAAAGAGTGAAAAGGTGAAAGGGTGAAAAGATGGCTGCGCCCCTTAAAGGTGAAAGAGTGAAAAAGTGAAAAGGTGAAAAGATGGCTGCGCCCTTTTAACAGCCTGCCTAGTAAGCCTGGAATAACTAGTAAGCCTAGACCCACCTAAGAATCCTAGAAAGCCAAAAGCCCCAAGCAACACAATCCCCCACAGAAAATATATGCCTTCGATAACCCTTCGCAACCTCTCCGTAGGTTACCAGCATCCGCGGCGCATGCCAACCACCGTGCTAGCACAGCTCAATGCTACCTTACATGCAGGGCAGCTCACTTGTCTTGTGGGTGCCAACGGCATTGGTAAAAGCACGCTACTGCGTACTTTGGCCGCTTTTCAACCACCCATCTCAGGACAGATGTGCTATTATTCTGGCGAGCAAGCCGCGCCCATCAACCTCGCCACACTCTCGCAAGCGCGTTTAGCACGCCTAGTAAGCGTGGTGTTAACGGCCAAGCCCAGCATTGAAAACCTCTCCGTCGAACAAATAGTTGCCCTTGGCCGTTCGCCCTACACCAATATATGGGGTACACTTCGTGCCGACGACCACCGCATGGTTGCTTGGGCGATGGATGTAGTGGGCATAACTAACCTGCGCCACCGCCTAGTGCAGACGCTTAGCGATGGCGAACGGCAGAAGATGATGATTGCCAAAGCTTTGGCGCAAGATACACCCGTGATATTACTTGACGAACCAACCGCCTTTCTCGACTACAAAAGTAAGGTTGAAGTGCTTGGCTTGTTGGCACGCCTTGCCCACGAAACCAATAAGATGGTGTTGCTTTCTACTCACGATCTAGAACAAGCCGTGCATGCCGCCGATGCCCTTTGGGTGGTGGCTAAGCAACAGCTAGGCGATGGCATGCAGCCTTGCTCGCGGTCGGATAGCTCAGACCTGTCGGACCAGTCGGGCCAGTCGGGCCAGTCGGACCAGTCAGATCAGTCGGACAAGTCAGACAAGTCCGACCAGTCCGACCAGCCCAGCGGCCTTGATGCGCCTAACTCTTTTGGCCAATCCCATCGTCTCCCCTTGCTTTACGTCCTAGAAAAGCACATCCACACCACCGAACAGGGGCACCAACAGCTTGTATTCGAGCCCGCCCCCACGGCTCCTGCTCCACCCCACCTCACGCTTACCGCCACTCCCAATTTCGAAACACGCACCCAAGAACTACTTCGACTGTTGGGGGAAGAGGGTATTAAAAGGTGAAAAGATTAAAAGGGTGAAAAGGTGAAAAGATGAAAGGGTGAAAGGGTGAAAGAGTGAAAAGGTGAGAGAGTGAAAAGGTGAAAAGGTGAAAAGGTGAAAAGGTGAAAGGGTGAAAAGGTGAAAGGGTGAAAAGATGAAAGGGTGAAAGGGTGAAAAGATGGCTGCTCCTGCTGTTGAAAAGGAGCCTGGCGGAAGTTGTTCCATACACTCTCTACAAGTTGAAAACCGCTTGTCGATAGCAGATAACTTCTGCGTTTCAAGGTGCAGTATGTAAGTGGCATACCCTGCAACCGCCCACGCAGGCTGTCGCAAGCGTACATGTTTTCGGTACCGTTGCCCACTCGCGCGTTTTTACGGTATAGCTGTTTTGTCTAGTTTTTAGCAACAAATTTAACATTGTGAGTGCCCTTTTTGTCCACCAACCACTCATCTTGTCGCAAAAAATCGATTCTCGCGAAGGTTGGTTTTGATGCGAGAAGGGGGTAGCTTGTGAATGCGATAAAATGAATTTTTATTTAAAACGGCCACCATTTGCACCAGATTTTGGGCTATTTGCTGCTAAATACACTGCGTTTTGCCGCTAAATGCACTGCATTTTGGTGCTAAATACATTGCGTTTTGGTGCAAAACGCAAGGCAAAATGGTGCAAAACGCAAGGCAAAATGGTGCTAAATGCAAGGCAAAATGGTGCTAAATGCAAGGCAAAAAGCATAAATATCCACACTAGTTGTATAAACAAAACCTTTTAGAGACATTAAAAACATGACCGAAAAGGGCAAAATAGTGGTCAAAAAGTGGGATTTTAGGAGCTAAAAGCGTGTAATTGGGCTTAGAAAAATACGAGCTGGCAACCAATCTAGAAAGGCTAAATGGTGCAAAATGCAGGTTTTGCTCTTAAAAACAGACAAAACAAGAGGAGTGAAAAGCAAGAAATAGGGGCGATTTACCTACTTTATGGCCTATATTTTCGCTAGAACGAAGCGAAATTTGGGGCGATATTGTAAAATAAAAGATAATAATTTAAGTTTTCAAGTTGGTGAGTTGGAAAACTAGTGAGTAGGAGATGTTCCGATTTTCTGAGTTGACGTGCTGGTGTTTTTTGAGTTGATAAGTTGGTGTCTTTTGAGTTTTTGAGTTGATGAGTTGATAAGTTGATGAGTTGGTAGGTTGATTTGTCCTGTACTTCGTGCGTGAGAAGGTGTCTATCTTGTGTTGGCATCTCGCCATGACAATGAAGTCATCTAGACTTTCGTGCGTGAGAAGAACGTTTATTTTGTGTTGGCATCACAGAGAGAACAAACACCTCTTAATTTATAGAAACATTAAAAGTCAATATTACTTCTATAACTATCCCAACAAGCTTACTAAACCTACGCTCGCTAACTTGTCAACCCGTCTACCCGTTAACAAGTTGGCAGCTTTGCATCGCAATTACTTTTATGGTGAATCGCCCAACAGTTTACAGCCCTTTGCCTTTTCCTTGCGTTGGAAAGGCAATCGGGCTTACAGCACATCTTTTCCTGTTGCCATCTTCGTTTCCTCTCGCGTGCGCGCGTACCATATATAATATTTAGTCGTTGAACTTTTAAGTGTCTTCGTTTCAGACCTTTTGTGTCTTATACCAACATCAGCATTATTCCGCCCTCTATTATCAACATGATGAGTGTTTTGTCGCCCAATAAAATAAATTAATTTATTTTCTACATATCGCTAAGTAATATTCGCTCGTTAGTTGTATTTTTATTGTAAGGCGTATTAAAATGCGCAGTCGATTTTTAAAGTTATAACTACTTTATAATAATATTACTACACGTATGAAAAGAACAAATGCACAGACAGAGGGCTTGCTGTTGAAGGCACTTCTGGCATTGTCTATGACCGCAGTTCCTAGCGTGGGCGTGCTGGCTGGTGTTAAAGCCAACGCAAAGCAAAGCCCACTGCTTAACGCAACTGCTACAATTCAAAATTCAGCCTTGCAACGCGTGCAGTCCAACACGCGAACCATTACGGGCGTTGTGAAAGACGCACAAGGCGAACCGCTCATCGGTGTGAGCGTTCAGGTGAAGGGTACTGGCAAGGGATCCATAACCAACATCGATGGCCAATACACCCTGACAACTAACGAGAGCAATCCCACGCTGGTGTTCAGCTATGTGGGCTACACGGCGCAGGAATTGGCAGCTGGCAGTCGTTCGCAAGTAGACGTAACCCTTAAAGAAGACAGCAAGGTGCTGGGCGAAGTGGTGGTTACGGCTATGGGTATTATGCGAAAGCAAGAGTCGCTTACCTATGCTACACAGAAAGTTAAGGCAGAAGACTTGATGAAAGTGCAAGACCCCAACGTTGCCAACACGCTTGAAGGTAAGGTTGCCGGAGTTACCATTACGCCGAGTGCAGGTGGTGCGGGTGGTGCATCTAAGATTATTCTGCGCGGTAACAAGTCGATTACCGGTAACAACTCTCCGCTAATTGTGGTCGACGGTATTCCCTTGACTAACGAAACTCGTGGCAAGATAACCAATGGAGATGATTTGGGATATGCAGGTTCGTCGGAAGGTTCGGACCCGCTTTCTATGATTAACCCGGACGACATCGAGTCTATGAACGTTCTTAAAGGGGCAAACGCGGCCGCACTTTATGGTTCGCGCGCTGCCAATGGCGTTATCATGATTACCACCAAATCGGGACGCGAGGGTAAAGTGGACATCAACTTTACGTCTAATGTTACGTTCGACACGCCATTGCTTACCCCCAAGTTGCAGAACACGTATGGTGCTGCGCTTACCGACGGTTCGGTAGTAAACGGAACACAAACCTATATGCTGTCGCCTTCAAGTTGGGGCGGTAAACTTTCAGACCAAACGAACCTGCTCCCCTCTGTACAGCTCGGCGACCAGTATCCCCAAGGGGCGCTAAACCAAGTGCATCTCCGTAAGAATGCGGTAAACGATATAGACAACTTCTTCCGTACAGGCGTTACGACCAACAACTCCGTATCAGTTTCGGGCGGTACGGAAAAGTCGAGAACCTACATATCATTGGGAAACAGCCACTCCAACGGTATGATAAAGAACAACTCGTATAATCGTAACAGTATAACTTTGCGACAGAGCTTTAAGCTTTTCGACCGTTTGAAGTTGGAAGGTTCTGTTAATTACGTTGAAACCATCACCCGGAATCGACCTGGTGGGGGAACGATAGGTAATCCTATCTATCATGCGTACATGATGCCTCGCAACATAGACATGGATTATTATGCCCAAAACTACTCTAAGCAAGGTACATGGCTTTCTAATCCTTTGTCGTATTATGAACCGAAGGAATTCACTGTGCTGGATCAAAATGGTAATCCAAAGAAAGAGACCCACTTTGTTTACACGCAGGGCAAACGTGTTCCGCTAAGCAGTGAGATGCAAGATTGGGCATATCTTTCGAACGGCAACAACAACCCTTACTGGCTGGTGAACAAAAACCGCAACCGACAAGACGAAAACCGACTGTTTACAACGCTTTCTGCAACCATCGATATATATAAGGGACTTTCGTTCCAAGCGCGTTTTAACTACACCAAGACTCACTTTACCAAAGATGCTCGGCAGTATGCCACAACCTTTTTGCCGTCTAGCATGAACAGCTTTGGCAGCTATTGGAGTGAAGATTTCAAGACAACTGAGATGTACACCGACTATTTGTTGAGTTACAACACAAACGTGAAAGATTTCAGCGTTTCAGCAACTGCAGGTTGGGTTGGGCATACAATTAAGAACACATACAAGCGCACCGCTGTTGGTAACGCCACTTTCGTAGACCCTTTACGCCGCATTTTACCATCGGCCGTGAATGTGTTCGAAACCAGCGCAGGCGATGTGGGAGCTACAACAACGACTAAGAGCTCTAACTGGGACAAGGCCATGCTCTTCACTGCCCAAGTGGGATGGCAAGATAAGGTGTTTGTTGATGGCTCGTATCGTTTGGATGCCTATCGTCCCTACCGGCAATTTAAACTGAGAGGCATTATCGATTCGGAATGGCAAGGCTACTTCGGCGTGGGCGCCAATGCAATCGTCAGTTCGTTGGTTAAGCTTCCTGTGTGGATAGATTACTTGAAGTACCGCGTGTCTTACTCAGACGTAGGTAACTCTATTCCCAATAACAGTTATTTCGATGTCAGTCGCAACTACCTAACGGGAACGGCAACGGTGAACAAATATTCGGACTTTGTGCCGAAAGTGGAGACGTTGGGCTCTTTCGAAACGGGTGTGGAGATGTTATTCTTTAAGAACCGCTTGAGTTTCGACCTAACCTTGTATGATAGCCGCTTGCGCAACATGTATATGGAGTCGGCCAATATCTCCGCCAAAACGAACGCGGGGAACACGGGTAAAGTACGCAACCGCGGATTTGAGACAACAATTGGTTATGACTTTAAGTTTGGTAAAGACCTTCGTTGGAGAACTTCTTACAACCTGTCGTTCAACGACAACAAGATACTTGAAACAGCCTACGACAACCAGGGCAAACAGAAAGAAATAAAGAACGAGATTGCAGGTGTGTATGTAGTATACAAACCAGGTGGTTCGCTGGGCGACATGTACGTAGATGATTTTAAGCGTGATGCAAATGGACACATCAAACTGACACGGAACGGTGCGCCAAGGTTCGACAAGTCGGGCAATAGCCGCAAATATGTTGGCAACATGAACTCTAAGTGGCAGATGGGATGGAGCAATACTTTTAATTACAAGGACTTTACGCTCTCTATGCTTATCAATGGCCGCCTGGGAGGCAAGGTTATCTCACTTACAGAGGCTTACCTTGACCTTTATGGACTGTCTGAACGTTCGGGTAAGGCACGTCAGGATGCCGAGGCAAACGGTATTGTTGCCGCAAACTATGGCAATGTGCCTGGTATCCCCCTGCCTGATGGCAGCGGAAGAATTGTGCCTATCGACACCTATTATAAAACCTTGGGAGGCTCTTCCAACCCCAACAGCTACATATATAGTGCAACCAACTTCCGCCTTCGCGAGCTATCGCTGGGTTATACGTTCAGAAACCTCATGGGACAAAACAAGAACCTTTCGGTTTCGTTCATCGCACGCAACCTGTTCTTCCTTTACAAGAAAAGCCCTGCAGATCCAGACGTGTCGCTTTCTACGGGTAATGGCTTAGGAGGTTTCGAATTGTTCAACACGCCCTCGTCGCGTTCGTATGGTTTGTCGATGAAGTTGAACTTGTAAGCAGCCATACTTTCAAGAGTATAACTAAAGAAAATGTTTCCCGAACTCCCTTTTTCGAGCAAAGCTAATAAAGGGGAGAGGGAGTGTTAATAATAACAAAATTATGAACAGATATAGCAAATGGTTTGTAGGCGTTATGGTTCTGTTGAGCCTAACCTTACAATCGTGTCTGGATTTCGATACCACTGGCGACGAATTCAGCGCAACGCAAAAGAATACCAATAAGGTGAGCCGACGAGGAAAGGTTGATTCCTTGAACTATCGGGCTAAGTTTACGGCCGAGGATGTGAAACGAGCAGCTAACAAAATGTCTGATGTTATTGCGGCGGGACTCAGTGCCCAGTATGCAATGCGCGGTGGCAAGGAAGGTAAAAAGCCTGTTACACATGCCTATCAATATCAATATGGACTGGGTGCCGACTTGTATGCGCAGTATGGCGTTATACCACATACTAATTTTCCCTACTCAAAGGTGACTGTTACCTCTGCCTATAACATCTCCGACAGGTTTTATGGTGGTGCGATGGGGTCTTTCAATGAGGTTTCAACGCAGATGGTGCCGTTGCTTAATCACGAGTCTATCGACACTATTCCTGAGTTAAAGGCCATTTATCTGCTGTTGTACAACTATTCCGCGGTTGAGGTGGCAAATGTCTATGGCCCTTTCCCCTATCAAGATATTAAAACGAACGCCCAGTCGGCTCCCTTTGAATATCAAAGCCTGGAAACGATATACAATAAGGCGGTGGACAATATAGACAGCATAGTGGCTTGTTTAAACTACTATGAAACCAAGCCCGAGGAATATAAGGAGGCCTTACGCGACATTCTGAAACAGAATATGCATGTTACTGGCGATTACAAAACGGGTTTCAGCAACCTCAACACTTTTGTGCGTTTTGCCAATTCGCTGAAACTACGCATGGCCATGCATATTGTTAAAGTTAACCCAACGTTGGCAAAGCGATGGGCAGAAGAAGCCGTTAAAGCGGGAGTGATAGAAGAATACTCGCAAGAGGTATGTATCAACACGGCCGCCGAGGGCATAGCTCATCCCTTGCTTGAGGCTAGTCAAAGTTGGCACGACACGCGAATAACAGCCTCATGGGTGTCGATATTGAAAAGTCTTAACCATCCTTACCTTAAGTATCTCTTCCTAAAGAACGATGCCGACATTGTCAATGCAAAAACAAAGGAAGTGACACCAGCCAATACAGACGTTATCGGTATCCGCTCAGGAGTAACGCCTGGCGAAGGTCAGGATTACGCCGGCAATCAGTTTATCGCTTTCAGTGCCATTAATCCAGAGGCGGCGCATAGCATGCCTCTGTACTTGATGAAACTCTCTGAAGTTTGTTTCCTTAGAGCTGAAGGTGCGATCAGAGGATGGAGCATGGGCGGAACGGCCAAAGAATTCTACGAGAAGGGTATTCTTGCTGGAAACTGCGAGGACCGCGAACAATTCTATACTGATGGCAATAACCAAAACCCTTACGATGCAGGTATGGCCGAATACATGCAACAAGAGAGTGCCACACCTTATACATATAAGGACCCTACTGGTGAGAGCGACCCCATTGAAAGCTTAACTAAGATTGGCGTTAAGTGGAACGAAGACGACAGCAAGGAGGTGAAACTCGAAAAGATTATCACCCAGAAGTATATCGCGGGCTATCCTGAGAGCTTTGAAGCTTGGGTGGACTTGCGCCGCACGGGTTATCCGCGTTTGTTCGATGTGCTTCAGGCTGATGAGGCCGACGGAAGTCTTAATGATGGCGACATTATCCGTCGTTTGCCGTTCCCCAGTCGTACCGATCCCGCCACGCAAGCAGACATTAAAGCTACGGGACTTGGCGCGCTAGGCGGGCCTGATTTTGTAGGAACAAGGCTTTGGTGGGACGTAAAAGGAACTCCGAACTTTTAATTTAAAGTAATAAACTATGGGAACGGCTGAGCCGCCCTTATTAGGCCACAAGGCACGGCCGCTCCCTTAGCTTAACAATCTTATCTTAAAACGCATTTTAGTGTGGCATAGACTTACCCATTATAATGTGATTAACTCTAAATATCTTATTATTTAACAATATAAAACTAAGCAAGAATGAAGAGAAAAGTTACTCTTAGTGCACTGGCGTTGGCTGGTATGCTTTCTGCGGCTCCCTCTATGGTTAAAGCGCAGGGTGGAAACACTGCTCCAACCGCCTCTAAGGTGGTTTACGACTTTCAGCATTTCAACGACATCAAGATGTTGCAGTTGTTTGAGAAAGCCGTGAGAGAAGGAAAACGATACCCTTCTAAAGAAGAACTCAGGGCGGCAGGATTGGCCGACGAGATTGAGTTCGTGCGTTCGCACGTTCGCAAACGTTCTATTCTTCCCCGAAAAGATCGTCTTATACAAAGTACTTTCGAAACCCGTGAGTTGTTCATGAACATTCCTGCCGGTGCAGGACGAACCATCGGAGGTTACCCCTCTTCCGATTTTGCATCAGACAACTTCTCCATGTGGAACTACACCAACCTCTTCGGCGCATGGAACCACGGCTTGTTCCAAGCTCCTGGCTCGTGGGCCGATGCTGCACATAAGAACGGAACCGACATGATGAGCGGTATTAAGTTCTTCGATACCACGGGTAATATAGGTGGTGTTGATGCCGGAGGCTGGCTGCCTGTACTGAAAGCCAAGAATGATGACGGCTCGTTTAAGTATGCAAAGCCCATGATTTACATGTTGCAATACCTTGGCCTTGATGGTATCAACTATAACTGGGAGGCACCAAGTTACGATGACCACCAAGTGATAGCTTTCCATCAGAAGCTGTACGAGATTGCTAAAGCAGAGAAGTTTGATAACTTTCACATCGCCATTTATACCCATAACAGCTCGTTGACTGCAAGCAACGTAGAGGCTTTGTTTGGAAAAAACAAGAAGAAAACTGCCGACGTGATGCTCAACTATGTGGGCAACGACTTTACATACGGCATGAGAACATCTGTGGATCAGGCCAAAGCGGCTATGGGAACAGCCGATGGCGTTTATGCTGGCGTGTGGATGGTTACGATGAATCGCGCATGGAGCCGTGTTTCTGCAACTCCCGAATGTGGCGTTTGCCTTTGGGGCGAGCATGCACAAAGCCGTTTTTGGAGCTACAACTCGGGCGGAGACGCCGACGAGATGATGGTTAACTACCAAAAACTGCTTGAACGTGGCTTCTCTGGTGGCAATCGTAACCCGCTCTCTCGCCCTGCGGTGAACGACAGAGGGCATAACTGGGAAGAGTCTAATGGTGTTCAGCCCCTCTCTACCTTCCCAGGCATGGCAACTTGGATTCCCGAAAGAACAACCATCAAAGGCGACTTGCCTTTTAGCACCCATTTCAACATGGGAGCAGGTTCGCAATATCATTATAAAGGTAAGAAAACCGCTGGCTCTTGGTATAACATGAGTAACCAAGACATCGTTCCAACCTATCGCTGGCTTGTTGTACAAAGCAATAGCAACACCCATAGCAACAAGATTAACCCCGAAGTAACCTATAAGGATGCTTACATGGGTGGGTCGTGCCTCTTGCTTAGTGGAAATGGCGATGCCAACTCTACCGACCTTGTTCTTTACTCTACCGACATAGCTGGCTCTAATGGTGCCATCACGGCCAATGTGGCCATCAAGAGTGGAAAAGACGTGCCTGCCGAGTCGAACCTTTACCTCATTGTCCGTCTTAAGAACAGCAAAGAATGGAAAGAATATGCTGTTGGCGGAACAACGGGTAAAACTTGGGAAGAGAAGAAGATTGCCTTGAACGACATTACTTCGGGAACGGCCATCGATAGGATTGGGCTTCGCGTAAAGAATAGCACCAGCAGCTACAAGATGATGGTTGGCAAACTAGAACTTGTTGACGGATTAACCATTGCACCTGCAAACGTTAAGGATGTGGCTATTCAGGTGAAAGAAGAAACAAAGTCTTCGCTTTCTGTTAAGGCTACATGGGCGGTCGACATGCCCGAAACCATTTCTGGTATGATTTACAACGACGACGCCAACATCGACCATTTCGAAATCCTCCTCAAAGACGGTACCAACGGACGTGTGTCTGAAGTGGCCCGTACTAGCCAGTGGGCTGCATACGTGGGCAATATCGATTTGAAGAGCTTCACCCACAATCCTTTTATTGGAGTTCGTGCCGTATCGAAAGACCTCAAAAGCTATTCGCCTGTTGAGTGGACCGAGGTTGTTCGCGCTAATGCTAACGAATTGCCCGAACTGGTTCTCAACCCATATACCTCACCCGAATTGGACACCGATGCCGACGGCTACAAAACAGCACAAGCCATTCGCTATGTAGAAGTGTTCAGAACTAAGGGCGGCTCTACCAACATCAACTACAAGGCCGAAGGTCCTACGGGCGGTACCAACTACGTTGATTTTACCACCGACCCCAACCAAGTGCTGACTATTGGGCTAGGCGAAACTGTTACATTAGAGTTCAAGGGCTTTGAAACAAAAGTTGGTTACGAAAATGGCAAACCTAAGCAAGGGGCCGCTCTTGACGACTTGCGTTATTGCTTTGGCCGTGGATGGATAGACCTCAACGCAGACAATCGTTTCGACCCACGCGAACTTGCCGCAAATCCCCAAGAAGGAGAACAACTCTTCACCATTGGACGGTTGAGGGCAAGCTCGCCTGAACAGGTTCAGCAAATTGTTACCAAGACCTTTACGATACCTCAAGATGCACGCATTGGCGACACCCGCATGCGTATCGTATTCTCTGATGCTTGGTTCAAGGGTGCTTTGAAACCTACGGGTAAGTTCAACAAAGGTTTCGCCATCGACTTCCGCGTGAAGATTACGGGTAGCAACAAACAACGTCCTGTTCCTGCCGACATGCGCGACCAAGGATTGGCCGACGAACCCGCAGGGCTTTCTACCACTGGCGTTAACACCATAGCCGTAGCTCCTTCGCAGTTGCAACAAGAAGGCAATAGCCTTAACTTTGCCAATGTTGAGAAGGCATGGATATTCACAACCGATGGCTCGTTGGTAGCAGCCCTTAACAATCCGGCCAACTACAATTTGTCTTCGTTGGCATCGGGTGTATATCTCGTGAAGATGCAGAACAAGAATATCATTCGCACACAGAAGATTACTGTAAAGTAAACGTGGCGTTTGGTTTTCTTTAAATCCTAGCTTAAAGAGGGGAAAACCAAAAATG
>NZ_HE999443.1:98998-113079 GCF_000312305.1 Prevotella conceptionensis 9403948 | reverse complement strand
CCCTTTCTTATTTCAGCCTTGCATGCTATCCGCAATGTATGCACACTAATAACATTTTAAAAACATCACATAAATGAAACGAAACCATGTATTAGCATCGTTGACCTTAGCCGCGCTTTTGGCTTCATCGCCCAGTAGTGGCTTTGCACGGCAGCTGTCAAAAACTGCCTCGACAGACATTTACGATTTCTCCAAGTTTGATGAGAAACTCTTGCTCGACCTTTTTGTAACAGCCCAAGAGAATGGACGCAAATATCCCACTGTGGCCGAATTGAAAGCGGCTGGCATTTACGAGGAACTGCAATTTGTGCGCTCGCATGTGGCCAAGCGAAAGCTTATTGACAATGCCGACCGACTTATACCCAGCACTTATGCCGAACGCGAACTGTTTCTTAACCTGCCAATGGCCGTGGGTAAAGGTATTGGCGGCTATCCTTCGAAGAGTTTTGCCAGCGACAACTTCTCATTCTGGAATTACACCAACCTATGGGGCTCGTGGAACCATTCCTTGTTTCAAGCTCCCGGGGCGTGGGCCGATGCAGCCCATAAAAATGGTACCGACATCCTTAGCGGAATGAAGTTCTTCGACAGCAAGAGCGGAAATCCACGCGCATGGATTGCATTGTTGAGCCAGAAAAAGTCAGACCAAACCTACAAATATGCCCAACCTCTCATTAACTTGTTGCGCTATCTGGGTATGGACGGCATTAACTACAACTGGGAGGCAATGGGCTACAGCAATGGGGATGTAGTGAACTTCCATCGCGAACTATATGCAATAGCCCAAAAGGAAGGTTTCGACAACTTTCACATTATGATTTACACCGTCAATTCTACCTTAGGCAGTTGGGATGCCCCCGCACTTTTCGGCTCTAATGGCAAGCGCACGGCCGAATTGATGCTTAATTATTCGGGGTCGGGCTTTACTTATAACATGCGCCAGTCGGTGATGATGGCCGAGTCGGTGATGAAAACTAGCAAAGGCCTTTATGCCGGGGGATGGCTGGTTGGCATGGATAAGAACTGGAGCCACTTGTCGAACGACGAAGTTACCAAACGTTGCGGCATTGCCCTTTGGGGCGAACACGACCAAAGCCGGTTCTGGTCGTATAACTCAGGGAAAGGGCCACACGACCTGATGAGCAATTACCAAATGTTGCTCGAACGAGCCTTCTCTGGCGGTTATCGCAATCCTGCTAAACGTCCTGCCGTGGCCGACCAAGGCAATAACCTGCGTTGGAGCGGTTCAACACCGCCCTTGTCTACCTTTGCTGGCCTGGCCACGTGGATTCCTGAACGTTCTGCCATTGGCGGAAACCTGCCGTTTGCCACCTACTTCAACCTTGGCAACGGCGAGCGTTATTGCTATAAGGGGAAGAAAACGGGCGGAGCATGGTACAACATGGCCAATCAAGACATCGTGCCTACGTATAGATGGTTGGTTTACGAAGGTGGCTCTACTAATGTAAGCACCGCAGTACAGCCAGAATTTACCAATACCGACGCGTACATGGGTGGCTCGTGCCTAATGCTTACAGGCAAACAGGCGGCTGCGCAGACAGATGTGGTGCTTTACAAAACAGCCATACAGGGCACCAAAGGAAACATTTACGCCAGCGTTGCCATAAAGAATGGCAAGGGTGCAGAGCAGGCTTCTAATCTCTACTTGCTGGTGCGCGTTAAGGGCAACCCTGCGTGGAAAGAGTTTGCCGTGGGAGATGTTGCCACCAAGCAATGGGAAGAGAAACGCATCCCACTTACTGGCATTAATTCGGGCGATGTAATAGACCGAATTGGCTTACGCGTGAAGAATAGCGACGCTAACTATAAAATGTATGTGGGCAAGCTTCTCCTTGCCGACGACTTTAAGGCTGAACCTAAACCTGTTGAAGACTTTACCGTTCAGGTTAAAGAAGAAACAAAGAAAAGTTTATCGGTGAAGGCTGCATGGACAATTGCTGGCGAAGACGGACAACGCGTGCTAACGAATGCAGATGCAAACATCGACCACTTTGAGTTGCTGTATAAAAATGGTGAAAAAGGTAAGGCTAGCGAGATTGCACGCACAACGCAATGGGCAACGTTTGTAGGCGACATCGAGCTGCCTAACGCAGGCGATGCACCCTTCGTTGGGGTAAGAGCGGTTAGTACCGACCTGAAAACCTATTCGCCCGTTGTTTGGCAGCCTATTACAAGAGCAAAGCAAGAATTGTTACCCGACTTGCCCGAAGAAGATTATGGCACTGTTGAACTGGATATGGCAGCAGACGGGGTGGCAACTGCTCAGAAAGTGAGATTCCTGACTGTGGTTAAAACAGAAGGTGGTTTACAAGACATTGAATACAATGCCAGCAAACCTGTTGGTGGAAAAAACTATGTTGATGCAACACATCTTGTATGGCGAGTGAAACAAGGCCAGACCGTAAAAATAAAGTTTAAAGGATACGAGGCCACCAGTTATGCCGACAACACCACAGACGACTTGCGCTATTGTTTGGGTAAAGGTTGGTTAGACCTTAATGGCGACCATGTTTTCAACGGCGACCTTCTGGCCGACAATCCCAATGAAGGCGAATGTTTGTTCAATGTGGGTAAGTATAAGAGTTCTACGATATATAACGTACAGGCATTGCAAGAAAAAACGTTCACCATACCCAAGGATGCTCGCGTGGGTAGAAGCCGTTTGCGCATTGTTTTCTCCGACGCTTGGTTTGAAGGGGCATTGCAGCCTGTGGGTAAGTTTAACAAAGGCTTTGCCATCGACCTTGGCGTAATGATAGAGGGTACTAATACCTCGCGGTCAGATAAGTCGGGCAATTGGGATGAGGGACAGGCCGAACAGCCCGAAGGACTTGATATAACCAATAGCATTACCAATGCCGCAGCAGAAGTTTCCACCTTGCAGATAGACGGTCAACGCATGGAATTTGGCCATGTTGAACAGGCATGGATATTTGCAGTAGATGGTACATTGGTTAACACCTTGCATAAGCCAAGTTCGTTTGACGTCAGTATGCTACACAAGGGAGTTTATCTTGTGAAGATGAAGAACAAGAACATTGTTCGTGTAGAGAAAGTAACGATTAAGTAGGCTTACTGCTCCTTGTATAAGCATCGTGTAGTTTTTGCTTTCACCCTGTTGTCTTCTGTATGGAAACGACAGGGTGATTTCCTTTCTGATAATGGCTTGCCTTATATGTTTATGAATTCTTGAGTTTGTAAGCCGATGAGTTGATGTACTTGGGAGTTGTTGGGTTTTCGTGAGATTATAAGCCAGTGAGTTGATTTGCCAGGCACTTCGTACATGAAAGGAGTGCTTATCTTGTATTGGCATCACAAAGATAATAAACTCCTCCCAACATATAGAAACATTAAAAGTCAAGACAGTTTTTTTCATCTATTTACAAGAGGATGTGGATGTAACGCTTGATTATTCTAGGCGTAGCCCAAATCATGAACAACATCCGCATTGTAAGTAGCTAACAATAGCTTACAGTATTGGCATGGCTGTCGACAGCATCTTTTAGACCAGTTAAGGATGGCGTGTTTGGTTAATGGAGAATTATCAATCAATTGAGGAATATCAATTAAACAAGCGCGAGAATAAGAAAAGAGTGCCATTTCTTGTATGTTTTATCCTTTTCTCATAACTTTGCACCGCAGTTTAACATAATTTAGTGGAGAGTTGTGAATCTTATTAGCATTCTCTTACAATGAGCAAGTGCGTAGACAGAGTGTGGAACATGTCTGTTCTTTCACTCATAACATCTCATCTCATTTTAAATCAGATGTGTTGTTGGCGCACAAGCAGCGCGATGTAAATCATCTCGGATGATTTTTTAGAACATATACAAAGGATAACTTTGCGTGCCCCCTATTAAAGTAAGTTTTTACAACGAGCCCATTGTTCATTTTCCACCGCCTTCTCTGTAAGCTGGCGAAAGATGAGACAGGTAATTAATCATTAGAATAAGCCGATTATGAAACAAGAAGTATTTAGGAAACAAGCGTATCTATGCCCAAGAGTTGAGATTGTAGGTGTAGAAATGGAGAACCTGATGCAACAAGCAAGCGGGAACCATAAACCTATCGGACAAGGAGGAAACTATGGCGACGCTAAGCAAGGACTCTTCATGGACGAAGACGAAGAATAGGCAGTGTGCTTCGGAGTATTATTACAAGATTGAACGAAAGGAAGTATAAGTAAACCCAAGCTTTGGGTAGATTTACTTCAAAAACCATTGTTTTTTGGGGTGCATGCGCTTTTCGAGCCTGTTATTTCACTTGCTTTTAAGGCCATGAGTGGCGAGAACGGTAGGCATGCCAACTCGTTAACCCATTAACTAGACTGCAACTAGACGGGCTTTCACGCTCGTTAGTCCTCGTATGGCTAAGAAGAAATCAGCGTTAACGCGATTTCCTCTCGCCATTCTACCAAACAGTATAACAACAGGAAATGAAATACAGACATTTACTACATGCTGCATTGCTGTTAACAGTAACAGCCTTTGCAAGCTGCGCCAATGAAGACGTGGCGCAAGACGAGAATAAACAGGGCCAAAACGCCACAAACGCACCTGTGGTGACGTTTACAAGCGAGCGTAACATGGCTCAAGTAAGTCCTACTTCGCGCACCACAATTAAGCATGCCCTAGGACAAGGAGCAACTCCCTATTGGTCGACAGGCGATAAAATCTGGGTAAAAGACACTAACGGTGACTTTAAACAGAGCAATGATGGTACGTTTAATTCTGCCATGACAGATGGTGTGTTCCCTGTTTCGGGAACATTTGCTAACGGTTGTACCGTGCATTACACCGGTTCTAATGGTACTTCCGGCGACAAGGTGACAATTGCCGCTAAACAAAATCAAACAGCCGCCAACGATTTTAGTCATGCCGGGTCATCGGGCGACTGCGGTGTTGCTACGGCATCAGGCAATGGCAATTCTTTTAAGTTTAAGCTAAACCACAAGGCAAGCTATCTCTGTTTCTTGCCCCGTACAACAAATGCTTTCGTAAAACGAAGTAAACTTACTAGCATCGAGGTGGTGGCCGAAAGCGACATTGCAGGAACGTTCGACTTCTCTAACGGTTCGTTGAGTGCCCTACCCGTGGCAAATGGCTCAAAGAAGATAACACTTGTAACAGGCAATGGTTTCGATCTCACCAACGAAAACACAAGCCTTGCCACCAATGGCGCCTATGTGGTTATCCCTCCTGGAACGCATCACCTCACTGTTCGTTACTGGCTCGAGAACATGGTGGACAATCCAAATGGTAGAATTGTAGGAACTGTAACCAAGTACATTGACATTACTTGCGAAGCTGGCAAGATATACGACATTACAGCCAACCTTAACCCTGCGGACGTGTCGGGCGAGTACTTCATGTGGGACGCAAAGAAACATTATTGGTATAATAGGGAAAGCAGCCAACCAAAGGTTAGCGGCGCATCAACCACAAATTTCCCAAAAAGTCAAGCAGACTCTCCTGATAGTTGGTTTAACTCACCTGCGGGCGGTGCTAACTGGGCTTCAAACAGCGCAACTCAATGCGCCTCGGTGAACCAAGTAATATGGTATGTGCAAAAAGGAGCCCCACACTGGGATGCTGCTGAGCTATGGACCTTGTTCGGACATCTTTATAAGGGTGGAATGTGGTTGAAGAAACAAGACGTTATCGCACGAGAGAACCATACGACTACTCAGAATATGTACGCAAGTTACAATGGTATTGATTATCGTCAGTCCACTGCCACATTCGCGGATTACTCTTTCATTAACAACAATATAGTTAAAGAACGTCCTACTAAGTCTGAGATATCTGATTACTTCTACCTCCCAGCCAAAGGCTTCTATGTAGAAGGAAAGATGCAGTTCATTACTTACCTTGGCTATTACTGGTCGGCCACTTGTCTGAAAGCTGATGCGCAACGTGCATTCAGCTTAACGTTCAATCCAAGTTCAATCTCTCTTGGAAGCAACTTCCGTTTCAGCGGCTTTGCCGTAGACCTGAAATGGTAACGGGAAGAAGGTTATTCGATAAGGTATTTCTATAATGAATGTCGATATTCTTTGTGGAATTGCCCGTTAAAGAGACACATTAGCAAAAAGAACACATACAAAGCATTGTCGCCTACCTCCGAGTGAGATAGGCGACAATCTTTTTTTTGTGGATTGGCCGTAATGTTCGCCCACTTTGCATTAGTGTACGCTCGGATATACTGCAATCTCTGTTGCAGAACGGCTCTAATGGCAAGGAGAACTTCAAGCCTTCCCTCGCGCGCACGTATATATATATAAGGAGTGGCGCGGGAAAATAAGTCCTGATCGTGGGCTGGAAACAATGGTTAACTTGGACGTAAGCCGTGAAGTTGGCTATAAATGCGATAGGGAGAACGATTTAGTTGTCGTTCTCCCTATCGGTATTAAAGCCGCAACGTGCCGGTTTTACACCCGCAACAGCCTATTTCTTCTTAAAGTTATCTAGTCCTTGGTTCAGGAAATCCATGTAATGCGCGATGTCCTCGTCGTAACTATACGACCTAGCCAGCGGTTTTCCTGCGTTGTCGATGGCCACATAGAAGGGCTGAGCGTTAGCTCCGAACTTGCTACGTTGCAGATAACTCCACTTGTCGCCGATGGTGCGGAGCGTTCGTTTCTGTCCGTTCTCGGTTACTTCTACGGGTTCGGGCAGCGGTTTCTTGTCGTCAACGTATAGCGAAATCAGCACATACTCCTTCGTAAGCTTGTCTGCCACCTGCGGGTCTGTCCACACGGCGGCCTCCATCTTACGGCAATTTACGCAGCCAAAGCCCGTAAAGTCGATAAGCACCGGCTTGCCTTGTGCGGCAGCGGCGGCCATTCCTTCTTCGTAACTGTCGTATTGCGCGCGCACTTCGTTATGGTATAGGTTAAAGTCCTGCGTGTTCATAGGTGGCGCAAAGGCGCTAACAGCCTTGCAAGGAGCACCCCAAAGGCCTGGTATCATGTAAACGGCGAAGGCGAACGACACCAAACCGAGCATCACGCAGGGTACGGGCATAGCCTCGGAACTTCCTTGGTCGCTGGCGAATTTCAAACGTCCGATGAGGTAAAGGCCGAGCATGAAGAACAGCGCAATCCATATCGAGAGGAACACTTCGCGGTCTAGCAAGTGCCATCCATAAGCCAAGTCGGCCACAGAGAAGAACTTTAAGGCGAACGCCAGCTCGATAAAGCCCAGCACAACCTTGATGATGTTCATCCAGCTACCCGACTTCGGCGCTTTTTTCAGCCACGTTGGGAAGAGGGCAAACAGCGTAAAAGGCAGGGCCAATGCCACTGCAAAGCCTAACATTCCTATGCCAGGACCCATGATGCTGCCCGATGTAGACACCTGAACGAGCAAGAAACCAATGATGGGACCCGTGCAAGAGAACGACACCAGCGAAAGGGTGAAGGCCATAAGGAAGATGCTGAGCACGCCACTGGTAGACGATGCCTTGCTGTCTACGGCGTTACCCCACTTGTCGGGCAGGCGTATTTCGAACCATCCGAAGAACGAAAGGGCGAAAACAACAAGCAACAAGCAGAAGAAGATGTTGAAAACGGCATTCGTTGACAACGAGTTGAGGGCCGAAGGACCAAAGGCGGCGGTGACCGCCAAGCCCAATGCCACGTAGATAACGATGATGCTCACGCCATAAGTGAGGGCATCGCGAATGCCCTTTGCCTTATTTTGTGAGCGTTTGAGAAAAAAACTTACCGTCATGGGGATAATGGGCCACACGCAAGGGGTGAAAAGTGCGAGCAGTCCGCCGATGAAACCCATAGCAAAGATGTACAGCATAGAGTTGTCCTGTTTGCCTTGGTCGCCGTTATAGGCTTGCAATTCGGCCACAACGGGTGCCCAAAGTCCGTCTTGCTCCACATTGTTTCCGCCCCCGTTAACGGCAGCAGCGGCTGTTTTGGCGGTATCGGTCGTTGCATTATTAGCGTTGGCGGCAGCCAGAGCAGCCAGCGAGTCGGCCTTTTCTTTGGCCAGTTGTGCAGGCGTTTTGGTTTCTTTCGCCTCGGGAGCGTTGGCCGGACCATTGCCCTTAAAGTCGAATTCCACCTGTGTTGGCGGCAAGCAGTTTTGGTCGTTGCATGCTCCGTATTCCAGATAACCTTTTATGCGATAGGTTTTTCCGGTTATTTTGTATTTCTGCACAAAGGTAACAGCATTTTCAAAGTAGCGCAACTTCATCTCAAACAGCTTGTCGTAGTTGCTAATCTCCTTGCCTTTGGCTTGCAGTTTACCTGCTGCTTGTGCACCTTCTGCCTTCTCTGTGGTAATGGTTGCCGAAATCGGGCCACCACTAGGCAGGCCTGTTGAGTAGACATGCCAGCCATTATCAATCTTTGCAGTGAAGATAACGTCCACCTCGGTGGGCGAAACCTGTTTCTGCTGTACGCTTACATGTACGGGGTTTTGCATCTGTGCCGATGCCCCCAACGCGAAGACGGCAAGTAAAGCCGTCAGTAAGGCCAATCTAATTTTCTTCATATTTGGTGGGGTTTTGATTTTGTTGTTATTTTAGTTGACGAGTTTACAAGTTAACGAGTTGACCAGTAAACAGGTCGACAAGTTTTCTAGTTAACACGATTTGTGTGTCATAATGTCTAGCACATACTTATCTGTTTCGTCCATTCCTCGACTTCCAATGGCGGCTAGGTTTCGTATCGAAAGGTCCACATCGTCGTCGATAATGCCCTCAACAGATGTAACATACTTGTGTTGCATGGCCAACATCGCGCTCAGCACGGCCGTACTAACGCCCGACGAGAGTTTCAATGCGCACGAAGGCTTGGCTCCATCGCATATCATACCCGTTAGGTTGGCAATCATATTCTTTACCGAATAGCATATCTGCTCAAACGTTCCGCCCATCAGGTAGGTTATTCCGCAGCTGCTTCCCGTGCTGGCCACCACGCATCCGCACAGGGCCGACAGCGTTCCGAGGTGCTGTTTGATGTATATGGCCGTCAGGTTGCTAATAATTAGCGCCCTGATAAGCTCCTCTTCGGTATTGTGGTTTTCGCGTGCGAACGTTGTTACGGGCACCGTTGTGCAAATTCCTTGGTTGCCGCTGCCGCTGTTACTCATCACCGGAACCATCGCTCCTGCCATACGCGCATCGCATGCACCGCCGGTTGCCGAGAGAATGTGCGCAAACATGCTGTCGCCCAGCACGCCACGACCCAGCGGACTGCACATCGTTTTGCCCAATTGGTGGCCATAATTGTCCTCCAATCCGCAGCGCGAGGCATTCTCGTTAAGCTTTTTAGCCTCAAGAATAAAGCGCAATTCGTCCAGAGGCGACTCCGTTGCAAACTCGTACACCTTGCGCATAGACAGTTCCACGTCTGTTTTGGCCACCGTTTCTGCGCTACAAGCGGCCTTGTCTAGCAGCACCTTGTCGTTTTTGCGCAGGTAAACAAAGTTGGTATGCGACCCCTTGATGCGAGCCTCGGCCACTTCGTCGCCGCAGGTGCAGGTAATGTTGATAAAGAGTTTGTCTTTGTCTTCCTCCTCCAACTTAATGTCGATGCGGTTTTCGGCAATCAGCTTCTTACCCTGTTTAACGCTCTCGGGCGTACAACCTTTAAGGACTTCCAGTTGTTTTTCGCTGTCGCCGATAAGAACGCCCAAGGCGATGGCGATAGGCAAGCCAATCATCCCCGTGCCAGGGATACCCACGCCCATAGCGTTTTTAAGTACGTTGGCACTCAGTCGCACGTCAATTCTTTCGGGCATTTGTGCCAAAAGTTCCTTAGCCTTCGCCGCGCATAGTGCAACAGCGATAGGCTCAGTACATCCAATGGCAGGCACCACCTGCCGATGTATAAGCTCAAGAATGGCTTTCCTGTCGTTTTCTGATAGCATGGTAAGTTTGTCGGTTGTTTTTGTTTACGGTGTTGTAGAATAATTTGATGCTTTTATTTAGCCGTGGACTAGTTGCCCGCAGCCAGCGATTTGTTTGCCATGCCCTCCTTCATTTTGTGCAAAATCTATGCCTAAACACACCACTCGCACAAGAGGAACACTAACGCATGCAAAGTTAGTAGAATTTACTTAAAACAATCAACCAACCGAATATTTTTTTATAGAAATGCAAAAGCAAGCCCTAAAAGGGCTATTTTTTAACATTCCAACATGTTTTAGCCCACATCTCGCGGTCTTTTTAACTGGCGAAAACAGTCTAATGTTTTTCCGCTTACCATCCCATTCGTACCATCAAGTTTGCCACGCAGGCAAAAACTTGCCCCACGCCCCACCATTTGCCTATATAATAAGGTGTACCCTTTCGGCCAAATCGCCGCATTCCTTGTGCCCAACCATCGCCTTTTAGTTTGTCAGCAAACGCTCCAATTCTTTCCAATCCTTGCGATATTGGAAAGAATTGCATAACTTTGTAATGACGTTTAAAGGCAAATAGACTATGGGCAAAATAGAATTACCACCGCAAGCGAGCCTCAAAGACTGTGTAAAAGCTTTGCTCGAAGTGCAAGACAAAGGCCTTATCGCCCTTGTTGAGAAGATAAACGAGGAGTACGAATATTGGGACACGGCGAAGTATAAGCCGCTACCCAAGGGCTGTACGCCCCAAAAGCTGTGGCTCTACACCAAAGCATCGCGCCTGCGAAACAAGCTGTGCGTATGGCCCAGCTATGCCATTACGCTAAGTCTTACAAGCCACATGCAACGTATATGCCACGAGTTCGACATGGATTTTGGCGGTACGTGGATGGCCGACGACAAGCTGCCGCCCGAAACAAACGAACGTTATTTGGTGAGTTCGCTCATGGAAGAGGCCATCTCGTCAAGTCAGATGGAGGGTGCCAACACCACGCGCCGTGTGGCAAAAGAAATGCTACGTAAGCAAACAAGGCCCAAAGACAAGGCGCAACAGATGATTGCCAACAACTATCAAACCATACAATTTATTGTGCAGAGCAAGGACAAGCCGCTTACCCCGGAGCTTTTGCAACACGTGCACAGGCTGATGACGGAGAAGACACTGAGCAACGATGAGGACGCGGGCAGGTTTAGAACCAATGATGAGGTGGTAGTGGCAGATGGTATAACGCACGAAGTGGTGCATCGGCCGCCCTCTCACCAGGATATAGAACCCTTTGTTGCCCAGTTATGTAGCTTTTTCAACGACGAAGAGCAGTCTGTTTTCATCCACCCGCTGATAAGGGGCATTATCATTCATTTCATGTTGGCCTACGTTCACCCCTTTGTCGATGGCAATGGGCGCACAGCACGTGCCTTGTTTTATTGGTACTTGCTGAGGCGTGGCTATTGGCTCACGCAATATTTGTCTATTTCGCGCGTGATAGCACGTTCAAAAACGGCCTACGAAAAGGCCTTCCTTTACACCGAGGCCGATGAAAACGACATGGGCTACTTCGTTGCTTACAACATGCGTGTGTTGCAACAAGCGTTCCGCGAGTTGCAAACCTACATCAAACGAAAGCAGAAAGAGCACCTTGCCGCCAACACTTACCTGCGACTGGGCGACATCAACGAGCGGCAGGCGCAAATAATACAGCTGCTTGTAGATAATCCCAAGGCGGTGCTTACCATTAAAGAGTTGCAAAATAGGTTCTTGGTTACGCCTACAACCGCTAAAACCGACATCATGGCCCTTGTTAGCCGCGGGCTTGTCAGCGAGTTTGCGTTTAACAAAGTGAAAAAGGGATATGTGCGAAGTGAGGGTTTTGAAGAGGTGATAAAACAACTAAATGCTTGACATACCCTGTTCTACGCTGCTGGCCGTTATGCACTAATGCCAGTGGCTGCATGTGTTTCACAATGCGCAAAGTGCTTGTTCCCCAATCAAAAAGTGCTTATTCCCCCATCAAAAAAGGCTAAACCCAACTGCCTCTCGGTCATCAACAAACGTTCCAATCCTTTCCAATTCTATCCAAATTGGAAAGGATTGGAACGTTTTTGTGGCAGAGTTACCGCGCGCCTATCCCCATCCTTGCGGTGCAAAACACAGCATATTGTTGGGGTTTGCCCATATTTGATGGCAAGGACAACTAAGTCCTAAAAGTTTGAATGCCTGAAACAAATGGGCATTTCTCATCACTTATACTTCGTTTATAGTCAAATAGAATGGGATTTGGAAAGCCAAACAGAACTGGATTTGCAAAGCGATAGATATACCGTAAACAAACCAAAGTGTTCCTTTACCCTGCGTAGGGGTATGTTGATGCCACGCTATGCGCATCTGCACATCTGCTAACAACCATTTTCCAGAAACAATTCTGTTTGGCCAACAAATGGAAAAAACCGCAAACCCATCCCTGCATCGGCCGCCAACTAAAACCATTCTGTTTGGCTAACAAATGGAAAACCTCACCAACTTACCAAACCAAAAAGTTAAAAGCAGTGCGATTGTTTTACAAAACACACCCTGTCCGCCAGCCCATTCTAGCAAAAATAAAGCCCATTTAGTAGGCAATTAGCCACTATTTGCAGCCTTACGGCTCTCGGTTTTAGTCCGTTTTTAAGAAAACAGCCTGCATTTTGCACCATTTTAGCTTTCTAGATGGTTGCCCACTCGCTATTTTTTCGTGCCCAAAAACCTGCTTTTTGCCACTAAAAAGCCACCAAACAATGGTTATTTTGCCCTTTTCAGCCATGATTTTAATGTCTCGAAAGGATTATATTTATGCCATTTACGGCGTATCTTTATGCTTTTTACCTCGCATTTAGCACCAAAATGCACTGCATTTTGCACCAAAACACCTTGCGTTTAGCATCAAAACGCATTGCGTTTAGCACCAAAACGCGTTGCATTTAGCACCAAAACGCACTGCAATTAGCACCAAAACGCGTTGCGTTTAGCGGCATATTGCAGAAAACATAGCAGTAAACACCTAGAAAACGGGTGCAAATGGCAGTTACCTGTAATAAATATTCATTTTGCCCCATCCACAGATCAGCCCTTAGTTGCATCAAAACAAACCCTCGCGAGAATCGATTTTTTGCGACCGAGTGAGCTGTTGGTGGATAAAAAGGGCACTCTTTGTGTTAAATTCCATACTGAAAAGTGGACAAAACAAAATAAATCCGCGAGAGATAGAGCAGTTGACGAGTTAACGAGAGGCTTTTCAGTTAACGAGTTGACAGGTTAACAAGTTAACAAGATGTTAGTTGACGAGTTGAGAAGTTAACGAATTGACCGGTTTACAAGTTAATTGGCGAAGCCATTTTTTCACCTTTTCACCTTTTCACCCTTTCACTTTTTCACTTTTAAAGGGCGCAGCCATCTTTTCACCTTTTCACCCTTTCACCTTTTAAAGGGCGCAGCCATCTTTTCACCTTTTCACCTTTTCACCCTTTCACTTTTGCACCTCTTTTCCCAACTTCTAGGTATTGCGCACATCACAACAAAGCCGTAACTTCGCATTAACAAATCTAAAGGCGAGCTCTAAAACTTTTCGAGGAACGATAAGAACCCCGACAGGGTGAATTATATTTAAGCGGAAGGTTTACAGAACATGCCTTTTAAAAAACGATGTAAAATGAAAAAGAAAAGAACAGTAAGAAAACAATTCTTTAAAATGATGTTCGCACTATGCGCAACATTCGCCCTAAGCATTCCCATCGGCGTGCGGGCAGAAAACGAAGTGAAAGAAAAAACGGATGCCAACATAAAAGGCAGCGTGGTAGACAGCAAGACACAGCAGCCCTTGTCGCACGCCAGCGTACTGGTTGTAGGCACGGTGATAACCACCACTACCGATGCCGATGGTCATTACTCGCTGAAAAACCTGCCCGTGGGAAAGGTGAAAATCGAGGTACGCTCTGCGGGGTACCGCGCCCTTAGACAGGAGGTTACCACCGAAAGAAACTATACCACCGAGACGAACTTTGAGTTAGCACCCGACGAAATTGCGCTAGACGAGGTGGTTGTTTCGGCCAATCGCAGCCTAACGCTTAGGCGCGAGTCGCCCGTTATCGTGAATGTTCTGGACACGAAGCTGTTCGAGTCTACCCATTCAACGACATTGGTGCAAGGACTTAACTTCCAACCGG
>NZ_HE999443.1:96119-98348 GCF_000312305.1 Prevotella conceptionensis 9403948 | reverse complement strand
CCTACAAGGCGTTTACGGACTCGAACAGATACCCGCCAACATGGTACAACGTGTGGAAATTGTTCGCGGAGGCGGCTCGGCACTCTTCGGTGCATCGGCCATTGGCGGCACCATCAACATCATTACCAAGGAGCCTAGCGAAAATTCGGCCGAGCTGGCGCACACCATCACTGGCGCAACAACTGGCTCTACCGCTTTCGACAACAACACAACGGGCAACGTTTCGGTTGTTACAACCAACGGCAGGGCAGGCTTTTACCTCTATGCGCAAAGCAGACACCGCTCGGCTTACGACCGCGATGGCGACGGATACACCGACTTGCCCACGCTAGACAATAAAACTTTGGGGCTCAGCACCTTTCTCCGCCTGACCGATTACTCAAAAGTAACCCTGAAATATCATGGGCTGAAAGAGTTTCGCCGTGGCGGCAACAACCTCTTCTTGCCGCCCCACGAGGCCAATATTGCCGAACAAATAGAGCATACCATCAACGGCGGCAGCTTGGCTTACGACCTTTTCAACCCCAACGGCAAGGGACATTTCAGCGCATACGCCTCGTTTCAGAACGTAGACCGCAAAAGCTATTACGGCGGATTGGGCGAACTGGCTAGCGCAGCCGAGGGGCAGAAGGCCCTGAACGAGGCCTACAAGCTGGGACTTAGCCTAGACATGAGCGAGGAAGACGCGGCTAAACTGCCCGACGACCAACAGCAAATATTGGCCAACGCGCAGGCTTTCGACAAGGCGCAAAGGGCTTATAACGTTACACACAACATCAACTACATTGCCGGAGCGCAGTATGTGCACAACTTCGACCGACTGCTGTTCATGCCAGCCGACCTTACCGTGGGTGCTGAATACAGCTTCGACCGCATAAAAGACCGCTCGTTGGGCTACAACAGCCTGCTCGAACAGCGCGTGCGCATCAGTAGCGCCTTCGTGCAAAACGAGTGGAAGAACGCCCATTGGGGACTATTGTTGGGCGGACGACTAGACAAGCACAACCTTATTTCGCACCTGATATTCAGTCCGCGCGTTAACCTGCGCTACAATCCCACGCCCAACGCCAACTTCCGCCTTACATACGCAGGCGGTTTTAGGGCTCCGCAAGCCTTCGACGAAGACCTGCACACCAAGATTTCTGATGGCGACCGCGTGAAGATTGCCCTCGCCAAGGACTTGAAAGAAGAGCGTTCGCACAGTTTCAGTGCCTCGGCCGACCTCTATAAAAGCTTTGGAACGGTGCAAACCAACCTGCTTATCGAGGGTTTCTACACCCGCCTGAACAACATGTTTGCCACACGAAAGCTGGCTGACGACATCGTTATCGACGGCGCACGTGTGGAAGAACGCTACAACTCTAATGGCGCAACGGTGTTCGGTTTGAACCTCGAAGGCAAGGTTTCGCTATCTTCTTTGGCGCAATTGCAGGCCGGATTTACGTGGCAAAACAGCCGTTATCGCAACGCAGAAGAATGGGACGACGATGCTGCCGACGAGTTTAAAACCACCAAACGCCTGCTGCGCACGCCCGACACCTATGGTTATTTCACGCTGAACGTGCGCCCGATGATAGATTTCAACGTGTCGCTATCGGGCGTTTACACAGGCAGGATGTACGTTGGACACCCTAAGGGCGGCAGCGAACGCACCAAAGACTTCTCCATCATCGAGCATACGCCTTCGTTCCTCACGCTGAACTTGAAACTGGCGTACGACTTCTACCTCTACAACCAAGTGAAGTTGCAGGCTAGCGCAGGCGTTCAGAACCTGCTGGATGCCTACCAGAAAGACCTGGATAAAGGCCCTTCGCGAGCCTCCGACTACGTTTACGGCCCCACACAGCCACGTAGCCTTTTCCTCGGAGTGAAGATTTCGTACTAAAACACCTTGCCCCCAACCGCCCCGTTAAGTGGTTGGGGGCAAATTGTTTAAAGGCAAAAGCAGGTGTATCAACCACACACCAACACGCCATACCAGCCTAACAAAACCACGAAAAACAACAGACAACAACCTAAACCCATTCTCCAACGCCTGTGCTTACCTAATCTTGTTTTGCAAAAAAGTCTTATAAACTTGCGCTGGTTCGTTAAATAATGCGTATATTTGCAGAAAACTATTAGCACAGGCACGAAAAGCCGTTGCAACAAACTAGCTAAAAAACGCAACAAAAGGCTAAAACCGATGGACAAACCCCATTAAACCGCACCTACCCAAACATGACAGAA
>NZ_HE999443.1:89151-95457 GCF_000312305.1 Prevotella conceptionensis 9403948 | reverse complement strand
AAACTATAAACAATGAAAAGAAAATCTACATTGATGGCCTTGGCGCTGTCGGCAATAGCCGTCACAGCCCAAGCGCAACGAACGCCATCACATCCGTTAGACATCGCGACGGCCGACGAAACCCAGTGGATTAACAGCTTCATGAGCTGGGAACCTGGGAAAACAATCGGCAACGCATCGCGCATTGACGACGAGTTTTTCATCTCGCGCGTAAAGCCTAGAAAGCGTATTGGCGCAGAACAAGGCGATTATACCGTAGATGCTACGGTAGACAGCAAGCGCAAGATGTGCTTGTGGGTTCCACTCGACGACCCAACGAGTACCTGGAAGGCCTTTCCGCGCTACTGTTTCGAAGGAGACAACTTCAGTCTGTGGAGCTATCTCGACATCCACGGCAACTGGACGGCACCTTGGGTAAGGTGTTCGGCAGGCCTATCCGACGTAGCTGCCAAGAACGGCGTAAAGGTGGGCACTCTGATGTCCATTCCCTGGGATGTACACATCAACATCAACTGGGGAACAAGCGGCCACGCAGCAACGCTAAAAATGCTTACCGAATCGAGCTATGGCAAGTATAAGTATGCTGAAAAGCTGGTACAATACATGAAGTACTACGGGATTAACGGCATTGGCGTTAACTCGGAGTTCAAGTCCGACCGTAGTTCAATGACTCGCCTCATCAATTTCTTCGCAGCTTGTCACGAAGAAGGAAAGAAACAAGACTGGGAATTCCAAGTATATTGGTACGACGGCACCAGCTCTTCTGGCAGAATCCACTTCGATGGAGGCCTTGATAGCCACAACGAAGAGATGTTTGGTGCTGGCGATAGGCCTGTTGTAGACATGCTCTTCTTTAATTATAACTGGGGCAAAGACCAACTCAACAACTCTGCCCGCAAGGCAAAGAGTATGAACAGAAGCAGTTACGACATCTATGCAGGCTGCGACATTCAAAAGAATGGAATGAGACTGTCTGGCGGAGACCGTTCTTGGCGCGCACTTTCTGAAACAAAGGCATCGGTTGGTTTCTGGGGTGCGCACAGTCAAAGTCTGTTGCACCAGAGTGCAACCGACGACGGAACCTCAGACATCGCCATACAAAAGGCTTACCTTTTAAAGCAAGAGCTATGTTTCAGCGGCGGACATCGCAACCCGGCTTATCGCCCCGAATTCACCGACAACTGCAACCTCTCCAACGCTTCTCTGCAACGTTTCCACGGACTTTCTTCGTTGCTAACCGCCAAGAGCACCATCACCAGTGTGCCCTTCGTGTCCAGATTTAACCTGGGCAACGGCTTGAAGTTCTACAACCAAGGCGAAGTTACCTTCGACCACAAGTGGCATAACATCAACACACAAGACATTATGCCCACGTGGCGCTGGTGGATTACCAACGCAGAAGACAAGGTAGACGCCGCCTCTTACCCCTCATTGATTAAGGCCGACCTCACTTTCGACGAGGCTTACTTTGGCGGTTCGTGCCTTAGCCTGCACGGACAAACGGCCGCTTCGCACGTTAAGCTGTTCAAAACCATGCTCGACGTAACGGCCGACAATACGCTTAGCATCACCTACAAGCTTACCGAGGGCAACAAAACCCACGCCAAGCTGTTCATCGCACTGAAAGGCGAAACCAACAAGTACAAGGAAGTGGCCATACCCAATGCACAAAAGACAGGACAATGGAACACCTTCACCGCTAAAATGTCCGACTTTGGTATCACGGCCAACGCCACTGTGGCCATGCTTGGTATCAAAGTAGAAGGAACAACCCCCAACTACAACATGCTGGTGGGCGAAATGGCCGTGCGCAATCCCCAACAAACCTTCAACACCAAGAAGCCTACCGTGGGCGAACTGAAAGTTCTTAGAGGCCGTTACAATGCCTTCGACTTCAAGATGCGCTATTACAGCGACGACGGTACGGGCGCAAAGAAAACCTATAACGACGAAGTTGACACCTGGTACTACGAAATTTACGTGCAACCGAAAGGTGGAAAAGAGCAATTACTCACCGCTACCACATCGTGGGCGGCATACGTTGTAGATGCGCCAGTGTCGTCAGACAAGGCAAACCGCCAGGTAAGAATGGGTGTTAGAGCCATCTCGCCCGACGGACTTAACCATTCGGACATTGCTTGGACCGAATGGACCGACATCCCTTACAACCAACCTCTGCACACCGCCAAGCTTAGCAAGGCCGTTATCAAGCCCGGAGAAGAGTTTACGCTCAGCCTAGAAGACCTTATCGAAGAGCCCGCACAAAAGTGGGAAGTTATCAGACCTAGCGATAAGCGAGTGCTATTTAGTGCAGATAACACAACGAGCTGCAACCTCAAACTCGATGAGGTTGGCGTGTACGACGTTAGATTGGTAGACAACACAGGCCAAGAGCATCTCAATCGCGGCTTCATTCAGGTTTCGCCCGAAAGCACTGGTGCCGTGCCACACATCGAAAACATAACGCCCAGCAAACAACAAACCAAAGCCGGCGAAGAAGTGAAGTACAGCTTTACGGGCAAGAAAGGCGACGGCAAAGTGTCCAGAGGTCTTATCATCAGCGACCCCAGCATGTTCCGCATGCCTGCCGACTTGCAGCAAGGCACAACCTATTCGTACGCCCTTTGGTTCAAAGCCGAGCCATTCAGACACGACAAGCAAGGAACAAACCTCATTAACAAAAATACCATTAAGGACAATTGGCCCCACAACAACTGGGGAGACCTTTGGGTAACCATCCGTCCGCAATGGAAAAACCACGCAGCAAACGAGGTTTCGTTCAACACGATGGGCTGGAAAGACCACGATGATCCCAAAGCAGACATGATGTCAACCGGCTATCAAGTTGTACCTGGCGTGTGGACCCACATCGTTGTAACGCAAGATGGCGGCAGGCAGTGCATATACTTCAACGGTAAGCAAGTGGCTAACGCTTTCTTCGGTGCATCTACTCGCCGTGAAGATAGCGGAGATGGCCGCATACGCAGAAACGAGCTTGCAGACATATTTATCGGTGGCGGCAACGTGTACAAGGCTGGCTTTAACGGTGTGATAGACGAAGTGCAAGTATGGGACAAGTTCCTATCTGCCGAAGAAGTGAAACAATGTATGAACGGTTACAGCAAAGGCAATGTGCCCGCCAACTTGCGCGGATACTACACCTTTGAAGAGAAAACTGCCGATGGCAAGTACGCCAACTGGGGTAGTGCCGGCGAACAATTCAAGGGCGACGTTGTGGCCATTGCACAAGGTGGCGGAGAGAAAACGGACAACGCTTTCTACGATCCACGCGAAGACAACAACAATGTTCTGGGCTATCCCGGCATATCTGGTACGCTAGAAGTGAAGACACAAGCCACCTGGACGCTCGATGGAGCAAACGTTATTGACAGGGGCGACGTGGCTACGGTTACATACGCCGCTGCTGGCAAGTACGCTGCAACGCTGAAACTGGCCAACCTCTGGGGCGAAGACACCAAAACCGTGACCGACATCGTTGAGGTAACGGGCACAACCAATGGTGTTAATGGCGTCGAGGCTGCCGACTTCGCCCTATATCCCAACCCCTTCGTTGAAAGTGTGAACCTACGCTTTGCCGAAGGTGGCGAATATGCCATACAGGTTACGGCCGTTAACGGTGCCGTTATGCAGAACACCAAGGCAACGGCCAATGCTGGCGACGTGGTTAACGTGGCCATCACTGGTGCCAAGGGGCTTTACATCGTTCGCGTGATGAAGAACGGAAAGCTGTATAAAGCAGTAAAAGTGGTTAAAGAATAAGCTACAAGGCTGATTCAGGAAATCACCTTAACACTTGCCCGATGCCGCAGTTCAATGCTCGGCATCGGGCTTGTTCTTTATTATTACAGCAAGATGAGGTGTTTGTAAACCAAAGATATAGTCGAAAATATTGGTCTTGGAACGACACATCCCTTTATTAGGACACGGTCACTTGGAGAACATGACACGTTCTCTTGAAAATCAGACGATGTTACCTTGAATAACATCTTAAGCTAGCAGCTGCCCCCTCACCAACTAACGCAAAGCGGTTGGCGCTCAAAACTACGCACCACAAAACCATGTTGTGCATTCGCTATATCGTGAAATATAGATAGGAAATCAATGTTGCAACAATGGCACACAAGCACATTCGCATTCTAACAAGCTAATACGAACAGACCAAACGCTACGTGGTAGAAGGTTGTTGTGCCATGTTAGGCAGGATAGGCAGCTAAACGCCCACAACCCAGCCCTACAAACGTACCAACCGCCACGCGCAAGTTTACCGCACCAACATTTGTTCGATAAAGACATCCACCACCAGATTGTCTTACCCACGACCAGACAACCCATTGCAAATTCAATTCTGCCCAACTGTTATAGTCAAACAGAATTAGATTTGGAAAGCCATAGTTGCATCGTAAGCAAACAAAAGTCCTCCTTTTCCTCTGCGTAAGGTTACATTGATGCCATGCAACGCACGTCTTGCACTCTTCTAACAACTATTTCCCAAATGAAATTTTGTTTCACTATAATTCAGTGTCTTTATTTTACAAAACAATTAAAAACGTCACCCCATTCTAGCGAAAATAAAGCACGCAAACCATGCAAATTGCCACAATTTTCATCCTTACACCTTTTATTTTTACGCCAAATTTAAGACCATTACCTGCATTTTGCACCATTTAGCCTTTCTATTTTGGGTGCTAGCTCGTATTTTGGGGGAGCCAACAACCCGCTTTTAACCCCCAAAAACCTACTTTTTAGCGGTTATTTTGTCCCTTTTTGCCATGTTTTTAATGGTTCGAAGAGGTTTTGTTTATACCATCCCCATGAATATTTATGCTTTTTGCCTTGCATTTAGCGGCAAAACGCACTGCATTTAGCACCATTTCACCTTGCGTTTAGCACCATTTTACCTTGCATTTAGCACCAAAACGCAGTGCGTTTAGCAGCATATTGCAGTACATTTAGCGGCAAATAGCCCAAAATTCGGTGAAAATGGCGTTTCCATTAAATAAATATTCATTATGTCAGTATTCACAATCAACCCCTTTTTGCCTCAAAACCAACCTTCGCGAGAATCGATTTTTTGCGGCAAGGTAGGCGATTGGCGGAAAAAATCGCAGCCATAATGTTAAAACTTTTGCTGAAAAGTGGACAAAAAAATTGATTAGAAGACGAATGAACAAGTTGACCAGTTCACAAGTTGACCAGTTCACAAGTTGACCAGTAGATGAGTTGACCAGTAGATGAGTTGACCAGTAACAAGCGTTCAACAAGCAAAGCATTTCACTCCCCTCTCCCCTTGGAGAGGGGCTGGGGGTGAGGCTGGTTGGGGCTGGGGGTGAGGCTGGCAGATAACAAGTTAACTAATAACAAACGTGCAACACACAAGGCATACCACTCCCCTCTCCCCTTGGAGAGGGGCCGGGGGTGAGGCCGAGAGGGGCTGGGGGTGAGGCTGTTTTTCCGCCCTTCACTTTGAAAAATCTAATAATAAAAGCAAATAGTGGAATGATTTGCGAAAATATCCTTATCTTTGCAAGTTACAAGAGGGGCTTGTTATCCCTAAATTTACTGAAAAGAAACATCAGATGAAATATGCATTGATAACAGGAGCATCGCGCGGCATAGGCAGGGCCATAGCCTTTAAGTTGGCTAAGCAAGGCTATGCCGTGGTGATTAACTACCTACACAACGACGCTGCTGCACAACAAACACGCGATAAAATTGTTGCAGAAGGCGGAAAAGCCGAGCTGTTGCGCTTTGATGTGGCGCAACCCGATGCCATAGAACAGGCTGTGGAGCAATGGCAACAACGCCATCCCGACGATTATATCGACGTGTTGGTAAACAATGCGGGCATACGTCGCGACAACCTGATGGTGTTTATGCAGAACGGAGAGTGGGAAAGCGTGTTGCAGACATCGCTAAACGCCTTTTTCTACCTAACGCGCCGACTGCTGAAAGACATGCTTACCCATCGTCATGGGCGCATTGTAAACATCTCTTCGGTGTCGGGACTGAAAGGAATGGCAGGCCAAGTGAACTATTCGGCCGCAAAGGCCGCGCTTATCGGGGCAACAAAAGCCTTGGCGCAAGAGGTGGCCGCACGCAAGGTTACGGTGAATGCCGTGGCTCCCGGATTTATAGAAAGCGACATGACGGGCGACTTGAACCAAGACGAACTGAAAAAAATCGTACCCATGAAACGCTTTGGAAAGGCCGAAGAGGTGGCCGCACTGGTGGCTTTTCTCGCTTCGGACGAGGCTGCGTACATCACGGGAGAGACTATTAGCATTG
>NZ_HE999443.1:84210-88684 GCF_000312305.1 Prevotella conceptionensis 9403948 | reverse complement strand
CCGACAGCGACATGAACTCTATCAGGGGGAATGCCTGCATTGTTAACGACCAGCAAAAATGCGTGGTGGAAGTAGACTACTCGGACCTCAATATCGAGGGAAAGCCCTGCATGCAGTACTTGCAAGACAGGGGCGAAGAGAACGTACGCGACTGGAAAAGCGACATGGAACTGTGCGTAAGCCAGTTTGTGGAGAAATGGAACAAAGACAACAAAGGCGCACTGAAAGCCATTGCCGAAAAAGATGAGGGCACACCCTTGCGCCTTGTGGTGAAGATGAAACGCCTGCACCTGGGCATAACTGCGCTGGCCGTGGTTGTTGGTTTCGGTTCTGGCGATGCCCATCTGGCATGCGAAGTGGACATATACGATGGCAACAAGGAGATTACCAAACTTCGCATCGACGACCTTTCCAGTGGCAGCCAATACACCGAGAGCCAACGCTTGCGCGACATCTTTAAGAAACTGGCCGCGCGATCGGTGAAGTGTCTCAAGAAAGCTTGTAAGAAACAGAAATAAGTTCGTAGGGTTCCCCAACAGGCAATTCGTTCAGTTTTGGCGTGCTTAGGTTTGCAGGCCAGCAGCCTTGTGCCCAACAACAGGCAGGTTTCCTGGCAAACACATCGCCCAAAGAACATCAAAACCGTTGGCCTACACACCAGGTTACGCCCCAAATCAGAAACTCATAAACTAGTAAACTCATATACTTAGTACATTATATGCACCTCTTTCCCGCATTATCTAAGAAGTATTGCCACGAGCGCATGTCGGCCGGCGAGGCACAACGCATGGCCCAATTCATCGCTTGGGCGCCTATGGTGTTTCAGGTTTCGCGCCTAATGGTGAAGTTCGGCATACTCGACTTGTTGCGCGACAGTCAAGACGGACTGACGCAAGACGAGCTGGTGCAACGCACCAAGCTATCAACCTATGCCGTAAAGATACTCACCGAGGCATCGCTTTCGGCTGGAATTGTGCTGGTAGACGAAGAAACGGGCCGTTTCTCGCTATCGAAAACGGGCTGGTTCTTGCTCACCGACGACTCTACACGGGTGAACATGGACTTCAACCACGATGTGAACTATCGCGGGATGTTCTTCTTAGAAGAGGCCTTGACGAACGAAAAGCCCGAAGGACTGAAAACGCTTGGCAACTGGCCTACCATCTACGAGGGGCTCTCGAAACTGCCCGAAGAGGTGCAAAGCAGCTGGTTTAGGTTCGACCACTTTTATAGCGACAACTCGTTTAGCCAAGCTTTGAACATCGTTTTCGCCCATAACCCACGCCAATTGATGGACGTTGGCGGCAACACGGGCCGCTTTGCGTTGCGCTGCGTGGCTCATTCGGCCGACGTAAACGTAACCATCGTGGACCTACCTGGGCAGATTGGCATGATGAAAAAGAACATCGAAGGCAAGGAAGGGGCCGAACGCATTGCTGGTTATCCCACTGATTTGCTGGACAAGACAAACGAACTGCCCAAGGGCGAGTGGGACGTGATATGGATGAGTCAGTTTCTCGACTGCTTTTCGGAACCACAAATAGTGGCCATTCTGCAAAAGGCGGCTGCCGTGATGAATCCCAATACGCGCCTTTTCATTATGGAAACGTTTTGGGACAGGCAGCAATACGAAACCACAGCCCTATGCCTAACCATGACCAGTGTTTACTTTACGGCTATGGCCAACGGCAATTCGAAGATGTATCACAGCGAAGACATGACCCGACTGATTGCGCAAGCGGGACTAAAAGTGGTGAATACACACGACGGAATAGGTCGTGGGCACAGCATTTTGGAGGTTTCGCTACCCTAACATGCAAGCTTGGGCATTGTTCGTGGACGGGATTTCGCCCGCCAACACCTGCCCAACGCCACAAACAACAAAAGAATATTAATTACACAATATAAATATGTCTAGACAAGAAATAGAAGAAAAAGTAAGAGAATTTCTTATTGAGGATTTGGAGATTGACGAAGAGAAGATTGTTCCCGAAGGAAAGCTCAAAGACGACCTAGGAATCGACAGCCTGGACTTCGTTGACATTGTGGTTATCGTGGAAAAGAAGTTCGGATTTAAAATAAAACCCGAAGAGATGGCTGGCATAACCACCCTCAAACAATTCTGCGACTACATCGAAAACAAGGTGAACAACGCCTAAACTCAATCTCCGTAAGGCTGACATGGAATGGCAAGGCAGAACAGACGGCAACCGTTGGATGCAACAGCAATTGATAAATTGCTTTCGTTTCCTCTCCCTACACATCTATTATATGGGTGTGGCGGTAGTGGTGCCGTTCTATATGCTCTTCGGCAAGGGATTTAAGCCCAGCTATGGGTTCTATCGCAAAAGGCTGGGATGGAATGTAGTGAAATCATTTTGGTGGAGTTATAAGAACCACTTACGCTTTGGACAGGTGATGATAGACCGCTTTGCACGATGTGCAGGCAAGACATTCGCCCTTACAACCGACAATATCGAGTTGTATAACAAACTGGAAGCGGGCGACGACGCCTTTGTGATGCTGAGCGCACACGTGGGAAACTACGAGATGGGCGGCTATATGCTCACGGCTAAGCGCAAAAGTATGCACATGTTGGTGTTTGCCCAAGAGACGGAAACGGTGATGGAGAACCGTAAAAAGCAGTTCGGCCGAACCAATATCCACATGATACCGGTTGACAATGGGATGAATCATCTCTTTGCCATCAACGAAGTGCTTACCACAGGACAGATATTGAGCCTTACAGCCGACAGGCGATTTGGCTCGGAGCGGTCGGTTGTATGCCGTTTCTTCGGTGCCGATGCGCTTTTCCCCCTTGGTCCGTTTGCCACCATCGTGCAACGCGATGTGCCTACGCTGGTTGTGTTGGTGGTTAAGACGGGTATCAAAAGCTACCGCGCCATACTTACTCGCCTGCCACTGCCGCCTACCAGTCTGCCACGCAAAGAACGCATACAACAATTGGCACAAGCCTACGTCAACGAATTGGAACGCGTGGTAAGACTGCATCCCGAACAATGGTTTAACTTCTTTAATATATGGACAACAACCACAAGCTCCTCGACCGAACCATCGACGTAAGCGAGCTTTTGCCCCAGCAACCGCCATTTGTAATGGTAGATAGCTTGCTGAGCTTTGACAACGACACTACCGTTTGCGGCTATTGCGTGCCAGAAGACGGCGTGTTTACCGACAACGGGCAACTCTGCGCCGCTGGATTGGTGGAGAACGTGGCCCAAACTTGTGCCGCACGACTGGGCTTTTACAATAAGTATGTGCTCAATCGGCCTGTTCAGTTGGGTTTCATAGGTGCCATTCGCAACTTCTGCGTGGCGCGTCTGCCTCGCGTTGGCCAACAACTCGTCACCACGATACACGTAGAAGAAAACGTGATGGGCATGACTTTGGCCTCTGCAAAGGTGGAATGCGAAGGCGAAACGGTGGCTACTACGGAGATAAAGATTGCGTTGATTGAGGAGCATGGTGAGGAGTTAAGGAGTTAAGGAGTTAAGGAGTTAAGCCAATGGCCTTGTTGCTTTCTCGATACACTTCCCAACTTCAACGAATTAAAGGTGAATGCTTTAAAAGCATACGGCTTAACTCCTTAACTCCTTAACTCCTCAGCATACGGCTTAACTCCTTAACTCCATAACTCCTTAACTCCTTAAATAACAACAAATGTCCCTTCAAGCATCCAAAGAAATAGAGATAAGGTTTAGCGAAGTAGACTCGATGAACGTGGTGTGGCATGGTTCGTACGCCCTTTACTTCGAGGATGCACGCGAGGCTTTCGGTGCCAAATACGGCCTGGAATACCTCACCATCGCCGACAATGGCTACTACGCACCGCTGGTTGAGCTGACGTTTAAGTATCGGCAGCCCATCGTTTACGGCATGAAATGTCGCATCGACATATTCTATGTGCCCACCGAAGCGGCTAAAATCGTGTTCGATTACGAGATAAGGCGCAGCGAAGACAACGCGCTGATGGCCACAGGTCATAGCGTGCAGGCTTTCATGAACAAGCAATATCAGCTGGAATGGTACCGCCCGCCCTTCTATCAAGAGTGGCAAGAGCGGTGGAAAGTGTTGTAAGGGGTAGTTAGTGGTAAGGAGTAAGTAGTAAAAGGAGTAACTTGGAAGTAGTAAGTGGTAAGTAATAGGTTGCTAGGAGCAGGCAGTAAGGAGTAAGTAAACCACCTCACACCTTATATATAAGCAAAGATGACGCATTGCATTGCACACAACATATCGTCGCCCTTGGGCTGGACGAGCGAAGAAAACTTCGCCGCCGTGCTGCAAGGGCGCACAAAACTAACCACCCACAAGGGCAAATGGGGACTTCCGCAAAGCTTTGTGGCGTCTCTCTTCGACGACAGCGCCGTGGAGGAACGTTTCAACAGCCACGTGGGTGATGTGGGTTTGGCCCTCTCGCGCTTTGAGATGCTCGTCGTATTGTCTGTAAAACAGG
>NZ_HE999443.1:82974-83877 GCF_000312305.1 Prevotella conceptionensis 9403948 | reverse complement strand
CCTACTCTTTGCCCATCGTCTGTTGGAGATGGGGCAGTATCGGCAAGTCGTTGTGTGCGGTTGCGATGTGCAATCGGCCTTCATCGTGTCGGGGTTTCAGTCGTTCAAGGCCTTCTCGCAAGCGCCTTGCAAGCCATTCGACCTATATCGCGACGGACTAAACCTCGGCGAAGCGGCAGCAACGATGATACTATCGACCACTGAACCAACAACCCAACGCGCATGGCACATCGTGGGCGGAGCCGTCAGAAACGATGCTTACCACATTTCAAGTCCCTCGAAAAAGGGCGAAGGATGCTATCGGGCGTTGGTGGCAACGGGCGTAAACGATGCCGAGAACATCGCTTTCGTCAGCGCACACGGCACCGCCACGCCCTATAACGACGAAATGGAGGCCAAGGCTTTGCATCGGGCAGAGCTATCGGCTGTACCCGTTAACGCCCTTAAAGGCATTTACGGACACACGATGGGCGCCGCCGGCGTACTAGAAACCATCCTTTCGATGATGTCTATCGAAGACGGAACGGTGCTGCCCACCATCGGTTTCAGCGAGTTAGGGGTAAGCAAGCCTTTGCTTATCAGCGCACAAGCGCAGCCCACAAGCAAGCATTCGTTCGTTAAAATGCTGTCGGGCTTTGGCGGATGCAACGTTGCCATGAAGTGGCAATGGGGCGAAAGCACGGCCAATGGCAACGAAACACAGGGCCAAAGCAAGGCACTGCCCGCGCTTATACCGCTCCGCCGCGTGCAAATTACGCCACAAGAAGTGCAGATCGACGGCCACACACTGGCCATCGACAACCCAAACGGCGCACTACTCACAGCCATCTACAAGCAATGGGCCAACGATTACCCCAAGTTTTACAAGATGGACGGCCTTAGCAGGCTGGCTTTCGCGGCAGG
>NZ_HE999443.1:59785-82398 GCF_000312305.1 Prevotella conceptionensis 9403948 | reverse complement strand
CTTTGTTGGCCGACACCAGCGGCATTGCACCTGTTCGCTTTCTAGAAACCCAGCACAGGCAGATGCCCGTGGGCGAAGTAAAGCTCTCTAACGAGCAGTTGGCCCAGCGGTTGGGCGTGCCTTGCACGGCAAACACCTCGCGAACGATGCTCCTTGGCACGCTAGCTTTGCGCGAGGCACTGGCCACAGCCGGCATCAACAGCGAGCAATTGGCGGATGTTGCCCTGGTTTCGGGCACCACAGTGGCCGATATGGACTGCGTTGAACGCCACTTCAACGCGGCCCAAAGCAACAATGCGCTGGGCGATTGCGGCCGCTCTACCCAAGAGATGGTGCAGAATGTAGGCCCGTTCGGTTACGTAGCAACATGCAGCACGGCCTGTTCGTCGGCCGCAAACGCCTTTATCCTAGGGGCAAACCTCTTGCGTTCGGGGCGTTTCAAGCAAGTAGTTGTGGGCGGAACAGAATGCCTTTCGCGCTTTCATTTCAATGGATTTAGGTCGCTGATGATACTCGACGGCGAGCCTTGTCGCCCCTTCGACGACACCCGCGCAGGGCTAAACCTAGGCGAAGGAGCAGCATTCGTGGTGCTCGAAACGGCCGAACATGCCGCTCAACGCGGCGTAGAGGTCTTGGCAGAGCTTAGCGGATGGGGCAACGCTTGCGATGCTTTCCACCAAACAGCCTCGTCAGACGATGGCATAGGGGCCGTACTTTCCATGCGGCAAGCCTTGAAAAGGGCCGCTTTACAGCCTGCCGACATCGACTACGTAAACGCTCACGGCACAGGAACCCCCAACAATGATGCCAGCGAAAGCGCAGCTTTGCACAGCATTTTCGGCGAAAAGGTACCTCCCGTGTCGTCTACTAAGTCGCGAACAGGCCATACCACCAGTGCATCTGGCAGCATCGAGGCCGTTATTTGCCTATTGGCCATGCGCCAAGGCTTTATCCCCAGCAACCTCAATTGGCAGCATGCTATGGCCGACGGCATCGTTCCCGTGGCGCAAATGCTGCACCAACAGCAGCTGCGACATGTGCTTTGCAACTCGTTTGGCTTTGGCGGAAACGACACATCGCTCGTGTTTTCGGCACCATCTACAAGCAACACGCCATTGCAAACGCCGCCATTACGCCCCGTATATGTTAAAACGGTGGTGAAGTTTGCCGACATTCCTGAAACCGAACTGCCACGCATCCCGCCATTGGTGGCACGCCGTTTGAGCGGTGTTCTGCGGCGCGCGCTGCTCACTTCGCTTGTAACCTTAAAGCGTTCAGGCATCGAACAGCCGCAAGCCATCGTTACGGGCACGGCTCTTGGCTGCGTAGAAGAGACCGAGAAGTTTCTTCGCGAACTGGCTAACGACGGAGAGGGGAGTTTGAAACCCACCAATTTCATCCACTCAACGCACAACACCATCAGCAGTCTTATTGCCATTCACACCCATTGCCACGGCTATAACAGCACTTATGCGCACGGGCAACGCTCGTTGGAAAGCGCACTAACCGATGCTTGGTTGCAAATAGCTTTGGGCGATTTGCAAACGGCTTTGGTGGGATGGCACGATGAAGAAGGGCAAACGGCCCTTTCGATGGTACTCACAAACGAAGCGGATGGGGCGGAACGCGCCCTCAATTCGCTTGAAGACGTTAGGCAACTATGTTCAAATTACTTGCATTAGCCCTCGTGCAATCAGCCTTATTGGCTGCCGTACAGGTAACATTAAAGCTGTCTTTGCAGCAGATTGGTGCCTTTTCGTGGTCGTGGGCGTTCTTCGCTCGCGCCCTTACCTGTCTTTGGTTCGCGGTTTGCGGTATATGCTACGCCCTTTCAACGGTGTTGTGGCTCTACATCTTAAAGCACTATCCGCTGAGTCAGGCCTATCCGCTGATAAGTCTTAGCTATGTAATGGGCATGCTTGCTGCCGTGTTTGTCTTTCACGAGGCTGTTCCGTTGGTTCGTTGGCTGGGTGTAGGACTTATCATGGCAGGCGTGGTGATGGTGAGTTATCAGGGATGAGAAGTGAGGAGTTAAGGAGTTATGGAGTTAAGGAGTTAAGCCAAATGCTTCTGATAAGGAGTTAAGGAGTTAAGGAGTTAAGCCAAATGCCTAGGTGGCGTTAGCCATTCTTTCACCTTTTCACCCTTTCACCTTTTCACCTTTAAGGAGTTAAGCCAAATGCCTAGGTGGCGCAGCCATTCTTTCACCTTTTCACCTTTTCACCTTTTCACCTTTAAGGAGTTAAGCCAAATGCTTTGTTGCACAGGGGCTAACTACCTTGTTAACTTGTCAACTCGTCAACTTGTTAACTCGTCAACTCATCAACTCATCAACTCATCAACTTGTCAACTCGTAAATAATTCAATTGATATGAACTATATATTATCCATAATATTACTTTTCGTACCACTAATAGGCCATGCACAAACCGCGGTAAGCGGTGCAAAGGCCGATGAGATGATGCAGAAAGTGGGCGAAGTAGCCCAAAAAACGAAGAGTTTGCAGTGCTCGTTCACCCAAACGAAGACACTGAAAATGCTTAGTCAGAAGATGGTTTCTAAGGGAAGGATGTGTTACAGTCAGCCTTCCAAGTTGCGTTGGCAGTACACCTCGCCCTACCAATACACCTTTATCCTTAACGGAACGAAGGTGTTGATGAAGAGCGCGCAACGCAAAGACGTGGTAGATGCGGCCAAGAACAAGGTGTTTCGCGAGATAACGGGCATCATGCTCAGCAGCGTTACGGGCGAATGCCTTACAGACAAGCAGCGGTTTAAGACGCAAATGTTTGTTGATGGGGATAAGTGGATTGCCCAACTAACGCCCCTCAAAAAAGAAATGAAACAGATGTTCAGCCTACTTGTCATCACTTTCGACAGCAAACAGCTTATCGCAACAACCGTTGAGATGCGCGAAAAGGGTGGCGACAACACTCGCATAGAACTGCATCAGGTGAAGAAAAACGCCGCCGTGAGCGACGAAGAGTTTAAGATTTAAGGTCATCACACACCCCCATCGCATGCGCACCATAACCCTTTACATACTGCTATTATGGCTCTCCGTTGCCTCGCTTTCGGCCCAAGGTCGGCGTTGGAACGTGGAGTTAAGCTTTAAAAAAGCCGCCATAACAGGCCTTTGCATCATCGACACCGTGGAACAACAGCCACGCGGAGCCATCCTTAACGAGTTCGGGATAAAGATGGTAGACTTCGTTTGCATGCCCAACGGCAAGGTAAAGCTATATAATTTGGTGCCCATGCTCAACAAATGGTACATACGCCGCGTGCTGCGCCACGACCTACAACAAATTGTTCCGCAACTGGTTACGCGCGATTCGCTGACATACGAAAACCCAAAACGGCACATTACCTACCGCTTTAAACCCCTTAAACCTACAGAAGATGAAACTGAAAGATAACTTTTACACCATAGAGAACGCCACACACGATGCCGACAAGCACGTTTTCGGTGTGCTGCTCAACCCCAACCACGCCATCTACGCGGCGCATTTCCCCGGCAATCCCATCACGCCAGGAGCCTGCACGCTGCAAATGGTGGGCGAACTGGCCGAAGAAGTGGTGGGCAAACCCTTGCAGCTAAGCTGTGCCAAGAACGTGAAATACCTTGCCCCACTTACCCCGACAGACACGCCCTGCCCCACTTTCGCCCTGAACATACGATGCGAAGGCAACACTTGGCTAGTGAAAGCGGAGGTGAAAAACAACGAACACGTGTTTGCCAAACTATCTTTGGTGTATGAATAACAACCGCATATGCGTGGTGATACCCACTTATAACAATGCCACCACACTGGCCAGCGTGGTGCGCGGAGTGGCCCAACACACGCCAAACATCATTGTGGTGAACGACGGAAGTACCGACGACACCGCCCAACTGCTTGCAACGCACTTCCCAGAGCTATGCGTTGTTACCCATACATGCAACCGCGGCAAGGGTGCGGCCTTGCTCAGCGCATTTAAACAGGCGCAAAACATGGGCTATACGCACGCCATCACCATCGATGCCGACGGCCAACACGCGCCCACCGACCTGCCTTTGTTCTTCAAAGCCATACACCAAGCACCCAATGCCATTGTGGTGGGCAACCGCTTTGATGCCGATAAGTTTTCGGAAACCAACAACCGCAACATGAATGGGCAGAGTAAGTTTGCCAATAAGTTCAGCAACTTTTGGTTTGCGCTGCAAACAGGTAGGCGCTTACCCGACACGCAAACAGGTTTTCGCGCCTACCCTTTGCGCCTGTTGCGCTGGTTGCCCTTGGTAACAAACCGATACGAAAGCGAGCTTGCCTTGCTGGTGTTTGCCGCTTGGCACAACGTGCGCACCATTTCAATCCCCATCAACGTGCATTATCCGCCACGCGAAGAGCGCGTTAGCCACTTCCGCCCAGGCGTAGACTTCGCCCGAATAAGTCTGCTCAACACCTTCCTCACCTTCTTCGCCATCGTCTATGCCCTGCCGCGTAAGCTTTTGCGCGTGGTATGCACGGCAGGCGTGTTGCTGCTGATGTTCGTGTTGATGTTCTTTTTGCAGATAGGCATGCTGATTTATTTTCTGTCGCATCGCGTAAGCGAAACCGAACGTCTGCGTTTTCATGCCCTTATACAGCGCATCGCCCGCACACTGCTGCGCCTTTTGCCAGGCATAAAAACGCGTTTCGACAACCCCACGGGCGAAGACTTCGCGCAACCTTCCATCATTATCAGCAATCACCAAAGCCACCTCGACCTGCTTTGCATCCTTGCCCTAACGCCGCGCATGGTGATACTCACCAAGCGGTGGGTGTGGTACAACCCCCTGTATGCCGTTGCCATACGTTTTGCCGAGTATTTGCCCGTTACACGCAACATCGAAGACAACGAACAGCGAATTGCCGGCCTTGTTAAGCGCGGATATAGTGTGATGTTGTTCCCCGAAGGCACGCGTTCGGCCTCGCTCAAAGTGCAACGTTTTCATCAGGGCGCCTTTTATTTGGCGCAACGCTTTCAGTTAGACATTGTGCCCGTGTTGCTCTACGGCACGGGGCATGTACTTAACAAGCGCGCCCGAACACTATCTTCTGGCGACATCGTGGTAAGCATCATGCGCCGAACGGCGTTATCAGCGTTTGATAAAAACATAACGCCAAGAGAATTGGCACGCCATTTTAGGAAAATGTATGCTGAAGAATTGGAGAGATATTGATGTAAACAGGGGCGGGCGATGGCGCATTATAACAAAAGTGTTATTCGCTTATATTGAAGTTGTATTGACCTTTAAATTGAAAGGGGGTTATAATCAGAACCGGCCGGACCGGTCGGACTTGTCCGTTGTATTGACCTTTAATTTGAAAGGGCTGTATAATTGGTAGCGTTAGAAGCCTTTCCGTTATTCTGTTGTATTGCCTTTTAAATTGAAAGGAGCTTTTTATCTTTGTGCTGTAAAACCATGAAAAACACGTCGCTCATGTACGAAGTACCGGACTAAGATACGATGAAATCTGAAATTCTGCCCCATTCGTCTGTGTCCAGAAATGGTTGTTTCTCAAAAAGCAAACTAGGCAATAGTTATTCATTACGGTTTTCCACAAACAGAAAACTGGCTGTCAATTCCATCTTACTTCTGCTTTTCCATGATGTTGTTTCCGCTGCCCGTGAGCAACATGCCCAGCAACCGCTTGCACTGCCAGTCGTAAGCGTACGCATTTTCCGTGCCGTTGCCATACGTTTATATGCAGGGAAATCGTCTTTTGTCTATTTTTCTGCCAGAAATTTAACATTATAAGTGCCCTTTTTTGTCACCAATCGTCCGCCTTGCCGCAAAAAAACGATTCTCGCAAAGGTTTGTTTTGATGCAAAAAGGGGTTAGCATGTGCACGCAGCAAAATGAATTTTTATTTAGAAAGACCACCCTTTGCACCAGTTTTCGGGCTATTTTCCGCTAAAAGTGGTGCGTTTTGGTGCTAAATGCAACGCGTTTTGGTGCTAAATGCAACGCGTTTTGGTGCTAAATGCAATGCGTTTTGGTACAAAACGCAAGGTAAAATGGTGCTAAATGCAGTGTTTTTTGCCGCTAAATACGAGCCGAAAAGTATAAAAATACGCCGCAATGGTATAAATATAGTCTTTTAGAACTATGAAACACATGGCTAAAAAGGGCAAAATAGTGGTTAAAAAGTGGGGTTTTGGGGTCTAAAAGTGGGGTTTTGGGCATGATAAATTACGAGCTTTCTGCCAAACTAGAAAGGCAAAATGGTGCAAAATGCAGGTTCTTCTCCTAAAAACAGACAAAACGAACAACGAGAAAAGCTAGAAATAGGGGTGATTTACCTACTTTATGCCCTATATTTTCGCTAGAATGGAGCGAAAATTAGAACGGTATTGTAAAATAAAAGATAAAGATTTAAGATTTTGAATTGATGGGTTTTGAGTTGATGGGTTTATAAGTTTACAAGTTCTTGTGTTCTTGAATTTGTGGGTTGACGAACTTATGAGTTAGGCGTTGACGAACTTGTGATTTTGGAGTTGGTGGGCTTGTAAGTTGGTGAGTTTATAAGTTGATGAGCAGATACATTGGGGAGTTGTCGGGTTATCGTGGGTTGATAAGCCGGTGGGTATATTTGTCCTGCACTTCGCATATGCGATGAGTGGTTATATTGTGTTGGCATTACAATATCTTGTGCAGGCATTACAAAGGTAACAAACTGCGCTCTATTGATAGAAATACTAAAAGTCAAGACTAATTTATTGCATCAAACGCAACGCGGTGGCTGTGGCATGAGGTTCGGTTCTTACGCCACAGAAACAGAAACAAATGGTTGCAACGCAGCTTAGTCTGCCTCCAAATGCGCGACATAAGATTTTACCAATATGGTAATAGAAAATATTCATCGCCTTTTCATTGCGGATTTAAAATAAAAAACATATCTTTGCAAAAGATAGTCTGCACGCGTTTGCACCTCTCTTGCAGAAGATAGGCAATGCCTACCCAAGTTAAGGAAACGCACAAGCTTGTAGGCCACGAACATTTAAACCGCAAAACAATATGTCTTTTACTAAACTTTGCAACGAGATTTTCAATCAGGCGATACGTGACTACCACGTAACCGACAACATCGACACCCCTATCAACAACCCCTACAAAAGGGAAACGATAGAAAACCGCCTGTATCTAAAATGCTGGATTGACACCGTGCAATGGCATTTTGAAGACATTATTCGCGACCCGCACATCAATCCCGAAGAGGCACTGAGCCTTAAAAGGCGTATCGACCGCTCTAACCAAGACCGAACAGACTTGGTGGAGCAGATTGACAGTTATTTCCGACAGAAGTACGCCGATGTGAAAATGCAAGCCGATGCTAGGCTTAACACCGAGAGTCCCGCTTGGGCTATTGACCGCCTTTCGATACTTGCATTGAAGATTTATCACATGCGCGAACAGGTGGAACGTACGGATGTGGACGCCGAACACCACGAGCGTTGCGAGGCTAAGCTGAACATCTTGCTGGAACAACAGGTTGACCTCTCGGCTGCTATCGACCAATTGCTGGCCGACATCGAGCAGGGACGCATCTATATGAAGGTGTACAGGCAAATGAAAATGTATAACGACCCGGCTACAAACCCCGTGTTGTACAAGAAATAAAGGCCTTCGAGTGCGCAAAATGCGCAATGGGCATTACGCTATAAGCTAAAAAACTAATACCCACATCAGTGTGAAGACCGAACATATCCTTATCATCCGCTTCTCGGCCATGGGCGATGTTGCCATGACCGTGCCTGTGGTGTATGCCTTGGCTAAACAGTACCCAGAGTTGCGGATAACGTTTTTAAGTCGCCCGTTTGCGCGCCCATTGTTTGAAGGGCTTGCTCCTAACGTGGGATTTATGGGCGCCGACATCAAGAAAGAGTACCACGGGATTGGCGGACTGAACAAGCTGTATAAGCGCATCGTGGCTAAGAACATCACTGCCGTGGCCGACTTGCACAATGTGTTGCGCTCTGGTTATTTACGACTACGGTTCAACCTTGGGCGTTATCGGGTGGAACATATCGACAAACACCGCAACGAACGCAAGAAACTGGTGGCATAAACAGACAAACGGCTGGTGCCTTTGCCAACAGCTTTCCAGAACTATGCCGACGTTTTTGCCAAGTTGGGCTATCCCGTAAAGATGGATTTCACCTCTATCTTTCCTCCCCAAGGCGGCAACTTGCGCCTTCTTCCTCCCGAAATAGGCGTAAAGAAGGCTTTTCAAGAGTGGATTGGCGTTGCACCTTTCGCGGCTCATAAGCAGAAAGTGTATCCGCCAGAGATGCTCGAAAAGGTGATCAAGATGATAATAAGGGAGCATCCCTCGTGTCGTGTGTTCCTTTTTGGCAAGGGTGCAGACGAAGAACCCATTCTCAATGGCATTGTTGAACGCAATGCGCAGTGCCTCAACGCCTCGGCTGTGCTTGGTGGAATAGCGCAAGAGTTGGTGTTGATGAGCCACCTAGACGTGATGATAAGCATGGATAGTGCCAACATGCACTTCGCCTCGCTGGTTAATACGCCTGTGGTTAGCATTTGGGGCGCCACCCATCCCTATGCGGGCTTTATGGGTTGGGGACAAAAACCGCAGAATGCAGTGCAGATAGACTTGGCTTGTAGGCCGTGCAGCATATTCGGAAACAAGCCTTGTTTGCGTGGCGACCTTGCTTGTTTGCGCACCATCTCGCCCGAAATGGTGTACGAAAGGGTTAAGCGCGTGCTAAGTAAGCGATAAACAAAAACATTGTTGGATAACAAAATATACCGCGGCAAAGGTCCCGATGGGCGTGCCGTTGGTTGATTTCATTATTAAATATATAAATTCATTATAAACAAATTAAAAGCGAAAAGATTATGAAGAAGTACATTTGCGAGACTTGCGGCTGGATTTACGACCCCGCAGTTGGCGATCCCGATGGCGGCATTGAACCAGGAACGGCTTTCGAAGATATTCCCGAAGATTGGGTTTGCCCCATCTGTGGAGTAGGAAAAGACGACTTCTCGGTTGTGGAAGAATAAAGTTTTTTAGAAGATTAATAGAATAAGGGGATGGCCTGCAACGGCATATCCCCTTTTTTTGTGATGTGGAAAAGGTAAAGGGAGAGGGCGAGGGGACAGGCTAACGAGGGGGCAAGCTAACGCAAGCTAGTGGAATTGGATTATCTAGTTCTACTAGGACTTCTAGCAATGCTAGGTTATCTAGCAGTACTAGGCTATCTAGCAGCACTAGGTTATCTAGAAATACTAGGTTATCTTGCCGTACTAGCCTATCTAGAAGTACAAGGTTATCTAGTTCTCCTAGCCACTACTAGCCTCGCTTGTTCATCAGTAGGCGCAACCATCTTTTCACTTTTTCACCCTTTCACTCTTTCACCTTTAAAGGGCGCGAGGCATCTTTTCACCCTTTCACCTTTTCACTTCTTCACCTTAAAGGGCGCAGCCATCTTTTCACTTTTTCACCTTTTCACCCTTTCACCCTTTCACCTTTAAAGGGCGCGAGCCATCTTTTCACCTTTTCACCCTTTCACCTTTTCACCTTTAAACGTCTTTTCAGCATATAAAAAGAGTGCCCCCACCCGAAGGCGAGAGCGCTCCATTCACAAAAATATAGATAAAAAATCTTGAGTGGGGATGTTTTAGTCCTTGTCTTATAAGTGCAACAAGCTACGCTCGTGCATGGGAAACAGCTTAGATAATGCCCCTAATCCTATCATCAAACGCCGAAAGAGCGGCCTTTGCACCTTCGCCCATAGCAATAACAATCTGCTTATAAGGCACGTTGGTGCAGTCTCCAGCAGCGTAAACGCCAGGAATATTGGTGCGGCAAGTGGCATCAACCACAATCTCGCGCCTTTCGTTTAGCGGCAGCGCATCGCGGAAATGCTCGGTGTTGGCAGCCAATCCAATCTGTACAAATACGCCATCGAGGGCTATTTCGCGTTCCTCTTCGTTGGTGCGGTCCTTCACACGAATGGCTGTTACGTGGTTACCATCGCCCAAAACCTGCGTTGTTTGCGACGACTTGAATATCTCGATGTTGCTCATAGAGGCCGCTTTGTCTTGCAGAACTGTGTCGGCACGCAAGGTATCGGCAAATTCAAGTACAGTTACGTGGTTACAGATGCCTGCAAGGTCGATAGCTGCTTCGATGCCCGAATTACCTCCGCCAACTACGGCCACGTTCTTATCCTTATAGAAAGGGCCATCGCAGTGCGGGCAGAAGTGAACGCCCTTACCCATGTATTTAGCCTCATCGTCTACGTTAAGACGTCGCCAGCTTGCGCCGGTAGCCACAACAACTGCAGGTGCAACGAACACTTCTCCACCCTTAGCATACACGCGTTTGGGCGATTGCGAGAAGTCTACGCTTTCAAGTTTGCGGTTCTCGAATATCTCTATGGGGTAGTGTCCGATGTGCGTACGCAAGTCGTCTGCAAGCTGTGCACCCGTAGTTTGGGGTACCGACACCAAGTTTTCGATGCCGACAGTGTCTTTAACCTGACCGCCAATGCGACCAGCAACCACAGCAACCTTCAATCCCTTGCGTGCCGAATAGATGGCGGCAGCAGAACCAGCAGGCCCTCCGCCTATAACAACGAGGTCGAACTGGCGTTCAACGGGCTCGGCATTGCTGTCTTCTTCGCTGCCAAACATGTCTTCAAGTTTACCAAGAAGTTCGCCAAGGTCGCCGCGACCGATGTGCAAAAGCTCGCCATTGGCATAAACAGCAGGTACAGCCTGTATGTTTAATCGTGCAACTTCATCTTGGAAGAGGGCTCCGTCAATCATTTCGCTGCTTACCCTGCTGTTGGCCAATGCCACGATGTTGAGTGCTTGCACCACGTCGGGGCAGTTTGTACACGTCAACGACACGTATGTTTGTAGCTTAATTTCTCCTTTGAGGTTTGCAATTCTTCTGCTGATAGCCTCGTCGGGTAGGTTCTTTCCTTTACCATCGGCATTGAGAACGGCCAAGAGTAGCGATGTAAACTCGTGTCCGTTGGGAATACCGCGGAAGGTTATGCCCACTGGTTGGCCGCCTTTAAGCAGCGAGAACGACAGTTGGGCGTCGTTGGTGTCGGTGAAATTGGCCGACAAATGTGCCGAAGTAGACACAAAATCGTTTACGAATGCTTTCAGTTCGGCCGATTCGGCGCGCGAAACGTCGGTGCGAACGTCAAGAACATAGTCGTTTTCTAAGCCAGCAAACACGTCGCTAACTTGTTTGAGTATCGAGGTATCGAGCATAGTGTTGGTTTCTTTAAGGAGTATTTATATGCTTAAAACACTTGGAACAGGCGCACTAGAAGAGGGGGAATAAGTGCTTTTAATCCCCTTATTTCCATCATTTAGACTTCTAGTTATCCCAGATATCAAATCAATTTCAAGCGATTTCTAGGGCGTTCCTAATGCGTTGATATGTTTTATAACTCTACTAAAATGATAAATTGTGCAGGGTCTATTATTCTAATAAGTTGCCCCATTCCCCACCCAATGGGGAGAGAAGGGGCAACTGGTAAATATATAGGTACTTGTTCGCAATGTTCAAACACCTAAACGTGTGGCTCTAAATTAGATTTTGCCAACGAGATCGATGCTGGGTTTCAGCGTTTCAGCGCCTTGTTTCCACTTTGCGGGGCAAACTTCGCCGGGGTGAGATGCTACGAACTGAGCAGCTGCAACCTTACGAACCAGCTCTTCGGCGTTACGACCTACGCTGTTATCTTGAATTTCGGCAATCTTGATTTTGCCTTCGGGGTCAACCACGAACGTGCCGCGATAAGCCATACCCTCTTCTTCGATGAATACGCCAAAGCCCTTAGCCAGAACGCCGAGTGGGTCGGCCAACATGGTGTAGTTAATCTTCTTGATGCTGTCAGAGGCATCGTGCCATGCCTTATGAACGAAGTGCGTGTCGCAGCTAACCGAGTAAACCTCAACACCCATCTTCTTCAACTCTTCGTACTTATCTGCCAAGTCAACCAATTCGGTGGGGCAAACGAAGGTAAAGTCTGCTGGATAGAAGAAGAAAATGGCCCATTTGCCTTTTACGTCTTCGCTAGATACGGTTTTGAACTCGCCATTTTGATAAGCTTGCACCTTAAATTCGGGCAGCAATGAATTGATGATTGATTGCATAATGTGTATAAATTATTTTTGTCGTCGGTGGCGTTGGTGGCGCGTTCTTGTTAAAAGTCGCGCCCCAACCACGGCCGACAAGCGTTCTATGATTTTGTTTTAACTGTTGTTTTGGAAATCTATTGCACGTTCAATGTGTGGAATGAAAGGCTTACTTCAAAAGACTTTCAACAACCTTCCAGTCGATGATGTCCCAAAGAGCGGCCAAATGGTCCACACGGCGGTTTTGGTAATCCAAGTAGTAAGCGTGCTCCCAAACGTCTATACCCAACAATGGGTTGTTGCCTTGGCGTAGTGGATTGCCGGCGTTTGCCTCCTTGGTGATAACCAATTTGCCGTTTTTATCTTGCGAAAGCCATGCCCAGCCCGACCCAAAGAGCGTTGCGGCTGCTTGCGTAAACTCTTTCTTGAAATTCTCAACGCTACCGAAGTCGCGCACCAAAGCCTCTGCAATCTTGCCAGTAGGCTCGTTACCCTTAACGGGCGACTTAAACTGCAAGAAGTAATAGGTGTGGTTAAGCGTCTGGCCTGCGTTGTTGAAGATAGGCCCGTCGGGAGCAGTCTTCACGATTTCTTCAACGCTCTTACCCTCGAATTCCGTGCCTTGGATAAGCGTGTTCAGGGTGTTTACGTAGTTCTGAAGGTGCTTTCCGTAATGGAAATTTATCGTTTGTTCACTGATAACAGGTTCCAACGCATTGGCTGCGTATGGCAGAGTTGGCATTGTTATGTTCATAATTGCTAAAAATAAGTTGGTTAAAAACATTTGTTCGTTATTTATTTACGAGTGCAAAGTTACCAACAATGCCGGCTGCCGCAAACAGATAATATCTATCGTGCAATAGGTTCGCTCTATTCGTTGCCGTCTTCCGCGTTGTCTGGCGCGCTGGAAGTCCCCTCGTCAAGGGCGTTCCGCCCCTCGTCATCGCCGCCAAGGTTCAGCGTATCTTTCAATTTCTGATACATAAACGACAGCGTGAGCAACAGCGCGCCAAGGATAATGAACACCACAATGCGGCCAACGGCAGGCATACGCCATACGTCGTAAAGGGCCAACTTCGCAATGATAAAAGCAAAAGTGGCGATGCTCAGCAAGCGCATCGTTTTGTTTGGCAGGCGCATACCCAAGGCCATTTGCAACGTTCCCACGGCCGCGAGCGACAGAGACAGGGGTGCGCTGAACTGTTCCACACCCATCTGCATCAGCAAGGCGCGCACCATGCTTACCCACAACAAGGTGGCCGATACGTTAAGAAACACCGTGAAAAGCTTTGTCGACCGTTCAGCCTGCTTGTAATAGTTTCTGCTTGCATGCACAAAAAGCCCTATGCCGCAAGCAATGCCCAGCCATTGCACACCTATGGCCGCCATGGGCGTGGTATATTCGCCGTAGTAGAACACGTCGCCTGCAATAAGGAACATGGCCACGAACATGTAAACGGCGTACAACCAACCATACTTGCCGGCCGGATAACGGCGACCGAACCCCACGGCAATGGCAAACAACGTGCCTATGCGCAACAAGGTAACCACCGCATTGTAGGTGGGCGAAGGGATGAACAAGTCCATTTCCATGCTGAGACAGGCGTAAATGGTAATAATACCCGCTCCATAGATAATGTGATTTAAAGGCATATAGTAAGATTCAAGCTTCTCTTTGTTGCGGTCCATGATGCGGGCGAAGGCCAAGAAACAAAGACCGCGGAAGATGGTAGACATGAAATTGGAGTTGAACACGGGCGTGCTCACCTCTGGAGCATTGGCAAGGAGCAACTGGCTTAATTCGCCAAGTATCGAAACAACCATCACCGCACCCGATGCAATGCCGTAAACACCCACATTGAGTCGGCAATAAAGCCAAAGCAACAGCACCATTTCGGCCGAGAAACAAACGGTGAGCACCGCGCCAGAGAAGAACAAAGGCAACGAAACAGAAACGTAAACCAAGCCCAAGGCCAGCAATATGGCCTGCGTTGCATCCTTGGTCCGCTCCTTATATCTTAGCCAAAGATGCAAGCCTATGTAGGCCGCACCCATCGTAAGGGCGGTGAAACCATTTTCATAATATTCGTCGTCGCCCTGCGCAGCCACAAGAAAGATGGTGAACATGCTGCTCAATATCATCGTAGCGATGTGGAAACCCGTAAACAAAGGTACCATTCCGCGCCGCAAAAGCGTAAAGCAGCTTGCCGTAGAGATGGCCCAAAATAGGCCATAGAACAAGATATGAACGCCCCAAGACAGCTCAACAAGGTCTTTACCGATTAACAATAAGGCCAAATACGTGGCTGCCGTGCTTATCAAAGGCAATTCGTTCCAACGCGTTCCCCACGAAAGATAGAGGCTGCCCAGACCTAAAATAACCATATATACGTATAAGAAAAGGAAGTTGGGCGTACCTGTTGCGGTGAGGAATGGCGCGAGGAAACCGCCCACAATGGCCGTCATGGCCAATTCGCGACGTTCGTAATGCCGAGCCGTCCAAGCCATAAACAACGTTACAACCACCATGATGCCAAAGGCAACCGACTGCGAGAACAGCTGATAATAATGGAAAGCGATGGCCGTGGTGACGTAATACACGGCACATCCGCCACCAGCCAACAGCGAACTGAACGCACGATAGTGCTTGCCCAGCCTCCAAGCCAAACCCAAAAGCAATGTACCTACGCCAAAGCCAAGGGCTGTGCGCATGGTATGCCCTATCCAATTCTGGTCGATGGCATACTTAACGAAGAAAGCAATACCCAGCACAAAGACCAAGATACCTATCTTACCGAAGAGGTTTTCGCCGATAAACTTCTCGTAGTTAAAACCTCCGTCTTCGTTGTCTGTACCCATTGCGGAGCCGTTTACAGCCTTGCCTTTAGTTGCAGCATGCTTATACTTTGCCTCCAAATAGGCTCTACCGGTCAAAACAGGCTCTTCTTGCGCTTGTTCAACCCTTTCTTGCTCGGTTTCGTCTTGCACAAAGGCAGCTACAGGCACATGCAGTTGCGGCTGCTCTTGGGCCGCATTTTCGCGTTGTTCTTCGGTGTTGTCGGCTTGCTGTTCGTTGTCAACGCCCTGCGTTTCGTTGTCGCCGTCTTGCTGTTCGGCACCGTTGTCTTGCAGTTCTGCACCAGCTTGCGATGTTTCAACTTCGCAAGTGGTCGGCGTTTCTGCCTGATGTAGGTTGCTGTCTGTGCCTTGCAGTTCGCCATCTGTCGGCTGTGGCTCTCCTTCGGGCGCGTTCGCAAGCACATTCACGCCCTGAACAGGCACTTCAACAGTGGCAACTGGGGCACCCACACGCTGCTGTTCGCTCAGCGTTGTAACCTCTGCGACTGGCTCTTCCACGCTTTCTTGGTGCGTGTCTTCGCCTGTTGGTAGGTCTGTATGCGTAGCCCAAGGACCGTTGCCTGCCGCTTGTGGTGGCGTTTCAATGGCATCTTTTTGTTCTTCTGCATGGTTGCCTGCATTCGTAGCAACGCCTTGTGGCAATCTTTTTTCAATCTCTTCTTGAAGGTTATTGAGTGATTCGGTTGTGCTTTCAAGCCGTTTTTGCATCACTTTGAACTGAAAGAACAGCTCTTCGAATTTGCTGTTCACGCTCAGCCGCACAGCTATTACCACAGCAACAAAGCCGAATATCAGCGGGAAAATGAACAGTCCTATTTCGTCGTACATAAGCTTAAAATGGGTTTAGTTATATAATAAGGTGTAATACGTAGCAAAGTTATACAAAAAATCGATAAGTTGGTGTAGAAAAGTGTAAAAAATAATGTTTGTTTTTCAAGTGGAACACAACGCCACTTACTGGTAAAGGCAATCTAAGTGTGCCCGCTGCCCACACGCTTATTGCATGCTTGCAACAGAGAAAAGGCCGCAACTATGTTGCGAATGGCATAGTTCCGCAAAGACCAACAGGCCATTCTTAACCGCTGCTTGGCGGCAAAATACCCACTGCTTGGCGGTACAAGCTCCACTGAAGGCTATAAGTAGCAGGGCTGTAGCCATATTTTGTGGCGCAAGCGCTGTTGAATAGTTTCTTATCGTTGCTGCAAACTGAAAGCTGTTTCCCCATGCACATGCAACTACAACCCACGAACGCAGGAAACGAAAAACAAACAAGCCGACAGGCCCTGGCACTGAACTACCAAACAACACATGCACACATAAAGTTAAAATATTGTTTATACTTTACAAAACACACACTATTCTCAACCTTATTCTAGCGAGAATAAGGCATAAAATTTGACATTTTGCGGCCATTTTGCCACTATTTCGGTCGCCGTCTTTGTCATGTTTTGCGCATATTGCCTGCATTTTGCACCATTTAGCCTTTCTATTTGGTCGCCAACTCGCAATTTTTTCGCCCCCAATTACCCACTTTTAGACCCTAAAAACCCACTTTTTAAGGGTCATTTTGCCCTTTTTTGCCATGTTTTTCATGGTTCGAGAAGGTTTTATTTATACAATTAGCGTGGATATTTATGCCTTTCGACCTGCGTTTAGCGGCAAATCGCACTGCATTTAGCACCATTTTACCTTGCGTTTTGCACCAAAACGCGTTGTATTTTGCACCAAAACGCAGTGTATTTTGCGCCAAAACGCACTACGTTTTGGTGCATATTGCACTATATTTAGCAGTAAATGGCTCCTAAAACAGCGCAAATGGCAGTTTCTTCAAATAAATATTCATTTTGTCAACGTTCATTTGCTACCGCTTTTTGCATCAAAACAAACCTTCGCGAGAATCGATTTTTTGCGGCCAAGCGGGTAGTTGGTGGATAAAAAGGGCACTTTTTGTGTTAAAAAATCTGCCAAAATACTTACAAAACGTCCCTACCCCTCCCCACTAGGAGAAGGGTAGAGGGGTGTATTTGTCTCCTGCAAACAGCGTAAAACTGCTAGATTGGCCAGGCATCTGTGCCTAAAAATGGTGCGACAATGGGCTTAACACGCATGGCGTTATTGGCCTTCAGCCCTAACGCAACTTCATCTAACAAACACCTTCTCAACACTTCCGTCGCTGTACTTAATGATGTTTACGCCAGGTTCGGGGGCTGATAGGCGTCGGCCAGTGAGGTTAAAGCGCGCCACTTCCACGCGTTCTACCGTGGCTTTGGGGGTTTCGATGTCTGTGGCAGTGTAGGGTTTCACAACACAACGGGCGGCGTTAACGATGCTATGTGTGGTGTTGTCGATAACCAAAACCACTACGGTCAAGTTGTTTTTATTAAATACCGTCACCCAATCGCCAATGCCATTCAACGCAGATTTATGAACAATGGGCCTATCGGCCACAACGCTTTGGGGCAAAGAGCCGTCTAATCCGTTGGCAATGCCTATGTGAGAGCGAGCCACATCTTCGAAAACAAAGTTCTTAATGGGGTCAGATGACTTGATAAAGTAATCCAATTCGGGGTTAAGACCTAGATAACTGGTACTTCCGCTGTATCCATTTCTTTGCGCCCAGTCGTTTCTTTGTATTCGGTTTTCTATCAACACGTAGGCCAAAGCATAGCGGGCGTTGTTGGTTGTGGCCCGAAATGTGGTGGTAGATTGTACGTCAATGCTCTTACCTTGCCTATTCCACTGGGCTTTCACGTCGACATCCATCATCGCTCCACGCTGTTTGGTCATCTGATAATACAGCTCGCCGGTAAAGCCCTCTACCTTATTTGCACGCGATGCCCATACGGAGGGCAGTCCTGCGTGGGGAGTTGCGGGCACGTTATAACCTTTTATGCCCATCATATCACGATCATGTACCACTATTCCGAAGAAGTCGTTGGGGTGTTTTTTGGCCATTTGCCTCATGATGGCAATGCCAGAAGGGCACCAGGGGCACCAATTGGCGGTGTAATCTTCGAACACCACGCGGCATGTAGGCAGCTTATTAATGGCCGTAATGGGCAGTTTGGCTATCTTTCCAGGGCTTCCGTTGGGCTTGCCGTTAATCTGTGTAACGTCTAAAACCAGCTCGTAATCGCCCGCTTTGCTTTGTGGCGGGATGTTGATGGTTAGGTTTGTCATTCTGTTGGGTTGCAGGGGACTAGCAAATGTCACTGTCCGCTCGTCCACAACCTTGCCGTTTATGGTGGCCTTGTAGTGGAAGTTCTTTTGTACGATGTTGCCGTAATTGTGCATAATGAACGTGTTCTTATGCCCCGAAGCACCTGTCTTTACGTACATCCGTGCGGGTTTGTCCACAGACAGACTGTATACGTCGGCTGCAAGAAGGGTATAGGTCTGCATACAAAGCAAGGCCATAAGCGCAAAAAGGCGCAAAAAGTGTTGTTTTTTCATGTTATCTCAGTTTATAATGAATGTATTAAAGGTGAAGAAGTGAAAGGGTGAAAGGCTCTTAAAGGTGAAAAAGTGAAAAGGTGAAAGGGTGAAAAAATGGCTGCGCCCTTTAAAAGTGAAAAGGTGAAAGGGTGAAAAAATGGCTGCGCCACCTAGGCATTTGGCTTAACTCCTTAACTCCTTAAAGATGAAAGGGTGAAAAGATGGTTCACGCCCATCAACTTGCACACTCCTCCTTTTTAACTGGCTAACTTGTCCTCTTGTAACTGGTTAACTTGTCAACCGATCAACTGGTTAACTAGTCAACTAGCCAAGGTGAGAAAGTGGCTGCACCTATTAACTTATCCTCTTGTCAACTGGTTAACTGTTCAACAAGTTAGTGGGCGTGAGCCATCTTTTCACTTTTTCACCCTTTCAATTTTTCACCTTTAAAGGGCGTGAGCCATTTTTTCACCTTTTCACCCTTTCACTTTTTCACCTTTAAGATGCCTTTCTTTCACCTTTCATTCACCTTCTCAACAGTTCCATCGCTATACTTCACGATGTTTATGCCCTTTTCGGGTGCAGAAAGGCGTTGACCTTTGAGGTTAAAGCGCGCCACTTCTACGCGTTGGGCGGTGTTTTTGGTGGTTGCGACACCTGTTGTACTGTATGGTTTGATTGGGCAATGGGCACCGTTAACAATGCTGTTCGTGGAATTATCGATAACCATCACCACAACGCGCAGGTTCTTTTTGTTCTGTGGAGTCCAGTTCCTGCCCACTCCTTGGAACGTTGCCTGATGCTTAATACCCCTGTCGGCCACGACATTCTTGGGCAACGAGCCCTCCATTCCGCTGTCAATGCCTAAGAAAGCACGAGCCACATGGTTGTATTTAAGGCCATAAACCTCTCCTGAACCTTTGATAAAAACACCCAATTCCTCGTTTTCCCCCAACAACTCGGTATCTCCACTGAAAGCATTTAATTGACACCATGATGCGTTGTGCATGCCATTTTCTACAACCACGTAGGCCAGTGCATAGTTTGCTTTGGACATATTGGTGCGGAAGGTAGTGGTAGACTGCACGTTGATGGCGTTACCGCTTGCATTCCATTCTGCTTTTACGTCGATATCCATCACTGCTCCGAGCGCTTTGGCCTCCTGATAAAGATCTTCGCCGGTATAGCCAGACACTTTGGCTCTGCGCGATGCCCACACATAAGGAAGGCCCAATTTGTCTACTTGAGGGCGTTTGTAGTCTGCGATAGCTATCTTGTCGCCCTGATGGACGGCTATTCCGATAAAGTCGTCGGGGTGTTTCTTAGTCAAATACTCCATGATGGCCGTTGCGCGAGGACAATATCGGCACCACATGGCGGTGTAATCTTCGAACACCACGCGACATGTTGGCACCTTGGTGACCACCGTTATGTCGAGTGTAGACGACGAAAAGGTCGTTGTGTTGGGCTTACCATTAACATGCGTGATGTTACAAACCAACTGATGGTCGCCCAATTGGTTGAATGTTGGCACCTTAACCAAGAGTTTTCCGAAGTCGTTTACGTTGATTGGTTCGGCTAATTTCACCTCTTTTTCTTCCACAACCTGACCATTCACGGTGGCGGTGTAGCGGTAAGAGGTGACGGGGTTGGTGCCATAGTTAACGCAAGAGAATGTTCCCTTGGCATCAGTTGCACCCTTTGCAACGAATAAGCGCGGCGCAGCAATGGGCGCTAAGTTGTTCTCGCCAAACCCGGCAAAGGCTGTTGTGCAGGCGCAGAACATGAATGCGAGTGCGCAAAGGCGCGAAAGTAGTGGTTTTTTCATTTACTATTTGTTTTTATTTGGCTTTCCCCTGCCCCCTTTCCAAAGGGGTTGGGGGAAATGGGATGCCTTGTTTATGATGTTCCATTCCATAAAAGTTGCCACAAAGCAATGGGGCTAATGGCCCACTTCACCCCCTACATTGCACTCACCTCGCGCCCTCATAGTGGGCAGAAGTCGGAGCTTTTCTCCCTAGGAGGGGATGAAAATGACGTTTACTTTGGTCTATTTTCCCACCACAACCTTTGTTGTCTTACCGTTTTCACGCACTAAGTACAGACCTTTTGGTAAGCTATTGACATCGGAAATGTTGTGCCCAACGAGCACGCCATTAACAGTCCACACTTCGTTGTCTGCATTCTGTGCCGTGCGTTGCACGCTTTCTATGCCCGTTGCATTGCCATTAAACTTCAATGTAACCGTAGCTAGCAGTTGTTCGGGTACCGCTTTTTCTACATCTTCGGTGCTTTTTGTGGTGTAAAGTTTCAATATGGCGGTGCAGTTTGCTTTACCTGCAAGATTAAAGTCCGTGCCAATGGAGATGTTTTGCGCCTTAGAACTAACCTTTCGTGAGGACGTATAGTACTTGCCTTTCTTGTCCCATGTGTTGCAATTTGAAGGGAAACACACCTCCAAATCGGCTCCTTGCCCACTGATTTCTACAATTTCGTAGACAAGCATAACGTTAAACTCCTTTCCTGAGACGTTACGAATGGACAAACCCGACTTAATTTGTGGTCCAAATCCTGCATTTTCTACCTTGGTTAACGATAATGTGGCCTTATCTGCCAATACTTTTCCTTTGGCGTCTGTAAATACCATTTCACGATTTGCTGCTTGCATTGTCATTACTGATGCAAGGCAAAATAATACGCTAAGAAGTAATAATCTCTTCATGTTAAATAGATTTATTTGTGATTATATATGTTTATGAGTTTATCAGTTTGTAAGCTGATGAGTATGTAAGTTAATGAGTTGGGGAGCTTGTAAGTTCGTGAGCTCGTGAGCTTATAAGTTGATGAGTTCGCGAGTTGATGAGTTGGAGGAAACTTGTAAGCTTGTAAGTTGATGCGTATATAAGATAATGAGTCCGTGAATTTGTGAGTTTGTAAGTTTACAAGTCTGTGAGTTAACAGGTTGTTTGCTGATACAAGCAAGGACAAATCAAGCCTCACAAGCAGGGGCGCATTAAACAAGCAGACTTATTAACCAACCAACTTATCAGCCCATAAACTGATGTCTTTAACAGCTTAAGGCCTTAAATACCAACCTTTCTCCTTTCTACTTGCACCACTCCTGCATCATTATACACGAAAGCTACAACCCAAGCGTTGTCTGCTTTGATGCCTTCTGGCAGGGTTAGCTTATGGGTTAATGTCTTTTCTGCATTGCCTGGCAAGCTTATTGGCTCGCCCCAATCGCCATTAAGCGCGGCACGAAGCACATGATTATGCACGTAATCGCGCTTTACAACATTGTCGGGGAACTGCTGCAAGGCCACAATTCCATCTTCAACCAACCACAATTGCAGCTTTCCTTCTACGCCTTCTGCCAAGGTTTGCGCCGAAGTGCTTACTTGCAGCTCGCGATTTGCGGCATTATAAGTGGTGGAGAGTTTCAGATTCAGCGGCGATTTGGTTTCAAACGCTGCGATAATCTTTGCCGCCCACCCCTCTTTTACCGAACCGGCGCGTTGCCTATTCACCAGCACCTTTGGCACAGAGTTGACATATCCCCAATGTTCAGCATAGGTTTTACCTAGCGGTGTGGCCAAACCTACAAGCCCTTCCTTAGGCAAAATGGCCAACCTGCCGCCGTGAATGGCAACAACGACGAGCGTGTCTGCACCATATTGGGCTTGCAAACGCGACAGTTCTTCGGCCGCGGCAGGACAATTAAGACAACGCTGTCCCGTAAATTCCTCTACAAGCACCTTGCGTTTGGCCGTTGTTGCAGGCACTTCGATAAGCCTGTCGCTTGGCGCGATGTCGTTGCACGCACCTAAGAGCAGGGCGGCAAGCAGTATGTGTAATGGTTTGATGTGCATATTGATTATTGTTATCGGCCTCACCCCCAGCCCCTCTCCGAGGGGAGAGGGGAGTAGATGGCCATATTTATTTCGTTAGAAGGGTTTATCAGGGACGACAAGATAACCTGCTTACCCTTTCGTATAAGTCTATATGAGTTTCAAAAAGGCAACTCCAATTCTCTCACACCCTAGAAATTATAGCTGTAAGACAGCCTTGCACCCTTGGTGGCAGGCATGTATCGACACACACCACCACTGCAATTATACCCATCGTGGGTGCGTCCGTAGCCCACTTGCAGCCTATGTGC
>NZ_HE999443.1:43773-59186 GCF_000312305.1 Prevotella conceptionensis 9403948 | reverse complement strand
ATGAACAAACGTAACCAACGCCTGATAATAGTGGATATGCGTAGAGCCAGCGTTGTATTGGTCGCTCACGGTAAACATCCACGAGGGTGCCAACGACAGCTCTGCCAAGCCGAAAAGCCAGTCGCCGTCGCCGTCTTTCGACTGCATGTACTGCGCCTCGGTGCGCAATGTGGTGCGTGGCGATAGCTTCCACTTCACGTCTGCCACAAAGATATTGGCGTTAATCATGCCCCCCTCGCCTTCAACAACCGTTTTGTTGTAGCGTTGGTTCATGTACATCAGCGTGGTTTTCAATGCCGGATTCCATCGTTTCTCCACCAGCACGTTCAAGTCTTGGTAGTAAGTGGCATCTCCCCACGCCCAAAAAGCCGAGCCATAACCGTCTGTTCCCTTCCCGCCATGATGGTTTTTGGCAATGCCATGCACGTGCGAAAAGTTCAACTTCAAAGCCGTGCCATAACGTCCACCAAGTGCCGTGCCTTTTTTAGCTTGTAACCCAACGATGCTTGATAGGCCCATTCGCCCTCAGGTTGCGTGGCATAGGGCCGCAAGGCAGGCAAAGCGTAGGTGTGTTCGAGGGTGAAAGCAGGCAGATGGTTTACATACGACGATATGCCCACCATACTTCGGCGCGAGCGAAAGCCCATGTTTACACTGCGTTTAGCCTGCAACAGCATGCTAAGTCCGTGCTTTGAGTACGACCCCGACAGCATGGCCACATATCCATGACGATAGATATAGCCGTTATCTGCCGTTGGGTCTTGTCCCTTTTGGGCATATTCGGCCAGCACGTTGTAGGCACCATGCTGCCATTGGGCGCGAACATCGTAGGCCAACACGTTGCGTGGAAGGCGCAAACGATGGGTGGCATCGGCCATAATCACCTCGTCGGGTTCGTTTTTATTCACCACCGATGCACCCAACATCAAGTGATGGTCGTGCGCTTTCATGCCTGGCAGCCACTGTTCGATGTGCAATTCCAGGTCTGCGCCGCCCACCCAGCCAGGGTTATGTTCCCAATATCGGCGTTGTTTTCCGGCCAAGGCCTTAACGTAAACGCCGGGTAGCGGGTTAGCCTTCAATCGTCCGCCAAGCAAAGAATTATCTATTCCGAGGCTCCGTTCTTCGTAAGTGCGCAGCACAAAGCCCGACCCGAACTGTTCATAAAACGTTCCGGCCGTTAGTTCCACATGCTGTGTTTGCCACTTTAAGTAATAATACGGCACGCCCCACCCCTTAAAATCGGGTTCGAAACCGGGCAAGGGATATTGCATGTGTTCCAAACGAACACCCGCATCGAAGTTTTTTAGCGAGGCATCCAGCTCCACATAAGTGTTGCTAAGAAAGTCTCCGTTATCCTTTGTTATCCCTGCTTGCTTGTCATTTTCGGGCACAAGCATGTCTGTTTGTATCGAGCCGCGCAGGGTTAATCCCTTTTTCGGCTGGTCTTGTGCCCCAACGGGCAGGGCCATTGCACAATATATGGCAATGGCAAGTGCTGTTCCCCAGGGTTTCCAGTTGGCCCTGTGGCTCTTCGCAACCGCGTTTGGTTCCGAAAATTTCTTCTTTATGCCCAGCATTTGTTGCAGCGGCAGCCCCATCCACTTAGGTTGTCGGGGTTGCAACAGCAGCTGTTTGTTGGGTAAAGGGTTTCTAAACATGTTGTTCAAAAGCATATATTTTGGCGTATGCGTATTAAAAATGGTTGTTCACAATGTTCTTGTTGGTGTATTTGTTCGTTCATAGTGAGCCAATGGACAGGGCTTTTTACGGTGTGGAAATGCGACACCAAGACACTCCCGCACCGCGCGTTTATCCGCTATTGTTGCTAACGTTTGGGCGTAAACACATAGTTCCAAGGTTTCGTTCACCGCGTATTTGTCCGCTATTGCTGTTAGCGGTTGGGCGTAATCACACAGCTCCCAGGCTCCCAACACCGCAGGTGGGTAGCATATTTCGCCCTTGACAGCACCCAACAACACAGTTGGATGCCCAAGAGACTGCATCAAAATCTTTCCTTACAAGCAGTCTTTCACCTTCTGGTACAGTTCTGTTTCTGCCCCATCGGCATATCCATTATGCTTATATACGATGTCTCCCTTACCGTCAAGCAGCAGCGTATAGGGTATCATCTGCACCCCCATAGCGCGTTTCAGTTCTCCGTTAGGGTCGAGCAACACTTGGTAAGTCCACCCGTTTTCGTCTACGAGCGGTTTCACCTTATTGATGTTCTGTGCCTGGTCGATGCTTACGGCCACAATTTTCACGCCCGTTTCCTGTTGCCAGTCGCTATACACCTCGTCGATGGCATTCAATTCGCGGTTACATGGCTTGCACCAAGTTGCGAAAAAGGCAACCACGATGGGCTTTCCGTTGTTGCTGAGCGTGTCTAATCGCACGTCGTTACCCGATACGTCTTTTAGTGTGATGTTCGGCAAACGCGTCTGCGCGCATGCGAACGTGGCCACCATCATGGCGGCAATAAGTAAATAAAGCTTCTTCATGTGGTATTCTGAATAGGTGTACAAAGGTAATGAAAAACAATTAAATTGCAAAAGAAAATTACAAAGATTATTTGTTTCGTGGTTAATAATTGGAGTTTAAGGCTTGTTTTGGGGGTATTTAGCCTAACTGGGCACACACAACTGGGCTCAGCCCAGCCCCTACCAGCCTCACCCCAAGACCCTACCGGCCTCACCCCACCCTCTACCGGCCTCACCCCCAGCCCCTCTCCAAGGGGAGAGGGGAGTGAAATGCTTTGCTTATTGCACGCTTGTTACTGGTTGACTTGTTATCCACCAGCCTCACCCCAATCCCTCTCCAAGGGGAGAGGGGAGTGATATGCGTTGTTTATTGCACGCTTGTTATTTGTCAACTCGTCAACTCCCTAACCACTCGTCCACTTCCCAATCACCTCGTCTTCTTGTTAACTTGGCATCTCGCCAACTACCCCCTTGTCCACTTTTCAGCAATAATTTTAACACGAAAAGTGCCGTTTTTATCCACCAACTGCTCACCTTGCCGCAAAAATTCGATTCTCGCGGAGGTTTATTTTAAGGCAAAAAGGAGCTAGTTGTTCATGCAGACAAAATGAATATTTATTTAAACAAAGCATCATTTACACCACTTTGGGGGATATTTGCCGCTAAATGTGGTGCGTTTTGATGCAAAATGACCTGCGTTTTGATGCAAAATGCAGTGCGTTTTGCTGCTAAATGCAGTGCGTTTTGGTGCTAAACGCAAGTCAAAATGATGCTAAATGCAGTGTTTTTTGCCGCTAGATGTGGGGCGATAAGCATAAAAATGCGTCGTAATTGTATAAATATAATCTATTAGAACCATGAAACACATGCCTAAAAAGGACAAAATAGTGGTTAAAAAGTGGAGTTTTGGGGGTAAAATGCAGGTAATTGGACTTGAAAAAATTGCGAGTTGGCGACCAAATAGAAAGGCAAAGTGGTGCAAAATGCAGGCGGATTTCTTAAAAATGGACTAAAATAGGAACCCACAAAACGGAAAAATGCGGTTAAATGCATGCTTTTTAGCCCCATTTCTCGCTAGAATGAGTGGCAAATAAAACGCATTTCGTAAAACAAAAGAAACGCATTTAACAGAAATGAAACGGCTGAAAAAGATTAAGAGACGGCTCTTTATGCCCAATTTAGAGCGTTATGCGGCTGCTTATTCACACCGAACCAAATCCAAGACCCCAAAAAAATTCCATCTAAACAACCCTGAATGCAGCTTATATGCCATCCGCATTAGAACACTAAGGCCACAAAAATTCCATCTAACCAACCCTAGATGTAGCATATATACCATCCGCATTAGAATGCCAAATCTCCAAAAATTCCATCTAACCAACCCTGTATGTGGCTTATATGGCATCCGCATTGGAATGCCAAGTCCCCAAAAATTCCACCTAACCAACCCTGGATGTGGCATATATACCATCCGCATTAGAACGCTAAGGCCACAAACTTTCCATCTAACCAACCTAGGATGCGGCATATATACCATCCGCATTAGAACGCTAAATCTCCAAGAATTCCACCTAACCAACCCTGGATGTGGCTTATATGGCATCCGCATTAGAACGCCAAGGCCACAAAAATTCCATCCAACCAACCTCTTAGACAGCACCCAAACGAGAGCGGAAGACATGCAGCTTTCTATGCAAACAAACAGCTTGCCAACGGTAAAACGTAACATAAAACACACCGCATTTAAACATTTTTTACACACAAGGCTTGTCCCTTTGCATAAAATTGCCTAACTTTGCAGCATCCATATCCACACAAAGAAATAATGAGACTTTTTCTTTAAGCCATAAATGCAACGTAAAGCGGACCTAAAACGTTGCTTGGCAGGAAGGTGTGTTGAACACGAACATCAATGATTCCGACAACTTGAGGCTGTCGGAATTTGTAGTTATTTGTCATCGGAAAAACTAACACCAACATAATTTAAGGTTAAAAAGAATATGGCTTACATGTCACAAGAAGGCTACGAGAAACTCGTGGCAGAGCTTAGACGGCTCGAATCCATTGAACGCCCCAAGGCATCGGCTGCCATTGCCGAGGCCAGAGATAAGGGCGACTTGAGTGAAAATTCGGAGTACGACGCGGCTAAGGAGGCTCAGGCTCACCTTGAAGACAAGATAAACAAGCTCAAGGTGGCCATCAACGAGGCGAAAATCGTTGATACATCTAGACTTAGCAGTGATGCCGTGCAGATTCTTTCGAAGGTGCAGATGACTAATCTCACAACGAAAACAAAGATGACGTACACCATTGTGAGCGAAAGCGAAGCGAACCTGAAAGAGGGCAAAATAGCTATCACAACGCCCATCGCACAGGGTTTGCTCAACAAAAAAGAGGGCGACGAGGTGGAAATTACCATCCCACGCGGCACCATCAAATTGAGAATAGACAAGATTACGATTTAAAGCTGCTGCATCTGGCAGCCACACAAATGCTCATAACCTAAACGCAACTAACATTATGGATATATTCAGCAAAATCGCAGCAGGCGAAATTCCTAGCTATAAGTGCGCGGAAAACGAACAGTTCTACGCATTCCTCGACATCAACCCGCTGATGGAAGGCCATACTTTGGTTATTCCACGCAGGGAAGTGGACTACATCTTCGATATGGACGACGACGAATTGGCCAGTCTCCAGTTGTTTGCCAAACGCGTTGCACGCGCCGTGAAAACGGCCTGCCCCTGCGTTAAAGTGGCACAGGTGGTGCTGGGCTTGGAGGTTCCACATGCACATATCCATCTGCTACCCCTGAAATCGGAGGCGGACGCCGACTTTAAACGAGAGAAACTGAAACTTACTGCTGAGCAAATGCAAAGCATCGCTGATAAGATATATGCGGCATTCAAGTCGCAACAATAGTATGAGGGGCTAAACCAAAGCCTACTCATCAGCTCGTTTTCGAATTAAGTGAAAAAAGAGTGTCGCGCTTTGCGACACTCTTTTTTTGGTTTACCTGTTCTCAAAATAAAAAAGCCAATAAAAAGCCTCACCCTCTGACAACCTCAATACCCCAAAAGGGGAAGAGAAAGCCTCACCCCCAGCCCCTCTCCAAGAGGAGAGGGGAGTGATATGACTTGCTGTTTTGGGGGGAAAATGGAAACTGGTTTCGCTGTCTTGCTTATCTTTTCTGCTCCTTTATGACAGCTACTAAAAGTGCATATTGTAGCTTTGTTCTTCGTAACAGATAGATTTAAGAGAGTTTCAAGAGGGGTTTTACGGAAATTGATTATATTTTTTGCTTCATTGTATGATGAATTTAAGAAGGTTTCAAGAGGTTTCTATTCCCGTTTTTCACCAAGTTTTCAATGGCAAATGTGGGTATTGAAAACAATAAATGCTTAACTTTGTGAGGGCATAATGAGGTGGGAAACTCGCTAATGAATGTGCTATGCTTGGGAAGGTTTATGCAAGGTTGGTAGAGATTAATGCGTGAGCAGGGCTATGAAAGGCTGCAAACACTTCCAGTTGGTAGTATATTGCCACGCGTTTGAGTACGTGAACAGAGGGCTATGCACGGCTACAAACGCGGTTAACGATGCAAAAGTTTGTAACTAGATGTCTTGCGAATGAATGCGCTATATATAAATAAGGAGACAAAGAAGGTGGCGTTGAATATAATACAGGGGCTTGCGAATAAATGCACCATATATATAATAAGGAGACCAAGAAGGGGGCGTTGAACATAAAAAAGAGCAGTGTTGGTGGGCTGACGAAACTCTGAAGTGCTGGGCTTATCGCATAAGGCATCGGGCTTATTAGGCACAAGTGCATCGCCTGGAAAGGTTTGCAGGATGGTAAAGAAACAAAATAAATAACTGAGAAACTCAGAAAACATTAAACAATAACGCTTATGATACGCAACATTATACTGGTGGCATTGGGCGGCGCAGTGGGTAGCGCACTTCGTTACGCGCTGTCGTGGCTGTGGCCAGCAACACAAAATGGCGGGCTACCCCTCGGCACTTTAGCGGCCAACGTAGTGGGATGCCTTGTTATCGGCTTTGTGGGAACGCTGCTGCAACGATCGTTTGGTGGTGGCGAATGGTTCAGGCTGCTGGTTTGTGTGGGCTTTTGCGGCGGATTGACAACGCTTAGTTCGCTGGTAAACGAAACGTCGGGGATGGCGCAAACCAACCAAACCCTTATGGCAGCAGGCTATTTGGGCGCAAGTGTTGCCCTTGGTTTCGTGGCTCTTCATTGCGGAACGTGGTTGGCAAGCAGGGTTTAGCGGCATGAATGAGGCATAAATCGAAACCAGTCGTTACGGATTTTAAAAGCAAAGTGTTAGGAAAATCTTCCGCTGTTATTTGAAATACGGCTGGCAAGTTAACTCTTTGCGCGCGTTCTGTGTTTCCTTTGGCAAAATGAAAGCGGATTTTTCTAACGAACCGATTGGGGATAAACAACAACGGCAAGCGACTGGTGGATGTTCACCAAGCACTTGCCGTTTTGTTTGTTAGATGGTTAGCCTATCTAAAAGCTGTGGAACAATGGGGCTTAAATAAACCTAGGAACGCTAGGAAAACCAATAAGCACCCACACACCCAATAACACTAACCGATGTGTGTAGCCGTTTGTAAACTGGGCTATACCCTGCCCTCTTAGTTCTGCCAGATGGTAGAGATGTTGCGAGCAGGTGCCTTTACATCCATCTTTACCTTGCCCTTAGCCTTATTGCTTTGCACCGTAACAACCAGCTGGCCATGGAAAAGGCGCATGTGGGGCAAGTGGAACATTTCGAGAGAAGTGGCATCGCCGTTGCAAACAGCCTTGAACGTGGCTGCTCCGCTAACGTCGAACGTTAGTTCGTCGTCGGCATCGGGACACAGATTGCCGTCCTTATCCACCATCGACACCGTGAGATAAAGCAGGTCTTGCCCATCGGCAGCAAGCGAAGACTTATCTGCCTGCACCACCAAATGATGCGGTTGGCCAGCCGTGCGCACCACTTGTTGGGCCGCGGGTTTACCGTTGGCATCGTAAGCAATAACTTTCAGTTCGCCAGGTTGGTACACCACGTTGTTCCAACGTAGGCGGTAGCGGTCTAGTCGCGATGCCTTGTCTTTCTTGATGCGCCCTTGGCTCTGTCCGTTAACAAAGAGTTCGGCCTCAGGATAGCTGGTATAGCAGCACACGGGTGTTTGTTGTCCTTCACGTCCTGGCCACGTCCAATGGGGCAAAAGGTGCAAGGTTGGTTGCTTTTCGTTCCATACTGAGCGGTACAAATAGAACCTATCCTTGGGCAATCCGGCCAAATCTACCGCGCCAAAATAGCTACTTCGCGAGGGCCAATACGAGTAATAAGGAGTGGGTTCGCCCAAATAGTCGATGCCCGTCCATATAAATTGGCCGATGGTAAAGCTGCGATCGTCTTGCGCTATCAGGTCATCGTCGGGCAAATTGCTCCACCCGCAGCATTCCACATCGTACGAAGAGCATTGCCCATCCTTATAAGTAGCCATCTTTTTCTCGTCGACGGGGAACTTATATACCCCACGACTGCTCACCGTTGAGGTGGTTTCGGAGCCGAGGATAAAGCCTTGGCGTTGCTTGGAGATAAGTTCATCGTAAAGGTTTACGCGATAATTAAAGCCCGGAACATCTAGTGCGGCGTAAAATCCACACTCGGTATTGGCCTTAGGATTGTCGCCGCCGCAGGTTACGGGGCGTGTATTGTCTAGCTGATGACAATAGTCGGTCATGTCTTTCGCCCTTTGTGCGCCCTCCTTGTTCCATTGTTCGGGAATTTCGTTACCAATGCTCCACATCACGATAGAGGGGTGGTTGCGATGTCCGCGTATGAGGTTTTCGAGGTCTTTACGCCACCATTGGTCGTAAAACAGGTTGTAGCCGTTTTTCACTTTGGGTTCTTTCCATGCGTCGAAACTCTCGGCCATCACCATCATACCCATCGAGTCGCACACTTGCATTTGCATTTGCGACGGCATGTTGTGGGAGGTACGAATGGCATCCACGCCCATATCCTTCATCAAACGTATCTGACGAATGATGGCTGCCTTGTTAACGGCTGTTCCCAAAGGACCTAAATCGTGGTGCAAACATACGCCCTTAAACTTGCGCGACTGGCCGTTTAGCTGGAAACCATGCTCTTTGCTAACGGCCACAGTGCGTATTCCCACGCGTTGGCGTAGGCGGTCGGCCAGTTTGTTGCCTTTATACAGGTCTATTTCAAGCGTGTAGAGATAGGGTTGTTCGGGGCTCCACGCCTTGGCATTGGCTATGTTTAGCTGTGCAGCGACCGTGCCTTGGGCGTTGGCTGCAGGGTTTTTCTGCGCCACGGCGCGACCATTGGTATCGAGTAACTTAATAGCAACGCGCGTTGCACCCTTTCCTTTGGGCGTTGTGGTCTGCGTTTCCACGTACAGCTGTGCCTTGTCTCCGGCAAGATTTAGCGTTTTAAAAATGGTTGCCCAGGGGTCTATACGGGCATCGCCTGCCGTTATGAGCGTTACAGGACGATAAAGACCAGCCCCCGGATACCAACGGCTGCTCTCTTCTTGATTGTTTAGCTGCACGCGAACTTCGTTCTCACCAGCTTTTACATAGGGCGTAATGTCTAGGCGGAAGGCATTGTAGCCATACATCCAACGACCTGCCTCACGTCCGTTAACATAGACAACGGGTTCGCTCATGGCACCATCGAAATAGAGCGTGGTATGCTTTGTACCCGCGGGGATTTTGAATGTAGTACGATACTCGCCTTTACCTATCCACGGCAAAGCACCCGAACGTCCCGTATGATCTATGGCCTCGGTTTGTCCGTCTTGCTCGATGGCTAGGTGTTGAATGTCCCATTTTCGGTCGAAAGGCCCCGTTATGGCCCAATCGTGCGGCACATCTACCTGCTGCCAATCCTTTCCGTCGCGCGAGAATTGCCACTTGTCGAGGTTTCGTTCCTGTCTGATTTGCGCCTGCGCAACCGTTGCGAGGGCAAGAAAAGCTAAGATAAGCGTTTGTTTCATTGTTGTTTTTGAGGTTTATGGAGTGAGCTACGGCGGTCTTTTCCTTGGCCGTTGCCGTAGTTTTTGGGCATGTTCTGCCCTGTCGTTCATTATTTTGCAGCTTGCCCCTTGCCTTTTCTGCACATGCAATAAATGCCAATGGCGATGAAGGGGAGCGAGAGTATCTGACCCATATTGAGGGGCATTCCGCTTTCGAAGTCTACTTGTATGTCTTTGGTATATTCGATAAAAAATCGGAATGTGAAGATGAGCGTGAGGCAAAGTCCGAAGAAGAAACCCGTACCCACACGCTGCGGATGCTTGCGATAGAGCCAAAGACCCACGAAGAAGAACACGAAATAGGCGATGGCCTCGTACAACTGCCCCGGATGGCGCGGCATCTTATCCACCCTTTCAAAGATAAACGCCCAAGGCACATCGGTTACTTTGCCGATGATTTCCGAGTTCATGAGGTTGCCTAAACGGATAAAGCAGGCCGTTATGGGGGTGGCAATGGCGATATTATCGAGCACTTGCCACAGGTTTAGCCGCGTTCGGCGGTAGTATAGGTAAAGAGCAACAATGAGTCCGATGGTTCCGCCGTGCGATGCCAGCCCTTCGTAGCCCACGAATTTCCATCCTCCAGCGGGCAAAAAGTGGATGGGCACAATCATTTCGATGAAGTGTTGCCAGCTGGTTAGGTAGTATTCGGGCTGGTAGAACAGGCAATGACCTAGTCGCGCGCCCAAAAGTATGCCGAAAAAGCAATAAAGGAAGAGCGGATCGAAGAGCTCGTCTTTTATCTTTTGCTGCTTGTAAAGGCGCTGTACGATGAAGTAGGCCAACACAAGACCAATGAGCCAGCACAAGGAGTACCAGCGAACGGAGAACCCAAAGAGGTGAAAAGCCTCAACATCGGGGTTCCAAAGGATGTAGTTAAGGTGTGATAACATTTGTCTTTATTTAGATTTTAGGCGTGCGCAATGGGGTTTGTGCAACGCGTTCTATGTCATTTTCGCAGGCCATATACGATGATGCGGGGCGAGAGATAGGCGCACATCGGGTATGATTGCAGCCCACTTCGCCCTGCAAGATAACTATACGTTGAACCTAAAATGCATGATGTCGCCATCTTGCACCACGTAGTCTTTACCCTCGATGCCTAACTTTCCGGCTTCGCGCACGGCCGATTCCGACCCATATTCGATGTAATCGTCGTACTTAATAACCTCTGCGCGGATAAATCCCTTTTCAAAGTCGGTGTGAATAACGCCTGCACATTGGGGCGCTTTCCAACCTCGGTGGTAGGTCCAAGCCTTTACTTCCATCTCGCCGGCCGTGATAAAGGTTTGCAAATTGAGCAAGGCGTAGGCCTTTTTGATAAGTCGATTAACGCCACTTTCTTCCAAACCCAGTTCATCAAGGAACATTTGCTTGTCCTCATAGCTTTCTAGCGAGGCGATGTCTTCTTCTGTTTTGCCTGCAATAACCAGCACTTCGGCACCCTCGGCCTTTGCCACTTCTTCCACCTTTCGGCTGTAATCGTTGCCTGTTTTGGCCGCGGCCTCGTCTACATTGCAGACGTACAGCACGGGTTTTGCGGTAAGTAGGAAGAGTTCGTGTGCGGCTTGCTGCTCCTCTTTGCTCTCGAATGTCACGTTGCGGGCGTTCATTCCCTTCTCCAACACCTCCTTATAGGCCGTCAGTACGGCAACATTCAGCTTGGCGTCCTTGTTTCCTGCAGCCGCAGCCTTTTGGTCTTTGGCCAGTCGAGCCTCGATGGTTTCGAGGTCTTTCAGTTGCAATTCGGTGTCGATTATTTCTTTATCGCGTATGGGATCGATGGTTCCGTCTACGTGTGTGATGTTTTCGTCGTCGAAACAACGCAGTACATGTATCACGGCATCGGTTTCGCGGATGTTTCCCAAGAACTTATTTCCCAGTCCTTCGCCTTTTGATGCGCCCTTAACAAGGCCTGCGATGTCTACTATTTCGCACGTTGCAGGCACAATTCGGCCAGGATGAACAATCTCGGCGAGGCGTGTTAGGCGTTCGTCGGGCACGGTGATAACGCCCACATTGGGCTCGATGGTGCAGAAAGGGAAGTTAGCTGCCTGTGCCTTCGCACTTGAAAGGCAATTGAAGAGGGTGGACTTGCCCACGTTGGGCAGCCCTACTATACCACATTTTAATGACATGTCTTGTTGTTTACAATTATATATATAATGTGCAAAGTTAGTGTAGAAATTCGAGAAACACGAATAAAAGTGGTATGGTTTGCGGCAAAGAGTCTATGATAAGTGGCTGATTTTAATATTCGAAAGTGTCTTTTAGCTGCTCTTGCGTAAGGTTGTCCCTGCCTTATGCAGCCTTGTTCTTCATATTCAAAGGTGTTTTAGGGTTGCTCTTGCGTAGGCTTGTCCTTGCTTTATGTAGCCCTGTTCTTCATATTCAAAAGTGTTTTTGGGTTGCTCTTGCGCAGGGTTGTCCTTGCTTTATGCAGCCCCGTTCTTCATATTCAAAGGTGTTTTGGGGTTGCTCTTGCGTAGGCTTGTCCTTGCTTTATGCAGCCCCGTTCTTCATACTCAAAGGTGTTTTGGGGTTGCACTTGCGTAGGGTTGTCCTTGCTTTGTGCGGCCCTGTTCTTCATACTCAAAGTTTTTTTGGGGTTGTTCTCGCGTGGGTTGCTCTTGCTTTATGCAGCCCCATTCTTCATATTCAAAGGTTTTTTGGGGTTGCTCTCGCGTGGGTTGCTCTTGCTTTATGCAGCCCCATTCTTCATATTCAAAGGCGTTTTTAAGCGGCTACAGCGTGGGGTTAGGCCCGCTTTTATGCAGCCCCATCAACGCTTGATGATGCCATTGGTTGCAGATATTCAACGTTTATCATGGCAAACAGGCAGACATCTCGCGATGTCTGCACTGCCAATGTCCGCCGGCATCAGTCGGCGTATCATGCTTTTCTTGTATTTACCCTGGTCAGGGGGTCACTTTAAACCTGGTGTAAGTTGCTATCTCCTCGTTATTCTGCTGTTTAGACAGTTTATTTTCATTAATAGTGAACTTGAAGGCGTCTTTGCGCACAGCCTTTTCTTCTTGCACTTCAACAAATAGTGAGTCGTTCTTAACGGTAAACTTTCCTTCCTCCACTTTTGCCTCTTTATTGTTGAGGTCGTTGGTCTTTAAGTAAGTACCGTCTTCTTTGTAGACTTCGTAAACGGGACCGGGTTTCTCAGGTACTACCTCACCATTCTCTTCGCCAACTTTCTCTGCGATGTTTTGTTTCCAAGTTCCTACGATGGCACTAACTTCTTTCTTTTTCTTAACTGGCACTTCGTCGTCGTCGCTTGAACATGACGAGAAGGTAACTCCCATAAAAAGGATGGCTACTAGGGCTAGAAAGCCCAACAGGGCCTTGTCAAATGTTGTTTTTTTCATGATTGATATGTTTAATAAATACTTTTATCGTTTGCAAAGATACGACATTTTGTGTAACCAAAAAAGAAAAGCGAGGGCTTTTTCTGTTGCTCCTTGTGTTAAAAATCTAGATTAGATATAAAGTGTCTTGCAGATTATTCAGATTGTAACAACTAGTGTTCGGTTTGTAAGAAGAGATTAACAGAAAAGTAAACAAGTGGACGAGTTGACAAGAAGACAAGTGGACGAGTTGACAAGTTAACGCGCCAACTCACTTATTGCCAATCTTCTTAGCAAACTCCCACACCACAATTCCAGCCGCAACCGACACGTTGAGCGAGTGTTTAGTGCCAAACTGGGGTATTTCGAGGCATCCGTCGCAGCGGTCTACCACTGTTTGTTGCACACCTTTCACCTCATTACCCAGCACAACGGCGTAACGTTCGCCCCCCTTGGTTTCTAAGTTTTGTAGCATGGTAGCGTTTGCCACTTGCTCCACGGCAAACACTTTAGTTCCATTGGCGTGCAATTCGTCAACGGCATCGGTGGTTTCGGCGAAGTATTTCCATGTCACACTATCCTCCGCGCCCAAAGCCGTCTTATGGATTTCGGCACTTGGCGGTGTTGCCGTGATGCCACAAAGATAGACGGCCTCAACACGAAAGGCATCGCACGAACGCAACACCGAACCAACATTGTGCAACGAACGTACGTTATCTAACACCACCACTAGCGGCAACTTGCTGGCTGCTTTAAATTCGTCCACCGTCAAGCGGTGCATTTCTATGGTTTTTAATTTACGCAAAGCTCAATATTATTTTTAGTTTGTGAGTTGTTCAGTTTGAGCGTTGAAGTCGCCTTTACTTTTAAGACTTCCATCAATTGAGTGGGACTTATTATCTTTGTGTTGCGAAAAAACAAACCAAGATAAGCACACTTCTCCTGTACAAAGTACCAGACAAAGTTACGATATAATTTGAAATATTGTCCCATTTATCAGCGGCAAAACGTGGTTATGCCATGAAAAGTAACACAAACTAAAAACACTTACCCACCCGTATACCTACCATCTTACAAGCTTACCAACCCACAATCTTACCCACTCATTAACTTACTAACTCACAAACCCATACACTTACCTACCCATATACCTACCATCTAACAAGCTTACTAGCCCACAAACTTACCAACTCAATAACTTATTAACTCACGACCTCATCAACTCACAGCCCCATAATCTTACGATAGATTTTACAAAACACATTATTTTCGTTGCCCCTTCTAGCGAAGTGAGCGGCCATTTTGCATGTATTTTGCCGTGTTTTTCCGTTTTACAGGTTTCCACGTTAGTCTATTTTTAAGAATTTCACCCGCATTTTGCACCATTTAGCCTTTCTATTTGGCCGCCAACTCTCATTTTTTTGCTCCCAATTACCCCGTTTTAGACCCTAAAAACCCACTTTTTAACAGCTATTTTGCCCTTTTTAGGCATGTATTACATGACTAAAACAGCTTATATTTATACAATTGGCGTGGATGTTTATGCTTTTCGCCTCGCGTTTAGCATCAAAACGCACTGCATTTAGCACCATTTTATCTTGCGTTTAGCACCAAAACGCACGGTATTTAGCACCAAAACGCAGTGCGTTTTGCACCAAATTGCAGTGCGTTTTGGTGCTAAATGCACTGTTTTTTGCTGCGAACAGCTCAAAATCTAGTGCAAATGGCGGTTTTATTAAATAAAAATACATTTTGCCGACATTCACATACTACCCCTTTTTGTACCGAAACAAACCTCCGCGAGAATCGATTTTATGCGGCAAGGCGGACGATTGCGAGCAAAAATCGCACTCATCATGTTAAAATCCTTGCTGAAAAGTGGACAAAACAAGGTGCATCTTAGGGATTGAATAAGGCCGCACCTACCTTACCCACCATTTAAACAGCAATGGCGGAACAACATAGGTGAGGGCCACAACCGCGCCCATGCCCACGATGGTTATTGCTCCAAGCGAATGCAAAGCGGGGTGACGAGCCACAACCAACGAGCCCATGCCGATGAACATGATGGCCGCCGAGAGCAAAATGCCCTTGCGATAGGCCGCCAACATGGGGCGGCCGTGGCGTCGTTCGTATATCAATCCTTCGGTAACAAAAATGCTATAATCGTCGCCTTGACCGAAAATAAAGGTGGCCAAGATGATGTTCACCAAGTTGAAACGCATACCTAAAAGGTGCATCGCACCCAAAATCCACAGCCACGACACCACCATAGGCATGAAGGCGATGAGTGCAAGCTTAAACTTGCGGAACGAAAGCCAGAGGAAAGCGAAGACAATAGCACCGCAAACCCAACCGATATAGTTGAAATGCTGCGACAGCGAGTTGGCTATCGTGGCGTTAAGACTGGGCAAGGTGAACGCCCAACGCTCGGCATTAGGCGTGGATGTAAAGGCCGCCGCCACGCTATCGGCCTGCGCCGAAGGCAC
>NZ_HE999443.1:41464-43558 GCF_000312305.1 Prevotella conceptionensis 9403948 | reverse complement strand
ATTAACGATGTTAACCACCGTGTTTCCGATAATGCGATTGCCCAAAGAGGCCTGCAAAAAGAGTGCAAAGTGGTTGGGCGGTTGGGGCGTAAAGCGTGTGGCGAGCATCTTTTGGAAGGGCGCGAAGGCATCGGCAGCAAAGCCTTCCTTCGCAGCCAAAAGTCCCAAGCTGTCTAATTGCGGCGCTCGCTCCTTCAATATACTGTGCCATTGCGCCAAACGGCGTTCTTGTTCGGCCTTACTAGCCACCAAAAGCGGGTATTGTGGCTGTTCGGCAGCCTGCAAAGCCTGCTCTACATACCTTCCTTCGGCCACGAAATACACTTGCGTTGTACCATGTTCTTCGCCGCGCATCTGCGCCAATTGCATCAAAAGCGTTTGCTGTTGCGGCGTTAAGTAGTTGATGTTTCGTAAGTCGGTGTCGAACTGTGTGCCCAAACTGAAATAGCCCAACACAAGCGTCACCACCACCAAAGCCGCGCCTACTACGGCCGTTCGCCTGCGATGATGGGGCGAAGGGGCAGTCGCAGTAGCCCCAGATGTGGCCGACACGGGGGCGGCATCGAGCATTTCGTCTTGCTCGTTTGCGGTCGAAGGCTTGCCAGAAACGTTTTTCTTGCCCACATAATGGGGTAAGAACACCACAACAAACAAGATGGTGCTAACCAACATCAGGGCAGCGAAGATGCCCAAATGGCTCAATGCGATGGCATCGAGGGGTATTAAGGCAGCAAAAGCCCCCACAGTTGTGACGTTGCCCACCACAAGGGGCGAGGCAATCTCTTCGAGTGTCTGCCGCGGCGAGGCGCAATGAGCCAGATGCGTAACGAAGTGTAAGGGATAGTTTACGGCGATACCGATGATTACCGAGGCTATTCCCAGCACGATGATAGACACTTCGCTGCTTACCAAAGCCATACCGCCCATAGCCATGAGCCAACCAAAGCCCAGCGAAACGACGATAAGAAACAGGTGACGGGCGCGGCGTAAGGCCCACACCAGCAACACAACGATGAGTGTTGCGGCAATGGATATGGCCCAAATGCTATCTTTTTTTATCTGCGAGGCATTGTCTACGGCTATCACGGGCGCGCCAGTAGCGGCGAATTTCACGCCAGGCACGCGCATTTCTACACTTCGCGCCACGCTGTCTATTTGCTTAATGAGCAGCGCATTGCCGTTTGTTTCGCTTGCCCCGTATGGCGATGTGAGCATAGCCACGGCGTGGCGGCCGTCGGGTGTAAAGATGTAACCGTCGTGTAGCTCGTAGTGCAGCGCGTTGCCACTGGCCTGCAATCGGGCCAGTAAGGGCGTAAAAAGGCCCAAGGGGTCGCGTTCGATGTTCTGTGTAACCATTCCGCCCGTGGGGAAAAGCAACATTTCGCGATTGCGTTGCAGTGCAGCGACCATGCTGTCGGTGCTGGTTATGCGGCGTATGCGTGCAAAATCGGCATCGCCCAGCAGCAAAGGCGCGTTTTGATAGGCGAAATCGGGAATGCGCATCACGCTCTCGAAGTCGGCTTGTGCCGTTAGTTGCCATCCGCGGGCCTTGCTTTCGCGTTGAAATAGCTGCATGGCGCGCACCAAGAGGGGCGTGTTAAGCTGCGTGGTATCGGTGGGCGAGGCCACGATAAAGATGCGGTCGGCAGCATTTGTCTGCCTGTAAATCTCCATCGAACGACGATAGTTGTGGTCGTTGGGCAGAAAGTCGGTGATGTCTTCTTTAAAACGCAGTTGCGATGCACCCGCCAACGCGCCCAAAGCCATAGCAATGGGCAGGGCAAGGCGCAGCAGACGATGTTGCGCAAACCAGTCGTACAGCCTTATAAGCCATTGTGCAATCATGTCAACTTTGCTTTATTTGTTGTTTGGCCGCAACAGGATTGGCATAGATGTGCAGCAGGTGGCGGCGTTCTTCGTGGGTGGTTAGCTGTTGCAAACGCTGGCTTAGCCACGCTTTCGCCTCATCCCATTGGGCATTCTGCTGGTTCTTCGGGGTGCAACATGGCATAGGCGGCCATGTTGGTGGGCATCAGTAGGTAGGCATCAATAATGGCATGGTCTATCATCTGTGCCACTTGGCGCACGGCATCG
>NZ_HE999443.1:28888-41390 GCF_000312305.1 Prevotella conceptionensis 9403948 | reverse complement strand
ACGGCATCGTTAAGGGGCAGGTGCGCAAGGGGTTCAAGTTGGGCCGCGCCAATGGGTTTTGTTACGCGGAAATGCACCCGACCCTTGGGCTGACTGATGCCCGTAATGATGCTGTTGATGTCTTCGCCTGGCTGTTTTACGTAGGGTTTGTGCGCGGCCTGCGCCATTTCGCGCGCTTTAAGCAAGTCGCACGACTCGTATTCGTAGCTCACGGCCACGGGTACGATGTTCAGTTGGGCCAACGAAATGAGCTTATTGCCCATTCCAGAAAGCGTGAACATCTTTATAAGTGCAGGTTCGGTTCGGTCTAGTCCGTCTTTTGTGCGGCCGTTGCGCTGTGCAATCCATACCGACGAGCCCCTATCTACGATGGCATGCCTGATGTATCGCGACAGGTGTAGCTCGCTTTCGTAGAACTGGCGTTTGTTTCCGCCGCGCTCCACGCGAAACATCTTGTTGCTTTTGCCGATGTCTACCACGGTTGGGTGGGTCATGAGGTTGGCTCCAAAGGTTATTTCGCAGGTATCGTGTCCTGCATCCACCAATGCGTTTTGCAGCAGCGAGGCATCTAAAACGATGTCGCGGTGGTTGCTTACAAAGAGGTAAGGCACGGCGGGTTGCAGCATTTCAAGCCCTTCGCAAACAAATTGCGTGGTGCTTCTTCGCATCACCTCTCGGTTGAAATGATACATCACGCGGAGCTGAAACTCGCGTGCCGAACTTATTTCTTCCAGCATGCGTGCCACCTCTTGCACGTTTTGTTCGGGAAATACGAAGTGGGCCAACTGCGGCAGCCACTGACTTTGGGCTATTCGCCGCATGGCCAGTGCCACTTCGTCGTCGTTATAGGGGCGTATATCGTCGAACTCTCCTCTTGCTCTGCAAACATTCTCCATATATATATAAGGTGTGATGTGGATGAACTTGTGTTTTGAAATATCGCGACAAAGTTAGTAAATAATCATGAAAAGCGATGCAATTAAGCCGTTCTTTGTTTTGGGTGTAACCCAAATCGGCCGCCGAAGACTATCTTACAAACTTAACCTAAAAGCCCAATGGGTTTTAAAACGATGGGCCACGAATGGCATCTGGCGCGCCTGTGCAGCCCATATACAAGTACGCCCGTTGCGCAATGGCTAGCGCAACGGGCGTTTAAGTGAGCCACATAGCATGCGTGGCTTGGGCATTTTTGCGTGTTAGGGCATAATCAGATGCACCTCAATCCTCTTCTCAACGCCGGCAACGGCCGTCTCGTTAACCGATGTCAGCCTATACTTTATATAGAGGAAGTTACCCTTTTTCTCGGCAGAAATTACCTCAATTCGGGGTTCTTCAAGATAAATGTCCTTGTATTCGGCATCGCTACTCGATGGGAACCATGCGGTTACTTTATAGTTTCCGTTCTCGCTTGCCACCTCGTTGGGATACAAACTAACAAAATTGCCCCCTCGCTTAACGGTCATCTGCACTAGTTTAAGCCACAGTCTCGTGTCGATGGCTTTCACTTGTGCCGTCTTATCGCCGTCGGCAGAGTTCCTAAACCACTTGCCGAAGAACTCGTTTACATCAGTTCCGCCGGCAATGTTCCACTCGTTGTTGAGGTCGGATAGCGGTTTAAAGCCTTTCAGCGTTAAAGAGAACTGCGCCAATTCGGTTTCTGAGCCATCCTTAGGGGTGAGTTTAATCGTTAATTCGATGGAGTTGTCGCCATTGTTCCTCTGTTTTCCGGCAAGAAGTGGGGCAAACTTAGCTTTGTCGTACTTAATCAGGGAGCCATAGAACACATCAAGATGTTTGTATACACCACGCATGTATCGTTTACTAGCGGCTTCGGTGTCAACGGTAAACTGCTTGGCGTAATACGCATTCTTATCAATGGCAAGGCTTGGAGAGGCATTGTTGCCCGTTTTACCTTTTATTCCGTTGTAGGTAATGGTAAACATAACATGACCCGAATGGCTGTTACTGGGCACATAACGCACATCGCTGATGGCGGTTTTTGCCCAATCGTCGGGCGTAAAGGTGTAATGGTTACTTCCATCTGCGGCAGAAGACGTGAGGTCTACCAGCTTTGAGAGATATTCTGCGGTGAACTTATCGGCCTTTTTCAAGCGGAACAGCGTATCGAAGTCGAACTCCGACAGGTAGTCTACGCCGTCTTTCCATTTGGCCACAGCACGCATGGCCATGTCTTGATCTGCGGGTTTCTGTGCAAAACCGGTGAAATCCACGTCCAATCCGAAAGGCGTTTTACCTGCAACGCCCGTCACTTTAAGCGTGAACGTGCCTTTTTGGTCGTCGCGTTTCACCTCGTTCACGGCCTTAACTTCAATTTCCTTGCCGTCTATCGTTTTCTTTCCGAGGTCGGCTTTTGCCTTTTCTATGGCTTGGTTCACGTTAAGTTGCTTGTCGAGATTGAAGTATTTCACGATGTCCGCGGCTTTAACCTCGGTCGTTTCTCCTTGTGTTGGTGGCTTTTGTGGTGTGGGTGTAAGTCCATCGTCTCCTCCACAGGCAGCAAAAAAGACGCATACGGCTGCCAATAAAATAATTTTCTTCATTGTTAATCCTGTATCTAAACACTAAAACTGGCGCGCCTTTCTCTCCCATTGTAGGCCTTTGCAACAATGGCACAGAGGCTTTGGACAATGGCGGCGCACAATAACTACGATGCAAAGATAAATAAAATAATCGGAAAGTAGCGTTAAGATGGTCGCTTTAACATAATGTTTCAGTGTTGTTCATATTAGGCTTATCCAGCCATTAAAACTCTTCGATGGTATTCTTAATTCGCAAAACATATCCCGTATCGTTGAAGAATCTCTCCATTCTTTCGTTTTGTCCTCTTCTTCCATTTGGCTGCATACTGTTGGCGATATAGGCACTTTTCTTGCAGAATTGCTTTGACACGTTTTCATTTTCAAAGTGGGCAATGGTTGATCGAAGTTGTTTCTCTCCATCTTTTATCCAGTCGGAGCATTTGGGCTTTCGCCTTTTCAGTTCAACAAAGGCAATGGTATCCTTATGAAAGAGACAGCAATCACAGCGATTATCCATCTTCCCATCGGGTTTCCGCAGGTCGATGCAATGGTCAACAGGCACAAAGCCAATTTCTTTTTGGTTTTCATTGTACACCACTGCAATCCATTCCTCACGATTACAGAGGTCTATGTACGCCTTTGATTGTGCAGGTGCGTCGCACAATCCGAACTCTATTTGTTTCGTGGTACAGATTTCTTTTGAGGGGAAAAAGTTAATCATGCTCTTTGTTCTATTTCAAGCAGAGAGGCATATCTGTCGTTACTTTCATCCAACTGCACATTCAGCAGGTTCTCGTCAGAGGGTATGCCCTTGTATTGTTTTAGCGCATAGAAATAATTGTCGTTTGCATCGTGTTGGTATATAGCTAGGTCATCAGGCGAAACAGTTGCCTCCAAAGGGTAGATTTCATTAATTTTGTCAGCTATGTCCTTGTAAGAATTCTTCAACTTATGCGCTTTTACTGCTACGGCCAAATGATTTACCAAATATGGGCTATGCGTAGTTACAATAAGTTTGTTTGCAGACAAGGCGTTGTTAAATTGCAACAAGCTTTGCAACAACAACACTTGCGATGACGGGTAGAGGTTTTGCTCGGGTTCTTCAACGATGTTGATAAATGCAGATTTGTTAAACCTCGCTGCCAAGGCCGATATGGCGAGTTGGCGTTGTTCTTCGGTAAGGTCTTTATTGTTCAATATCAAAATAACCTCATTTTGGAAACGCGCCATCTCGTCAACGCTCATTTTGTTTGGCGCCAGCTCGTCAACACGCATTTTGTTTGATGGCCTAGCCTGGTTCAACACACTCTCAGAAAGGTACTTAGACACAAGATATAACGGCACAACCGACTGAAATCCGCTTGCCGACTCTTGCAAACGTACTTTATAATCTCTGCCTTTGATAGATAAGATGTCGCTCTCTTGGTCATAATCTAGCAATGCACCATTTATAGGAAGCAGTAGTTCATTGGCTATTGCCTTCTTCGCCCGAGCATATTCTGCAAGAAACCCCACTAGCGAACCTGGCCACTCTTTTACTAAATCGGGGTTGTTTAGCGTAGCAATTAGGTTGCGTTCTGCGGGGATATAAGCTATTTGAGGCAAGGGATATTTATTTATACTGGGCATTTCGCCTATCAACAAGTTGCCTTCTTTAGTGTACCTCAGCCTGTAAGCATCACCTTCATACTCTATTTCGGTCTTACCGTCCATGAAATAGTTTGTTAATCGGTGATAACGAGACAAAAAGCCCTTGAAATCTGAAGACGTAAACCCCTTTCTACCATAATCCCTACGCGTAAGAACCTTTTCAATCCAGGTGCACAAGCTTACAAGTTTGGCAACAGAACTTTTACCACAGCCCTGTTCGCCGATAAACACTGTCACCTTCTTTATGTCTATCCAACCATCATGTCCATACCCATGCGTATTTATTGGGCCGAAGTGAGATATTCTTATTCTGCTCATGAGCGTAGAAGTTTTATAGTGGGCAGCAATCATGCAATATCGTTGACCCACATTGCATCATAGCCAAACCCTTTTGCAAAGATAGTCCTTTTATTCCAGTTACAAAGCATTATTAGTTGGGTTGTTTGGGTAAAGAATCAAAAATAGCGCGTAGACCATAATAGAAGACATCCGATCACGCTCCACAATTCCCCCACAACCCCATATCATTTAGAAACTTACGCCTGCACCATCCAACGTTATTATAGATTAATTCTATACCGAAATAGAAGGAAATGTTTGGGCATGATATGCAATATGCCTACCTTTGCAAACGAAAGAAATAAGGATTTTCACTCACAATTTAAAATATAGAAAGGAAATTAGAAATGAACACATTGATGTATTTAGGACTAGACGAGAACAAAGTTCAACCCGTTGTTAAAGGATTGGCCCAACTGTTGGCCGACTACCAAGTGTTTTACACCAACCTGCGCGGCTTGCATTGGAACGTAAAAGGCAACCGTTTCTTTGGTTTGCACGCCAAGTACGAAGAGCTTTATAACGATGCTGCCGAGAAAGTTGACGAGATTGCCGAACGCCTTTTGCAACTGGGCGCAACTCCCGAAAACCGCTTTAGCGAGTACCTGAAAGTGGCTACGATAAAAGAAAGCGGCAACGAACCCGAAGGAAAAGAAGGTGTTGAAACAGTGCTAGACAACCTGGGCAACCTCATCAAGCAAGAACGCGCCATCGCTAAGCTTGCTGCCGATGCCGACGACGATGCAACGGTGGGCTTGATGGACGGTTTCCTCGCTGGTCAAGAAAAGAACGTATGGATGTTTGTGGCTTTCTTAGATAAAAGCTACAAAAAATAAAACGGCTATCTGCAAATAGCCAAACGCATACGCCGTTGTGCGTTTAGCCACCGTGCGTATTATCAGGTTAAAAACGATTGGCGGCGACTTCGCCATGAGGTCGCCGCCTTTTTACGCCTCACTTCAAGCCACTGCACACAAAGGCAAATGCCAAACAATATGTAGGATGTAAGGTCGTGAGGCTGTGATATGGGGAGTTTCAAGGTAGTGAGTTCGTTAGCTTGTTAGCTGTTTCACTTCCCAACAACGCTTTCACAACGCTACGCTCAGAAACGTTTTGCGCAACCATGTGCGCGATAAAGCTCATTCACTTAGAAACTTAGACCCGCACAAACTCATTAACTAAAACACTCATCAACTTAAACTTTTAGCATTGCTTTAAGCAAAAGAGATTAGCACAACACATTATAAACCAACTTGCATAGTAGTTTTGCATTTAGCGACAAGATTAAAGAGCCGGCGTGGTGGTGTGATGATACACCGCCACGCCTTTGTTTATGTTGGCTACAAACTATTAAATGGGGGTGTTACAACAAAAATTGCATGGGTTTTATTAGTCAGTTTTACTCCACATGGGCACGTTATTCTGCCAAACCAACATGATGTTGTAAGCTGCTTTGATGTGATGAAACGGCATACACTACCAAAGCGACACCTTGCCAATGCCTTTTGCCTCGATGGTTGCAGCCACGCCCATTGCCTTGAAAGCCCTTGAAAGCGTGGCGAAAGTGAGGTTACGACCACCTTCGATACGCGAAACTTGCGCACGCTTAACACCCATCAGCTCGCCTAATTGTGCTTGCGTAAGGTTGCGTTGCAAACGAGCCTTCTTTATTGTCTCGCCAATGAGGAAAGCATTGATGTCGGATTCGTATTGTTCGCGAGCCAAATCGCCGGGCTTGCCCAACACTTTGTCGAGCATTTCTTCGTGGGTATATATCTTTTCTGGTTTCATTGCTGTCGTCGTTTATTGAAGTTTTATCAGTTCACAAGTTCACGAGTTAACAAGCTAACAAGTTGTTGGCCAGATGTTTTATTAATTCACAAGCTAACTAAAATCCATTATCTAAATTGGGGCTTTACGCCCATTTCTCGCCATATTACAAAGTTACTAAAACGTTTCCATATATGTAACACTTGCCGTTCATTATTTATCCCCCACCCCCTTTATTCCTCATCAGTTACCCTCCACATTCACCATTTCTTCTCCAAACATAGTGTTTTTTCATGTTTTTGACGTAATTTTGTCCTTTCAAACAAACTGATAATGAGCATTACATCCTTAGTGAGCGGAGCTTTCAAACGCCGACAGGCCGACATTGAAACGTACGCCCACCATAGCGAAGAGATACAAAGGCGTGTGTTGGCCCACCTTGTGCAGCAAGGACAACGCACGCAATATGGCAATACGTGGGGAATGAGCGACATACAAACCTACGAACACTTTGCCAAACAGCTACCCGTAACCTCTTACGAGGAACTGAAAGAGCCCATCGACCGCATGCGCCACGGCGAAGCCGACGTGTTGTGGCCTGGTGTGGTGAAGTGGTACGCCAAATCGTCGGGAACAACCAACGACAAAAGCAAATTCATCCCCGTATCTGCCGAAGGCTTGAAAAACATTCATTATAAAGGCGGAAAAGATGCCGTGGCACTTTATCTGCGCAACAACCCCAATAGTCGACTATTCGATGGGCGCAGCCTGATATTGGGTGGAAGTCATGCGGCCAACTACAACGTGGCGCATAGCCTAGTGGGCGACCTCAGCGCGATACTCATCGAAAACATCAATCCCTTGGCCAATATCGTGCGCGTTCCCAAGAAAAGCATTGCGCTAATGCCCGACTTCGAGGCGAAACGCGAGGCCATTGCCCAACAAACCTTGCACGCCAACGTTACCAACATATCGGGTGTGCCCTCGTGGATGCTCTCTGTGCTGGTGCGCGTGCTCGAACTTTCGGGCAAAGATACGCTCTCCCAGGTGTGGCCCAACCTCGAAGTGTTCTTCCACGGCGGCATTGCTTTCGGCCCTTATCGCGAGCAATACCGCAAGTTAGTGGGCTCGTCGCAGATGCGGTACATGGAAACTTACAACGCCAGCGAAGGCTTTTTCGGTCTACAAGACGCTCCCGACGACGAGGCTATGCTGCTCATGATAGACTATGGCGTGTTCTACGAGTTTATTCCGATGGACGAATTTGGGACAGACAATGCCTCGGTGGTTCCGCTTTGGGGCGTTGAGCCTGGTCGCAACTATGCAATGGTGATTAGCACAACGTGTGGTTTGTGGCGTTATGTTATTGGCGACACAGTTTGTTTCACCTCCACACGGCCTTATAAGTTTAAGATTACGGGGCGAACAAAATACTTTATCAATGCCTTTGGCGAAGAACTGATTATGGACAACGCCGAACAGGGCTTGGCTTACGCTTGCCAACAAACGGGTGCAGAGGTGTTAGAGTACACGGCGGCGCCTGTTTTTATGGATGCCGAGGCCAAATGCAGACACCAATGGCTTGTGGAATTTGCGCACAAGCCTACTTCTCTAGATGCCTTTGCCCAGGCACTCGACCTCCGTCTGCAACAACTTAACAGCGACTACGAGGCTAAACGACACAAGAACATCACGCTGCAACAGCTGGAAGTGGTTGTGGCACGACAAGGCCTGTTTAACGATTGGCTGAAAAGCAAAGGCAAACTGGGCGGACAACATAAGGTGCCGCGACTGGGAAACAGCCGTAAGAATATTGAGGAGCTGTTGAAGATGAATTAAAGAAGAGCAGAGCCTCACCCCCAGCCCCTCTCCAAAGGGAGAGGGGAGTGATATGCCTTGTGAATTATCCTTTTGTTAACTTGTTAACTCGTCAACTTGAATTTGTCCACTTTTCAGCCAGAATTTTAACACTAAAAGTGCCATTTTTATCCACCAACTGCCCACCTTGCCGCAAAAATTCGATTCTCGCGAAGGTTTGTTTCGATGCAAAAAGGGGCTGCATGTGAATGTTGGGAAAATGAATATTTATTTAAAGCAACCGCCATTTGCACCAGTTTTGGGGCTATTTGCTACAAAATGCAGTGCGTTTTGGTGCTAAATGCAATGCGTTTTGGTGCTAAACGCAGTGTGTTTTGGTGCTAAACGCAGTGCAAAATGCAGCTAAATGCGAAACAAAAAGCATAAATATCCACAACAATTGCATAAACAAAACCTCTTAGAACCATGAAATACATGGCTAAAAGGGGCAAAATAGCCGTAAAAAAGTGGGATTTTAGGGGTAAAAAGTGGGAATTTGAGGGCTAAAAAATTGTGAGTTGGCGGCCAACTAGAAAGGCAAAATGGTGCAAAATGCAGGTTATATGCCTAAAAATGGACAAAACACAAGGCGTAAAAGAGTAGAAAAAGTGGCCATTTGCCTACTTTTTGACCTATATTTTTGCTAGAACGGAGTGAAAAATAGAGCGACATTGTAAAAATAAAAATAATAATTTAAGTTTTTGAGTTGGCGAATTGGTGAGTTGATGAGTTTTTGAACTTATGAGGTTATAGGTTGGTGAGTTGATGAGTTTGTTAGTTTTTGAGTTGGTGAGATTGTGAGTTGGTGAGTTTGTTAGTTTTTGAATTAGTGAGATTGTGAGTTGGTGAGTTTGTTAGTTGATGAGATTGTACGCTGATGAGTTTGTGAGTTGATGAGTTGATGTATTCGGGAGTTGTTGGCTATTCGTGAGTTTATAAGTCAGTTGGTCGATTTGTCCTACACTTCGTACATGAAAGGGGTGCCCGTCTTGTGTTGGTATCACCAAGATAACAAACTCCGCTCAATTTATAGAAACATAAAAAGTCAACACGGCTTCATTATATAAACCTAGGCATAAACAATATAAACAAGACAAATCTGCTAGTCCGCTTAAACCCATGCGAACCAGCTAATCACTACCCATTCCAAGGGAAATGGGCTTGGGTTAGGCCCCTTTAATTTCTCCTTACGCTCCCAACCAACAAGCCAACACCACCACCCAACATCAGTTTTCCCCAAAGGGGTAAAAACGCTTCGTGGCAAAACAGGCTGAAAACAATGGCAAATATCGTGGTTAGCACTATGGCAAGGAATAGCGAAAGGGGCTTAATGCGCCATTCTAAACGCACGGGGCATCGTTTTGGCGCCTGTTCGTTATCGTCGCCAACTCCATGCGGCAAACGTTCTTCCACGGGTTTGTTCTCTAATTGGGCAATCAGTTTCAAGGCTTGTTCCGCATCCGTTTCGTAAACCGTTATGGCTATTCCTTGTCCTGGTTGTTCCTTGTTGGCGGCGTTGGGCAACACCATGATATGATGCTCGGCAAGCCATTGGCTTGTCGCCCACGCCTCATAAAAGTTGTTGCAAAGCTTTATTGTCACTTTTTCTTTCATAGCCGTTCAACTTAAATACAGATGAAACAATACATTGCAAATGTAATAAATTTCGCTGACACCGCAATATCATGGCGTGTTAAATCGTGATGCAGACTTTTAAAGGTGAAAAAGTGAAAAGGCTTATAAAGGTGAAAGGGTGAAAAGGTGAAAAGGTGAAAAAATGGCTTACACCACCTAGGCATTTGGCTTAACTCCTTAACTCCACAACTCCTTAACTCCTTAAATGTAACGCCACCTAGGCATTTGGCTTAACTCCTTAACTCCATAACTCCTTAACTCCATAACTCCTTAACTCCATAACTCCTTAACTCCACAACTTCTTAACTCCTTAAATGTAACGCCACCTAGGCATTTGGCTTAACTCCATAACTCCTTAACTCCATAACTCCTTAAATCGTCTGTTTAAAATCCAAATATTCCCTAACAACAAAGCCATATTCCATTTTTTATTACTAACTTTGCCAACAGCCCAATTATGCCGTTTACACAAGGAATACGGGCTAAATGCCGGCATAAGCGGCGTTATGGGCAAACGTTACTCGCAACGGTGCAGGCTTGCTTGCACGCTGCGAGCCGCATACACCTACGCATAACAGTAACGACAACAACGCACACGTTGGCCGCACGCCTACATATAACCAAGGTTTAGCCCTTGCATGCAACGAGGCAAAGCCATATATTAAAGGTGCGAACACGACAATAAAGTAATGTGCAAATAAGCAACAGCAGGTAAAAAGGAAATATGAAGGAACGCTACAATATGGACAAGGCGCACACCACGCAACGCACAAGCAGACTTAACTGGCAATTGTGCCGTTTCGCCCTGTTGCTATTTACACTTGCATTAGTGGCCGCTTGCGCCCGAATGGGCAACCCCGATGGGGGCTGGTACGACGAAACACCGCCCCGAGTGGTGGGTGCATCGCCCACAGAAAAGGCCACTGGCGTGAAAACAAGAAAGCTACACATACGTTTTAACGAATTTATCAAAATAGAAAACGCCACGGAAAACGTTGTGGTTTCGCCTCCACAGCTTGAAACGCCCGACATAAAGGCCGGCGGAAAAAGCATCGACATCGAACTGAAAGACTCGCTCAAAGCTAACACCACGTACACGGTGGACTTTTCTGACGCCATAACCGACAACAACGAAGGCAACCCCTTGGGAAACTATACGTATAGTTTCTCTACGGGCGAACATATCGACACGATGGAGGTGAGCGGGTGGGTTCTTGCCGCCGAAAACCTAGAACCGGTGAAAGGCATACTGGTGGGACTGTACGCTAACCTTGCCGATAGCGCGTTTCGTACGCAACCCATGCTGCGCGTGGCCAAGACCGACGGGCGCGGACACTTCGTTATACGCGGCATCGCACCCGGAAAGTATCGCGTTTATGCGCTGCAAGATGTAGACGGCGACTATCATCTCACGCAGAAAGGCGAAGAAATGGCCTTTAACCGCGAGATTATCGTACCTTCGTCGAAACCCGATGTGCGACAAGACACGCTTTGGCGCGACTCGTTGCGCATCGATTCCATTTCGCGTGTCAGCTATACGCACTTCTTACCCGACAATATCACGCTGCGTGCGTTTACACATATACAAACCGATCGCTTTTTCACTAAGGCCGAACGAACGTTGCCTGAATGTTTCTCGCTGGTGTTTACGGCTGGCAGCAACGAACTTCCACAGCTGCGCGGACTGAACTTCAACAACGCCGAGCGCGCGTTCATCGTAATGCCCACGGCTAAGAAGGACACCATAACCTATTGGATTAAAGACTCCGCGCTGATTAATCAAGACACGCTGCGCATGCAGATGCAATATTGGAGTACAGACACCACGGGGCAACTGCGCATGAAACAGGATACGATAGAGTTTCTTGCGAAAACGCCTTACGCCAAAAGGCTGAAAGAAAAGCAAAAAAAAGCGGAGGAATGGAAGAAGGCACAAGACAAGGCGCAAAAGAAAGGAGAACCGTTTGAAACGATAATGCGCCCCGAGGCGTTGAAGGTGGAGGTGAAGGTGAACAACAGCATCGCTCCCGACGAGAACGTGCGAATAGAGTTGCCAACGCCTTTGCAAAGTCTCGATTCGACAAAAGTGCACCTTTACAGCAAGCGCGACACGCTGTGGTATGAGGCCCGTTACAGGATTAGGGTGCGCGAGGGGGCCGACAGTTTGGCGCCCGTAGGAACCAATCTCTTGCACAAACGGTGGTTGGAGCTGCAAGCCGAGTGGAAACCAGGCGTGGAATACAGCTTTGAACTCGACTCGTTGGCACTCACCGACATCTACGGAACTGCGTCGGGCAAGATAAAGCAAGGCTTTAAGGTAAGAGAAGACAAGGAGTTTGCCACACTCGCCGTTTCGCTTACTGCGCTTACCGACTCTAATGTGGTGGTTCAGTTGCTCAACGGACAAGATGCCGTGGTGAAACAAACACGCGCCTTGGCTGGTACGGCCAACTTCTACTACCTGCAACCCGCAACGTATTACCTGCGTTTGTTCGTAGACCGAAACGGAAACGGACGCTGGGACACGGGCGATTTCTATCGCGGAGAAGAACCCGAAACGGTGTATTACTTCCCCGAAGAAATAGAATGCAAGGCCAATTGGGATGCCACACGCACCTGGAACCCCACAGCCAAACCGCTGAACGAGCAAAAGCCTGGCAAGATTACCAAGCAAAAGCCCGACAAAGGCAAGAGCATAAAACGCCGAAATA
>NZ_HE999443.1:10305-28548 GCF_000312305.1 Prevotella conceptionensis 9403948 | reverse complement strand
GCGCAAACACATCATGAAACGTGAAAGCGGGGGAAGGATTAAGAGGCCTTTCTCCATATAAATAACCCGCGATGCAAAGCCCAACGGCAGCGCACCGCACATAAAACACCTAACGAGATGAAGAAGATAAAGTTGGCACTGGTGCTGGTTGCGCTGCTGATGGCGGCACACATGCAGGCACAATGCACGTTTCGGAACACCGCTTTTAAGTCGGGCGAGTTTCTCACATACAACCTTTACTACAACTGGAAGTTTATTTGGGTGAAGGCCGGCACGGCATCCATGTCGGTAGTGCAAAGCGTTTACGGCGGCAAGCTCGCCTATCGGGGCAGCCTCATCACGCGTGGAAACAGCAAAGTGGACAATTTCTTCGTACTTCGCGATACGCTAATGTGCTATTCGTCGCTCGATATGGCACCGCTTTACTACCGAAAAGGCGCGCGCGAAGGCAGCAGATACACGGTAGACGAGGTGTTTTACAGCTATCCCGACGGCAGCAAGTGCCACGTTAAACAGCACTGCCAAACCCACGATGGAAACCATCTGTGGGACAATCGCACGCTAGACGAATGCGTGTTCGACATGATGAACATCTTTCTGAGGGCGCGTTCGTTCAACCCCGAAGGTTGGAAAAGTGGCAACGAAATACCTTTTACCGTGGCCGAAGGCGATGGTTTTATCCCTGCCACGCTTAAATATAACGGCAAAACGGTGGTTAAAGGAGACGATGGCGTGAAATACCGTTGCCTGGAACTGGCCTACATCGAGCGCAAACCCAATAGAAAGCCCAAGGAAATTGCCCGTTTCTTCGTTACCGACGACAGCAACCACGTTCCTGTTCGCATAGACATGAACCTTAAATTCGGCAGTGCCAAGGCCTTTGTAGTGGGCATGAAAGGGCTGCGAAGTGCCGTTTCTTCGACCGAAAAATAAAGAATGCCGGGCTAGGAACAGGGGACAACTAGGCCACAAGAAGACCTAGAAACACGAGGACAACAAGGCCTTAACCGAACAGCCTGCCTCGCCCCCAAATACGATACAACAAATAAAAACCACCCATACAATGGCGCAAAACGATCAGGGGTTAACCCCCATGATGAAGCAATTTTACTCTTTCAAGGCCAAACATCCCGATGCCTTGTTGCTTTTCCGTTGCGGCGACTTCTACGAAACATACAGCGAAGACGCCGTAGAGGCATCGCGCGTGCTGGGAATAACCCTCACAAAACGCAACAACAAAGGCAATAGCGATGCCACAGAGATGGCTGGTTTTCCCCATCATGCGCTCGACACCTATCTGCCTAAGCTTATCAGGGCGGGCAAACGCGTGGCTATATGCGACCAGCTGGAAGACCCCAAACTAACGAAAACGCTCGTGAAACGCGGCATAACCGAACTGGTTACGCCAGGAGTGGCAATGGGCGACAACGTACTTAACTATAAGGAAAACAACTTCTTGGCCGCCGTTCACTTTGGAAAAACGGCTTGCGGCGTGGCTTTTCTCGACATTTCTACGGGCGAATTCATCACCGGACAAGGCTCGTTCGACTATGTGGAGAAACTTCTGGGCAGCTTTGCACCCAAGGAAGTGCTTTACGAACGCAACCACAAGAAGGACTTTGAACGTTATTTCGGCAACAAACACATTGTGTTCGAGCTAGACGATTGGGTGTTTACCGAACAAACGGCGCGCCAAAAGCTGCTTAAACACTTTGGAACGAAAAACCTAAAAGGCTTTGGAGTTGAGCATGTTCAAAGCGGAGTGGTGGCTGCCGGTGCCATCATGCAGTACTTGGAGATTACGCAACACACCAATATCGGGCACGTAACCTCGCTGGCACTCATAGAAGAAGACCGCTATGTACGACTGGATAAGTTCACCATTCGGTCGCTCGAACTCATACAACCCATGCAAGAAGACGGCGCATCGCTGCTCGATGTGGTGGACCGAACCGTCACGGCTATGGGTGGGCGCTTGCTAAGAAGATGGTTGGTGTTCCCACTTAAAGAGGTAAAGCCCATCGAGCAACGCCTCGATGTGGTGGATTACATCTTCCGTTATCCCGAATTTCGCGCCCTACTCGACGAACAACTGCACCGCATTGGCGACCTTGAACGCATCATTTCGAAGGTTGCCGTTGGCCGTGTGTCGCCCCGCGAGATGGTTCAGCTTAAAAATGCACTGCTAGCCATACAGCCTTTGAAGATTGCTTGCCTTGAAGCCGACAACGAAACGATACGCAGGATAGGCGAACAAATGAATCTTTGCGAAAGTTTGCGCGACAGAATTGAAAACGAAATACAACCCGACCCGCCACTGGTTGTAAATCGCGGCAACGTTATTGCCGAGGGATTTAGTCCTGAACTGGACGAACTACGCAACATATCGCGTGGCGGACGCGATTTCCTCATCGACATTCAGCAACGCGAATCCGAGGCAACAGGCATCAGCAGCCTTAAAATTGGCTACAACAACGTGTTTGGTTACTACCTCGAAGTGCGCAACACCTATAAAGATAAGGTACCGGAAGAGTGGGTTAGAAAACAAACTTTGGCCCAAGCCGAACGCTATATCACGCAAGAATTAAAGGAATATGAGGAGCGGATATTGGGTGCCGACGAGAAAATTCAGTCGCTAGAAGAACGTCTTTTCAACGAATTGGTTACGGCTACGCAAGAGTTTATCCCCCAAATACAAATCAATGCCAACGTAGTGGCACGGCTCGACTGTCTGCTTAGTTTCGCCAAGACCGCCGAAGAGAACCGCTATGTGCGCCCCGTGATTGAAGATAGCGACGTGTTGGACATACGCCAAGGCCGACATCCCGTTATCGAAACGCAGCTACCACTAGGCGAACACTACGTACCCAACGACATTCAGCTCGACACCGAACGACAACAGATAATCATTATCACCGGTCCGAACATGGCCGGTAAGTCGGCTTTGCTCAGACAAACGGCGCTTATCGTGCTCCTTGCGCAGATAGGCAGCTTTGTTCCTGCCGAAAGTGCGCGCGTTGGACTGGTAGATAAAATCTTTACGCGCGTGGGGGCGAGCGACAATATTGCGCAAGGCGAGTCTACTTTCATGGTAGAAATGACCGAGGCGTCGAACATTCTCAACAATGTTTCGCCCCGTTCGCTGGTTCTTTTCGACGAGTTGGGGCGCGGAACGTCCACGTACGACGGCATCAGCATTGCTTGGGCCATCGTGGAATACCTGCACGAGCAACCCAAAGCGCGCGCCCGAACGCTCTTTGCCACCCATTATCACGAACTAAATGAGATGGAAAAGAACTTTAAGCGCATTAAAAACTTCAACGTTAGCGTGAAAGAGCTTAACGGAAAGGTTATCTTTATGCGCCGATTAGAACGCGGCGGCAGTGAACATTCGTTTGGTATACACGTGGCCGACATCGCAGGAATGCCCAAAAGCATTGTGAAAAGGGCTAACACCGTGCTGAAACAGCTCGAAACCGACAACGCACAAGTGGGCGGAACCGTGAGTAAGCCCAGTGTTAAGCACTTAGACGAAAGTCGCGAGGGCATGCAACTAAGCTTTTTCCAACTAGACGACCCCGTACTTTCTCAAATTCGCGACGAGATTTTAGGTCTCGACATCAACAACCTCACGCCTATGGAGGCCCTTAATAAGCTGAACGACATAAAGAAGATTGTGGGCGGATAGAGAAAGGTGAAAGTGTGAAAAGATAGGGAAAGGTGAAAAGACGAAAGGGTGAAAAGACGAAAGGGTGAAAAGGTGAAAGGGTGAAAAGATGTCAGTACCAGCTGATGAAAAGGCATGTTTAGTTTGGGCTAGGAAAACTAGAAGAACTAGAAGAACTAGGAAGGCTAGAACAACTAGGAAGGCTAGAACAACTAGGAATACTAGAAAAACTAGGAACGCTAGAAAAACTAGGAATACTAGAATAACTAGAATAACTAGAAATGCTAGATAGACTAGCCCACTAGCTTACTAAACCTAATGCACGTACCCCATTAACTTGTCAACCCATCAACTTCTCAACTCAAATATTGTCTACTTTTCAGCAAGAATTTTAACACTATGGGTACCCTTTTTATCCACCAACTGCCAACCTGCCCGCAAAAAATCGATTCTCGCGAAGGTTGGTTTTGATGCAAAAAGGGGTTAGTTGTAAAGGCTGGCAAAGTGAATTTTTATTTAATAAAAACGCCATTTGCACTAGATTTTGGGCTATTTGCAGCAAAATGAAGTGTAATATGCCGCTAAATGCAATGCGTTTTGGTGCAAAACGCAAGGCAAAATGCCGCTAAACGCACTGCGTTTTGATGCTAAATGCAAGGTAAAATGGTGCTAAATGCAGTGCGTTTTGATGCTAAACGCCAGATGAAAAGCATAAATATCCACACCAGTTGTATAAATAAAAGCTGTTAGAGCCATGATACTCATGGCTAAAAAGGGCAAAATATCCCTTAAAAAGTGGGTTTTTAGGGTCTAGAACGGGGTAATTGGGGGCGCAAAAAATGCGAGTTGGCAACCAAATAGAAAGGCTAAATGGTGCAAAATGCAGGTTGTATTCTTAAAAACAGACAAGTTAGAAGGCATGAAAGGCTAGAAATAGTGCCTATTTCCCCAATTTATAACCTATATTTTCACTAGAACGGAGTGAAAATTAGAGTGCCTTTGTAAAATAAAAAAACAATTATTTAACCCAAATCGGACGATAGAGTCTGTGCAGATTTTGTTTGGTTGTCGGGCGTATTGTCCGCCATATTCTTGGTGGCGTATCGGGCTACGTCAAGAGAATAAGAAAGACTATATGCCCGACAAGCAAACGAAAGATGGATAGAAAGCGATGGAAACAACCTAAAAATAATTGAAAAGCAGCCTAACAACCGATTGGGGCTTAACGGCGTTCTGAACACCATATTTGATGTTCCTAAACTTTTAGAAGACAACAATAATAAAAATTGATAATCGGTCTAACTACTGATTGGGGTTTATGGCCAAAAAGAATTGCTTTTGGAAAATGGATGTTAGAAGTGTGAAACACATACACAGCATGGCATCAATAAATCTTTATGGGTAGTAAAGGTGGCAATCTTGTTTGCTTACGCTGCATTTGTAGCTTTCCAAATCCAATTCTGTGTGACTATAAGTTTTTGAGTTTGTAGGTTGATGAGTTGATGTATTCGAGAGTTGTTGTTTTTTTCATGAGTTTATAAGCCAAAGAGTTGAGATGTTGTTGTGGGTGCAAACGCACAGCACTAACACACGTTATACATGATTACTAAGCACAGAATACAAGGGCCTAGACACACAAAGCCCCTCTCCAAGGCGAGCGGGAGCAACTATGCCATGCGTAAACAAGGCATGCCACTCCCTTCTCTCCGTGGAGAGGGGGACGGGGGGTGATACTTCTATTCTGAGGCAGTAGGCTGTTACTTCACCTCCCAAATGTCGTTCGTTTCCAGCAATTCGGTGAAGTTATGATAGGCAGCACGGCCTTTCACATCCTCGATTTGCTGTTCAACACAGGCCTCGTAAGTAGGCGATTCAACGTCGCGGATGATGCCTAATGCCACAGGGAACCCCTGTTCGTTGTTCATTAGCGCCAGTTTCATTTGCAGCGTGTGGTCTTCGGCGTGTGCATCGTGCACAAGCACATCGTCTAATGTTGCGCCGTTTTCGCCCACTTTCACCACTTTCAGCCCAAACCCTTCTTGTGCCAAGCCATATTCGTTGTTCTCTCCGAAGAGCATTTTCTCGCCATGTTTTAGGTAAATGGCGTTGCTTTTACGGCCAGGCGACGAGTAAACGGGGTCGTAAATGCCGTCGTTGAAGATAACGCAATGCTGCAAAATCTCGCAAACAGAAGTACCCTTGTGGCGTTGTCCGGCCTTCATCAGCTCCATAACGCCTTGGTTATCGGTAGCCACGGCACGTCCAAAGAAGTTACCGCGTGCGCCAAATGCCAGTTCGGCAGGGCGGAATGGGTCTTCAACAGTACCGTAAGGCGACGACTTCGACACAAATCCGCGTGGCGAAGTGGGCGAGTATTGGCCCTTAGTTAGTCCGTAGATGCGGTTATTCAGTAAGATAATGTTAATGTCTACGTTTCTGCGCAGACAGTGAATGAAGTGGTTTCCGCCGATGGCCAGACCGTCTCCGTCGCCGCTAACCTGCCAAATGGTGAGGTATGGGTTAGCAACCTTTGCACCGGTGGCAATTGCAGCCGCACGTCCGTGTATGGTCTGCATGGCATAAGTCTTCATATAATAAGGCAAACGGCTCGAACAACCGATGCCAGAAATCACTGCTGTTTCGTATGGAGCGATGCCTAAGTCGGCCATCGCCTTCTGCAACGATGCTAAAAAGAAATGATCGCCGCAACCAGGACACCACCTCGGGGTGCCTTGTTTATAATCTTGTGCTGTATAAGTCATAACAGTTGTTTTGTTAGTTGACGAGTTAACGAGTTGGTTGGTTAATGAATGGAAGTAAAGGATAAGATAGCCTTGAAGTCTGACCTAATCCGACAAGTCTGACCTGTCAGACCAGCAAACAATCGCCCTCATTGCGAGGGTAACCACTCCCCTCTCCCCTTGGAGAGGGGTCGGGGGTGAGGCTTCGTGCCTTTATTCCTCTATTATCTTCATGAATGCTTCAACCAATTCGGTGACAACAAGCGGCTGTCCCTTCACCTCATTATACTGGTAAGGCACAAATCCGTCTATCTTTCCGCGCAGGTACATGGCAAACTGGCCCATGTTTTGTTCGGCCACAACCACCTTTTTGTATTTACGCAGCACCTCTTCGGTGTTGGCGGGCAAGGGATTGATGTACTTGAACTGTGCCAAAGCCACCTTTTTGCCCTGCTTGCGCAAAGCTTTCATCGCCGAGAAAAGGTGTCCGTAGGTGCTACCGAAACCAACGATAAGCAAGTCGGCATCCTCATCGCCCTGCACTTGCACATCGGGAACCTTGATGCCGGCCACCTTTTGTGCGCGCAAATGCACCATAAGGTTGTGGTTTTCGGGTTCGGTAGAGATGTTGCCCGTCTGTCCGTCTTTCTCCAAACCGCCTAAAATATGTTCGTAACCAGGCGTTCCGGGGATGGCCCAATAGCGCGCTTTTGTTCCTCATCGCGGCGATAAGGCGTGTAGTTGCCGCGCATTTCTTCGGTTGCGAAGTGCGGATGGATGTCGGGTAGCTTGTTGATGTCGGGCAATTGCCATGCAGCCGACCCATTACCGAGAAACCCATCGGTGAGAAGTATCACGGGTGTGAGGTATTCCAAAGCTATTTTGGCGGCCATGTAAGCCGAATCGAAACAGTCGGTAGGGCTTGTTGCAGCGATAACGGGCATGGGCGATTCGCCGTTTCTGCCGTACAAAGCCTGCAAAAGGTCGGTTTGTTCGCTCTTCGTTGGCAGTCCAGTAGATGGTCCGCCGCGCTGTACGTCTATTACTACAAGTGGAATTTCGTCGATAACAGCCAAGTTGATGGCCTCGCTTTTCAAGCAGACGCCAGGACCTGAGGTTGATGTGGCGGCCAGCGCACCAGCAAACGACGCGCCGATGGCACTTGCACAGCCTGCAATTTCGTCTTCGCATTGCACCGTTTTCACGCCCAAGCTCTTGTGTTTGGCTAGTTCGTGTAGGATATCTGTTGCGGGTGTGATGGGATAAGAGCCCAAGAATAGTTGCAAACCAGCCTTTTCTGCGGCGGCGATAAGTCCGTAAGCTGTGGCCTTATTGCCTGTTATGTCCATGTAACGTCCCTTCGTTTTCACCTTCGACTCGATGCGATAGGTAGCCGGAACCGATGCGTGCGTGTTGTGTCCGTAATCGTATCCGGCCATCACCACCTTGATATTGCTTTCGGCCACATGCGGTTTCTTGTGGAATTTCTTGCGTAAGAAGTCGAAGGCAAGCTCCATGTCGCGGTTGAAAAGCCAGCATACGATGCCCAATGCAAACATGTTTCGGCACTTCAACATCGACTTATTGTCCATACCCGTGTCTTTAAGGCACTCTTTCACCATCGTGGTGATGGGGCAAGCCACCACGCAATCGGCGTCGATACCTAGTTCGGCGAGGTAATCTTCGGTTTTAAACTCAGCTTTTTTAAGGTCTTTCGGGCCAAAGCTATCGGTATCGATGATGATTGTAGCCTGCGGACGGGCGTACTTGTACTGTGTTTTCAGGGCGGCGGCGTTCATCGCAACAAGCACATCGCAGAAGTCGCCGGGCGTAAGCACCTTGTCTTCTCCGATGTGTACCTGATAACCCGACACGCCGTTAAGCGAGCCTTGCGGTGCACGAATGTCTGCCGGGTAATCCGGAAAGGTTGAGATGTCATTACCAACGGTTGCAGAGATGGTCGAGAAGATGTTCCCCGCCAATTGCATTCCGTCACCCGAGTCCCCTGAGAAACGAACCACAACTTGGTCCAATTCTTTCACTTCCAATTCTTCGGACATAATATTAGCACTTATAGATTGTTTATAATTAGAATTGTGGCAAAAGTAAAACAAATAAAAGATAGTTACAAATTTTTGAGCATGAATTTTATTAAATCATTTTGTCGTCAGCGTGTTTTGCAGTGTTAGAAAGTAAGCTATGCCTTTCATTGCGTTGCAGAGATTAAGCAATGAACCGCAATTTATTGCAGATAGTAAGCGGCTTGTTGCCTATCATCCCTTTATGATATTATTTTAATGCCTATATATAAGGTGTCGGGTGTTGCATAATTGTGGAATATATATGGGAAAAGATTGACAAGTAAAAGCGGCAACGGATGAACTGGTCACAGAGATTGAACTTGATTTGTCGACACTGATTAATCAAATTACCCAACCGAATTAACCAAATCGTGCATATTGATTAATCAAATTTCCCGACTGAATTGGCCAAATCTCCCGACAAACCAGTTCGATAATCTGGTTATCAAACATTTCCAACAAGCCCGAATAGCTTATTTTTCAACACACAATATAAAGACATCGCCATATCATCAACGTTTGGGAGAGTGAGTATAAGAACGATATGCAATCATCATAACACCCTTGGGGTGACCATACAACACAAGAATTGTATCGGTAGATATATGATATACAATCATTACAACACCCTTGGAGTGGCAATACTTGTGGGTGATACGCCCCCTCCCAGCCGCTGATTATGTGGCGATGCCTATAAAATACGATGAGGTTTTACAATTAGACTAGACCCTACTTAGGCCCTATTTGTCGGCGTAGCCCTCGTTTTGCGGACGCAATTGCGGGTTGCGTTGCATCTCGTTAAGCGATAGCGGCCACAGCAAATCTGACGATTTAATCACCGCACCCGAACCATTTGTGGCTCCAACGAGGTCCACATAGGTTACCTTTCCTTGCTCGGTGGCCGACACATTTGGGAATTTCTTCGTGCGCAAACAATCATCCCATATTTTATATTCCAATGGGAACTCGCGCAAACGCTCTGTCCAACAAGCCTCAATAAATGCTTCTTTCGACAAAGCCGACAGCTCTGTGGTGAGTTCCGCCTGCGTCTTACCCAGCGCCCTAGCCTGAACCATCGCCAAATATCCAGCAGCCTCAGCTGTAACAGCCCCGCCACTCTGCACCAAACTCTCGGCTGCATCGAGCAGCGTTTCGGCATAACGGTAGATGTTCCAGTCCTTCGTGCCGCGCCCTGTTTTAAGAACAGCCTCCTCATCAAAGTAATACCAGCATCCACGAGCGTCTGCACTGGGTGCAGTCCATACCGAATCGTTGTTCGGGTTCTTATACTTTGTGGCGAAAAATTGCTGTTCTTGTCCGCGCAAGTCGTCTGCCGTGTAGATGTTCAGATAGCGAGCGTTGGGCCCATATACGCGTTCAAAGATGTTATAACTCTTAAATACATTTATAGCCGACGAAGAAAAGGCGTAGGTTGGTCGCCAACTGGTGGTCGATATGTCAGCATCGTACTCCACGGCGTAAAGCACTTCGGGCAGGTCGTCTATGGTTCTCAGCTTGTTATAGGCGCTTTTCAGGGCCTTATCTTCATTTTCTGTGAGCGAGTATTTACCCGAATTGATAATCTGTTTGGCCGTTTCGCTTGCCTGTTGATACTTACCTTGCTGCATATACACCGCCGTAAGTGCCTGCAAAGCCACATATTTGCTTATGCGATGCCCGTTATTCTGCCATGTTTGGTCGGGAAGTGCGGCCACGGCTTCCGTCAAATCCTGTTCGATAAGCGTGTAGATGTCGGCCACAGGCGTACGTGGCTTTTCCAAATCGGTAACGTTCTCAGAGGGTTGAGTGGGCATTGGCACGTCTCCGAACCACTTTACCAGCATGAAATAGTTGAAGGCGCGGAAGAATTTAGCCTCGCCCAACAACACTTTTCGTGCCTCATCGCTCATAGGTACTTCGGGCATAGCCTTCAAAGCAACGTTAGCAACGTTGATGGCTCCATAGCAACTACCCCAAATACCATCCACAAAACCCGATACATTGTTGGTTTGTTCCTGCCTCGTAAGCGTTCTTGCATACGCACAAACGCGCTCTTGGCCTTCGTACGAGTTGCTAAAATAGCCCGTAAGCATACCAGGAATGGTCATGGCCGAACCGAAATAAGCGCTAGCGACCGACGAATGGGCAGTTACTGCCCCCCTACGATATAGTCCATTGATGTTTGAACGAATTTGATCTTCGGTCTTATTGAAGTCGCGCGAACTAAGGAGCGACTTGGGTCTTTCCTCCAAGAAGTCGTTACACGAAGCCAATGCCAAGCATGCGCAGGCTGCAAATATCATTATTTTGTTCATTTCGTGTCTGTTGTTTAGGTTCATTTAAAACGTTACATTAACACCCAGAGTGAATACTCTTGAACGGGGAAGAGAGAAGAAAGCCATGTTTTGACCGAACTTGCTGCCCTGCGACGTCATTTCGGGGTCGTAACCCTTGAAGTCTTTTGAGCAAAGTAAGAAGAGGTTATTGCCACTTAGGTACAGGCGCAGTGCGTTAAGCCCCAACGCTTTCAACGTGGCGGGCGCAAAGGTATAACCCAGTTGCACCATGTTGCAGCGCAGATAAGAGCCGTCTACCACCCAACTGGAATCCACAGTCGTGTCTTGTCCCGCATGACTTTGCGAGTCGTATGGGCTATTGGTCAAGTAAAGCATCTGCTGCATGGTATGTGGATTGCTGCCATTGTAAGCATCATAGAGAATGCTTTTCAGTCCGTTGGTTATTCCAAAGCGGTCGTACACCGAATGGTAGAATTGTTGCATGGTCTGAACGCCCGTAACAAATTGCATTTCAACCGTCAAATCCCAGTTCTTATAGTTAAGGGTGTTGGTCCAGCTACCCGTCCAATCGGGTATTCCCTTACCCAAAATAGACTTCTTTTCTTCGCGTTTGGCTCTACCAACCATCTTCTTTGTGCATCGTCCTGCCGCTTTATCTTCTTCCGTCCACACGCCCAGTCGCTTGTATCCGTAAAAGCTACCCATGCTTTCGCCCACACGTAAGATACCTTCGGGGCCGCCAACCCATTCCAATATTTCGATGTCTTCGTTGTTCTTGCCCAGTTTCAGTATCTTATTCTTGTTGTAATTCAAGTTCAAAATGGAGGTCCAGGTAAAGTCTTTCGTGCGCACGGGATAGGCTGTGAGCATAAAGTCGATACCCGAATTCTTCACTTCGCCGATGTTCTTATATACACTTCCAAAACCGCTAGAATGTGGAATGGGCGTATTGAGCAACAAGTCGGTGGTGTGCTTATAATAATAGGAGAAGTCTAGGTTAACGGCATTGTTAAACAATCCGAGGTCGAAACCCACGTCAAATTGTGCCGTCTTTTCCCATTTCAGATCGGGATTGGCCAACGAACTGATGTAAGCCGCGCCGGCCCGCTTGCCATCAAGCAGCACCGTTCCCGAACCAACGCGGGCCAACGAACGATAAGTTGCGATTTCCGAGTTGCCCGTTAGTCCGTAACTGGTGTGCAGTTTGAGGTTGCTCAGCCACGGATTGCCTTTCAGCCAGTTTTCTTCCGACACAATCCAAGCCAAACCGGCCGAGGGGAAGAAGGCGTACTTATTGTTCTTTCCAAACTTGGAAGAACCGTCGGAGCGTGCAGTAAACGTAGCCGAATAGCGGTCGTTGTAGGTGTAGGCCAAGCGTAAGAAGTACGAATTCATCTTCCACTCGTCGTAGTTAGAGCCTGGCGGACGCGGATTTTTGCCCGTTCCCATGTTCAAGTCTTCAAACAAGTCGCTCTCAAAGCTTTGTGCCTCCGAGTAGTTGTACCTCGAAGCATACGCTTGCCACGACATACCCAGCATGGCATTCACGCGATGTAAGCCTTTTAGCGTGCGGTTATAGGTAAGGTATGTTTCTTCTTGCCAATACAGGTTGTTGTGTCGGCCGTTGGTTGCCACACCCTGTTCGGTTTGCGAAATGTTGTTCAGCTCGCGCGATGCGTATCTCCTTCCTTCCTCTGCGTGCCAGTCTATACCCAGCTGCGTTTTCAAATCAAGCCCTGGCAGAATGTGGAACGTAAATGCAGCGTTGCCGAAAACCTGCGTGTTATAATACAGGCGTTTCTGCATGTCGAGTATCATTACAGGGTTCGACATGCCTTCAAAACCAAACTTACCCACCATTTCAGAGGGCGAATTAGAGGTGGTATAGCTGCCATCGGGTGTCCTTACAGGCAGCCACGGCAGCATCTCAATCATTGTTCGGCGTGCCTCTTGTCCGCCTCCGCCCTCGTCGGTATGCCTGTCCCACGTGTGGTTCACCATCAAATTAATGCCCGTGGTCAGCCATTTGGTGGGATTGGCATCGTAAGCCAGCTTACCGCTGATACGCTTTGTCCACGTATTCTTCATTATTCCTTGGTAGTCGCTGTAATTCAGGAAAGCACCCATCGACGAGGTTTTCGTTCCTTGCTGAATGTTCAGCTGGTGGTTATGCCCAATGGCCGTGCGTGTAGCCTCCTTTTGCCAGTCGGTATCGTATAGCGGATTGCCGTTGGCATCAAAATATCTGCGGTCGCTAAACCAGTAAGGACGTTCCAATTTCCAGTTGGTTCCTTGGTATTTGTTTTCGTTTTCAAGTCCTTTCATAAAGGCATCGCACCATTCGCGGGCGTTCATCACCTCCATCTTCCGTGCCATGTGGCGTATGCTCACCGAGCCCTGGTAGCTCATCCGTGTGCCTTCCGTGCCCGAAAGTCCGCGTTTGGTTGTTACCATGATAACGCCATTGGCACCGCGAGCGCCATAGATAGCCGTTGCCGAAGCATCTTTCAGCACCTCAATGCTCTCAATGTCGTTGGGGTTCATCATGGCAAAGTCGTTCATCACCACCCCGTCTACCACGTAAAGCGGGTCGGTAGAGGCGTTGATGGTGGCCATACCGCGAATGATAACGCGAGGAGAAGTGGTTCCCTGCTCCGAATTAGAGAAGATGTTAACGCCCGACACCTTACCGCGAAGGTTGTCCAACGCGCCAAAGCTTTGCGCCTTTATCATGTCTGCGCCCTTGGCCACGGCGATAGAGCCCGTAACGTCGCTCTTACGCATCGTGCCATAGCCTACAACAACAATCTCGTCGAGCATGGCTTTGTTCTCTCCCAAGGTCACCAACACGTTGTTGTTGCCCACGGTGAGCATTTGCGTATCGAAACCGATGTACGACACTTGCAATTTGTCGCCTGGTTTGGCATCTACCGAGCATCGGCCGTTAACATCTGTTGCTGCCCCGGCCTTAGTAGACATTACCACAACGCTAGCACCTACAACGGGTTCGTTGTTTTGGTCTACAACCGTTACCAACACCGTGCCTGCTCTTTGCCCAGCCTGCGATGCGTAAGGCTTCGCAGCAACATTACCTTCGGCATACGTTGGCATGCCATAGGCAAGTGCACACGCCAGCACGCCATATAGGGGTACACGCGTGGTTTTACTTAGTTTTCTTGCTTTTTGGGTCATAGTTATTTATTAAAATGGTTGATGTATAGATTGCAATTTCCGTATAAAGTTTCCTTATTGTTCACTATTAGGTCTGTCGCAAATATAGCGAAAAAATGCTTATTTGTGGTTACATATCATAAATAAGAACAAAAACGGTAATAAATTTTAACTTATTTCGTTTACTAAATCAACGAAATTAAGATTTGTTTAAGGGTTATAATCAACAAATGCAAGTCATCGAAGTATCTTTTAACCACCCACTTAGCAAGTTAACTATACCGATACGCCATTATCAAAAGGCTTTACGGCCAACGCTCTCAATTGCATTCCTTTTTCAATATAGGCAAGAAATTCGGCTTTACTTTTAATATGGCCATAAAGTAAGATAAATTCGTTGCCTTGGTGATGCCAACACAAGATAAACCCTACTGGCGTAAACGAAGTATAGCACAAACCAACTCACTGGCTTGTAAACTCACGAAAACCCAACAAATCCCTAATTCGTCAACTCACCAACTTAAAAACTTGCCAACCTCACCAACTTAAAAACTTATCAACTCAAAAACTCAAAACCTTATTAACTCACAACTTTACCAACTCACAAACTTACCAACTTACAAACTCACCAACTCAAAAGCTTATCAACTCAAAAACTCAAAAGTTCACCAACTCACAACCTCAGCAACTTAAAAACTCATCAACTCAAAAACTTAAATTATTATTTTTATCTTTACAAAACCCCTCTAATTTTCGCGCCATTCTAGCGAAGATATAGGTCAAAAAGTAGGTAAATCGCCATTTTTTCTACTCTTTTTCGCCTTGTGATTTGTCCATTTTTAGGCATATAACCTGCATTTTGCACCATTTAGCCTTTCTAGTTGGTCGCCAACTCACAATTTTTTAGCCCCCAATTACCCGCTTTTTACCCCTAAAACCCCACTTTTTGATGGCCATTTTGCCTCTTTTGGCTCTGTTTTTCATGGTTCGGAAGGATTATATTTATGCCATTGCGGTGGATATTTATGCTTTCCGCCTTGCATTTAGCGGCAAAACGCACCGCATTTAGCACCATTTCACCTTGCGTTTTGCACCAAAACGCAGTGCGTTTAGCGGCATTTTACCTTGCGTTTAGCACCAAAACGCAGTGCATTTTGCTGCATATTGCACTGCATTTTGCTGCAAATGGCCCAAAATAGGGTGCAAACGACTATTCTTGGTAATAAATATTCATTCTTGCTTATCGGTGTACTAACCCCTTTTTGCACCAAAACAAACCCTCGCGAGAATCGATTTTTTGCGGCAAGGTGGGCGATTGGTGAACAGAAAGGGCACTCATAATGTTAAATTTCTTACTATAAACTAGACAAAAACGATTATACCGCATGCTCGTGCATAGGCAACTGCACGCAATGCACGTACGCTTACAATAACCAAGGCAAGCGGTTGCGGGACATGCCGCGCGCAGCCAACGGAGAATACATCAGGGAAACGCAGAAGTAATGAGCCATAGCCAGCTTGTTTTCAACTTCTAGGAAATGTAAGGAATAACCTCCGCCAGGCCACTTTTTGGAGGGCACAACTACCTTTTGCAACAAACAAATGCAGCAGAATTTTCAGCTTTTATCGTATCTTAGTCTAGTAGTTCGTACATCAGAGGAGTACATCTATTGGTTTTACAACTCAAAGACAATAGAAATTGTCGGGGTCTTCTCTTATTTCTTGGAGTACATCTATTGGTTTTACAGTTCAAAGACAATCTGCTCCGCTTAATTTAAAGAAATATCAAAAGTCAAAACAACTTCAACCTAAAAAATTATCAACTCACCAACTCAAAAACAAAAGCTTACCAACTAAAAAACAAAAGCTCACCAACTAAAAACAACTCACCACCTCATAAACTCAAAAACTAACAACCTAAACAACTGATAAACTTACAACCTCATAACCTCAACCCCATAAATAACGCAAGCAGGGCAGGCGACCTAAGCCCCCTACCCTGCTCCATTTACTCTGCCAACAACAATCTTTTCCTTAGAAAGAAATGTCGATACCGGCCTCAACAACGTTGTAGTCTTTGCGAATAGGCACAATGGGCGCCGTATCGTAGATTATGCGATAAGTGCCACGAAAGCCTACACTGGGCGTTACGTGGTAGACAAGGTCTACTGCACCGCCAAACCGAGCGCTCTTGTGGTAGCTGTCCGGTCGGGCTTGGTGAATGCCCGTGGCGATAAACTCCCAATGTTCTCCTATCGTATGCTTGAAACTAAGCGACACATGACTCTTTATGCTTCGGCTATACGCATGGAGGGGTGTGCCAGCCGGCGGGTCGGGATATTCCCATTTTTCGAACTCATAGAACATTCCTGCTGTGGCAAACATAAGGAAATGGTCGGTATTTACCAATCGGTAGCGCGACTGCAAGCCGGCAGAAACCTTGAAGTTCATACCCCTACTGCCTGCCCATTGCGATTCGGCGTAAGGGTAAACCTCAACGGCAGGGACAAGCAAGTAACGAAACTCTGCATGTACATGACCGCCACTCACGGTAACTTTCTTTCCATAAGCAGAAAATTCTAGCTTGTTGATGAGGTTCACCACGCGATTTTTGCCGATAAGTAAGTTAAGGTTGGCCGTGTTCTTAAAGGTAAGTACGTTCTCTTTCTCTGTCTTAAAGTCGAGAACGGGCTGCAACGAACCTTGTATCGTCTTTGTGCTGTCGATGTTCATCGTTAGGTTTTCCGTGAAAAGCATCTGCGCTTGTACAGGAATTGAGACGATGAAACCCAAAAGCACATAAGCAAACGGCCTTACGTATGCCCCTTTTTCTGGGGTTGGATGAAATAATGATGCAAACAGATAGGATAGCATTTTGCCTATTCTTTCATTGTAGGGCCGATGCCCCTTCCATGTTTCTCTAATCATGTTCTTGTCTTTGTTATCCTTAATTTATATGTATGTTGTTTGCAAAGGTAAAGATTATAACTTGAATATAGGTTGCACTTAGGCTGTTTTTAACGGATGCCTAAGCCCCAGACTTGGGTTAAAGCCCTGTATAACGCAAGCAGGGCAGGCGACCTAAGTCCCCTACCCTGCCCTGTAATGATATACCCATTGGCAGTGCTAACCGCACAATTGGGTGGTATTGCCGCACCTGTTTATAGCCTGATGGCCTTGCTCCATCTGCCGTTGTTCCATGTTATGCGAACCACCAACACGCCTTGGGGCAAGCCCGTTACTTGCAAACTGTCGGCGTTGGCTGGCAAAGCGTGGCGCGAGAGCAACAAGCCGCTCGTTGAGAACACCTCGACAACGGCCTGATTGGGCAGTGACGAAAGGCTCAACACGCCCTTGTGTGCGCTTAGTTGGATGGCATTGGCCGATGCCGAAGGCGCAACGATACCCGTTGAAGGCCCGTTCCAAGCATGCTCGTAAGCACCAATGAGGGGCGTTGATGCGTGGCGCAGCTGCCCAAGTATGTCGGTCTGTACGACGGCAAGGGGCGTGGCGTGGCGCAATTCGGGTTCCGAAAGGGGTTGCAACAATACGTCTGATGCAAATTCCACCTTATTATTATAGGCGTATCGCTCGCCCGAAAGAGCCATCCAAGCCGAAAGTGTGGCTACGGGTGTGCGCACATCGGCCAGCGAAGGACCGTTGGTGTAAAGGTTGTTGTGGTCTAAACGCAAGCTTGCGAGGTTTTCTTTGCGTGCGCATTGGTAAACGGCGCCCTTGCCCGTATTGGCAAAAAGGTTGTTGGTTAGGCGCACGTTGTCGGCCATTTTGCCGAGTATGCTCACCGTAATGTCTTTCTCGTTGCCTGCAACACAAAGGCTATTGTGGGCTACCAGCAGGTTGGACAGGTCGCCTTTCAAGGTTAATGCCTTAGAGGGATAGCTCCTTGCGGGCGTTGTGCCGTGGCTAACCATCACCACATTGTTGACTATCTGCGCCTGCGAAGTGGGCAAACCCGACATGTTGCGCACGTAAATGGCCGTGCAATAGGCCTTTGTGGACAGGTTGATGCGGTTACGGGCAAGGCGAACATCGCCCGAGGCATCGATGTCTACGGCGTTAAAGTCGTTGTGGTCGGAGGTTTCGTTCTCTATAATGTTGCCTTCGATGTGGGCATCCGCCTCGCGTGCCACGTATATGGCCTTCGCTCCTTGGTTGCGGAAGACGTTGTTGAGGATGCGCCCACCCACTTCTTTGGGCAGTGCCACAATGCCTGTGCCGCCCAAACGCACGCCCATATAACCGCCTTCGAGCAGCGAACGTGAAAG
>NZ_HE999443.1:5184-9936 GCF_000312305.1 Prevotella conceptionensis 9403948 | reverse complement strand
GTTGAGCAGCGTTACCTTCTGTTGTATGTTGGTTGATTGGGGCGCATGCACGTAACAGCTGTCTATCGTTACGTGTCGGCTTTCGTTACGCAAGTGTATCACGCTGGGATAAGTAAGGCTTTCGGTGCTTATTTCGAGGGCTTGCAAGGTGGTATAATCGGCTCCGTCGAAGGTAACTACGCCGTAATCGTTGGCCATTTGGTCGGGGTCGTAACCGCCTTTATCAAACTTATTGTGGAAGATATGCACGTCGCCGCGCTTGCCAGAGGCCGCTTTGATGGTGAGTGTATTAACAGGCGACAGACCAGGTATGTGCGGAATGAGGACGCGCTGGTTGTACTTGCCGCTTTCGATGCTGATGGTAACGGACCCATCTACCCCATCTTTCAGCGCATCTACGGCCGCTTGGATGGTTTTGTAGGTGGCGTTTGGGCCTACGTTAAGCGTTCCGCTGATGCCTTGTGCAATGATGGCGGCAGCCATTTCAGCTGTTTGGGGCGCAACTTGGGCATTGGCGGCGGTTATATGGGTGAGCGATGCGATGAGCGTTTGCCCTACTTGCGCCGCGCTTTCCACATCGGCCGCGAGCCAAAAATGGTATTCGCCCTCTTTTTCGATGGTGTAAGTGCCGTCGAAAATGCCGTTGTTGCCGTTGTTGGCGGCGAATGTTTGCGTGGTGGCAAAGGCATTGTCTTGCCCAGTTGCATACACCTTATATATATGTGTGGGTGCATCGCCTTGCATTTGGGCTTGCATTTGGGTGATGTTTAGCTGGCCATTTTCGCCCTTAACGTCGACAACAACGTGCAGCAGAGGCACGTCTGTTTGTCCCTTAAACACCTTTTCAGGGGCGATGGCGTGGGTCTTCACCCCGCTAACGGCTATGTTTTGCGGCGTAATGGCCTTCACTTCTAGGGCGAAACCCTCGGCTGCAACATACTTGCCCGTGGTGTAACGCAGGGTAATGGCACCATCGGCAGAGGTGGAAAGCAGCTTATCAAAATGGTCGTTGCGGCTAAACGAGAGGTCGGGCTTGTCTTTTTTCTCCGTTCCGAAGTACACTTCTAGCCTGTCGGCAGCAGCCAACTTCCATGTTGTCGGCTTTATGGCGATGAGCCTTCCTGCGGTTTTGGGCACGAAAGTAATTAGCCCCTCAAAGCCTTTACTTTCACTTTCGTCTTTTCCGCCGTCGTCGTATAGTGTCAATGTGGTGTTGTCGGCCACCTCAACACGGCCGTTATTGCCCTTTACTAGTGCGCGTTCGTATTCCACACGGCGCGCTCCATCGGGGTCACCTTGTTGCACGGCGGTTTCGCCTAGCGAGGTTTCAACCTTCATTAAGGCCGCATCGAGCAGTTTTCCGGCTTGTGCATCGTTGGCCACATCGGCGCAAAGCAACAGCCAGTTGTCGCCTTCGGTAAGGGAAAGGGGAGTAGATAGGGCCATGGTTTGTTGCTGACTAAGAGCGGCTTGCGCGATGGTAGCCAGCGGATTGCCGCTAGGAGCGGCATCGGGCGTGTTCTTAGGTTGTGCAAAAAGTTGCAAACCAGCCATTGCAGGCAACGATTGTTTGAGGTTAAGTTGCAGGTTGTTCAGCGTTATGGGCTGCAAATTGTCCTTGGTATGCAGGTTTATCAGCAGCAAGGGCTGGCGTGTAGCACCCGGCGAAACAGCTGCCGCAGATGCTTGGCGCACGTCTACACTAGCCAACGACATGGCTTTGGGGATGTATTCGCTTACTTTGGCTACGAAACCTTTGGCTGCATAGTAGCTGTCGTTGGGGTTGAACACGATGGTTAATGCACCATCGGGCGATTGTGAACGTATCGTTTGGCCGGGTCCGCGCTGTTTGTCGGCGGGCGAAGTAAGCTCCCAAAGCTTGCGCCCCGTCGTTCCTTTGCCTTCGTACACAACGAATTTGGCACGCACACCGACGTCGGTACGTGGCGAATACACAATATCAAACTTAGAGAAATCTATCTGAACCACATGCCCGGCGTGCAGCGGAGTGAAGGTGGTAATGCGGTCACGCTCGCCGCCTTCGTAATTATCGTTGTACGTATTGGTTTTAGAACGGAACGTCAACTCGCCATTTACACGCCTTTGATGCGTTCCTTCGAGTGCATAAACCACATTTTCTACCACTCGTTCGCCTGTTGGGAGTGGTGCGGGGAGGGCATGTTGACCATCGGAAAGTGCCAGTTGAGCGAGCGAAAGGGCGAGCGTGTTATGGTTTTCGGCCTCGTCTGCCACGTCGCAACCCAACCAAAAGAAGTTGTCGCCCGAACGAAGTGTAGGCTTAGCGGCTATGTTTAGCACCACTTCGCCATTTTGTACGGTGGCATCGGCTATGTGATGAGCAGTTGAAAAGTCGGTGGCCGATGTGCTTTGATATAGCTGAACGGCGGCTATTGGTCCGCTAGCTTTGAGTGTTAAGCCGTTAAGCGTGAGTGCAGGTTCGGTGTTTTCTGTGCGAACATTAAAGCCCAACAGCGGTTGAGCCTTGTCGCCAGCGGTCAATGAGGCGTCTTTCATGGGCGAAATGGTTACATCGCGAAAGCGCATCGGTTGAGGAGTGAAAAGACTTACCACGGCTTTAAACCCGTTAGAACGGAAAGCCGTGGTGCTACCAAACTCTACTGTGAGTGCGCCTTGCGGGTTGGTGGCCTTCACAATGAGCGTAGTGCCCTTGGTGATGGTAGCCAAAAGGCGGTTGGCGCGTACCTCCGTGCCATCGTAAACGCGGATAAACTGCTTGTTGATGCTGCCTTCGAAGATGTCTACCAGCTTGAAATCTACTTGCACTTTCTTGCCCGTAACCTTGGGAATAAAGGTTACGCTGCTTGTTTTTCCGTCCTTAAATTCGGGCGAAGTCTGCCCATTGGGTCCGCCATCGTCGTAAAAGTCGATTGGCGTTTCGTCCACATCAATGGATTTTGGCGTAAGTTCCATGCGCACTTCTCTGTTTTGTGCCGTAGCCACAAGGGGCGAAAAGGCATAAAGAAAGAGGGCGCAAAGAACCATAAAAAGTTGGTTTTGCTTCATAATTATGGTGATGTTAATGTTGATTTACATGTTGTTTGCGCTGCACGCACAGCGAAAGCACAGGGGATTTTAACCTGATACAAAGTGAAAATACATGATTTAACGAAATGAAATGCTACAAAGCACGCCAGCGAAAGCATGCCGAATGCGCCGAACCTAACCCAAGAGGCCACACGAACGCGTGCAACGGCAGGTATTCTGACTTGTTGCCAGGCAGTAAACGTCTTCCCAAACACCGTGTTCAGTGACCTTTGTTTACGCCGCCAAGGGCAACTCACAGCAGCCAGACTGTACGGGTTTTTCACCCGTTTCCCTTTTAAACGCCATACTCGGCGTACCTGTTGCTGATGCAAAGGTACGAAAAAACATGCGCATTTGCTGCCAACTCCAATCTAATTAGGATGTGGCAAACAATGCTCATAAACAGCACAAGCAACTTATACGCCAAAACACGCATACCCAAATACAAGGCCATACCCCCCTAACAAACGGCATTGCCCCACCCCAACCCTTTGCGTTATGCGAACCACTTGCCCATTTTTAGCCCCATCCCACATGCCCAATCAAAAAATTACACAATTGTTTTGCCGTCTGATTAAAAATTCGGATATTTGCATATTGTTTAAATATCAACCCTAAAAAAGAACATTTATCACAGCGTTATGCGGAAAGTAATCGGAGTAGGTGAAACGGTGTTAGACATCGTTTTCAAGCACGAACAGCCCATAGGAGCCTTGCCTGGGGGGTCGGTTTTCAACACTATCGTATCGCTAGGGCGCGTGGGAGCCGACGCAACATTCATCTCGGCCGTAGGAAACGACCGCGTTGGAACCAACGTTATCAGTTTCTTAAAAGACAATGGCGTGCAGGCCGATTACGTAACGAAGTGCGATGAGGGGCAAACACCCATCTCGTTGGCCTTCTTGAACGAGCGAAACGATGCCGAATACCTGTTCTATCGCGACAATAAGAAGAACAATCCAGAGTTTGCTTACCCCGACGTGCAGGCCGACGACATCGTTGTGTTCGGTTCTTACTACGCCGTTAGTCCTGCCACACGGCCACAAGTGGTTTCGTTCCTAGAATATGCGCACAACCGTGGGGCCATCATCTACTACGACGTGAACTTCCGTTCGGGCCACCGAACCGATGTGATGCGCATAACGCCCAATTTGCTGGAGAACTACGAGTATGCCGACGTGGTGCGCGGAAGCAGGGAAGACTTCGAGGTGCTTTATCGCCTGTCCGACCCTGCTAAGGTGTACGCTGCCGAGGTATCTTTCTATTGCAAGCGGTTTGTTTACACCGATGGAGCCAACCCCGTGCAGCTACGTGCCGACGGCGGCTTTTGCGAAAGCTATGCCGTTGGCAACACACAGCCCGTTAGCACCATTGGGGCAGGCGACAATTTCAACGCCGGATTTATCTTCGGCATGCTGAAATTGGGCGTTACAAGGCAACGCCTTATCGACGGATTGACCAAAGAACAATGGAACAAGATAATGAGCTACGCCCTGGCTTTCTCGGCCGAAAGCTGCAAGGGAACGGATAACTATGTGCCGAAAGGTTGGAAACCAGAGTGAAAAGCCTCACCAACAGCCACTCTGGGGGAGTGAAAAGCCTCAACAACAACCACTCTGGGGGGAGTGAAAAAAGCCTCACCCCCCAACCCCTCTCCATGGGGAGAGGGGCGTGATTAGCATTGCT
>NZ_HE999443.1:0-5071 GCF_000312305.1 Prevotella conceptionensis 9403948 | reverse complement strand
CAACCCCTCTCCAAGGGGAGAGGGGCGTGATTAGCATTGCTACTTTACCTCCTCAACCACATAATAAGACTAATGTATCGGTAACTCGTTAACTTGTTAACTAACGAACTCGTTAACTTGTTAACTTGCTTACTCGTCAACTAAATACACATATACACTCATAAACTTACAAACTCAGAATATGATAGAAATAGTAAAAGACATCTACTACGTGGGTGTGAACGACCGAAAGAAAGAAAAGTTTGAAGGCCTATGGCCACTTCCCAACGGCGTTTCGTACAACTCGTACCTCATCGTAGACGAAAAAGTGTGCCTCATCGACACGGTGGAAGCCGACTTCTTCGCACAGTTTATCGAGAACATCCGCGAAGTAATTGGCGACCGTCCCATCGACTATATCGTTACAAACCACATGGAACCCGACCATAGCGGCTCTTTTGCCCTGATGAGGAAGTATTATCCCAACGTGCAGGTAGTGGGAAACAAGAAGTCGTTCGACCTGCTTAAAGGTTTCTATGGCATGGAAGGCTGCGAGCACGAAGTGAAACACGGCGACGAACTATCACTGGGTAAGCACACATTGAAGTTTTTCTTAACGCCAATGGTGCACTGGCCGGAAACGATGATGACGCTAGACACATCCAATAACATGCTGTTTTCGGGCGACGCATTCGGTTGTTTCGGCGCACTTAACGGCGGATTGCTCGACAGCGAGATTAATTGCGAACCCTTCTGGTTGGAGATGGTGCGCTACTATTCGAACATTGTGGGCAAATATGGCACGCCCGTGCAGAACGCCCTTAAAAAACTAGCCAACGAAAAGATAGACTATATCTGCTCTACACACGGCCCCGTGTGGCACGAACAACTGCAAAAGGTGGTTGAAATGTACAACCGCATGAGCAAATACGAAACAGAAGACGGCCTTGTGATATGCTACGGAACGATGTATGGCAATACAGAACGCATGGCCGAAGTTATTGCTAGGGCTGCCAGTCAGGCCGGTGTAAAGAACATCGCGGTGCACAACGTGTCGAAAACGCATCATTCTTACATCATCCGCGACGTGTTCCGTTATCGCGGACTCATCGTAGGAGCACCCACATACAACACCGGACTATACCACGAAATGGACGTTTTGCTGAGCGAACTGGCCAACCGCGACATCAAAAACCACCTTATCGGATGGTTCGGAAGTTACGGATGGGCCAGCAAAGCCGTGCAGAAGATTGGCGAATGGAACGAAAACAGCCTGCACTTCGAACCCGTTGGCACGCCCGTTGAAATGAAACAGGCATTATCGCCCGAAGTGGCCGAGCAGTGTCGCGCACTGGGTAAGGCCATGGCCGAGCGTTTGGCGCAAGGTTAAGTTCTACAACAAACTACGCTAGCCAAGGTGGATTTGGCCGTAACAAGCCAAAACCATCGGCCGCGTAGAAGATAACAGCAGGGGGAGATAACTAACTTTTTGGTGGAAATTGCCACACATAAAGAATGCGTGAGCATTTAAGTTGTGGCCAATTAAAATGCAAAAATGGAGGCAAAAGACCATGATGTCTTTGTCCACTTAGCTAGAACATAGGCGTGAGTCTATAGGCTGAATATCTTGGTTTGGAGGCGTGAGCCTCTTCATTTGAAGTTCTCCCCCTGCTTTATCTTTCTTACAGAGCGGCCAACCTCTTGACAATTGTATCACGTGCAGCCCACATAACCAAACCGGACTGCCCAACTTAAAAAACATAACATTACCTATGAAAATCGGATTACTTGGGCGCATTCTCATCGCCATTGCCCTCGGCATAGCATTAGGTCACATCTTTACACTGCCCTGGGTACGCATATTCGCAACCTTCAACAGCATCTTCGGACAGTTTTTGGGCTTTATCATCCCCCTTATCATCTTGGGATTGGTAACGCCGGCCATTGCCGATATTGGTAAGGGAGCAGGCAAATTGCTGCTCATTACCGTAGGCATTGCCTACGCCGACACCGTTGTTGCGGCCATACTGAGTTATGCAACGGGCAGCACCTTCTTCCCATCGCTTATCGGAAACGGCTCACAAACCTTAGAAACCGTAGAGAAATCGGCCGAGATACTGCCCTATTTCACCATCAACATTCCTGCCACGATAGACGTGATGAGCGCGCTTGTGCTGTCGTTCATCGTAGGTTTGGGCATTGCATACGGCGGTCACACGGTGCTGCGGGGTGCCACCAACGAGATGAAAGCCATCATCGTGGGCGTTATCGAGCGCGTTATCATTCCCCTCTTGCCCGTGTATATCTTCGGCATCTTCCTCAACATGACTTTCAGCGGCGACGTAATGCGCATGATGACCGTGTTTGCCAAGATTATTGTCGTTATCTTTGCGCTGCACATTTTCGTGCTGCTCTATCAATATCTCATTGCCGGAGCCATCGTTCGCAAAAACCCTTTCCGCCTATTGGCCAACATGTTTCCAGCCTATCTCACGGCTCTCGGCACCTCTTCGTCGGCAGCCACCATCCCCGTGGCCTTAAAGCAGACACGCAAAAACGGCGTTTTCCGAAGGTGTTGCAGGCTTTGTTATCCCCCTTTGCGCCACGGTTCACCTCTCTGGTTCGGCCATGAAGATAACCGCTTGCGCCTTTACCATCGCCCTACTTGAAGGCTTACCCACCGATTTTCCCCTCTTCTTGCATTTCATTATGGTGCTGGCCATCTTCATGGTAGCCGCTCCTGGCGTGCCAGGTGGTGCCATTATGGCGTCGCTTGCCCCTCTGGGCAGCATCCTTGGCTTTGGCGAGAACGAACAAGCACTGATGATTGCCCTCTACATTGCTATGGATAGCTTTGGAACTGCTTGTAACGTAACGGGCGACGGAGCCATAGCACTGGTTGTAGACAAGCTTAACCGCAATAAAGCAAACGTGGAAAAGACAGCAGCATAGGCAAAAAACAACGCATTAAAAACGCGAGTTTTAACCCACGCCATTTGCTCTTCGCTTGCCATTCGCCACTAAACGCCGCACATTTGCTCACTCAATACACTGCATTCTGCATCTTCATGCCCTGTATAAAGCAAGCAAATGCGCGGCGTTTTTCAATATATTGATGTACTATTCATTCACTTTGTGTTTTCAAACTGCTGCATCTTTCATCCCTGTTATCCCCAATAGTCTGTGGAAAACCCTGTTGATAACACGTGTAAAAGCCATGTACAACTCCTCACTTATCCACAACCTACAACGCACCCCTAAGGATTGGTGGATAACTAAGAAGTTGTTGTGGCGAAATGCAAGCGTTATCAACACTTTTAGAGCAACAAAAGTTATGAACATTTGCACAATGCCCTACCCCACCTTGTTATGTGGAAAACATATATAAAGCCTTAACTTACAACCCAAAAGTACGTTTGATAACTTGTGCATAACCTTTTCCTAATGTTGATAACCAAAAACACGTTGCGTAATGAGAAAAGTTATCAACTTATCCACGCCATATCATCACCATCATTTTCTTTCTCTTCTAAAAAGAAAGATATAAGATAATATTTGTGTGCGTGTGGATAAATGGTGCGGGATTTTGATTTTTTAAATGGGTAAGCCGATTAGTTGATTAATTATTTGGGTTTGTATAGGATTGAGGTTTCTAGTTAATGAAGTGCTCTTTACTTTAACCCCAAGCGGTGGTTAGCGCCTGTTCAGATTTTGTTTGTTAGTTGAGCATACTGTCTGTGTTATCATGTGCGTGTATATGGGATAATCTTTTTTGTCTGGTTTTGAGCAAGAATTTTAACATTCTGAGTGCCCTTTCTGCTCACCAATGGCTCACCTTGCCGCAAAAAATCGATTCTCGCGAGGGTTTATTTTGATGCAAATAGGGGTTGGCCTGTGCATTGCGGCAGAATGAATATTTATTTAAACAATTCCCCTTTTGCACCTATTTTTGTGCGTTTTGGTGCTAAATGCACTGCGTTTTGGTGCTAAACGTAGTGCGTTTTGGTGCTAAATGGACTGCGTTTTGGTGCTAAATGGACTGCGTTTTGCTGCTAAATGGACTGCGTTTTGCTGCTAAATGCAAGGTAAAATGGTGCTAAACGCAGTGCAAAATGGTGCTAAACGCAAGCCTAAAAGGCATAAATATCTACTGCAATTGCATAAATAAAACCTTTTGTAGCGATGAAATACATGGCTAGAAAGGGCAAAATGGGCTTAAAAAGTAGGGTTTTAGGGGCTAAAAGTGGGTAATTTGGACGTTAAAAATAATGAGTTGGCAACCAATCTAGAAAGGTAAAATGGTGCAAAATGCAGGTTATCCTCTTGAATATTGACAAAATGTAAGACGTGAAAGGCCAGAAATAGTATCAATTTACCTACTTTTTAACTGATATTTTCGCTAGAACGGAGTGAAAAATGGAACGGTAATGTAAAATAAAAAATAAGATTTTAATTTTTTGAGTTGATGAGTTTGTGGGTTGAAGACTTGATAAGTTCGTGGGTTTGCGATAGCCATACATTGAAGTTGGTTTGGCTAGTAAACGTGTTTTTGTATCTATTTAATTGATTTTCATCTCCATATTTGTGTATATGGCATATATTGTTTATGTTTGCAATGAATTAAAGTTTAGGCTTATGGCAACAACGGCATTACAATCGAAGAAAATAACAATAGACCTTAGCGAAGACACATTTCGCTGGCTTTCCATCATGGCTGCAAACAAGGGTACGAACTTAAAGACCTTTATAGAGGTACTTTTGGAAAAGGCTGCCGAAGAGTTTGATGAGAATAAACAGTGAAGTCATCTAGACTTTTTAATCTGTTTGCAATAGAAGTCTGAACAACAGAACTTCGATTGCAATTTACAAAGAGGCAAGGAAATGAAAAAGTATATCTCACGGATTGTCATAGCTCTCGTAGCTGTGGCTTTCTTCATGGAATACATTGACTCGACCGCCTTGGTGACAGCTCTGCCACTAATGGCCTTAGACTTCGGTGTGGAAAGTGGTAGGATGAGCATCGGGATTACGTCCTATATGATTTCGCTGGCGGTGTTTATCCCTGTAAGCGGCTGGATTGTAAGCATCCAAT